>NZ_BMSG01000034.1 GCF_014649035.1 Streptomyces sindenensis
TCCTTCCAGGCCGCTTCTCAGCAAGCCAGGTCAGGTGTCACTCATCCGTGCAGCAGTCCCAGCCTTTGGGCGTAGCCGCGAAGAATCTCGTCGCTAGCACGGAGCTTCTGGCCGGGCCGTTTCGGCTTCGGTGTGGAGTACTTGCCCGTGGTGGCTTCTGAGCGGCTGCCCGTGGGAGGAGAAGCGGCCATTCGCGGGCGGGCAGGATCCGGGCTGGAGAGGGCGGTGAGACCCGGGCGAGCGCCGGGGCCGGGTGCCTCGTCGCCCGGCTCTGAAGGGTGTGGGCAGGGCTGCTTCTGCACCCGATCACCGCCAACATTCGCCCGCTCGACGGCCTCCGCGCGAGAGCGGTCGGGCTGTGCTGCGGGCGGGCTGGCGGGCTGCCCGGAGGGCGGGGTCCAACGTCCGGGCAGGTCGATGGTGGCCAGATCAGCTGCCTGACGGCGGGTGGCGAGCTGGCGGAGCAGCCGCTCATTGCGGAGCGGGTCGGCATCGACACCCGAGCGGGCGAGGGCCTTGGACAGACGACGCACGGTGCGACGGCCCCTCCATCCAGTGCGTTGCGCGGGCGGCATCTCAGCGAGACGGGCGGCCAGTGCGACGGCCCGGCGCGTGGCCCGGTCGTGAATGATCTGGGCGGCGCCTTGGTCTCGCTCGGCGATCCCTAGGCGGGCGAGCAGCCGCTCGCGGGCTTGCCGGCTGAGGACGGCTGCGAGACCGCGGGAGGCGGAGTCGGGTGTGTGCTGGCGCAGCTCGATGCCCATGGCCAGGTGCCACAACACTGCGGCCATTACCGGGCCTGTGAAGGCGCGCACGGTGCCCCCGACGGGGCCGGACTCGGCGTACGCGGGGATGGCCTGCACCGTGGTGATGACCCAGACCAGGACTCCGGGCAGGCCGGCCGCGTTCCTCGGCCCGTGCAGGTTCTGGCGGGCCATCAGTGCCATCGAGAACAGGGCGAGCTCAGCGGCTGCGAACATCACGGCGCGTTCGGCGGTATCGCGCATGTCGAGGTGGTGGGCGGCGAACCGCCAGCTCGTGTCGGCACTGTAGGCAGTGCACACGAATGCCGCCACGGCAGCTGTGACGACTGCTGCCGAAGGCGTCCGCTTCGGATCACGGGCGGGACGACGGCTGCGCCGGGTCCTCATGCCCGCAAGAAGCGCCGAGGCGGCGACGGCCAAGACGATCACGGCGAGGAGCGGGCTGTCGGCGTTCGGGAGCGAGATGGTGGCGAGCGTTTCGGGTATTGCGGGGCGCATGTACGGGGCTACTCCGTGACAGGGCAGGGAAGACGATCACGGCGTTCACGGAGGGGGCGTACACGCGGGCCCCCTTCTAAAGGGGGGCCCGCGCGTGATCGCTCGGGCGTGTGAGCCTCGTGAACGCTCGCGTGATCGCTTGACCTGCGGTTTTTCTGTGAGCGTGTGCGCTGTGAGCGGTCCACGACGGTCAGCGGCTGTGGGGGCCGCGTGTACGGTCGCGTGAACGCTCCGGCAGGGTCGGGGCGGGATTCAGCCCACGGAGATGAGGTGGCGAGCGGAGGCGTAGTAGCGGGCCTGCTGGCCGCCTCCGGCCCCTCCAGCGATGCCGTTGGTCTTGGTGGCAAGGCTGCTGTCGACGAGCCGGCTGAGATGGCGTCGTGCCTTCTCGACATCGGCTCGCTCGGGATCGCCACCGACGAGGATGGTGGCCAGTTCGCGTGCGGTCAGCCCGCCCGGGGCGTTCCGCAGCAGGACGGCGGGGTCCTTGGTGGGGTCGACGGTGGTGGTCCCACGTACATGGTCGTGGGTGACATCCAGGGGGCCGACTTCGCCGGTGGGCGTCTTGAGGTGATGCAGAGTCACCGCAGGGTCGCCCGCCCTGCCGGTGACGAACAGGACGCTGCCCGCGCCGGCGGTGAACCAGGTGGACCCGTAGACCTGGTCCAGGCTGGGGCGCTGACCGCGTGGCGCGTCGGCGGTCGCCTTGCGCTGGTGGTGCAGTTCCAGGATCTCCACCCCGTTGCGCAGAGCGCGCATACGGGCGTTATGGAAGGCGACCGCGAGGCTGTCGTCGACCATCGTGCTGACCGCGTCCTTGAGGCTGTCGATCACGATGGTGTCGGCTTGGTGGGCGGCGGCGAGGTCGGCGAGGAGGTCGGGTTCCTTGTCGAGGGTGGTGGGCAGCGGGCCCTCCCAGACCACGAGCCGCTCGCGGAGGATCTTCTCGTCGGTGGGGAAGACGCGGCGGGCCATGGCCTTGGCGATCTGTTTGGGGCGATCCATCGCCAGGTAGAGCACGCGCCTGCTGGGAGCGACAGGCATCTCCAGGACGGTTTCCGTCAGGCCGAGGCGGGCGAAGATCACCTGATGGGCCAGCGTCGTCTTGCCGACGCCCGGAGCGCCGACGATCATCAGGCTCTCGCCTGGGGCCCAGACGGTCTTCTCGCCCGTGCCCCACAAGGGCTGGGCGTTTGCGCCGCTCTCTTTGACGAACGACCATCCGTCGGTGGCGAAGCGGGACAGCCGCCCCTGTCCCGATGCGAGCGCGCGTTCTCGTTCGGCGCGTACTTCCGTCTCGACCTCGCTGCGGATCGCCTCGGGATCGGCGCCGGGCTCCCGGACCCGCTGGAGTGTGCGCACGGCTGAGGCTCCAAGGCGGCGCAGGTCCGCCTTGGCGCGGACGATCTCCGAGTGGTACTCCGCGCTGCTAGTGCCGTAGGGGGCATCGGCGAGCTGGGACACGTAGACGGGGCCGCCCACGCGCTGCAGCTCGCCCTGCTGCTGGAGGAGCTCGGTGAGGACGATCGGGTCGGTCGGCTTGTCCTCGCGATGCTGCGCGAGGAGCGCGCGCCAGATGGTCTCGTGCGCGGGCCGGTAGAAGGCGTCATCGCCGAGGATGGGCCTGACCGCGGCGATGATGTCGGGTTTGTGCATGCAGGCGCCGAGGACCGCGCACTCGGCGTCCAGGTTAAACGGTTGCTCCGTCGGGGTGGAGCCTTCGTCGAAGCGGGATGGCGTCTGGGAGGGCAGGGTCGTACCCTGGTTCACGGAGCTCCTCACCCGGCAGGCCATACGGGGCGGCAACCCCGGCCTCCGGTTTCGATCGTTCAGGGATGGATGGTTGTGCGGTGGAGCCTCTACTTCGGCCCCGGTGTTCGTAGCACCGGGGCCGCTTGCGTGTGCGGTTCCGTCCGTCGCTGTACGGCGGAGTACGACCATAGCCGAGATTTTCGGCAACGCAATGCCTTGCATTTCAATCCGCAACGATGTTTAGTTGCGGATGCTGGTTCGATCGGATCTGTCGTCGTGGGAAGGGAGGCGCGAGTGAGTGGTGAGGAAGGCGCGGAGCGCGCCGGCCCAGGCCGACCGGTGCCGGAAGACCACGTCGCCGCACGCGTCAAGCTGGAACGCGAGGTCCGCGGTTGGAGCACGGTGAAGCTCGCCGAGGAGATGGCCGCTGTCGGTCATCCGATCAACCAATCCGCGATCTGGCGCATCGAGAGCGGCAAGCCGCGTCGCAGGGTCAACCTCGACGAGGCGCTCGGCTTCTGCAAGGTCTTCGACCTCACCATGCAGGACCTGACCGGACCGCCGGACGAGCTGGCCACGCCCCGCATCCGCCAGCTCGCGCACGAGTACGTGCAGATGACGTTGGAGTACCGCCAACTGCGGGCGGCGATCGACCGGAACCAGATGCACCTGCATGAGATCGATGTCGAACTCAACGCCTACGGTGACAAGGGTCCTGAGCAGAGAGGGCAGGTCGACGAACTTCTCCGGCTCGAAGAACGGACCCAGCAGAGGAATCTGCACCCGTCCCGAGCGCATCTGAGAAACCAGAACCCGCCACCAGCCGGCGAGTAGCCGACCACTGTCCTATCTGCGGCGCTACGAACGCCGAGTAGCCCCACGCACGGCGAACTGCCTGCCATCGTCGACTACCATCCACCGCCCCATCCATCCCTGAACGACGCCACCGGCCAGGCCGACGGGAGTTGCCGCTCCCGCGACGCCGCACGGCCGACGCGAGGAGCACCCCCATGCCGCAGCCCGGCCTGCCCATTTCCCAGATAGCCCAGCTTCTGGATGTCCCCGAAGACGCCCTGCGTACTCTGATAGCCGAGCGCCGCCCCACTGGCGACACGACTCTCGTCGCTCTCACTGTCTCTGAGGCCGCCCGGCGAATCGGCGTCGGCCGTACCAAGCTCTACGAGTACGTCTCCTCCGGCGAGATCGCTTCCGTCAAGATCGGGAGTCTGCGCCGCATCCCAGCTGAAGCAGTGAACGAGTTCTTGGCCCGCCGCCTGTCGGCGACCGACTTCGGGGCCGCCGCGTGACTCGCGCATCCGAATCGAAGTCCCGCCAGCCCAACGGAGCCTCGTCCATCTACCTCGGCAAGGACGGCCGCTGGCACGGCCGCGTCACCGTCGGTGTCAAGGACGACGGCACCCCTGACCGTCGCCACGTCAGCCGGAAGACCCGTACCGAGGTCACCAAGGTCGTCCGCGAGCTGGAGCGACAGCGTGACACAGGCGCCGTCCGCAAGGCCGGCCAGTGGTGGACCGTGAAGACCTGGCTCACCCACTGGGTCGAGAACATCGCAGCGCCGAACGTCTCCGAGAACACCATCGACGGCTACCGGGTCGCGGTGAACCATCACCTCGTCCCCGGCCTCGGCGCCCACCGCCTGGAGAAGCTGGAGCCGGAGCACCTGGAGCGCTTCTACAGGAAGATGCAGGAGACCGGCAGCGCCGCCGGCACTGCCCACCAGGTGCACCGCACCCTCCGTGCCGCGCTCAACGAAGCCGTGCGCCGTGGGCACGCCGTCCGGAACCCGGCGACGATCGCGAAAGCCCCGCGCCTCGAAGAGGACGAAGTCGAGCCGTACTCGGTTGAGGAGGTCCAACGCCTCCTGGCGGAGGCGGGGAAGCGCCGCAACGAGGCTCGCTGGGTCATCGCCTTGGCGCTCGGACTCCGTCAGGGCGAGGTCCTCGGCATGCAGTGGACCGACATCGACTTCGAGCTCGGAGTCATCCGTGTCCGACGAGGCCGCCTACGGCCCCGCTACGAGCACGGCTGCGGTAAACGCTGCGGGCGCAAGCCCGGCTACTGCCCGCAGAAGATCAACGTTCGGCGCGAGACCAAGAGCGTGAAGTCACGAGCCGGTCAGCGGCCCATCGGCGTTCCGGACGAGCTGATGGCTCTGCTCCGACGGCACAAGGAGCAGCAGGGCCGAGAGTGCGCTCTCGCTCGTGACCTCTGGACGGAGAAGGGATATGTCTTCACCTCGCCGGTCGGCGAACCCCTGAACCCGAACACCGACTTCCACCGGTGGAAGGACCTGCTGAAGGCTGCGGGGGTTCGCGACGGCCGCCTTCACGACGCCCGACACACGGCGGCCACGGTCCTGCTCATCCTCGGGATCTCCGACGCCGTCGTCGACGGCATCATGGGCTGGGAGCCCGGCAAGTCCGCACGGATGCGCCGCCGTTACCAGCACATGACCGGCCCCGTCCTGAAGCAGACCGCCGCCAAGGTCGGAGCGCTGCTCTGGACCGTGCCCGCGGACGTGTCGGTGGAGGCCAGCTCCAGTGCCGCCTTGCGCTCCGCCTCTGCCTCGGTCGACTCAGCTCTCTACCTCGCCAACCTCGGCGGCCGACGCTTGGCCTTCGCCGCCCGTGAGCACGCGGAGCGAGTGGTTGCCCAGTGGAGCGAGGATCGGCCAGGCCAAGCCGCTCAGGTTGAGGAGATAGGGCGGGCGCAGTGGGAGGCCGAGGCAGGCGGCGGAGCCCAGCCCATCCGTCACGAGGTTCCCGACCGCCGGATGGTGCACCACGCTCATGCCGTGTTTCTGACGGGAGGAGAACGGCTCAACGTCGGGAGTCCTGCCCGATGGTCGACATGGGCCTGGGACTTCGAGCCCGATCTGTACACGGACCTGCCAGTCCGCTGGCACACTTCTCGTCGGCCAGGCCAGGAGATTGAGGCCCATGTGCGTGGCACGGACGAGAACGCGGTCTCGTCGGCCTACGGGGAGGCGTGCGCACAGGCTGTGGACCGGGCGCGTAATCCCACCACGTACGGCGATGGGCAGAGTTAGCGGCCCGCAGCGCGGAAGAACGCGTTGCGGAGGAGAGCGATGGAGGCCCTACGGCATGAAGTACAAGAACGAAGCCGAGATCATGCGCGCGCTCGGGATCGACACCTGGAGGCATCTCTCCAAGGAGAAAGCGGTCAAGTTCGCGGCCATGATGCCTGACATGGACACCGAAGTGGCCATGAAGATTGTCGAACAGTTCCCCGAGTTCAGGAAGTTCGCCACGGATGCCTTCGGAGCCATCGAGAAGGCCCACGAGGCCACTCTCGCCGACGGCAGGCATAGCCTGGATCAGGTCTACCAGACCCTCCGGGAGAACCGGGTGATCTTCGAGCGAGAACTCCACAGAGGCGACCTGACCTGGGAGCAGAGGAAGCACATCCTCGAACTCATTCAGGAAACGGCAAGACTTGCTTCTCAGAAGGACACTGAGCACAAGCGCCACATCGATGGTCTGCTGAAGAAGACCATGATCGGTGTCGGATCCGCGCTCGCCCTGGGTGTGGTCTTCGTCGGAGGCCGGATCCTGGCGCAGGGCAAGGAAGAACCCGACGACTCCGGGGAGTCGTGACCCGGTGGGCGGCGCCGGCCCGTGTTCTCGGTGACCGTCTCATGGACTGGGCCGCGCTGGGCTGTGCCCTTGCTGTGCGCGGGGGCATTGTCAGTGGTGTGCGTCAGACTCGGAACACGGCGCACACCCGTGTTGGCCGTCCGTCCACGCCTCTCACTCCTCTGCACCCGCAAGGAACGGTCATGGCACATCTGCACAAGCAGTTCGACGACCTGCTCACCCTGATCAATGTAGAACCCGACATTCTCGCGGCGACGCGCGAACGTCTCGTGTTGGCCCGCACGTTGGCTGAGAAGCACCCCGAGGGCCGTACGTCCTACAGCTCGGGTTCGATCCCCGTTGGCACCCACGTTCAGCCGCACGGGGGAGCCGTCAGCGACGGGGACGGCGGGATCATCTTGGACCGTGTTCGGCACCCGGAGCTTGGTCCTGACGGCGAAGGGGAGGCCCCGCACGCCGTCACCGACGCACTCGTCGCGTTCATCGGTCCGAAGCTCCGCGACCCGGAGCGCACCCCGTCTTACCCCAAAGCGCGAGTTTGCAAGTCCCGGCGTGGCCTCAAGATTCATTTCGGTGCTCCGGTTAACGGCACGGATGTCACGGTTGATCTCATCGTGGCGCTGAGCCGCCGCGATGGGCGCGGACTATGGATCCCCGACCTGGAGCAGGTCCAGGGCTCCAAGAAGGCATGGAGTGCCAGCGACCCCCAAGGCCACGTAGAGCTGTTGACTTCCGGCGCCGACGCCCTGCGGCGCACCCGGCGCCGCGCCATACGCATCCTCAAGGCGTGGAATGCACAGGCTGCGAAGCCAGGTTTTTCCTCGCACCAACTCTCCGTGTGGGCATATGAGTTCGTTGAGCCGCGAATGGGCCTCGTCGGCGCGGTGTACGCGGTGCTCCGGGAGGCCGCCCTGCGCCTCCAGCGTGGCGAGCCGACCGAGGATCCGCGCTCCGTTTCGCCTGACCTCAAGCCGCTGATCCCAGACGCGGATGCGGAGAGGCGGCTGCGGGTCGCCGCTGACAAGCTCGCGAAGGCCATAGCCGATCCCGACGACATCGACACGGTGGCGGAGGTCTTGGAGCAGCTCTTCCCCAAGACGATGCGTGAACGAGAGCGTGCCTTCTCCGCCGCCTCCGCTCCCCTGAGCACCACCGCCAGCCTCGGTCTCGCCGGCGCGAGTCTGCTCCTTCCGAAGACGCGTTCGTGGAGGGAAGACGTGTCCGTTGGGTGGTGACCGGCGTGCCGCGTGCCGTCCTTGGTTCGCCCGTCCCGTGGCCCGCGACAAGCTGTTGACCGAGATGCGCTCAACGGGGCTCGACGCGCGCGAGGTGGACAGGCCCACCGACTTCGCGTCCGGATTCACTGTCCAGGTCTACCCGCACGTGCAGATCCTGCCCTTGCATAGTCTCCGCATCGTCTTCGCTCCCGGCGATCCAGCATTCCCCCGCGTCCACGCACGTGGACCCGACTGCCCGGCCCACCGCAACCCCGATGGTTCCCTTTGCCTTTGGTACCCGAAGGACGCGTCCTCGCGCCGGTGGTCGCCCGGCGACGGCGGGCGACTCCTCGTCGCGATCATCGTCCGCCATCTGCGCTGGGAGTCTGCCTATCGCTCCACCGGCGTCTGGCCGGGCTTCGAAGCACCCCATGGCCTCGGTTCACCGGGCCTCGACGAACAGGACCAAATAATTGGCTGACGCGATCAAGGCCCTCGGCCCCTACGCTGCTGTTTTTGCCGCACTAGTGACCGGCCTCGTCCTCGGCGTCCAGGCGCGTATCGGCCGTCGTGCTCAGCTGCAGGAGCGGAAGCAGGAATTGTTCGCGAGCGCGTACGAGGTGAGTATTCAGTACGCGGAGATGGCTTACGCCGTGCGGCGCCGCCGCGCGGATGCTGCCGCCGAGGAGCGGGTTCGCCTGTCGGAGCAGCTGCGGGAGATCCAGTCGAGACTGACTTGGCACGAGGCGTGGGTCCGCTTCGAGGCTCCGGAGGTGGGCGCCGCGTACGACGAACTCGTAGCCCACACCCGGACAGTGGCGGGGCAGAGCATGAAGGAGGCGTGGCGCTCGCCCCCAGCGGGGGACGATCCGGCGATGGTGATCTCGACTTCGGTCGTTGACCTGCGGGTGCTGGCGGATGTCCGCGAGCGATACATGGCCGCGGTGGAAGCGCACCTTCGCCCCGGGGGCCGCGCCCTCCGCCTCATCCCGCGGCCGCGCCGCGCCCTGCAGCCTCCTCCCGCGCCTGCTCCCCGACCTGGTACTGGCCCTGGACCCACGTGATCACCGACGCCCTCGAACGGCTCGCACTCCGGGTGATCAGCATTGCTCCCCGTTCCACGAGTGCCCGTGACCAGCCCGGAGTGGTGGAACCCGGCGCCACCCCGCGACGACACTTGGGCTCCCGACCTGAAAAACGGCCGACCGACTCTGCTGGCGGACCGACACGCAAGATCGAAGTCAGGGGCCTCGCCTCTGCGAAGGCATCCGAACGTGGGACCTCGACACGGTCTGTCGGGACCCGCTTGTCTTTCCTAGCCGGGGAGCCCGAGTTCCTTCAGATACGTGAGCCGGGCGTTTATCGCCGCTGAGAAGTGTCGCCAGTCGAGGCTATCCACCAGCTCCGTCGGCTTGGGCTCCTCGGCCGATGACGTGACATAGCAGGCGGCGTCGTACAACTGCTCCGCCACGAGGCGTTCACAGAAGGTCCCGAAGCGGTCCTGGTAAGAGGTCTCGTGCCAGTGTGAGTCGATGGGCAGGGCGCCCTTCGCGATCCTGACCGGGTTCCGGGACTTCTGGTGGTCTTCCATGATGAAGAAGTAGCCGAGCCAGGGCTTTTCCTTCGGATAGAGGTCGGCCAAGACTGCGCGGCGTAGGTCCACAGCGCTGCCGAGCGCCTCCTCGACCCTGTTGTTGTAGTTGTTGCCAAAGGACGGGCCACCCAACGCCTTGAGCTCGAAGGCCGCGACGAGGACGCCCTGGTGGACGACCACCACGTCCCACTGCTTCTGGGGGCGGTAGTAGCCGGGAAGTTCGAGTCCTTGCTTCTTGGCGACCCGGATGCTCTCGGGCGGGTAGCCGGCTTCGAGAAAGAACTTCGACAGGAGGATCGCGATCGCGTCGAAGTGCTTGCCACCCCGTACGGATCCAGCTGTACCGGCTCCGACAGCAGCCTTGATCGCAGACTGTTCACCCTGAAGCTTCCTGGCGTCCCAGTAGGCCGCTATCGCATCCTCGAAATCCTGGCGGGTGACCGTCAAGATCCGTCCTCCTAGTCAGGCAGTTCGGAAAGTCCGTAGACGCGCAGAGCAGCCTCCGTGGCGGCCCTCACGTCTCGCTTATCGAAAGCTGCCGCCAGGGCTTCTCGGTCGTGCTCGCTGATCGCCTCCGGGTCGGGGACCCGGATCTTGCGGAGGTACTGGGCCTGGAAGCGGAGAGTCCCCCCTCGCATCTTGACCGCGTACGCCTCCACGAACGCTTCCGCGACCTTGGAGAGCAGCAGACCACCCAGCACGCGCATGTCCCAGACGTCCGAGACGATGAAGTACAGGTTGTGGTGAGGGTACAGCCCGCCCTCATCGAGTACCGGATGGATCGTCAGCTTCATGTCTGGGAAGAGCAGCTTGGGCCGCCGGGCCAGTGTGGAATCGACCTTGTCGATGGTCTTGTACCAGCGGTGCGGCTGCTTGACTGCCACGTAGCGCTTGCGCAACGCGGCTTCGTGATCGTCGAGATACTTTGCAAGCCGGGGAAATGCGGCGAGGTCGACCAGATCGCCACTCGCAGACCAGGGGTTGACCAGGTAGGTGCCGCTCCAGTTGAGCGCGCCGCTCGTGGTGTCGCGGACCATGGCCATGGGCAGCAGCCGGTCATCCTCGATGGACTTGTCGTCGCTGGTGAGGAAGACCTTGTCCGCGCCGGTGGCGATGCCAATGCCGACCCTGGTGCCGGTGCCGTTGTTCTCGAGAAGTTGGAAGCGCTCTGTCAGCTCTTCGAGCACGGCCAGTCGGGCGGGAGAGGCGCTCGGCCATGACTCCTCGTCCGGGAACCAGTGCGGCATGCGAGCGGCCTGAAAGGCTTCCGTCGCGACCGTTTCAGTCCGATCACTCGTGTACCAGCGCGCGAAGTCGGTGGCTTGGGGAGCGTTGAAGGCTCGCGTGGTGTCCGCGGCTACGGCGGTGCCCTGGGCCCGCTTGCTGATGAGCGTGATGGCCGGGTAGGCGGAAACCTGGTCGTCGAACGCGTCGACATCGTGCATGACCAGAGCAAGGTCCATGCTGAAGCTCTTGGTGACCAGCTGCCGCAGTCGCCGGCCGTACTGGTTGCGCATCCAGCGGTCCGCGCAGATGAAGGCCAGCTGACCTTCTGCCCCGAGGCTTCGGAGTGCGACCTCGAAGAAGCCGACGTAGATGTCTGCACGGCCGCCCATGGTGGGGCATGCGTGACGGTAGACCGCCATCCTGTCCGCCGGGACGTCCTCGAGACGGATGTAGGGCGGGTTGCCGACCACATAGTCCGCGTGCTGGATCGCCTCGGGTTGGAGCAGGTAGTCCCCCCGCTCGATCCAGGACTCCGCTACGGACTGGGCTTCTGCTGCGTCCCAGCCGTCGTCGACCAGGTGCTTCTCGACTACTTCGCGGCTCCTGTGGACGTTCCGCTCCAGCAGGTCGAGCGCACGTACAGCCCCGCGTGCATCACCGATGGGGCGGTTGTACTTGCGGCAAGAAGCGCTGATGCGCGCGGCCACCGCTCCCAGAAACGCTCCCGAGCCGCAGGCTGGCTCAACAAGCTTCAAGTCGCATAGGACCTTGTCCGAGGTGTAGCCCACGAGGTCGAGGATCAGGTCGACGACCCAGCGCCGCGTGAACACCTCGCCGTGCTCCACGGCCTCCTCGGGGACTGAGGGAAGGGTGTGGAGGGCGGTGTCGAAGAACAGGGGAGTGGCCACGTCTCGACACTACTAGGGAGGATTTCGGCCACGAGAGTTATCCACAGGGGCCGGTCGCGCTCAACGGAGTGATCTGTTCCGTCTGCGGAGCATCGGGCGCGTGGGCCTGATGAGGCCGACAGTCATGTCGCTTTCGTGGCCAAGGAGAGCCCGCTTTGGGTTCGTCGGCGTGAAGGCGCCTGCGACTGAGTAGCGCCGGTCAGCGACCGAGCTGACGTGTCACCTTGGGTCAACTGAGACCAAAACTGAGACCACACACGTCGAAGGGCCCCACCGTGAACGGTGGGGCCCTTCGACGTATTGCCCGGTGAGAGCAATGGCGGAGGATACGAGATTCGAACTCGTGAGGGGTTGCCCCCAACACGCTTTCCAAGCGTGCGCCCTAGGCCACTAGGCGAATCCTCCGCCGCAAACAATACAAGACGTTTGAGGGTGCTCGCGAACACGATCCCCGGAGATCGTCCGCGAGCGGGGTCCGGGGGCGTCGCGGGCCGTTCGTCGGGGGCGGGTGGGTGGACCGGAGGGGGTGGGGATCCGCTAAGGTGGGCGTCAGCCCCTCACGTGGCGCTATCTGACTGAACTCCCCCAGGGCCGGAAGGCAGCAAGGGTAGGTTGGCTCTGGCGGGTGCGTGGGGGGCCCTTTGCGTTGGCCGTGAGGTGCTGTGGGGTCGGGTGTCAGTCGCTCCCGATAACCTCGTAGATGTGTCGTCCCTTGCGCTGTACCGCCGCTACCGCCCCGAGTCGTTCGCCGAGGTCATCGGTCAGGAGCATGTCACTGACCCGCTCCAGCAGGCCCTGCGGAACAACCGGGTCAATCACGCGTACCTGTTCAGCGGGCCGCGCGGCTGTGGAAAGACGACCAGCGCGCGCATCCTCGCCCGCTGTCTGAACTGCGAGCAGGGGCCCACGCCCACCCCGTGCGGGGAGTGCCAGTCCTGTCGGGACCTCGCGCGGAACGGGCCGGGGTCCATCGATGTCATCGAGATCGACGCCGCGTCCCACGGTGGTGTGGACGACGCCCGTGATCTGCGCGAGAAGGCGTTCTTCGGGCCCGCCTCCAGTCGTTACAAGATCTACATCATCGACGAGGCGCACATGGTCACCCCGGCGGGCTTCAACGCCCTGCTGAAGGTGGTCGAGGAGCCGCCGGAGCACCTCAAGTTCATCTTCGCGACGACCGAGCCCGAGAAGGTCATCGGGACGATCCGGTCGCGTACGCACCACTATCCGTTCCGGCTGGTGCCCCCGGGGACCCTGCGGAGCTACCTCGCCGATGTGTGCGGGCGGGAGAACAGCCCGGTCGAGGACGGCGTCCTCCCGCTCGTCGTGCGCGCCGGGGCCGGGTCCGTGCGTGACTCGATGTCCGTCATGGACCAACTGCTCGCCGGTGCGGGCGACGACGGTGTGACGTATGCCATGGCCACCGCGCTCCTCGGATACACCGACGGCTCGCTGCTCGACTCGATCGTCGACGCCTTCGCCGCCGGCGACGGGGCCGCCGCCTTCGAGGTCGTGGACCGGGTCATCGAGGGCGGCAACGATCCCCGTCGGTTCGTGGCCGATCTCCTGGAGCGGCTGCGGGATCTGGTGATCCTCGCCGCCGTGCCGGATGCGGGGGAGAAGGGGCTCATCGACGCGCCCGCCGACGTCGTCGAGCGCATGCAGGCCCAGGCGTCCGTCTTCGGCGCCGCCGAGCTGAGCCGCGCCGCCGACCTCGTCAACGACGGGCTCACCGAGATGCGCGGTGCCACCTCGCCGCGCCTCCAGGTGGAGCTGATCTGCGCCCGGGTCCTGCTGCCCGCCGCCTACGACGACGAGCGGTCGCTGCAGGCCCGGCTCGACCGGCTGGAGCGCGGGGCCTCGGCCGCCGTCGGCGCTGGGTTCGCCGCCCCGCCCGTCGGTGCCGCCCCCCTGGGGTACGTACCGGGGCCGGACGTCCATGCTCCCCAGGGCCATGCCGCTCAGGGGCCTGCGCCCGTGGGGCCCGCCGGTCCGGACGCCACCCGTGCCGCCGTACGGAGCGAGGCCCCGCCCGCCGCCCCGGCCCCGGCCGCCTACGCACCGCCCGCCGCCGAGCCCGCCCCGCAGGCTCCCCCGGCCCCCGCGCCCGCCCCCGAGCCCGGTCAGCGGCCCGGTTCCTGGCCCGCCGCCGCGGGAGCCGGATCCGGCGCGGGTTCCGGGGGCGGGGAGCAGGCCCGTCGGCCCGGTGGCTGGCCCACCGCGTCCGCCCCCGGCAGCGGGCCCGCCCCCGCCGCCACCCCGCCGCCCGCCGCGGCCCCGGTCGCCCCGGCGGCCCCCGCCGCACCGCAGGCCGCGGCCGAGGGCGGGCAGAGCATGGCCCAGGGCGCCGTCCAGGTGCGGAACATGTGGCCCGACATCCTGGAGGCGGTCAAGAACCGCCGCCGCTTCACCTGGATCCTGCTCAGCCAGAACGCCCAGGTCGCCGGGTTCGACGGGACGACGCTCCAGCTCGGCTTCCTCAACGCGGGCGCCCGCGACAACTTCGCCAGCAGCGGCAGCGAGGAGGTCCTCAAGCAGGCCCTCGCCGAGCGCTTCAACGCCCAGTGGCGCATCGAAGCCGTCATCGACACCTCCGGTGGCGGCGGCATGCCCCCGCAGTCGGGTGGCGGCGGACGCCCCGCCCCGCAGTACCAGCCCGCCCCGCCGGCCCCCGCCGCCCCGGTCGCGTACGAGCCCCGCCCCCAGCACGCGCCCCCGCAGCAGTCCGCGCCCGCACCGCAGGGTCAGCCCGCCCCGCCGGCCCAGCAGCCGCCTCCCGCCGCGCCGCCGCAGAGCCGGGACGCCGCGCCCGCCCCCGAGGCCTCCCCCCGTTCGTACGGGGCGGAGCCGCCGCGCTCCGTGGCCCCGGAGGACGACGTCCCGGAGGACGACGACCCGGATCTCGTCGACTCCGCGCTCTCCGGCCACGACCTGATCGTCCGCGAGCTCGGCGCCACGGTGATCGACGAGTTCGCCAACGAACAGTGAGGCGTCCCGCACGCCCGGGCGTCGGCCGTCCGCCGTCCACCCACCGGCGGCCGTCAAGGCTCCACGCCCCCGGCGGCTAGGCTGCACCCCGTGAAGGTCCTCGTCATCGGCGGCGGCGCCCGCGAACACGCCCTGTGCCGCTCTCTGTCCCTCGACCCCGATGTCACCGCTCTGTACTGCGCCCCCGGCAACGCCGGCATCGCAGAGGTGGCCGAACTGCACCCGGTCGACGCGCTCGACGGTGACGCCGTCGCGCGCCTCGCGACCGAGCTGGGCGCCGGGCTGGTGGTCGTCGGCCCGGAGGCCCCGCTCGTCGCCGGGGTCGCCGACGCCGTGCGCGCGGTCGGCATCCCCTGCTTCGGCCCCTCCGGCGAAGCGGCCCGGCTGGAAGGCTCCAAGGCGTTCGCCAAGGACGTCATGGCCGGCGCCGGGGTCCCCACCGCCCGCAGCTACGTCTGCACCACCCCCGCCGAGATCGACGAGGCCCTCGACGCCTTCGGCGCCCCGTACGTCGTCAAGGACGACGGCCTCGCGGCCGGCAAGGGCGTCGTCGTCACCGAGGACGTGGACGTGGCCCGCGCCCACGCGCTCTCCTGCGACCGTGTGGTCATCGAGGAGTTCCTCGACGGCCCCGAGGTCAGCCTCTTCGCGATCACCGACGGCACCACCGTCGTGCCGCTCCAGCCCGCCCAGGACTTCAAGCGCGCCCTGGACGGCGACGAGGGCCCGAACACCGGCGGCATGGGCGCCTACTCCCCGCTCCCGTGGGCCGACCCCAAGCTGGTCGACGAGGTCCTCGACACCGTCCTCCAGCCCACCGTCGACGAGCTGCGCCGCCGCGGCACCCCCTTCTCCGGGCTGCTCTACGCGGGCCTCGCGATCACCTCGCGCGGCGTCCGGGTCATCGAGTTCAACGCCCGCTTCGGCGACCCGGAGACCCAGGTCGTCCTGGCCCGGCTGAAGACCCCGCTGGCCGGCGTCCTGCTGGCCTCCGCCAACGGCACCCTGGACGCCCTCCCGCCGCTGAACTGGCGCGACGACGCCGCCGTCACCGTGGTCATCGCCTCCCACAACTACCCGGACACCCCGCGTACCGGCGACCCGATCGACGGGCTCGGGGACGTCGCGGCGCAGGATGCGCCCGACGCGTACGTCCTGCACGCCGGGACCCGCGCCGAGGGCGACACGGTGCTCAGCGCGGGCGGCCGGGTGCTCTCGGTGACCGCGACCGGCAAGGACCTCACAGCGGCCCGCGAGCGCGCCTACACCGCGCTCGGGCGGATCCGCCTGGACGGCTCCCAGCACCGTACGGACATCGCCCTGAAGGCCTCCCAGGGCTGACCCGCCCCGGACAGCGCTCCCGCAGCCCCTCGCGCCGCCCGCCCCGTATGCCACCGGCGTACGCGGCAGGCGCGAGGGGCTTCCGCGTACCACCGGGCCCGTTCCCCGGACGGCCTGCCTCATGGGCGCGAACACGTCAGCAGCTTTGCCCAAAGCCATTCCATCGGGTGACGACTGGGCTATCCGGATGACGGCCGCCGGGCCCCCAACTAGGGTGCGGCGCAAGCGTTCCGGCACTTGGCCCACTGGCATTGCGATGTCGGTGACGGGTGCCACAGTGGGGGAGTGAGCAACACCGCCGCGAGGGCCAAGAGGGCCGCGATGAGGGCAGAGGGGGTGACGTCCGGCCGTGTCCGGTATCGACGTGGGTGAGGAGCTGGGTGCACGGGCCGCGCAGGCCCGGGCGCTCGCCCTGCTGCGGATCCGCAGCAGGGCCCTGGCCGTGGCGATCCTGCCCGCGGCCGTCGCCGTCGTGCTGTTCGCGGCGGACGCGCAGGGGCATCTGGCCGGTCCGGCCTGGGACGCCGTGCGCTGGACGGTCCTCGGCGTCGCGGTCGCCGTGCTGCTGGTGACCGTCCTGGTCGCCGTCTCCGTGGCCCGCGCGCGGCCCGCCATGAGCCCCACCGTCCCCGTGCCGGAGGAAGGCGCCCCCGATCTCTACCGCCTGGTCCGCGATCTGGCGGACCGGCTCGACGTGCCCGCGCCCTCGGCCGTGGCGCTCACCCCGGACTGCGACAGCTGGCTGGAGGACCGCACCCACCGCGCGCTCCGGAAGGGCCCGGGGGCAGCGCTCCGGAAGGGGCCAGGAGCGTCGCTCCGGAAGGGGCCGGGCGCCTCCGCGGGCTCCGCGGAGACCGTGGACGCCGCCCCCGTCCTGGTCGTCGGCTCGCCGTTCCTGTGGTGGATGCGGGTCGCCGAGCTCCGCGCGGTCCTCGCCCCCGTCGTGGCGGGCACCGGCCCGTCCGCGCATCCCGACATAGCCGCCGCCCGCCGCTTCGTCCGCGGTCTGGACGCCGCGATCGCCGATGCGGCCGCCCCCGGCCGGGGCCCGGTGCGCAGGGCGCCGCTCGCCTTCGCCGGCTGGGTCGCCCGGCTGCTGCTGCGGGCCTGCCGGGGCCATGCCGCCGAGATGGAGCGCTGTGTGGCCGCCGCCGCGTCCATGCGCGCCCAGACGGTCGACTACGGGCTGCGCATCGCCGCCCAGGAACAGGTCGGCCTCGCCTACGCCGGCTGGGACCGGCTGCTGACCCGGGTGGCGCTGCCCGCCTGGCGGATGGGCCGCTGGCCCTCCCGGCTGGACGCCGGGGTCGTCTCCGCGCTCACCGAGCTCTCCCGCCGGGACCGGCTCGCGGACGGCTTCGCCCTGCGTCTGGGCGAGCGGCCCGCGTGCGACCTGCTGGAGGAGCCCGGGGTGGCCGACGAGGCCGCGTCGCTGCTCGCCGCCCGGCTCTTCCACGGCGGGCCCGCCGAGAGCGGACCGGGCTGGGCACCGGTGGACTGGCAGCAGTATCCCGACGAGGTCGTCGACCGGAAGTGGCGCAGCGAGGCGGCCCGGCTGCACCGCGTCCTGGACACCCTGGGCGTCCCCCGGGCCTCCGCCGCCGACCCGGCCGTCCCCACGCTGGCCCGGGTGATGGAGCACCTGTCGGGCCCGGGCGGGCCGGGCGAGGCGCTCGCGGCGGGCATCGGCGCCGCGGTCGCCCGCGAGGAGGCCGGGGCCCCGGTCCACGGCGGCCCGGAGCAGAGCGGTCCGGGATACGGCGGTGCGGCCGACGACCCCCTCGACCTCTGGGGGCCCGGCCCGCTGCCCCTCTTCCCGCTCCAGCCGCCGCGTACGGGCACCGAACTGCTCGCCGACCACGTCGCGGCCATGGTCTGCTGCGCCGCCGTGGACACGGCGGGGGCGGCCCCCGGTCTGGACTGGCTCGACGGTCCCGCGCTGCTCGTCGGCGGCGAGCGGCGGGCGGACCTCGCGGCCCCGGTCCTCAGCCTGGTGGAGGACGGCGACCCGGACCCGCTGCTGAACTGGCTGGCCGAGGTGGGGGTGCGCTCCGACAAGCCGGTCCGGCTGGTGTGAGCGCGTACGCCGATCGGCCAAGGCGCCCCCGGAGCCGTCACGCGGTCCGCCGCGCCCGTCCGGAGTCCGGAGCCGACTGTTCGGAAGGAATGGTTCCGTTCCCGTCAATTCGCGACGAAGGGTGACGGGGTGCGTGCGTTATGTGATGTGCTGGGGATCGGCGCTGACATTCGGCGCACCAGAGTTGTCCGGGGGATCACCCGAGTCGTCCGGGGGATCCGAGGGAGGGGCGCGGCATGGGGGCGGAGCAGATTCGCCGGTGGGAGTCGGGTGCCCTCGCGCACGCGGTGAGCGATCCCTTCGGTCAGGGCCCGCTGCCCTGGCTGCGCGGCAGTGAGAACTACTTCGACGACACCGGCCAGGTCGTCCCCTGGTACGCCGACCTCGCCCGCTCCACCGGCGGCGGCACCCGCACCGCCGACGACGTGCACCGTCAGATCAAGGGCTTCGTCTCGCCCGGTGCGGCGGCCCCCGGCGAGGCCATCGACTTCCACATCACCGTGGACCCGCCCCAGCAGTTCTCCGTCGACGTCTACCGGATCGGCCACTACGGCGGCGACGGCGCGGCCAAGATCACCACGAGCCCGCGGCTCTCCGGCATCGTCCAGCCCCCGCCGCTCGCCGCCGACCGGACCGTCTCCTGCCACCACTGGTGGATGTCCTGGCGGCTCCAGATCCCGAGCTACTGGTCGGTCGGCGCGTATGTGGCCGTCCTGACCACCGCCGACGGCTACCGCTCGCACATCCCCTTCACCGTGCGCCACGACCACCCCGCCGACCTGCTGCTCCTGCTGCCCGACATCACCTGGCAGGCGTACAACCTCTACCCGGAGGACGGCCGCACGGGCGCCAGCCTCTACCACGCGTGGGACGAGCGGGGCCGGCTGCTCGGCGAGGAGGACGCCGCCGTCACGATCTCCTTCGACCGCCCGTACGCCGGATCGGGCCTGCCGCTGCACGTGGGACACGCGTACGACTTCATCCGCTGGGCCGAGCGGTACGGCTACGACCTCGCCTACGCCGACGCCCGCGACCTGCACGCGGGCCGCGTCGACCCCAGCCGCTACCGGGGCCTGGTCTTCCCCGGCCACGACGAGTACTGGTCGCTGCAGATGCGCCGGGCCGCCGAGCGCGCCCGGGACTCCGGCACCTCGCTCGTCTTCCTCTCCGCCAACACCATGTACTGGCAGGTGGGCCTCGCCCCCTCCGCGTCCGGCGAGCCCGACCGGCTGCTGACCTGCCGCAAACGCCGGGGGCCGGGGAAGTCCGCCCTGTGGCGCGAGGTGGACCGGCCCGAGCAGCAGCTGCTGGGCATCCAGTACGCGGGCCGGGTCCCCGATCCCCGCCCGCTGGTCGTGCGCAACGCCGAGCACTGGCTCTGGGACGCCACGGGCGCGGTCGACGGCGACGAGATCCCGGGCCTGGTCGCCGGCGAGGCCGACCGCTACTTCCCGCGCACCAGCCTGCCCGAGCACGACAACCGGATCCTGCTCGCCCACTCCCCGTACGAGGACTCCGAGGGCGCCACCCGGCACCAGGAGACCTCGCTCTACCAGTCCCCCTCCGGCGCCCTCGTCTTCGCCTCCGGCACCTTCGCCTGGTCCCCGGCCCTGGACCGCCCCGGCCACACCGACCCCCGGATCCAGCGGGCCACCGCCAACCTCCTCGACCGGATCTGCAAGCGCGACTGACGGACGCCACCGCATCGGCGCCGGGCCCGGCGCGCGCACCGTGTCCTGCGTACGGGACAATCGGAACCGCTCCTGGATCAATCTACGCGGAGGCACCGTGTCCGGTTTTGTAGAAAAGCCCGAGCCCGTACAGGTTCCGGGCCTCACCCACCTGCACACCGGCAAGGTGCGTGACCTGTACCGGAACGAGGCGGGCGACCTCGTGATGGTCGCCAGCGACCGCATCTCCGCGTACGACTGGGTCCTGCCGACCGAGATCCCCGACAAGGGCCGCGTCCTCACCCGGCTCTCGCTCTGGTGGTTCGACCAGCTCGCCGACCTCGTCCCCAACCACGTCATCTCCACCGAGCTGCCCCCGGGCGCCCCGGCCGACTGGGCGGGCCGCACCCTCATCTGCAAGTCGCTGCGCATGGTCGAGGTCGAGTGCGTGGCGCGCGGCTATCTGACCGGCTCCGGGCTCGTCGAGTACGACGCCACCCGTACGGTCTGCGGCATCGGCCTTCCCGAGGGCCTGGTCAACGGGTCCGAGCTGCCCGGCGCGATCTTCACCCCGGCCACCAAGGCGGCCGTCGGCGATCACGACGAGAACGTCAGCTACGAGGACGTCGCCCGCGAGGTCGGTGCGGAGACCGCCGCCGAGCTGCGGCGCACCACGCTCGACGTCTACGCCCGGGCCCGGGACATCGCGCACGAGCGCGGGATCATCCTGGCCGACACGAAGTTCGAGTTCGGCTTCGAGACCACCGAGGACGGAACCGAGCGGCTGATCATCGCCGACGAGGTGCTGACCCCGGACTCCTCCCGCTTCTGGCCCGCCGCCACCTGGGAGCCCGGCCGCGCGCAGCCCAGCTACGACAAGCAGTTCGTGCGCGACTGGCTGACCTCGCCGGCCTCCGGCTGGGACCGCAGGAGCGAGCAGCCGCCGCCGGCGCTGCCGCAGGAGATCGTGGACGCGACCCGCGCCAAGTACATCGAGGCGTTCGAGGTGCTGACCGGCACCAGCTGGGTGTGACGACCGGCGGACACGGAGAAGGCCCCGGACCGAAAGGTCCGGGGCCTTCTTCTCGTTGAGCGGACGACCAGGTTCGAACTGGCGACCTCAACCTTGGCAAGGTTGCGCTCTACCAACTGAGCTACGTCCGCAGTGCGCCGAAGCGCGATGCCTACTATACCCATCCTCGCTCGCGTGCGAGACGCACTGCCGTATGCCGGTTCTCCGCACCGATCTTGGAGGCGGCCGAGGAGAGGTAGTTGCGTACGGTCCCCTGGGACAGCGAGGCCCGCTCGGCGATCTCCGCGACCGGCGCCCCGTCCGCCGCCAGTTCGAGCACCTCGGCCTCCCGGGCGGTCAGCGGGGAGTCCCCCGCGGAGATCGCGTCGGCGGCCAACTCCGGATCCACGTAACGGTTTCCGGCGTGGACGGTACGGATGATCTCGGCCAGCCGCCGGGCGCTGACGGTCTTGGGCACGAAGCCGCGTACGCCGGCGGCGAGGGCCCGCTTGAGGTGCCCGGGGCGGCCGTGGCTGGTCACGATCATGGTGCGGCAGTCGGGCAGTTCGGCCCGCAGCGATGTGGCGACCTTCACACCGTCCGCGCCCGGCATCTGAAGATCCAGGACGGCGACGTCGGGCCGGTGCGCCAGCGCCATCGCCAGGGCCTCGGGCCCGCTCGCCGCCTCCGCGACCACGACGAGGTCCTCCTCCAGGGCGAGCAGCGCGGCCAGCGCGCCCCGGATCAGGTGCTCGTCGTCGGCCAGCAGGACGCGCAGGGGCCGCGCGGTGGTCATCGTTCCTCCGGGAGGGCGGCAGGGGCGGGAGAGGGGGCGGGGGTGGACGGGGGCGGGGGGCCGTCGTCCGGGCCGGGCTGCTCGCCCGAGCCCGGGGAGGCGGGCTGTCCGTCCGAGGGCAAAGACCCGCCCGGGGCCCCGGGGGCGCGCCCGGTCCGGGTCGGAGCGGTAGGCCCGCCCGCCCCCCGGCCGGAGGCCGTCAGCGGCACCGTTGCCGTCACCCGGAACAGATCGTCCCCGACCGGTCCCGCGGTGAGGGTCCCGCCGAGCGCCCCGAGCCGTTCGCGCAGCCCGGCCAGGCCCGAACCGCCGCCGTCACCCCCGCCGCCGAGCGGGCCGGCGGCGTCGGCCCCGTCGTTCTCGACCTCCAGGACCACCGCGTCCCGCGTCCGGGTGAGCCGGATCGAGCAGTGGCGCGGGTCGCCGTGGCGCAGGACGTTCGTCGCGGTCTCGCGCACCACCCAGCCGAGCGCCCCCTGCACGGCGGCCGGCGCGCCGATACCGGCCGGGCCGTCCGCGCCCTCGACGGTGACCGAGATCCCGGCGGCCTGCAACACGCCCCGCGCGCCCATGAGTTCGGTGGGCAGATCGGCCTCCCGGTAGCCGCGTACGACATCGCGGACCTCCTGCTGCGACGCCCGGGCGATCCGCTGCACCTCGACCATCTGGTCCACCGCCGCCGGGTTGCCGCGCTGGGCCAGCTCCACGGCCAGCTCGCTCTTCAGGGCGATCACCGACAGGTTCCGGCCCAGCACGTCGTGCATGTCCCGGCCGAACCGCAGGCGCTCCTCCGCCACCGCCAGGCGGGCCTGCATGTCCCGCGCCTCCTCCGCCTGCCACATCACGGACAGGCTCCAGGCGCTCGGACGGGCCGAGACGAGCACCAGCAGGGTGACGACGGCCAGGGAGACGACCGCGCCGAACACCTGCCCGCCCGGTACGCCCACGGCCGCCAGGAGGGCCGTGCCGGCGACCGAGAAGGCGGCGGCGTGGAGCAGGAACCTCCGGACCGGGACGATCAGGACGTACGGGATGGAGAACGCCACCGGCAGGTCCAGAACCAGCAGGACGAGCCCCTCGTCGCGCACGCCGCCCACCGCCGCGAGGGCCACCACGAGGCCGGTCATCGCCACCTGGAGGGCGGCGGGCAGCCGCAGCCGCCCGGGAGGGAACGGCGCCAGGCCCCGGTAGGCGTCGAAGGCGGGCGTCAGGTTGCGGCAGCTCAGCACGGACTGGGCGATGTTGGCGACGAGGAACGCTGCTCCCAGGGCGATGGCCACCGCTCCCTCGTCCAGGGCCTCGGAGAGCGGCAGCAGACCCCAGGACACCGCGAACAGCCAGGTGATCGAGGCGAGCGTCACCCGTGTGTAGAGGTCGATGCGCTGGAGTTTGCTGCGCTCGTGCCAGCTGCGCCGCCAGCCCCGTACCCGACCGATCACGCCCTTCAGTCCCTTCATGTCAGCCGCGCGGATCCCAGCGGAACCACCGTCGCACAGCAAACACGCCGAAAGCGGTCCAGGCCAAGGCGGTCACCGCGGCCGTGAACAGATCGCCGCTCTCCACGCCGCCGAGCCAGCCGTGCCGGACGAGGGTCATCACGCCCGTCATCGGCAGCAGCTCCAGTACGGAGGCCAACTTGTCCGGGAAGACCGCCAGCGGCACGAACAGTCCGGAGCCGAAGAGCGAGACGAAGTACAGCGGCAGGGTGGTGAGCTGCGAGGTCTGCACGGTCCGGGTGATCACGGCGGTCGCCGCCGCCAGCGCGGACATCAGGACGAGGCCCAGCACCAGCCCGGCCACCAGCAGGTCGGGGCGGTGCGGCGCGCTCAGGTCGAAGGCGATGGCCCCGGCCGCCACCAGCAGCACGCACTGGGCGAGCGCCAGGGCGACGGACGGCAGCGCGGTGCCGATGAGGATCTCGCGGTCGGAGATCTCGCCGGTGCGCAGCCGCTTCAGGACGAGTTCCTCGCGCCGGGCCACGTAGGCGGAGACGAGGTTCATGTAGACGACCTGGACGAGCACCATGCCGATGCCGCCGGTCAGGGTGGCGCCCGCGACGGTCATCCCGGTGCCGCCGAGGTCGACCTGTTCGAGCGAGGACCGGATCGCGAAGATCATCACCAGCGGCAGCAGCAGGGCCACGGCGATCGCGGTCCGGTTGCGCAGCAGGAGGAGCAGCTCGGCGCGGCCGAGAGCGGTCAGCCGCCGGGCCACGGCTGCCGCACCCGTCGGGGAGGCGGCGGGCGTCCGGTCGCGGACGGGGGTCGTGGTGGTCGTCATGCCGTCACCTTCGTCGTGGAGCCGGAGCGGGTGGAGCGGCCCGGGACCTGGCGGGGGTCCTGGTCCCGGGGGGCGTGCTGGGTCTTCGCGATGTCGAGGAACGCCTCTTCCAGCGATGCGGAGCGGGCGTCGAGGCCGTGCAGCTGTACGCCGGACTCCCGGGCCCATTCGAGGAGTTCGTGCAGCGACTCCTGGAGGGAGGGGGTACGGATCTCGACCCGGG
This sequence comes from Streptomyces sindenensis, assembly GCF_014649035.1. Classification (GTDB taxonomy): domain Bacteria; phylum Actinomycetota; class Actinomycetes; order Streptomycetales; family Streptomycetaceae; genus Streptomyces; species Streptomyces sindenensis. Next base: position 23,986 of record NZ_BMSG01000034.1, read on the forward strand.
GCCCCTCGGCCGCCGCCCGCAGCGAGAGCGGGAGCCGGGCCGCGGGGACCGCGTCGGGGAGGACGAACCGGATCCGGGCCGGCTGCCGCGCGGTCACCTCGGCGATCGTCCCGGTCGTGACGATCCTCCCCTGGTGCATGATCGCCAGGCGGTCGGCGAGCGCCTCGGCCTCCTCCAGGTAGTGCGTGGTGAGCAGCACGGTCGTGCCGTTGTCCCGCAGGGCCCGTACGAGCTCCCAGGTCTCCTGCCGGCCCTCGGCGTCCAGACCGGTCGTCGGCTCGTCGAGGAAGAGCACCTCGGGCCGGGAGGTCAGGGCGAGCGCCAGGTCGAGGCGGCGCTTCTCGCCGCCGGACAGCTGCTTGACCCGGACGCCCGACCGGGCGGTCAGGCCGACCATCCCCAGGGCCTCGGCGGCGGGGCGGGCGCCGGTGGTGCAGGCCGACCACATGCGTGCGGTCTCCAGGACCGTGAGGTCCGAGGGGAAGCCGCCTTCCTGGAGCATGACGCCGGTACGGGGGCGGACGGCGGCGCGTTCGCGGTACGGGTCGTGGCCGAGGACCCGTACCGTGCCGTCGGACGGTGCCGCCAGGCCCTCCAGGAGTTCCACGGTGGAGGTCTTGCCCGCGCCGTTCGTCCCGAGCAGGGCGAACAGTTCGCCGCGGGCCACGGAGAAGGAGATCCCGGACACGGCCTCGAAGCCGTCGGCGTAACGGCGGCGGACCCCGTTCGCCTCGATCACGGGACCGTTCGCGCGGTCGCTGAGAATGTCGTCGCTGGTCATGCCCCCAGGCTTCCGTCGGATCGGGCCCGGGAGCAGTGCGCGCTGTCATCAGCGCACATGACAAACGTCATACGGTGACGGAAGAAACGCCAAAGGCCCCGATCGAAAACGATCGGGGCCTTTGCCTCTGAGCGGACGACCAGGTTCGAACTGGCGACCTCAACCTTGGCAAGGTTGCGCTCTACCAACTGAGCTACGTCCGCAGTGCAACCACTCGGCTTTCACCGGTGGAGCGAGCACCACTCTACCTGATCCACGAAGTGGTCCGAAGAGTCGTGCAGAGCGGGTGACAGGAATTGCACACTGCGCCTTCCCCCTGGAAGGGGGCTGTTCTGCTACTGAACTACACCCGCACGCTGTGTGGGATTCGGCTTTGCGGCCTCGCCCCTCGGCGTGTTCCAGACTCTATCCGACCTGCGGGGGTGTCGCGCAAGTCGGCTCCCCGCCAAGCTCGCGGAGCGGGCCGGCGGGGGCGGCCGGGAGGGCGTCCGGCGGGGAGCCCGGGGGCGCCTGACGGAGCGTCCGGACGGCCGGGCCGGCCCGCCGGGCGGCCCCGCGCCCCTTCGGGATCACCCCGCCGCGGCGAACGCCTCGTAGACCTTCTTCGGGATGCGGCCCCGGGCCGGCACGTCCATCCGGTGCGAGCGGGCCCAGGCGCGGACGGCCGCCGGGTCCGGGGCGAGGGAGGTGTGGCGGTAGGCCGTGGGCGTCCTGCCGTGCTTGCCGGCGTTCGTCTGCTTCCGCCCGGCGGCCACGTAGGGCGCGAGCGTCTTCCGCAGTTTCTTCGCGTTGGCGGGATTGAGGTCGATCTCGTACGTCTTCCCGTCCAGGGCGAAGGTCACCGTTTCCGCCGCCGCTCCCCCGTCGATGTCGTCGGAGAGTGTCACCACTACGCGCTGAGCCACGGATATCGGTCCTTTCCTGCGGCACCGGCGCGTTCTGCGTGCGCGGATGCCGGCCTTCCGGCTGCCGGGCGGGCGGAAGCGGATCGACGAGATGTCGACTGTTCCGTTGTCCCCGGGGCAATGGTGCTTTCCCCGGTAATCATTTGTACAGCGGCGGGTGCCGCATTGTGAAGCCCCATCAATTACGTGCGCGTGTCCGTGTGCAATCCGTGTGCAATCCGGGCGGGTTTTTCCCAGACCTTTTCCTGGCGGTGTCGTGGCCGATATACGGACGTGATCTACACAGCGCCCTCGCTGAGCCGCCCTGTCCGATATCTACCCGCGTAGAAATTTTGGCCAGGTACGCTGAGTGGACCCGCGGGGGTCTGGGGAACCCCCCGGAGAGACAGCCGCACCACACCACCACACCGGGAGTGCCAGTGGCACGCGTCGTAGTCGACGTCATGCTCAAGCCCGAGATCCTCGACCCGCAGGGACAGGCGGTGCAGCGCGCACTGCCCCGTCTCGGCTTCGAGGGAATCGCGGACGTTCGTCAGGGAAAGCGTTTCGAGCTGGAGGTCGAGGGGCCGGTCGACGACGCCGCCCTCGCCCGTATTAACGAGATGGCCGAGACGTTCCTCGCCAACACCGTCATCGAGGACTTCGTCGTGAAGGTGGAGGAGGAGAAGTGACCACCCGTATCGGCGTCGTCACTTTTCCCGGCACCCTCGACGATCAGGACGCCCTGCGCGCCGTCCGTATCGCGGGCGCCGAGCCCGTATCCCTGTGGCACCGCGACAAGGACCTGCACCAGGTCGACGCGGTCGTCCTGGCCGGTGGTTTCTCCTACGGGGACTACCTCCGCGCCGGTGCCATCTCCCGCTTCTCGCCGGTGATGGAACCCCTCATCGAGCAGGCGAAGGCCGGGATGCCGGTCCTCGGCATCTGCAACGGCTTCCAGATCCTGACCGAGGCGCATCTGCTGCCCGGCGCGATGCTGCGCAACAACCACCTCCACTTCATCTGCCGCGACCAGAAGCTGCGGGTGGAGAACGCGGAGACCGCCTGGACCTCGGACTACAGCGCCGGCCAGGAGATCAGCGTCCCGCTCAAGAACATGGACGGCCGGTACACCGCCGACGAGCGCACGCTCGACGAGCTGGAGGCCGAGGGCCGCGTCGCCTTCCGCTACCTGGACGGCAACCCCAACGGCTCGCTCCGTGACATCGCGGGCATCACCAACGCCGCGGGCAACATCGTCGGCCTGATGCCGCACCCGGAGCACGCCGTGGAGCCGCTGATCGGCACCGGCGGCACCGACGGCCTCGGTTTCTTCACCTCGATCATCAAGAAGCTGGTCAACGCATGAGCCTGGATACGGTCAAGCACGCGGCCGAGACCCCGGACGCCGCGCAGCCCTGGAAGGAGCTCGGCCTCAAGGAGGACGAGTACGCCCGGATCCGCGAGATCCTGGGCCGCCGCCCCACCGGCGCCGAGCTCGCCATGTACTCCGTGATGTGGTCCGAGCACTGCTCGTACAAGAGCAGCAAGGTCCACCTCAAGCAGTTCGGCGAGAAGGTCCCCGCCAACGACGCGATGCTCGTCGGCATCGGTGAGAACGCGGGCGTCGTCGACGTCGGCCAGGGGTACGCGGTCACCTTCAAGGTCGAGTCGCACAACCACCCCTCGTACATCGAGCCCTACCAGGGCGCGGCCACCGGCATCGGTGGCATCGTCCGCGACATCCTCGCGATGGGCGCCCGCCCGGTCGCCGTCGTCGACCCGCTGCGCTTCGGCGCGGCCGACCACCCCGACACCAAGCGCGTCCTGCCGGGCGTCGTCGCGGGCATCGGCGGCTACGGCAACTGCCTGGGCCTGCCCAACATCGGCGGCGAGGTCGTCTTCGACGCCTGCTACCAGGGCAACCCGCTGGTCAACGCCGGCTGCATCGGCGTCATGAAGCACGAGGACATCCACCTCGCGCAGGCGTCCGGGCCCGGCAACAAGGTCATCCTGTACGGCGCCCGCACCGGTGGCGACGGCATCGGCGGCGTCTCCGTGCTGGCCTCGGAGACCTTCGAGTCGACGGGGCCGGCCAAGCGGCCCGCCGTCCAGGTCGGCGACCCGTTCCAGGAGAAGCTCCTCATCGAGTGCACCCTGGAGATCTTCAAGGAGAAGCTCGTCGCGGGCATCCAGGACCTCGGCGGCGCCGGGCTCTCCTGCGCCACCAGCGAGCTGGCCTCCGCCGGCTCCGGCGGCATGCGCGTCGAGCTGGACACCGTGCCGCTGCGCGACTCCTCCCTCTCGCCCGAGGAAATCCTCATGAGCGAGTCGCAGGAGCGGATGTGCGCGATCGTCGAGCCGCAGCACGTGGACCGCTTCCTGGAGATCTGCGAGAAGTGGGACGTCATCGCCACCGTCATCGGTGAGGTGACCGACGGCTCCCAGCTGGAGATCTTCTGGCACGGCGAGCAGATCGTGGACGTGCCGCCGCGTTCGGTCGCCCACGACGGCCCCGTCTACCAGCGTCCGTTCGCCCGCCCGTCCTGGCAGGACGCGCTCCAGGCGGACGACGCGGGCAAGCTCGCCCGCCCGGCGAACGCGGCCGAGCTGCGCGAGCAGGTCCTGAAGCTGGTCGCCTCCCCGAACCAGGCCTCCAAGGCGTGGATCACCGATCAGTACGACCGTTTCGTGCAGGGCAACACCGTCCTCGCGATGCCCGAGGACGCGGGCATGGTCCGCATCGACGCCGAGTCGAACCTGGGCGTGGCGCTGGCGACCGACGGCAACGGCCGGTACGCCAAGCTCGACCCGTACACCGGCGCGCAGCTGGCGCTCGCGGAGTCGTACCGCAACGTCGCCGCCTCCGGCGCCAAGCCGCTGGCCATCTCGGACTGCCTGAACTTCGGTTCGCCCGAGGACCCGGACGTCATGTGGCAGTTCGCCGAGGCCACGCGCGGTCTCGCGGACGGCTGCCTGGAGCTGGGCACCCCGGTCACCGGCGGCAACGTCTCGCTCTACAACCAGACCGGTGAGACGGCGATCCACCCGACGCCGGTCGTGGCCGTGCTCGGTGTGATCGACGACGTGAACCGGCGTACGCCCGTCGCCTTCGCGGAAGAGGGCCAGCTCCTCTACCTGCTGGGCGACACGGCCGAGGAGTTCGGCGGTTCGGCCTGGTCCGAGGTCGTCCACAACCACCTCGGCGGCCTGCCGCCCAAGGTGGACCTCGGCCGCGAGAAGCTGCTCGCGGAGATCCTCATCTCGGCCTCGCGCGACGGCATGGTCGACGCCGCGCACGACCTGTCCGACGGCGGCCTGATCCAGGCGGTCACCGAGTCCTGCCTGCGCGGCGGGAAGGGCGCCCGGCTGGTCGTGCCGGACGGCCTGGACGCGTTCACGTTCCTCTTCTCGGAGTCGGCGGGCCGCGCGGTCGTCGCGGTCCCGCGCAGCGAGGAGCTCCGCTTCACCGACATGTGCGGGGCGCGCGGTCTGCCCGTCGCCCGCATCGGTGTCGTGGACGGCGAGGAGATCGAGCTCCAGGGCGAGTTCTCCATCCCGCTGAGCGAGCTCCGTACGGCGCACGAGGCGACGATCCCCGCGCTGCTCGCCTGAGCCGCGCGCCGACCGGCGTCTCACGAAGCCCCCGCCCGGGCCGCCCGGGCGGGGGCTTCGGCCTTCCCCCGAACCCTCTTGATGAGAATTACGTAATTACGTAAGGTTGGTGTCATGGAGCTGGAGCAGCGGGTCGCCGAGCTGGAGAGGCGGCTCACGGCGCTGGAGCGACGGGACCCCGAGTCCCCCCGCCTGGGCGACGGCGACTTCTGGGCGCTGGAAGGGCTGAAACAGCAGCTCGCCGAGGCCGGGGAGGCCGGGGCCGACGGGGGAGTGCTCTACACGGGCTCGGTCCGGCTGCCCACCGGCGAGCAGTACGGATGGCAGTACGGCGCCTTCACCGAGGCCCTGTTCGACGGGGACTGGACGGACGCCGCCGAGTCGTTCGCCGCCCTGGGCCACCCGGTCCGGCTGCGCCTGCTCCGCGAGATCCTCGGCGGCCTGAGGACGGCCGCCGAGCTGGCCGCGCTCGACGGCGCCGGCACCACCGGCCAGATCTACCACCACCTGCGCCAACTGACCGGCGCGGGCTGGCTGCACGCGGCGGGGCGCGGCCGGTACGAAGTGCCGCCCGCCCGGGTCGTACCGCTGCTGGTGGTGCTGACGGCGGCGCGGCCGTAAGAACCGCAGACAGCAGGGGGAAACGATCATGTCCGTCCGCACAGCCGTTCCGGCCGCCATGCGGCTGTCCTGGCTGGTCCTGCTCGCGCTGATGATCGGTGAGTTCGTCACGGATCTGCCCGGACCGGGCTGGGCGACCACCTTCCTGCCCGCGATGGTCGTGCTCGCCCTCATGGTGGCCACGACCACCCTCCAGGCCCGGGCCGCCGCGCCCCGGGGCGAGCCGAGGCCCCCGGTCGAGGTCGAGCCGCCGGTCACCGGCCGCTGGAGCGCCCTGAACAGCCCTGCGGACAAAGTGCCGAGCCACGGGACGCACGGGTACGGGCAGACGTACGCGATCGACATCGTGGCCGACCCGGAGACGGCGGAGGGCGAGGCCCCGGCCCGGCCCGCGTTCCGCCCGCTCTGGCCGCTCTTCCGCCGCAACAGCGCCTTCCCGGCCTTCGGGGCCCCGCTGCTCGCGATGGCCGACGCCACGGTCGTGACCGCGAGCGACGGCCAGCGCGACCACCTGAGCCGGAACTCGCTCCCGGGCCTCGTCTACCTGATGTTCGTCGAGGGCAGCGTCCGCTCGATCCTCGGAGCACACCGGGTCATCGGCAACCACGTCGTCCTCGACCTCGGCGACGGCACGTACGCCGTCTACGCGCACGTCCGGCGCGGCTCGCTCCGGGTGAAGGCCGGGGACACGGTCCGGGCCGGGCAGCCGATCGGCAGCGTGGGGAACTCCGGCAACAGCTCCGAACCGCATCTCCACGTCCACCTCATGGACAGCCCGGACCTCGACGACGCCCGGGGCGTCCCGTTCACCTGGCGGGGCGTCGGGGTTCCGGCGAACGGCGAGACGTTCACGGTCGACGCAGCCGGGGCGCGGATCGCCAAGGCCCGGCCGGGCGATGTCGGCGGTGCCGGTTAGTCTCGGCCCATGCCCCCGGCCAAGAAGCGCCCGCGCGCCTACGACCACGCCAGGATCCGGACGGCGGTCCTCGCCCAGTACGCCCATGTGCGCGACGCGGTCGCCGCGTTGACGCCGGATCAGCTCGACCGGCCGACCCGGCTCGGCGACTGGGCGGTGCGTGATCTGGTCGCGCACATCGCGCAGGGGCTCGGCTCGGTCAGCCGGGACCTGGCCCTGCCGGAGCCGCCCGGGCCCCGGCCCGCGACCACCCTCCTGGAGTGGCCGCCCGCCGTCGCCGCGGTCGTCCGGGACCCCGGCGCCCCGGCCCCGGCGGCCGACCGGCCCGACCTCCTCGCGCTGTACGGGGAGGTCGAGGCGGCCTTCCTCGCCGACGTCCCCGCCACCGGCACCGGGGACCGGCTGCTGCCCACCCGGGTCGGCTCCATGCGGCTGACCGACTACCTCGTCACCCGGGCCGTCGAACTGGTCGTCCACACGGACGACCTCAACGAGGCGCTCGGGCTGGAGGTCCCGTACGACCGGCAGGCGCTGGCCGCCTGCACCCGGCTGCTGGCGGACACCCTCGCGGACCGGGCGCCGGGCGGCTCGGTCGAGGTGCGCGTCCCGCCGTTCGCGGTGGTCCAGTGCATCGGCGGGCCCAAGCACACCCGGGGCACCCCGCCCAACGTCGTGGAGACCTCCCCGCTGACCTGGATCCGGCTCGCCACCGGGCGTACGGAGTGGGCGCGGGCCCTGGAGGACGCCGAGGTCAGCGCCAGTGGGGAGCGGGCCGATCTGGCCGCGCTGCTCCCGCTGCTGCGCTGAGCCGGCCCGTCCGGCGGCCAGGGCCTCTCGCGACGCGGCGACCCGGTTCCGCAGCCCGGAGCGGAGCGGGCGGAACCGGATCGGACGCTCGTACCGTCCCATCGCCATGCACACACAACGGATGACCCTCAGCGTCAGTGTCCTGGCCCTCCTCGCCCTCGCCGCCTGCGGTACGGAGTCGGGTTCCGGCTCCGGCAAGGGATCCGGCGACGGCAGCGACACCGTGCGGAGCGATGTCCCCGTCACCGGCGTGGCGTGGAGCGTCGACTCGGTGACCGTCGGCGGGAAGAAGACCGAGGCCCCGGAGGGCGCCCGCCTGGAGATCGACCCGAAGGGGCGGGCGACGGCGAACTTCGGCTGCAATCACATCAGTGTGGACGCGCAGGTGAAGGGCGACCGGATCACCCTGGGCAAGCCCGTCACCACCCAGATGGCGTGCGACGTGAAGACCGAGAGGTTCGAGAAGGCCGCCATCGACGCGATGGGCGGCGAGCACACCGCCGAGCTCTCCGGCGACCGGTTGACCCTGACCACGGAAAGCGGGGACACCATGGCGCTCAGCGAGGAGAAGCCGGCCGGCCTGGTGGGCACCGAGTGGACGGTGAACACGCTGCTCGACGGGGAGACCGCCACCACCGTGCCGGCGGATCTGCCGAAGGAGCGCACGCCGCACCTGACCTTCGCCGACGACGGCACCGTACGCGGCAACGCCGGCTGCAACTCCTTCAGCGGCAAGGCCACGGTCAAGGGCTCCACGATCGTCTTCGGGCCCACGGTCAGCACCCGCAAGATGTGCCCGGAGGCCCAGATGGAGACCGAGCGCGCCGTGCTCGCCGCCCTCAAGGGCACGAAGACGTACACGATCAAGGGCAGCACCCTCACCCTGGCCGCCGACGACGGCAAGGGGATCGGGGCCACAGCCGCTCCCGCCGGGGCCGAAAACAGCTCCCAGCACGGCTGAACCGGGCTCCTCGGTGTGAGGCTCACCACGAAACGAGCGTTCGGCCAGCAGTCCGGGCGAAGATCGGCCGGGCTCACCGAGCGCCACGGCCGCCCGCCCGCCGCCCATCGTGGCTACCCGTCGGTAACCAGCCGCTCGGCCCGGAAGTGAGCGCCGCGTCGGCCCCGGGCGCTCCGCGCCCTCCGAGCGTCGGTCACACAGGGTCACGGACCGAAGTCCCGCGAATCGCCCGCGCCGGGCGGCGGGCGGGCCCGTTCCCCGTGCTCCACCGCGCGTTTGCCCCCCGGTCCCCAATTCGGACCAGTGGTCGATCTCGCCTACACTCGGTGCCGTGCCCCGTGGTGATGGACGACTCAACCACGACCTGCTCCCCGGAGAGAAAGGCCCCCAGGACGCTTGCGGCGTCTTCGGTGTCTGGGCTCCGGGTGAAGAGGTCGCCAAGCTCACCTATTTCGGACTGTATGCCCTGCAGCACCGCGGACAGGAATCCGCGGGCATCGCAGTGAGCAACGGGTCCCAGATCCTGGTCTTCAAGGACATGGGACTGGTCTCGCAGGTCTTCGACGAAACGTCTCTGGGTTCCCTCCAGGGCCATATCGCGGTCGGTCATGCCCGCTACTCCACCACCGGTGCCTCGGTGTGGGAGAACGCGCAGCCGACGTTCCGTGCCACCGCGCACGGCTCGATCGCCCTCGGTCACAACGGGAACCTGGTCAACACCGCCCAGCTCGCGGAGATGGTCGCCGACCTCCCGCGCAAGGACGGCCGGGCGACCCAGGTCGCCGCGACCAACGACACCGACCTGGTGACCGCGCTGCTCGCCGGACAGCGCGACGAGAACGACAAGCCGCTGACCATCGAGGAAGCCGCCGCCAAGGTGCTCCCCGACGTCAAGGGCGCGTTCTCGCTCGTCTTCATGGACGAGCACACGCTCTACGCCGCCCGTGACCCGCAGGGCATCCGCCCGCTGGTCCTGGGCCGTCTGGAGCGCGGCTGGGTCGTCGCCTCCGAGTCCGCCGCGCTCGACATCTGCGGTGCCAGCTACGTACGCGAGATCGAGCCGGGCGAGCTCGTCGCCATCGACGAGAACGGCCTCCGCACCTCTCGATTCGCAGAAGCGAAGCCCAAGGGCTGTGTCTTCGAGTACGTCTACCTGGCCCGCCCCGACACCGACATCGCCGGGCGGAACGTCTACCTCTCCCGGGTGGAGATGGGCCGCAAACTGGCCGCCGAGGCTCCCGTCGAGGCGGATCTCGTCATAGCGACCCCGGAATCCGGCACCCCCGCCGCGATCGGGTACGCGGAAGCCAGCGGTATCCCGTTCGGCGCCGGACTGGTCAAGAACGCCTACGTCGGCCGGACCTTCATCCAGCCCTCGCAGACCATCCGCCAGCTCGGCATCCGGCTCAAGCTGAACCCGCTCAAGGAAGTCATCAAGGGCAAGCGCCTGGTGGTCGTCGACGACTCGATCGTCCGCGGCAACACCCAGCGCGCGCTGGTCCGGATGCTCCGCGAGGCCGGTGCCGCCGAGATCCACATCCGGATCTCCTCGCCGCCGGTGAAGTGGCCCTGCTTCTTCGGGATCGACTTCGCCACCCGCGCCGAGCTGATCGCCAACGGCATGACCGTCGACGAGATCTGCACCTCCATGGGCGCCGACTCGCTCGCGTACATCTCGATCGACTCGATGATCGAGGCGACGACGATCGACAAGCCGAACCTCTGCCGCGCCTGCTTCGACGGTGAGTACCCCATGGACCTCCCGGACCCGGAGCTGCTCGGCAAGCAGCTGCTGGAGACCGAGCTGGCGGCGGGCCCCGCGGCGACCGCCGCGGCCGACGCGCTGCGCCGTCCGTGACCCGGACGCACCGCGGCCCCTCCCACCAGCCCCGTATCTCCACACGAAAGATCCCAGGCCATGTCTGAGACAACAGGTGCTTCCTACGCGGCGGCCGGCGTCGACATCGAAGCCGGTGACCGCGCCGTCGAGCTGATGAAGGAGTGGGTGAAGAAGACCCAGCGCCCCGAGGTCGCAGGTCTCGGCGGACTCGGCGGGTTCGCCGGCCTCTTCGACGCCTCGGCGCTGAAGCGCTACGAGCGCCCGCTGCTGGCCTCCGCCACCGACGGCGTGGGCACCAAGGTGGACCTGGCCCGCCAGATGGGCGTGTACGACACCATCGGCCACGACCTCGTCGGCATGGTCGTGGACGACCTCGTCGTCTGTGGCGCCGAGCCGCTGTTCATGACCGACTACATCTGCGTCGGCAAGGTGCACCCCGAGCGTGTCGCGGCCATCGTGAAGGGCATCGCCGAGGGCTGCGTCCTCGCGGGCTGCGCCCTGGTCGGCGGCGAGACGGCCGAGCACCCGGGTCTGCTGGGCCCGGACGACTTCGACGTCGCCGGAGCCGGTACGGGCGTGGTCGAGGCCGATCGCCTGCTCGGCCCGGACCGCATCCGCAAGGGTGACGCCGTCATCGCCATGGCGTCCTCCGGTCTTCACTCCAACGGGTACTCGCTCGTCCGCCACGTGGTCTTCGACCGGGCCGGCTGGACGCTGGACCGCGAGGTCGAGGAGTTCGGCCGCACGCTGGGCGAGGAGCTCCTGGAGCCCACCCGGATCTACTCCCTGGACTGCCTGGCCCTCACCCGTACCACCGAGGTGCACGGCTTCAGCCACGTCACCGGCGGCGGCCTGGCCAACAACCTGGCCCGGGTCATCCCGGACGGGCTGCACGCCACCGTGGACCGCTCCACGTGGACGCCCGGCGCGGTCTTCGACCTGGTCGGCAAGGCGGGTCAGGTCGAGCAGCTGGAGCTGGAGAAGACGCTCAACATGGGCGTCGGCATGATCGCGATCGTTCCGGCCGACTCGGTGGACGCGGCCCTGACGACGCTGGCCGACCGCGGGGTCGACTCCTGGGTCGCCGGTGAGATCACCGACCGCGGCGACCACGCGACGGGCGCCGAACTGACCGGGGCCTACGCACGCTAGTCACCGTCGTGCGGTGGTGCGCCCGGCGCACCACCGCTCACGGAACGGGAACCGGCGCGCCCCGCGGGCAGCCCGGACCGGGACACACAGAACCCGGCCCGGGGCAAGCCCGGACCGGGTCGAAGTGTCAGCGCGAGGTCAAGCTCCGCGGCGCTGTGACGACGGACCGGACTGGTCGTCCTGATCGTCGTCATCGTCCTGGTTGTAGCGATCCGCGTACTGTGCGTACGGGTCATCTTCCTCGTCGTCGTCCTCGAACGGCTCAGCGTTCGGTGGCTGACTCGAAGGCGATGCGCCCAGCTCATTGGCCAGACGCGACAGGTCCGTCCCGCCGCTGCTGTACTTCAGCTGGCGGGCGACCTTGGTCTGCTTGGCCTTTGCCCGGCCGCGCCCCATGGCTCGACCCCCTCGGTGACGGGGCTCGACGGCCCCAGAGTCTTGACACGCGTTCATGTTTCAGGACGGACTCTCGGCAGAGAGACCGCGCCCGTAGGGCTTTAACGGTACCTGCTTCCGTGGCCATACGGTACGCCGCCCGCATCCCGGTCCCCGGCACAGGGCCAGTGAGGAGCCCCGTCCTCGCTGGTCAACTGCGATTTTAACCTCTTGTGGAGGTACGACCCGCCGACCGGCGTGAGTCTTGTCTCGCCGGCCGACGGGTCGTGGGCGGCCACCGGGTCAGCGCGAGCGCGCCTCCGCCATCCGCTGCTCGGCGAGCCGGTCGGCCGCCGCGGCCGGCGGAATGCCGTCCGCCTTCGCACGTGCGAATATTTCCAGCGTGGTGTCGAAGATCTTCGTCGCCTTCGCCTTGCACCGGTCGAAGTCGAACCCGTGCAGCTCGTCGGCCACCTGGATCACGCCACCGGCGTTGACCACGTAGTCCGGCGCGTAGAGAACCGACCGGTCGGCCAGGTCCTTCTCCACGCCCGGGTGCGCCAGCTGGTTGTTGGCCGCGCCGCACACCACCTTCGCGGTGAGCACGGGGACGGTGTCGTCGTTCAGCGCGCCGCCGAGCGCGCACGGCGCGTAGACGTCCAGGCCCTCGGTACGGATCAGGGCGTCGGTGTCCGCCGCCACGGTCACCTCGGGGTGCAGGTCGGTGATCGCGCGCAGCGACTCCTCGCGGACATCGGTGATCACGACCTCGGCCCCGTCGGAGAGCAGGTGCTCGACGAGGTGGCGGCCGACCTTGCCGACGCCGGCGACGCCGACCTTGCGGCCGCGCAGCGTCGGGTCGCCCCACAGGTGCTGGGCCGAGGCCCGCATGCCCTGGAAGACGCCGAACGCGGTGAGCACCGAGGAGTCGCCCGCGCCGCCGTTCTCGGGGGAGCGGCCGGTGGTCCAGCGGCACTCCCGGGCGACGACGTCCATGTCCGCGACATAGGTGCCGACGTCGCAGGCGGTGACGTAGCGGCCGCCGAGCGAGGCGACGAACCGGCCGTAGGCGAGGAGCAGTTCCTCGCTCTTGATCTTCTCCGGGTCGCCGATGATGACGGCCTTGCCGCCGCCGTGGTCGAGACCGGCCAGGGCGTTCTTGTACGACATCCCGCGCGACAGGTTCAGCGCGTCGGCGACGGCGTCCGCCTCGGAGGCGTACGGGTAGAAGCGGGTACCGCCGAGGGCCGGGCCCAGGGCGGTGGAGTGGAGGGCGATGACGGCCTTGAGGCCGCTGGCACGGTCCTGGCAGATCACGACTTGCTCGTGGCCCCCCTGATCCGAGTGGAACAGGGTGTGCAGGACGCCGTCGGTCACATCGGTCACTGTGGTGACTCCCAAATAACGAAGCGGCGGAGGCCCTCCTGGGGGTGGGGAGGGCCCCGGACCGACCGGCACGGCCGGTCCGATGGGCAAGAGCGTAAGTCCTCCGGCGCCGCGTATCTGCCCCCGCGCGAAGGATCACCCTCCAGGGGCTGCGCAGCCGTGGCACGATGCGCTCCATGTCGGTGGTGTCTTCGGTGCGCGTCCCTTACACGTCCTACCTCCGGATCTACGAGCCGCTCGCCGCCTTCGCCGAGCCCGAGCGCAGCCACTGGGCGCGCTACGCCCAGCGCGAGGAACTCCCCACGGCCCAGGACGAACTGCGCCGCTCGCTGGCCGACCTGGTGTCGACGCCGCCGGTCGCGGTGCCCGTGCACGAGAGCGGCGACGCGTTCGTGACGGAGCTGGACGGGGTGGTGTGCGTCTGCCCGTGGCGGACCCGGCTGCGGGGCTGGCTGGCCCTGGAGGAGCTGGGGGGCATGTTTCCGGCCAACGTGCTCGACGCCGTGCTGCCCGCGGTGGTGCGCGGCCAGGCGGCGGCGGACCACGAGCGCTGGCGGCGGCTCCACCCGGACGCGCGGCCGTGGATCCGGACCACGGTGTGGCAGGTCCCGGTGCGCTGGTTCGTCCTCTTCCACGACGAGGAGCGGGAGTACACGGCGGCCGACGGTGCGGGGGCGGGGCCCGTCCTGCGGTACCGGACCCGGATGGTCGAGGCCAGGCGCCGGCTGGCGCGGGCGCTGCGGACGCTGCGGGAGAGCGTTCCCGAGGGGCCGCTGACCGAGGGCCTGGTGGATGTGGGGCGGTGGCTGGAGGAGTTCCATCCGCGCTCGCTGGTCGAGCTGGACTACGGGGGCCTCGTCCACGCGCTGCCGGCGGACCGGCTGGCCGGGGACCGGTCGGCGGCGGACGTGGCCGAGGGGCTCGCCGCGCTGCGGGACGGCGACAGCGAGGGCGCGGGTGAGGCGTACGCGCGGCTCGCGGAGCGCTGGCGGGCGGTCCGGGACCGCCAGTTCACCAATTGACGTGAAAAGGCCCACAGCGGCATCAACGCGACGGAACCGGGGCATCCTTCATCCAGGACGAAGGGCCGGGACGCGAAGAGGAGGGAGGAGGCGGCACGGACGGACCGTGAAGCGACGGACGATCCGTGAACCGGTGTTCTGTGAACCGGTGTTCCGTGTGACACGTGAGGTCTCATGGGACGGGTGAGGCAGAGGTGTGCGTCGCGGAGCTCGGGACCTACGTCCCGAACCGGGCCTTTGCCTCAAGCGTGATGGACAGCACTAACGGGGCCCTTGCGCCTATCCCTAACCCTCATGCCAAAATAGGACAAGGAGTCCGGGGAGGGCTCCTTCTGTCCAAGTAAGGGCAGAATGCTCGACATTGCACTCTATGGGGGGTCTGACGACTCCTGATCGCTCTGTGACTGATCGTCACCGGGGCGTGACTGTCCGCTATGGCATGGTCCATCGGCTTCCGTCGCTGATGAACACCTGGGAGGGCAATTCCATCGGTTTGGCCGACGTGGCTGGACGGATGGTGTAGTTGTAGTGCCGAGGACAAGCCGTTCGTCCTATAACCGACTCGGCCCGCGTCCGCCATTTCGGGCAACGCGGGTCAAGGTGCAGAATTTAGAGGAAAGAACCGAGAAGGTTCGGTTCTCCCGAGGAGGCCGCTCATGACCGCTCGCACCCCTGATGCCGAGCCGCTGCTGACCCCGGCTGAGGTTGCCACGATGTTCCGCGTGGACCCGAAGACGGTCACCCGTTGGGCCAAGGCTGGCAAGCTCACGTCCATCCGCACGCTCGGTGGACATCGCCGGTACCGCGAGGCAGAGGTCCGCGCACTGCTCGCGGGTATTCCGCAGCAGCGCAGCGAGGCCTGACACACCCCTGCCGACCAGCGATAACAGCAGCACAGCAGTACCGCAGCACAGCACAACATCCGGGCAGCTGCCAGGTCCCCCAACC
The DNA here is from genome assembly GCF_014649035.1 of Streptomyces sindenensis. Taxonomy (GTDB): domain Bacteria; phylum Actinomycetota; class Actinomycetes; order Streptomycetales; family Streptomycetaceae; genus Streptomyces; species Streptomyces sindenensis. The sequence goes on from NZ_BMSG01000034.1 coordinate 39,294, forward strand.
TCAGCCACCCGCCCATAGCTCCACTCGACGGACGCCTGCCCCAACGGGCGTCATACCTGTGCCCCACGGGTTTCGTCGTATCGATCGCGCTGGACTCCGCCGGGTCCAGCGCGATCTTTTTTGTGCCCGGACGCGCCCTCTCCGGCCGGCCTCCCGGACGCCCGGACGGCCCCTGGGCAGCGCTCTCCCGGCCGCTCCCGCGCCCGGACCGGCCCGGAGCCAGAACCGGGCGGTCGGTCGGCTTCAGGGGGTCGGCGGGGGCGTTCGTGAGTCTGTGAGCGGGTCTGTGCGGGAGTGTGGGTGAGCGTCCCGGACGCGGTGGGACAGCCCCGGACGGAACGGTCTCCGCAACTCCACGAACCCCGTGCAATTGCACATATTAAATTCACCAGTTGTAGGGGAGGCGTAAGATCCCCCGGTCTGAAAACTCTTTCGGTGACTACCGTCACATCGCCTGATGCTTGCCAACTACGAGCCTGCCACTGCGCGGACGCGGAGTCACCCGGCCGATGGTCGTGTCGCCGGGGGTCTTTCGTCCTCGTTCCCGACCGGCCGCCCGGTGTTCTCGACCGTCCGGCGGGTGTTCCCGACCGGCCGCCCGGAAGCGTTCTCCGGAGCGGCGGGGGCGCCGGCGGGGGCCGGGGCGGCCTCGGCCGCTCCCTCGGGCTCCGAGGCGGCCCCGGGCTCCATGGCGAGCCGCAGGAGGCGATGGCAGACCGCGCAGTGCCGGGTGAGATGGCCGTAGGCGGCAGCGGCCGCCAGATGGGCGCGCAGCAGCGCGCGGGTCTCGTGTCGTGCTGCGGACGCGGACATGCGAGCCACCTCCCGGTGGTCACGGCCGTCCCCCGCCCGCGAGAAGCGCCGGGGATACGGATACGGCCTCTGCTCCTCCGGGGTACCCGCGGCGGACGGAGCCGTCAAGACGCGAGAAAGCCCGGATCGAAATGATCCGGGCTTTCTCTACTGCGGTCCTGACGGGATTTGAACCCGCGGCCTCCACCTTGACAGGGTGGCGAGCACTCCAAACTGCTCCACAGGACCAGGTTTTAGCCGCTTGCCTTGCGGCTTGCTGCGAAACCAGACTGTACAGGAGTTGGGAGGCCCAGGTCGACTTCACTCCTGGTGGTGACTCCGTCACCCGCCTCCCGGCCCCCTCCGGCGGCCCCGCGTCAGGGTGCGAGGGCGTCGATCGCCTTCACGATCCGCTTGTCCGAGACGGGGAACGCGGTCCCCAGCGCGTGGGCGAAGTAGCTCACCCGCAGCTCCTCGATCATCCAGCGGACGTCCAGCGCCTCCTGCGGCACCGGCCGGCCCTGCGGGAACTGCTCCAGCAGCCAGGCGTACTCGTCCTGCATCTCGTGGACCTTCTCCATCCGCGTGGTGTCCCGCTGGACGGCCGTCGGCATCTGCTGGAGCCGCCGGTCGGCCGCCACGAGGTAGCGCATCAGGTCCGGCAGCCGGCGCAGCCCCGTGGCCGTAACGAAACCGGACGGTACGAGACGGGCCAGCTGAGCCCGTACGTCGGTGACGTTGGCCACCAGGGCCAGGCTGTTCGTCGACTTCAGGCGGCGCTCGCACGCCTGCCACGCGGCCAGGATCTGCTGCACCTGGTCGATCGTGCGGACGGTCAGGTCCACCAGGTCCGCGCGCACCTTGTCGTACAGCGTCCGGAACGCCTTCTCGTCCCACGCGGGCCCGCCGTGCGCGGCGATCAGCCGGTCGGCCGCGGCGGTCGCGCAGTCCTCGAAGAGTGCCTGCACCGAACCGTGCGGATTACGGGACAGCGCCAGCTTCTGCTGGTTGCTCAGCCGGTCGGACGCGAACTTCGCCGGGTTCACCGGGATGTTCAGCATGATCAGCCGCCGGGTGCCGCGCCACATCGCCTGCTGCTGCTCGGCCTCGGTGTCGAAGAGCCGTACGGCGACGGTGTCGCCCTGGTCGACGAGGGCTGGATACGCCTTGACCGGCTGGCCGGCCCTGCGGGTCTCGAAGACCTTGTTCAGCGTGCCGATGGTCCAGTCCGTGAGGCCCGAACGCTCGATGGACTCCCCGGTGGGCCCCGCGGTCGCCGCGGCGGCCTTGGAGAGCGCCTGGCGGGCCTTCGGCCGCAACGTGAGCTTCAGCGCCTCCAGGTCCTTGTCCTCGGCGACCTTCCGCCGCCGCTCGTCGACGATCCGGAACGTGATCTTGAGGTGGTCCGGGACGCGGGAGAGGTCGAAGTCGTCCGCCGTGACCGGGACCCCGACCATCCGCTGGAGCTCACGCGCCAGGGTCTGCGGCAGCGGCTCCTGGAGCGGGACCGCCCGGTCGAGGAACTTCTCCGCGTAGTTCGGCGCGGGGACGTAGTGCCGGCGGACCGGCTTCGGCAGCGAGCGGATCAGCTCGGTGACGACCTCCTCGCGCAGCCCCGGGATCTGCCAGTCGAAGCCCTCGGCGGTGACCTGGTTGAGCACCTGGAGCGGCACGTGCACGGTCACACCGTCCGCGTCCGCGCCGGGCTCGAACTGGTACGTCACCTTGAACTTGAGCTTCCCCTGCCGCCAGGAGTCCGGGTAGTCGTCCTTGGTGACGGCCCCGGCCTTCTCGTTGATGAGCATGGAGCGCTCGAAGTCGAGCGCGTCCGGCTCCTCCCGCCGCTTGTGCTTCCACCAGGAGTCGAAGTGCGCCCCGGACACGATGTGCTCGGGAATCCGCTGGTCGTAGAAGTCGAACAGCGTCTCGTCGTCCACGAGGATGTCGCGGCGGCGGGCGCGGTGCTCCAACTCCTCGACCTCGCCGAGCAGTTTGCGGTTGTCGTGGAAGAACTGGTGGTGGGTGCGCCAGTCGCCCTCGACCAGGGCGTTGCGGATGAACAGATCCCGCGAGGCCTCCTGGTCGATCCGTCCGAAATTGACCTTGCGCTGGGCGACGATCGGCACACCGTAGAGGGTGACCCGCTCGTACGCCATCACCGCCGCCTGGTCCTTCTCCCAGTGCGGTTCGCTGTAGGTGCGCTTCACCAGGTGCTGGGCCAGCGGCTCGATCCACTCTGGCTCGACCTTGGCGTTGACCCGCGCCCAGAGCCGGGAGGTCTCCACCAGCTCCGCCGACATCAGGAACCGCGGCTGCTTCTTGAACAGCGCCGAGCCCGGGAAGATCGCGAACTTGGCGCTGCGCGCGCCCAGGTACTCGTTCTTCTCGGTGTCCTTCAGCCCGATGTGCGACAGCAGCCCGGCCAGCAGCGAGGTGTGCACCGCCTGCTCGGGAACGGACGCCTCCGCCTTGGGCTCCTCGACGGTGATGCCCATCTGCTTGGCGACCGTCCGCAGCTGCGCGTAGATGTCCTGCCATTCGCGGATGCGCAGGAAGTTCAGATACTCCTGCTTGCACATCCGGCGGAACGAGGACGAGCCGCGCTCCTTCTGCTGCTCGCGGATGTACGCCCAGAGATTCAGGTACGCCAGGAAGTCGGACGTCTCGTCCTTGAACCGGGCGTGGTTCTGATCCGCCTGCGTCTGCTTCTCCGCCGGCCGCTCGCGCGGGTCCTGGATGGAGAGCGCGGCGGCGATGACCATGACCTCGCGGGCGCAGCCGTTCTTGTCGGCCTCGATGACCATGCGGGCCAGGCGCGGGTCGACGGGCAGCTGGGAGAGCTTGCGCCCGAGCGGGGTGAGCCGCTTCTTCGGATCCTTCTCCGCCGGGTCCAGCGCCCCCAGCTCCTGGAGGAGCTGGACGCCGTCGCGGATGTTGCGGTGGTCCGGCGGGTCGATGAAGGGGAACTTCTCGATGTCGCCGAGCCCGGCGGCGGTCATCTGGAGGATGACGGAGGCCAGGTTGGTCCGCAGGATCTCCGGGTCGGTGAACTCCGGCCGGGTGACGAAGTCGTCCTCGGAGTAGAGCCGGATGCAGATGCCGTCCGACGTACGGCCGCAGCGGCCCTTGCGCTGGTTGGCGCTGGCCTGGGAGATCCGCTCGATCGGCAGCCGCTGGACCTTGGTGCGGTGGCTGTAGCGGGAGATACGGGCGTTGCCCGGGTCGATCACGTACTTGATGCCGGGGACGGTCAGCGAGGTCTCGGCGACGTTGGTCGCGAGCACGATGCGGCGTCCGGTGTGGCGCTGGAACACGCGGTGCTGCTCGGCGTGCGAGAGGCGGGCGTAGAGGGGGAGCACCTCGGTGTGTCTGAGGTTCCGCTTGTTCAGCGCGTCCGCCGTGTCCCGGATCTCGCGCTCACCGGAGAGGAAGACCAGGACGTCGCCGGGGGCCTCGTGGCCCAGCTCGTCGACGGCGTCGCAGATCGCGGTGATCTGGTCCCGGTCGGAGTCCTCGCTGTCCTCCTCCAGCAGGGGGCGGTACCTGACCTCCACCGGATACGTCCGCCCGCTGACCTCCACGATCGGGGCGTCCCCGAAGTGGCGCGCGAACCGCTCCGGGTCGATGGTCGCCGAGGTGATGACGACCTTCAGATCGGGGCGGCGGGGCAGCAGCCGGGCCAGATAGCCGAGCAGGAAATCGATGTTGAGGGACCGCTCGTGGGCCTCGTCGATGATGATCGTGTCGTACGCCAGCAGCTCGCGGTCCGTCTGGATCTCGGCGAGCAGGATGCCGTCCGTCATCAGCTTCAGATACGTCGACTCCGGGTTCACCTGGTCGGTGAAGCGGACCTTCCAGCCGACGGTCTCGCCCAGCGGCGTCTTCAGCTCGTCCGCGACGCGCTCCGCGACCGTACGGGCGGCGATCCGGCGGGGCTGGGTGTGCCCGATCATGCCCCGGACACCGCGCCCCAGCTCCATGCAGATCTTCGGGAGCTGTGTGGTCTTCCCGGACCCGGTCTCCCCGGCGACGATCACGACCTGGTGGTCGCGTATCGCCTCCAGGATCTCGTCCTTCTTCTGGCTGACCGGCAGCTCTTCCGGGTACGACAGGGCGGGCAGCCGGGCCGCGCGCGCCGCGAGCCGGTCGGCCGCCTTTCCCGCCTCGGCCGCGATCTCGTCCAGCACGGACTGGCGGGCCTCGGGCTTGCGGATGCGGCGCGCTCCTTCGAGGCGCCGGCCGAGCCGGTTCGCGTCGCGGAGCGAGAGCTGACCGAGCTGGGACTGGAGATCGGCGAAGGAAGTAGACATACGGATCCCAGGATCTCACCCGGGCCCGGCCGGTGGCGACCTCATTTCACGCGGGCTGCGTCACGCGCCGCGTACCATTTCGGGCAGTCGAACGCCCCGTAACCGCCGATCAGCCGATCACGCGAGAAAGGCCCGGTCCCGTGTCCCGTACGCAGTGGTGGAGCCTGACGGCGCTGCTCGCGGTGGTGCTGGGGCTGCTGTGCGGGCCGACGGCCTTCGCGGCCGCCGGGACGGGGGCCTCCTCCGTGCCGGTGGCGCAGGCGGCGCAGGCGGCGCAGCACCGTGGGCAGGCGGCGCAGGACCGTGGGCAGGCGCACCACGCCCCCGTGGCCGAGGCCACCGGCGATCGCGCCCCGGTCCCCGGCTGCGGGAAGCTCCGTGATCACGGCGGTGAGCCCGCCGTTCCCTCCCGCGCCCGGTCCGCCCACGACCAGGCACCGGGTCTCGCGCCGTGGGGGCTGCCCGCCGCGACGGGCGCGCCGTCGGCCGAGCCGCCGCCGGGGATACGGGCCCGCGCCCCGGTCCCCCACACCCCGACCCCGGTCGAACTCTCCGTGCTGCGGGTGTAGGGGGTCTCGGCGGACATCCGCCCGCCCCGCACCTTCCGCCCTTCCTCCCTCATCACCAGCACGGAGTGCCGCATGCCCACGCCCGAGAACGCGAAGTCCTCGAAGTCCGCGAACGCGCGCAAGCCCCTCGTCTACGGCGCGGTGGTCGTCGTCGCGGCCGGTCTTCTCGGCTTCGCCTCGTACAAGGCCACCGCCCCCGACGACACCTCGAAGGACACCACCGCCACCGGCCCCGCCGCCGAGGTCTCCGCCGACCCGGATGCGGGCGTCTACCCGGAGCTGGCGAAGCTCGCCCGCCGGGACGCCGACGACAAGCTGGCCATCGGCCCGGCCGACGCCCCGGTCGTCCTGATCGAGTACGCCGACTTCAAGTGCGGCTACTGCGGCAAGTTCGCCCGGGACACCGAGCCGGAGCTGATCGAGAAGTACGTGAAGGACGGCACGCTGCGCATCGAGTGGCGCAACTTCCCGATCTTCGGAGAGGAGTCCGAGAACGCCGCCCGGGGCGCCTGGGCCGCCGGGCAGCAGAACCGCTTCTGGGAGTTCCACCGCGCCGCCTACGCCGAGGGGGCGAAGGAGAAGGGCTTCGGCAAGGACCGGGTGAAGGCGCTCGCCGAGCAGGCCGGGGTGAAGGACCTGGACCGGTTCATGAAGGACCTCGACAGCGACGCGGCCCGGGCGTCGGTCAAGAAGGACCAGGAACAGGCGTACGGGATCGGCGCCACGTCCACCCCGTCGTTCCTGATCAACGGCCGCCCGATCGCCGGCGCCCAGCCGGACGAGACGTTCACCCGCGCCATCGAGGCCGCCGCCGAGCGGGCGAAGACCACGGGTGCGGCGGGCAAGGCCGGGGAGCCCGCCAAGTGACGGCGGACATCGGCTACTTCGCGGCCTTCCTCGGTGGGTTGCTCGCCCTGGTCAGCCCGTGCAGCGCGCTGCTGCTCCCGGCGTTCTTCGCGTACTCCATCGACTCCACCTCCCGGCTGCTGGCCCGCACCGGCATCTTCTACGCCGGGCTCGCCACCACCCTCGTCCCGCTCGGCGCGGCCGGTTCGTACGCCGGGCGGCTGTTCTACGGCCACCGCGACGCACTCGTCACCGGCGCGGGCTGGCTGATCATCGTGCTCGGTCTCGCGCAGATCGTCGGCCTCGGCTTCGCCTCCCGGCGGATGGCCGAGCTCAGCGGCCGGATCCGCCCCACCACCGCGTTCTCCGTCTACGCGCTGGGCGCGGTCTACGGCCTGGCCGGATTCTGCGCGGGCCCGATCCTCGGCAGCGTCCTGACCGTCGCGGCGGTGAGCGGCAGCCCGGTCTACGGGGGACTGCTGCTGGCGGTGTACGCGCTCGGGATGGCCGTCCCCCTCTTCCTCCTCGCCCTGCTCTGGGAACGCTTCGACCTCGGCCGCCGGACATGGCTGCGCGGCCGGGCCGTCCGGCTCGGCCGGTTCGAGCTGCACACCACGTCGCTGCTGTCGGGGCTGTTCTTCATCGGCCTCGGCGCGCTGTTCCTCGTCTACGACGGGACGACCGCGCTGCCCGGCCTGCTCGGGGTCGACGACTCGTTCGCGGTCGAGCAGTGGGCGCAGAAGCTCGGCGAACGGGTGCCGGACGGGGTGGCGCTGGTCGCGGTGGTGCTGGTGGCGCTGCTGGTCCTGGGCGTACGGACCTGGCGGCGGCGCGACGGAGCCGTGCCGCAGGAAGGGCAGCGGGAGGAGACCGAGAAGGTGTGACACGGCGAAGGCCCCGTCCGGGGGACGGGGCCTTCGAGAAGTGGCTGGGGCCGGGATCGAACCGGCGACCTATCGCTTTTCAGGCGATCGCTCGTACCAACTGAGCTACCCAGCCACGCAGCCGCTGGGGCTGCAAGCGGTCCTGACGGGATTTGAACCCGCGGCCTCCACCTTGACAGGGTGGCGAGCACTCCAAACTGCTCCACAGGACCAAGCAATGCGCGAAACAAGTCTCGCACACGGTGAAACGTGCCCCCAACGGGATTCGAACCCGTGCTACCGCCTTGAAAGGGCGGCGTCCTGGGCCACTAGACGATGAGGGCTATTGGCCCGCCGGTTCGCTTTGCAGCGCGTCGGGGACGTGAGAAGCATATGGGATGGGTGGAGCTATCGCCAAAACGGTTTACGGCGATGGGGTCGGGCGGCCCGGGGAGCGGGTCGCGGAGGGCGAGGAGGACGCGGACGACGGCGACGGGGAGGGCGAGACGGGCGAGTCCTTCTGCAGGTTCTCCTCCGGGAGATGGCGGCTGACCTCGGCGGTCGTCAGCCCCAGGCCGCCGAGCGTGATCTCGTCCCAGGCCTGGAGCCGGCGGGTGGAGCGGTCCAGGTAGAGCACGGAGGCGTGCACCTTCTCCGGCTTCTCGTTCTGCACGGCGCGCAGCCCGCCGCCACCCGTGGAGCCCTCGACCTTCAGCCGGGTGCCGAGCTTCAGCTGTTCGTTGATCCGGCGGTGGAGGTGGCCGGAGAGCACGAGGGGGACCGTGCCGTCGGTCTCCCGGGCGGTGTTCGGGTCGTGGGCGACGGCGATGTCGACCGGGGTGCCCGCGCGCTCCTGGTCGCGCAGTGCGGAGGCGAGGCGCGCCCCTTCGAGCTGCGCGGCCGCCTTGCCGCCGACCGGGGCGGTCCGGTCCGGGGTGAAGGAGGCGTCACCGGTGCCCGCGATCCGCAGCCCCCCGACGTTCACCGCCTTGCCGTCGTCCAGGACGCGGACGTTCCGGAACTTCTTCAGGTAGTCCTGGGTGACGGTCGAGTCGTGGTTGCCGCGCACCCAGACGTAGGGCGCGCCGAGGTCGCGGATCGGGTCGAGGAAGCCGTTCTCGGCGGCGGAGCCGTGGTCCATCGTGTCGCCGGAGTCGATGATCACGTCGATCTCGTACTGCTCGACGAGCGAGGCGATGATGTGCCAGGCCGCCGGGTTGAGGTGGATGTCGGAGACGTGCAGGGCCCGGATCGTGCCGGGGTCGGGCTGGTAGACGGGGAGCGTGGAGGTCGCGTCGTACAGCTTGGTGACGTTGGTGACCAGGCGGGCCAGCTCCTGCTGGTAGATGTCGAACTCGGTGACGATCGAGCGGGCGTCGCCGACCAGGGACGGAGCGCTGGAGAGCAGCCCGGAGAACTTCGGCTCCAGGACGGACTTCGGGTTCCAGGTGGCGTACGCGCTGACGCCGGAGGCGGCCAGCAGGGTGAGGGCGAGCCCGCCGGCGGCCAGGGCGCGGCGGGGGCGGCGGTAGACGACGAGGCCGAGGGCGGCCGCGCCGGAGATCACGGCGACACAGGAGCGCACGGCCAGCTCCCTGGTCCCGGCGGCGACGTCCCGGGTGACCTCGTCCTGGAGGCCGGAGAACCGTTCCGGCTGGTCGACCAGGGCCTGGGAGCGCTCGGGGTCGAGGCGGTCCACGTCCACGTCGAGCCGCAGCGGTGCGATGTGCGAGTCCAGCTCCAGGGCGCCGAGCGGGGACACGTTGATCTTGCTGCCGCCGGTGAGGGAGGGGCGGAGCGTCATGCTGGTGTCCATGGGGCCGACCGGCGTCCGGACGGAGCCCACGGCGAGCAGCCCCAGCCAGGCCCCCAGCACGACGACGGCGAACATGCCCAGCGCGCGGAGCCAGGGGCGGCGGGCTGGGGCCGTCAGGTCGCCGGGGACCGGTGGGCGGGGTGCCCCCGGTCCGCCGGCGGCCGTCGCGCGGGGCGTTCGCGGGGCGGCGGTACGGCTTCGGGGCGCCGGGCGGGCGAGCCGGCTGAGGCGGTGCCGGACGCGGTCGGCTGCGGCACGGAACGGGACGCGGACCATTGGGCCCGTATGCCCCGGTACGGCCTTCGCCATGCCCGGCGGCTCCACCGGTCATGCGTCCGTACGGACCCGGACGCCGGGATGCCGCGCGGTCGCCGTCTGCCCGTACCCGTCCCCGTACGGGACAATGGCCGGGTGCTGGAGATGACGCGCGAACAGTTCGAGGAGCTGGTGAGCCAGGCTCTGGACCGGATTCCGCCGGAGCTGACGCGGCTGATGGACAACGTGGCGGTGTTCGTCGAGGACGAACCGGACCCCGGCGACCCCGACCTCCTCGGGCTCTACGAGGGCACCCCGCTCACCGACCGCGGCGAGTGGTACGCCGGGGTGCTGCCGGACCGGATCACCATCTACCGGGGCCCGACGCTGCGGATGTGCGAGACGCAGGAGGACGTCGTCGCGGAGACCGAGATCACCGTCGTCCACGAGATCGCCCACCACTTCGGCATCGACGACGAGCGGCTGCACGCCCTGGGGTACGGATGAGCGAGCAGGAACCGCGGGAGCTGCCGGAGCCCGGCCCGCCGTCCGCACCGCAGGGCCGGGTGCTGGCGGCGGTCGCGGCGGGCGGCGCGCTCGGAGCCCTCGCCCGGTACGGCGCGCTGGTGCTGTGGCCGGCGCCCGGTCACGGCTTCCCGTGGACGGTGTTCGCCGTCAACGTGACCGGCTGCGCCCTCATCGGCGTCCTGATGGTGCTGACCGTCGAGCGGGGCCGGGTGACCCGCCCGCTGGTGCGGCCCTTCCTCGGCGTCGGCGTGCTCGGCGGCTACACGACCTTCTCGACGTACGCGGCGGACGTCTCGGGCCTGCTGGTCCGTCAGGAGATCGCGGTGGCGATGGCGTACACGGCGGCGACCGCGGTGGCCGCGCTCGGATCCGTGTGGGCGGCGGCCGTGGCCACACGGACCTGGCTGGACCGGGGCGGGCGGCCGGCCGCGCGGCCGGCCGCGCTGGACGAGGGGCGGACCGCGTGACCTGGCTGCTGGTGGCGATCGGCGGCGCGGTGGGCGCGCCCCTGCGCTATCTGACGGACCGTGCGGTGCAGGCCCACCAGGGCCCGGGCGTCCCGTACGTCTTCCCGTGGGGCACCTTCACGGCGAACATCGCGGGCAGCCTGCTGCTCGGCGTGCTGACCGGCGCCGCGGTCTCCTCCCCGGTGCACGCCCTGCTGGCGACGGGGCTGTGCGGGGCGCTGACGACGTACTCGACGTTCTCGTACGAGACGCTCCGCCTGGCCGAGACGGGCCGGGCCTTCCTGGCAGCGGCCCATGTGCTGGCGTCCCTGCTGGCCGGGCTGGGCGCGGTGTTCCTGGGGGCGGAACTGGCGGGCGGGTTCGGGGTGTAGCGGGCGTCGCGCGGTGCGGGCCGCGCGGGGGTGTGGCCGGGTGGCTTCGGCGGGTGGCGCGTGGGGCGGTGCGGGGCGCTCGCGTTTCGGGCGTGTCTCCGGCGGGGTCGGGGGAGTTGGGCACGGTGCGAAGCCTCGCTCCGACGTCGCGGGCTCCATCCCTCGCCACGCTCCCGCTCCCTCGCCCCGGAGGTGCCCCTCGTGCGCCAGTTCCCCGCCCCTGTCCGCTGGGCGGCCGTCACCGCGCTGACGATCGCCGCGTCCACCGGCTGCATGAGCGTCGGTGAGGACGGCGCCGGAGGCCCGGGCCCCTCGCGGTCCGCCGGCCCGAAGGGCTCCGCCGCCGATCCGGCGGGGGACACGGTTCCCGGCTCGGGGTGGTCCGGCGGGCGTGGCGGCGGCGCCCACCCCCACTCGGACCGGGGTGTTCCCGGCGGCAGCCCGCGTCCCGACGCCTCCGGCGCCAGGCCGTCGGCCACCGCCGAGGACATCCGCCCCGAACCGGCCGCCCCCGGCCGGCCCACCCGCGGCGGCTCCGGGACGCAGCCCACTCCGACGCCCTCGACGCCGGGGCCGGGGGAGCCGCCGCCGGTCACCCCGGAGCCGCCGGTCCCGCCGACGCCCGCCCCGGACCCGGACCCGGACCCCGATCCCGAGCCGGAGCCCACCGATCCGCCGGAGCCGCCCCCGTCGGCCTCGCCCGCCGCGCAGTTCCGGGCCCAGGGGCTGGGTGGGCCGAAGAAGGTCGGGCCGCTGCGGACGCCGGAGGCATCGCCGCAGGTGGGGCCGGTGTAGCCGGGGTCACAGCGAGGGCGGTTTGCGCAAGGTGGGTGAGAGTGCGTATGGTGGTAGATCGTTTGATCCCATTGCCCGGCGCCGACACAGAAGAGCGCCGTGTGGCGCGTACTCTCCCTTGCCGTGGCTGGACCGCATTGAGGCGGTCGAAATTGCGAATCACGGAGTTATGGGCGCGTGCCGAGACTCCGGAAGGTTTCGCATTTCGCATGTCAATTTCCAGTTCTGACCGCACCGTCATGCCCGAGAACGTCGACAACGCCGAGCTCGCCGAGCTGGTCGAGTCCGCCGTGACCGAGGCCCCCGCCGGTGCGACCGCCCCGGCCGCCGAGAAGACCGAAGAGGCCACCGAGGCTCCCGTGGCTGCCGAGGCCCCCGAGGCCGAGGCCGCCGAGGCCTCCGCCGAGCCGACCGTCACCTTCGGCGACCTGGGCCTGCCCGAGGGCATCGTCCGCAAGCTCGCCCAGAACGGCGTCACCACCCCCTTCCCGATCCAGGCGGCGACCATCCCGGACGCCCTGGCCGGCAAGGACATCCTCGGCCGTGGCCGTACGGGCTCCGGCAAGACCCTCTCCTTCGGTCTGCCCACCCTGGCCGCCCTGGCCGGTGGCCGCACCGAGAAGAAGAAGCCCCGCGCCGTCATCCTCACCCCGACCCGTGAGCTCGCGATGCAGGTCGCGGACGCGCTCCAGCCGTACGGCGACGTGCTCGGCCTGAAGATGAAGGTCGTCTGCGGCGGTACGTCGATGGGCAACCAGATCTACGCCCTGGAGCGCGGTGTCGACGTCCTCGTCGCCACCCCGGGCCGGCTGCGCGACATCATCAACCGCGGCGCCTGCTCCCTGGAGGACGTCCAGGTCGCCGTCCTCGACGAGGCCGACCAGATGTCGGACCTGGGCTTCCTGCCCGAGGTCACCGAGCTGCTCGACCAGGTCCCGGCCGGCGGTCAGCGGATGCTCTTCTCCGCCACCATGGAGAACGAGATCGGCACGCTGGTCAAGCGCTACCTCTCCAACCCGGTGACGCACGAGGTCGACAGCGCCCAGGGCAACGTCACGACCATGTCGCACCACGTCCTCGTCGTGAAGCCGAAGGACAAGGCACCGGTCACGGCCGCCATCGCCGCCCGCAAGGGCCGCACCATCATCTTCGTCCGCACCCAGCTGGGCGCCGACCGCATCGCCGAGCAGCTCATCGAGTCCGGCGTGAAGGCCGACGCGCTGCACGGCGGCATGACCCAGGGCGCCCGCACGCGGGTCCTGGAGGACTTCAAGAAGGGTTACGTCAACGCGCTCGTCGCGACCGACGTGGCCGCGCGCGGTATCCACGTCGACGGCATCGACCTGGTCCTGAACGTGGACCCGGCCGGCGACCACAAGGACTACCTGCACCGCTCGGGCCGCACCGCCCGCGCCGGCAAGTCCGGTGTCGTGGTTTCGCTGGCGCTCCCGCACCAGCGCCGCCAGATCTTCCGCCTGATGGAGGACGCGGGCGTCGACGCCTCGCGCCACATCGTCCAGGGCGCGGGCGTCTTCGAGCCGGAGGTCGCCGAGATCACCGGCGCCCGTTCGCTCACCGAGGTCCAGGCCGACTCCGCGAACAACGCCGCCAAGCAGGCCGAGCGCGAGGCCGCCGACCTGACGAAGCAGCTGGAGCGCGTGCAGCGCCGCGCCGTCGAGCTCCGCGAGGAGGCCGACCGCCTGGTCGCCCGTGCCGCGCGCGAGCGGGGCGACGACCCGGAGGCCGCGGTGGCCGAGGTGGCCGCCGAGGCGGAGGCCGCCCTGGTGGCCGCCATCTCCGTCCCCGAGCAGCCGGCCGCTCGCGACGAGCAGCGCCGCGACGAGCGGGGCAACTACGAGCGCCGCGACAACCGTGGTGGCGACCGTGGCGGCTACCGCGGCAACGACCGTCGTGACGACCGCTCCTCGGGTGGTTTCCGCTCCGGCGGCAACGACCGTCGTGACGACCGTGGTGGCCGTTCCTTCGAGCGTCGTGACAACGACCGTCCGTCGTTCCGTGACCGTCGTGACGACCGCTCCTCGGGTGGTTTCCGCTCCGGCGGCAACGACCGCCGTGACGACCGTGGTGGCCGTTCCTTCGAGCGTCGTGACAACGACCGTCCGTCGTTCCGTGACCGTCGTGACGACCGTCCCTCCGGTGGTTTCCGCTCCGGCGGCAACGACCGCCGCGATGACCGTGGTGGCCGTTCCTTCGAGCGCCGTGACGACCGCCCGTCGTTCAACCGCGACCGTCGTGACGACCGCCCCTCCGGCGGTTACCGCTCCGGCGGCAGCGACCGTCCGTTCAACCGCGACCGTCGTGACGACCGCCCCTCCGGCGGCTTCCGCTCCGGCGGCAGCGACCGCCCGACCGGCCGCCGCGACGACCACCGTGGCGCCAACACCGGCACCAACACCGGCTCGTTCGGCCGCCGCGACGACAAGCCGCGCTGGAAGCGCAACGGCTGACCCCAGCCCGGCCGATGACCGGCCGAGCGGGTCCGCCTGACAGACCGGCAGGGCTCGTATGCCACCGAACCGACTCGGTGACGTACGGGCCCTGTTGCTGTCCCCGACCCGGTGAGAACCGCTTCCCCGGACCCGCGACGGGCCCGAGACCGATACCGGATCGGCTGCCGGGACCGGGCGGGCTATGCTCGGGGGGTGATGTCGCAGGGGCCGTTAGCTCAATTGGTCAGAGCAGCGGACTTTTAATCCGTTGGTTGTGGGTTCGAGTCCCACACGGCCTACCGACAGCAGGGCGAGGTGCAAGCCCCCCACCTGCGAAGAAGCGCCTCCATCCGGTCCCGCCCGGGTGGAGGCGCTTCGCCATGCGGTGCTGCGCCAACCCCTCAGCAGGGAGAGCTTCCAGCGGGTCGATGACCGTTGTTCTCCCGCAAGGGCGAATGACGTGCGGCGAGCCGCCGTCCTGGGCTCTGAGGGGGCCGTGGCCAGGGGGCTGCCGCGAGGAGTCCGGCGCCGGGTGTGCCGCGATGAGGCGGCGGAGCTCCTCCGCGACGCGGCCGAGTCTCGACGGCCCCTTCGGCGGCCCACCGCCCGCCACGCACGAGGTCCTCAGCCCTGCCGTTCCAGCCACTGAGAAATCACCTGGTTGGTTTCTTCCGGCATTTCCTCCTGGATCCAGTGACCGCAGTCCAGGCCGACCACTTCCACGTGGGGCACGAACTCCGCCAGTCTCTCGAACCTCGGCATCGCGAAGTCCTGGTCGCCGTAGATCATGAGGGCGGGCTGCTTGATGATCGGGTCCGCGTCCGCCAGCTGGTGCCAGTTGCGGTCGAGGTTCCTGTACCAGTTGATGCCGCCCGTGAATCCGGACGTCTCGAACGCGGAGACGTAGACGGCCAGATCACGGTCGCTCATGACGGGCTCACCGCGTGGTGTTTCCGCCTCGGCGAGGTTGATCAACGCCATGCCCGGCTCAGGGGGCGCGGGGGGCACGTTCTTCCGGTAGAGGTTGCGCAGGAATGTGGAGGCATGGGCGTCGAACACGGCGTCCGCGACGCCCGGCTGCCGGTTGAAGTGGACGAAGTAGAAGTCGCCGCCGAGGAAGGCTTCCATGGCCTCGATCCACGGCGTTCCTCCGCGCTCCTGGTAAGGCAGGCTCAGGTTGATCAGCTTGTTCACCCGGTCGGGGTGCAACAGGGCCAGCCCCCAGACGACGAACGCCCCCCAGTCATGGCCGACGAAGGTGGCGTCCTCGTAGCCGTAGTGGTCCAGGAGCGCGACGAGGTCACCCGTCAGGTGTTCGATGTCGTAGTCCGTCACCTCGGCCGGGCGGGATGAGCCGCCGTAACCCCGCTGGTTCGGTGCGATGACGTGATGGCCGGCCGCTGCGAGGACGGGCATCAGGTGACGCCAGGAGAAGGCGTGCTCCGGCCAGCCGTGGCAGAGCACGATGGGCTTGCCCCTGTTCTCTCGGCCTGCCTCGAAGACTTCGAGCTGCACACCGTTGACCTGGATGAGGGTGGGCTCGGGGAATTCTGCTTGATTGAACACCGCGTTTCCTCTCTGGGGGCGCTCGCCGGCGGTCGGCCTTCTCGACGAGGGCATGTCGCCACCCTGTTGCCCAAACCGGTCACCCCATGACCGGTTTTTATGGGAGTTTTGTCGGTATGCGATCCGAGCGCCTGGTGGCCCTGCTCCTCCTGCTCCAACGGCGTGAGCAGGTGACGGCCGCAGAGGTCTCCCGAGAGCTGGGGGTCTCCGAGCGCACCGCCCGCCGTGACCTCGACGCCCTGGCCATGGCCGGGGTGCCCGTGTACTCCGTACAGGGCCGAGGGGGCGGCTGGCGCCTGGTGGGCGGGGCTCGTACCGACCTGTCCGGGTTGACCGCCGGTGAGGCACGCGCCCTGTTCCTGGCTGTCGGCCCGGCCTCGGATGCGACGCCGGCGATGAGGACGGCTCTGCGCAAGCTCGTCCATGCTCTGCCGAAGCCCTTCCGGGTGCGGGCCGAGGCGGCGGCGGCGTCGCTGGTCGTCGACCCGCAGCGATGGGGAGCGAGCCGGATCGATCCCCGGCCGCCCCGCTTCCTCGACGAACTCCAGGACGCGGTGATCAGCGGCGTCCAGGTGTCGCTCGGCTACGTCGACAGCAAAGGCGTCGAAACCCGCAGAACCGTCCACCCGCTGGGCATCGTCGCCAAAGGCCCCGTGTGGTACCTCGTCTCCGACACCGGGGCCGGCCGACGGATCTTCCGGATCGACCGCGTCTCGTCCGCCGACCCGACCGGCGACCCCGTGCACCGGCCCGGGGACTTCGACCTCGCCGAGAGCTGGAACGAGATCGCCGAAGAGGTCGATCGCAGACGAACGCCGCTGGAGGTCCGGGCGGTATGCACACCCGACGGGACAGACATACTCCGGATGGCGCTCGGCGACCGGCTCGACGTGGGAGGTTCCACGGCCGACGGCCGCGTCGAGGTCGTGATCCGCGGCCCCGACGAGTACATCCTCGCCGGCGAGCTCTCCGGGCTGGTCGAATGGGTCGAGGTGACCGGCCCTCCGGAGGTCCGGGACCGCCTGGCCTCGATCGGCAAGGCCCTCGTCGAGCGATACGGCGGCTGACGCCTCGTGGGCGGTGCTGTCGATCACGGGCCGCGGGCCGTGCGGCCGAGGCCGGGCCGAGGGGTTCCCGGAGCGGCAGGTCCCGCGCCGGGCGGACGAGCTTCGTCGTTCCGTACAGCCCGCACCGGCCAACCCCACAGCCCCACCGTCAGGTGGGAGAGGGCTCACGGAAAAGGCGCCTCCACCCGGGCCGGGTGGAGGCGCCTTCTCCGTCCGCTCAGCGGTTGCGGAGTTCGGCCAGGGTGGCGGCGAGGTCGGTGGCGCGCGGACGGTTGTGGGGGAGCCTGGCCAGCAGGGCGGCCATGCCGCAGGTGTTGGTGAGGGCGGAGAAGACCAGCCCCGCGGCGATGCTGGCCGACAGGAGCTGGAACGCCGGGTGGACGAGGACGCCCAGGAGGAGGCCGGTCAGGACGGCGGTTCCCGCGGTGAAGCGGACCTGGCGTTCCATGCCCCAGGCCGCGCGGACCGTGGTCCGGGGGCGGTGCAGGTCGTGGCCGTCGGCCGCCCAGGCGCCGGTGCCCCCGGAAAGGGTGGCCGCGGCGATGTGGTGCTCGGCGAGCACGCGGCAGGCGTTCTCGGACCGGGTGCCGGAAGCGCAGACGACCAGGATGTCCCCGCGCTCGGCGGCGTACCGGAGGTCGGGCAGGGCCCGCCGGAGCCCGTCGAGGGGGATGTTGAGGGCGCCGGGCAGGTGCCCGCTCGCGTACTCGCCGGGGGTGCGGACGTCGATCACGGTGAGTTCGTGCAGCCGGGTACGGGCTTCGCCGGTGCCGAGGGTGGTGGGCTGGGTCATGGCGGGTGTCATCCTTTGCTGTCGGCGGGGCCCCGCTCGCGCGGAGTATATTTACCCCTGGGGGTATGCGGTGAGGAGTGATGATGGAGCTTGATCTGGCGGGTGCGGAGTTGAAGGCGGTGCTGAACCGGCTTCGCCGGGCACAGGGGCAGATCTCCGGTGTGATCCGGATGATCGAGGAGGGGCGGGACTGCGAGGAGGTCGTGACGCAGTTGGCGGCGGCTTCCCGGGCGCTGGACCGGGCCGGATTCGCGATCATCGCCACCGGGCTCCAGCAGTGCCTGACCGAGATGGAGGACGGGAGCCGCACCGGCGAGGACCGGGACGCGATGCGCGCTCGGCTGGAGAAGCTGTTCCTCTCGCTGGCCTGAGGCGACGGGCGGCCGGCTCAGACGACCACGTCGACGAGCATGACGGCCGCCACCGCCAGCAGCACGAACGCGAAGACGCGCTGCAGGGTCCGTCCGGTGATCCTCGACGCGAGCCGCTTGCCGTCCCAGGCTCCGAGGATCGCGGCCCCGGCGAACGGGGCGATCACCTCCCAGCGCAGCTCACCGCCCGTCCCGGTCCGTGAGGTGAGCGCGGCCAGGGAGTTGACGGTGATGACCAGCAGGCTGGTGCCCACCGCCTGCTTCATCCGCAGGCCGAGGACCCCCACCAGCGCCGGGACCGCGAGGAACCCGCCGCCCACGCCGAGGAGCCCGGTCACGGCGCCGAGTCCGGCGCCGGCACCGGCCGCCCTGACGGGACGCACCCGCTCGGGCGTCCCGGTGGCGGCCGGACGGAGCATCCGCAGGGCGGCCAGGGACGCGACGACGGCGAAGGCCCCGGTGAGCACGGCGGCCGGGAGGTGTCCGGCGGCGGCTCCGGCGAGGAAGGCGGGCCCGATGCCCGCGAGGGCGAACAGGGCGCCGGTCCTCCAGGCGACGTCTCCGTCGCGGGCGTGGGCGTACAGGGCGGTGGCGGAGGTCGCGGTGACGATGATCAGGGCGGCCGTGGACGCCGACGCCGGTGAGAAGCCGAGCAGGTAGATCAGGGCGGGGACCGCGAGCACGCTGCCACCGCCGCCCAGGGCGCCCAGGGCCAGCCCGACGACGGCCCCGGCGATCAGGGCGAGGACGAGGGTGCTCATGCTGTCGAGCCGCTGTTCCCGCGTTCGTCGACGACCGGATACCCGGCGGCGGCCCACGCGTTCATGCCGCCCTCCACGTCCACCGCGTCCGCGCCCCGTTCGGCCAGGAGCTCCGCGGCCTGCCGCGAGCGGTGCCCGCTACGGCAGATCACCACCAGCGCCCGGCCCCGTGCCGAGGCCGGCAGGGCGCCGCCCGCGACCAGCTCCGTCAACGGGGCGTGCAGGGCGTGCGGGGCGTGCCCGGCCCTCCACTCGGGCTCCTCCCGCACATCCAGCAGGACGGACTCGGGCCGCTCACCACCGGTACGGTCGCGCGCTTCGCGCACGGACAGGCGCGGTGCCCTGCCGCTCGACTTGCTGCCGAAGAGGAACATCGTCGCTCTCCCTTTCTCTTTCGCCTTGCGCTCGGGGCGGGTTCAGCCGGTGACGACGGTCAGTCCGGCCTCGGCGGCGGCGTCGAAGCCGTCGTCGACGGCCACGACCCGCCGTCCGGCGGCATCCAGCAGGGAGGCGGCGATGCCCGCGCGCATGCCGCCCGCGCAGTGCACCCAGACCGTGCCGTCCGGCACCTCGCCGAGCCTGCGGTGCACCTCGTGGACCGGGATGTGGACCGAGCCCTCGATCCAGCCCTCTGCCCTCTCGGAGTCCCGGCGCACGTCCAGCACCACGGCTTCTTCCGTGCCCTCGGCCGCGAGCCGCGCGAACGTGGCTCGCGGGAACGAGGCCGGACGCTCACCGTCGCGCAGCCACGCCTCGGGGCCTCCGGTCGCGGCGGCGGCCGGCCGGTCGATACCGACTCGGGCCAACTCCCGCTGAGCTGAAGCCAGTTGCTCGGGGCTTCCGGCGAGCAGGGTGACGGGCTTGCCCCACGGGATCATCCAGGCGAGGTACGTGGCGAGCTTGCCGTCCGCCTCGAAGTTGAACGAGCCCGCCACATGCCCCTCGGCGAAGGCGACGCGGTTGCGGAGATCGACCACCCACTCCCCGGCCGCGAGCCGTGCGGCGATCTCCTGCGGGTCGGCGACGGCGGGCGGGGTCAGGTCGACCGGGTCGGGGCCGGCCGCGTTGGCGGGGCCCATGTGCGCGTAGTAGGCGGGCACGTCCTCCAGTCCGGCGAGCAGCTCGGCGACGAAGGTGTCCACGTCCGCGGTCAGTGCCGTGTTCGCGGTCTTCTCCCTGCCGATCGTCGTCGCGTCGCCGTCCGCCTGCGCGGACGAGCAGAAGCTGCCGAACCCATGGGTGGGCAGCACGGCCGTGTCGTCGGGCAGGGCGTCGGCGAGCCGGTGGGCCGAGGCGTGCTGGGCGCGGGCCAGCTGCTCGGTCAGCCGCGGCTCGACGAGATCGGGCCTGCCGACCGTACCGATGAGGAGCGATCCTCCCGTGAACGCGGCCACGGGACGGCCCGCCTCCGCCAGCACGTACGCGGTGTGATGCGGCGTGTGTCCGGGAGTGGCGACGGCGCTGAGGGTCAGTCCGGCCGCGGAGTCGACGTCCACCGTGTCGCCGTCGGAGACCGGGGTCCGGGCGAAGGACACGTTCGCCCCCGCCGGCACCAGGTAGACGGCGCCCGTGATCCGGGCGAGCTCCAGCCCGCCGGTGACGTAGTCGTTGTGTATGTGGGTCTCCACCACGTGGGAGACGCGCACCCCGCGCCGGGCGGCCGCGGCCAGCACCTGGTCGATGTCCCGGGGCGGATCGACCGCCACCGCCGCGGTCTCGCCGCCGGCGAGGTAGCTGCGGTTGCCCAGGCCCTCCAGTTCGATGACGTCAACGAAGAACACCGCGATACTCCTTCCGTGCATAAATTACCCCCCGGGGTATGTCATGGACTCTAACATCATTACCCCCGGGGGTATATTCCCCGGGAGGGGGGCGGCCGCAGTGGCGGGGGTCTCCGGCCGGGTGCCCGGGCCGCAGGCCGTGGCCGCGCGGCGGACGCTTCGCGGTCGCGCCCGGCCGGTGATCGCCCCGGACCGGCGGCCGTATGTGCGCTGCGGGGTGCACCGGGCAGGGGTGCCCCGAACAGGGCGCCGGGAGTAATTGGTCAACGGCACTCCTGGAATGCCGTACAGTTGTGTTCATCGACGCGGGGTGGAGCAGCTCGGTAGCTCGCTGGGCTCATAACCCAGAGGTCGCAGGTTCAAATCCTGTCCCCGCTACTGAAGATCCGGGCCCGGCACGCAGACAGCGTGCCGGGCCCGAGTCGTTTCCCGGGTCCGAGCCGTTTCCCGGGCCCGAGTCGTTCTCCGGGTCCGGTCGAGGACGCTTGACCTTGACGCAACGTAAAGATCTAGCGTTTCCGGCATGGAGTGGTCCATTCAGGAAATCGCCCGCCGGGCCGGCACCACGAGCCGCACGCTCCGGCACTACGGGGACCTCGGTCTCCTCATGCCGAGCCGGATCGGGAGCAACGGCTACCGCTACTACGACCAGGACGCCCTCGTCCGGCTGCAGCGCATCCTGCTGCTGCGGGAGCTCGGGCTGTCGCTGCCCGCCATCAAGGACGTACTGGAGGGGCAGCGGGACACGGCGGTGGCGCTGCGGGCGCATCTGCGTCTGCTCGAACAGGAGCAGACGCGCATCGGACGGCAGATCGCCTCGGTGCGGACCACGCTCCACAAGACCCAGGAGGGGATGGAACTCATGGCCGCTGAGGTGTTCGACGGATTCGACCACACCGCCCACGAGCAGGAGGTCACCGAGCGCTGGGGCCGGGACGCGTACGAGGAGGGCGACCGCTGGTGGCGTTCGCTCGGGGAGGGGGAGAAGAAGGCGTTCCAGGACGAGCACGAGGCCATCGCCCGCGACTGGGGCCGGGCCAGGGAGGCCGGGCTCGCCGCCGACGGGCCCGAGGCGCAGGAGCTCGCGCGGCGGCACTGCGCCTGGCTGTCCTCGGCCAAGGAGCCCAGCCGTTCGTACGTGATCGGGCTCGGGGAGATGTATGTCGCCGATCCCCGCTTCGGAAGGAACTACGATCGCCACGGAGACGGCACCGCCGCCTTCGTACGTGACGCACTGACGGTCTACGCACGGCACCGGCTCTCCGACTGACCACGGCGGGCCGGGCCGCCACCGCGATTTCCCCCTATTCGGCCGATGCCCGGTCGCCGCTCGGCGCGGCTCCGGGAAGCCTGGACGGGGCGCGGTACCGTCCGCAGCCGTGGGTGGACCGGGCAGGAGTGCACAGGTGGGGATGGCCGAGGGACGGCGCAGCGGAGCGGCGGGGGGCGTGGACGCCGTGGGCCGTGCGGTGTTCGGTTCCCGGGAGGGGGAGCTGACGTCCGGCGGACGGGCCACCGGACGGTTCGTCCGGCTGCTGCCCGCCCTGCTGATCATCGGCGGACTGGTGTTCGACGCGCTGTCCCCGCCCAACTTCAGCGCCGTCCCCCTCTTCGTCGCGGCCCCCCTGATCGCCGCTCCCTTCTTCTCGCGGTCCCGGACCGTCCGCACGGGGATCGCCTCCGTCGTCTCCGTCACCGTCATGCGGCTCTCCGACGGGACGTCCACCCAGGTCGTCCCCGTCATCGAGATGGTCACCGTGCTCACCGCCGCCGCGCTGGCCCTCGTCATCAACGGCGTCGTGCGGCGCGGCAACGAGCAGCTGGCCTCGGCCCGGGTCATCGCGGAGACCGCCATGCGGGCCGTGCTGCCGACACCGGCCGAGCGGATCGGCGGGCTCCAGGTGGCCGCGCGGTACGAGGCGGCCCAGGCGGACGAGTTCGTGGGCGGCGACCTGTACGCCGTCGCGGACACCCCGTACGGCGTACGGGTCGTGGTCGGTGACGTCCGCGGGAAGGGGCTGGACGCGGTCGAGGCGGTGGCGGTGATCATCGGGGCGTTCCGGGAGGCCGCCGAGCAGGAGCGGTCGCTGGAGGGCGTGGCCCAGCGGCTGGAGCGGGCGCTGGCCCGCGAGGAGACGCGGCGGTACGGGCTCGACGCCATGGAGGGGTTCATCACCGCCGTACTGGCCGAGATCCCGCCCGGGGCGGCCACGGTCCGCCTGGTCAACCGCGGCCACCCCGAGCCGATCCTGCTCCACGCGGACGGGGCCCTGGAGGTGCTGGCGCCCTCCGTGCCCGCCCTGCCGCTGGGGATGGACCTCGGGGTGTGGCCGGACCGCGCCGACGCGTGGGAGCTGCCTCCCGGGGCGACGCTCCTCGCCTTCACGGATGGTTTGTCCGAGGCCCGGGACGCGAACGGGGTCTTCTACGATCCGGCGACCCGGCTGCGCGGCCGGATCTTCCCGGGGCCGGAGGAGCTGCTGTCGGCGCTGACCGACGACGTACGGCTGCACACCGGCGGGCACGCCACGGACGACATGGCGCTGATCGCGGTCGGCCGGCCGGCGGAGGGGCAGCCCGTGCGCCGGACGACGGTGAAGATCGTGGGCCGGGGCGACCAGGACGCGGCCCACTGAGGACGCGGCCCACTGAGGCGGACGGGATGGCACGGTGCGTAATCGAAGCGCACCGCTCCGCATAACATTTGATACACCGTCAGAAAAAGGCGTGTGGCTGAGCCACGGTCAGGTCGCCCGATTCCACCCGCTTGTGACCTGTACCTCCCGCCCCTGTTCGTTAATGATCAACAGGAACAGCTTGGAATCGGGCCCGGGTGTCTATTAACGTTCGATAACGCAGCGCGGTCGTCACAGTCGTCGTCAGGGACGGCGCCGCGCGCGAGCGCCGAATTCCGCAAGGAAACCGGGGAACCACCTACATGGGGTGAATCGGACGCCTGCGTCTCGTCAGAGGCGGAGGGGCCCGTAGGAGACCTTCCTGCTCCGAACCCGTCAGCTAACCCGGTAGGCGAGAAGGAAGGAAAGGAGTGCGCCCACGTGGCGTCCAACAAGCCTGCCCCTGAGGCCCCGTCACCCTTCAGCCCCGACAGCTACGGTGGCGCCGAGCGGTCCGTGGGGGAGTGGAATCCCACCGAGGACTCCATCCGTCCCGTGCGCGGCAGGCACCGCGTGGCCAAGCAGCGTGGTCTGGCCCGTAGCTCCACCGTCCTCGGGGTCGGCGTCATAGCGGCCGTCGGAGCGGGTGGCATGGCCACCGCTCAGGACAAGGCACCCGTCTCCATCTCTCTTCCCGATTCCATCGCGGACAACCTCCCCGACGCCAAGTCCCTTCCCGGCGTCGGGTCCTTCATGTCCGACGACGCGGAGGCCGCCCCGGTCGCCGCCGCCGCGCCCCTCACCACCGCCGGGCTCACCAGCGCCGAGGCCGAGCAGGGCACCGACGCCGGCGAGGCACTGCGCGCCCGGATCCTCCAGCAGGCCGAGCAGCAGCAGGCCAGCGCCGACGCCGAGGCCAAGGCGGCTGCCGAGAAGGCCGCTGCCGAGAAGGCGGCGGAGGAGGCCAAGAAGCAGCAGGACGAGGCCGAGGCCGAAGCCGCCGCGAAGAAGAAGGCGGAAGAGGAAGCGGCGAGGAAGAAGGCGGAGGAGGAGCGTCTCGCCAAGCTCGCCGCCAGCTTCTCGCTGCCGACCTCCTCGTACACGATCACCTCGACCTACGGTCAGTCCGGTGCGCTCTGGTCCTCGGGACAGCACACCGGTCTCGACTTCGCCGGGTCGGCCGGTGCGCCGCTCAAGGCCGTGCACAGCGGCACGATCACGTCGGCCGGCTGGTCCGGTTCGTACGGTTACCGCACAGTGCTCCAGCTCGATGACGGCACGGAGATCTGGTACGCCCACCAGTCCTCGATCGAGGTCTCGGTCGGCCAGAAGGTCACCACCGGCCAGACCATCGGCCGCATGGGCGACAGCGGCAACGTGACCGGCGTCCACCTCCACCTGGAGGTCCGCACCGCCGGCGGCTCGGCGATGGACCCGATGGCCTGGCTGAACAGCAAGGGCCTCTCGGTCTGAGCCCCCGGGCCGGCGCTCCCCGTCGGCCCCGGGCCGCCCTTGCCCGGCGGCCCACACCCGAAACCCCGGCAGCCCTGACGCACACCCCCCGACGTCAGGGCTGCCGGTCTGTCCGGGGGAGGGGCGGCATGCCCGGATGGGGCACGGTGCGGAATACCGCCGCCCGCCCGGCCCGCTGACCCCTCACCTCCGGCGCCTCGCGGCCGGCACGATCAAGGGCGCGGCCGAGGCGTCGGACTGACGGAGCCGGGGTGGTCGTAGCCGTACCCGTATCCGTATCCGACCGGCTGTGCCTGGGGCCGTCCGTACGGGGGCCCGTACGGCATCGGCGCGCGATGGCCGGGGTGCGCGTGGTGTGCGTGGTGCGGACCACGGTGGGACGTGAGGCGGGCCGCGTGCGCCAGGGCCGGGGCCGCGATGTCCCGGCGTTGCCACAGGTGGTGCAGCAATTCCCGCTCCCGGGCGCCGAAGTCCGGGCCCACCGCGCCGTGGCGGGCCCGGCGGCGCAGACCCGCGAGCGACGTCGCGAACGACTCGTACTCCGCGACCGCGCGGGCCGCCGCCCGCCCCCGGGCCCGGTCCCGCTGCCAGTGGCGGGCCAGGTCGCGGGCCATGCCCCGGGCCCGCATGGAGGAGAGCGCCGTCGGCTCGGCGGGGGTGAGCCAGCCGGCCGCGGCGTACGCGGGCAGCTCGGCGGCGAGCGTGCGCAGCTCCCGCTGGCGCGACCAGATCGCCAGCCAGGTGACCAGGGCGAACGCCGGGACCATGACGATCCCGTACACCGTGTGGAAGCCGTACGGGCCGAAGGCCGACGAGCCGTTCCACAGGGCGTGCAGCCCCATCGCCAGCAGCAGGCCCAGCACCGGCAGGGCGATCCGGCGGACCCGGTGGCGGCGGGCGCTGACGGCCGCGAAGCCGAAGCCGAGGCCGGTGAGGACCGTGAACAGGGGGTGCGCGAACGGCGACATGACGATCCGCACGAAGAACGTCCCCGCCGTCACCGAGGCCAACCCGGAGCTGCCGAGCTGCTGGTCCTCGCCGAAGGCGTTGCCCAGATAGAGGATGTTCTCGGTGAACGCGAAGCCCGTCGCGGTGAAGCCGGCGACGACGATGCCGTCCACCACCCCGCTGAACTCCCGTCTGCGGAACAGGAAGATCAGCAGCACGGCCGCCGCCTTCGCGCTCTCCTCGACGATCGGGGCGATCACCGTCGCCCCCAGGGTGTCGGCGCTCGCCGGGTCCGCCGTCGCGGTGGCTATCCAGCGCGTCGCGAAGGAGTTGGCGATGATCGCGACGAGCGCGGCGGCGCACGCGCCCCAGGCGAAGGAGAAGATCAGATTCCGCCAGGGGCCCGGCTCGACCCGGTCCAGCCAGCGGAACGCCGCCATCAGCAGCGGGACCGGCAGCACTGCCAGGCCCAGACCGACGAGGAACCCCTCCGGGCCGGTCTGTTCGCGGACGAGGGCCAGGATCAGCAGCCCGCACAGCAGGAGCGCCACGGTCACGGCCCCGGCACGGAACACCTTGCTGCGCCACACCATGCCGACGCGGCGC
Organism: Streptomyces sindenensis; assembly: GCF_014649035.1. Classification (GTDB taxonomy): domain Bacteria; phylum Actinomycetota; class Actinomycetes; order Streptomycetales; family Streptomycetaceae; genus Streptomyces; species Streptomyces sindenensis. Next base: position 65,337 of record NZ_BMSG01000034.1, read on the forward strand.
GCCTGGTAACGCGCCCGGCCGTGCTCCGGCGCGGAGCCCAGGACCTCGTCGAGCCGCTGTGCGTGGAGGGCCGGGACGGAGGGGTGCGCCTGCTGGGGTCGCGCGGAGGGGTCGGACACCTTTCGACCCTAACGAGGAGCACTGACACCCGGCGACGGCGCATCCGGCCATCGCCCGACGGCCGGCCGGTGCGTCAGACGCGGGCGAACAGCAGGTCGTGGACGACGTGCCCCTTGTCCAGGCCCTGACCCTCGAAGCGGGTGAGCGGCCGGAACGCGGGACGCGGCGCGTATCCGCCGTCGGCCGCGGTGTTCTCGAAGCGGGGGTGCGCGGTGAGGACCTCCAGCATCTGCTCGGCGTACGGCTCCCAGTCCGTGGCGCAGTGGACGATCGCGCCGGGCTTCAGCACCGGGGCCACCAGGTCCAGGAACTCGGGCTGGATGAGCCGCCGCTTGTGGTGCCGGGCCTTGGGCCACGGGTCGGGGAAGTAGACCCGCAGGCCGTCCAGGGACTCGGGGGCCAGCATCTCGCGCAGCAGGATGACCGCGTCGCCGTTGGCCACGCGGACGTTCGTCGAGCCCGCCTTGTCCGCAAGGCCCAGCAGGTTGCCCTGGCCGGGGGTGTGGACGTCGACCGCGAGGATGCCGGTGCCCGGGTCGTCGGCCGCCATCTGCGCGGTGGCCTCGCCCATGCCGAAGCCGATCTCCAGGACCACGGGCAGCCCGTCGAACAGCTCGGCCAGATCGAGGACGCGCTTGCCGTCGATGTCCAGGCCCCACTTGGGCCACAGCCGCTCCAGGGATTCCTGCTGGCCGGTGGTGACCCGGCTGCGGCGCGGCTGGAAGCTGCGGATCCGGCGCTCGTGGTGCGAACCGGCCGGGTCGGCGGCGGGGCCGCCGGGGAAGCGCGGCTCCATGCGCAGCCGGCGCGCCCGCTCGAAGGAGGCGGCCCGCAGCGCGGCGGCTTCGTCGGTGGCCGAGGCTTCGGCCGCCGTTGCGCCGGCCGCGGCGTCGGCGGCCCGGGACTCGTGGACTGTGGCGTCGCCGGTCGTTGCGCCGGTCGTGGCGTCGGCGAGCGCGTCGGCCGCCGTGGAGCCGGACCGCGCGGGGCCGGCCGGAATCTCGTCGGTCGGCGTCGCGTCGTGGGATCCGGCGGGCGTGGGGTTCAGGGGCTGCTCAGACACAATGACCGGATTCTACGGCGGGCGGCTTCCACCCCGTCCCCCGAGCCCGGCGCAGCGCGAGCCGTGCCACCTCCCGTCCGATGGGCAGGCACGCCGTCGCCGCGGGCGACGGGGCGTTGAGCACATGCACCGTGTGCGGGGCCTCGCGGATCAGGAAGTCGTCGACCAGCGTGCCGTCCTTCAGCACCGCCTGGGCCCGCACCCCGGCGGGCGACGGGCGCAGATCGTCCTCGGTGACGGCGGGCAGCAGCCGCTGGACGGCCCGGGTGAACGCGGACCGGGACAGCGAGCGGTGCACCTCGCCCGCCCCGTACCGCCAGTGGCGGCGGGCGATCTGCCAGGTGCCCGGCCAGCTCAGCGTGGACAGCAGTTCGGCGGGGCGGACCCGGGGCCAGGTGTATCCCTCGCGGGCGAGGGCGGGGACCGCGTTCGGCCCGACGTGGACGGAGCCGTCGAAGCCGCGGGTCAGGTGGACGCCGAGGAAGGGGAAGGCCGGGTCCGGCACCGGGTAGACCAGGCCGCGCACCAGCTCGGGGCGGGCCAGCGCGTAGTACTCACCCCGGAACGGCACGATCCGCACCCCCGGGTCGTCCCCGGCGAGGCGGGCCACCCGGTCGCAGTGGAGCCCCGCGCAGTTGACCAGCACCCTGGCCCGGACGACCAGGCCGTCCGCCGTGCGCACCGCGACGCCCCAGGGGCGCCGGTCCACCGCGGTGACCTCCGCGCCGTACCGTACGATGCCGCCCGCCGCCGTGACCTCGGTCGCGAAGCGGGTGGCCACGGCGGTGAAGTCGCAGACGCCCGTCGTGCCGACCCGGATCGCCGCCAGGCCCCGGACCTCCGGTTCGTGCTCCGCGATCTGGGCCGGGCCCAGCTCCCGCACGGGCAGCCCGTGCTCGCGGCCGCGCTGCACCAGGGCGTGCAGCCGGGGCAGCTCGGAGCGCTCGGTGGCGACGATCAGCTTGCCGGTGGTGGCATGGGAGATTCCGTGCTCCGCGCAGAAGTCCGCGAGCTCCGCCGAGCCGCGGAGCGCGTACCGCGCCTTGAGGGAGCCGGGGCGGTAGTAGATGCCGCTGTGGATCACGCCGCTGTTGCGGCCGGTCTGGTGGCGGGCGGGGCCGCGCTCCTTCTCCAGGACCGTGACCCTGGTCCCCGGGGCCGCCCGGGTCAGCGCATACGCGGTCGACAGACCGACGATCCCGCCGCCGATCACCAGCACATCGCAGTCGTACGCCGCGTGCGTCATCATCACGCCACCTCCCACCCCGATAGTGCACTGACCCACTGACAACCGGCTCAAACCCGAGATGGGCGGGGCGTGGCGCACACCCCGCCCGGCACCGGCCCGGTGGGCGGAGTGTGCGTCCGGGTCAGGCCTGGGTGACCAGCAGCGGGCGGGCCCGCTCGCGCAGCTCCGCGACGCGGGGCTCGTCCCCGTACGGCTCCAGGCGGTGCAGCAGATCGCGCACGTACTCCGTGGTGCGGGCCGAGGAGATCCGGCCCGCGACCTCCACCGCCCGGGTGCCCGCGGCGCAGGCCGCGTCCAGATTGCCCGACTCCAGCTCGGCGACGGCGGAGACGACGAGCCGCAGTCCGTGGCTGCGGACGAACTCCTCGGTCGGCCGGGAGAGCGCCTGCTCGGTGAAGCGCCGAACCTGGCGGGGGGCCTTCAGGTCCCGGTAGCACTCGGCGGCGTCGGCGGCGAACCGGTCGTAGCCGTAGAAGCCGAGCCAGGACGGATCGGCGTCGCCCGCCCGGGACCGCTCCAGCCAGCTCTCGGCCCCCTTGAGCGCGGCCCCCGCGGCCGGTGCGTCGCCGGCCTTCGCATGGGCGCGGGCCTCCACCAGCCGGAAGAAGCTCATGGTGCGGGCGGTGGCGAGGCCCCGGTTGCGCTCGACGGCGGCCTGGGCGAGGTCGACGCCCTCGTCGGCGAAGCCGCGGTAGGTCGCCTGGAGGGACATCGAGGCGAGGACATAGCCGCCGAGCGGGACGTCGGCGGCGGCCCGGGCCAGGCGCAGGGCCTGGATGTAGTAGCGCTGGGCGGCCTCCTGCTGACCGGTGTCGAAGGCCATCCAGCCGGCCAGCCGGGTCAGCTCGGCGGACGCGCCGAACAGGGCCCGTCCGACCTCGTCGGTGTACGAGCCGAGGAGCAGGGGTGCGGCGTCGACGCGTAAGCACTCGGGAACCATGGAGGAACGCCAGTCGCCGCCGCCGTACTTGGAGTCCCAGCGCCGGGCGTCCTGGGCCGCCTCGCGCAGCTTCGACACATCGCTGTGGCCGACCCGCAGCGGCGAGGCGTCCGCCACGGACTCCGGTCCGGGCTGGGCCGGGACCGAGCCCGCCGCGCCGCCGCCGGTGTGGAGGATGTGTGCGCCCCGGGAGTCCGGTGCGCTCCCCGGCCCCTGGGCTCCGGCCGTGCCGGGGCCTTCGGGGCCGCCGCCGCGCGCCCCGAGGATCGCCGCCTGCGCCGCCGTCGGGTCCCGGGCCACCGACGGGTCGGCGGGGGTTATCAGCCAGCGGGAAGCGGGCGTCGCGTAGGCGCTCACCGAGAAGGATCCCGCCAGGGACTGCCAGATCCCGCCGCCGCCCCGCCGCCCGGCCAGATCCAGCCGGTACAGCTCGGTCGCCGACCGGACCGCCTCGCCCACGTCCCGGGGGAAGGCGAGACCGACCTCCGGGGCCGGGTCGGCGTCGGCGAGGCCGATCTCGTGCAACGGCACCGGGCGGCCGAGCTTGGCCCCGATCGCCGCCGCGATGAGATGCGGCGCAGCGCCCTGCGGCACCATCCCCTTGGCGACCCACCGGGCCACCGAGGTCTTGTCGTAGCGAAGTGTCAGACCGCGCTGTGCTCCGAGGTCGTTGACCCGCCGGGCGAGCCCGGCGTTGCTGATTCCCGCGAGGGCGAGAACCGTGCCGAGCTTCTCGTTCGGCCCGCGTTGCTCCCTGGACATGCGCCACCCCTCGACACACAGACGGCCGCCGCGTCACCGAGGACGGCGCGCGGCATTCGTACCGATGCCTCCCCAGGTTCGAACCCTCGTACTCCGCCTGCACACGCATGTGGCCGAGCCCCGAGGAATATGCCCCCCTGTCGAGAACACCAGTAAACACAGCGTAGTTCTCCCGATCCCTACCGTTAAGGGGCGGACGTCCGGATGGCGGGATTGTTGTCCGTGCGGGCGGTCCGGGTGCTCCGGCGGGGGTGCGCCGGCCGGGGTGCGGCGTGCTCCCGGTGTGTGGCCGTGCGCCCGGCCGTGCGCTCTGGCCCGCCCCGTCGCGTGGCGCTTGGCTGAGTCCTGCGTGGGTCGGCCCGCTGCACTGGACTCAGTGGGCTGGGGGAAACCGCCGCTCCATTCCCCGCGGGCGGCGGACCGGTCCGGGAGGTGAGGCCCACCTCCCGGACTGTGCGTGGAGGGGTCGCCAGGGGGGCGCGGCACGGTATGCGCGCAGGGCGGCACTTCGAGAGAATGGCCGAATAGCGACGGTCCGCTGATGGTCTGGCCAACGGTCCGACTATGGCCGGATATCGCCGCTGTTTTCGGGCGGCGCCGGCCCCTCCCCTGCCTCGGGGGGCGGGCCGGGGCGGCGCGGCGACCGTACGGCCGGCCTCCGCAACTCCCGGAACCGGCAGTTCCGTTGCTGTCGTCGCGGTGAAGACCGCGTCGGGCCTTTGCCAGGGGCGCATGCTCTTCCGGCGTGCGCTGCCCGTACACCCTCTCCTGCGGCGTTGTCGTGGCAGCATGTCCCGCAGCGGCGTTTTCGCTCATCTCGTGCGCCGTTTGTCCACAGCCTGTGGAGGCGGCGATGCGTTGGTTGGTGGGATGGAGCAGTATCGCCGCGAGCTTCGGCACCGTCGGCGCCGTCGGAAACGGCGGAGAGGGGCGCACGGTCCACCCCGTGGGCTCCCAACTCCTGTGGGGCGACCCGGATCCGCTCTGGGCGGTCGGCGACTGGCGCCCCGACGAGATCCGCGTCATCGGCGTCGCCACCCCCGAAGGCGCCCCCACCGTCCGCCTCGCGGTCCTCGGCTGCTGCGGCGCCACCGACGAACAGCTCCGCGTCGGGCTGCTCGCCGCACGCGGCGGCGCGATGCGCCATCTCACCGCCTGGCCCGGCAGTTACACCGCCGTCGTCCAGATCGGCCGCCGCATCACCGTCGCCGGCGATCTCGCCGGCGCCCGGCCCGTCTTCCACACCCCCTGGGCCGGCGGCACCGCCTACGCCACCGCCGCCCTGCCGCTCGCCGACCTCATCGAGGCCCAGCTCGACATCGGGCACCTCGCCGCCCTGCTCGCCTGCCCGGAGACCCCCGAGGCCCTCGGCGACGGCACACCCTACGAGGGCGTGCGGCGGGTCCCGCCGGGCCACGCCCTGATCCTGCGCGAGGGCTCACGGGAGATCACGGGGTACGAGGCCGTCGCCTCGCTCGCCGTCGCCGCACCCCAGGCCGACCCGGTGCACGCGGTGGAGGGCGTACGGGACGCGCTCGTCGAAGCCGTACGCGCCCGGCTCACGGCCCCGCGCCACGCGCCGGAGAGCATGCCGCAGGACCCGGGGCCCGTCCCCGGCATGGGCCCCGCCGACCGGCGCGCCGCCCGGGGCGGACCCGTCGCGGGCATCGGCGCCGACCTCTCCGGAGGCAGCGCGTCCGCCACCCTCGCCCTGCTCGCCTCCGGGCTGCCCGGACTGCCCGGCACCCTCCTCGGCCACGGCACCGGCGCCGGGGAGCGGCTGCTCGCCGTCACCCTCAACGACCTGACCACCCGCGGCAACGAGGGCGAGATGGAGCGGGCCCGCGCCATCGCCGCCAACCCGCGCCTGCACCACGTGGTCGTCGCGGCGGGCGAAGAGGCCCTGCCGTACGCCGCGTTGGAGACCGGCGCGCTCACCGACGAACCGGCTCCCTCCCTCGTCCTCGCCGAACGCCACCGCCGCCGGCTCTCCGCGGGCAGCGCCGACCACCTCGTCGGGACCGGGGCCCGCCAGGTGCTGGACGCCCACCCGGCCCGCCTCGCCGACCTCCTGATGGACCGGCGCAGACGCCACCTCCTGCGCCCCGTCGCTGCCCTCACCAAGGCCGAAGGCCCCACGGCGCACTCCCTGTTCGTCCCGCTGACGGTCTACCGCGCCGCCCGCCGCCTGGCCCGTACGTCGTACCGCACCGGCCTGGAGTCCGCCGCCGGACTCCTCCCCGACGCCAACCGTCACGCCCCCGACCTCGCCACCCCCGCCGACGCCTCGCTCGCCGCCCTCGCCTGGTCGCGGCCGGGGCCCGCGGCGCGCTGGCTGACCGGAGAGGCACTGGCCGACGTATCGGTTCGCCTTCAGGAGGCGGCGATCCGGCCCACCTCCGTACAGCGCCCCGGTGAGGCCCGCGCCCGCGCCACCCTCGCCCGCGCCGCCGCCGACCACCGGATCCTGGAGCAGGCGGCCGAGATCCGCAGCCAGCGGCTGCACGCCCCGTTCCTCGACAACCAGGTCGTCCGGGCGGCCCGCGCCCTGCCCGAGTCGCTGCGCGTCCAGCCCGGCGCACGGGCCGCGATCCTGCGCCGGGTGCTCGGCGGGGCGGGCATCCACGATCTGCCGCCCGGCTGGGGAACGCCCTCCCAGGCCACCTCCACCGCCGTCACCCGGACCGGCCTGCGCACCGCGCTGCCCGAGCTGATGGCCCTGTTCGACGCTCCGCTGCTGGCGGACGCGGGCCTGGTCGAGGCCCGGGTGGTCCGCAAGGCCCTGCGCGCCGCGTCCGAAGGGGAGCCGCTGCCCCTGGACGGTCTGGCGGACCTGGCCTCCACCGAACTGTGGCTGCGCCGCCTGGTGACCCGCCGAGGCACCTGCTGGACGGGCACGGCCGCCCCGCGCCAGCGCGCGGTCGCGGGTGGAGTGGTCCCGGCCCGGCGCACACTCCAGCCCTGACCGGAATCCGCCGTACGTCTCATGGTCGCGGCAGCCGAAGCCCCGCTGCCCCGGCCACGAGATGCGCGACGCGTGTACGGCTCAGGCGCAGCTGATCCGGGACTCCGCCCAGTCGGCCAGGGCCACCCCGCCCATCGGCCCCTCAGGCTCCACCACCAGGCGGATCGAGGACTGGCCCGCGATGCCCACGCTCACCGGGACGGCGGGGTCGCCGCCCCGCATCAACGGGGAGCGCCACAGCCGGGCCCCGTCCCCGTTGAACACGGAGAAGCGCACCGCACCGAGCCCCCGTGTCAGGTCGTCCACCCCGACCATGGCCTCGTAGCGCGTGCACGGCCGGTTCAGCTGGATGGTCACCGAGGAGCGGGCGTGCACGGTCGCCCCGTGCGCGTAACGGGTGGAGGCGATCGACACGTTCGACCGCTGCCAGACCCAACTGCTCCGGCCCATCGCCACTTCCGGCTCGGTGTGGTCGCCGAACACGGAATACGCCAACTCGCTGACCTGGTACACCTCCGGTGCGGGCGGCGGCGGTGTGGGCTTCGTCGGCGTCGGCGTCGGCGTCGGCTTCGGGGACGGCGGCGGGCTCGGCGCCGGGGGAGCGGGCTTCGGCGGCGGCTCGGGCGAGGGCGTGGGACTCGGCGTCGGCGTGGGCTTCGGGGCCGCCGCGGGCGGGGCCGGTGGCGGGGGCGCGGGCGCGGCCGGTGGCTTCGGGGCCGGTTTCGGGGACGGCGGCGGAGGCTCTGGCGTCGGCACGGCGGGCGCCACGGCCGGGGGCTTCGCGACCGGCTTGGGCTCCGGCTTCGGCTGGTCGTCGCCGACGAGCGCCCAGACCAGACCCGCCGCGGCGGCCACCGCCACGGTGGCGGCGATCCCCGCCTTCGCGGGCGCCCCGAGCCCCTCGGACGCCGCGGCTCCCCCGGCGGCCCCGCCGGTGGAACCGGACCCGGTGGCCGCGGCGGCGGCACCCGCCCCGGCGGCCCCGGCCGCACCACCGGCCACGACGCCCGCGGCCTTGAGCGAGAACCCGGCGGCGAACCAGCCGATGACCGCGACGGGCAGCAGCGCCGGAATCCCCGCGTTCACATGGTCCAGCTCGCCCGCGGCCACCCGGCACTTGGCACACGCGTCGAGATGCTTGCGCAGCCCGCGTTCGGCCCGGGTCCGCAGCCCGCCCCGGGCATGGGCGCCGAGCCGGTCGGCGTACTGCGCGCAGTCCCCGCCGGTGGTGAGCGCCTGGCTGACGTGGGCCTGGAGATACGCCTGCTTGAGCCCCTCGCGGGCACGGCTGGCCAGCACGGCGGTGGCGTTGGCGGTGAGGCCGAACAGCGGGGCGATCTCGCTCGGCGACTCCTCCTCCACCGTCGTGTGCCACAGGACCGCCTGCCAGCGCTCCGGGAGGCTCCGGAACGCCTGCATCGCCATCGACTGCTCGGCCTCGTGCATCGCGAGGACGTCGGCGCCGAGTTCGAGGGTGTCGTCGTCGGAGAGCTCGGAGGAGCGGGTCGCCTGCGCGGCGAACACCGCGAAGTCGTCGACCAGATGCTCCCGCTTGGCGCTCTTGGTCCAGGTGGCGGCGACATGGCGGACGGCGGTCATCAGATAGGCGCGGACCGCTTCCGTCGGCCCCTTCCCGCCCCGTACCGCCTGGAGCGTGCGGGCGAACACCTCGGCCGTCAGGTCGTCGGCGGTGTGCGCGTCCCGGCAGCAGCTGCGGGCGTAGCGGAGCACGGCGCCCGAATGCCGCCGGAACAGCTCCTCGTAGGCCTGGTCGTCGCCCGCCCGCATGTCCTCGATCAGCCGGGCGTCCGAGGGACCGGCCTCGGGGGCCCCGCTGCGGCCGGCGCGCTGCTGCGGAACCGCGTGCGGGCCGGAGCCCGCACCGGCGGCCCCGCCGGACGTGTCCTCCTCGGCGATGGCGGGCCACGGGCCGGGCAGGACGGTGCCGCCCTCGTCCTCGCCGCCCGACGGGCCGCGCACAGCCTGGACCGGCACCTGTCCGGCGGACAGGCCGTCCGCCTTCGTGTCCCTGTCGGCCGCAGCGATCTCGCCGAGCGGCTCTTCCTGCTGCTCGTTACCGCTCATCGCGGAAGCCCCCGTATACACCCTCGGACCCGAATACCGGCCAAGACTGCCACATGGCTCAATCGTGTTGGCCTCTCAGCCCCGCCAACCACTCATCCGGGGCGTTTTCCCGAATGTGAGTACTAGAGCTCCCTCATTCGGGGAATGCCCTTCCGTCGACGCGCCCGAGCGATCCCGACGAGCCCGAGCGATGCCGACGCGGCCAAGCGAGGTGACACGCCCGAGCGAGGTGACACGCCCGGGCGATGCGGACGAGCGCGGGCCGACCCGCGCGGGGCCACCGGCCCCGGCCGTCACGCCGGGCGCGACCGCAGCCCCTCCAGCAGGATGTCCAGCAGCCGGGCCGAAGCCGCGGCCTGCTGAGCGGCGTCCGGCAGCGAGGGAGCCGCCGTGGCGATGACCAGCAGCACATCGGCCACCGTCACGTCCCGGCGCAGCTCACCGGCGTCCCGTGCCCGGTCCACCAGCCGTCCCACGACCTCCAGCAACTCGACCGCGCCGGTCTCCTCGCCGAGGCCCTCCAGCCCGTCACCGCCCCCGGCGGGGCGGCGGCCGACGCCGCGGAGCTCTTCCTGGCCCACGCCCTGCCGCTGCTGCGGAACCCGGGTCTCGTCCACGGATTCCGCAGCCGCCGGCCCACCCGGCTGCTCCTCACCGTCGACCCCGACCCGCAGCACCTGCGGCGGCAGCAGCCTGCCCGCGCCCGACGCCACCGACGTACGCAGGAAGCGGGAGAGCGCCGACCAGGGCTTCTCCTCCTGCCCCAGAGCCGTCCGCGCCTGCTCGGTCAGCCGGGCCGTCTCCTCCTCGGCTATCCGGCGGACCAGCACGTCCTTGCTGGGGAACCGCCGGTACACGGTGCCCACGCCGACGCGTGCCCGACGGGCCACGTCCTCCATCGGGGCGCCGTAACCCAGCTCCCCGAACACCTCGCGGGCCGCCCGCAGCACATGCTCCAGATTGCGCTGCGCGTCGACCCGCAGCGGGGCCGAGCGCGGCGCGCCCGCGGTCCCCGTCGTCGCCGTTCCGGTCGTCGTCGCCCCGTTCGGGGCCTGGCCGGCAGCGGCTGAACCCAGCGTCGCGGCACTCACCGCGGCCGCGGAACGAACAGCGTCGGCCGAGCTCATGACGCCCAGCGCACCCACGGAGCCGAGGCGTCCCGTGTCATCGGAAGCGTGCGAGAGCGCAGTCTGGCCATGACTATCCTGAATATGCATAACTTCCCCCGGTTATGACGTCTCCCCCCGGAGACTTCCCGCCGTTTCCGTCGGGGAGCGGAGCCATACGAAATCCGCACCCGACACCCCGACGGGTTACGAACATAGTTGAGCCCGCGTCAATTCAGAAGGGGGTTGTTCCGCATGGGCCGCCCCCCGATCGGACCACGATCCGATCCGCGCCGGAACATCCCCCCTCAGTTCGCCCCACACGTACCGCCTGACCTGCACGGCTGCCGCTTTCCGCCGCCGACGGGCCCAGAGCCCCGTTGCCGGTCCTCCGGTCACACAATTTGCCGGGCCTGTGGACAAACCACTGACTCCGTTGCGTCATGGGGTGGTGATGGCTCCAGATTCCCGGGGGACGACCCCCGGCACCCGGCCAGGTGTGCGCGTTCTCGTCGTCGGCGGCGGCTACGTCGGGATGTACACAGCGCTGCGTCTCCAGCGGAAGTTGAAGCAGAGACTGAAGAGCGGCGACGCCGAGATCGTGGTCGTCACGCCCGAGCCCTACATGACGTACCAGCCCTTCCTCCCCGAAGCGGCGGCCGGCTCGATCTCGCCCCGTCATGTCGTCGTACCGCTGCGCCGGGTCCTCAAGGACTGCACGATCGTCATCGGCGAGGCCCAGCGCATCGACCACGCCAAACGGACCGCGACCGTCACCACCCTCGCCACCGGTGAGGACGGCACGGGGGCCCTGGAGATCGGGTACGACGAGATCGTCATCGCCCCCGGGTCCGTATCGCGCACCCTGCCGATCCCCGGCCTCGCCGACTTCGGCATCGGTTTCAAGACCGTCGAGGAAGCCATCGGGCTGCGCAACCACGTCATCGAACAGATGGACATCGCCTCCGCCACCCGCGACCCCGCGATCCGCGACGCCGCTCTGACCTTCGTCTTCGTCGGCGGCGGCTACGCGGGCGTCGAGGCGCTGGCCGAACTGGAGGACATGGCCCGCTACACGGCCCGGTACTACCACAACATCAAGCCGTCCGACCTGAAATGGATCCTCGTCGAGGCGTCCGGGCGCATCCTCCCCGAGGTCGGCGAGGCCATGGGCACCTACGCCATCGGCGAGCTGCGGAGCCGGAACATCGACGTCCGCCTGGAGACCCGCCTCGACACCTGCGAGGACCGCGTCGCCGTTCTCAGCGACGGCTCCCGCTTCCCCACCCGCACCCTCGTCTGGACCGCGGGCGTCAAACCGGCCCCTCTGCTGGCCGCCACGGACCTGCCCCTCACCGAACGTGGCCGGCTCCGCTGCACCGCCACCCTCGGCGTCGAGGACATGCCGCACGCCTGGGCCGCCGGCGACGCCGCGGCCGTACCCGACCTGACCGCCTCCGAACCCGGCCGCGAGACCGCCCCCAACGCCCAGCACGCCGTGCGCCAGGCGAAGGTCCTCGCCGACAACGTCCTCGCCTCCCTCGACGGCCGGCCGCTGACGGAGTACCGCCACGCGTACGCCGGTTCGGTCGCCTCCCTCGGCCTGCACAAGGGTGTCGCCCACGTCTACGGCCGCAAGCTCAAGGGCTACCCCGCCTGGCTGATGCACCGTACGTACCACCTCAGCCGGGTGCCGACGTTCAACCGGAAGGCGCGCGTCCTTGCCGAATGGACCCTGTCCGGACTCTTCAAACGCGAGATCGTCTCCCTCGGCTCGCTGGAGCACCCCCGAGCCGAGTTCGAACTCGCGGCGGGCGGTGGCGGTTCCGGCGCCCCGGGACTGCCCGGCCCCAGCCGCCCGAAGGGCCCCGGGGAACCGCCGCGTGACGCTGGCGAACCGCCGAAGGACGGCCGGACGGACAGCTGACGGCCCGGCCGGACGGACGGCTGACGGGCCGTCGGCCGGGCGGCCCGGCGGCGACTGTCAGTACGGTCGGTCACACTGGACGTGTGACCATAGGTGGGCCCACACCTGCACAGAGTGACCCGGTCGGCAGTGACCATCAGTGACCAGCAGCGACGCACCACCAGCACGACGAGGCCCGGCTGCGCCTTCCCGGGGGTAGGCCCCCCGGAGCCCCGAACACGGCCGAGAAAACGGCAGAAGAAGCAGCCCGCCCGAGCGGACCAGACCGACACACGAGGCCAGAAATACCGTGAACTTCACGCGTTGGAGCGCCCGCCTCCCCGGAACGCAGCGCCGAGCCGCCGCGCGGGACGACCGCAGTTCCGTGCCGGCCGCCCGAGCCGAGTACGCCCGCCCGGAGGGCACGCCCGCCCAGCCGGACGACGCCGCCCCGGCGCCTTCCTCCCCCGCACCGGAAAAGGGCCCGGCCGGATCCGCCCTCGACGACCTCTCCGCCCGAGAGATCCTCGGCCGGCTCCCGGCCCCCGTCGCCCTGCTGCACGGCCCGGACCACCGCGTCGCGTATGTCAACGACGCGTACGAAGCCGCGTTCGGCCCCCGCCCGACCGGCGCCCCCGCCGCCGAGGCCATGCCCGAGCTCGACCGGCTCAGCGTTCTCCCGCTGCTCGACCAGGTCCTGCGCAGCGGCACCCCCCGTACGGTCAAGTCCCGCAGAACCTCCGAGGGCGGCTCGTACACGGTGACCTGCACCCCGATCGCCGGGGAGGACGGCGTCCTCGTCTACGCCGCCGACGTCACCGACCACGCCGAGGCCGCCGAACGCCTGCGCACCAGCGAGCGCCGCCACCGCGAGACGGCCGTCACCCTCCAGCGCTCCCTGCTCCCGCAGGAACTGGAACAGCCCGACGACCTCCGCATCGCCGCCACCTACCAGCCCGGCGGCACCGACGCCGCGGTCGGCGGCGACTGGTACGACGTCATCACCCTCGGCGCGGGCCGCACTGCCCTGGTCATCGGCGATGTGATGGGCCGCGGGGTCCGGGCCGCCGCCGTGATGGGCCAGCTCCGCACCGCTGTCCGCGCCTACGCCCGCCTCGACCTCCCGCCGCACGAGGTGATCCAGCTGCTGGACGTCCTCGCCGCCGAGATCGACGCCAGCCAGATCGCGACCTGCGTCTACGCCGTCCACGATCCGAACGAGGGACAGCTCGTCTACGCCTCCGCCGGGCACCTCCCGATCCTCGTCCGCGACGAGGACGGCACTGTCGAGCGCGCCGCCGATCCCACCGGACCCCCGCTCGGCACCGGCGGCTGGGTCCACACCTCGGGCACCATCCCGCTGCCGCCCGGCTCCACCGCGGTCCTCTATACGGACGGCCTGGTCGAACGGCGCAGCGAGGACATCGACGAGGGCGTCGCCTCCCTGGCCCGGGCCCTCTCCGGCGCCAAGGGATCACCCCAGGTGGTCTGCGACCGGCTGATCCGCTCCCTCGGCGTCACCGCCGAGCACGACGACGACGTGGCGGTCCTGGTCGTCCAGCACCCCGCCCGTACGGGGGCCCACGCGGAGCTGTTCCACAACGCCGCGCTCGATCTCCTCGGCGGCATCGAGGCCGCCCCGCGCGCCCGCGCCTTCGCCACCGGAGTCCTGACCTCCTGGCGCTTCCCCGTCGAGCTCCGCGACCTCGGCGTCCTCGCCACCAGCGAGCTCGTCGCGAACTCCCTCCAGCACGGCACACCGCCGATGCGCCTGGGGCTGCGGCGTACGGACCGACGGCTGATCATCGAGGTCACCGACGGCGACGACCACCTGCCGCGCCGCCGCCAGGCCGAACCGGCCGACGAGGCGGGACGCGGCATCTCGATCATCGCCTCGATCGCCACCTCGTGGGGCAGCCGGCGCACCCCGGGCGGCGGCAAGGCCGTGTGGTGCGAGTTCGCCCTGCCGCAGTGAACCAGGGCGGCAGGGCGGACGTTCGGCGTCGGACCCGGTCAGTGACCGGCGGGGGCGGGGGTGGAAGAGGAGGCGGCGTTCCCGACGGTAACCGAGCCGTCAGCACCCTCCGGCAGCGACACCGCCACCACCCGTGAGGGGACGACTGCCAGCGACGGCTGATCCTGTACGGGGGTGAGCCGGCGCCCCAGCCGCAGCGCGAGCACCGTGATACCGAGCGAGAACAGCACGAACGTCACGATGTACGGGCCGTGCAGCGAGGCCCCCATCGGACCGCCGACGGCCGGGCCGACCGCCAGCGCGAGCTGCTTGCACAGGGCGAACGCCGAGTTGTACTGCCCGACCATCGACTCCGGCGCCAGATCGGCCACCAGCGGGGCGACGGTCGGCGACAGCATCGCCTCACCCAACCCGAACAGTGCGTACGTCGAGATGAACGCGGCCGTCGCCATGGCCTGGCTGCCGTGGCCCAGCCCCGCGTACCCGGCCACGATCCAGGCGAACGCCCAGATCAGACCGACCGCGGCGATGACCCGGCTGCGCCGCCGCCGCTCCACGAGCCGCAGCACGACGAACTGCGCGACGACGATGACCGCGGTGTTGGCGGCCAGCGCGAAGCCCAGCGTGGAGGGCTCGATCCCGGCAGCCTCCGTGCCGTACGCGGCGAGCCCGGACTCGAACTGCCCGTAGCAGGCGAAGAACAGCACGAAGCCCAGCACGCACAGCTGCACCATGGCCCGGTGCGACAGCAGCGCCCGCAGCCCGCCGCCCTTGGCAGCGGCGTCGCCCGAGGGCCGTGCCCCGCCGAGGGAAGCCGTACGGGGCATCCGCACCGTGGTGACGACGACACCGAGCACCACGAACATCGCGGCCTCGATCAGGAAGAGCATCGTGAAGCTCGCCGGACGGTCCACGTCCACGAGCTGCCCGCCGACGAGCCCACCGAGGCCGAGCCCCAGGTTCTGCAGGAAGAACTGCATGGCGAAGGCGCGGGTCCGGGTCGCGGTGCTGGAACACCACACGAGCATCGTGGCGAGGGCCGGCTGCATGACGGCGGTGCCCGCACCCAGGACGGCGGCGGCCAGCACGGCGGCCGGAACAGTGCTCGCGAACCCCAGGGCGGCGGCGCCCACGGAAGCCAGCGCGGAGGCCACCACCAGCACGGGCAACGGGCCCCGCCGGTCGATGGCCCGCCCGGTGAACGGCAGAACGGCCAGCGCCGCCATCGCGAAGACCGCCAGGACGACCCCCGCCGTCCCGGCGCCCAGATCCCGCACCTGCGCCACGTAGACGTACAGATACGGAACGGTGAACCCGAGCCCGAACGCGCTCAGCGCGCTGCCCAGCTGGATCCGCCGCAGCGCCGCGCCCATCTCCCTGGTCACACTCACCTACCTCAAGATCTTGAAGGAATCAGACTCGAAGACTTTAGCAGTAAACTTAGAAGGTGAAAACTTCAGCCTGAAGAACTTCAAGGGTGGTGGGGGCGTGCCATACTGCCCGCCATGTCTGAGAGCACCGAGGAGCCCGGCCCCAGCGAGCCGAGCCTCGACGAACAGATCGCCGCCTACCAACGCGAGTTCCGCGACCTCGACCCCCAGGTCGAGCAGGTCGTCTCCGCGCTGGGCCGCCTGAACCGCAGGATGAACGTCGCGTACGGGAGGCAGGTCGCCGCGCTCGGCATCAGCAACGCCGAGTGGGAGGTCCTCAAGACCCTGGTCCTCTCGGGCGCCCCCTACCGGCTGGGCCCCGGCGAACTGGCGAAGCGCCTCGGTCTCACCCCGGCCGCCATGACCCACCGCATCGACCGGATGGCGGGCGAGGGCCTGGTCACCCGCGACCGCGACGAGAACAACCGGGTCCGCGTCATCGTCGAGCTGACCGACGAGGGCCGTACGAAGTGGCTCGAGGCGATGCGCATGGCGAGCGACTTCGAGGAGGACCTCCTCCAGGACCTGTCCGGCGACGAGCGAGGCGTCCTCGGCGAGCTGCTGGTCCGCCTACTGCGCCGGGTCGAGCACGCCCAGCCGGACGCGGGCGGCCGGCTCACTGACCTGGACTGAGGGCCGGGCGGGGGCCCTGCGCAGCTCATCGGGGGAGGGTTGACACACCCCTGGTGGATCCGTAAAGTTCTCCGAGTTGTCACGGAGCCGGATGGTTCCGGGGCAGCCGATCCCGCCGCACACGCGGCAACCAAACTTCAGCACGATCTCCCACTCGGGATGATTTCGGCATGCCGGAATTCACGACGAGGGCCCGATTATGAGCCGCCGGGAGAATCCGCTAGAGTTTGAGTGTCGGAACGGCCCAACAGCCGCGAGGACAAGCCCCGCTGACTGGGTATCAGGCCCGAAAGGATCTGATAGAGTCGGACTCGCCGGAAAGGGAAAACGCGAAAGCGAAAGAACCTGGAAAGCGAAACTGCACGGCCCGCTTCGACCGGGAATCGGACACGAAAGAGTCTGATAGAGTCGGAAACGTAAGACAGCAAGACAGCGAAACAAAAGAAGTAAACGAAGGGAAGCGCCCGGAGGGCCCCGGTGATACGGGACCGAAGGAAGCGTCCGTTCCTTGAGAACTCAACAGCGTGCCAAAAGTCAACGCCAGATATGTTGATACCCCGGCCTGCTTCGGCAGGTTGGTGGTTCCTTTGAAAGTCCTATGGCCGCCATGCGCGGTGGTAGGCAATACACAGCGAGGACGCTGTGAACAACGGGTCTTATT
>NZ_BMSG01000035.1 GCF_014649035.1 Streptomyces sindenensis
GCGGCCGTCACCATCGCCTCAATCCTGCTCTGGATCTGACCTTTGAAGACGATCTCTAGGGGAGCGCGCCCGCCGGGACGAGGCCGCTTTGCCGGTGGCGAATTCGCCCTCAGCGGCGTAGCTTCGGGAACTTCCTCGGCGGCGCGGCGGCCTGCTCGGCCGCCTTCACCTTGGCCGCGTACTCGTCCACGTACTCCTGGCCGGAGAGTTCGAGGATCGCGTACATGATCTCGTCCGTCACCGCCCGGATCGCCGCCTTCTGGTTCTCCATGCCCGCGTAGCGGGAGAAGTCCAGCTGCTCGCCGAAGCGGATCTCGACCCGCTTGATCTTCGGCAGGACCTGGCCGGGCGGCTGGATCTCGAAGGTGCCGACCATCGCGCAGGGGATCACCGGCACCTGCGCGGTGATCGCCATCACCGCGACCCCGACCTTGCCCTTGTAGAGCCGGCCGTCGTGCGAGCGGGTGCCCTCGGGATAGATCCCCAGCAGCTCGCCCTTGTCCAGCACGCCGAGCCCTTCACGGATCGCCGCCTGCCCGGCGTCCTTGCCGGACCGGTCCACCGGGATCTGTCCCGCGCTGCGGAAGAAGGCGGCCGTCAGCCGGCCCTTGATCCCCGGGCCCGTGAAGTATTCGGCCTTCGCCAGAAAGGTGATGCGGCGCTTGATGATGGCCGGCATCAGGAAATGGTCGGAGAAGGAGAGATGGTTGCCCGCGACGATCGCCGCGCCCTCCTCCGGGATGCTTTCCAGACCCTCGATCCGGGGCCGGAACAGCAGCCGCAGCACAGGGCCCAGAACGACATACTTCAGGACGTAATAAAACACCGTGCGGGTGCACCTCGCTCTGCCGGGCCGACTCAGGACTCGTATCTACCAGGTCATGGTGGTGCCGGGGCCCCAGCCGTAGGGCCCCGGCACCACCGTGCGACCGTAGCGAACCGGTCTTCCGGCTCGTACCCGCCTCCGGGTCCGTCAGGCGTGGTCATCCGCCGTGACGTCGAGGGGTGTTCACTCCCCGTGATGCCTCAGGTGTCCTGTGTGGCCAGCATGCCGATGGTGCACAGTCCCAGCACCACCCAGCCGAACCAGAGCCAGCCGCTGCTTCCCAGCGCCACCGTGTACGCGGTCACCGCGACCAGCGCCCCGACGGTCAGGTATCCCATGGTCTTCGTCGATCCGGACATGCGCGCACGCTCCTCGTCGGCCGCGCGGCCGTTACCCCCATGGTCACCCCGGATGCGCCCTCCGCGCTACTGTCCGCGCGCCTGCAAGGACGCGAGATAGGCGTTGTACGCCGCCAGCTCCTTGTCGCCGTCCCGGTCGGCGGCCCGGTCCGAGCGCCGGGCGGCACGCTGCTCGGAGTTGTACCACTGGTAGACCAGCGCGATCAGCACCAGCACCGAGGGGATCTCGCTGAACGCCCAGGCGATGCCGCCCGCCCAGTTCTGGTCGCTCAGGGCGTCGATGCCCAGCGAGGCGGGCGGATTCTCGTACGTCTTCACCATCGGCGTCGACGCCATCATCAGCGCGATCCCGAAGAACGCGTGGAACGGCATCCCGGCGAACAGCTCCAGCATCCGCATCACATAGCCGGGGCGGTGCGGACCCGGGTCCACGCCCATGATCGGCCAGAAGAAGACCAGGCCGACCGCGAGGAAGTGCACCATCATGCCGATGTGGCCCGGCTTGGAGCCCATCAGGAAGTCGAAGATCGGCGTGAAGTAGAGCGCGTAGAGGCTCGCGATGAACAGCGGGATCGTGAACACCGGATGCGTGATGATCTTCATGTACCGGCTGTGCAGCAGCTTCAGCAGCAGTTCGCGCGGCCCGGTCCGCCCCCGGCCGGCCGGCGGCAGCGCGCGCAGCGCCAGCGTCACCGGGGCGCCGAGCAGCAGCAGGATCGGCGACAGCATGCTGATCACCATGTGCTGCACCATGTGCACGCTGAACATGACCATGCCGTAGTCGTTGAGCTTGGTGCACATCACCAGCGCGATGCTCAGCACGCCCACCGTGAAGAACACGATCCGGCTCACCGGCCAGCCGTCCCCGCGCCGACGCAGCCGCACCACGCCGTACCCGTACAGGGCGAGCGCCAGGACGCAGCCGGTCAGGAAGAACGGTTCGACGGAGAGCTCCAGCCCCCGTCCCAGCGTGAACGGCGGCAGATCCATGTTCATGCCGTGCCCGCTGTGATCCATCTGTTCACTCCCGATGGGGACACGTCCCCGTTTCGTGCCGGTTGTCCGGTCCAGAGTAGAACTGCCCCCGGCCGCGCTCGCGGCCGGGGGCAGTTCTGGCAGGACGTGTCCTGGCGAGGTGTTCTAGAGCACGCACTCCGCCTCGGCGTACCGCTCGGCCGGGACCGTCTTCAGCGTCTCGACCGCCTCCGCCAGCGGGGCCATCACGATGTCCGTGGCGCGCAGCGCGGTCAGCATCCCGAACTCGCCCCGGTGCGCCGCCTCCACCGCGTGCCAGCCGAACCGGGTCGCGAGGACGCGGTCGTACGCGGTCGGCGTGCCGCCGCGCTGGACGTGGCCGAGGATGACCGGGCGGGCCTCCTTGCCGAGCCGCTGCTCCAGCTCGCCGGAGAGCTGCGTGGCCACCCCGGCGAACCGCTCGTGGCCGTAGATGTCCTTGACGCCCTGCTCGAACTGCATGGAGCCCTCGCGCGGCTTGGCGCCCTCGGCGACCACGACGATGGCGAACTTCTTGCCCGCCGAGAACCGCTTGCCGACCAGCTCGGTCAGCTCGTCGATGTCGAAGGGGCGCTCGGGCACCACGATCGCGTGGGCGCCGGCGGCCATGCCGGAGTGCAGGGCGATCCAGCCGGTGTGACGGCCCATGACCTCCACGATCAGCACCCGCTGGTGCGACTCGGCGGTGGTCTTCAGCCGGTCCAGCGCCTCGGTCGCGACACCGACGGCGGTGTCGAAGCCGAAGGTGACGTCGGTGGAGGCGATGTCGTTGTCGATGGTCTTGGGGACCCCGACGATGGGCAGCCCGGCCTCGGAGAGGAGGCTGGCGGCCTTCAGCGTGCCCTCGCCGCCGATCGGGATGATGGCGTCCAGGCCGAGGTCCGCGACATGACCGCGGGCGCGCTCCACCCCGTCGCGCAGATGCGCGGGCTGGACCCGGGAGGAGCCGAGGATCGTGCCGCCGCGGGCCAGGATGCCGCCCACCGCGTCGAGGTCGAGCTTGCGGTAGTCCGCCTCCAGCAGGCCCTTCCAGCCGTCGTGGAAGCCGATGACCTCGTCGCCGTGGTCCACCACCGCGCGGTGCACGACGGAACGGATGACGGCGTTGAGGCCGGGGCAGTCGCCGCCGGAGGTGAGTACGCCAATGCGCATGGCCCGGAAACCTTTGCAACGTGTAAATCGATGACCGGACCACGCCGTCCGGTTGGATCCCCGCCACCCTACCGGCGCAGGGTGGCGGGACCGAACCGGCCGTCCGCCTGGTGGACTTCGCTCAACCGAGCGGAAAACCCCTCAGGCGGGCCGCTGCTCAACCGAGCGTCAGCCCCCTCAGGAGGGCTTTGCTCATGCGAGCGGAATGTGCCTCAGGCGGGCTGGGTCGCCGAGGCCATCCGCTCGGCGCGCAGCGCCTCGTACCAGCGGTCGTCGGTCGGCGGCAGCGCGTTCACGTCGAGGGCCAGCTTCAGCAGCAGATCGGCGATCTGCGGGTTGCGGGCCATCACCGGACCGTGCATGTACGTCCCGAAGACCGTGTCGTTGTACGCGCCCTCCGTGCCGTCCCCGGTGCCGTTGCCCCGGCCGAGCTGCACCCGGGCGAACGGCCGTGCCGTCGGGCCGAGATGAGTGACGCCCTGGTGGTTCTCGAACCCGGTCAGGGGCGGCAGCCCCAGCTGCGGGTCGATGTCCGCGAGGACGTCGCCGACGCACCGCGCACCCTCGCCGCGGGTGGAGACCACGTCGAGCAGACCGAGGCCCTGCTCGCGCTCACCGAGGTCGTTGACGAACTCGTGGCCGAGGATCTGGTAGCCCGCGCAGACCGAGAAGATGATCGCGCCGTTGGACGCGGCCCGGGCCAGCCCGCCGTCGCGGCGCAGCCGCTCCGCCGCGAGCCGCTGCGGCCGGTCCTCGCCGCCGCCGATCAGATAGATGTCGCCGGACGTCGGCACCGGCTGGTCGCTGCGCACGTCGACGCGCTGCACGTCCAGACCGCGCTGCCGGGCCCGCCGTTCCACGACCAGGGCGTTGCCCTGGTCCCCGTAGGTGCTGAGCAGGTCGGGGTAGACCCAGACCAGACGCAGACCGTTGTTCATACTTCGTCCTCTCCGGAGATGGCCGGGGCCGGGGTCAGTTGCCGACACGGCGGCGCAGATCCTGGAAGGCGGTGTAGTTGGCGATGACCTCGATGCGGCCGGGCGGGGCGTACTGCACGGCCTCGTCGAGGTTCTCGCAGACCCGGAAGTCGAGACCGGCCACTTCGAGACGGACCGCGAGGTCCAGCTTCCGGTCGCCGAGCACGAAGATCGGGTGCCCGGCCAGCTGGGTGTAGTCCACGTCCCACAGCCAGGAGGTGTCCGTGCCGTCCGCGCCGCGGGCGTTCACCGAGAGGATCACCGGCGTCGGCGGCGGGTCGATCAGCGAGAACGTCTCCAGCCAGCCGGCCGGGTTCTTCGCCAGCAGGAGCCGCAGCTCACGGTTGTTGAAGGTGACGACGTCGTACCGTCCGGCGACCGCCTGCACCTGGTACATCCGCTCCAGCGCGACCTGCGGCGGCACACCGAAGACGGCGGCCACGGCGGCCGAGCTGGCGGCGTTCGCCTTGTTGGCGCGGCCGGGCAGCTGGAGGTGGATCGGCCACGCCGAACCGTGCGGGTCCAGGACGTAGTCGCCGTTCAGCGCCCAGCTCGGGGCGGGGCGGCGGAAGCCGCACTGCCCGCAGAACCAGTCGTCGCCCGGACGCTGCATCACACCGCCGCAGGACGGGCAGGACCAGGCGTCGTCCTTCCACGCCTGACCGGCCGCCACCCACACCACGTTGGACGAGGAGGAGGCCGCCCAGACGACCAGCGGGTCGTCCGCGTTGGCGATGATCACGGCCTTCGAGCCGGACAGGCCCTCGCGCCAGTGCTCGGCCATCATCCGGGTCTCCGCCGCGCGGTCCAGCTGGTCGCGGGAGAGGTTGAGCAGCGCGATGGCCTTGGGTGTGGTGTCCCGGGCCACCCCGGCCAGATACTTCTCGTCGACCTCGATCACGCCGAACTTCGCGTCCGAGCCGCCGGCCAGCGCCGAGGTGATGCCCGCGGGCATGTTGGCGCCGAGCGCGTTCGACACGACGGGCCCGGCGGCCCGCAGCGCCTCGGCGATCAGCCGCGTGGTGGTCGTCTTGCCGTTCGTCGCCGACACGAGGATCACGTCCAGGTGCTGCGCCAGCCGCCCCAGCAGGTCGGGGTCGAGTTTGAGCGCCACCCGGCCGCCGATCACCGATCCGCTGCCCCGCCCCGCGGCGCGTGACACCGCCGCCGCGGCCTTGCCCGCCGTCACGGCCAGTTTGGCCCGCGGCGACAACGGCTCCGTGTTGCCTGCCATCGTCCTAGATCCTCCTTGCATCGGTCCGCGCCCAGCCTATCGATGTCCGCCGCACCGGCCGCACCGCGGCACCACGGGAATCGCCCGGCCCGGCGGAACGTACGCTTGCCGCCATGCGAAACCGCCCGATCCCCGGCAGTTCCGGACTCGTCCGTGAGATGAGTCTGCTCGGCGACCCGTTGCTCCACCGGCCCTGCGAGGACGTCACCGATTTCGGCCCGTCGCTCGCGAAGCTGATCGAGGACATGTTCGCCACGATGTACGCCGCACAGGGTGTCGGGCTCGCCGCCAACCAGATCGGCGTCCCGCTCAAGGTGTTCGTCTACGACTGCCCGGACGACGACGATGTCCGCCATCTGGGACACGTGGTCAATCCCGAACTGGTCGAGGCGGACGGACTCACCGTACGCGGACCGGAGGGCTGTCTGTCACTTCCAGGTCTGGAAGCGGGCACGGAACGCTTCGACCACGCGGTCGTCGAGGGCCTGACGATGACCGGCGAACCGGTCCGGATCGCCGGGACGGGATGGTTCGCCCGGTGCCTCCAGCACGAGTGCGACCACCTGGAGGGCACCGTCTACCCCGACCGGCTCACCGGGCTGCGGCGCTCCCGGCTGCTGCGCGCGGCGCGCCGGGCTCCCTGGGCGCGGCAGGGCTGATCCGGCCAGGGCCCGGCGGGGCGTTCAGAACCCCGGGCCGCCCTTGACGTCGCGGTCGCCCGCCTCCGCCAGCCGTCCCCACAGCAGATCGGCGAGGCTGCTCACCAGACGCTCGCGGGAGCAGGGCCGGTCGGCGAGCCACCAGTCGCCCGCCGCGTGCATCATGCCGACGATCCCGTGGCCCCAGATGCGGGCCATCTGCTCGCTGTCCGGCCCCAGGTCCACCCGCTCGACGATCACCTGGCCCAGTTCCTCGCCGAGGCGGCGCAGCAGCGGTGCGGAGTGCCGGCCGACGTCGAAGCCCTGCTCGGCGGTGGGGGAGGCGTCGGCGGTGTCGGCGGCTCCGTCGGCGGGGTGCATCAGGAAGCGGTAGACCTGCGGGCGGGCCTCGATGGCGGCGAGATAGGTGTCGAGCGTGGACTCCACCCGGGCCCGCCGCTCGGCGGGCGCGTCCAGGGCGGCGCGCAACGCGCTGAGCAGGGCGTCGGTGTGGCGCTTGGCCAGCGCGCGGTAGAGGCCGCCCTTGTCCCCGAAGTGGCGGTAGAGGATCGGCTTGGTGATGCCGGCCTCGGCGGCGATGGCGTTCATCGAGGCCTGCGGTCCGTCCCTGAGCACCACCCGGTCCGCCGCTTCCAGCAACTCGCGGCGGCGGCGCTCGGCCGCGGTCCGCTGTCGCTCGGAGCTTCGTGCGGTCTCCATGTCGTCTCTCCCACCCCTGGCCACGCGGTGCCGTCGCACCGCTCCTGCACGCCCGCGCAACGTAACACTCCACGCGGCGGGGGCCGGATCGGCTCCATGACGGTTGACAGTACCTACTTGCCGGTAACAGACTGTTGTTACCGCGAGTAACACATGGTTTTCGCCGCAGTGCCTGGAGGGGAAACATGGCCGAGTTCACGCTTGAGCTCAACGACGACCAGAAGCAGGTCAAGGAGTGGCTCCACGGCTTCGCGGCGGATGTCATCCGCCCCGCCGCCGCCGAGTGGGACGAGCGTGAGGAAACGCCCTGGCCCGTCATCCAGGAAGCGGCCAAGGTCGGCATCTACTCCCTGGACTTCTACGCCCAGCAGTTCTTCGACCCTACGGGTCTGGGCATCCCCATGGCTATGGAGGAGCTCTTCTGGGGCGACGCTGGCATCGCCCTGTCGATCGTCGGTACGGGCCTGGCGGCCGTCGGCGTCCTCGCCAACGGCACCGAGGAGCAGATCGGCACCTGGATCCCGCAGATGTACGGCGACGCCGACGACGTGAAGGTCGCCGCCTTCTGCTCCTCCGAGCCCGACGCCGGGTCCGACGTCGCCTCGATGCGCACCCGGGCCGTCTACGACGAGGCCAAGGACGAGTGGGTCCTCAACGGCACCAAGACCTGGGCGACCAACGGCGGCATAGCCAACGTCCACGTCGTCGTCGCCGTCGTCGACCCCGACATCGGCTCCAAGGGCCACGCCTCCTTCATCGTGCCCCCGGACACCCCCGGCCTCTCCCAGGGCCAGAAGTTCAAGAAGCACGGCATCCGGGCCTCGCACACCGCCGAGGTGGTCCTGGAGGACGTCCGCGTCCCCGGCCACTGCCTGCTCGGCGGCAAGGAGAAGCTCGATGAGCGCCTCGCCCGCGCCCGGGAGCGCGCCAAGGCGGGGGGCGAGCGGGTCAAGAACGTGGCGATGGCCACCTTCGAGGCCTCCCGCCCGGCCGTCGGCGCCATGGCCGTCGGCACCGCCCGAGCCGCCTACGAGGTCGCCCTCGACTACGCGAAGACCCGCAGCCAGTTCGGCCGCCCGATCATCGACAACCAGGGCATCGCCTTCCAGCTCGCCGACATGCGCACCCGCATCGACGCGGCCCGGCTGCTGGTCTGGCGCGCCTCCTGGATGGCCACCACCGGCAAGCCGTTCACCTCGGCCGAGGGCTCCATGTCGAAGCTGTACGCGAGCGAGACCGCCCGGGACGTCACCGCGCAGGCGATCCAGATCCTCGGCGGCAACGGCTTCACCCGTGAGTACCCCGTCGAGCGCATGCACCGCGACGCGGCCATCTACACCATCTTCGAGGGCACCAGCGAGATCCAGCGCCTGGTCATCGCCCGCACGCTCTCGGGCATGCCGATCCGCTGAGGACGCCGGCCCCGTCCGGACGGGGCAAGGGCCGCCGCTCCTCGTGGAGGAGCGGCGGCCGGGCTCAGCGCTTGATGAGCGCGGTGACCTCCTCGCGCGCCTCCTTCATCGCGTCCTTCGGCTTCTCCCTGCCGACGAGGACGGCCTGCACGTGCTTGGCCACGGCCTCGTCGATCTGCGTGCTCTGGGCGAACTGCCAGAAGGGACTGCCGGTCGCGGTCCTGGTGATCTTCTCGGTCCACTCCGTCGTGAAGGCGTCCTTGGCGACCTCCGGCGCGGCCAGCCCCGCGGTGGTGGACGGAGGCAGCGCGCGTGCCGCGAAGTACTCGGAGGTGGTGGCCCGGTCGGTCGTGGTGTGCAGCGCGAACTCGGTCGCCGCGTCCTGGCCCTTGCCCTTCACGATCGCGATCACCCCGCCCCACAGCAGTGCCTGCGGGGTGTCCCCGGCCTTCAGCACCGGCCGTTCCACCGGCTGCATGGCGGCGGCCAGCGTCTTGTCCTTCGACTGGGCCGACGTCACGCCCTTGCCGATGATCGCGTCGTCGTAGAAGGCGGCCTTGCCCTGCCCGAACAGGGCGCGTGCGTCGAAGCGGTCCACGTCGGCGGCGATCAGCTTCGCGTCGTGCAGCTTCTTGTACCAGGCGACCGCATCGACCGAGGCGTCGTCGCCTATGGTCACCTTCCCGCCCTCGTACAGCGTGCAGCCGAAGGTCTGCATCCACGGGAAGATGTCCTTGAGCTGCGCGACCTTGGTGGCGGCGGCGTACGGCACGACGCCCTCGCCGAGCCCCTTCAGCTCCCGCAGCGCGTCCTCGAACTCCTCGATGGTGGCTGGGTGCTTCTCGATCCCGGCCTTCTTCAGCAGCTTGGAGTTGGCGATCACTCCGATCGACCCGATGTTCCACGGCAGCCCGTACTGCGTGCCGTCGTAGACACCGCTCTTGAGCGCCACGTCCGTGTAGCCGCCCCCGGCGGCCGCAGGTCCGACGTCGGCCAGTCTGCCCATCTGCGCGATCGCCGCGAGCCAGGCGATGTCGAGGTGCACCGCGCCCGTGGTCTCCCCGCCCCCCAGCTTGAGGGTGAGCTGGCTGAGGTATTCGTTGTACGGATAGGAGACCGCGCGGATGGACGACTTCTCGGCCTTCTCCCACGCCTTGATGATCTTCTCGATCGAGGGCTTGGCGGCCTCTTCGTTGAGCGACCAGGAGGTGAAGTCGAAGTTCTTCGACTTCGGGTCGCCGCCGCCTGCGTCGGTGCCGGCGCCGGACGGCGCACACGCGCCGAGCACACCCGCGCTCGCTACGCCGAGCGCGCCGATGCCGAACATGCGCAGCGCGCCGCGCCGGCTGATGCCAGAGGTGGTCATGGTCTCTCCATGGGGCAGTGGACGGGAGGGGAAGCGGATGGGGGCGGGGCGGGCCGGCCCCGCCGGTTCAGCTCTTGACCGAACCGGCGGTCATGCCGCCGACGAGGTAGCGCTGAAGGGACATGAAGGCGACGATCACCGGGACCGACACCACGAGCGAGGCCGCCATCAGCTGGGGCCAGGCCGTCTGGAACTCGCCGATGTAGGTGGAGACGAGCCCGGGAGGCAGCGTCTGCTTCTCCTTGTCGGCCAGGGTCAGCGCGAAGATGAAGTCGTTCCAGCCGCGTACGAAGGCGAAGAGCCCGGCGGCGATCATGCCCGGAGCGGCCAGCGGCGCCACGATCGAGTGCAGCGTCCGCCACCGGGACGCGCCGTCGATGCTCGCGGCCTCCAGCAGGGCGTCCGGCACGGTGTCGAAGATCCCCTTCAGCATCCAGACGCACAACGGCATCGTGAACGTGGTGAAGGAGAGCACCAGCGCCGTGTACGTGTTGAGCATGCCGAAGCTGGAGAAGACGGCGTACAGCGTCACCAGCAGAAGGGCCTGGGGGAACATCTGGGAGGCCAGCACCATGTGCATCAGCGACTTCCGCCCCCGGTAGCGGAACTTGGAGAACGAGTAGCCCATGTACGTGGCCACGACCACGCTCAGCACGGCGGTGATCGAGGCCACGATCAGCGAGTTGACCAGGTAGGAGATCAGCTGGTCGTTCTCGGCCAGGGCCGTGAAGTTGCCGAGGGTGAGGTCGGTCGGGATCAGCTTTGGCGGGAACTGGAAGGTCGCGTCGGGTGTGCTCAGCGCGGTGGCGAGCAGCCAGTAGACCGGCAGCAGACCGAAGGCGCCGATGGCGACGACCGCGCTCCACGCGGCGACCCGCGACCGCAGCAGGTCCTTGCGGACCCGGCGCCGGGGGGCGGGGCCGGGCCGCTTCGCGACCGGCCGCGGCCGGTCGGTGACGGGCAGGGGGGCGGGGGTGGTGGACGTGGTGCTCATCAGGCGTCGCCCTTCCGCTCGGTGATCCTGAGGTAGACGACGACGAGAAGGAGCAGGAGCACCATCCACAGCCCGCCGAGCGCGGTGGCCCGGCCGATGTCGAAACCGCTGAACGCGGTCTGGTAGACGGCGGTCGCGAACGTCTCCGTGGTGCCGGCGGGGCCGCCGCCGGTGAGCACGTAGATGGTGTCGAAGTGCTGGAAGTTCCAGATGAACTCCAGCAGGAGCACGATCGAGGCGACCCCCCGGACCTGCGGCCAGGTGACGGCGAAGAAGCGCCGGACGGCGCCCGCCCCGTCCATGGAGGCCGCTTCGTGCAGTTCCCTGGGCACGGTCTGCAGACCGGCCAGGAGCATCACCATCATCCAGGGGAAGCTGGCCCAGGTCTTGGTGACGATGACCGCGAGCATCGCGGTGCCGGGCCGGCCGAGCCAGGCCACCGACTCCTCGATGATCCCGGCCTGGACGAGGACGCCGTTGAGCACGCCGTAGTTCGCGTTGAAGATCCACATCCAGAGGAAGGAGACGACCACGCCCGGGATCACCCAGGGGAACAGGAACACCCCGCGCAGGAATCCGCTGCCCTTGATGCCGGTGTTGAGTGCGAGCGCGAGTGCGAAGCCGATGGCGAACGGGGCGAGCGTCGCGCCGACGGTGAAGAGCAGCGTCTGCTCGAGAATGGTGAACAGGTCGCCGTTCAGCCAGTACGCGAAGTTGTCCAGGCCGACGAACTCCCGGCCCGGGAGGCGCAGGTCCTGCCGGAAGAAGCCGGTGATCAGGGCGGACAGCAGCGGATAGAAGATGATCGCCGCGAAGAGGGCGATTCCCGGAGCGGTGAGCAGCAGGGCGAACGCACCGTCGGACAGTCGCGCTCCTGTACGCCCGCGGGGCGGAGGAGCCTTCTGGGGAGGTGCGGCCGTACTCATGGGTCTGTCCTCTCGAACGGTGGCGGGAGCGCCGGGGCCCTGTGCGTGAACGCCGTCCCAGCTTCACTGAACTCAAGTTGCAACATGCGGGATCGTTCTCCATATAGTGCGACGGAGTCAACCCTTTGGGGCGATTGGTCACCGGTTCCGTGTGACCTCGGCGGACCGGTCTGATCTGTGGTCAGGGCGCCCGTCCGTGCGCGGCGGCCCGGTCGGCTGCCGCAACCGGAACTTACAGCCAATCCCACTCACTGAACAGTGGTTGCACAATATGGATGTGATGTACGTTCGAAGTCTCCGCCGCGGCGGGGGAGTACCCGAGCTTCACACCAAGGAGGCCGCATCGTGCGGGAAGAAGAGGGCCACTACGACATCGCCGTGATCGGCGGTGGACTGGCCGGAACCTGCGCGGCCATCGCCGCGGCCCGGCTCGGCCGGCGCGTCGCCCTGGTCAACAACCGGCCCGTCCTCGGCGGCAACGCCAGCAGCGAGATACGCGTCTGGGTCTGCGGCGCCACCGCACACGGCGTGCACCGCTGGGCCCGCGAGACGGGGATCATGGGCGAGCTGTACACCGAGAACCAGTACCGCAACCCCGAGGGCAACCCGTACTACTGGGACCAGGTCGTCCTCGACGCCGTCCGTGCCGAACCGAACATCGACCTCTTCCTCAACACCGACGTGCGCGAGGCCGAGGCGAGCGGCCCCGCCGGCCGCCGCGAGGTGCACTCCTGCACCGGCTGGATGATGGGCTCGGAGCGCCGCATCACCTTCCACGCGCGCCAGTTCCTCGACTGCACCGGAGACGGTCTGCTCGGCCATCTCGTCGGCGCCCGCTACCGGACGGGCCGGGAGGGGCGGCCGGAGTTCGACGAGCCCTGGGCGCCGCCGGAGGCGGACGAGGCGCTCCTCGGCTCCACGATCCTCTTCCACACCAAGGACCTGGGCCGGCCGGTGAAGTTCGTGCCGCCCGCCCACGCCAAGGACCTCTCCAGCACGCCCATCCTGCGCAACCGCGTCCTGCGCACCGGGGACAACGGCTGCGACTACTGGTGGATCGAGTGGGGCGGCGAGCTCGACACCGTCCACGACAACGAGCGCATCCGCGACGAACTCCAGTCCGTGATCATGGGAATCTGGGACCACATCAAGAACTCCGGCCGGTTCCCGGACGCGGCCAACCTCACCCTGGAGTGGGTCGGCAGCCTCCCCGGCAAGCGGGAGTACCGGCGCTTCCTCGGTGACCACGTCCTCACCCAGCAGGACATCCTCCAGCAGCGCCGGTTCGAGGACCGGGTGGCCTTCGGCGGCTGGTCCGTCGACCTCCACCCCGTCCAGGGCATGTACGCCGACGAGCCCGGCGCACGCCAGCGGTACGCGGACGGCATCTTCCACATCCCGCTGCGCTCCCTGTACTCGGCGAACGTGACGAACCTGCACTTCGCCGGGCGCAACATCTCCGCCACCCACATCGCCTTCGGGGCCACCCGGGTCATGGCCACCTGCGCGACGCTCGGTGAGGCCGCGGGCACCGCCGCGGCCCTGTGCGTCGCCGAGGGCCTCACCCCGAGGCAACTGGCCACCGAACGGCCGGACCTGGTGCACCGGACGCTGCTGCGCCAGGACGCCTCCGTGATCGGCCTCGCCGACGAGGACCCCGCCAACCTGGCGCGCACGGCCCGGGTCAGCGCCTCCTCCAGCCTGACCCGGCTGGCCGCCGAGCCGACGGCGGCCGCACCCGGAACCCCGTACCCCCTCACCCGTGACCTCGCCCTCCTGCTGCCCGTCGACCCCGCCCTGGACACGGTCGACCTCCTCGTCCACGGCGCCCCGGACGGCGCGTCCCGGGAACTCACCGTCGAGCTGTGGGGGACCGGCCGCGCCGAGAACGCCGTACCGGCCGACCACCTCCTCACCACCGCGGTCACGGTCCCGCCCGGCGGCCCCCACTGGGTCACGGCCCGTCTCGGCCACCGTCCCGAGACCTCCGGCAACGTGATCCTCCTCGTCCGGGCCTGCGCCGGCACGGCCCTGACCCTGCTGCCCGAGCGCACCGACGGCGTCCTGGCGCTGCGCCGGAAGGCCGAGGGGGACGCGGCGGTCGACCACGACATCCCGGAGGAGGACGGTCAGCCGGTCCTGGAATGGCAGGCCCGCGGCCTGCGGCGGCAGACCTTCGCCTTCCGGGCCGCACCCGACACCGCGGCATTCGGCCCCGCCCGGGCCGTGGGCGGGTACCAACGCCCCTACGGCGGGCCGCACATGTGGTCCTCCGGGCCGGCCGGCGAAGCGGAGTGGCTCCGGCTCGACTGGGACGACGAGCAGGACGTCACCGAGGTCCGCCTGGTGTTCGACGACGACGTGGACGAGTACCTCAACAACCTGCACCGTCACCGCACCCCGTACGAGGTCATGCCGGAGCTGGTGCGGGACTACCGCCTTCAGGCGTGCGACGCCGCCGGTGACTGGCACACGCTGCTGAGGGTGACGGAGAACCGGCGCCGCCACCGGGTGCACCCGGTGCGGACCGCGGACGGCGGCCCCGTACGCACCTCCGCGCTGCGGCTCGTGGTCGACGCGACGCACGGGGCACGGCACGCGCACGTGGTCGCCTTCAAGGCGTACGGCGGCCGGACGGACTGACCGCACGGTCCGCCCGACGACGAAGGGCCGGTGGGAACCGAGCGGTCCCCACCGGCCCTTCGCCGCGGCCGCTCAGAGCGCGCCGAGCGCCTGACTGATGGCGTCGGCGGCCTCGATGACCTCGCGCACGAGGGCCAGGCGTTCCTCCTCGGCGTCGGAGCGCTCGCCGAGCAGCGAGGTCGGGCCCCAGAGCGAGATGGCCGCGACGATGTCCCCCGAGGCGTCGCGGACGGGTGCGGCCAGCGACGCGCGGCCGAGCGCCCGCTCCTCCGCCTCGACGGCGTACCCGGTGCGCCGCACGGTGTCGATCTCCTCGTCGAGGAGGTCGTGGCTGGTGGTCGTGTACTCGGTGTGCGCCGCGAGAGGGTCCCCCAGGAGCTTGCGGCGTTGCTCGGGGGTGAGAGCGGTCAGCAGACACTTGCCGATGCTCGTGGCGTGCAGCGGGGCGGTGTGGCCGCCCTGGGTGTACGACTTGGGGGCGCGCGTGCCCTCGAAGTTGCACAGGAACATCAGCTCGCCGTCCCGGCGTACGGCCACGTTGGCCCCCAGCCCGGTGCGGGTGGCGAGGTCCTGGAGCACCATCCGCGCGGCCCGGTGCACGGGGTGGCGGTTGGTGGCGGTGGCGGCCAGCGGGAGGATGCCGAGGCTGAGGCGGTAGAGGTTGCTGACCGGATCGCGTTCGACCATGTCGAGGCGTTCCAGGGTGGACAGCAGACGTGAGGTGGTCGAGGAGCCCAGGCCGGTGAGCTCGGCGACGTCGGAGACGCGTAGCTCGGGCCGGCCGGAGTCGAGTGCGCGCAGTACGGAGACCGCTCGTTCGACGCTCTGGTTCGTTCCCGCGTCGGTAGCCCGGCCAGCCATGGTCCCCCTCTTCCTGCAATTCTATTGCACTATCTGCATCAGCTTAGCGTGTGCACCGGTCACCCGTACTCCGAATCAGCCCGAGCCTGGTGCCCCGGGGCCGCTTCCGTCAGAAAGCGGCGCTGCGACTCCTCCAGGGCCGCCGTCTCGTCCGGTTCCCCCGGGTGGTCGAAATGGCCCGCCCGGAGCACGAACAGCTCGCGAGGTCCCGCCAGTGCTCCGTACACGGCGAACTGCCCGGGCGGGGGGACCGAGGGATCGAAGAGGGCGGCGCCCACATGGACGGGGACGCGGATGTGGCGTGCCGCCGTCGCCGCGTCGAAGTACGCCAGCACGTCCAGCACCGACGGGTCGTCCGCGTGCCGCCGGCGTACTGATTCCCCGCTGCCCGTGCACGGCAGGGTCACGCGGAGCGGATGGTTGCCGAAGGTCGGCACGGTGAGTCCGGCGGCCCGGAAACGGTCGTCCCAGGGAAGCGCCAGCGCCCCGATGCCGCCGCCGAAACTCGTGCCGAGAAAGGTCAGGTTGCCCGCGGTCTCCGGCACCAGCCGTCCCAGTGCCGTGGCCGCACACCAGACGTCCGCCACGCACCCGCCGAGGAGCGCGGAGTCCCGCGACTCGATGCCGTGCAGGACGTGCCCGGCCGACTCGGCCGGGACTCCGGGCAGCAGGCTCCGCGTTCCGAGCCCGCGCAGGCAGGGCCAGATGGTCGCGGTCCCCGGCGGGCACTGCCAGGGGTCCGGCGCGGCCCGGCCCCCGTATCCGTGGGCCGCCACACAGCCGCGCGTGACGGGGCCGTCGGCGGGGACGGTCAGCCAGCCGCCGATCCGGACCCCGTCGGCGGACGTGTAGGAGACGTCGGCCACCCGCACGTCGGCCAGGGTGGTCCAGGGCCCCTCGATCCGGGGCGCCGGGTCGACGGAGAGCGCCCGGGCGTAGCGGTCCCGCCAGAAGCCGGCGAAGTCGTCGGGCTCCGGCGGGGCCCCGATGGAGAGCAGGCGCGGCAGGTCGTAGCCGTGGGTGGGGTCGAAGGGGAAGCCGTGGCGGAGGGGGCCGGGGGTGCTGTCCTGCGGCAGGGGTGGACGGGGGGACACGTTCTCTCCTCGCGGGTGGTGAGGTGGTGAGGTGGTGGGCCGGCTGCGGTGGCTGTGTCAGCGGCGCGCGTAGTGCAGGCGGCGGTTCTTGGTGTCCGGGAGGTAGAGGATGTCGTTCCCGTCGCTGTCGCGGCGTACGGCCAGCCGGTCGGTGCTCACTTCGGGGACGGCGGAGACGGAGGTCCAGGAGCCGTCCTTCTCGGTGGCGGCGAAGACGCGCTCGGTCCCGGAGCTCTTCACGTAGTAGACGCGCTTGGCGTCGGTCTCGTCCCAGGTGATGCCGAGCGCGGCGCTGGTCTGCCCCTCGGTGTAGACGCTCTGGCGCCGCCAGCCGCCGGCGCTCGGATACGCGTAGAGGACATGGAAGTTCGCGCCGCTCGCGGCGGAGCGGTAGCGGTAGGCCACCTTGGGCGTGGAGCCGTCCAGGGTGAGTTTGGCGCTCTGCACGGCTGCCGCGGTGTAGCCGGTGTTGTCGGAACTCCACTCCTCGCCGCTGGTGAAGTCCTGGATGACGTCGGCGGTGTCCGGAGTGGTCGGCACGGTGAGGGGAGCGCCGGAACTGTCCGTGAAACGGCCGGAGTCCGGGTCGAGGCGGAGGTAGGAGAGCTTGTGGCGGAATGCGGACGACGGTGCCTTGGACCATTCGTAGAGGATGTGGATGTTTCCGGCGGCGTCCACCGCCAGGTCGTCCGGGTAGACGGACCGGTACTGCGCCGACGCGAAGGTCGCGACGACGCCCCACTCGGCGGCCGCGTTGTCCCAGCGGTAGAGCTTGCCGGGGCGGCGGTCGCTGCCGTTGCCGATGCGGGCGGCGAGATAGAGGTCGCCGTTGGGTGCGGTGGTCAGGACCGGATAGGTGACGCCCTGGCCCTGGTCGGGCATGTCGGCGGAGTGATCCGTGACGGGGCCGGTCGTCGCGTCGGTGCGGAAGTAGCGCCAGGTGTCACCGTGCATCGAGGTGAACACATGCAGCCGTCCGCTGCCGTCCCGTGCGACGGAGGGCTGGTTGTGCCCGTTGTCGTCGGGGAACTCCGCCTGCCGCCCGTCCTTCGTGAGCAGCGGCAGACGGCTCCACACCCCGTCGGGATCGCGGCGTGCGATTGCCGGGCGGTGCGTGGCCGCGGTGGGGCCGGGTTCGTTGAACGCGAAGTAGGTGTACTGGCCCCGGCCCTTGTAGGTGGCGGCGGGAGTCCACCAGGCCGCCTGGTTGGACTCGTCCATGGCGTAGGGGACCTGCTCGACGGAAGCGGGGAGAGCGGCGGCTGCGCCGGCCGGAGAGGCGGCCGGGAGCAGGGCGAGGAGGGCCGTCAGGACGGCGGCCGGGGCCAGGAAGGCGCGGGACGGGGCACGGCGCACGGTGACTCCTTGGTGGGGGCGGGCGGATGAGGCATCAGGCGCTGGAGGAGGTGACCGGCGGGAATGTACCGCAGATCCCAGTGGGTGAATAGAACTTGCACATGATGCATCTGATGTGTGTCATCGGGTTCTGTGATCCAGCCCGACCGAAGGACCCCACGAAAAAGGGGCGGTCCGGAACGTCAGTTCCGGACCGCCCCCGCGCGCACTCAGCCCGGCAGGTGCGCCTCGATCGCCGCCACGACCTCCGTGGACTCGGGCTCGGAGCGCGGACGGATCCGGGCCACCGGCTCACCGGCCGGCGAGATCACGAACTTCTCGAAGTTCCACTGGACGTCCCCGGCCTCCCCGTCCGCGTCCGACAGCCGCGTCAGCTCCGCGTACAGCGGGTGCCGCCCGTCGCCGTTGACGTCGGTCTTCTCCAGCAGCGGGAAGCTGACCCCGTACGTCGTGGAGCAGAACGTCTGGATCTCCTCCGCGCTCCCCGGCTCCTGCCCGGCGAACTGGTTGCACGGGACGCCGAGCACGGTCAGGCCCCGGTCCCCGTAGTTCTGCTGCAACCGCTCCAGGCCCTCGTACTGCGGGGTGAGCCCGCACTTGGAGGCCACGTTCACCACCAGGACGGTCCGGCCGCTGTACGCGCCCAGCGTGGTCGGCTCGCCCGTGAGGGTGCGCAGCGGAATGTCGTGCAGCGTCATGAAAGCTCTCCCTGTTCCTCGCGTGGTGCCGCTCATTGTGCCGCCCGCCGCTCACGGAGCGGCGAGCTCCTTGTAGTAGAAGGTCGTCGGCTTGAGGCTGCCCGCCGGATCGGCCGCGTATCCCGGCACGCTCCCGATCTTCTTCCACCCCGCCCCGCAGTAGACCTGCTCGGCCAGGCTGCCGCTCTCGGTGTCCAGGATCAGCAGCGTGATGCCCTCGGTCACCGCGTACTCCTCCACCGCCGCCAGCAGTGCCCCGCCGAGCCCCTGGCCGCGGGCGGAGGGGCGCACCATCAGCTTGGCGACCTCCGCGCGGTGGCGGGCGTTCGGCAGAGGGGCACGGACCAGGGCGATCGTCCCGGAGACCCGGCCGCCCTCGCGGGCGATCCAGATGCCGATGCTCCCGGCCTCCACGGCGGCAGCCCGCTCCCGCCACCAGACGGCGGCCGTCTCCCGGTCCAACGGGGCCAGGAAGCCCACCGAGGAACCCTCCTCGACGGTCTCGACCAGCAGTCCGGCCAGGTCATCGGCGTACGTGACCAGCTCAGGGGCGGTCACGTGGACGATCTCGGTCATGAGCGGGGGTCCTTTCGCAGCGGAACGGTC
The DNA here is from genome assembly GCF_014649035.1 of Streptomyces sindenensis. Classification (GTDB taxonomy): domain Bacteria; phylum Actinomycetota; class Actinomycetes; order Streptomycetales; family Streptomycetaceae; genus Streptomyces; species Streptomyces sindenensis. Next base: position 18,877 of record NZ_BMSG01000035.1, read on the forward strand.
GAAGGGTGCGGAGCGGAAAGGGCGCGGAGCCGGAGTCAGGGCAGGACGATCAGCAGGGCGTAACGGGCCCGCTCCGGCCCCGCGCAGTGGAAGCGGGACGGGCCGTGCAGCCGGAAGCGGAGGCAGTCGCCGGTGCGCACGGTGTGCGTCACCTCGGCGACCGTCACCTCCACCGTGCCTTCCACTACCCAGATGTGCTGCTCGACACCGGGGACGGGTGCGTTCTCGTAGGCGATCGACGCCCCTGGATCGAGGACGGACTCGACGACCTCGGCGCGCAGTCCCGGATGCGGCGGCGAGACCGACCGCCGGACGAACCCGGCCGCCTCGTCGCGCCAGACCGTCTGCCGGGCCGCGGGCACCAGGGGCGGTGGTTCGGCCTCCACCTCCATGAGGAGGCGCGACATCGTCCGGCCGTAGACCGTGCACAGCCGCCCGAGCAGCGTGGCGGTCGGGCTGACCTCGCAGCGCTCCAGCCGCGAGAGCGTCGACCGGCTCACCCCGCTGCGCCGGGCCAGCTCGTCCAGGGACCAGCCGTGCTCGGTGCGCAGGTCCGCCAGTCGCACGGCGAGCCGGACACCCACGGGGTCCGGCTCCTCGATCGCTTCTCCCATATCCGGGACCATATCCCTGATCGGGGAAGGGATCTAGACGGCCCCGGACCGTGCCCCGCCCGGGCCCGCGGGCGCGGGCGTCAGCCGGAGAGTGACCACGTACGCCACCACCACCGCCACGATCACCAGCGGCATCACCGTGAGCCCCTCCCTGCCCAGCAGAAGCGTCGCCAGGAGCACCGAGGTCATCGGCAGCCGCAGCATCGCCACGCACATGGCCCCCACGCCCATCGCGAACCCCGCGGTGAGTTGCAGCCCCGGCAGATGGGACAGCGCGATACCGCCCACCGCGCCCACGAACATCGCGGGAAAGACCGGTCCGCCCCGGAAGCAGCTCAGCGACGCGCAGTAGGCGAGCGACTTGCAGACGATGAGCAGGACGAGCGCGGCGACCGAATACTCCGCGCTCGCGGACAGCAGGTGGCCCATCTCGTGCTCGCCCGAATACAGCACCTGGGAGCCGTCCTTGCCCGACCCCTCGGCGTACACCAGCGCCAGCGCGCCGACGACCAGGCCCATCACCGCCGTGGCCACCACCGTCCGCCGCTCCACGCGTTCCTGGAGGGCCAGCGACAGCCGGCGGATACCCGCCCCGGCGAAGGCCGCCGCGACACCCAGGACCAGCGCCCATCCGAACCCGGCGGCATCAGGACCGGCCGCCGGGGGCACCTCGCCCAGTGTCAGGGAGTACGTCCCCAGCCCCGTCCAGGACCCGAGCCCCGTGAAGATCAGCGCCCCGATCCCCGCCGAGAGCAGCCCCGGCACCAGGACCACGCCCAGCATCGGCCCGGCCAGCCCCGACACCTCCATCAGCAGGAACGCACCCAGCAGCGGGGACCCCAGCAGGGCGCTCACCGCGGCGAAGCTCCCCGACGCCCCGACCAGGGACCGCGCGTCCGGGGACAGGTCCCGCTTGACACGGCCCGCCGCCCAGACGGCCAGCCCCCCGCCCAGGGCGATCAGGGGCGCCTCCGGCCCCAGCACCGCGCCCACGCCCAGTGAGACGAGCGCCGCGAGCACGACCCCCGGAAGATCCGCCGCGGGCGGGGCGCCGGTGGACACCAGCCCCTCCGCGGGCCGGTGCCCGCCTCCGCCCGGCAGCCGGCGGACGACGAGCCCGACCAGGAGCCCGGCGACGCCGAGCAGCGGAACGGGCCACCACGACGGCGTCGCGTGGAAGCCCAGCGCCTTCGGCAGCTCCGTGTACGTCAGCGACTGGAGCTCCGAGACCAGCGCCAGGAAGCCGAACGCGATCGCGGAGACGGGCACCCCGAGTACGGCCGCCATCAGCAGCAGCCCCGCGTACTTCCGCGTGCGGACCGCCGCGTACGGGTCCTCCGGAACGGCGAGGGGGGTGGCCGGAGGGGTGGTCGGCATGGTCTCGGCTCCTCGGCGTGACGACGGTCGGGAAACGGTGGCGCCCCCCGGCGGCCGGGCACGGCACGCCCCCGGCCGCCGGACATCGGGAGGGGCGCGCGCCCTCCCTGCTTCACGCCGGGATACCACGCGGCAGCGGACCGGGCCGCCCGCCGCCCCCGGGAACACACCCTCCGGTGCGGAAGGTCAGCCGCCCGGCCCCGGAAGACCGTCCGCGCCCGAGGAGCCGTTCGCGCCGTCCGCGGGGAGCCGCCCCGCCGCCACCGCGTCGACCAGCGCCCGGTGGTCCAGCTCGTTGCGGTCCGCGTACGACTCGGCGAACGTGGCGACCGCCCGGTCGAAGACGTCCTTGCCGCCCAGATAACCGGCGATGGCGATCCGGTCCCCGGACCTGGCATGGGCGCGGGCCAGCGTGGCCCCGCACACCTCACCGAACACCCGCATCCCCTTCGGCACCATCGACTCGGGCTCGGCGATGCCCTTCCAGTCGCGCAGCTGGCGCACATAGAAGTCCCGGCTCCGGCCGTCGATGCCCTGCGCCCGCTCCCAGCCGAGGAAGATGTCGCCGGCCGCCTGCATCAGGCGCTGCCCCGCGACCACCCGCTCGCCCTGGTTCGCATACCCGCTCGCCCCGGCGAACTCGGCCAGTACCGAGGGGCCGGCCTCCTTGGCCTGGAGCAGGAGCGGGTCCCCGCCGTCCCGGCCGAGCAGCAGGACGATCCAGCACCGGGTGCCGACACTGCCCACACCGACGACCTTCCGGGCCACATCCACCAGTGCGAAGTCCTCCAGGAGGCTGCGCCGGTCGGGCGGCAGACTGCGCGCGTACCCCGCCAGCATGCCGTCGAACCGCCGGAACACCGCGTCCCGGTCCACGCCCGGCGTCAGATCGGTCAGCGGAACGACCATCGGCGGGTCCGCCGCGATCCGCAGCCGCCCGTCGACCACCTCGGCGAGTTTCCCGAACGCCTGACGGCTGTCCCGGGACCGGGCCTTCCCCAACGCCCGGTCGACATTCCTGCGCCCCCGCCCGCCCAACTGCTCCGCCGCCACCGTGCGCAGCCGCTCGGCATCCGTCCGCGCGTACCAGACGTCCAGATTGCGCATGCCCGCGTACCGGGCCGTCGCCTCCCGGTACGAGCGGACCGCGGCCCGGACGATTCCGGCCCGCTCCCGGTGCGTGAATCCGTTCGCCCTCCCCGCGATGACGAGGCTCGCCGCCAGCCGCTTGACGTCCCACTCCCACGGCCCCGGCAGCGTCTCGTCGAAGTCGTTGATGTCGAAGAGCAGATTCCGTTCGGGGGAGGCCAGCAGCCGGAAGTTCAGCAGATGGGCGTCCCCGCACAACTGCGCCCGGATCCCCGACACCGGAGTGCCGGACAGGTCGGCGGCCATCACCGCCGCCGCGCCCCGGTAGAAGCGGAACGGGGACTCCGCCATCCGGCCGTAGCGGATCGGCACCAGCTCGGGGACCCGCTCCGCCGACTGCGCTTCGAGGACGGCCAGCGGATCGGGACGACGCGGTGACGGCGAGAACTCCGCATGGCTCGACCGCGGAGCCTTTTGCCGGGCGGCCTTGCCCAGCGCGGCGCGTTCGGCGGGTGTCGCGTGCGGTGCGGCGCGCAGTGACGCCGCGGCTTCCCTGTCCATGGGTACCCTTCCGGCGGTCGTCATGTCTGTTCGGCGATCCGGCGCTCACGGTCGCGGCGGAGCCGGATCCGCCGCCAGATCGCCCGCTGGGCCTTGAGCGCGGCCGTGCCCACCACGATCAGCACGAGGACGTTGACGAAGAGCTGGATGGCGGAGCCCCGGGCATCGGACCAGCTGGTGAAAGCCGTGGAGACGGCGACGTCCGCGGCGGCCGGAATCGTGGTCACGGAGATGAACACCCCGAGCAGGGCGCTCGTCCTGGCCTCGGTGAGCGACACGATCCCGACGATCCCGGCCAGGGTGGCGACGGCGACGGAGAAGAAGTTCGGCGTGTTGATGAGGTTGGAGACGGGCCGCAGCCCCCGCTCGAACGCCTCCGACTCCAGCCCGAAACCCCGGATGAGGAGGGCGAAGAGGAAGGTCACCACGATGGTGAGGAGGAAGCCGGCGCCCAGCGCGGCCAGCCCGCTGCGCACCATCGACCGGTGGCGCCGGTCGATCCCCAGCGCCACGCTGACGATGGCGCCGTACTCAGGACCGACGACCATCGCCCCGACGATCAGGATCTGCGAGTTGGTGACGATGCCGACCGACCCGATCAGACCGGCGATGACCAGGTAGAGGTAGAAGCTCGGCGGGTACCGGCCCCCGGACCTGATGCGCGCCTCGACCTGTTCCCAGACCGGCGCCCGGCTCAGCGGCCCCAGCTCGCGCTGCCCGCCCTCCGTGGCCGCGCCGGAGAAGGCCATGTCGACGGGTTCGATGACGAGAGAGCCCCGCCGGTCGAGGTGGACGGCGCGCAACCGGTGCAGTACGTCGTTGGCCGCCCCCGTCAGTACGTCGCAGGCGATGGCATCGCCGTCGGGGCGTCGCGCGGCATCGCGCTGGACGATCAGATTGAGCACGCACGGATCGGCCGAGAGCAGCCCGACGACCTCGTCGGTCAGATCCGGCGGGCTCACCGCGCGGATGTGGATCATGTCCATCCCGGCACCTCCGCGGCTCCCGGCCCCGTCGCACGGAGCTGTGCCCGGCAGGCGGCCCGGGGCTCACTCCAGTAACGCGGCACCGGCACGGTTCGGCAAACCGGGCGCCCCGGCCGGGAAGCCCCGGGCGGTCGGCGGCCGACCACCGGCGCTGGGATCATCGAGGGGTGCACACACCCGATGGCCTCCCCGAACCACTGCCCGGCACCGGCGAAGCGGTCCGCGCGGAGACGGCCGCCGACGACGGAACGCCGGAGCGCCGCCGCCTCGTCCGCTGCCGTCTCTGCGGCCGGCCCCTGACCGGGACCGACTCGCGGCGGGCCGGCCTCGGCCCGTCCTGCGACGCCAAGCTGCACCCGGCGCCACCGGACATCCGCACCCGCCGCCACGTGGTCGACCAGGACCCGCTGCCCGGCACCTGAGCCGAGCCCCGCATCACAGCCGCCGGAACAGCCCCTCCTGCACCACCGACACCAGCAACTGCCCCGCACGGTCGTAGATCCGGCCCCGCGCCAGGCCCCGCCCGCCCGTGGCGATCGGCGACTCCTGGTCGTACAGGAACCACTCGTCCGCCCGGAACGGCCGGTGGAACCACATGGCGTGGTCCAGGGACGCCATGTCGAAGCCGCGCGGACCCCACAGCGGCTCCACCGGGATGCGGACCGCGTCCAGCAGCGTCATGTCGCTCGCGTACGTCAGCGCACAGGTGTGCACCAGCGGGTCGTCGCCCAGCGGGCCCACCGCCCGCATCCACACCGCGCTGCGCGGATCGGCGTCCCTGATCTCGTCCTTCGTCCAGCGCAGTCGGTCGACGTAACGGATGTCGAAGGGCTGGCGGCGGGCCATCCGCTCCAGCGCCTCCGGCAGCGCGCCCAGATGCTCGCGCACCTCCTCGGCGACCGTCGGCAGCTCCTCCGGATCCGGGACGATCCGGGCGGGCGGCAACTGGTGCTCGAACCCCGCCTCCTCCGGGCGGTGGAAGGACGCCGTCAGGTTGAAGATCGTCCGGCCCTCCTGGACCGCCGTCACCCGGCGGGTGGTGAAGGACCGGCCGTCCCGCACCCGCTCCACCTGGTAGACGATCGGCACCCCGGGGCGGCCCGGCCGCAGGAAGTAGGCGTGCAGCGAGTGCACCGGCCGCTCCCCGTCGGTGGTCCGGCCCGCGGCCACCAGCGCCTGGCCCGCGACCTGCCCGCCGAAGACCCGCTGGAGGGACTCGTCGGGGCTGCGGCCGCGGAAGATGTTGACCTCGATCCGCTCCAGGTCGAGCAGGTCGACCAGACGCTCGGCCGGATTCGTCATGCCGTACCTCTCCCGTTGCGCGTCAGGGGCCGGTTCACAGCTGGCCGACCTCGGTGACCCGGACGACCGCCCGGCCCTCCTCGTCGGACGCCGCGAGGTCCACCTCGGCCTTGATGCCCCAGTCGTGATCGCCCGCCGGGTCGGCGAACGCCTGCCAGACCCGCCACAGCCCGTGCGCCGGGTCCTCCTCGATCTTCAGCAGCTTCGGGCCCCGCGCGTCCGGGCCGGTCCCGATCTCCTCGTGCGCGTCCCAGTACGCGTCCAGGGCCTCGCCCCACGCGTCCTCGTCCCACCCCGAGTCGCCGTCCAGCTCGCCCAGCGCACCGGCCCGGTCCAGCGCGGCCAGCTCCACCCGGCGGAACATCGCGTTGCGCACCAGCACCCGGAAGGCGCGCGGGTTCGCCGTGACCGGCTTGACCTCGTCCGCCTTCTCCTGGGCCTCCTCGGCGGTCTCCACCTCCGGGTTGGCCAGCTGCTCCCACTCGTCCAGCAGACTGGAGTCCACCTGACGCACCATCTCGCCCAGCCAGGAGATCAGGTCCTGGAGGTCCTCCGACTTCACATCGTCCGGGATCGTGTGCTCCAGCGCCTTGTACGCGCTCGCCAGATACCGCAGCACGATGCCCTCGGTCCGGGCCAGCTCGTAGTGCGAGGTGAACTCCGTGAACGTCATGGCCCGCTCGTACATGTCCCGGATCACCGACTTCGGCGACACCGGATGGTCGTTCACCCACGGGTGGCTCGTGCGGTACACGTCGTACGCGTGCCACAGCAGCTCGCTCAGCGGCTTGGGGTACGTGACCTCCTGGAGCCGCTCCATCCGCTCCTCGTACTCGACCCCGTCCGCCTTCATCTGCCCCACGGCCTCGCCGCGCGCCTTGTTCTGCTGGGCGGCCAGGATCTGCCGGGGATCGTCCAGCGTCGACTCGACGACCGAGACCATGTCCAGCGCGTACGACGGGGATTCGGCGTCCAGCAGGTCGAACGCGGCCAGCGCGAACGTGGACAGCGGCTGGTTCAGCGCGAAGTCCTGCTGGAGGTCGACCGTCAGCCGCACGATGCGGCCCTCGGCGTCCGGGGTGTCCAACTGCTCCACCACCCCGCCGTCCAGCAGCGATCGGTAGATGGCGATGGCCCGCCGGATGTGCCGCAGCTGCGCCCGCCGCGGCTCGTGGTTGTCCTCCAGCAGATGCCGCATCGCCTCGAACGCGTTGCCCGGGCGGGCGATGACCGCGAGGAGCATCGTGTGGGTGACCCGGAAGCGCGAGGTCAGCGGCTCCGGCTCGGACTGGATCAGCTTGTCGAACGTCGACTCCGACCAGGCCACGAAGCCCTCCGGGGCCTTCTTGCGGACCACCTTGCGCTTCTTCTTCGGGTCGTCGCCCGCCTTCTTCAGCGCCTTCTCGTTCTCGATGACGTGCTCGGGGGCCTGCGCCACGACGAACCCGGCCGTGTCGAACCCGGCCCGCCCGGCCCGGCCCGCGATCTGGTGGAACTCCCGCGCGCGCAGGGTCCGCACCCGGTTCCCGTCGTACTTCGTGAGCGCCGTGAACAGCACCGTACGGATGGGGACGTTGACGCCGACGCCGAGCGTGTCCGTCCCGCAGATCACCTTCAGCAGCCCCGCCTGGGCCAGCTTCTCCACCAGCCGGCGGTACTTCGGCAGCATCCCCGCGTGGTGCACCCCGATGCCGTGGCGCACGTAACGGGAGAGGTTCTGGCCGAACTTGGTGGTGAAGCGGAAGCTGCCGATCAGATCGGCGATCTTCTCCTTCTCCTCCTTCGTGCACATGTTGATGCTCATCAGCGACTGCGCCCGCTCGACGGCCGCCGCCTGCGTGAAGTGCACGATGTAGACCGGCGACTGCCGGGTGTCCAGCAGCTCGGTGAGCGTCTCGGTGATCGGCGTGAAGCGGTACTCGTAGCTCAGCGGCACCGGGCGGGTCGCCGAGCGCACCACCGAGGTGGGGCGGCCGGTACGGCGGGTCAGGTCCTTCTCGAACATCGCGACGTCGCCGAGCGTCGCCGACATCAGCACGAACTGCGCCTGCGGCAGCTCCAGCAGCGGAATCTGCCAGGCCCAGCCCCGGTCCGGCTCGGCGTAGAAGTGGAACTCGTCCATCACGACCTGGCCGATGTCGGCGTACTTCCCGTCGCGCAGCGCGATGGAGGCCAGCACCTCGGCCGTGCAGCAGATCACCGGGGCGTCCGCGTTGACCGAGGCGTCACCGGTGAGCATGCCGACGTTCTCGGTGCCGAAGAGCTTGCACAGGTCGAAGAACTTCTCCGACACCAACGCCTTGATCGGCGCCGTGTAGAAGGTGACCTTGTCCTGGGCCAGCGCCGTGAAGTGCGCGCCCGCCGCCACCAGGCTCTTGCCCGAGCCGGTCGGAGTGGACAGGATCACGTTCGCCCCGGAGACCACCTCGATCAGCGCCTCCTCCTGAGCCGGGTACATCGTGATGCCCTGGCTCTCGGTCCATGAGGAGAAGGCCTCGAAGAGGGCGTCCGGGTCGGCGGTCTGGGGAAGCTGGTCGATGAGGGTCACGCCCCCATCTTGCCTGTCTTCCGCCCGGATGAGGGAACCGGCGGACGGCACGAAGATCACGGACGGTACGCTGCGGACTCAACCTGCCCGCGCCGCACCGGTGATGGGCGCACGAACCACTGGGGGCGGGAAAAGACCATGATGGGGCCGGCACACTCTCTGTCAGGGGCAGCGGCCTGGCTGGGGGTGGGTGCGGCGGCCGCCGCCGCGGGCCACACGATGCCCTGGCCCGTCCTCGTCGTCGGGGCGCTGATCTGCGCGGGAGCCGCGCTCGCCCCCGACCTCGACCACAAGTCCGCGACCATCTCGCGCGCCTTCGGGCCGGTCTCCAAAGCCCTCTGCGAGATCGTCGACAAGCTCTCCTACGCCGTCTACAAGGCCACCAAGAGCGCAGGGGACCCCCGCAGGACCGGCGGGCACCGCACCCTCACCCACACCTGGCTGTGGGCCGTCCTCATCGGCGGCGGCTGTTCCGTGGCCGCGATCACCGGCGGCCGCTGGGCCGTCCTCGTGATCCTCTTCGTCCACCTCGTGCTCGCCGTCGAGGGCCTGCTGTGGCGGGCCGCCCGCGTCTCCAGCGACGTCCTGGTGTGGCTGCTCGGCGCGACCAGCGCGTGGATCCTCGCGGGCGTCCTGGACAAGCCCGGCCACGGGGCCGACTGGCTCTTCGACGCCCCCGGCCAGGAGTACCTCTGGCTCGGCCTGCCGATCGTGCTGGGTGCCCTCGTCCACGACATCGGCGACGCCCTGACCGTCTCGGGCTGCCCGATCCTGTGGCCCATCCCGATCGGCCGCAAGCGCTGGTACCCGATCGGCCCGCCGAAGGCCATGCGCTTCCGGGCCGGCAGCTGGGTGGAGATGAAGGTGCTGATGCCCGCCTTCATGGTCCTCGGGGGAGTGGGCGGGGCCGCCGCCCTCAACTACATATGACGCACCGGGCGCACGGCGGACGTCCGGCGCGTCCGGCGCTCTTCCGGCGGGCGGCGCGCTCCGCCCCGTAGCACCATGGGCGCATGCTGCTCGCCGAGCTCGCCCAGGTGTCCCTGGAGGTCGCCGCCACCTCCGCCCGCTCCAAGAAGGTGGCGCTCCTCGCCGGACTCTTCCGGGACGCCGGTCCCGAGGACGTCCCCGTCGTCATCCCGTACCTCGCCGGACGGCTGCCCCAGGGCCGGATCGGGGTGGGGTGGCGCTCCCTCGGCGACCCGGTGGAGCCCGCGGCGGAACCCACCCTCACCGTCACCGGCGTCGACGCCGGGCTGACCGCCCTCGCCGCCCTCTCGGGACCCGGCTCCCAGGCCCGGCGCAAGGAACACCTCCGCGCCCTGTTCGCCGCCGCCACCGAGGACGAACAGCGCTTTCTGCGGGCCCTGCTCACCGGCGAGGTGCGCCAGGGGGCCCTGGACGCCCTCGCCGCCGACGCCCTGGCCCGCGCCGCCGACGCCCCGCCCGCCGACGTCCGGCGCGCCGTGATGCTCGCCGGATCGCTCCAGGAGGTCGCCGGGGTCCTCCTCGCGGACGGGCCCGAGGCGCTCGCCGCCTTCCGGCTCACGGCCGGGCGGCCGGTCCAGCCGATGCTGGCGCACACCGCCGCCTCGGTCGGCGAGGCCCTCGACAGACTCGGCGCGTGCGCGGTCGAGGAGAAGCTCGACGGGATCCGGGTGCAGGTCCACCGGGACGGCGACCGGATCCGCGCCTACACCCGGACCCTCGACGACATCACCGACCGGCTGCCCGAACTGACCGCCGCCGTCGCCGAGCTTCCGGCCGGCCGCTTCATCCTGGACGGCGAGGTGATCGCCCTGGGGGAGGGCGGCAGACCCCGGCCCTTCCAGGAGACCGCCTCCCGGGTGGGCTCCCGGCGGGACGTGGCGGAGGCGGCGGCGCAGGTGCCCGTCGTCCCGGTCTTCTTCGACGCGCTGCTCGTCGACGACGAGGACCTGCTCGACCTGCCCTTCACCGACCGCCACGCCGCCCTGGCCCGGCTCCTTCCCGAGCACCTGCGGGTCCGCCGCACCCTCGTCCCCGACGCACAGGACCCGGGGGCCCGCGCGGCGGCGGACGCGTTCCTCGCCGACACCCTCGAACGCGGCCACGAGGGCGTCGTCGTCAAGGACCTGGCCGCCGCCTACAGCGCGGGCCGCCGGGGCGCGTCCTGGCTGAAGGTGAAGCCCGTGCACACCCTGGACCTGGTGGTGCTGGCCGTCGAGTGGGGCAGCGGCCGGCGCACCGGCAAGCTCTCCAACCTGCACCTGGGCGCACGCCGCCCCGACGGTACGTTCGCGATGCTCGGCAAGACCTTCAAGGGGCTCACGGACGCCCTGCTGGAGTGGCAGACCGAGAAGCTGGGCGAGCTGGCCACCGACGACGACGGCCACGTCGTCACCGTACGTCCGGAACTCGTCGTGGAGATCGCCTACGACGGACTCCAGCGCTCCACCCGCTACCCCGCCGGGGTCACCCTCCGCTTCGCCCGCGTCCTGCGCTACCGCGACGACAAGACCGCCCAGGAGGCGGACACCGTGGAGACGGTGCTGTCCCGGCAGCAGTGAGCGCGCCCCCTTGCTGAAGGGGCGCGCTCGTACAGGGCCCGGCGGGTCAGTGCTTGATGACCGTCGCCGCCGTGTGCTCCTTGATCTGCTCGGGCGTCAGATACACGTCCGTGTACTCGAAGTCCCGCAGCGTCGCCGGCTTGCGGGACTGGAACCCGGTCCGTACGAAGTCGTCACCGGCGACCGCGTTCAGCATCCAGTTCGTCATGACCCGGGTCTTCGCCACGTTCGTCCGCAGCGCCGACCAGTGGTAGCCCCGGGCCACCGCCTGCGCGGGCAGCCCGCGCAGCTCGATGCCCAGCGGCTTGGACACGGCGTCCTTGCCGCCGAGGTCCACGACGAGCCCCAGATCCTTGTGCACGTAGTCCTTGAGCGGCTCGTGGCGCACCGAGGCGATCAGATTGTCCGCCAGCACCCGGCCCTGGCGCATCGCGTGCTGCGCGGTGGGCGGGCAGACCGCCCCGTCGCCCTTCGCCAGGTCGGGCACCGCGGCCGCGTCGCCGAGCGAGAACACCCCGTCCGCGCCCGGCAGTTTCATCTGCGGGGTCACGGCGAGCCGGCCGCGCACCGTCTCCGCGCCGAGCGTGGCGACCAGCGGGCTGGCGGCCACCCCGGCGGTCCAGATCAGTGTCCGGCAGGGCAGCACCCGGCCGTCGGTGAACGTGACCTCCTCCGGACCCGCCTCGGCGATCGACACCCCGAGCGACACCTCGATGTTCCGCTTGCGGAGCACCTCCAGCGCGGCCAGGCCGAGCTTGTCACCGAGCTCCGGCATCAGCTTGGGCGCGATGTCGATCAGATGCCACTTGATCAGCCGCGGGTCCAGTCGCGGATAGTGCTTCACCGCGTTGGTCGTCAGACGCTGGAGACAGGCGGCCGTCTCCGTCCCCGCGTAACCGCCGCCGACCACCACGAACTGGAGCCGGGAGGCCCGCTCGGCCTCGTCGTGGCTGGCGTCCGCCAGGTCCAGCTGGGCGATGACGTGATCCCGTACGTACGCGGCCTCGGCCAGCGTCTTCATCCCCCGGGCGTTGTCCAGCAGCCCGGGAATGTCGAAGGTACGGGTGACGCTGCCCGCCGCCAGCACGAGGTAGTCGTACGGCTCGTTCACGATCTCGTCCGTGATCTTCCGGATCACACAGACCTTGGCCTGCGTGTCCACGCCGATCGCCCCGCCCGGCACGATCCTGGTCCGGTGGCGGCGGCTGCGGCGCAGCGACACCGCCACGGACTGCGGCGTGAGCACCCCGGAGGCCACCTGGGGGAGCAGTGGCAGATACAGCTGGTACGAGAACGGCGTGACGAGCGTGATCTGTGCCTCGCCCGGAGCGAGCCTGCGCTCCAGACGGCGTACGCACTCGACGCCTGCGAAGCCGGCGCCGACGACGAGAATCCTTGGTGGTGCCACGATCTGCGTCCCTTCTCGGGCTTGCGTGGTTCTGCGCTCGCCTGCCCCGTTTACCGGGTGATTCACCCCTCATCCTCACCGGAGGCTCCGGCATCCGCCTCCTGACAGGGGTGAAACGGGGGCCGGTCAGAGGGGCGGGGCGGCCGCCAGCTCCCGCAGCCAGTAGGCGCCCTCGGCGTCCCCGGACTCGCCCGGACCACCCGGCGGTACGGGGAACATCCGCCCCCACGAGGCGGCCCGGCCGAGCGCCGCCAGCCGCCATGCCAGGCTCACCGCACGGCGCAGCCCGGCCGCCGTGACGCCCCCGCCGGTCCACGGCTCCAGATAGGCGTCCCGCAGCCGGGGCAGCACCCCGGGGCCCCAGCGCTCACGGGCCGCACGGGCGGGCACCAGCAGGCTGCAGAACGGGTGCCCGACCAGGGCGTCGCCCCAGTCGAAGAAGGCGTACCGCCCGGACACGGGTGCGAACAACTGCTTCTCGTGCAGATCGGCGTGGTCCAGTGAGTCCGCCACCCCCGACGACGCCAATTCCTCGCACCAGTCGGCCACCCGGGGCCGCAGCGCCTTGAGCGTCACCCGGTCCTCCCGCGTCAGCGCGGTGTTCCCCGCGACCAGCCGGTCGAACAGCGCGGGCAGGTCGCGCGGCCGGGCCGCGGGAACCCCCAGCGCCTCGATCGCCTCCGCGTACGGGGTCAGCTCCCGCTGCATCGCGGCGTACTGGCGCAGCGGCTCCTCCCAGTACCGGGGGTCAGGGCCGCCGGGCCGCCCGTCGAGGACCTCCGACAGCACCGGACCGCCGTCCGGGGTCAGCGTCCAGCCCCGTGCCGCCTCGACGGCGAGCGGGGCCAGGACCTGGGCCGGGACCCAGCGCGCCAGCGCCTCGGTGAGCCCCGCCTCGAAGGCCGCGGCGGGCGGAACGGCCTTGAACCACACGGGCGCGGGACCGGCGACGGTCAGCCGCACCAGCACCGACCAGGGACGCAGCCGCACCGCCCGGGGCCCCGTCTCCACCAGCCCGTGAGCGGCGAGGCCCTCGGTCACCCAGGCGACGGCCTCCGCCCGCCAGACCGGGTCCTCCCAGGGCGACACGGCGTCCGGGAAGCGCCCCCGGTCCACGGTCGTGGTCGTATCGGGCCCGGTCGCGGTCTCACCGGCCACGGCGGCCGTGGCCGTGCCGGGTCCGGCCACGGCGTTCGTGGTCGCGTCGGACACGGGATTCTCGTCTCTGTGCATCCGATCATGGGATCACCGGCCCCGACGCGAGCGCACCGCAATTTCCGGGAACACCCGTTCCCGCCCTGCCCGGATCGGTGGCCCTGCCCCCCTCCGGCCCCTGGAGCAGCGGGAGTTCGGCCGCCCGCCCCGTGCGAGGATGCTGCGGTGACCACCTCGCCCTCCTCGCCCGTGGCCGACGACCCTCCCGTGGCCGACGCCCCGCCCCGCGACCAGGGGCTGGGATCCCGTGCCGCCGCGGTCCTCGTGTTCGGGTCATCGGCCGCGGTCCTCGTGGTCGAGATCGTCGCCCTGCGGCTGCTGGCCCCCTACCTCGGTCTCACCCTGGAGACCAGCACGCTGGTGATCGGCATCGCGCTGACCGCCATCGCCCTGGGCTCCTGGCTCGGCGGGCGCATCGCGGACCAGGTCGACCCGCACCGGCTCATCGCCCCCGCCCTCGGGGTGTCGGGCGTGGTCGTCGCGCTCACCCCCCTCCTGCTCCGCACCACCGCCGAGTGGTCTCCCGCGCTGCTCCTGCTGGTCGCCGCGGCGACCCTCCTGGTGCCGGGCGCGCTGCTCTCCGCGGTGACCCCGTTCGTCACGAAGCTGCGACTCACCAGCCTCGCCGAGACCGGGACGGTTGTCGGGCGGTTGTCGGGCGTCGGCACCTTCGGAGCCATCGTCGGCACCGTGCTCACCGGATTCGTCCTGGTCACGCGGCTGCCCGTCAGCTCCATCCTGATCGGCCTCGGCACGCTGCTGGTGCTCGGGGCGGCCCTCGTCGGATGGCGGGCCGGGCGGTGGCGGTGCGCCTCGGCCGTGGCCCTCGCCACCGTCGCCGTCGGCACCCTCGCCACCGGGTTCGCCCCCGGCGGCTGCGACGCGGAGACCCGCTACCACTGCGCCCGGGTCGTCGCGGACCCCGAGCGGGACAGCGGCCGCACACTCGTCCTGGACGGCCTGCGCCACTCCTACGTCGACGTCGAGGACCCGGAGTACCTGAAGTTCGCCTACGTACGCGCCTTCGCGTCCGTGGTCGACACGGCCTTCCCCGAGGGTGAGCCGTTGACCGCCCACCACATCGGGGGCGGCGGTCTCACCTTCCCCCGCTACCTCGCGGCCACCCGCCCCGGAACCCGCAGCCTCGTCTCCGAGATCGACCCCGGGGTCGTCCGCATCGACCACGACCGGCTCGGCCTCGGCACCCCTGCCGCGACCGGCATCGACGTACGCGTGGAGGACGGGCGTCTCGGCCTGCGGCGGCTCGCCGAGGGCAGCCACGACCTGGTCGTCGGCGACGCCTTCGGGGGCGTCAGCGCGCCCTGGCACCTCACGACGTCCCAGGCGCTCAAGGACGTACGCCGGGCGCTCGACGCGGACGGTCTGTACGTCACCAACCTCATCGACCACGGCCGGCTCGCCTTCGCCCGCGCCGAGGTGGCCACCCTCGCCGCGACCTTCCGGCATGTCGCGCTCCTCGGGCGGCCCGCGGACATCGGCCTGGACCCCACGGCTTCGGTCGTCGGCGGCAACATGGTGGTCGTCGCCTCCGCCCGGCCCCTCGACGCCCCCGCCATCCAGGAAGCCATGGACGCCCGGGACGTCGGCTGGAGGATCGCCACCGGCGACACCCTCACCGCCTGGACGGGGAACGCCCGGGTGCTCACCGACGACCACGCGCCCGTCGACCAGCTCCTCCAGCCCCACCCCGTCCCAGCGGCCCGATGACCTCCGGACGGCTCGGTCAGGCCCGACCGGCTGGGTGACATCCAGGACGTCCCGGTGACGCCGAACGGCCCGGTCGCCCCGCCGTTCGGGCGGGCAACCGGGCCGTTCGGACGGCGAGCCTCACCCGTGCCAGGACCGCCACAGCGACGCGTACGCGCCGCCCGCCGCCACCAGCTCGTCATGGCTGCCCAGCTCGCTGATCCGGCCGTCCTCCACGACCGCGATCACATCCGCGTCGTGCGCGGTGTGCAGCCGGTGCGCGATCGCCACCACCGTACGGCCCTCCAACACCCGGGCCAGGGAACGCTCCAGATGGCGCGCGGCCCGCGGGTCCAGCAGCGAGGTCGCCTCGTCCAGCACCAGCGTGTGCGGATCGGCCAGCACCAGCCGGGCCAGCGCGATCTGCTGCGCCTGCGCCGGAGTCAGCGCGAACCCGCCCGAACCGACCTCGGTGTCCAGCCCCTTCTCCAGCGCCCTCGCCCAGCCGTCCGCGTCGACCGCGGCCAGCGACGCCCACAACTCCGCGTCCTTCGCCCCCTCACGGGCCAGGCGCAGATTGTCCCGGAGCGAACCGACGAACACATGGTGCTCCTGGTTGACCAGGGCCACATGCTCACGGACCCGCTCCGCCGTCATCCGCGACAACTCGGCCCCGCCGAGCGTCACCTCACCGGTGCGCGGTGCGTAGATACCCGCCAGCAGCCGGCCCAGCGTCGACTTGCCCGCACCGGACGGGCCGACCAGGGCGAGCCGGGTGCCCGGAGCCACGTCGAGCGACACCTTGTGCAGGACGTCGACGCCCTCCCGGTACCCGAAGCGGACCTCGTCCGCCCGTACGTCCCGGCCGTCGGGGCCGACCTCGGCGTCGCCCGCGTCCGGCTCGATGTCCCGGACGCCGACCAGCCGCGCCAGCGACACCTGGGCGACCTGGAGCTCGTCGTACCAGCGCAGGATCAGACCGATCGGGTCGACCATCATCTGGGCCAGCAGCGCCCCCGTCGTCAGCTGCCCGACCGTCAGCCACCCCTCCAGCACGAACCAGCCGCCGAGCAGCAGGACCGCGCCGAGGATCGTCACGTACGTCGCGTTGATGACGGGGAACAGCACCGAGCGCAGGAACAACGTGTACCGCTCCCACGCGGTCCACTCCTCGATCCGCCGGTCCGACAGCGCCACCCGGCGGTCGCCGAGGCGGTGCGCCTCCACGGTCCGCCCGGCATCCACGGTCTCCGCGAGCATCGCGGCGACGGCGGCGTAACCGGCGGCCTCCGAGCGGTACGCCGAGGGGGCCCGGCGGAAGTACCAGCGGCATCCCACGATCAGCACCGGCAGCGCGATGAGCACGGCCAGCGCCAGCGGGGGAGCGGTCACCGTCAGCGCGCCGAGCAGCAGCCCCGCCCACACGACGCCGATCGCCAGTTGCGGCACGGCCTCGCGCATCGCGTTCGCCAGCCGGTCGATGTCCGTGGTGATCCGGGACAGCAGATCGCCCGTCCCGGCCCGCTCCAGCACACCGGGCGGCAGCCCGACGGACCGGACGAGGAAGTCCTCGCGCAGATCCGCGAGCATCTCCTCGCCCAGCATCGCGCCGCGCAGCCGCATGGAGCGGGTGAACACGACCTGGACGACCAGCGCCACCGCGAAGATCGCGGCCGTACGCTCCAGATGCAGGTCGGTGACCCCGGCCGAGAGGTCCTCGACCAGACCGCCCAGCAGATACGGACCGGTGATCGAGGCGACCACCGCCACCGCGTTGACCGCGATCAGGACGGTGAACGCCCTGCGGTGCCGGCGCAGCAGACTCCGTACGTAACTCCGCACGGTCGTCGGTGTGCCCACGGGCAGCGTCGTCGCCGACTCCGGGGCCGCGGGGTCGTACGCCGGGGGTGCGACGCCGATCATGCCCTCTCCTCGATTTCCTCGATGCTCTTCATGGCGGGGAGGCCGTCGCTCCTGACGGTGGGGACGTCGCCGACGCCGTTCACCGCGTTCGCGGCGGCCGCCTCGTCGTCGGTCTCGCGGGTGACGACCGCCCGGTAGCGCGGTTCGGTGCGCAGCAGGTCGCGGTGGGCCCCCACGGCGACGACCGTGCCCTCGTGGACGAGGACCACCCGGTCGGCGGCGTCGAGCAGCAGCGGTGACGAGGCGAACGCCACCGTCGTACGCCCCTGGCGCAGCTTCGCGATCCCGGCGGCGACCCGTGCCTCGGTGTGCGAGTCGACCGCGGAGGTCGGCTCGTCCAGCACCAGTGCCTCCGGGTCGGTGACCAGGGACCGGGCCAGCGCGAGGCGCTGGCGCTGACCGCCGGACAGGGACCGGCCGCGCTCGGTGATCCGGGTCCGCATCGGGTCCCCGTCGTTGCCGGCGGACGCCTGGGCCAGGGCGCTCAGCACATCGCCGCACTGGGCCGCCTGAAGCGCCGCGTCCGCGGTGACCAGGCCCGAGGACGGGACGTCCAGCAGCTCCCGGAGCGTGCCGGACAGCAGCACCGGGTCCTTGTCCTGGACCAGGACCGCGGCCCGTGCGGCCTCCAGCGGGATCTCGTCCAGGGCGACCCCGCCGAGCAGCACCGACGGAGGCGAGGCGGCAGCCCGGTCGTCCTCCTCGCCGGTCGCCGCGTGCCCGCCGAGCCGTTCGGCCAGCCGGCCCGCCTCGTCCGGGTCGCCGCAGACCACGGCGGTGAACCGCCCGCGCGGGGCCATCAGCCCGGTCGCCGGGTCGTACAGATCACCGGTGGGCGTCACGCCCTCCACCGTGGCCTCCTGCGCACTGCGGTGCAGCGACAGCACCCGCACCGCACGCTGGGCGGACGGCCGCGAGAAGGAGTACGCCATGGCGATCTCCTCGAAGTGGCGAAGAGGGAACAGCATCAGGGTGGCCGCGCTGTAGACCGTAACGAGCTGGCCGACGTCGATGCGGCCGTCCCGGGCGAGGGTCGCCCCGTACCAGACCAGGGAGATCAGCAGGATTCCCGGCAGCAGCACCTGCACCGCCGAGATCAGCGCCCACATCCGGGCCGAGCGCACGGCCGCGCGGCGGACCTCCTGCGAGGCGCGGCGGTAGCGGCCGAGGAACAGCTCCTCGCCGCCGATGCCGCGCAGCACCCGCAGCCCGGCGACGGTGTCCGAGGCCAGCTCGGTGGCCTTGCCCGCCTTCTCGCGCTGCTCGTCGGCGCGGCGGGTGGCGCGGGGCAGCAACGGCAGCACGGCCAGGGCCAGCACCGGCATGGCGAGCGCCACCATCAGTCCGAGGGACGGCAGGTAGAAGGCCAGGCCGACGCAGATCACCACGAGGGCGGTGGCCGCGGCGGCGAACCGGGAGAGCGCCTCCACGAACCAGCCGATCTTCTCCACGTCACCGGTCGACACGGCCACGACCTCACCGGCCGCGACCCGGCGGGTCAGCGCGGAACCCAGCTCGGCGGTCTTGCGGGCGAGCAGCTGCTGGACCCGCGCGGCGGCGGTGATCCAGTTGGTCACGGCGGTCCGGTGGAGCATGGTGTCGCCGACGGCGATCAGCACGCCGAGGGCCACGATGAGGCCGCCCGCCAGGGCGAGCCGACCACCGGAGCGGTCGATGACGGCCTGCACGGCGAGCCCGACGGTGACCGGCAGACCGGCGATGCCGAGCTGGTGCAGCAGTCCCCAGGAGAGGGACTTCAGCTGCCCGCCGAGCTGATTGCGCCCGAGCCAGAACAGGAAGCGAGGGCCCGAACGGACATCGGGGTCGCCGGGATCCGAATACGGAAGGTCGCGAATCTGCATGACGTCCCAGGGCTCGTGAAACGGAGATCCGGACGGACCTCGAAGACGGGGTGACGTGCAAGGCTCCCTGTTCGTCCCGTTCCGGGGCAACCGGTTTTTCCGGTCGCCCCGCCCTGCGGGGTCCCGGGCCCAGCAGGGCCGGGACCCCGGAGACGTCACTCCGCGGGCTTCTCCGAGTCCATGCCGGACCGGGCCTTCCTCCACTCGCCCCGGGTGAAGTCCGGGATCGGCAGGGGCACGCCCCTGGCCTTGACGGACAGATGACTCAGCGGCACGGGAGCCGTCCAGACCGCCGCGTCGTACACGTCGAAGTCGGGCACCAGACCGAGCCGCATGCACTGCATCAGGCGGAACACCATGATGTAGTCCATCCCGCCGTGGCCGCCCGGCGGATTGGCGTGCTCCTTCCACAGCCAGTGGTCCCACTCGGCGTACTTCGTGAAGTCGTCCCACTGGTGGTTCGTGTTCGTGGGCTCCAGATAGATCCGCGCCGGGTAGTCCTCGAACACGCCCCGGGTCCCGCCGAGGCTGTTGATCCGCGAGTACGGGTGCGGCGACGACACGTCGTGCTCCAGCCGGATCACCCGGCCCTTGGCGGTCTGCACGAGGCTGATCGTCCGGTCGGCCCCGATGTAGGACTCCTTCCACCTCGGGTCGTCCGGCTCCATGTGCTCCTCGCGGTACGCGGCGAGCCCCAGGGCGGTGGTGCCGACACTGCTGATGCTGACGACCCGGTCGCCCCGGTTGACGTCCATGTAGTTGGCGACCGGACCGAACCCGTGGTTGGGGTAGAGGTCACCGCGCAGCCGGGTGTGCCACAGCCGCCGCCACGGACCCTCGTAGTAGTCGGGGTCGAACATCAGCTCACGCAGATCGTGGTTGTAGGCCCCCGCGCCGTGCTGCAACTCGCCGAAGAGACCCGCGTGCGCCATCCGCAGCACCCGCATCTCGTTCTTGCCGTAACAACAGTTCTCCAGCTGCATGCAGTGCCGCCGGGTGCGCTCGGAGAGATCCACGAGCTGCCACAGCTCCTCCAGGCGCATCGCGATCGGGCACTCCACCCCGACGTGCTTGCCGTTGAGCATCGCCGTCTTCGCCATCGGGAAGTGCAGCTCCCACGGCGTCGCCACGTAGACGAAGTCGATGTCCCCGCGCTTGCAGAGGTTCTCGTAGTCGTGCTCGTCCTTGGCGTAGATCGCGGGTGCGGGCTGACCGGCGGCCGTCACCTTCTTGGCGGCCTTCTCCGCCTTGTCCCGGACCGGGTCGCACACCGCCTTGACCTGGACGCCCGGGAGGGCGAGGAAGAGGCCGATCATGCTGGCGCCGCGGTTGCCGAGGCCGATGATGCCGACCCGGACCGTGGAGCGCCGCTCGAAGGGCACGCCCGCCATGGTGCGGCCCTGCCAGGGAGGGGCGGCGGCCACGGCTTCCGCGGCGGCGACGGCGTCGGGGGCACCCCGCCCGGCCGCCGACGCGGTGCCCGCGCCCAGTGCCCCGAGGCCGAGCCCGGCCCCGGCCACGCCCGCCGTGGTCCACAGCACCGAACGGCGGCTGGGATCCTGCCGGTTCACCTCGTCGGCCGCGCCGCTGCGCGGGGGGATGTCCTGCGGTTCCGGTGCGGGCCGGGCGTCGTCGTTCATCGAGCCTCCAGGTGGGGTTTGGGGGTTCTGACGGTGCGCGAGCGCGCCCGGTCCCGCCGTACGGATACGGGCGGGCGGGACCGGGGCTCGGTAAGGACCCTGGAGGGTGAGGCTGATGGTGCGCAAGGGAAGTATTTGGACTCCTGTCCTCAAACCTTGGACTTTTCTCATGGCACGCCGAAGCCCCGACTGGTGCAACCAATCGGGGCCTTCAAACGCTCATCTGTGCAGGCCAGGCGGGGGCGTTGACGCCACTGTCACCGACTCACGGGAGAGTCGGGCGGGTGGCGTGTTCCAGTTCGATCAGCGCCGAGCGGTACGGATGCCCGGTGGCGCGTTCCATGCCGATCTCGCACATCCGGTTCGCCGACAGATAGGCGTCGTAGGGCCGACGGCCGACCTCGGCCGCCTCCCTGGCCGTCGCCGAATCGGTCAACTCCTTGTGCAGCATGCCCCGGTCGCCCGCGAAGGCGCAGCACCCCACGTCGTCCGGGACCACGACCTCCGCCGCGCAGGCCTCGGCCAGCGCCCGCAACTGCCCGACATCACCCAGATGTTCCATCGAGCAGGTCGGATGCAGGACCGCCGAGCCGGCCGTCCGGAACACCGTCAGACGCGGCAGCAGCTCCTCGGCCGCCCACACCAGCGAGTCCACGACGGTCAGTTCGCGGTGGAGCGCCCGGTTGACCTCGGTGAGGCAGGGCACCACCTCCTCGGCGATACCGAGCGTGCACGAGGACGCGTCCACGACCAGCGGCAGCGTCCCGCCCGCGGTCCAGCCCCAGGCGGCCTCCACGATCCGGTTCGCCATGATCCTGTTGCCCGCGTCGTACCCCTTGGAGTGCCAGATCGTCGCGCAGCACGTCCCTGTGACGTCGTCGGGGATCCACACCGGCTTTCCGGCCCGCCCGGACAGGGCGACCACCGCCTCGGCCAGCGAGAGTCGGGGCCCCGCGTCGCCGTCGTCCGGCCCGGCGAAGATGCGGTTGACACAGGCCGGGTAGTACACCGCGCTCGCCCCGACGCGTGCCGTGTCCGGCAGCCGCCGGGCCGCCGGACCGGGGATCTGCGGCAGCCACTCCGGTACGAGATCGGGGCGCACGGCCTTGCGGGCGAGCCGTGTCACGGCCTGCAACGGAGCGTCCCCCACCCGGTCCCCGACGGCGTCGGCCGCCGCCACGGCCAGCCGCGCCGAGGCCTCCACCGCCCGGAAGTTCTTCGCGGTGAGGGCAGCGATCCGCTCCTCGCGCGGGGTGTGCCGGCGGTGCCGGAAGCCCTTCATCATCGCCCCGGTGTCGATGCCGACCGGGCAGGCGAGTTTGCAGGTGGAATCCCCGGCGCAGGTGTCCACGGCGTCATAGCCGTACGCGTCCAGCAGGCCGGACTCCACCGGTGAGCCATCGGTCTGCCGCATCATCTCCCGTCGCAGCACGATCCGCTGGCGCGGGGTGGTCGTCAGATCCTCACTGGGACAGGTCGGTTCGCAGAAGCCGCACTCGATGCACGGGTCGGCGACCGCCTCCACCTTCGGAATGGTCTTCAGACCCCGCAGATGGGCCCGCGGATCCCGGTCCAGCACGATGCGCGGGGCGAGCACCCCCGCCGGGTCGATGACCTGCTTGGTCCGCCACATCAGCTCGGTGGCGCGCGGACCCCACTCGCGCTCCAGGAACGGCGCGATGTTGCGTCCGGTGGCGTGCTCCGCCTTGAGGGACCCGTCGAACCGGTCCACCACCAGCGCGCAGAACTCCTGCATGAACGCGTCGTACCGGGCCACGTCCGCCGGCTTCGCCGCGTCGAACGCGAGGAGGAAGTGCAGATTGCCGTGTGCCGCGTGGCCCGCCACGGCGGCGTCGAAGCCGTGGCGGGACTGGAGCTCCAGCAGCGCGGCGCAGGCGTCCGCCAGCCGGGCGGGCGGCACCGCGAAGTCCTCCGTGATCAGGGTGGTGCCGGAGGGCCGGGAACCGCCGACGGCGGTCACGAACGCCTTGCGGGCCTTCCAGTACCCGGCGATCGTCCCGGCGTCCCGGGTGAACGCGTTGGTCACGGACGCCGCCGGACGGACCAGGTCCAGCCCGGCCACGACCGCGTCCGCCGCCCGCTCGAACGCCGCCAGGCCCGCCTCGTCGGCCGCCCGGAACTCCACCAGGAGCGCGGTCGTCTCCCGGGGCAGCGCCGTCCAGTCCGCCGGAACGCCCGGCACGCTGACGGAGGCGCGCAGGGTGTTGCCGTCCATCAGCTCCACGGCGATCGCCCCGGCCTCGTTGAACCGGGGCACGGCGGCCGCGGCGGCGGTGAGGGAGGGGAAGAACAGCAGGGCGCTGGAGACCCGCCGGTCCAGCGGCAGTGTGTCGAAGACGACCTCGGAGATGAAGCCGAACGTCCCCTCGGAGCCGACCATCAGCCCCCGCAGGATCTGTACCGGCGTCGCCCCGTCGAGGAAGGCGTCCAGGCGATAACCGTTGGTGTTCTTGATCGTGTACTTGGCGCGGATCCGGGCGGTCAGCTCCGCGTCCGCCTCGATCTCCGCCTTCAGCTCCAGCAGCCCCGCGCACATCGCCGGTTCCGCGTGGGCCAGCTCCTCGTCGGCGGTGGGGTCCGCGGTGTCGACGACGGTGCCGCTCGGCAGGACGAAGGTGAGCGAGGCGAGCGTGCGGTAGGAGTTGCGGGTGGTGCCCGCCGTCATGCCCGAGGCGTTGTTGGCGACGACCCCGCCGAGGGTGCAGGCGATGGCGCTGGCCGGGTCGGGGCCGAGCAGCCTGCCGTACCGGGCGAGGGAGGCGTTGGCCCGCATGACGGTGGTGCCCGGCAGGATCCGGGCCCGCGCCCCGCCGTCCAGCACCTCGACGCCGGTCCAGTGACGGCGTACGTCGACGAGGATGTCCTCGCCCTGCGCCTGGCCGTTGAGGCTGGTGCCCGCGGCCCGGAACACCACGGAACGGCCCTTGCCATGGGCGTACGACAGGATCGCGGACACGTCGTCGAGGTCCTCGGGGACCAGCACGACCCGGGGGAGGAAGCGGTAGGGGCTGGCGTCGGAGGCGTACCGCACGAGGTCGGAGATCTTCCACAGCACCTTGTCCGCGCCGAGCAGCGCGGTCAGCTCGCTCCGCAGCGGCTCCGGGGTGCCGCCCGCGCTGCCGTCGGTCACCCGGTCGGGGGCGGCTTTCCGCGCCGTTCCGGGACGCAGGGCTTCCGGGTCGGGCTCCAGCAGCGGCATGTGTCGGCCTTCCCCTCGGCTCGGCGCTCAGCGGTGGCACGCGGCAACGCCGCTCAGCAGTGGCGCTCCGGCATTCCGTCGACCAGAGCGGACAGCAGCTCACCGAACACCTCGCGCTGATCGGCGGTCAATGGAGCCAGGATCTCCTCTGCGGCGGCCCGGCGCGCGCTGCGCAGGGACCGCAGTGTGGCGCGCCCCTGGTCGGTGATCTCGATGCGGACCACCCGGCGGCTGTCGGGATCCGGGGCGCGGCGCACCCGGCCGCTCGCCTCCAGGGCGTCGACCAGCGTGGTCACGGCGCGCGGGACGACGTCGAGCCGTCGGGCCAGATCCGCCATCCGGGGGGCCGCGTCGTAACTCGCGACCGTCCGCAACAGCCGGAACTGGGCCGGAGTGATGTCCATCGGATCCAGCTGGCGGCGCTGGATCCGGTGCAGCCGGCGGGTGAGCCGCAGCAGTTGCTCGGCGAGCAAGCCGTCCCGCGAGTCCGGCGAGTCCGGCGAGTCCCGCGCGTCAGGGGAGTCGGAGGGGTGGGAGGGATGTGAGGGGTCAGAGGGGTCGGGGGAATCCGGGGCGTCCATACGGGAACAATACCAGGACCTGGTTCATTGTGAGTACAGGTAACAATGAGCTAGGCTCTCACTGTGCGGAGCCGGGACTGCCCGGCTCCGCCTCACGCCCGACGAAGGAGCCCATGAAACCCGACGAACCCACGTGGACGCCCCCGCCCGATGCCCGCACCGACGCCGACCGGCCGCCCGCCGAGGTGCGCCGCATCCTCCGCCTCTTCCGTCCCTACCGCGGCCGCCTGGCCGTCGTCGGCCTGCTGGTCGGCGCGTCCTCCCTGGTCGGGGTCGCCTCGCCGTTCCTGCTGCGCGAGATCCTCGACACCGCCATCCCGCAGGGACGCACGGGCCTGCTGACCCTGCTGGCGCTCGGCATGATCCTCACCGCCGTGATGACCAGCGTTTTCGGCGTGCTCCAGACCCTCATCTCGACCACAGTCGGCCAGCGTGTCATGCACGACCTGCGCACCGCCGTCTACACGCAGCTCCAGCGGATGCCGCTCGCCTTCTTCACCCGGACCCGCACGGGCGAGGTCCAGTCCCGCATCGCCAACGACATCGGCGGCATGCAGGCGACGGTCACCTCCACCGCGACCTCCCTGGTCTCCAACCTCACGGCCGTCATCGCGACCGTCGTCGCCATGCTCGCCCTCGACTGGCGGCTCACCGTCGTCTCGCTGCTCCTGCTGCCGGTCTTCGTCGCGATCAGCCGCCGCGTCGGCCGGGAACGCAAGAAGATCACCACCCAGCGCCAGAAACAGATGGCCGCGATGGCCGCCACGGTCACCGAGTCCCTCTCGGTCAGCGGCATCCTCCTCGGTCGCACGATGGGCCGCTCCGACTCCCTCGCCCAGGGCTTCGCGGAGGAGTCCGAGCGCCTGGTCGACCTGGAAGTGCGCTCCAACATGGCCGGCCGCTGGCGGATGTCCGTGATCGGCATCGTGATGGCCGCCATGCCCGCCGTCATCTACTGGGCGGCCGGACTCACCTTCGCGTCCGGAGCCGCCGCCGTCTCCATCGGCACGCTCGTCGCCTTCGTCACGCTCCAGCAGGGGCTGTTCCGCCCTGCGGTGAGCCTGCTCTCCACGGGCGTCCAGATGCAGACCTCTCTCGCCCTCTTCCAGCGCATCTTCGAATACCTCGACCTCACGGTGGACATCACCGAACCGGAGAATCCGGTCCGCCTGGAGAAGATCCGCGGCGAGATCGCCTTCGAGAACGTCGACTTCAGCTACGACGCGACGAACGGCCCGACGCTGACCGGTATCGACGTGACCGTCCCCGCGGGCCACAGCCTCGCGGTCGTCGGATCCACCGGTTCGGGCAAGTCCACCCTCAGCTACCTGGTGCCCCGGCTGTACGACGTCACCGGCGGCCGGGTCACGCTCGACGGCACCGACGTCCGCGACCTGGACTTCGACACCCTGGCCCGGGCCGTCGGCGTCGTCTCCCAGGAGACATACCTCTTCCACGCCTCGGTCGCCGACAACCTGCGCTTCGCCAAGCCGGCGGCCACCGACGAGGAGATCGAGGCCGCGGCCCGCGCCGCGCAGATCCACGACCACATCGCCTCCTTGCCCGACGGCTACGACACCATGGTCGGCGAGCGCGGCTACCGCTTCTCGGGCGGCGAGAAGCAGCGGCTCGCCATCGCCCGCACGATCCTGCGCGACCCTCCGGTGCTGATCCTCGACGAGGCGACCAGCGCGCTCGACACCCGTACGGAACAGGCCGTGCAGGAGGCGATCGACGCCCTGTCCGCCGGACGGACCACGCTCACCATCGCGCACCGGCTCTCCACCGTCCGCGACGCGGACCAGATCGTCGTCCTGGAGGACGGCCGGATCGCCGAGCGCGGCACGCACGAGGAACTGCTCGCACGCGACGGCCGCTACGCCGCCCTGATCCGCCGCGACTCCCACCCGGCCCCGGTCCCCGCCCCCTGACGTCACCGGCGTGCCGGGCATACGGCATGATCGCCGCGCATGAGAGCTCTCCTCGGGGTGGAACTTCCCGGCTACCGCACAGTCGACACCGGCACCTGGCTGAACGACCACGGTGATGTGCTGTCGCTGCACTTCTTCGACCTGCCGCCGGACCTGCCGGCCGCGCTGGACGACGGCCCGGCCCTGCGCCACGGGCTGACCCACTTCACCGCACGGGCGGGCGGCGGACTCATCGAGGCATCGGTGAAGCGCCTGGGCGAGCTGCCCGCCCTGCGGCAGATACTCAAACTGCCGCTGCCGAACCAGCCCAGCGGCCAGGCGTTCATCGGCAGCTTCACGGTGCCGCGCGCCGGATGCAGCACCGTGGTGAAGATCCAGGCGGCGGAGCGCGGCATGACGGGCATGCGGGAAGCCGTGGTGATGGCCAAGCTCGGGCCCGACCAGTACTTCCGGCCGCACCCCTACGCCCCCGAGGTCCGGGGCGGGCTGCCCTTCCACGCGGCGGACCACGCTCAGTGGGACACGGAGTTCCCGGACCACCCGCTCACCCGGGTCCGCCGGACGCTCGACACCCTTACGGCGGCGGTGACGGTGGCGCCCGAGTTCGCCGCGCTGCCGCCCTTCACGGGACCGGCCGCGTCGGCCGGCTGAGCCGACCGGCTCCGTACACGCGGCACACACGGCGGCGCCGCCGCTCCCGTGGGACGGGGAGCGACGGCGCCGGGCGGAGCAATGGTCAGACGAGCCAACCCACGAAGTGGACGACGCCGGCAAGCAGGTTGGTCAGGAAGTTCATCTGGTCTTTCTCCTTGTACGTGGTGCATCTGTGGGACTGCGCAGTAGCGGTCTGCAGCCCGTTGACTGCGCTCTGCAATCATCACGCCCCGGACGAGTGAAGAGCAACGAATCCCCTGACGATCACGCGTTCCAGCGAACACCCGATCCCTTGTTCGTGTGTTCCGGCTACGGGTGTTTGGTCCGCTGCCGTACGGCGTTCGTGTCGCCGGTGCCGACGCCGTGGTCGGGCTACCGGCCGTGGCTCGCACCCCGGGTTAACGTGCGCGCATGGTGAACGAGTCCCCGGACGCCCGCCCCCGTCGCAGACTCCGCCCGACCCGCCGCGGAAAGATCGTTCTGGCCGTCGGCGCGCTGCTCGTCGTGTCGGCCGCGGTCCTGATCCCGCTGTCCCTGACCGGATCGGACGAGCCGCCGAAGAAGCGGGAGAGCCCGCAGAGCACGCTGATGATCCCCGAAGGCCGTCGCGTCTCGCAGGTGTACGAAGCGGTCGACAAGGCGCTCGACCTGAAGCCCGGCAGCACGCTGAAGGCCGCGTCGACGGTGGACCTGAAGCTGCCCGCCCAGGCCGAGGGCAACCCCGAGGGATATCTCTTCCCGGCCACGTATCCGATCGACGACACGACCGAGCCCGCGGGCCTGCTGCGCTACATGGCCGACACCGCCCGCAAGCACTTCGCCGCGGACCATGTCACGGCGGGGGCCCAGCGCAACAACGTCTCCGTCTACGACACGGTCACGATCGCCAGCATCGTCCAGGCCGAGGCCGACACCCCGGCCGACATGGGCAAGGTCGCCCGGGTCGTCTACAACCGGCTGCTCAAGGACATGCCGCTGCAGATGGACTCCACCATCAACTACGCCCTGAAGCGCTCCACCCTGGACACGACGACCGCCGACACCCAGCTGGACAGCCCGTACAACAGCTACCGGACCAAGGGCCTGCCGCCGACGCCCATCGGCAATCCGGGGGAGGAGGCGCTGCGCGCGGCCATCAGGCCCACCCCCGGCCCCTGGCTCTACTTCGTCACGGTCGGCCCCGGCGACACCCGGTTCACCGACAGCTACGACGAGCAGCAGCGGAACGTCGAGGAGTTCAACCGCAGCCGAGGCTCCGCCACGACGGGCTGACCGGCTCCGCCGCGACGGCCTGACCGAACCTGGCGACGGAGGAAAGGCCGCGCGAGGGCGGCGGGGTGAGGAAGGGGGCCAGGCGGCGGGAGGCCGAGGCGATCAGACCCCGGGAACCGGCTCGGCCGACAAGGCCGACGGGACCCCCGCGCACCAGGTTCGCTTTCACGCCCCCGGCACAGACACGGCGACGGCCGCCTCGCCCGCCCCCGCTTCCCCGCCGGCCCGCACGCCGCCCGTCTCCTTGAGCAGCCGCATGACCGACCGGACCGCCGCGCGGCCCGCGCGATTCGCGCCGATGGTGCTGGCGGAGGGGCCGTACCCGACGAGGTGGACGCGCCCGTCCCGTACGGCACGGGTGTCCTCGGCCCGGATGCCGCCACCCGGCTCGCGCAGCTTCAGCGGAGCCAGATGGTCCACGGCGGGCCGGAACCCGGTCGCCCAGAGGATCACGTCGGTCTCGACGACGCGGCCGTCGTCCCAGGCCACCCCGGTCGGCGTGATCCGGTCGAACATCGGCAGCCGGTCCAGCACCCCCTGTTCCCGGGCCCGCCGCACGGCGTCGTTCAGCGGCAGCCCGGTGACGCTGACCACGCTCTTCGGCGGCAGCCCGTTGCGTACCCGCTCCTCCACCATCGCCACGGCCGCCCGCCCCCACTCCTCCGTGAACGGTCCTTCGCGGAAGACCGGTTCACTTCTAGTCACCCAGAAGGTGTCGGCGGCGAACTCGGCGATCTCCATCAGATGCTGCGTACCGGAAGCGCCACCCCCGACCACGAGGACGCGCTGCCCCGCGAACTCCTCGGGCCCCGGGTAGTTCGCGGTGTGCAACTGCCGCCCCCGGAAAGTCTCCTGGCCCGGATAACGCGGCCAGAACGGCCGGTCCCAGGTGCCGGTCGCGTTGATCAGAGCCCGCGTGGCGTACGTCCCCTCGGACGTCTCCACCAGCAGCCGCCCGCCGTTTCCCTCCCGTACGGAGCTCACCTCCACGGGCCGGTGGACCCGCAGGCCGAAGCGGTCCTCGTACGCGGTGAAGTACGCGCCGATCACCTCGGAGGAGGGCCGGTCCGGGTCGGCCCCGGTCAGCTCCATGCCCGGCAGCGCGTGCATCCCGTGGACCTTGCCGTACGTCAGCGAGGGCCAGCGGAACTGCCATGCGCCGCCCGGCCGGGGCGCGTGGTCCAGCACGACGAAGTCGTCGTCCGGCTTCAGCCCGACGCGGCGCAGGTGGTAGGCGGCGGACAGCCCCGCCTGACCCGCGCCGACGACGACCACGTCCAGCTCGCGCACCCCAGAAATGTTCACGCTTCTACTAACTCGTCGGGCGCCCGGGATCTTCCCGAGCGCCCTCGCACCAGGTACCGGTCGGCGTCAGCACGGCCTCGAAACCCGACTGCTCGGCCGCCTCGGCGTTGGACGTCCCGGTCTGCCCGCCGAGCAGGAGCCCCACGATCACCCGCTGAAGCGAGAACCCCCACCGCGGCGGGCCGCACCCACCGCGGAGCGGCCCCCAGTCGCGACCGCCGGACGGAGGCGCGCGCGAAGTGAGCAGAGCTGATCGGAGCATGGCGCTGAACGTAGTCAGCCGGTGGGGACACGGGCCCAGGGGGTCTCGGAGCGTGGTCGCCTCATCTCACCCCGGTGAGGTGATGATGGAGGCATGTCCGATTCCTTCACCACCACGGTCCTGAACATCACCACGGGTACGGCCGAGACGGTCACGGACCTGACGCGCGCCTGCGAGGAGTTCCTCACCCGCAGCGCCCCCGGCCGCGACGGCCTGCTCAACGTCTTCGTGCCGCACGCCACGGCCGGCATCGCCGTACTGGAGACCGGCGCCGGCAGCGACGACGACCTCCTGGCCGCCCTCCACCACCTGCTCCCCGCCGACGACCGCTGGCAACACCGCCACGGCAGCCCCGGCCACGGCCGCGACCACGTGCTCCCCGCCCTGGTCCCGCCCCACGCCACGCTGCCGGTGATCGGTGGCCGACTGGAGCTGGGGACCTGGCAGTCGGTCTGCCTGGTGGACACGAACGTTTCTAAAGACAACCGTCAGGTTCGTCTGAGCTTCCTCAGCTGACCAAGATCGTTCAGCGGGGCGTGGCCGCCGATTCTCCGTACGATGCGCGCTCGAACGGAGAGAAGAAATGCGCGGTACGGACCTCAACACGATCGAACGACCCTACGACGGATGCGGCAAGTGCCTGCTCGGAGTGCGGCGGCTGTCGCGCGTGAAGCTGGCGACGTCTTCGCCTGAGCGCCAGCGAGAGAACGTGCTCGCTGCCGCCGCCTCCGTCGGGGCCCACATCATCGGCTGGGCGGACGACTGGGAGGTCTCCGGCGCCACGGATCCCGTGACCCGCCCCAGTCTGGGCCCGTGGCTCCGTGACGAGAGGGGGCCGTACGACGGCCTGGTCGCGGCAGCGGTGGACCGGCTCGGCCGCAACGTCGTCGACTGCCTGAACACCGGCTACAAGATGCGGGACGAGAAGAAGATGCTCGCCACGTACGGGCACGACGGTGCCTGGAACCTCGACGACTCCGCCGACGAGAACCGTTTCACCATGGAAGCCTGGGGCGCGCAGATGGAACTGCGCGCGATCCAGCGCAGGAACCGTGACGCCACCGTCAAGACCCGCGCAGCCGGTCGCCCGAAAGGCAAGCCGTCGTACGGCTTCCGGTACGTCCGGAAGGTGATGGGAGGGAAGATCGACCAGGTCGAACTGCATCCGCATGCCTCCGAAGTGCTGCGGAACGTCGCCCGCCGCATTCTCGCCGATCCGGAAAGCGTCACCTGCAGCAGTGAGGCCGCGCGTCTCAACCGTGCCGGGGAACTCTCACCCGCGGATCACCTGGCTGTGATGTACGGCAAGCCGGCAGGGGGCCGACCGTGGTCTCCGCAGAGCCTGAAGAACATCCTTCTGTCCGAAGCCACTCTCGGGTACCTGATGCACCGCAACAAGCCCGTCCTCGGGAGGGAGGACGGTCACCCCGTACGGCTCTGTGAGGGGCTGTGGGACCGGGCCACACACGAGGCGCTCAGGAGCGCCATCCTCTCCCGGAAAGCGCCTTGGGTCCGCCGTTCCAACCGCGAGTACCTGTTGACCACGGTGGCCCTGTGCGGGCAGTGCCACACGCGTCTTTACACCCAGACCTCGAAGGACGCCCCACCGCGCTACACATGCACGGCGCGGAACAAGGGCTGGCTTCAGGCGCAGCACTGCCGACCCGCACCCCTCATCAACGCTCACCTGCTGGACGCCTACGTTGAGGAGTGGTTCCTTCGGGAGCTGGGTGACGGCGTGATCTACGAGACGGTGTACGACCCGGGCAACGGCATCGCGGAGCGCGTGGCAGAGACCCGGGCCAGTCGCGAACGGCTGCGAGCCGACCGGGAAGCCGGACTCTACGACGCCCCTGACGACGCCGCGTGGTTCCGGGACCGCTACGCCGTCCTGGGGCGGGAACTCGCTGCTCTCGAGGCTGAGCCACGACGGGCGCCGGGCATGGTCCGGCGGCCGACAGGAGAGACGGTTGCCGACCGTTGGTTCCGTGCTCCGGATGTCCAAGCGCGAAAGGAGATCCTGATCGACTTCGGAGTGCGGGTGACGCTCTTCCCGGCCAGTGCTCCCGTTCGATGGGTGCCCGGCTTCATTCACGGTCCTGAGCAGGATCCGGCAGCTCTGATGTAGAGCAGAGGCCCCTGGGCCTCGCCAATTGCGCTGCCCGGGGGCGCGTCATCGTCGGGGCTTCGGCGGTCGACCGCTGACGTGTCTCCATATCGCCTGATGTCGGCCGGTGCAAGCCGACTTCCTTCGAAATGCTCTGAGCGTGATGAACGGCGGCGAGGAGAGCGATGTGACTCAAGCGGGAGAGCGGTGGATGCGTGAGCAGGCAGTGGCGGAACTGAAGGTCGAGAAGACGCCCACCGGCGTGAAGTGGCTGGTCCATTCGCGCGGGCGGCAGATCGACCGCGCGATCGCCGAGGTCTTGCCGACGGAACGGTGCGTCAACCCTGCCAAATCGTACGAGTTCGCGCGGACTCTATTGAGTGACGAGGTCGGCGTGCGAATCGCGGACAGTGGTGCGGTGCTCATCGGCCGAGCCGGAACCGAAGAGGGAGCGGGGGAGCGGTGTCCCTGTCGGGGCAGCGGCGACGATGGAGCGGGCGAGCGGTACGGATGCCTCTGCGGCTGCCATGTCGGCGGGATATGTCGTCAGTCGATCATGAGGGTTGGCCGGGGGGAGGCTCCGCAGGTGTCGTTCCTGTTCAGTCTTCAGGCTGTGCCGGAGATCGGACCTGTGTTCATGCGCTCGGCTTCCTGGGCGTTGAGCCTTTGGCTGCGCGAACTCGCTCGCAGTGGGGACTTGAGGGATGGAGACTGCGAAGCAGTGATTCGACTTCGTCGAGCGAATACCCGCACGCGGTCAGGCGTTGAAGTGGCTCTGACTCAACCAGTAGGGCAACGTCTGTCCTGGGGCGATTCAGCAGTGCCATTCCGATTGGCCGCATAGCGCGAGCCCCGCAGACTCGGTGGATGAGAAGGGGCGTAGAGCTTCCTCCGCTCCAAGCGTGACAATCGTCCGACCAGATGGGGCCGCGGACTGCCTGACATCAGTGGATCCCCTTCCACGACCATGGCCGCGGGCCGGATCGACCACGGAGACAGTCAATCCGGTACTGCGCCTGGCTCCTCCACTCAGCGTTGCCGGCTGCGTGCTGAGCCGCGTACGTCGCCATACGCAGCTCACGGGCGCGCGCGAGGAGGGGGTAGCCCTCCCACGCCGTCACGTCGTACCCGTACACCGCACAGAAGCGGTCGTATTCGCGTGCGCTGACGGCGCGCGTGGTCCTTGCTCGTACAGCGGTGGACACGAGATCCCACTCCGGGGGCCCGACTGAAAAACGCTCCAGATCCATCATCAGGACCCCATGGGCGGTGCGGACGATGTTGCCGGGCCAGGCGTCACCGTGCACGGCCCGATTGGGGAGACCGGTCGGTCGCTCCGCCCAGGCCGCTTCGAGGTCGCGGTGAAGAGCGTGCAGCCACTGCTTGTCGTCGTCACGGATCGTGGTGGCCGCTTGCAGCCGTTCGCCGACCCGGACGAAGGGGTCGAGGTACCCCAGCTCGATCGCAGGCGTGGGCAGGGAGTGGAGTCTCGCGAGGAGTCCGGCGACATCCTCGACCGAGCCGTGCTGCTGCGGCGGCAGCTCTGCCCAGAAGGTCACGGGCCTGCCGTCCGCCTCCACCGGCTGCTCCACGTCGACCAGGCGAACGGCCGGGACGTTCTCCCGGGCCAGCCAGCGTGCGACGCGCACCTCGCGGGCCGCCGCAGCGCCCTGTCCCTCCCGGGCTATCCGTACGATCACCCGCTGACGAGGCAGCCGCCATATCTGGTTCTCGGCCAGACGGAGAGGCTCCGCTCCCCCCGAGTCCAACCCGACCGCCGAACAAGCCTGTATCAGGACGTGACGCGCAGCTTCGGATGCCGAAGGAGTCATGCGGAGACCGTAGCGGCGATCCGATCGCGCAGCCCTGAGGCCTCCTGGACAGTCCGATGCTTCGAGGCGAAGCGGCCGAGTTGCCGTAGATCGTCGACAGCTCGCCGGGAGGTGAGTCGGCCCGCCTCGTTCAGGGCGTCGTGGCCGAGCGCCGCCGCCTGGCGAGGGTCTCCCTTGGCCATGAGCAGGGAGGCCAGCTTCGTCCGCGAGATCGCACGTGACCGCTTGTAGGAGTCCGTGTGTCCGTTCACCGCTGTGTTGAATCGGCGCGCTGCCCGGCCCGGGTCCTGTCCGGCGAGGATTGCGAGATCGAAGAGGGCGTGAGCTGTGTCCCCGTTGTGCTGCGCTTCGTCGTAGTAGGCCATCCACGGCGACTCTTCGCTTGGCCGGGCCTGAGTGAAGGCCTCGTCCGCGGCACCGACGGCCGTCATCGTGTCCCTTACGTTGCCCATCTTCCCGAATGCCCTGGCCCTCGCGGTGTGAAGCATCGCTTGCTCGGTGGCCGTGAGGCGGTCGGAGCGCACAAGTCCCTTCTCGGCGTAAGTGAGTCCGTCATCGGGGGCACCGATCCACACGGCTTGCCGGGCGAGAAACGAGTACGTCTTGGCCCGCAGATGCCAGTCGCCGGCCTCCTCGGCGCAGTCTGCTGCGAACCGGAAGGTCTTGGTGGCCTCGTCGTGGTGGTAGGCGTCGAAGGCAGAGGCGCCGACCACGATGCCGAGTCGCGATACGGCGGCGAACAGGTCGGTTCGCATGTGTTCGGGGAACTGCGCCTGCAGCAGCCCAGCTGACCACTGCATGGCTCGGGCGGCTACGTCGCGCACCACGCCCCCGCCGCCCAGTTCGTTGTCCATGCCGCTGATGGCGGTGGCGGCGGCAAGAACCTGGTCGACGTGGCTCGGACTCACATGTGTCGGGAGGGACAGCTCGGCGGGTGCGAAGACGTCGGTGAAGTTGAGAGGGGTTATGGCGGCGAGGCCGCCGATCTGGAGGAACGAGCGTCGAATCACGGGCTCAGGGCTCCCAGGGCGAGGAGTTGGTTCGTCTCTGCCCAGGATGCGGCCTGTTGGTGCATGCGTGGGGCCCTCCCCTCGGCGCAGTGAGGCCTTATCGGCATCAGCCGGCCTTTTGTCGGCATCGCGGTTGCCGAAGGCCATCGGCCACGCCCGGTCGAATAGCCCTCCCGTGCCGAGGACGTCATCGAGCCGCTGAACCACATCGCGGCGACAGCTCGGGTACTTCCCCTTCTCAATAGACAAGATCATGTCGTCGCTGACCTGCACTAACCGCCCTAGTTCCTTGGCCGACAGTCCTTGCCCAAGGCGCAGTCGGCGCAGCTCGTTCCCGAACCACTCCTGGGGGGACGCCCCAGGATCGAGCTGCTTCATTGGCTGCGGCATGTTCTGCCCCCGAAGTCGTTGATGCCGAACTTTTCACCTCTCGGCATCAGGCTCTGCACGTTCTCGGTGCGCTCTGCCTAAATGGTTGCTGATCGGTTCCAGTCCAGTACACACCGCAACCCACCCCTGCTGAAGGGGTTCCGGCAGAACGGAGGAAGCAGCGATGGAGGCGCTCGTCGACCCCCGCGAGCGGGATGCTTCTGTTCGAGCCACGTCCAGGAGCGTGGACGGTCAACTCGACATGAGATTCAACGTCCGGGCCGAAGACCTGGGAACCGTGCGGGACATCGTCGCAGCGCATCTTGGCTGGTGGCGCGTCGACAGCGGCACCGCGTTCCGCATGCTGACCGTCGTCAACGAACTGCTCACCAACGTCTTGCAGCACACTCCTGCGGACGCCGACGGGCGCCGGATGGCCAGCCTGCTCCTCCAGAGGGTGCCGGACGGCATCACCGCCATCGTTCGCGACCATGACCGCTGTCCGCCGGTGTACTCGTCGCCGACCCTCCTTGCCGAGGAGGGGCGCGGGCTGATGCTGCTGAGTGCCCTGGCGGACGACACGTCCGTGTCCGTGACCTCGGCGGGCAAGGACGTGTGGGTTCTCATAGCGCCTCCGGAGCCGACCGAGCACTCGTAGCCCTTTGCGCCCGGTACTTGGCCCTCCCCAGGAGTCCCTATGTCCCTCACCGTTCTGGTTCCGGAGAACGACGTGGTTCCTCCGCCAGCCGACGAGCCCCGCGCACCGCAGTGGACCCCTCCACTCGACGCTGAGGGTTTGAGGTCCGTCCTCGAGCGGATCAGGAACTGGAACCCGTTCGACGTGGAGGAGGTCTTCGACGACCTCGACACGGCGATCGGCGACCAGACGCCGCCCGTCGCGGTGACCGACCTCCTGGTCGACCGTCTGCGGGGCCACCTCAGACAGCTCAGCGACATCGCCGTCGCGGACGAGCAGTACCCGCCCACTGCGGAGATGCTCCAGCTCGTGGCACGCGGGGTTCCCCTGCGGGTGGGGCGTGCGCCGGCCGACTACCGGCAGGCCGTCGGTCTCGCTCGTCGTCTGGCCTTCGTCACCGCCGACTTGGTCGAAGAGTTGATCGAGGCCCGCTACATCAAGGAGGCGGAGTGACGCACGACCCCGGCTCCCTTCGGCACCCGGTCGTGACCGCCACGGCAACAGCGTTCCCGCGCGACGCCTACGACTTCGAGTACTACGAGCGGCGGATCTCCGACACCTGGCTCCTGGGCGAGAGCATCGCCGTGCGCACACTGCGCATGCCGTTCCTCGCAGTTCCCGTCGGGGGCACGAGGCGCGGCGGGGACTACACGGTGTCGTGTCCGTGCTTCGGGCTCAAGGTCCGTGACCTTCTCCTCGGGCAGCCGGGCTTCCCCGACCTCCGCGTGCAGTGGTCGCCCTACCCGGACACCTGCTTCGTTGTCGCGTGGGGAGAGGAGCCGTCGAAGCTCGGGGGCGATCCTGACGCCACCACCCTGGGGCGCTTCTACGGCTACACCGAAGCAGCGACAGCCGCCTTCATATGGCGGCGGCGCCACGAGACTCCCTCTTCGGCCGCGCCCGAACCGTGTTGCCCCACGGCACCGTAGCCGGCCGAAGAGGGCCCGACTTCCTACCCGAGAGGACGAGCACCATGTGTGCGCACAACCCGCCGTGCCCCACGGCTGAGGCTCCCGACAGGGAGGCCGCGCGGCCCCTCGCGCACCGGCCTGAGCAGGGCTGGAGCCTGCTGTGCAACGGAGTGCTCCTCTTCGAGGACACCGGTGAGCTGCTGCCGGACGGCCAGGTCATCGCCCCGCACCGCGCCCTCAACGTGGCGAGGGCAGCCGCGTGAAGCGGACCAGCGCGGCGCCCCGGCTCGTCCCGTACATCACCCAGCGCGAAGGCGAGTACGGCGGGCTGGAGTCGGAACTCGCGCTGACCATGAACGCCTTCGGCGCTGTGTGTCTCGCCTACCAGGACGAGACCCCGGCTGATCGCGGGCCCCGCGGTGAGCTGTGGGCCCGGTGCTCCCAGTCGCTGAACGCGGCTGGGAAGCCGACGGGC
The DNA here is from genome assembly GCF_014649035.1 of Streptomyces sindenensis. GTDB lineage: Bacteria > Actinomycetota > Actinomycetes > Streptomycetales > Streptomycetaceae > Streptomyces > Streptomyces sindenensis. The sequence goes on from NZ_BMSG01000035.1 coordinate 56,284, forward strand.
AAGCCGCAGTGGCGCATGGTCAACCCCGCCCGGCAGCGGGAGGCGATGGAGCAGCTTCGGTGCCAGGTCGGCTTCTGCCCGGCCGAGACTGACCAGGGCTATGTCTTCCTCGCCGGGAATTCGGAAGGCGCTTCCCACCGTGCTGGTGAGCCGGTGAGGACGGCCCAGCCACCGGTGTGCCTGAAGCACCTGCGGCCGGCCATAGAGCTGTGCCCGCACCTGCGGAAGGGGCACATAGCCTTCCGCGCGCGGGCGACGTCGCCCTGGGGCGTCATCGGCACCCGGTACCGCCTCACCGCCACCGGCCTGGAACCCCTTCCCGCCGACGACGATGACGCGCCCGTGGCGTACGGGCACCCCCAGTCGGGCTGGTTCCTGGCGAGCCAACTCATACGCGAACTGCGGGACTACGAGGTCGTCAATCTGGACGATCTTGTACCCGCCGCCTAGACGGCCGCCCGGGGGCCCTGAGCGATACGGACGGGGCTCCTGGGCGGCTCACCACCGGCGCCGAGCCCTTCGCGCGCCGTCCGGCACGAATCCGCCGACCTTCGGCGGTCCGGCAAGAACGGAGAGCGTTCGCCGATAGCCTCCCGGCCCACCGTGCCGACCTACCCCCTCCCTGAACACGAACGACCGAAGGAAGTCCATGACGAATACGACCGTCGAGCCCGACGAGGCGACCCGCCTGCGGAACAAGGTGGTGAACGAGCTGCGCGCGGACGGCAACATCTCCTCCTCGGAGATCGAAGCGGTGATGCGCAAGGTGCCCCGGCACGAGTTCACCCCCGCCGACACGCCGCTGGACAAGGCGTACGACACCTACGCCGCCGTGATCACCAAGACGGACGAGCACGGGGTGCAGCTCAGCTCCGTCTCCGCGCCGCAGATCCAGGCCATGATGCTGGAGCAGGCCCAGGTGAAGCCCGGGATGCGGGTCCTGGAGATCGGCTCGGGCGGGCTGAACGCGGCCTACCTCGCCGAGCTCGTTGGCGAGGACGGTGAAGTCGTCACCGTGGACATCGACCCCGTCGTCACCGACCGCGCGCGCCGGCTCCTGGACGAGCACGGCTACGGCCGGGTGCACGTCGTCACCGCTGACGCTGCCGACCCCGTCCCGGACCTCGGCGAGGTCGACGTCGTGATGGTGACCGCCGGCGCCTGGGACATCTCCCCGGCCTGGACCGCGCAGCTCAAGCAGGGTGGCCGGCTCGTCGTCCCGCTGCGGATGCGCGGCCTGACCCGGTCGGTCTCCTTCATCCAGGTCAAGGGCGAGCACGGCCCCTACCTGGAGAGCGAGTCGGCGAAGATCTGCGGCTTCGTCCCGATGCAGGGCTCGAACGCCCACCGGGAAGAACTCCTCCTCGTCAACGGCACCCCGGAGATCGGCCTCAAGTTCGATGACGGCCTCCCGGCCGACCCGCACCGGCTCGACAACGCCGTCACGTTCCGGCGCCACGAGCTGTGGACCGGCGTCTCCGTCCGCATCCAGGAACTCATCGACACCCTCCAGATGGCGATGGCGATCAGCCTGCCGGGCTTCTGCACCATGGCCGTCGATGAGAACTCGGACACGGGCCTGGTCGACCCCGTGAACAAGCGGTTCGCGCTCGCGGCCGTCGAGGACGACACCTTCGCCTACCTCGTCACCCGCCGCACTGAGGACAACAAGCACCTGGAGTACGGCGTGCACGCCCTCGGCCCGCACGCGGAGCAGTTCGCCGACAAGATCGCCGGTGTGCTCCGCGACTGGGAGGCCAACCGACGCGGCGGCCCCAGCCCGGTCATCCGGGTCTATCCGGTCGGCACCCCCGATGAGCAGATCCCGGCCGACCGGGTCATCGACAAGGTGCACAGCCGGATCTCGCTCTCCTGGCCCTCGGCGTAACGCAGGGAGTCAGGTCATCCCGCACCACCCCAACGAGAAGAAGGGCACCAACATGACGAGCGCCACTCTCGCCCCGCCCCCGGTCGCGCCCGCGGCGTCGGTGGACCTGGACGACGACTTCGCGCCCCTGGACGTGAAGGTCGTTATCGCCGAGCACTCGTACGGCCACCTCATGTGCTCGACGGGCGACGGCTGCGGCACCACCTGCGCGACCGGTGCCTCCGCCTGCGGTTCCTTCACCGAGGACCCGGCCTGATCCAGGCCGACCTCCTCACCTGTGGCCGGGCGAAGCGCTTCGCCCGGCCACAGGCCCCCTCTCCTCCCGCGCCGCCTCATGGAAGGGCCTCATGGCTTCCCGAGCAGCCGCCGGATACCTGTGGCAAGGCGTTGCGATGCTGCGCGCCACCACCAGCCCCGGGCCGGCAGACATCCCCCGCACCCTCGACCTGGACAACGTGGCCGTCACCCGCGGATGGCTGAACCGCATCGTAGGAGACGCGGTGCCGACTTCTCGTGCAAAGCCGTCGGCACCGCGCCGATGTGCATCCGCCTCCCGGCGGGCCGGGTCAGAGGAGTTGGTAGATCCAGGACGCCGGTTTCAGGTCACGCGCGGCAGCCAGCCGCGCTCGTAATCTCAGGCAATGCACAGGGGCCTCCTCACGGCGCTCGCGGGCAGATGGGCAACATGCCTCCGACGCTGCTCGATTGGACGAGACAGCACGGATAAGCACAGCTCAACGGGGGTGGAGCAGTGCTCCTTCCCGGTGGCACGGCGAGACAGTAGACCGGGATTCCGGCCGCGCCAAACGACTGCCATCCAGGGGCCCGAAGCAGGGAGCCACCTCGTTAGGCGCGGCCGGAATTCGCCGTTAACCTCCGCTGCAACCTGTCCGGAGCAGGTCCAGACTCCGCCGCGCCCGAAGAGAGGCCCTCCCCATGAGCTACACGCTGCACCGAGGCGACGCCCTGACCGTCCTGAAGTCCCTCCCGGACGAGAGCGTCCAGGCGGTGATCACCGATCCGCCGTACAACTCCGGGGGCCGCACCAGCTCCGACCGGACCGGCCGTACCGCACGTGCCAAGTACGTCACGAGCAACTCGGCGCACGACCTCGCCAACTTCCCGGGCGAGAACCGCGACCAGCGCTCCTACCGCTCCTGGCTCACCGAACTGCTCACCGAGGCGTACCGGGCCTCGACCGAGCACGCGGTCGCCATGGTCTTCACCGACTGGCGGCAGGAGCCGACCACCTCCGACGCCCTTCAGATGGCGGGATGGACCTGGAGCGGCACGATCCCGTGGATCAAGCCGTCCAGCCGCCCCCGCAAGGGCGGGCCGAAGCAGGACTCGGAGTTCATCATCTGGGGCGTCAAGGGCTCCCTCGACAACACCCGCGACCTCTACCTGCCGGGGCACTACATCGCCTCCCAGCCCCGCAAGGGCCGAGTTCACATCACCCAGAAGCCCGTCGAGGTCATGCAGCAGCTCGTCCAGGTCTGCCCCGAGGGCGGCACCGTCCTCGACCCGTTCACCGGCAGCGGCTCCACCGGGGTCGCGGCCCTGCGCGAGGGACGCCGCTTCGTAGGCGTCGAGCTGTCCGCGCACTACGCCGACGTCGCCGAGGAGCGGCTGCGGGCCGAACTGACGAAGGACGACTTCGAGCTGGCCGGACCGGAGGCATGACCGTGAGAGCGAAGAGAGGCCAGGGCCGGCGGCCCACAGACGCCAGAGGGGCGGCTGGAGCATCGATTAACCGATGCTCCAGCCGCCCCTCCTGTTACGTCAGGCCGCCTCGAACGCCCGCCGTATCAGCGGCGCCGCCTTCTCCAAGTCGGCCGCCGAGACGACGCGGACCTCCAGGTCGCCGGTCCCGAGGTGTCCGATACCGCGCATGTCCCGGGTGAAGCCCTCCTCCAGCTCGACCGTGTCCGGGTCGAGTCTGAGGTACACCAGGATCGCCTCGTGCTTCGGACGGAAGATCACCGACGCCACGTTCACCAACCGCCGGTAGGCGATGTAGTGCCGCAGGGACGCCACCTCCACCTCGCCCCATGCCGTGAGCGCCTCGTCCAGTTCCGCGTACAGGTCCCGCAGGCACTCCGGCACCGCTCCTCCGCCCGCAGGCGGAGAGACCGCCGAAGCCTTCGGCACGCTGTCCGCCACGGGTGCCCGCTCCCGGCCCCGGCGAGACGAGGCAGCGCTCGGGAAGCCGGTCGCGGAGTCCACGAGCAGCAGCCCCAGCAGGCCACCGTCGAAGATCCGGTAGCGCACCAGGTCGATCCGCTCGGGCAACCGCTGCACCGCCACCCGGTCGTGGTGCGAGAAGCCCGCCGCGATGCAGATCATCCGCGGACGACGCCAGTCGACGGACTCGGCCACCTCCGCCCCCAGCACCTTCCGCACGAGCGCCTCGAACTCGTGGTGCGCCGACTCCAGCCAGGACAGGTAGGAGACCGCCTGGGACATCACCCCGCTGTCCGAGCCCTTCTTGAACTCGATCACCACCGGGCTGCCGTTCTCATCGAGCCCCAGGGTGTCGATCCGCCCCCGGTGCCAGGGGCCAGTCGGATACTCCGATGCCAGGAAACGGACGCCCAGCATCTGCTCCAGGCCGGCCTCGACCCGCCGCTGCAGCTCCACCTCCAGCGACACCGTCGAGCCGGTCAGCTCGACGTCCCGCCCGTCCGCGTCCCGCCGGAACAACATCAGCTCGGCCACCTGCGCCCCCTTCGTAATTACTACAGGAGCAATCGAAACCTGGCTGCGGGTATTTCAATGGGTACCTGCGCCTCATTCCTAGTCGGGCTCCGCTCGCCGATTCTCAGCAAACGTGGACGCGTCGGGGCGTCCAGAGAAGATGATCAGCTGCGGTGGGCTTCTTCTCAGATTCGGACAGGTGCTGGATGGGTCACGGCGTTCGCGAAGTGGGTGCGGTAGAGGGAGCTGAGGTGAGGACATGCCGATGTCGGACTGGTTCAAAAGAAGCCAAGTGCCCACAGACCCTGGAGTATGTGTACATCGTCAACGAAGCCAGTGCTCGAATTGAGTTGACAACCCGTGTACGCTGGGGCTATGACCGACAATGCCGCTTCATCGGCCGGACCTCTTGTCACCGGTGCTGAGATTGCTCGGCTCGCCGGAGTCACTCGGGCCGCTGTCTCCAACTGGCGTCGGCGTTACGACGACTTCCCCGCGCCGGCGGGAGGCGCCGCGAACAGTCCGCTCTATGCGCTAGCCGAGGTCCAGGAATGGCTGGATAAGCAGCGCAAAGGCCAGGAGGTGTCACCCGAGGTCGAGCTCTGGCAAGCGATGCGGGCCGCGTACGGGGAACAGATGATCACGGGCCTGGCAGAGGTGGCCGCGGCGCTGGCCGGAGAACATCAACCGAGACTGCCGGATGACGTCGCCACCCGTGTACGGGAGCTCGCTCAAACCGAAGCGCCCGTCGACCTCGTGAACGGACTGACTGAGCGGTTCATGGACTCCGCCCGGCGCGCGGGATCGGACCAGGTGACTCCCGAGAGCGTAGTACGGGCCATGTGCCACTTCGCTCCCGCACTGTCTGCCGACGCCACGGTCTTCGATCCCGCCTGCGGCATCGGGGTGCTGCTCCTGTCCGTCGCCCCCGAGGCCGGGATGCGCTGCTACGGCCAGGAGGTGGACGCTGACAGCGCCCGCTATGCGCAGCTTCGCGCCGACCTTCTGGGCCGATCAGGCGTGCGCATCGTGGCGGGGGATTCGCTGCGCGCGGACGAATGGCCGAATCTCAAGGCGGACTTGGTCATCTGCGACCCGCCAACCGGCGTGACCGAGTGGGGGCGAGAGGAACTACTGCTCGACTCCCGCTGGGAACTCGGTACCCCGTCCAAGGCCGAAGGGGAGCTCGCGTGGCTCCAGCATGCCTATGCGCACACAGAGCCCGGCGGCCAGGTCCTCATGGTCATGCCGGCCTCGGTCGCATACCGCAAGGCAGGTAGGCGCATCCGATCAGAACTCGTACGTCGGGGCATCGTGCGCCAAGTGGTCGCCCTGCCGCCGGGGACGGCGACCTCTCACGCCCTGCCCGTCCATCTGTGGTGTCTGCAGCGTCCCGAGAGCACCGCAAGTGCGGACACGAACCACACCGTGCGCATGGTCGACCTGACTGGCAACAGCCCCGACGGCAGCCTGGAACCACGCCCCGACCAGGTCGCCGACGTCCCCCTGATCGAACTCCTCGACGACACCGTCGACCTGACTCCCGGCAGTCATCTCCGGTCCCGGCACCGTGACTATCCCGGTGAGTACGCCGCCCGGCGCAAGGAGCTGGAGGACCAGATCCGCCGACTCGCCGCACTTCTGCCCGAGCTAGCGGCGGGCGGTGGACCAGGCTCACTGGACAGCGCCACCACCAGCGTCGCGGATCTCGCCCGCGCCGGGCTCGTCACGTACGAAGGTCCGGAACCGCTCTCGGCCAGCGAACAGCTCGACACGGACTATCTGCAGGGATTCCTGCGCAGCTCCGTCAACACCCGTCGGTCAACAAGTGCCAGCGGGACCTACCGCCTTGACGGCAGGGGTTCCCGTATCCCCCGCATGAACATCGACGAGCAGCGTAGGTACGGCACTGCCTTCCGAGCCCTGTCCGAGTTCGAGGAAGGAATGCGCAAGGTCGACGAGCTGAGCCGGCAGCTCGCCGAAGTCGCCCGTGACGGCCTTGCCACGGGCGCCCTGGCCCCGGAGAAGTGAGGACAATGCGGGGTACTCCAAGGTGGGTGCGCCCTGCGCCGGCCCGTGCCAGGCAGAGCTCTCATCAGGCGGCGCGCGGCAGAAACGGGCTCGGAGCTCCGCTCCACGTCACACTCAGCGCTTCCCGAGCGCGAGTGCAGGCGACGAAGAGCAAGCAGCGTTCCCGGAGCAGGTCGGCGTCGTGCTGCAGTGGGTCCACCTCGCGTGGGGTGATCTCACGAGCGAACGGGACGGCGCCCTCGGTGACACCGAGGACGGACACCGCGCGGAACTCCAGTCCCTTCATCGCGTGCATCGTTGCCAACCGTACCCCCTCGGTTCCCTGCGCGACCTGTCCCTTGACGCGCAGCACCGGGACGCCTGCAGCCTTCAGTTTCTCCTCGGCCGCGTCCAGGGAAAGGTTGAAGCGTGCGCACACGCCGATCTCGTATGGTGCGAGGCCCTCGGCGAGCAACGCCCGGACCCGGTCCACCAGGGCCTCGGTCTCCTCCTGCCGGGTCGTGTACCCCTGCGCCTGGGGGCGGCGTCCGTGGAGTAGGGAGCGGTACCCGGCCAGCGAGTCCGTTCCCTCGCCCTCGAGCGCGTCGACGGTGACGGGCGTGAGGAGCCCCGCAGACCAGGCGAGGATCTCCTCGGTCGAGCGGTAGTTGACGCGCAACCGGAAGCTGCGGCCGGCCGTGGTGATGCCCAGGGAGCCGAGCGAGACCCGGGAGTCGTAGATCCGCTGATGCGGGTCGCCGGTGACGAACAGGTCGTCGGGGCCAGGAGACACGGCGGCCCGCAGCACACGCCACTGCGCGGGGTGCAGGTCCTGTGCCTCGTCGACGACGACATGGGCGTACGGAATCGGGTCGCCAGCGAGGAGTTCCGCCGCGCGGGCGCAGATCCGCAGGTGTGTGGTCTCGCCGCGGTCGCGCAGGAACTGTTCGAACCGCTCCACGCCGCTCCACACCTCCCGGCGGCGCGTGGGGCCGAGGCCTGTGCCGCGGCCGCGACGGCTCGCCCCGAGGTAGGCGTCGAGATCGCGGAGGTTCTGGCCGAGAACGACGTGCCGGTACTCCTGGGCCAGGAACTGGGTGGTGAACGGCAGATCGAGCTGCTTGACGGCCTTCTCCCACAACTGCCGCTGTTCCCGGTCCCCGATCGGTCTGGGCGCGGCCCCCGACTTCGCGCGCACGATGCCGTTCGCATAGGCGTCGACCGTCGTCACGTCGACCCGGGCCAGCAGCTTCTCGTCTTCGTTGAGGAGCAGGCCGAGCATCTCACGCAGTCCGGCGGCCAGCGCGTTCGTGAACGTGGTGAGCAGGACACGGCCGTCCTCAGAACGGCCGAGCAGGTGCTTGACCCGATGCAGGGCCGCCACCGTCTTGCCCGTCCCGGGGCCGCCGGTGACCTGTACTGGACCCCCGTACGAGGTGCGGTAGGCGACGCGCCGCTGAGAGGGGTGGAGGAAGACCCGCCAGGCCTCGAACGGCTTCTCCAGGATCTCCTCCAGCTCCTGCGGCCCGGTGATCAGGCGGACGCGTGCGGGAGTGTTGGCGATCACCGTGGCCAGATCCTCCACCGGCTCAGGGGGCGCATCGGCGGGCCGACGGACGGCCACGACGTCCCGGTAGACCTCTTCGGGGCTGAACCCCTCGGCGAGATACTGCAGCACCTCCAACTGATCCTCCGGCAGGAGCGTGGAGAACGCCTCCAGCTGGGCCTTGTCCACCAGCGAACGCGCGGCGCGCAGCACCTGGTCGTCGATGCCGAGCTCGCGCAGCGTGCCGTCGGAGACATCCGCGAATAGCAGCCGTGGAGCCGTGCGTGCGGCTGTCTCGTACAGCGGCGTCAGCTCGTCCAAGGCGACGGCGTTGCGTACCTCCAGGGCCCGGGTCGCGGAGTTCGCGCTGTACAGACGCTTCGCCGCCCAGGTATAGGCGTCGTCGTGCGGTAGCACATTGACCAGGAGGAACATGTCGCTGCCGTCGTCGGGGGCGAGGACGACGCCCCGCCAGAAGTCGGTGATGCGAATGGTGCGCATCCGCGGGTCACGGGCGTTCTCGACGGACTCCAGGTGCAGTCCCTTGTCCGCGTTGAGATCGGCGACGCTCATGGCCTGGAATTTCGCCATGGCCTTGCGCACTCCGGCTCGGATGGGCTTCTCCAGGGTGTCGTAGCCGTCCCAGAAGCTCTGGGCGAAGGCGAGCCGGGGCATGAGGTCCCTTCCTTTCTGACTGACCGTGTTTCATGGTCACGGATGTGAGGTGGCTCCGGCGAGCCGTCCGGCGATCTCCTTCAGAGCTGACAGGAGTTGTCCGGGTTCGCGGGAGAGGTCGAGGCTGTGCTGGTACAGCCGCACTCCCCGTCCGCCCGGCCCTGCCGTCGTTCCGCGCACCTCATGGAAGCGCTCGGGCTGTCGTCCGGCCGCGTACACCAGATGCGCCTCAGGCAGACAGAGCACGGTGGCGTACGCCAGCGCCTGGTACAGGTCGGCGTTGAGGAGTCCGTCGGTCTTTTCGACCTTGTACTTGGCGTCGACGACGGCGAGTGGAGTGCGGCCGTCGGCGGCGCGTACGACGAGATCGGGGCGTATCCGTACCAGACCTGCGGTGTCGAGGTGGTGGGGGTCCTGGAGGCGCGCGGTCAAGCCGTGCTCCTGAAGGGCCTCACGCAGGGCGACCGTGACGAAGTCCTCGAACAACTGGTTCATGTCGAGCAGGAAGCCGTCGACGGTGAGTGGTTCGGACCCGGCCGGCCGGTGTTCCGGTGAGGTGCCGCGCAGAACGGCCTCGGCGAGCCGCAGTGCTGGCTGGTAGCGAGAGTTCAGGCGTGACGGCTGCCAACGCGGCAGTTCCTGTCCCCGTATCAGTGGCGTTGCGTCGGCGAGACGTACGCGCTGATGGGCGAGACGCCGTCGGACGGGACTGGGAACGCCCGGCAGCCGCAGCAACCGCTCAGTGGCGGCGCGCAGAATGCGGTTCTCGGCGGTGTCGACGGTGTACGCGTCGTAGACGATCTCCACAGGCGGCGTACGGCCGAAGTGTCGCCGGATCTGCTCGGCCTCGCGCAGCCGCCCACGCACGACCAGCGCGGACTCCTCCACCTCCCGGTAGCCCTGGAGGACTCCCTGCCGCAGTGCCGCGTCGATCTGCCGCTCCACGGCGTGCGCGAGTGCGGGCACGACGTCGTCGTACGCTCCGGTGTCGACGGTGCCCTCGCGACTGTCACGCCAGGCGCGTGCCGGGTCGAGACTGAACCCGAGAAGGAAGAACAGCCGGCTCACGGGGGTCTTGGGCGTGATCCGTACGACCGGCCCGCCGGGCGTCCGCACGGCGCCGACCCGGCTGCCCGCCCGTAGCAGCCAGTGCCCGTCACGGCCGGGATCTGGGGTCGCGCTCTGCAGGATGCCGGCGACGGCGAGGGCCCGCCCGGCCTCGGAGCCCAGAGGGACGGAGACGGCGGGCCCGTACTCGCGCAGCGTCACCTCACCCACGGGCACAGGCACGGGCGCGGTCACGGGCGCTGCTCGCGCAGCGAGTCGAGACCGTAGCGGGCGGAGACGTCGAGGCCCTCGCCGTAGTGGTGTTCCTCCAGCAGCGGCAGGATCTTCGTGCGCCAGGTCCGTTCGAGGCCGCCCTCGCGGTACACGCCCGGCTTCATCAGGTACGAGGGGCCGATGGCGAAGTCGGCGTCGTTGATGAGGGCGTTGAGGGCGTCGACGAGACGGGCGGGCTCCGGGTCCCTGTTTTCGCGCTTCAGCCAGCGCGCGAGCAGCCCGGCGGTCGGCTCGGCGCGCGGAGACAGCTCAACGAACGCGAAACGGCGCCGCATCGCCGCGTCGACCAGGGCGATCGACCGGTCGGCGGTGTTCATCGTGCCGATCACAAACAAATTCGGCGGCAGCGCGAAGTCGTCGCCAGAGTAGGTGAGACGCACCGACCTCGTGCGGTACTCCAGGAGGAAGTACAGCTCGCCGAAGACCCTCGCCAGATTGGCGCGGTTGATCTCGTCGATGATCAGGAAATGCGGGATGTGCCGGTTGCCCTCGCGGGAGGCGAGATCGGCGAGCTCCCGCAGCGGGCCCGCCGTCAGCCGGAAGGCAACCTCCCTCGTCTCGGGATCCTCCACGGGCCGGAACCCCTCGAAGAAGTCCTCGTAGGCGTACGAAGGGTGGAACTGCACGATCTTGACCTGCTCCGGACCGCCGCCGAAGTACTCGGCCAGCTTCATCGCCAGATACGTCTTTCCGGTGCCCGGCGGGCCATACAGAACCAGCTGCCGTTCATCGAGAAGCAGTTCACGCATCTCCTCCAGCCAGGCGCGGTCGTGGACCAGGAGGTCCGAGGCAAGTGCCTCGGTGACGTCCGGCAGCGACAGCTCCCGCTGCGCCGGCCGTTCGACGGCAGGGTACTCACCGGTGTCGTCGGTTGCTGCCGGGTCCGTACGCTCCGTATGCCCGGTGAGCCCGTCGAGCGTGTCCAGGACGCCGGTCAGGTCGACGACGTCATGCTGAACGGACAGTTTCTGCTGCACTTCCTCCGGCAGTTCCTCGTACGCATGGCTCTGCGGCAGCCAGCCGACGGTCCTTCGCAGATTGGACAGCCCGCCCGGCGACGAGGTCTGCACGGCCTCCCCGGTGATTCGCCCGACGTGCAGCCGGCCGTCGCCGATGGTAGCCACCGTGTCGCCCACGCGCATCTGCGTCAGGAAGGCGTGCAGCTCGTCGACGAGGCCCCGCTTCTGGTTGTACGAGGCCGCTCCCTCGTACCCCTCCTCCACATAGCGGCGCAGCACGCTCTTGGTCGGATCGGCCTCCTCCAGTCGCGGCAGATGCGCGCCTGCAAGTGAGACGAACCCTTCCTTGAGCCACAGCTGCCGCACCAGGTTGCGCCCGGAGACATTGGAGCCGCGCACCAGCCACGCCTTGCGCGGGGCGCGCCAGCCGGTGGACAGATAGTCGGCGAGCGGGTGGCCCTCGGCGGTTCGCCAGGACTCCGGGCCGGATGCGTCGTAGCCATACACCAGCGCGGCAGCGGCCGAGGACGAGTTGCACGCGATGTCCTGGGTCGCCACCCAACGCGGCGGTGCCTCCGGCCGGTCGGGTTGGGGGCGCGCGTCGACAAGCCCGCCGCTCGCGCGCAGATCAGCGCGGATCCGGCGTGCGTGATCGCCAAGCCCTGGCCATGCCTCGGCCACCACCAGCGAACCCTCCAGCAGGAGGAACTTGTGCGTGCCGTTGCCGCCGAACTTCGCGAGCAGATACCCGCGCGCCTCGCCGCCATCCTTGGGAAGCTTGATGTGGAACTCTGGGGCACCGGGGAGGCGGCCGGGGTGCGGCATGGGTGACCTTCCAAAGTAGGGCGAGGCCTGCGCGAACACCGCACACCTTACCCGTTGACACTGTCAAGTGACTCATGAATCTCGTGAACGAGTCTAGTGGATGTGTTGACGATGTAAACGGACTTCTCCTAAAGTGTGGATCGTGCGGCCGACTCTTCCGGGCGGAACTGGCACGTGGTCGCTGGAGTGGGGGCGTTATGGGTGGGGAGTCCATGGCTGAGGCCGAACGGCGCGCCATCGAAGCGGAACTGCCTTCCGTTGTTCAGAGACTGAAGGGCTGCGCGTCTCGTGCGGGCGTTGTCAGCCAGCGGGCCTTCGTCCTGGAGGCGGACCGAATCGGGCTGAGGACCGACGAACAGCGGGGAACGCTTCGTAACGAGCTGGCGGCTGCTGGCATTCACGTGAAGCCAACGAGCCGGGGACAGTTGAACCCGCGCTCCACGCCCGCCACCGATCTTGAGGTGCTGGCTGCGCCTCCTTCGATGAAGTTGTCCAACCCGCCGGCCGCCGCCACTGAACCCGGGTTCGCCGGAACCGAGGCAGCCAGACGCCTGGCCCAGGCCCGGCGCATGCTGGCCCGCTACGCCGACACCAACGGCACCGTCAGCAAGCTTGCCCACGATGGTGTGGTGCGGCTCCACGGGCTGAGTCCTGGCGAGGCAGGTGAGCTGACCGCCGCCTTCCCGATCACTCGACCTGGAACACCCCGCGTGCGAGCCGAACCGGTGGAGCGTCGTGATGTCCGCTCTGCCGGGCCCACGCCTGCTTCGACGTTCCGGGCCACACCCGTGAGGCCGCCGATCGGCAGGACGAATGCCCGAGTTGCTTCCTCTGTCCTGGACGCCGGACTCGCCGACGCCGTTCGTGCCGCCCGAGCCGTCCTGGAAGAAGACCGGTGGCGCCGGGACGCGGCCAACGTGGTGCTGAAGGCGGACGAGGAAGTCGGCCTCGCCCTTCTCCTCCGTGGCGGTACCGACCTTCTCAGTCGCGAAGTTCCGGCGGACGAGATCGCGGCGCTGCCCCGCGACAGCGAGCGGCGGCGCGCTCACGAGTGCCTTGTTCTGCACAACCAGCGGCTCGTGCGGAAGATCGCGCAGGGTTACCAAGGGCGCAGACTGGATATCGAGGACCTCGTCCAGCATGGAAGCATCGGACTGCTGCGCGCGGTCCGCAGATTCGATGCCACCAGGGGCAACAAGTTCTCGACCTACGCGACTTCGTGCATCAAGCAGGCCATCACCCGGGCCATCGCTGACGAAGGCCCCCTGGTCCGACTGCCCTCGGACGTCCGCGAAAGGCTCAGCAAGGTCGCCAAGGCCGAGCGCACGCTCTCGGACGAAGGCCGTGCAACGACGGTCGATAACGTGGCCTATGTCAGCGGTCTCACCTTCGCCGAAGTGGAGGAGGCTCGCAGGATCAGACAGCCCACCGGACGGGCTCATCGGCGGCGCCCCCGCGCTCGGTGACCTGGTCATGAGGCCGAGCCGACCGCCAGACCTGCCGTCCTGATGGTCCGCAAGGAGTGTCAGGCGCGCCTGCGACATCTTCTGGAGCACCTCTCCGAGCGTGAGCTGCACGTCCTCGTCCGGCGCACCGGTCTCGCCGGCGAGGAGCCGTACACGCTGGAGGACATGGGGGGTTGTCTTCGACGTCACCCGTGGGCGCATCCGCAAGATCGAGCCGAAGGCCAAGGTGAAGTTCGACGGTCAGCCAGCCCACCACTTGCTGATGCCGCAACCCCGGTGACTCCGGCGGAGCCACTGCTGCCTCCTCCCGATACCCAACCCTGATCCGAAGGAACCCGCACATGGACCCGCGCCAGGAGCTGGTTGACTACCTCACCCGCCAGCTCGTCGGCCCCGCCGGCGGTGACGACGAGGTACTCGACGCCCCGCCGGACCGGCAGTACCTGATGGGCACGCTCTACCCGCAACAGGCCGATCGTCAGCGCCGGCTCGACCTCGCCGCCGACGACCCCGAGGCACCTGGTGCCGAGCAGGACGCCCCCGACGTGGACCCGGCCCCCGACCCCGTACCCGAGACCAACAGCTGGCTGCCTGCGTCCCTCGGCATCAGCTTCTACACCGATGCCGTGGACGTCGAGGTGAGCTGCGCCGCCGCCCACTACGAGACGCAGCGGAACGAACCCGGGCGCGGGCGGCGCTGGCAGCGCATCCCCCTCAGGTCCGAGACACACACGATCGGCCCCGACCAGGAGGAGGTGCCCGTCTTCGACGGCCGCGCGAAGATCCAGCTGACCCGCCGCTCCTACGGCGCGGGCACGCTCATCACCGTGGCCCTGGTCAACGAAAAACACCACGACCCTGCCGACGACAAGGCGCCGGACTGGGACGACATGCTGTTCCAGTGCCGTCTCAGCGTCAGCCCCGCCGATGGCGCCGTGCTGCCCTATCCCAGCGTCCGGCTCGCCAGCCGCGATCCCGAGGAACGCGAACTGCGCCTCCAGTACCGGCACGTCGTCACCCATGCCGTCGGCCACGGCTGCGCCGTCCGCGAAGACCACGGCGAGGACGGCGGTGTTGAACGCCTTGCCTGCGAAGCCCTGCCACGCGCCGAGGTACCCGCCATCCGGGCCGGCGGCCCGCTCGACGCCCCCACGCTCACCATCTCCCACCTGGCCGACCCGGCCGTCGGCAGGGACCAACTCCGCGAGGCGCTTGCCGAGTTCGCCGCCGCGTACCACGCCTGGTACGTGGGCCAGCGTTCCGTCGAGGTGCCGCCATGGGGCCGGGAAGCCGCGGAGCGGATCCTCGACCGGGTACGCCAAGCGGTCACCCGCATCGAGGCCGGCGTGCGCACCCTGTGCGACCCCGACCGCCCCGAACTCCTCGACGCCTTCCGCATCGCCCAGCGCGCCATGCTGCTGCAGATGCGGCACTCCGCTCCCGACCAGGCCGGTCAGCGGCGCCACCTCGCGGACACCGTGGCCCTCGACCCGCCTGTCGACCCCAAGGCCACCTGGCGCCCCTTCCAGCTCGCCTTCTTCCTCCTCGCCCTCGACGGCGTCGCCGACCCTGGACACCGCGACCGCGAGACCACCGACCTGATCTGGTTCCCCACCGGTGGTGGCAAGACCGAGGGGTATCTGCTCCTGGCCGCCTTCACCATCGCCCTGCGCCGGATCCGCGGCGAAGGCGGCGGGACCACCGTGCTCAGCCGCTACACCCTCAGTCTGCTCACCACCCAGCAGTTCCAGCGCGCCGCCACCACGATCTGTGCTCTGGAACACCTTCGCCGCACCGAACCCGGACTCGGCCTCGGTGGCGAGCCCATCACCATCGGCCTGTGGGTCGGCGACACCACCACCCCGAACAAGTTTCAGGCGGCCAAGGACGCCTTCGACGAGCAGCGCGAGGCCAGCCACCCCGAGGACGTCTTCATTCTCGACCGCTGCCCGTGGTGCGGCACCCACATCCTGCCGCCGACCCGGTCCAGCGTCCGCTCCGACTACGGAGTCCGCGCCGAAACAGACGAGTTCACCTTTTACTGCACCCGTGACGAGTGCGCCTTCCACGACGTCCTACCCGTTGCGGTCGTTGACCAGCACCTCTACGAGGATCCGCCCACCTTCGTCCTGGGCACCGTCGACAAGTTCGCCCGGCTCGCCTGGGAGCCCGACTCCGGCAGCCTCTTCGGCGCCGGCACCGGCAACCGGCCCCCGTCCCTGATCATCCAGGACGAGCTGCACCTGCTCACCGGGCCGCTCGGCACCACGGTCGGCCTCTACGAGGCGGCCATCCTGGAGCTGTGCACCGGCCCGGACGGCCGCCCGCCCAAGATCGTCGCCGCCACGGCCACCATCCGGCGCTCCGCCGAACAGGTCCGAGCCCTGCACCACCAGGACGTCCAGCTCTTCCCGCCGTCCGGGCTCGATGCCCGCGACAGCTTCTTTGCCGTCCCCGACACCGGCCGCCCCGGCCGCCTCTACCTCGGCGTCATGGCTCAGGGTCACACCGCGGGCCGCGGAGCCGTCGGCACCACGGCGGCCATGCTCCAGGGCGTCCACCAGCTCCCCGAGGAACACCGCGACGACTACTGGACTCTCGTCGCCTACCACCACAGCCTGCGCGAACTCGGCCGTACCGTCACCGCGGCCGGCGACGACATCCCCGCCCAGCTCCGCGGCCTCGACGAGGGTGCGGGCACGCGCGAGCTGGTCGGCGAGCAGGTACAGCAACTCGACAGCAGCGTGAAGCGCGCCGATCAGCCCATCCTCCTCGACCGCCTTGAAAAGCCCTGGACGGACCCCCGGTCGGTGTCGTTCCTGCCGTGCACCAACATGCTCTCCGTCGGCGTCGACGTGAAGCGGCTCGCGTACATGCTCATGCAGGGCCAGCCCAAGACCACCGCCGAGTACATCCAGGCCAGCAGCCGCGTCGGCCGCCACCACGTGCCCGGACTCGTCGTCACCTACTTCAACGCCACCCGCCCGCGCGACCGGTCCCACTACGAGACCTTCATGGACTACCACAGGGCGCTCTACCGCTACGTCGAACCAGCCAGCATCACGCCCTGGTCTGTGCCCGCACGCCGCCGCGCCCTGCACGCCGCGCTCGTCATCCTGGTCCGCCACCGGCTCGGCCTGGCCGCCGAGAACCGGGCCGGACGGATCACCGACCACAAGGAACAGGCAGGGCGGATCGCCGACGCCCTCGCCGAGCGTGCCGCGACCGCCGAGCGCGGCGCCACAGGAGCCCACGCCGAAGCCGTACGCGCTGACGTACGAGCGGAACTCGGCTACCTCCTGGACGACTGGTACCGGCAGGCCGACACCGCCGCCGCCGAGGGCAAGGACCTCTACTACCGCAGCCAGGGCAAGGGCCAGCACAACCTGCTCAAGGCCTTCGAGCAGCGTTACGGCCTGTGGGAGACCCTCAACTCCATGCGCAGCGTCGACCGCGAGTGCCAGATCACCGTGACGGGAGCAGGAAAGTGAAGCGCAAACTCCGGGTCCGCCAGGCACAGACCGTGCTGCCGTTCGGCGTGGGCGCGGTACTCGATGTCCAGGGCGAGTCGTTCGTCGCCGCCGGCATCGAGAACTGGCCGGGGCTGAAGACCTCCGTCCCCTCCGAACGGCTCGCCGCCCGCCTCGGCGTGATGGGTTTCTTCGCCGCGCCCCACACCCTCAACGACCGCTACGACAGGCCCGACCGCCCCGGCGTCCCCTATGTGCGCTTCCCCGGCTGGCTGTTCTGCGGCTCCTGCCGGGCCATGGTCCGTTTCCTGCGCGAGAACGAGAAGCCCGGCGAGCCGCCCGTCTGCACCTCCTGCGCCGCCGCACCCCGCCTCACCCCGATGCGGTTCGTCCGCATCTGCCCGGACGGGCACCTCGACGACGTCGACTGGTGGTATTGGGCCCACTCCAAGCTCGCGCCCGAACTGCGGGACTCGTGCTCCGAGTCGAAGCAGGCCTGGAAGGCACGTCGGCTCAGCTTCCGCGTCGCCGACCGCGCCTCCGGACTCGAAGCGCTCTCAGTGCGCTGCGGAGCGACCGGGCTGGGCGGCAAGCCGTGCGGCGCCGAACGTGACCTGCTCGACGTGCTCGGCCCCCAGGGCGGACACTGCTCGGGCCGCAACCCCTGGCAGCGCTGGGACGCGAGGGCTTCCTGCGGCCAGCAGGTGCACATCGTGCAACGCACCGCCGGCAACGTCTACTACCCGGTCGTCTACTCGGCCCTCGACATCCCCCAGACCGCCGAAGCCCCGCGTGAGGAGCAGGACACGGCGGAGGCCGTCCTGGGCCACGGATACTGGCCGATCCTGCTCGAAGCCCTCGGCACGCCCAGGGCCGACACCTTCCGCGGCATGATCAAGGAGGACACCGAAGCCCCCGACAGCCTCATCGAGCAGCTCGTCGCGGAGGCCACGGGCGCTCCCGCACCACTGCCTGCAGACCAGCCGGAGCCTGGAAAGTCCGGAAAGATCGACCTGAGTCGCGACGAGTGGTACGCCTTCGATGCGATCCGGCTCCCGGAGCCCACCAAGGAGTTCGCGATTCGTCGCGGCGGACTCGGCCTCGACGGCGAGAAGGAGGAACCCTGGGCCACTCTCGACGCGCACATCGACGGCATCGTCCTCGCCGATCGCCTCCGCGAGGTCCGTGCCCTGACCGGCTTCCGCCGCCATTCGCCGGGCGGCACTCTCGTTCCCGCCGACACCAGCGGCCGCCTGCGCTGGCTCCCCGCGACCGAGGTCTACGGCGAGGGCATCGTCCTCACCCTCGACGAACAGAGCCTGACCGTCTGGGAGAACGACCCCCGCGTCCAGGCCCACGTCCACGAAATCCGTACGGACCTCGACGCGTCGTTCCGCGCGGAACAACTCGCCGAGACGACCGGCAGCGAACTCTCGCCCCGCTTCCTGCTCCTGCACACCGTCGCCCACCTGCTCATCCGCCAGCTGTCCTTCGATTCCGGCTACACCACCGCCAGCCTGCGCGAGCGCGTGTACGGCCGCCCCGAGTACGGCCAGCGCGGACTGCTGATTTACACGGCCGCCGGTGACGCAGAAGGCACCCTCGGCGGTCTGGTCCGGCAGGGCGAGGCGCCGCATTTCGCCGAGACGCTCATCCGGATGCTGGAGGCGGCTGCCTGGTGCTCCGCCGACCCGCTGTGTGCCGAGCACACCGGCCAGGGCTTCGGCAACCTCAACCGCGCTGCCTGCCACGCCTGCACCCTGCTGCCCGAGACCAGCTGCCAGACCGGCAACACCCTCCTCGACCGCGCCCTGGTCGTCGGCTCCGCCCGCGTCCCCGGCTACTTCACCGACGTCCTCACCGCGAGCCGCGAATACGCGGCAGCCACCGCCCTGGGATGACACCCATGACCACTGCGAACGCCCCCGTTCTCCACCCCGACCTCACCCCCGCCCAGCGCGACTGCCTGGACGCGCTGCCGCTGACTGGCAACCACGTCGTCAGCGGCCCGCCCGGCAGCGGCAAGAGCCTGCTCGCCGCGCACCGTGCCGTCCACCTCGCCCTCACCGGCCGCCCCACCTTCCTGATCTCGCGCTCCAACCTGTTGCGCCAGCTCCTGCGCGACACCCTCGCGGGTCTCGCGGTCCCCGGCGCACCTGTCGAGGCATCCACCGCCCACCTCTGGGTCTACAGCCGATTCGGCCGTGACGCACCGCGGACAGAGGACAGCTGGTTCGACTGGCCGGCTCTCACACACCAGGCCGCCGGCGCTGTCGCCGAACACGATGCCGCCACACCCCACCTCGTCGTCGACGAGGGCCAGGACCTGCCGCCGGGCTTCTACCGAATGGCCCGCCTTGCCGCCGCCTCCGTGACAGTCTTCGCCGACGAGTGTCAGCGCCTCACCGAGACGAACTCCACCCTCACCGAGATCACTGATGCCCTCGGCCGCTCCACCGGACGCCTCGAGATTCTCGGCAACCACCGCAACACCCGCGAGATCGCTTCCCTCGCCGAACACTTCCGCACCGGCGGCACCCGCCCCGACCTCCCCTTCCGCAGCGGCGCCCTGCCCACGGTTCGTCACTACTCGGGCATCAAGGACCTCGCCGACAACATCACCACCTTGGCGGCCCGGCACCCGCGGGACCGCATCGGCGTCATCGTCAACTCATTGCGCACGGCGTCGGACCTGATGCGCCGCCTGGAGCGGTCCGGCCTCGCCCACGAACCCCAGCTCTACAGCTCGGCGGCCCCCTCCGGACGCTACCGCGACCTCGACCTCGCCCGCCCCGGTGTCGTCCTCGTCCACCGTGCCAGTGCCAAGGGGCTCGACTTCGACACCGTCGTCATCGCCGACGCGGAGTCCGACTCGGGCATCGACCCCACGTCGGCGGCCCTCCGCATGGCCTACTACGTCATGATCACCCGCGCGCGTCAGCGGCTGGTGCTGGGCTGGCAGGGGAGCCGGTTGCCGCGCCACCTGGAGGGGTTGCACGGGTGGGTGCAAACGCGGTGATGGCGCGACACCTCGCTGTCAGCCGCACCCACGTCGCTCCCGGCGCCCTCGAGGCGCTCGAGCTCCGAGAGGACCACAATCCGATGAGCAAGGCCGATGACGTCGAGAGCCTGGTCCAGCAGGTTCTCGACAAGACACTGGCCGCCCAGGAGTCCCGGGCGAGGAAGAACGTCGAGCGCCTGCGACGAGTCCACCCCAGCGACACACCACAGGAGCTGATCCGGCGGTTGGAACGCTCCTACCTTGCCAGCGTCACTGTGTCCGGCGCAGTATCCGGCGTGGCAGCGACCATGCCCGGCGTCGGAATCCCAGCGGCTCCGGCTCACGTCATGGCCTTCACCGAAGCGTCAGTGTTTTACCTGCTGTCGCTGGCCGAGATCCATGGCCTGCATTCCGAGGACTTCGAGCAACGCAGGCGCCTGGTCACGACCGTGGTCCTCGGCGGCGCAGCGGTGCGCAAACTGGAAGAAGTCGTCGAGCACACCGGCCCCTATTGGGCACGGCGCATCGTCGGTTCGATCCCCATGAGCGCGATCAACCAGGCCAACAAGGCGCTGCGTCCGCAGTTCATCACCAAGTATGGGACCAAGCGAGGGGTCCTGGTACTGTGCGAACAGGTGCCACTTGGCGTCGGTGCCGCGCTCGGCGCCGGCGGTAGCATTGTCCTCGGGGGAGCGACGATCACGTACGCACGAATCGTCTTCGGACAGCCGCCGTCGAGCTGGGCCGGCGCTGATCGTGGGGACGAGGTGCCCTCCGGGTCCCGGCTCGGGGGTTCGACCCAGTAGTCGCGTCACCGCCTCGCTGATCCCGGCATCGTCGATGTTCAAGCCCGTGGATATTCATGATTGGTTACCTGGAAAACAACCAACATCACGAAGATCCGCGGGCTCCTTGCGTCCGGGCCACCCGCACCCAGAGCCCTCACGCACGGTAACCGGCCATCGGGCCGTCACCGCCACACCCCATCGAGTTCGAAGACCCAGGATCCGAACCTCAGGAAGATCCGTCGCCTGCTCGGTGAGTCGGACCGGACTCGTGAGACCCGGCCCACCCAGGAACTGCTGCGCGGCGACCAGCGTCAGGCCGTGTTCGCCGGGGCGGAGCGCGTCGGGAGCCCCGTATCCGCCGTGGCGCCGCCTCCCACCAGCGATGCTGGACGCATGGACGCGACGACCACCGCCCCCCGCGCCGAGGTGCTGCGGGACCGCTACCGCAGCCGGCTGCCCGAGCACCTGCAGGAGCTGGCCGGCCCCATGGAGGGCACGGTCGACCTGCCGCTGCACATCGCCTGGTCCGGGCGGACGAGCTACAGCCTGGACCGCCCGAAGTCCCGCATGACGCTCTACTGGACCGTCCTCGCCGAGGGCCTGTGCGAAGATCTGGCGACCTTCCTCCATCACCGGCTGCTGGCCGAGCGGTGGCCCGTTCTGCGCCGCCTGATCAGCCCCTACATCCGTGAGGTCTGGGAGGACGCCTTCCCCGAGCTACCGCGCACCGCTCCGGCCGACGCGACCGCCGCGTGAAACTCACCCCGCTCCACAAGCGTCTCCCCGCCGACATCCTCGACCTCGGCTCCCCTTACCCTCTGGTCCTCACCCGCGGATACGCCGTGCAAGCTCACGGCCTGGTCGAACGCTTCAGCCGCGACCTCCACGTCGCTACCGAGACCCCCGCCCCAATGGACAAGATCGTCGCCTCCCTCACAGCCGGCCTCAACGCGCGCGGCTGGCGGACCACGCATGTCCATACCGACCCGCTCAGCGGCCGGTTCCTCGTCACCAACCCGGACACCGGCGAGGAGTGCGAGGTCGACGTCCTCAAGGAGGCGTTCTGGGCCCCGCCCGCCCAGACTCCCTACGGCCCAGTCCTCTCCCTCGACGACGTGATCGGCACCAAGGATCGCGCCCTCGCCGACCGCGGCACCGTCCGCGACCTCATCGACGTCCAGGCCGCCTCCCGCCACCGCTCCACAGCCGACCTCGAATCCCTCGGCCGCCGCCGCGCCCACGACGAGTTCAGACTCGAGGACCTCCGCGACCGGCTCATTGGTGCGGACAGGCACGAGGACGAGGACTACGCCGCGTACGGGCTCACTGCCCGGCAGATCGAGGAGCTCAAGGCGTGGGCGCTGGAGTGGGCGGAAGACCTGGGGGCGCGGATCCACGACGACAACGCCTGACAGTGGCTACGGGACGGTGCTCCAGTGGCTGGCTCGCGGGCTGCGCGGATAGGTGGGGACGACGTGATGCTCCTCGGGACGTGTGGTGCGGGACCGAACGGCCCCCGCACCACACCGGATCCCGCATCCTGTCACCGCCTGGACGGGCAGTACGTTCCCGGCAGCGGACGGAGTGCTCACATCCGCGAACTGGTCCTGCCCTGTTCGACGAGGCGTCCGAGGCGTTACATGTTGACACCGTCAAAACGACTCAGGGTCGTGACGGACCCATGTCCCGGTCGGCGGCGGAGTCGATTCAACGCAGGCAGTGCGTCGTTGTGACGACATCGTTCGACTTTACGTCCATCCGATATTTACTCCTAGGTGATATCGGGCCATGTCGTTCAGTGCTGCGGTTTCATCTGGATTTCGAAATGGTGCCGCTGGTAGGTGATCGCGGGCTAGAGGGCCGACCCCATTCACGACGTCGTCGTATGCCGATGAGATGGCAGAACCGATGAGTAGGTCAGTGGCCTCGTCGAGAGTAAGGCGATTGGCAGGCCAGCCGTACACTCCGTCGTTGATGACTTTCAGAGGTGGGAAGAACCACCAGGGTAGTCCGGAGCCTCTGCGTCCAGCAGGCGATATCCGTCAATGTCGATCAACAAGGAGCCGAAGTGGGATATTGATCTGACATCCGCGCGTCGCTCTCTGTGAAGTCGATCGGCTGAGAGGAGTGGGATGCCCATCATCCTTCGCGCAAAGGGGCGTCTGGGGTCCGCGACGTCACGCAGGTCTGAGTCCTCCGTCAGTTGGCAATCGATCGACCCCACGCGGACATCACTCCCTCGAGTGACCGTGCTGAAGAAGGCGCTGACGTGGTCAATCGTGGGCCGTGAATTGACTGCCTCTGAATGCCTATAGGCACGACGCTCTGCCATTTCTGCCGCAGCGAAGAGGAATCGATATGGCGGGTAGAGTTCGCGCCAGTCAATGGTGCGTACGCCCTTGTGCAGGCCAGGTACTGGAGGGTTCAAGGCGAAGTCGATAAGAGTCAGAACTTCAGAATGAGAGAGGCTTCGGCCTGCCATGGATTCTGCGAGGCGGTAGGGTTTCCCGTATTCTCCTCTCCTGTTTATGTCCCACATTCTCTGGAGTCCTCGATCCATGATCTCTGGATAAGGTCCGCGGAAGAGGTAGCCCTCGTCCAGTAGGCCCGCGCACTCAAGGAGGAGTCGCGTTGTGATCGGCTCGTCGCCTCCAAGGAGGGGTTCGAAACTATGCACGTGAGCATAGTCTTCATTCCTCAGAGGCAACATGCCCCTTCCGGCCCATTGCCTCCAGGTTGTGTGCAAAGCCAAGGTTAGCGAGTCCTGCATTGCTTCCTGGTTTATTTTGGACCAGTTGAGAGGCTCGAAGCCGAGGAGGATTGAGTAGGTGCGATGCAGGGAAAGCCATGTGAGGCAGTGAGGTTTTCTCAGCGAAATGATCTTCGCGAAGCGGGCTGAACCATGTTGATCGGGTC
>NZ_BMSG01000036.1 GCF_014649035.1 Streptomyces sindenensis
AAGATCACCGCCGTCGACTACAAGCAGCAGTTGATCAGTTACCCAACACTTTCTGAGGCGCGTACCCCAGGCTGAGCCAGTAGTGGAGGCCTTCACTGCCGAAGAGACCGCCGAGCGCGCCGAGCGCCACATAACGCCGCCAGGGTTGCGCACCGCGCCTCGACCACGCGCCCGCGATGCCGAACAGCGGCCCCGCGACACACGCCATGGCGAGCCAGAGCAGCGGAAAGGTGAGAGAGCCCATGCCGTCCCGCCCGAACTCGGCGTACCCGTAATAGCCGACGACGAGCCCGATCTCCGCCAGGGCTCCGGCTGCCGCCAGAACGCGATGGTCGTCGGTTCGGTTCGCGAGGGCGACCCCGGCGACGAACGCGAACACCGTCCAGACCGCTCCGGAGTTCGCCAAGTTGTTCCACGCCCCAGGCAGCCAGCCCTGCGACAGGTTTGTCAGGATGCCCCCGACGAGCCCGGCGCCGAGGCACAGAACGGACGCGCCGGGGACATTCTTCAAGCGCGGACGGGGTGGGGCGATCGCGTGGGTAGCAGCCATGCCCCGACTATACACAGGGTCTATACGCGCGGTTTATACGCGTGGTGCATAGTCGGACAGCGGCCGGGGCGGATGACGCCAGGGGCCGATCACGGCCACGTCCGGGTCGACAGCACCAGCAGATAGCCGTCCGGGTCCCGGAGCGTGACGCCCCAGGTGTCCCAGTACGGATTGTGCGCGGGTACCCGGGTGCCGCCGTGCTGTTCGAGCCGCCGCACCAGGGCGTCCGGGACCTCCTCCCCGAGGTAGACCACCAGCAGGTCCTCGGGCGTCGGGCGCGGTTCGACCGGGGCCGACGGGTCGTGGACGAGTTCCAGGTGCCAGGCGGCGTCGGGCCAGCCGACCATCAGCAGCGAGTGGTGGCCGGGGGTGCCGTCCGCCTCGTGGCGGTACTGGACTCCGAGGCCGAGCCCCGCGACCCAGAAGCGTTCGGCCGCCGCGAGGTCGCGGGACGGGCGGGCGATGCGCACGTGGGCCGTGGCGTCTGCCGGCATCGGGGGACCTCCTGGTGGGGTGCGGGTCCATCGGTCGTGGAGGACCGCTCGTTCCCGGACCTTACGGAGCGAGGCGTCGCCTGCGCATCGGCCGGTCGCCCTACGACCCCGGCCGTAGATCGTGGTCGCCGATCGAGCGGCCGCGCGGGCCGACCCGTCGCCCGGAGGCGCGCGCCGCCCCCGTACGCGCCGGTCCGTCACCTCCCCGCGCGCTCGCCCGATTGCCGCGTCCCCTCGGCCCGGCCCTGTCGTTGTCGGGATGTGACAGCTGAAGTCTCGCAGAGAAATGTGCCGACCCCATGAACGAAGAAACCATCCTGCTCAGGGACTTCCTCGCCACGATGAACCGCTTGCAGGCGGATTTCGAACGGCGACTCGACGGCATCGAACGCGACGCTCCGCCGGGGGCGCCATCGCACGGCGACTCCCGCGCGATGGCAGATCCCCGGCAGCCCTGGAGCAGTCGCGACCTGGGCCGCCCGCTCGGACTGGAGGCCATCTGGGCCGATGCCCGCCGGTCGCCGGTGGCGCGTGCGGACGGCTCCGGAGCACGACCCCGGATGGAGAAAGCATTCTTCTCCGGCTACCCCGACTGACCGGCCGACCCCGGCCCTGCTGGGCGACCCCGACCCTGCTGGGCGACCCCGGCTCTACTGGGCGACCCCGCCCCGCCGGGCCGCTCCCCGCCGGGATTCCGGAGAAACGTTCCCGCCCTCGCGGGAGCGCCCCTCCCCCCGTCCGGTCAGACAGCACGCGGCTCGCGCCGCATCACCCACAGCACCGGGCCCCCGCCCGGCAGCGCCGCCTCGCCCAGCACCGTGAAGCCGAAGTGCTCGTAGAACGGCAGGTTGTCCGGCTTGGAGGACTCCAGGTAGACCGGCAGACCCGCCGCATCGGCCTGGGCCAGCCCGGAACGCAGCAGCGCCGCCCCGTGCCCCTGGCCCCGGGCGGCCGGGTCCGCGCCGACGACCGCCAGATACCAGTGCGGCTCCTTCGGGCCCTGCTCGGCGGCCGCCGCGACCGCGTCCCGGAACAGCGGCGCCCGGTCGCCGAGGATCTCCTCCAGCTCCGCGACCGTCTCCGCGTCGGGCACGGTCTTCTCCTGCCCCTCCGGCGCCACCCAGAACGCGGCCGCCGACGCGGTGCGCTCGCACACCCCGTGGCGGCCGTACTGCCGGGTGAAAATCGTGGTGAAGTACCGGACCAGGTCGGCCTCGCGCGAGGCCCCGCCGGGGAAGAACCACTCCATCATCGGGTCGTCGGCGAAGGCGCGGGCCAGGGTGCGGCTGATCTCCGGGGCGTCGTCGAGCGTGGCTGCCTGCGGAGTGTTCGTTATCGACATACAGGTCATTCTGCACGTTGATGATCTTGAGTCGGGAGGGGGGTCCCCGGCCCCGGACACCGTTTCCGGATTCCAGGGATAGCCTCGCGCCATGGATCGGCGACTGGCCGCGTACGCGGTGTGCATCAAGAACGGCCGGGTGCTGCTCGCGCTGGCCGTGGGCCCGGACGGCGACCGCACCTGGACCCTCCCGGGCGGCGGGGTCGAGCACGCGGAGGACCCGTTCGACGCGGTGATCCGGGAGGTCGCCGAGGAGACCGGTCTGGAGGCCGTGGTCGAGCGCCTGCTCGGCGTGGACTCACGGGTGGTCCCGGCGGGCGAGCGCCGCCGTCCGGGCGAGCCCGAGCTGCAGAACGTCGGCGTCTTCTACGGTGTCCGTGTCACCGGCGGCACGCTCCGTCCCGAGCCGAACGGCGACACCGCCGGGGCCGTGTGGACTCCGCTGTCCGGGGTCGCCCGCCTGCGCAGGTCGTCCCTGGTGGACATCGGGATCACCCTGGCGCAGAACCTCCCGCCCACCGGGCACGTGGACGCTGTCCCCGTCGGCGGGCTGGTTCAGCACTGAGGAGGACCGGGCGACGGTGGCGCGTGCCACGGAATCACCGCCCGGCCGGATCAGTGGCGGCTGGAGATCCAGGCCCAGATCGCCGCCACCACCACGCCCAGCAGGACCGCGCCCGCCACGACCGCCAGTAGCACCGTCAGCCCGCAGCCTCCCGCGATACCGGCATGCACCTTCGCCTTGAGCGCCTCGGCCTCGGCGTCCGGGTTCCGCTCGGACTCCTCGCCGCCGTACCAGTCGTATCGCCGCATCATCGCCCCCGGGGATCGAGGCCAGCCTAGAACCGGCGACCGGCACGGCCTCCTCCGGCCCTCGGTACGCGGGCGACCGAGCAGGCAGACGCCACAGGCCCCCGCCCGTCGGCCGACGGGCGGGGGCCTGTCTCGTGGGCCCGGAGTGGCGCTACGCCTTGCGCTGCATCGACGAGCGGGCCGGGTTGGCCTGCTCGGCCGCCTTCGGGTCCTTCTCGCCCGCCTTCGCGCGGACGCCCTCCTCGATGCGCTTGCCGATGGTGCCGTCGATGTTGGACCAGTACTGGAACGCCCGCTGGAGCACCGGCTCGGTCACCCCGTTCAGCAGGTGGCCGACCACGTTGTCCACCAGCCGGTCCCGTGCCGCGTCGTCCAGGACCTCGCGAACCATCGTGCCGGGCTGGCCCCAGTCGTCGTCCTCGGCGTGGTCGACGTAGGCCGCCCGGGTGATGTCCCCGTCCGCGTACCAGCTCGGCGGGGTGCCGTAGCGTGCCGTGTCGGCCGCCGGGCCGCCCTTGGAGTTGGGGGCGTAGACCGGGTCGGTGGTCTTCCGGTACGCCATCGCCCCGTCCTTGGAGTACGTGTGCACCGGCACGACGGGGGCGTTGACCGGCAGCTGCTGGTAGTTGCCGCCGATGCGGTGGCGGTGCGCGTCCGCGTAGCTGAACAGCCGGGCCAGCAGCATCCGGTCCGGGCTCGGGCCGATGCCGGGGACGAAGTTGTTCGGCTGGAACGCCGCCTGCTCGATCTCCGCGTGGTTGTCCGTGGGGTTGCGGTCCAGCGTCATCCGGCCGACCTCGATCAGCGGGTAGTCGCCGTGCGGCCACACCTTGGTCAGGTCGAACGGGTTGAACCGGTAGTCCTTGGCGTCCTCGTACGGCATGATCTGGACCTTCAGCGTCCAGCTCGGGAAGTCGCCGTCGCGGATGTGCTCGAAGAGGTCACGCGTGTGGTAGTCCGTGTCCGCCGCCGCCATCTGGTCGGCCTCGTGCTGCGTGAACGTCTCGATGCCCTGGTCGGTCTTGAAGTGGTACTTCACCCAGAACCGCTTGCCCTCGGCGTTGATCCACATGTACGTGTGCGAGGTGTAGCCGTTCATGTGACGCCAGGTGCGCGGGATGCCCCGGTCGCCCATCAGCCAGGTGACCTGGTGGGCCGACTCCGGCGAGAGGGTCCAGAAGTCCCACTGCATGTCGTGGTCGCGGAGGTTGTTGTCCGCCCGGCGTTTCTGGGACCGGATGAAGTGCTGGAACTTCATCGGGTCCTTCACGAAGAACACGGGGGTGTTGTTGCCCACCATGTCGTAGTTGCCTTCGCTGGTGTAGAACTTCACCGCGAAGCCGCGCGGGTCCCGCCAGGTGTCCGGGCTGCCCCGCTCGCCGGCGACGGTCGAGAACCTGATGACCAGGTCGGTCGTCGTGCCGGGCTGGAAGAGCGCGGCCTTCGTGTACGCGGAGACGTCTGCGGTCACCTCGAACTTGCCGAAGGCGCCGCTGCCCTTGGCGTGCGGCTGGCGTTCGGGGATGCGTTCGCGGTTGAACTGCGCCATCTGCTCGATCAGGTAGGAGTCCTGGAGCAGGATCGGCCCGCCCGGGCCGACGGTGAGCGAATGCTCGTCGCTCTCCACCGGGGCACCGGAGTCGGAGGTGGTCGGCTTACGGGTCGTGTCCGTCATGTCCTCGTGTCCTCTGGTCGGTCGTGCGCGGGCGTCGCGGCCTCGGCTCGGCTCTGCCCGACGGCTACCCTGTCGCGCCTTTGCCAATGTAGGCATATGCGGACGAATCGTCCCGTCGAGCCATCGCGGCCGCCGGGGTCATCGGGACCTGTTCCCCGCGATCAGGCGGTAGAGGACGAGGAGGATCACGGAACCGACGACTGCGGCGATCCACGTCGACAGGCTGAAGAACCCGTCGATCGAATCGACCCCGAAGATCACCTTGCCGAGCCAGCCGCCGAGCAGGCCGCCCGCGATGCCGAGCAGCATGGTGATCAGGCAGCCTCCCGGGTCCTTGCCCGGCATCAGCGCCTTGGCGATGGCGCCCGCGAGCAGGCCGATGAGAATCCAGGCGATGATGCCCACGAAAGTCTCCCTCTGTGTTTCCTCTCCCGGCGTCGTCGTTGCCCCGGGCACCCTCCGCGTATCCCACCGAACGGAACTCACACATCCACCGGGCGAAGTCCGTCACCCCCGCGGCCCGTCAACCGCCCGCCCCCGTTACGCCGGACGGGGGTGGGCCGTGGAGCCGCCCGCCCGCGCACGGAGCGACGTCACGCGGGGGCACCGAGCGGCGGGTGCTCCAGCACGCGGGGCTGGTACTCGACCATCTGGGTGCGGCCGTCGAAGGTCCGGTGCCCGATCATCTCCAGGGCGACGTCCGGATAGCCGTCGTAGATGCGCTCCGAGCCCGTGGCCCCGGTGATCACCGGGAACATCACGACGCGGAAGCGGTCGACGAGCCCGGCGCTCAGCAGAGACCGGCACAGCGTGAGGCTGCCGATGGTGCTGAGGAGCCCCGAGCCGTTCTCCTTCATCGCACGGACCGCCTCGACGGGGTCTTCGCGGACGAGCGTGCTGTTGGCCCACGTCAGCGGGTCCTCCAACGAGGAGGAGAACACCACCTTGGGCGCTCGCGTGAGCTGGTCGACGGACGCGTCCTCCTCGGCCCTGAAGTCGTCCTGTCCGCCGGGAACCTCACCGGCGGCGAAGCCGGACATCAGGCGGTAGGTCTTCGCCCCCATGAGGTAGGTGACCTCGGGCTGCTCACCGAGCCAGGCCAGGTACTCCGGGCCCTCCAGGCCCCACCACCCGGGCCAGCCCTCTCCTGACGCACAGCCGTCGAGGGAGGTGATGAAGTCGACGAGAAGCTCCGACATGGCGGTGTCCTTTCCTCGGATGACGACCCTCGGGCGCCCTGAACTCGCCCTTGGCCGTCATCAACCTCGGGTGTCACGTACGTGGACCGGTCCCGGGCTGCGAACTCATCGGGCCCGTTCGATTCTCGACGGCGGAGAGCCGCTACGCCCGCCGGGCCGCCACCGCCAGCCGGGTGTCCTCGGTGATCAGGTCTCCATTGACCGCGCTCGCCGCCATGAGGCCCGCCGCGGCGGCACCGATGACCTGCTCGGTGAGGCGGGTGACGTTGCCCGCCGCCCAGACCCCGGGGACCTCGGTCGCACCGGTCGGATCGGTCGGGATGTACGAGCCGATCACCGCCCCGCCCATCTCCTGCGCCACGGGCTCCAGCCCCAGCGACTCCAGGACCGCCGAGCGGGCGGTGAACCGGGCCTGCACGACCAGGGCCTCGCGCGGGACGACGCGGCCGGACGCCAGCTTCACACCGGTGAACCGGTCGTCCGCGACCTCCAGGCCCGCCACCTCTCCGTCCACGACCGCGACGCCCCGAGCGGCCAACTGCTCGTACTCCTCCTCCGTGGGCTCCGGGCCCGTGTGGAGGAAGAGGGTCACGTCGTCGCTCCACTGCCGCCACATCAGCGCCTGGTGCACGGCGAGCGGGCCGGTGGCGAGCACGCCGATCGGGCGGTCCGCCACCTCGTGGCCGTGGCAGTACGGGCAGTGCAACACCTCGCGGCCCCACCGCTCGGCAAGACCCGGCACGGGCGGCAGCTCGTCCACGAGCCCGGTCGTCACCAGCAGCCGGCGCGCCTCGACGCTCCGGCCGTCCTCGGTCACCACCCGGAAGCCCCGCTCTTCCCCGTCCCCGGGCAGCCGCTCGGCCGAGGCCACCCGGCCCTCGACGATCTCCGCCCCGTACCCGGCGGCCTCGCCCCGGCCGATCGCCAGCAGCTCGCCGGGCGGGGTGGACTCGCGGCCCAGGTAGTTGTGCACGTGCGAGGCGGGAGCGTTACGGGGCTCCCCCGCGTCGATCACCAGGACCGAGCGCCGGGCCCGCGCCAGGGCCAGGGCCCCGCTCAGGCCGGCGGCCCCGCCGCCCACGATCACCACGTCGTACCGCTGCTGCTCCATGTCGCTCCTCCTCCGTCACGCGGCATGACCACCGCTCGATGACGAGAGTGCGCCCGTACGGCCGAAACGACAAACATCCTTGCCGAAACAGCAAGTCATACGATGCTGAACTCGCACCACACGATCTTTCCGGGGTTCCGCTCGGCCACGCCCCACTTGTCGGCCAGCGCGGCGACGAGCAGCAGCCCGCGCCCGCCTTCGTCGTCGGCCCCCGGCAGCCCGTCCACCCGACGCACCTCGCCGTCACCGCTGTCGTGCATCTCGACGCGGATGATGCTCTCGACCCGCTCCAGGTAGATGTGGAGCTTGAAGCCACGCCCCGGGGGCACGCCGTGCCGGAGCGCGTTGGTAGCCAGCTCGGTCACGCAGAGCAGCACATCGTCGGCCCGCTGCTCACACTCCCACTCGACCAGAGCCTTGCGGGCGAACTTGCGTACGACGGGGATCGACCTGCGCTCACGGCAGTAGAAGGCGGCACGGAAGTACGGGAGTTGGGTTGTCTCGTTCATGCTTCCACGCTCACACGGAGTTACTACGCTGCAGCAGAGCCGAGAGACGTACAAAAGCTTTTGTACGGGTTCTGACGGGTTGACAGCGGGACCGGAACGGGGAGAGCCAGGTCATGCAAACCGGAAAGCAGAGCAGCATCAGGCGAGTTACGTCATGGCAGCTGGTCGGGGCGCAACTGCGCCACCTTCGCAAACTTGCCGGGCTGACACAGGCCGCGCTCGCAGAGCAGCTCGGGGTGGGCGAGGACACCATCGCCTCGATCGAGCAGGGACGGCGGGCCCTCCAACTCGACCTGGCCATCCAGCTCGATGAACTGCTGGAGAGCAAGGGCCTGCTGCGGGTCGCTGTGGAGAGGATCCCGCGAAAGGAGCGCTACCAGGCCCTGGCCAAGGACTTCGTGCAGTACGAGCAGGACGCGGTGAGCCTGTTCTCGTACCAGTCGCAGCTCATCCCTGGACTGCTCCAGACCGAGGCGTACGCGCGCTTCATCTTCGGCTGCAACTACCCACCGCTCGAAGAGGACGAGATCGAGAAGCGGGTGGCGGACCGGCTCGGCCGCCAGAAGATCCTGGAGCGCAAGCCCCGACCCATCCTGCACTTCATCCTGGAGGAGAGCATCCTGCACGCCCAGATGGGCGACCCCGACGTCATGCGGGAGCAGCTTCTCCACCTGCGGCGCTGCATGGATCTGCCGTTCGTCACCATCCAGATCATGCCGCGCAGCACTCCTCGGCACGCCGGGCTCGCGGGGCCGCTCGTTCTGCTGGAGACGCCCGACCACGACGGGCTCGTGTACGTCGACGGCCAGCTGCGCGGAGAGCTGTACGACGAACCCGCCGACGTCAGCGCACTTATGCAGAGGTATGGGATGCTGCGTTCCCAGGCGCTCACCGTCGCGGAGAGCACCCGGCTACTGGACGCACTGCTTGACGCACTGCTTGGAGAGACATGTCCCGCGCCGCACACCCCGCCCCCGGTCCTACCGCCCTCCACTGGTTCAAGTCCAGCTACAGCAACGGTGACGGCGGCAACTGCATCGAAGTCGCCTACCACTGGCGCAAGTCCAGCTACAGCAACGGCGACGGCGGAGACTGCGTAGAGGTAGCCGCCCACCCCGCCGCCGTCCACATCCGCGACTCCAAGGTGACCGACGGTCCCGTCCTCACCGTCGAGCCCGCCACCTGGAGCGCCTTCGTCCACGGCAGCGGCACGGCCCTCTGAGCGCCCTACGGTGAACCGCCCCGGTCGCCGTCGCGGCCGGGGCGGTTCACCGTCCGCCCGCTGCCTCAGTAGCGCACCCACAACTCGTACACGCTCGGATTGCCCGCGAACGGGTTGCAGATGAAGACACGGCTCCAGAGGGCGTTGTCGGCGCCGGCGTTCCCCACCGCCTGACACTCCGCCAGGCTCGCGTGGTGGCTGCGGAGCCAGAAGCCGGGGCCGGTGGCGGAGGCGGTCGAGGCGGTGCCGAGGAGCATCGCTCCGGCGGTCGCCACGGTCACCGCGAGAGCGGCCATTCGTCTGCGCATGTCGGTAACTCCCTTTTCAGTCGACGCACATGACTGTGTGTCAGTGAATGAACGAGTCGAGCCGATCCGAACAGCGCGCGCCGCCAGGAGAAAGCTAGCGAGCCGGGCACGCCCGCACAATAGGTCTGGACCAATAGGTCACCGCATATGCCCCATGGCCGTAAACCTCTGTCGTGCCGCATATTGCGCTCGGCACGTCAGCTTTCGGCCGACCGCTCCACCGGGATCCACAGCTCCGCCTCCGCCCGCTTGCCGTCCTCCGTCAGCCGCACGCGCAGGATCTCCGGGCCGGGCCGGGAGGCGTACGGGTTCGACGGGAACCACTGCGTGAACACGTCCCGCCAGAGGTACTGGAGGGCCTGCGGGAACTCGCCCTCGCTCTCGAAGACCGCCCACGTGCCCGCCGGTACGTCCAGGGCGTCCAGGCCCTCCGGAGGCTCGGCCGCGCTCACCACCCCGTGCCAGTAGTCGAGTTCGGTGCCCTCCGCGCGGCTCGGGTCGAGCTGGTCGCTCACTCCGACGATGCCCGCCGGCTCCTGGTCCGAGAGGGCCGCGATGCGGTCCAGCTCCTCCCTGCCGATGCCCCGGATGAACTCCGCGATGGCCGGATTCGGTCCCTCGTGGACGAGCGGGACGCGGGCCTTCCTCCCGACCACCCGGAACGCGTTCTTCTCCACCAAGCCGTAGCGCATGGCGCTACTCCCTTCGACGACGAGTCGGAAGGTCAGGCGTTGCTGGGACCGCAGAACCGCGCCCGTGCGGCGTGCCTCGCCGGGGCCGACGCCGTGCACCGCCCGGAAGGCGCGGGCGAAGCCCTCCCCCGTGTCGTAGCCGTACCGCGTCGCCACGTCCAGCAGCGAACGGTCGCGGTCGCCGAGCACCTCCGCTCCCGCGACCGTCATGCGGCGACGGCGGATGTACTCCGACAGCGGGAGCCCCGCCAGCGCGGAGAACATCCGGCGGAAGTGGTACTCCGACGTCATCGCGATCCGGGCGAGGTCCGCCGCCTCGATGCGCTCACCGAGGTGGGCCTCGATGTGCTCCATCGCGTCGTTCAGCCGTTCCAGCAACTCCTGGCTCCTTCCCTTGCCCGTTCACCGTAGGGACGGGCCGTCCTGCCGGACCCGACCGTCCGTGCCCGGTTCGGTCGGACCGGCAGGAGAGCGCGGCGAGCCCCGGGCTCTCGCCCGGCCCGGGAACGCGGACAGGGGCGGCCTTTCGGCCGCCCCTGTCCCTCTTCAGCCCGTTCAGCTGAGCTTGGCGTCTTCCACGGTGCTGGTGACGGTGCCCGCGGTGGAGGTGGTCGCCCCGGCCGCGCCGTCGACCAGCTTGCCGAGGTCGCCGACGTCGTCCAGCGCGCCCAGGGAGACGGCCGGTTCGGCCGCGTGCGCGGAGTCCGCGCCTCCCGGGTGCGGGGCGATGGCGGCGATGACCGCTCCGGTGGCGAGGGTGACGGCGGCGAGTACGCTTCGCTTCTTCATGCCCCGTTCAACGGCCGGAACCCCGCAAAGGGCACGCCCCGATTCCTGGCGGCCTCGCCGTACCGGCTGATCGCGTCCGATTCCGCCTGGGCTCCGGTCGCCCTGTGCTCGCTGCCGGTCCTGGGGGCGGTGGCCGCCTGGTGCGCGGGCTGGAGGCAGGGGCTCGCTCACGTCACCCGTTGCGCATGTTCTGTGCACAACTCCCCCACATATGAATAAGGTTGATCGCGTTCGCATCGCAGATGCGCACATCGGTCAACTGACAAGGGGGGTCAGGTGTCCCGACACCTGTACACGAACAGCCGCAGCCGGCGTACCGGACGGACCGCAGGAGCGGCCGCCGTGGCGGTGGTCCTGGCGGCCGGGCTCGCCACCGCGCTGCCGGCCACGGCACACGCCACCGGGGAGGGGGAGGCGGCCGAGGTCCTGATACCCGCGCCCGACGCCTTCGGCGAGGGGCCGGAGAAGATCCTGGCGACCGGCAGGTACGGCGTGCTGCACCGCGAGGGCGGCGACTACCTCTGGACGAACTCGTACAACAGACAGACCAGGGTCGTCACCGAGCTGGCGGGCGTGCCGGAGAACCTGCTCGTGGGGGGCCACGACGAGCACAACCGGGCGATCTACACCCAGCAGCGCGCGGACGGCGGGACGGACATCGTCCGGATCGGCATCGAGGACCCGGCCTTCACCCACACCTCCACCGTGCCCGCCCAGTACCGCAATCTCCGCTTCGCGGCCGGCTGGACGATCGCCACCGTCGACAAGGGCGACGGGACGTACGAGATGCGGGTGCCCCGCGGCGGGGACCCGTCGGCGGATCCCCTCGTGCGACTGCCCGCCGGAGCGACCACGGACGCCGTGCCCGTGGTGCTCGGCGGGCAGGGCAGCGAGGTCCTCATCGGCTACCGGCTGGCGGACGGCTCACCGGGCTACGGCATCCTCACCGCGTACGACGGCCGGGTGAAGCCGCTGCCGGTGACCGGTGACGCGAGCAGCTTTCGCATCACCCAGATGAACGTCAGCTGGTTCTCGCGGAACGGCAGCGGGGGTCAGGGCGTCCGGATCCTCCCGCGCAGCGGCACGGGCACGCCCGTGGTCGTCCCGCTGGACACCCGGTCCCCGGACAGCGAGGTCACCGCGTTCGTGGTGCGGGACAGCATCGTCTGGCACGAGGGCCTCGGCGGCGCTCTGCGTCTGACGCCCCACGCCGGCGTGGACACCGAGCGCACGCTCCTGCCCACCGTGGAGTTCGCCCAGCTCCGGGCCGAGGGGTACGGGGGCGTACTGGCCCTGGGCACGGACGCCGACGGCGGCCGGGCCATCCACTCCTTCAGCCAGGACGGCAGCGGAACCGTCTTCGACCTGGTGATGCGGGAGGTGCCCGGGGTCAAGACGGCGGACGGTGAGATCGGGGCGCTGAGCCTCGATCGGGGGCGGCTGCGGTTCGTCAACTCACTGGCCGGGAAGGACACGTTGCACGGCAAGGCGGTCGGGACCGGCCTCGACCCGGTGGAGGGCGAGCGGCTCGCCGACTTCCCCGGTCTCGCGGCGGGCCGGTTCGCCGACGGTACGGACGAGGGCCTGGCCCGGCTGGTCACCGACCCGGCCACCGGCAGGGACGCGCTGGTCACCGGCGACGACCCGGAGCAGCCGTCCGAGGGCCTGGTTCTGCCCGGCACGGGCGGCCGGATCCTCGACACGTCACCGGAGTTCGTGCTGTACGAGGCGGGCGGGCGGCAGTACGTCGTCGACATCGCCCGCGACCTCGTCGTCCGGGACCAGCGGGCACAGGGCGCGGCACTGTCCGGGGACCGGCTGTACAAGTCGGCGCCGGGCAAGCCCGGCACGGTGAACGTCGTCGACCCGCGCGCCGGGCGGGCGGTCGGGAACCATGATCTGGGCGTCGACTGCGTGCCCTCCGAACTCCAGGTCAGCGGCAGCCTCGTGTACTGGAGCTGTGCCTCCCAGGACGCGGCGGGCGTGTACGACACGGCGACCCACCGCGACTACCCCGCCCCGGTGTCCCGGGTCCTGCTCGGCGACCGGTTCCTGGCCGTGCGCGAGGCGTCCGGGGATCTGCGCCTGACCGCCCTGCGGGCCGACGGCTCCACCGCCGGCCTGGGCACCGTCACGGGTCTCAAGCCGTCCACGGACGACGACGGGCGCGGCACCACCTGGACCCTGGACCCGGCAGCGGGCAAGCTCGCCTGGGTCGGGACCGACGACACCATCCACGTCACCGCCCCGCAGCAGGCCGTCTCCCCGCTGGGCGTCACGCACCTCGCCGTTCCCGCCACCGCGGCGGGTGCGTGGCACGCCGCCTGGTGGCTGTCCAGGCCGGCCGCGTCCTGGAAGGTGACACTGGTGCGCCGCTCGACCGGTGAGACCGTCCGCACCTGGACGGGCGAGGACACGCGCAGCACGGTACGGGTCGACTGGGACGGTACGTCCGGCTCCGGCGATCCGGTTCCGGAGGGCGGCTACACCTGGCGGCTGACCGCCGCACCGGCGGACGGATCGGGCGACGACGTCACGGCGTCGGGCACCCTGCGGGTCACGGCGGGCTGAGCGGGTAAGGCCCGGGGGCGGCTGTCCGCCGCCCCCGGGGCCCCGTGAGCCCCGGACCCCGGGCCCCGGCTGAGGGGATCGACCGGAACCCGGGGCGCTGAGGGAAGACCGTGGCACCGGGGCGGCTGCAAAGACCCCTGGGGCCAGGGCGGCTGCAAAGGTTCCTGGCGCCGCGGCGGCTGCAAAGGTTCCTGGCGCCGGGGCGGCTGCAACGGTCCCTGGGGCGGGGGCCCGGGCCTCCGAGGGTCTCAGAACCCTCCGCCGTCGAAGCCGCCCCCGAAGCCTCCGCCGTCGCCGAAGCCGCCTCCACCGAAGCCGGAGGAGTCGAAGTCGGAGCCGGAGAAGTCGCCACCGCCCCAGTCGCCGCCCGCGCCGCCGTCGCCGAAGTCACCGCCGCCGTACTCGGAGGCGTACGCCGGGGTGGCGAGCATCGAGCCGAGCATGGTGCCGACGAGGAGGCCGGGGAGCAGGCCGCCGCCGAAGTAGCCGCCCGCCCAGGGGCCGTACGCCGGGCCCGCCTCCCAGTACGGGCGGCGGTTGCCGTCACCGACGTCGACCGTCCGGCTCATGGGGTCCTCGCCCCGGCTGAGGCGGACCTCGTCCGCGCCGCAGACCGGGACCTCGCGGGCCGCGCCGCCGGACGGGGTCCAGAGCACGTCGGTGACCGAGGGACCGTGGCGCGGGTCGAAGAAGCACGGCGGGCGGCGGGCGGGGATCGCCCTGCCGGTGCGGCGGGCCTCCAGGACCGCGAGGGAGTGGCGGCCGTCCTCCAGGGACTGGGTGACCCCGCGCACGTCCGAGGGGTGCGTGGCCCGGTCCATCCTGGTCTTGGCGCTCTCGTAGGAGTCCAGGGCCCGTTCGTAGTCGGCGCGCATGGTGTCGTCCGCGCCCTTCTCGGCCGGGTGGAAGTCCAGGCGTTCCAGGGTTTCGCCGTACGCGGTGATGTCCTCGTCGACGACCACCCGGAGCTTTTCGAGCGCGATGCGCTCCTCTTCCTCCTTGCGGCGCTTGTTGCGGCGGGAGATCGCGTACGCGCCGGCGCCGCCCGCCGCGACGAGTGCGCCGAGCGTGATCAGGCCGCCGACCGGGGTCCCGGGCCCGTCCGCCGCACCTCCGCCGCCGGACCAGGAGGCGGGGGCGGTGCCCCGGGCCTGTTCGACGGCGCGGTCGACGAAGGCGTTGAGCTGGGCGTCGGCGTTGCCGGCGGTGGTGGGGTTCTCCACGGCGGCGGTGAGGTTCTCGACCGCCCGGACCGGCATGACCTGCGGGTCCGCGCCCGCGTCGAAGCCGTCGCCGAGGCGGATGGCGTAGACGCCGGTGATGCCGGTGTCGCTGCGCAGGGTCCGGAGGAGGCCTTCCTCGGGGAAGGCGGGGGTATCGGGGAGGACGGCGACGAAGACCGGCTTGCCGGCGTTCGTGATCTTGTTCTCCAGGGCCTTCTCGTCAGCGACGGAGAGCTGATCACGGGCGCCCGGGTCCACGTACACCGGGTCGTCGCGCAGGGCCTGGGCGGCGTCCTGGACGGTGGCGGCCGGGGCCGCCGACGCGGGAGAGGTCAGGGCGAGAGCCGCCGCTGCGAAGATGAGCAGCAGGCCCGCCAGCAGCGCGGGGAAGAGCCTTTTCCTCATACTTCACGCTACTCCAGGCGGGCGACGAACGCCGTCGCCCGCCCGGAGAGCGGGTGCCTACGCGGCCCGGTAGGCCGTGCGCAGCTTGGCCACCGCGCCCGTCAGATCGCCCTTGAGCAGCAGGTGGTCCGCCTCCGCGAAGGGCCCCGCGACCGCCTGGCCGAACGTCCCGCCGATCTTCTGCTGGACCAGCAGCCGGGCCTGGTCCACGATCGCCTTGCCCGCCGGGGTCTTCCCCAGCTTCGCCTTCTCGGCGACCTGGGCGGCCACGGCGAGGGCCGTGAGGGTCAGCTCACCGCCGGCCGGGGGCTTCTTCAGGGTGGTCAGGCCCCAGCCGTACGGGAACTGCGGGTCGTATGTCCGGTCCCCCACGTTGATCGGGAGCTGGGCCTGTGACTTCGGCCAGGTCACCGGGAGCTGCCCGGTGAAGGCGCGCTTGCCGTAGAGCACGTCGGCCACCCCGTCGCCCTCGGAGCCGGGCAGCCAGGAGGCCACCAGGGCGTTGATCTTCCCGAGCTGGTCGCCGATGAGCTGCGGGCGGCCCGAGACGATGAGGACCGCGCACTTCATCGCCGCGCAGACCTTGTCGACCGCCGCCTTGTCGGCCGCCGTCAGCTCCAGGTCGTGGCCGTTGCCGACGTCCCCGATGCCTTCGGCGTACGGGGTCTCGCCGACGACCACCACACCGACGTCGTAGCCGTCCGTGGCGGCCGAGGCGTCGCGGGAGTACGTGACGGAGTCGGGGTCCTCCGCCGCCTTCCTCATCCCCTCCAGGATGGTCGTGCCCGGGGTGATGCTGCCGGAGGAGCCCTGCCAGCTGATCGTCCAGCCGCCGGCCTGGTTGCCGATGTCGTCGGCGTTGGACCCGGCGACGTACACCTTCTGGTTCGGTTCGAGAGGCAGGACCGC
The DNA here is from genome assembly GCF_014649035.1 of Streptomyces sindenensis. Lineage (GTDB taxonomy): Bacteria > Actinomycetota > Actinomycetes > Streptomycetales > Streptomycetaceae > Streptomyces > Streptomyces sindenensis. The sequence continues at coordinate 15,813 of NZ_BMSG01000036.1, forward strand.
CCCGTCGTTCTTCAGCAGTACCTGGGACTTCGCGACCGCCTCCCGGGCCACCGCGCGGTGTTCGGTCGAGCCGACCTTGCCGAGGTGAGTGGTGTCCGCGTACGGCTTCTCGAAGAGGCCCAGGCGGAACTTCTGGGTGAGGATGCGGGCGACCGCGTCATCGATACGGGCCTCGCTGATCCGGCCCGCCGTCACCTCGTCCTTGAGCGTCTTGGTGAAGTCCTGGTACGCCGTCGGGACCATGATCATGTCGAGTCCGGCGTTGACGGAGGTACGGACGTCGCTCGGGTAGTCGCCGGGGATCTGGTCGATGGCCTGCCAGTCGCTGATGACGAAGCCCTCGAAGCCCATCCGGTCCTTGAGGACGCCGTTGATCATCTCGGCGTTGGCGTGCATCTTCACCGGGCCCTGACCGTCGCCCAGGATGTCGAGGGAGGAGTACGAGGGCATGATCGTGCCGACGCCCCGCTTCACCGACTCCTCGAACGGCGACAGGTGCACCGCCTCCAGCTCCTGGCGGGTGACCTTGGTGATGCCCTGGTCGGTCGTGTACGAGCCGGTGGTGGAGGAGCCGAATTCGGTGCCGCCGTCGCCGACGAAGTGCTTGGCGCTGCCGAGCACCTTGTCGTTGCGGTGCAGGTCTCTGCCGGACGGGCTGCCCTGCATGCCCTGGATGACCGTCTCCATGGCCTCGACGAGGGCCGGGTCCTCGCCGAATGCCTCGTACGACCGGCCCCAGCGCTCGTCGCGGGTGACGCAGACGCAGGGGGCGAAGTCCCACGGGACGCCGGTGGCGCGGACTTCCTTCGCGGTGATCGCACCCGTCTTCTCGGCGCTCCTCGGGTCGCGGCCCGCGCCGATGCCGATGTTGTGCGGCATGATCGTCGCGCCGACGACGTTGTTGTGGCCGTGCACCGCGTCCACGCCGTAGATCAGCGGGATCTGGAAGCGGGTGGCCTGGGCGCGCAGCTGGTAGGCGTCGACCATCTTGGCCCAGGCGGCCGCCGTGTTCGGGGTGGGGACCGAGCCGCCGCCGGAGAGCAGCGAGCCGAGGTCGTAGGCGGCGATGTCACCGGGGGCGCGGAGCGCGTTGCGCTCGGCCTGGGTCATCTGGCCGGCCTTCTCGGCGAGCGAGAGGCGTCCCAGCAGGTCGGCGACCCGCTGCTTCACCGGCAGCTTGGCGTTCTGGTAGGGGAGTCCGTGGGCGTCGATGACGACCTGCGGGTTCTCCCGGGGGGCCTTCGCGCCGGTGACGGTCAGCTCCAGCGGGATCGTCTTCGCCTCGGCGGGCTTCGACGCCTTCGCCGTGCGGACGGTGACCTTGTGGGTGGTGCCGGACGCGGTGCCCGCCGGGAAGGTGTGGCTGCCGGTGACCGGGGTGTAGTCCTTGCCGGCCTCCGCCGTGCCGCCCTTGGTGGTGTACGCGACGGTGACCGGCTCCTCGGTGGGGACGGAGCCGGTGGTGGCGACGGAGAGCGTCAGCTCGGCGGTCGCGCCGTTCCTCACCGGGCGTACGGCCGTGTCGGTGACCACGCTCGCGGTGAGTGCCGGCTCCGCCTTGCCGTACAGCTCGACCGCGTCCAGCGCGAATTCGCCGGGCGCTCCACCGGGGAGGGTGAGGGCGTAGCCCCACATCTCGTTCAGGCCGAGGACCTGGTCGATGCCGCCGACGGGCTGGTAGTCGGCCCGGTAGACGAAGTCCGCGAAGGGGATCTCGACGAGGTGCCAGCCCTCCCAGTCGTCGGTGAAGGAGGTCGTCCACAGTTCGGACGCGCCGCCGTTGGCGCCGCCGTCCTTGATCTCGAAGTTGACGCGCTTGCCCGAACCGGGCGGCAGGGGTGCGGTGTTCTGGCCGTACCACCAGAAGCGGATGCCCTTGTGGGCGGTCCAGTTCTGCGGCGGGGTGTCCACGGCGAACTCATGGCTGAACCCGCCGTAGGCGCTGATGTCGTAGGAGCCTTCGAGGACCTGCTCGCCCTCGGGGGCGTCCGCGCGTTCGGCCAGTTCGAGCTGCGGGTGGTCGTCCGCGTCGCCGCCCCAGGTGAAGATGGCGTCGGCGGGCGGGGTGTTGCCGAGCGGCACCTCGCCCTCGAAGCGGTCGATGAGGACGGGGGCGGGTTCGTCGGCCGCGGCCGCGGGGCCGGTGGCCGATCCGGCGAGCAGGGTGGCCAGGACGGCCGCGGCGGCGAAGGCGGCCGTCGCGGGTCTGCTTCTGCCCTTGCGGGGGCGGGTGTGCGGAATGCGGGGCATCTGTGGGAGCGCTCTCTTTCCGGTGTCGGGGGTGCCGGGCGTTGTTACGGATCAGAGGGGCGGGGTGTCAAGCGGTGTCGGCGTCGCGGGTGAGGCGGATCGTGTCGCGGTACCACTTGGCGCTGTCCTTGAGCGTGCGGGTCTGGGTGTCGTAGTCGACGCGGACGATGCCGAACCGCTTGGCGTAGCCGTAGGCCCACTCGAAGTTGTCCATCAGCGACCAGGCGAAGTAGCCCCGGACGTCGGCCCCTTGGGCACGGGCCGCGACGACCGCGTCGATGTGGTCGGCGAGGTAGGCCGTGCGGTCGGCGTCGGGGACGGAGCCGTCGGCGGCGACGGTGTCGTCGAAGGCCGCGCCGTTCTCCGTGATGACGGTCGGCAGCCCGTAGTCGCGCTCCAGCCGCACCAGCAGGTGGGTGAGTTCGGTCGGGGTGATCTCCCAGTCCATCGCGGTGCGCGGCAGGTCGCGGTCCACGGCCCGGACGACCGGGAGTCCTTCGGCGTCGAGCGGTGAGCCGTCCTCGGTGACGCCGGAGAACTGCATGCCCCGGTAGAAGTTGACGCCGAGCACGTCGAGCGGGGCGGCGATGGCGGCGAGATCGCCTTCCTGGACCGGGAGTTCGATGTGCTGGGCGGCCAGGTCGGCGACGATGTCCTCGGGGTAGCGGCCGTGGACGAGCGGGTCGAGGTAGAGCCGGGTGCCCATGCCGTCGGCGCGGCGGCACGCCTCGCGGTCGGCCTCGCTGCCGGTCTCCGGAGTCGCCGTGCCGAGGTTGAGGGTGATGCCCAGCTCCAGCGGGTTGCTCCCGGCCGCCTCGCGCAGCGCACCGGCGGCGAGGCCGTGGCCCAGGAGCAGATGGTGGACGGCGGCCATGGCGTCGCCCGGGTCGCGGCGGCCGGGGGCGTGGAGCCCGTAGGCGTAACCGAGCATCGCCGAGCACCAGGGCTCGTTGAGCGTGGTCCAGTGCTCGACCCGGTCGCCGAGGGCCTCGTACGCGAGGGAGGCGTACTCCGCGAAGCGCAGGGCGGTGTCGCGCGCGGGCCAGCCGCCCGCGTCCTCCAGCTCCTGCGGCAGGTCCCAGTGGTAGAGCGTGATCCAGGGGGTGACGCCGCGTCCCTGGAGTTCGTCGACCAGCCGCTTGTAGAAGTCCAGCCCCTTCCGGTTGGCGGAGCCCCGGCCGCCCGGCTGGATGCGGGGCCAGGCGAGCGAGAAGCGGTAGGTGTCCACGCCCAGGCCCGCGATCAGCTCCACGTCCTCGGGCATCCGGTGGTAGTGGTCGCAGGCCACGTCACCGTGCTCGCCGCCCTCCACCGCCCCGGGGACCCGGCAGAAGGTGTCCCAGATGGACGGGGTGCGGCCGTCCTCGGCGGCGGCCCCCTCGATCTGGTACGAGGAGGTGGCGACGCCCCAGCGGAAGTCGGCGGGGAGCCCGCGTACCGGGGCCGGGACGAGGCTTCGCTGAGGGGTGGTGGCGAGGTTCATCGGTCTCCGTACGTGGCAGGGGAGGGGCCGGGTCAGGCGTGCAGATGGCAGGCGACCGTCCGGCCGGGGCTGTCGGCGGGCGGGGCGAGCGGCGGGATCCGCCCGGCGCACGGGGCGAAGGCCTTGCCGCAGCGCGGGTGGAAGGCGCAGCCGGTGGGCATCGCGGAGAGGTGCGGCGGGGAGCCGGGGATGCCGGTCAGTTCGCGGCGCGGGCCGTGGAGCGCGGGGAAGGAGTGGAGGAGCCCGTCGCTGTAGGGGTGGCGGGGGTCGCGGTAGATCTCCGCCGCGCCCGCCTGCTCCACGATGCGGCCCCCGTACATGATCGCGATCCGGTCCGAGAATTCGATCAGGAGGGAGATGTCGTGGGTGATGAACACGACCGAGAAGTTGAGCTGTTCCCTCAACTGGACGAGCCGTCGCAGGATCTGCCGTTGCATGACGACGTCGAGCGCGGTGGTCGGCTCGTCCATGATGACGATCTCGGGTTCCAGGGCGAGCGCCATGGCGATCATCACGCGCTGGCGCATCCCGCCGGACAGCTGGTGCGGGTAGGCGGCGAGCCGGTCGGCGGAGATGCCGACGAGCTCCAGCAACTCCTTGGCTCGGTCCGTGCGTTGGCGCTTCTTCAGCTCGGGGCGGTGGGCGGCGAGGACGTCGGTGAGCTGACTGTGGACGGTGTGCACGGGGTTGAGGGAGTTCATCGCCCCCTGGAAGACGATGGACAGCTCCTGCCAGCGGAAGGCGCGCAGCTCCCGCGGGGCGAGGGAGAGGATGTCGACGCGGTCGCCGCCGGGGCGGTGGTAGTGGACCTCTCCCCCGGTGATGACGCCGGGCGGGGACAGGAGCCGGGTCACGGCGTAGGCGAGCGTCGACTTGCCGGAGCCCGACTCCCCGGCCAGGCCGAGGACTTCGCCCCGGTTCAGGGTGAGGTCGATGTCGCGCAGGGCGTGGACGGCGCCCGCGTCGGTGCCGTAGTCGACGTTGAGTCCGCTGATGGTCAGGACCGGCTCGGCGCTCATGGGCGCGGCTCCTTGCTGCTGTGCTCGCGGGGTCCGTCGCCGGTGGACTTCCGGGCGACCGGGGTGAAGCCGACGCGCATCCTCACCTTCCGGGAGGAGCCGGTGGCGGTGCGCAGGCGGGGGTTGACGAACTCGTCGATGCCGAAGTTGATGAGGGCGAGCGCGGTGCCCAGCAGGGCGATGCACAGGCCGGCCGGGACGAACCACCACCAGGCTCCCTGGGCGAGGGCCTGGTTGGACTGGGCCCAGAAGAGGACGGTGCCCCAGTTCCAGTGGGAGATGTCGGCGACGCCGATGAAGGCGAGGGTGATCTCGGTGAGGACGGCGAAGATGACCGTGCCGACGAAGCCGGAGGCGATGACGGCGGTGAGGTTCGGCAGGATCTCGAAGAGGATGATGCGCGGGGTCGACTCGCCCGTGGCGCGGGCGGCCTCCACGTAGTCGCGGCGGCGCAGCGACAGGGTCTGGGCGCGCAGGATCCGCGATCCCCAGGCCCAGGAGGTCAGGGCGATGGCGACGGCGATGACGAGGTCGCCGGTGTCGGGGACGAAGCTGGCGACGATGATGATCAGCGGGAGTCCGGGCAGCACCAGGAAGATGTTGGAGAGCGCGGAGAGGATCTCGTCGACCGCTCCGCCGAGGAATCCGGCGCTGACCCCGATCAGGACGGACAGCGCGGTGGCGATGGCGGCGGCGAGCAGTCCGACGACGAGGACGCCCCGGGTGCCGACGAGGATCTGCGAGAAGACGTCCTGCCCGGTGTGCGTGGTGCCGAACCAGTGGTCGGCGGAGGGCGGTTGGAGGAGCTGGTCGCTCATGGCGTCGGGGTCGTAGGGGGCGAGCCAGGGCCCGGCGATGGCCAGCAGGACGAAGAACGCCAGGATGATCAGGCCGGTGCGGGTCTTCCCGCCGCGCAGGAACCGGAGCCGGGCCCGGCGGGTGGGGGCCGTGGGCGGGGGCGCGTCGTCGAGGGCGGCGACGTCGGTGGCGGTGATGGACATGGGGCCTCAGGCCTTCCGGATACGGGGGCGGGCGGCGCGGACGCGGGTGGTGGGCACGGGGCTACGCCTCCTTCCGGGTACGGGGGTCGAGGGCGGCGTAGACGAGGTCGGCGAGCAGGTTCGCGGCGAGGACGGAGAGCGTGATGATGAGGAAGACGCCCTGCATCAGCGGGTAGTCCTTGGCGCCGACCGCCTGGAGCAGCTGGAAGCCGATGCCCGGGTAGGTGAAGACCATCTCGACGAGCAGGGTGCCGCCGACGATGAAGCCGAGGGAGAGGGCGAAGCCGGAGATGTTGGGGAGGACCGCGTTGCGGGCGGCGTAGCCGAACATCACGCGCCGCTCGGAGAGCCCCTTGGCCTGGGCGACCATCACGTAGTCCTCGGAGGAGACGGTGACCATCATGTTCCGCATGCCGAGGATCCAGCCGGCGACCGCGCTGAGGACGATCGTCACGCCGGGCAGCACCGCGTGGTAGAGGGCGCTGGAGACGAACGGCCAGTCGAAGGCCGGGACGAGCGCGTTGTCGTAGCCGCCGGAGTTGGGGAACAGCGCCCACTTCTCGGCGAACACGGCGATGGCGACGAGACCCAGCCAGAAGTAGGGGATGGAGGAGATGAAGGTGGTGACGGGCAGCAGCCCGTCCAGCCACGAGCCGCGCTTCCAGCCGCTGTAGACGCCGATGCCGGTGCCGAGGACGAAGCTGATGAGCGTGGTGGTGCCGACCAGGGCCAGCGTCCAGGGCAGGGACTGGCCGATGACCTCGCTGACCGGGGTGGGGAAGAAGGTGAAGGAGAGGCCGAGGTCGCCGTCGAGGAGGTGGGCCCAGTAGTCGGTGTACTGCTGCCACATCGACTGCTGCTCGTCGAGGCCGAAGAGGGCCTTGAGCGAGTCGATGGCCTTGGTGTCGAGCTGCCCCTGGTAGCGGCTGAGGAGGGCCTGTACGGGATCGCCCGGCATGAGCCGGGGGATGAGGAAGTTGATGGTGATCGCGGCCCACGCGGTGACGGCGTAGAACGCGAGGCGCTGGAGGAGGTACTTCACCGGGTGGCCTCCTTCGCAACCGTGCGGACCGCCACCGGTTCCGTGCCGTTCGCGGCCGCCCCCTCGTACAGCCAGCAGGCGGCCCACTGGCCCTGTGGCAGGTCGAAGCGCGGTGGCAGTTCGGTGCGGCAGCGCTCCATCGCCTGCGGGCAGCGGGGGTGGAAGCGGCAGCCGGCGGGCGGGGTGATCAGGGAGGGCGGTTCGCCGGTGCCGGTCTCCTCCTGTTCCTCGTCGGCGGCGATCCGGTCCGGGTCGGGCGCGGAGGCGATCAGCAGCTGGGTGTAGGGGTGGGCGGGGTGCTGGGTGACGCGTTCGCTGTCGCCGCCCTCGACGATCCGGCCCGCGTACATGACGAGGGTGGTGTCGGCGAAGTAGCGGGCCGAGGCGATGTCGTGGGTGATGTAGAGGATCGCGAGGTGGAGGCGTTCCTTGAGGTCGCGCAGGAGGTTGAGGACGCCGAGCCGGATCGACACGTCGAGCATCGAGACGGGTTCGTCGGCGAGGAGGACCTGCGGGTCGGCGCCGAGCGCCCGGGCGATGGCGACGCGCTGGCGCTGCCCGCCCGACAGTTCGTGCGGGAACTTGTCCAGGAACTGCTGCGGCGGGGTCAGCTGGACCCTGCCCAGCAGGGCGGCCAGGTTCTCCTCCAGCTCCGCCTTCCCGTTGCCCGCCCGGCCGTGGATCTTCAGGGCGCGGGTCAGGTGGTAGCGCACGGTGTGCACCGGGTTCAGCGAGGCGAAGGGGTCCTGGAAGATCAGCTGGACCCGGCGGACGTAACGGCGGAAGGACCGGCCACGACCGGCGGCCACCGGCTGGCCGCCGAGCCGTATCTCACCCGAGGTGAGCGGATAGAGCTGGGCGAGCAGGCGGGCGACGGTGGACTTGCCCGAGCCGGACTCCCCCACCAGAGCCGTGACGGTGCCGCGTCTCAGCCGGAGCGAGACGTCGTCGACGGCGTGGACGCTGCGGCGCTCGCGGGCGAACAGGTCGCGTGCGGTGCGGCGCAGGGGAAAGTGCTTGGTGACTCCGCGCGCTTCCAGCACCACGTCGGTGCCGGTGGGCGCGGGCTCGGAGCCGGTCCGCGCGTGCTCGGGCTGATCGCTGGTCATGGCCGGTTTCCCGTCTTCTTCCCGTCCGGTCTTTCCCCGTGCCTACTTGGTGGAGGGCTTGAGGTTGAGCACGATCTCCAGCGCGGTCCGCTGGGTGTGCTGCGGCGGGGCGTAGGGGTCCGCCTCGGTGGGCCAGCCGATCCAGTTCTTCGTGGAGTACTCGGCCCCGATGGGCGCGGCGGCCGTCGGGATCATGGGGGCCTGCTCGACGAAGATCTTCTGGAGGGTGTTGAGGGCCTTGGTCCGGGCGGCGTCGGTGGTGGCGCCCGCGTACTCCTTGAGCGCGGCCGTCGCCTCGGCGTTCTTGAAGCGGCCGAAGTTGCCCGCCTGGGAGCTCTTGCCGATGGGCTGGACGATCGCCCCGTCCATGATGTTCTGGTACATGTCGTAGGGCGTGGCGCCGCTGTTGGTCCAGTGCAGGGTGGCGTCGAAGTTGCCGTTGGCCACGTCGGTGCCCCAGGCCTCGGCGGTCTGGGTCTTGACCTTGGCCTCGATGCCGAGTTCCTTGATGTTGTCCTTGATGATCGCGAGTCCGGTGATGTAGTCGTTCCATCCGGCCGGGTCGGTGAGGGTGAGGGTGACCGGCTTGCCGCCGGGGTCCTTGAGCACGCCACCGCTGAGCTTGAATCCGGCCTCGGCGAGCAGCTTCTTGGCGCCGGCGACATCGGGCTTGGTGGTGGCGTTCTCGAACTCGGGGGCGAGGAAGGGCTCACCGGCGGGGAGCGGGATGCCGGTGGGGTTGGTGATCTCCGGGTAGAGCGTGGCCTGGGCCTGGACGTGGATGGCCTTGCGGTCGACGACCATCGCCATGGCCCGGCGCAGGGCCGGGTTGTCGAAGGGCTTGCGGGTGGTGTTGAACCACAGTCCGTGGACGCCGAGGCCGGAGGGGAACCAGAGGTGGTGGTTCTTGGGGTCCTTGTCGAGGAACAGCTGCTTGTGGTTCGGCATGAAGACGAAGGACCACTCCATCTTGCCGGTGGCCAGCGCTGTGGTGGCGGCGCTGTTGTCGTTGTAGGCGGTGTAGCGCAGCTCCTTGACCTTGGTCTCGCCGTTCCAGTAGGTCGGCGTGGCGGTCAGGGTGGTGGTCTGCGGGGTGAACGTCTTGAGCTTGTACGGTCCGGAGCCGACCGGGTTGCGGTTGGGCCAGGTCTCCGGGTTGTCGACCTTTTCCCAGATGTGCTTGGGCACGATGAAGGTCTGGATGATCTTGTTCTGGTTGACGAACTGGCTCTCCTTGAACGTCAGCACGACCTGCTTGCCCTTGACTGCGACCCCGTCGAAGGGGACGCCGTCGCCGTTGAGCGCCGGGTGCTTCTTCAGCAGGTTGAAGGTGAACTCGACGTCGGCGGCGGTCAGGGGCTTGCCGTCGGCCCACTCGGCCCGCTCGTCCAAAGTGAAGGTGACCTTGGTGAAGTTGTCCTCCCAGGTCCACTCGGTGGCGAGCCAGGGGTCGGCCTTCTCGGTGGGCCGGATCATGTTCGTCATCGCCAGCGGCTCGTAGATCATGTGGCGGTAGCCGAGGACCGCTCCGGCCGAGGTCGTCAGGAACGGGTTGCTGTTGTTCGTCTGCGGCCCGTCCGGTTTGCCGAGGGTCAGTACACCGGCGGCCCCGCCGCCCTTGTTGGCACCCGAGTTGGCGTTCGAGCAACCGGCGGCGAGCGCCACCACGACGGTGGCTGCGGCGACCGCTCTGAGGGTGGTGCGACGGCGTACGGACATGGCGACTCCAGGAAGGGGCTGCCGGGTCTGGGAGATCCCGGCGGGCGGAAAGTGCGAGGCGGGGCGCGGCCGGGCGGCCGGGTCCGTCACGGCGCCGAGTGGCGCACGACCAGTTCGGTGGGCAGCACGGCCGGTCCGTCGGGTACGGGCGTGCCGGCGAGGTGGGAGAGCAGCATCCGGGCCGCCGTCTCGCCCATGCGTCGGGTGGGCTGGCGCACGGTGGTCAGCGGCGGTTCGGTGTGTTCGGCCATCGGGATGTCGTCGAAGCCGACGACGGCGATGTCGTCCGGGACCCGGCGCCCGGCGGCCCGCAGGGCGCGGAGCACGCCCGCGGCGCTGATGTCGTTGTGCGCGAAGACCGAGTCGAACGTGACGTCCCGCGCGAGGAGTTCCTCGACGGCGAGCCGGCCGCCGCGTTCGGTGAAGTCCCCTTCGACGACCAGATCGGTGGGCAGGACGGAGCGGAATCCGTTGAGCCGGTCCCGTACGCAGCCGAAGTGCTGGGGGCCGGTCAGGACCAGGGGCCGGGTGCGTCCGGCGGCGTGCAGGTGGCGGGCCGCGGACGCGCCTCCCTCGTGGTTGGTGGTCACGACGGAGGGGAACTCGGGGTGGTGGCCGCGGTCGTCGATGAGCACGATCGGCAGGCCGTCGCGGTGCAGTTCGGTGAGGTGGCCGAGGGTGTTCTCGGGTTCCACGACGACGAGCCCGTCGAAGGCGCGCGCGGACACCTGGCTGGTGAAGCGCTGGACGGACTCGGCCCCGCGGTTGCAGGTGAACAGCAGCAGCCCGTGGTCGGCCGCCTCGACGGTGTCGACGACGCCCTGGAGCAGTTCGCCCATCCACGGCCAGGTCAGCGAGGGCACGAGCATCCCGACCGTACGGCTGGAGCCGCGGGCGAGACCGACGGCACCGGAGCTGGGTACGTAGCCGAGCTGTGCGATCACTTCACGAACACGGGCGGCCGTGGTCCGGTCCACCTCGCCCTTGGTGTTGATGACCCGGGACACGGTGGTCTTGCTGACGCCGGCCTCACGGGCGACATCGGCGATGGTGACGCGCATCCGGTCCTCCAGGGGGCCAGGCGGGGCGGAAGAGGGCAGGCGGGGGCAGGGCGCGGGCAGGCTTGGGGAGAGATGCTCCGGTACCGGTTCCGGAACCGGTACCGGCGTTGCGGCGTGAGTTAACCGCGCCGACACAGGGCCGTCAATACTTCACGTCGAGATCGGTCCGGACCCATGGAGCAGCCGAGCGGTGACATGCCATGCGTTCACCTCTTGAACGATCAACCCCCACATGGAAGCCTTGAAGCGGTAAGCCCCCGACACCTCGGCTTCTCCCAACGGGCTCACCCATCGTTCCGCTCAGTGCATGTAATGACGGGGCCCATCCACGGTCGACTCGCTACGCTGAACGGGTTCTCTAGGATCATTGAGGGGCGGGACCCATGCGTGCGCTGCGCGTCCGACACATCCAGGATTCTCTTTCGCGGGACTTCGAGAACCTGATCGACCTATCGGACTATGAAGGAAGGCCTGCCGAGCAGCGCCAATCCGCCTTCTTCAGTCGCGCCCTCGCCGCCCGGGCCGTCCAACGCTACACCGGCGCCACGCCGGTCGAGGCGGCGAAAAGCGTGGTGGACGGATTCGGTGACAATGGCATCGATGCGATTGCAATTGATGAGGAAAATCGACGTATCGTCCTGGTTCAGTCGAAGCTCGACAACTCAGGCAACGCCGGTCTTTCCCAAGCAGATGCCCTCAAGATCAGAAACGGATGTGGAGATCTCTTCAACATGCGTTTTCATCGCTTCTCTGAAACTCTTCGAGAGCGACAGGAAGCAATTTCTGCCGCACTCAGTGATGCGGCTGTGACCTTCATCGTTGTCGTCGCCACCACTGGCCGCAGCACACTGCCCAATGAGGCTCAAATCGTCTTCGACGACTTTCTCGAAGAAGTGAATGAGAACGACCCAGTGGTCTCGCTCGAAGTGCTGGGACTCAAGGAATTTCATTCAATGGTCGTCGAAGGGACTGCAGGTCCGAGTATCGACATCACGGTACCCATCGAACAATGGGGAACAGTAGATCTTCCGTTCCAGGCGTACTACGGATTGGTCCAGGCATCCGAGATCGCCTCTTGGTACGAGCACCACGGGGACCGACTGTTCTCGCAGAACCTCCGCAAGTCCCTCGGAAACACCGACGTGAACGAAGGCCTGACAGCCACTCTCTTGAATCAGGGGCAGCACTTCTGGTATTTTAACAACGGAATCACCGCTCTGTGTCAATCCGTCAAGAAGACCCCTCGGGGCGGGGCCACTCACGCTTATGGAGACTTCGTGGTCGACGGTGTGAGTGTAGTAAATGGCGCACAGACGGTGGCAAGCATCCATCGGGCTGCAAAAAAGAGCGAGGCCGCGCTCGCCGATGCTCGGGTGTGGGTTCGCTTCATCTCTCTGGAGGGGTGCCCTCCAGATTTCGCCATCGACGTAACCCGGGCGACCAACACGCAGAACAGTGTCGAGAATCGGGACTTCGTCGCATTGGATCCACAGCAGGAACGCCTACGCCGTGACATGCTCCTGTCCCTGCACAAGCAGTACTCGGTGAAACGGGGTGAGAGCGCCCCCGCAGAGGCTGACGGATGCACAGTGGAGGATGCCATCGTTGCGCTCGCTTGTGCGCTCGACAACCCCTACTACACAGTCATGTCGAAAAGCTCCGTGGGTAGGCTCTCCGAAAACACGGAGAGAGCGCCCTATGTAAACCTCTTCAACGGGGGAACGACTGCGCACCGAGTGTGGCGTTGCGTTCAGGTAATGCGCGCAGTCGAATCAGACCTGCAGGAGCGCCGCCCATTTCTCTATGACCGCGAGTTCGCCATCGCTACGCACGGAAACCGGATCATCCTGCAGCTGGTTTTCAGTCAGCTCAACCTCTCTAAAGTCAGCGACCCGCAGTACAACTGGGACGGCGAACTCGCCAGAATTCACAGCGTAACGGGTAAGGTGCTCGATGCCCTGATCGCGGCTATCGAGGATAGTTACCCAAGCAACTATCTCGCGCCTCTTTTCAAGAACACGACCAAGTGTCGAGACCTCGTCGGTCAAGTCCAGCAGAAGCTCTCTGCCAGCTGAAAGGCTGGGTGGGTGGTGTCGCGCCGGGCGCGACACCACCCACCCGGCGGGCTACTCCGTGGGCTCCACGCCCGCGCGCAGCAGTCCGTAGGTGTACGCGTCCTCCAGGGCCTGCCAGGAGGCGGCGATGACGTTCTCGGCCACCCCCACGGTCGCCCAGTCGCCGGTGCCGTCGCCCGTGGTGATGAGGACGCGGGTGGTGGACTCGGTGCCGGTGCGGCCCTCCAGGATGCGGACCTTGTAGTCGATCAGCTCCAGCTTGGCGAGCTGCGGGTAGATCCGCTCCAGGGCGACGCGCAGCGCCCGGTCCAGGGCGTTGACCGGGCCGTTCCCCTCGGCGGTGGCGACGATGCGCTCGCCCTTGGCCCAGAGCTTGACCGTGGCCTCGTTGGCGTGGGTGCCGTCGGGGCGGTCCTCGGCGATCGCCCGCCAGGACTCGGTACGGAAGTAGCGGCGGGCCCGGCCCTCGACCTCGCCGCGCAGGAGGAGTTCGAAGGAGGCGTCGGCGGCCTCGTAGGTGTAGCCCTGGAGTTCGCGCTCCTTGACCCGGTCCACGACCCGGCCGACCAGGGCGCGGTCGTCGCCGAGGTCGATGCCGAGCTCCTTGCCCTTCAGCTCGATGGAGGCGCGGCCCGCCATGTCGGAGACCAGCATCCGCATGGTGTTGCCGACCAGCTCCGGGTCGATGTGCTGGTAGAGGTCCGGGTCGACCTTGATCGCGGAGGCGTGCAGCCCGGCCTTGTGGGCGAAGGCCGAGACACCCACGTACGGCTGGTGGGTGGAGGGGGTGAGGTTGACGACCTCGGCGATGGCGTGGGAGATCCGGGTCATCTCGGCGAGCGCGCCCTCGGGCAGCACCTTCATGCCGTACTTGAGTTCCAGGGCGGCGACGACGGGGAAGAGGTTGGCGTTGCCGACCCGTTCGCCGTAGCCGTTGGCCGTGCACTGGACGTGGGTGGCGCCCGCGTCGACGGCGGCCAGGGTGTTGGCGACGGCGCAGCCGGTGTCGTCCTGGGCGTGGATGCCGAGCCGGGCGCCGGTGTCGGCGATGACGGTGGAGACGACGGCCTGGACCTGGGCGGGGAGCATGCCGCCGTTGGTGTCGCAGAGGATGACGACCTCGGCGCCCGCCTCGTGGGCGGTACGGACCACGGACTTGGCGTACTCGGCGTTGGCCCGGTAGCCGTCGAAGAAGTGCTCGCAGTCCACGAAGACCCGGCGGCCCTGTTCGCGCAGGTGGGAGACGGTGTCGCGGACCATCTCCAGGTTCTCCTCCAGGGTGGTGCGCAGGGCCAGTTCCACATGGCGGTCGTGGGACTTGGCCACCAGGGTGATCACCGGGGCGCCGGAGTTCAGGAGCGCTTTGACCTGGGGGTCGTCGGCCGCGTTGCCCCCGGCTCTGCGGGTCGCGCCGAACGCCACGAGCTGGGCGTTCTCGAAGGTGATCTCCTTCTGGGCGCGGGCGAAGAACTCCGTGTCGCGGGGGTTGGCCCCCGGCCAGCCGCCCTCGATGTAACCCACACCGAAGGTGTCCAGATGACGGGCGATGGTCAGCTTGTCGGCGACCGTCAGGTTGATGCCCTCACGCTGAGCACCGTCGCGCAGTGTGGTGTCGAAGACATGGAAACTGTCGTCGGTGGCGTTGGCCTTGGTGGTCATGCTGATCTGGCTCCTGTCGGATGAGTGGATCCGGACGATCGAGTTCCACTTGCCCCCATCATCCCGCTTGCCTCGTTCCGACCCGGATGCGGGCCGGAAAACGAAAAAACCCCTCGCGGGTGCGAGAGGTCTGCGCGCGGGTCTGGGGCACGGTGGCCGTGCCGTACGGGGTGGTACGGAACGGTCACTGCGGACCGGCGCGCCTGCTGCCAATAATCATGACGAACGAGGACACGGCAGCAGTCTGGCACAGCGCGGGCCGCCTGACGGCGGTGTCTCAGGATGCGGTCGTGACACCGGTCGCATCCTCAGGTGGCGCCCGGTGACAGCGTCTCGTCCAGGAACTCCGCCGCCTGGGCGAGCACCTGCGCACGGCCCGTCCCCGGGATGCCCACCGTGACGTGGATGCTGAACCCGTCCAGGAGCGCCCGCAGCCGGGCGGCGAACCGGTCGGCGTCCACCGGGCGGAACTCGCCGCGCGAGACCCCCTCGGCGAGCAGCGCCACCAGGTCGCGGTGCCACGCCCCTTCGATGGCGGCCTGCCGCGCCCTGGCGTCGTCGTCGGCGTTCTGCGAGCGGCCCCAGACCTCCAGCCAGAGCGTCCAGTGGGGGTCGCGGTGCCCGGCCGGGAGGTAGAGGCCGATGTACGCGTCCAGCCGTTCGCGGGCGCTCCCCGGCCGGGCGAGCAGGGCGCGACGCTCGGCCCCGAGGCGGTCCTCGCTCCACTCCAGGGTCCGCAGGAGCAGTTCGTCCTTGGTGCGGAAGTAGTAGAGCAGGTGCCCGCTGCTCATCCCCACGTCCCTCCCGAGCCCGGCCATGGTCAGCCCGTCGAGTCCGCGCTCGGCGATGGTGGCCATGGCGGCGGCGAGGACGTCCTCGCGGGGCGGGGCGGCGTGGTGGGTGCGACGGGGGGCGGGGGGCATGAGGGCTCGGACCTTCGGCTGCTGGGTTCAGCTCTTCGGCTGCTGGGCTCAGATCTTCGGCTGCTGCTGGGTGATGCAGTGGATGCCTCCACCGCCGGCGAAGATCGTACGGGCGTCGACGAGGGTCACCGTACGGTCCGGGAACAGGCCCCGGAAGACCGCGGCGGCTTGCTCGTCGCGCGGGTCGTCGAAGGCGCAGAGGACCACGCCGTCGTTGCAGAGGTAGTGGTTGATGTAGGAGTAGTCGACCCACTCGCCGTCCTCGTCGCGCAGCACGGTGGGCGCGGGCACCTCGACGACCTCCAGGGCGCGGCCCCTGGCGTCGGTGGCGGCGCGCAGGACGGCCAGCAGCTCCCGGGTGACCGCGTGGTCGGGGTGGGCGGGGTCGGGCTGGACGTGGGCGAGGACGGTGCCGGGGCGGGCGAAGGCGGCGACGATGTCGACATGGCCGAGCGTGCCGTACGTCCCGTAGTCGCCGGTCAGCCCCCGGGGCAGCCAGATCGCCTTCTCGGTGCCGAGGCGGGCGTGGATCTCGGCCTCGAGCTGCTCCTTGCTCCAGCCGGGGTTGCGCTCCTTGCCGAGCTGGACGGTCTCGGTGAGCAGGACGGTGCCTTCGCCGTCGACGTGGATCGCCCCGCCCTCGTTGACGAGCGGGGAGCTGTGGGCGGGGGTCCCGGTCAGCTCGGCGACGGCCCGGGCGATGTGCTGGTCGCTCTCCCAGCGGGCCCAGCCCTGGGCGCCCCAGCCGTTGAACGTCCAGTCGACGGCGGCGAGGGTGCGGCCGTCGGTGACGAAGGTGGGGCCGATGTCCCGCATCCAGGCGTCGTCGAGCGGCCGTACGACCAGCTCGACGTCGGGCCCGAGCAGCGCCGCCGCCCCCTCCTCCTGCCCCGGCCCGACGACCATCGTGACCGGCTCGAAGCGGCGCACGGCCCGGGCGACGGCGGCCCAGGCGCGGCGGGCCTCGGCCAGCTCGGCGTCGGAGGCGAAGGTGGGGTTGGGCCCCGGCCACGCCATCCAGGTGCGCTCGTGCGGGGCCCACTCGGGAGGCATGCGGAAGGGGGCGGGGGCGGTCGGCATGGATACTCCTGGAACGAGGATTTAGAGCGCAACTCTAACTGTATTCCATGCGGTCCGGAAGTCTCGCCGATCCCTGGTTCGAGCAGCGCTCAATATGCCGGGGACGGAAAAGGCCGCACCGGCAGCGGAGCCGGTGCGGCCTTTTGGGCCGGGGGAACCCCTCAGCCGAGCGGGTGCATCCAGCCGTGGGTGTCCTCGACGACACCGCGCTGGATGTCGAGGAGGCGCTCCCGCAGCTTCATGGTGACCTCGCCGGGCTCACCGCCGCTCTGGGTCCACTCGCCGCCCTCGGACTTCACCAGGCCGACGGGGGTGATGACGGCGGCGGTGCCGCAGGCGAAGACCTCCAGGAGGGTGCCGTTCGCGGTGTCGTCGCGCCACTGGTCGATGGAGATCCGGCCCTCCTCGGAGCCGTAACCGAGGTCGCGGGCGACCTTGAGGAGGGAGTCACGGGTGACACCGGCGAGCAGCGAGCCGGTGAGGGACGGGGTGACGATCTTCTTCGAGCCGTCCTCCTGGGCGTACACGAAGTACAGGTTCATGCCGCCGAGCTCCTCGACCCACTTGTGCTCGACCGCGTCGAGGTAGGCGACCTGGGCGCAGCCGTGCGCGGCGGCCTCGGCCTGGGCGAGGAGGGAGGCGGCGTAGTTCCCGCCGGTCTTGGCGTCGCCCATACCGCCGGGGACGGCGCGGACGCGGTTCTCGGAGAGCCAGATGGAGACCGGCTTGACGCCGCCGGGGAAGTAGGCGCCGGCGGGCGAGGCGATGACCAGGAAGAGGTACTCGTTGGCCGGCTTCACGCCGAGGCCGACCTCGGTGGCGATCATGAACGGGCGCAGGTAGAGGGACTCCTCGCCGCCGTGGGCCGGGACCCACGCCTTGTCCTGCTGAACCAGCGCGTCGCACGCCGCGATGAACGTCTCGACGGGCAGCTCGGGCATGGCGAGCCGGGCGGCCGAGCGCTGGAAGCGGCGGGCGTTGGCGTCGGGGCGGAAGGAGGCGACCGTGCCGTCGGGCTGGCGGTAGGCCTTGAGCCCCTCGAAGATCTCCTGCGCGTAGTGCAGGGTCATGTTGGCCGGGTCCAGCGACAGCGGGCCGTAGGGGACCAGCTGGGCGTCGTGCCAGCCGCGGCCTTCGGTCCAGCGGATCGTCACCATGTGATCGGTGAAGTGCCGGCCGAATCCGGGGCTGGCCAGGATCGCCGCGCGCTCCGCGTCGGACAGCGGGTTCGAGGAGGGCTTGAGCTCGATCGTGGGCGTCGTCATGAGTGCGTGTCCTTCACCGGTCTTGTGTGTGATGGACCGCGCTCACGCCACCTCGGCCCGACGCTTTTTGGTCAGGTCCTAGGACGTCCGAGCTTCACCGCGAGCCACGGCCCCGCGTTCGATTATCACTTGCGGGGGGCTGTGCACGAAATGGTGTGAATGCGGTCCAGAGGTCGATGGTGGCACCCGGGGGCCGCACAGGTGAAGCCGCCGGGCGCTGATGCGACCCGGCGGCTTCGAAGTGGAGTCGTCGGGTCAGCTCGCTACGCGTACCGCGAGGGCGTCGCCGATCTCGTCGGTCGTACGCGCAGTGCCCCCGTCGCGCTCCGCGAGATCGGCGGAGACGGCGTCCTCGATGCGCGTGGCCTCGGTGTCGTAGCCGAGGTGACGCAGCAGGAGGGCGACGGAGAGGATCGTGGCGGTCGGGTCGGCCTTGCCCTGCCCGGCGATGTCGGGGGCGGAGCCGTGGACCGGCTCGAACATCGACGGGAAAGCGCCCGTCGGGTTGATGTTGCCGGAGGCGGCCAGGCCGATTCCGCCGGTGACGGCGGCGGCGAGGTCGGTGAGGATGTCGCCGAAGAGGTTGTCGGTGACGATGACGTCGAAGCGCTCCGGCTGGGTGACGAAGAAGATCGTCGCGGCGTCGACGTGCAGGTAGTCGGTGCTGACCTGCGGGTATTCGGCGGCGACCCGGTCGAAGGTGTTCTTCCACAGGTGGCCGGCGTAGACGAGGACGTTGTTCTTGTGGACCAGCGTCAGCTTCTTGCGGGGCCGGGCGGCCGCACGCTCGAAGGCGTCCCGGACCACGCGCTCGACGCCGTACGCCGTGTTGACGCTGACCTCGGTGGCGACCTCGGCGGGGGTGCCGGTGCGCAGCGAGCCGCCGTTGCCGGTGTACGGGCCCTCGGTGCCCTCGCGGACGACGACGAAGTCGATGTCGGGGCGGCCGGCGAGCGGGGTCGCGGTGTTCGGGAAGAGCTTGGAGGGGCGCAGGTTGATGAAGTGGTCGAAGGCGAAACGCAGCTTCAGCAGCAGCCCGCGCTCCAGGACGCCCGACGGCACGGACGGGTCGCCGATCGCGCCGAGCAGGATGGCGTCGTGGTTCTTGAGGGCTTCCAGCTCCGCGTCCGGGAGGGTGTCGCCGGTGCGGTGCCAGCGCTGGGCGCCGAGGTCGTACTCCTTGGTCTCCAGCTTCACATCCTGCGGGAGGACAGCGTTGAGGACCTTGAGGCCCTGGGCCACGACTTCCTGGCCGATTCCGTCACCGGGGATCACTGCGAGATCGATGCTGCGAGACATGCCGGGAGCCTAACGGTGCGTCCCACCCCATGACATCCGACGTCCACCATTCGGACGGACGCACGAGTGTTCGGGGTGGGGTGGGTGGTACGGCGGAAGGGGCGGACGCGGCTGCGGGGACAGCGGCTCAGTGGCCGGTCTCGCCGCCGTTGTCGCGGCGGTCCAGGGCGCGCTGGAGGGCGGCGGCGGCGTTGCGGCGCTCGGCCTCGGCCTGGCGGGAGGTGTGGCGGACGCGGCGGACAGTGGTCTCGGCCATGATGGATCGACTCCTTGAGATTCCTGAGATCGCGTGGCACCGGCGCGGGCGGCACAGCGCCGCGCGGTGGCGGGAAAACGGGATCGGATTTCGAGGCGCCGGAAGGGGCGGGGAGCGTACGCGGCAGGGGTTACCTGCTCCGGGCGTGCGCCACCATCCGCCGGTCGCTCGATCGAGCGATGCGTTCGGCTTCTACCAAGTTAGGACAGTCGGGCCGTCCTGTCTCCACAGTTAGTCGGACTTCCTACTATCTGAGACGGCCTCTTGGATCGGTGCAGGTCACAGCCGTGGGAGCAGTCCGTCCGCGCGCGGCCCGGCGGCCCGGAGCGGCCAGGAGCGGCCCGTCGGCTCAGAGGAGGTCGCCGTTCCGCCAGTCGAAGGCCAACGGGCGGGCGGGCCCGGGGAGGGGGTGTCCGGCCGCCGGGCGGACGTAGGTGCTGCCCTCCTCCTCCGGGAGCGGGAGGGGGCCGTCCGGGCCGAGGGCGGCGAGCCGGCCCGGCCAGATCCGCCAGCCGCGCGCGGTGTACAGGGCCGCGCCCGCCTCGGAGGCGGAGAGGGCCCCGAAGTCGTGGGCCGCGTCGATGACGTGCTCCAGGGCGGCCATGACCCGGTGGCCGAGGCCGCCCCGTCGGTGGCCGGCGCGGACGGCGACGCCTTCGACGTAGCCGACCCGGTAGGAGCGGTCCGCGTGCAGGACCCGGCGCTGGACGACGGAGCCGTGGGCGAGCAGGAGGCCGTCCGCGTCCCGGATCAGGGCGTGGACGCCGCCGAGGGCGTGGTCCCAGTCCTCGGCGTCGAAGTCGCCGTCGAAGGCGACGTCGAGCAGGTCACGGATCTCCGCGCGCTCGGCGGCGGTCAGTTCGAAGGTGGGGGCGGTGCGCACGACGGGCTCGGTCATGGGCCCATCCTCGCGCGCGGGCGGCGCGAACCGCACATGGGTTGGCGGACCGCACCCGGATGACCCGCCCGGACCGGGGGCACGACGGTCCGGGCGGGCATCGGTCGCCCGCGGTACGGGAGCGGGTCGCGGGTCAGTGCACCGTCACGCCGTACGGGGCGCGGCTCAGTACACCGTCACGCCGTACGCCGAGAGCGCCTCGGTGACCGGCTGGTGGATGGCCGAGCCCGCGGTGCCCGAGCAGCCGGAGCTGCCGGAGTGGATGCCGAGGGCGACGGATCCGGCGAAGTGCGCGCCGCCGCTGTCGCCGCCGGCCGAGCAGGCGGTGGTGCGGACCATGTTGTAGACGGGCCCGTCGCCGTAGTTGACGGTGACGTTGACGGCGGTGACCGTGCCGGAGGTCAGCTTGGTCGTGGAGCCGCTCTTCTGGATCGCCTGGCCGACGACGGCGTTGGCGGCGGAGGTGATGTCGCGGCTGGAGCCGTTGTAGAGGTCGACGGTTCCGGCGGGCGAGGAGCCGTTGGTGTAGCGGACGATGCCGTAGTCGTTGGTCGGGAAGCTGCTGCCCTCGCGGACGCCGATGACCGAACCACCCGAGCTGGCGGACCAGTTGGCGGAGATGTTGGTGCAGTGTCCGGCGGTCACGAAGTAACGGGCCCCGCCCTTGGTGACGTTGAAGGCGGCCGAGCAGCGGCTGCCGCCGCCGTAGATCGCACCGCCGCCCAGCACCTCGCGGCGGAACTCCCCGGGGACGCGCTTGATCTCGACCGCGCCGCCGAGCCGTTCGGCGACGGCTTCGAGGCGGGCCATGTCCCGGGCGGAGACGGAGGAGTCGGCCTCGACGGCGACCCGGTTGGTGCGCGGGTCAATGCCCCAGGAGGTGCCGGTGATCTTGGCCTCGGCCTCCAGGGTCTCCATGGCGGCGTCGAGCTGGGCGGCGCTGCGGGCCACCCGGCGGACGGTGGCCCCGGCGGCTCGGGCCCGCTCCTCGGCCCGGTCGGTGGTGACGGTCACGACCAGCTTCCCGGTCTTCGCGTCGAGGTAGGTTCCGGCGGTGGCGGCACCGAGGGAGCGTTCCACCTCGGCGTCGAGGGCGTACGCGGACGGGGCGGGGATCGCCGAGGGGGCGGCGGTGTCGGCGGCGGTGGACGGGGCGGCTCCGAGGCCGAGGGCGCCGGCGACGAGCAGCAGGGAAACGCCGAGGCGCGCGCGGGAGTTGCGTCTCATGGGGGGAACTCCTTCTGAGGTGACGTGTGGGGACGTACCGAGAAGGAATTTGACATGCCCATTACCTAAACCACAAGACCGCGTGCCCCGGGGGCCGTTGGACGGACAGACCGCACCGGTCGCCCGTCACTGGTCGCCAGTCACCCGTCACCGGTCACTGATCGCCAGTCACCCGTCACTGATCACCGGTCACCGGACGCTGACCGGGACCGGCTCCGGGTCTGTCCGAAGTGCGGCTTCCGCCCGGCCGACCCCGCCGCGCACACTGCGGCCATGTCCGACACCACGCCCGCACCCGCGCGGTGGTCGCCCACCCATGGCGCCCCGTACCGCCCCACGCCCTACCGCCCCGAGCGGATCGCCCCCGAGGAGTCCCTCGCCCGTTCCGCCCGGCTGCGGGAACGCATGGACGGACGCAGGACCGTCCGCGCCTTCTCCTCCGACCCCGTCCCCGAGCAAGTGGTGCGCGACGCCATCGCCTGCGCGGCCACAGCCCCCTCCGGCGCACACCAGCAGCCCTGGACCTTCGTCCTGGTCAAGGACCCGGAGGTCCGCCGCCGGATCCGGGAGGCCGCCGAGCACGAGGAGCAGGTGAGCTACGACGGGCGGCTCGGCGAGGAGTGGCTGGCCGCGCTGCGCCCGCTGGGCACGGACGCGGTCAAGGCCCATATGACGGACGCGCCCGCCCTGATCGTGGTGTTCCAGCAGCGCTACTGGCTGGGCGAGGACGGCACCAGGCGCAAGCACTACTACGTGGACGAGTCCGTCGGCATCGCGGTGGGCATGCTGCTCACCGCCCTGCATCTGTCCGGTCTCGCCGCGCTGATCCACACGCCCAGCCCGATGCGCTTCCTCGGCGAGGTCCTGGGCCGGCCCGAGAACGAGAAGGCGTTCGCCGTGATCCCCGTCGGCTATCCCGCCGACGACTGCGAGGTCCCCGACCTGGTGCGCAAGTCACCGGATCAGGTGCTCGTGGAGATCTGAGGAACCTCACCCGGCCCCGTGAACGGTACGCGTACAGCCCCGTGAAAGGCACACGTGCAGCAGCCCCGTGAACGGCGCACACGCGGCCCCGTGCACGGCGCACATGGAAACCGCCCCCCGGCCGGCAGGGGGGCCGGTCGGGGGGCGGTGCTCTGAGGGGGTCCTGGGGAAGACCCCGGGTCCGGGGCGCCGCGCCGCGGCGCCCCGGGAGGGCGTCAGCCCTGGTGGGGGTAGGTGTAGTCGGTCGGCGGGACCAGCGTCTCCTTGATGGCCCGGGTCAGGGTCCAGCGCTGGAGGTTCTGCGGGGCGCCCGCCTTGTCGTTGGTGCCGGAGGCACGGCCGCCGCCGAAGGGCTGCTGGCCGACGACGGCGCCGGTCGACTTGTCGTTGATGTAGAAGTTGCCCGCGGCGTAGCGGAGCTTGTCCATCGTGTACGCGGCGGCCGCGCGGTCGCCCGCGATGACCGAGCCGGTCAGCGCGTAGTCGGAGACCGACTCCATCTGCTCCAGCATGGCGTCGTAGGCCTCGTCCTCGTAGACGTGGATCGCGAGGATCGGACCGAAGTACTCGGTCGTGAAGACCTCGTTCTCGGGGTCGGTGCAGACGATGACGGTCGGGCGGACGAAGTAGCCCACCGAGTCGTCGTAGGTGCCGCCCGCGATGACCGTGCAGGTCGGGTCGGACTTGGCGCGGTCGATCGCGGCCTTGTTCTTGGCGAACGAGCGGTCGTCGATGACGGCCCCGATGAAGTTCGTCAGGTCGGTGACGTCACCCATCTTGATGGAGTCGACCTCGGCCGCGAACTCCTCCTTGAAGCCGGAGTTCCAGATCGAGGCGGGGACGTACGCCCGCGAGGACGCGGAGCACTTCTGGCCCTGGAACTCGAAGGAGCCGCGGGTCAGCGCGGTCTTCAGGACGGCGCGGTCGGCGCTGGGGTGCGCGACGACGAAGTCCTTGCCGCCGGTCTCGCCGACGAGCCGCGGGTAGGTGCGGTAGTTGGCGATGTTGTTGCCGACCGTCTTCCACAGGTGCTGGAAGGTGGGCGTCGAGCCGGTGAAGTGGATACCGGCCAGGTCGCGGTGGTTCAGCGCCACCTCGGAGACGGCCTTGCCGTCACCGGTGACCAGGTTGATGACGCCCTTGGGCAGCCCGGCCTCCTCCAGCAGCTGCATCAGCAGCACGGCGGCGTGGGTCTGCGTCGGGGACGGCTTCCACACGACGACGTTGCCCATGAGGGCGGGGGCGGTGGGCAGGTTGCCCGCGATGGCCGTGAAGTTGAACGGCGTGATCGCGTAGACGAAGCCCTCCAGCGGACGGTGGTCCATGCGGTTCCACACGCCCGGGGAGTTGGCCGGGGGCTGCTCGGCGAGGATCTGGCGCGCGTAGTGCACGTTGAAGCGCCAGAAGTCGATGAGCTCGCAGGGGGTGTCGATCTCGGCCTGCTGGGCGGTCTTGGACTGGCCGAGCATGGTGGAGGCGGCCAGCGTCTCGCGCCAGGGGCCCGAGAGCAGCTCGGCGGCGCGCAGGATGATCGCGGCGCGGTCGTCGAAGGACATCGCGCGCCAGGCCGGAGCGGCGGCGAGGGCCGCGTCGATGGCGTCCCGGGCGTCCTGCTCGGTGGCCCCGGCGAAGGTGCCGATGACGGCCTTGTGGTTGTGCGGCTGCACGACGTTGACCCGCTCGCCGCCGCCCATCCGCTTCTCGCCGCCGATGGTCATCGGCAGGTCGATCGGGTTGTGGCTGAGCTCCTTGAGCTTCGCCTCCAGGCGGGCGCGCTCCGGGGAGCCGGGCGCGTAGGAGTGGACCGGCTCGTTGACCGGCGCGGGGACCTGGGTGACGGCGTCCATGAGTGCCTTGTCTCCTTGATGTCGGCGGGGGTGTGGGTCAGCCCGGGGGCCGCTCAGCCCTTGGTGAGGATCGAGCGGCCGAAGAACAGCAGGTTGGCCGGCTTCTCCGCGAGGCGGCGCATGAAGTATCCGTACCAGTCGGTGCCGTACGCCGTGTAGACGCGCATCCGGTGGCCCTCGGCCGCCAGCCGGACGTGCTCGTCGCTGCGGATGCCGTACAGCATCTGGAACTCGTACTCGTCCAGTTTGCGCCCGGCCTGGCGACCGAGCTCCTGGGCGATGGCGATGAGACGGGGATCGTGCGACCCGATCATCGGGTAGCCCTCGCCCTCCATCAGGATCCGGGTGATGCGGACGTACGCCTTGTCGATCTCGGCCTTGTCCTGGTACGCGACGGAGGCGGGCTCCTTGTAGGCGCCCTTCACGATGCGTACGCGGCTGCCCGCGGCGGCGAGGCGGCGGGCGTCGTCCTCGGTGCGGAAGAGGTAGGACTGGATGACGCAGCCGGTCTGCGGGAAGTCCTTCCGCAGCTCCTCGTGGATGGCGAACATCGAGTCGAGGGTGGTGTGGTCCTCGGCGTCCAGGGTGACCGTGGTGCCGATGGCGGCGGCCGCCTCGACGACCGGGCGGACATTGGCGAGGGCCAGCTCGTGACCGTTCTCCAGCGCCTGACCGAACATGGAGAGCTTCACGGACATCTCGGCTCGGGGGCCCAGGTCGAGGGCCTTCAGGCGCTCGATGAGCTCCAGGTAGGCGTCGCGGGCGGCCTCGGCCTGCGCGGGGGTGGTGATGTCCTCGCCGACGACGTCGAGCGTGACTTCCAGGCCCTTGTCCGCGGCGTCCTCGACGATCGGGACGACCTGGTCCACGGTCTCGCCGGCGATGAAGCGGTCGACGACCTGCTTGGTGCCGGGCGCGGCCGAGACGAACCGGCGCATCTTGTCGCTGCGCGATGCGGCGAGAATCACGGGACCCAGCACGGGGCACCTCCACGAATGACGGACGAGGGGCCGTAGTGGTACGAAACGAACGAACCGGTACGGCACGGATAACCACTGTGAAATCTAGGTACCCCGCGCAAGCTGTGCCATCGACACCTGTCACGCATCCGTGGCCGTCATCTCAGACATCTGTATGAGGAAGGCCGCGCGGAGGTGCAGAATGGCGGAGTGACAGGCGATTACCAGGAACTGGTCGACGAGATCTCGTCCCTCCTCGACGCCCCGGCCACCCTGGAGAACCGTGACTTCGGCCTGGTCGCCTTCGGAGCCCATGACAGCGACGACGACACGGCCATGGACCCGGTGCGCACCCGCTCGATCCTGACCCGCCGCTCCACGCCCGCCGTCCGCGCCTGGTTCGAGGGATTCGGCATCACCCGGGCCACCGGGCCCGTCCGGATCCCCGCCGCGCCCAAGGCCGGGGTGTTCCGGGACCGGATCTGCCTTCCGGTACGCCATCGGGGTGTCGTCCTCGGTTACGTCTGGCTGCTCGACGCGGACCCGGGCCCGACCGAGGAGCAGCTCGCCGCCGCGATGGAGGTGGCCGCCCGGATCGGGGCGCTGCTCTTCGACGAGGAGCGGGCGGGCGCGGACCTCTCGCGGGAGTTCGGCGCGGTGCTCACGGCGGGCCCCGGCCGGCAGCACGACACGGCCGTCGCCGCGCTGGGCGAGGCCCTGGGCCGGGACGCGGAGGGGCTGCACACGGTGGTGTGCGTGACGCCGTGGGCCGACGACACGCCGTCGGTACGGGGCGTGGCGTCGGCTGCCGCGCTGGCGACGGTCGCCGCACCGGGGGCCGCCGGTCCCCTGTCGCTGGCCGCGCTCGTCCGGCTGCGTTCGCCGGACCGCCTGGACCCGGCCCTGAGCGCCGCGGACCGGCTGCGCACCGGCGCGGACCCGGCCGTCACCGGGGGGATCGCCACGCCGCGCCGGGGCCTGGACACGCTGACGGTCTCCTGGCGCGAGGCGACGGCGGCGGCCCGCGCGGCCCGGGCCGAGCCCCGTCTCGGCCCGGTCGCCCGCTGGTCGGCGATCGGCGCGTACCGCCTGCTGACCGCGCTCCCGGGCACCGGCACGGACCCCGGGGACCCGGCCGTCGCCTCGCTGCTGACCCCGTCGCACCGGGAGCTGGCACACACGGCGGAGGTCTTCCTGGACTGCGCGGGCCAGGCTGGCCGGACGGCCGCCGCCCTGGGCATCCACCGCCAGACGCTGTACTACCGGCTCTCCCGGATCCAGCAGATCACCGGCCTCGACCTGAACGACGGGGAGGACCGGCTGCTGCTGCACATGGCGGTGAAGCGGGCGCGGCTCTAGGTGTATTGATCACGAGCGTTGTTAACGCCGGCCGGGGCGCAGGGCGTCCCGTCGCGGACGCGTCAGGAGCGCGTAGCACCCGGACGCGACGAGCATGCCCGCCGGAAGGGACAGGTCCACGCCGCCCAGCGCCGCCGCGACCGGCCCGGTGTAGACGGTGTCCACGCACAGCGCCGCGGCGGCGACACCCGCCGTGAGGGCGAGGGCTCCCGGCAGGTGGACCCCGCCCGTGTACCAGAACCGGCTGCCGCGGCTCTCGTCCGTCAGCGCGGGGCCGTCGTAGCGGTTGCGGCGCAGCAGGATGTCGGTGGCGTAGAGGGCGGTGCTGGGGCCGAGCAGGACGACGGTGAGCTGGAGGACGTCGCTCATGGTGTCGAGCAGGTCGGAGACCAGCAGGGCGTACAGGGTCAGGGAGACCGCCGCGGCCCCGTCCACGAGCACGCTGTACGAGCGTCGGATCCGCAGGCCCACGGCCTGGAGGGCGAGGCCCGCGCTGTAGGCGGTCAGGGCGTTGATGGCGATCGTGCCGAGGACCAGGGCCAGCAGGAAGGCGGAGGTGAACCAGCCGGGCAGGATCGATTCGAGCCCGGTCTGCGGGTCGCTCATGTCCACCGCCGTGGCCGCCAGCGCGCCGAGCGAGCAGACGACGACGCTGGGCACGAAGCCGCCGAGCGCGGTCCAGCCGACGACCGCCCGCTTCGATGTCGTACGGGGGAGATAGCGGGAGAAGTCGGCGCTGGTGGTGTAAGACAGCGGGCCCGAGGCGATGAGCGCGAGACCGGCGGCGAGCGTGGCCCACAGGGCCGTCCCGCCCAGGGGTTCGGCGGGCCGGTAGGAGAGATCGGCGTGGCCGAAGACGCTGAGGGCGACGACCGCGAAGGCGAGGGCCAGGACGAGCGTGATCGGCAGGTAGAGCTTCATGATCGCGGCGTGCCCCCAGACGCTGATGACCAGCGTCAGTGCGGCGATCACCACCACGACGGCGGCCGTCACCCCGTCGCCGGGGGCGATGCCCGCGCGCTCGACGAGCGCGGTGGCGGCGCTCGCGGCGGCGGCCAGGTTGAGGGCGAAGTAGCAGACGGAGATCGCCCAGCCGACGACCGCGTTGTTGACCCGGTTGCCGCGCACACCGTAGATCGCCCGGGTGATCACCTCGCTCGGGGTGCCCGAGGCCGGTCCGGAGAGCGCGAGCACCCCCGTGAGCAGCCAGAACAGATTACCGGCCACGATCACCGCGAGCGCCTGCGCCAGGGTCAGACCGATCAGGACGAGCACTCCGCCGGCCAGCAGGCTCAGGTAGTTGACGTTGGCGGCCGCCCAGACGGCGAACAGTTCGCGCGGTCGTCCGCGCCGGTCGGCGTCGGGGATGTGGTCGATGCCGTGGGCCTCGATGCGGGCCGCCGCACGCTCGGGGGCGGAAGGGGCTTCCACCGGGCGAGGGGCTCCCGTCGCCGGAGCGGCTTCCGCCGGGGCGTACGCGGGGTCGTGCCGACCCGGTACCGGGTCGGGAATCGTGGACGCCATGGGCCCTCCGAGTGCTGGTTCGTACCCGCCTGCTTGCTTATTGGTCGCACACTCAATAACGTTCACGGCATGTCGTCAAGCGTTCAGCGCCCCCGTGTTCGGAAAAGCCCTGCCGCCCGGCGAGCGGAGATCGTCGACACGGCCGCCGCCGTCGCCCTCGCCGAGGGGCTGGAGTGCGTGACCCTGCGCCGGATCGGCGACGACCTCGGCGTCCGGCCGGGGCTGATCAGCCACTACTTTCCGTCCGCCGAGGAGCTGGTGGCCGAGGCGTTCGGCACCGCGGCGAGCGGTGAGCTGGACGCACTGCTGCCCGAGGGCCCGCCGGGCATCTCCCCGGTGCGGCGGCTGGCGGGCTTCCTCGGCCGAACGACGGGCGAGGAGTACGACGCGATCAGCCGGCTCTGGATCAACGCCCGCCACCTCAGCCGCTACCGGCCCGCCCTGCGGGACCGGGTGGCCGAACAGGAGGCCGCCTGGCGCGGACGCCTGGAGAGCCTGATCCGGGAGGGCGTGGAGCGCGGCGAGTTCCGCACCCCGGACCCGTCGGTGACGACCGTTCAGATCCTGGTCGTGCTGGACGGGCTCGGCGCCCACGCCAACACCGACACGAGCGGGCGGCCCGCCGCAGTGGCCCGGATGGCACACATCACGGCGGAGCGTGAACTGGGCCTGGCCGAGGGCGCGTTGAGCGGTCCGAGCGCCTGAGCGCCCGCACCTGGCCGCCTGCGCCCGACCGTCTTTCGCCCTTCGCCTTTCGCCCTTCGCCTTTCGCCCTTCGCCGACCGCCTTCCGCCTCCCGCCTCCCGCCGACCTGCCTGGCTGCCTAGCTGCCTGGCTGCCTGGCTGCCTAGCTGCCTGCCGTCCTACCCACCTGCCTCCCGAGCACCCTGGAGCCACCGTGCGTACCTCTCTCGTCCTCCTCTCCGCCCGACTCCTCGACCCGGTCACGGGCCGGGTCCTGCCGGAGACCGCGCTGGCCGTGTCCGGCGGACGGACGTCCGCGCTGGGCGGCGACCGGGAGATCCGGGCGCTGGCCGATGCCTCGACCACGGTGATCGACCTCAAGGGCGCGGTGGTCACCCCGGGCCTGGTCGACGGGCATCTCCACCCGGTCTCGGGGGCCGAGCTGACGCACGGACTCGACCTGTCCGGCTGTACGGACCTGGCGGGGGTGCGCGCAGCGCTCGCGGGCGAAGTGCGGCGGCTGGCCCCGGGCGCCTGGCTGCATGCCTGGGGCCTGGACCCGAACGTCTTCGGCGACGCGCCGGTGGAGTCCGCCGCCCTCTCCCCCGTGCTCGACGGCGTACCGGCCCTGCTCCAGCTCTTCGACGCCCACTCGATGCTGGCCAGCCCGCGCGCGCTGGAGCTGGCGGGGGTGGCCGGCCCCCGGACGTTCGACCAGGCCGCCGAGGTGGTCTGCGACGTGGCGGGGCGGCCGACCGGGCTGCTGCTGGAGGACGCCGCCTGCGAACTCGTCGAGCGGGCCGCGCCCCGGCCCACCCGTGAGGAGAGCCGCGACCGGCTGGCCGCCGCCCTGCGCTCGATGGCCGCCGCCGGGCTCACCGGCGGCCATGCCATGGACGCGAACGGGGACAGCCTCGCCCTGTACGCCGAACTGGACGCGGCGGGCGATCTGCCGCTGCGGCTGCGGGTCGCGCCCTGGTGCCAGCCCGGTGCGGACGCGGACGCGGTACGGGAGCTGATCGGGCAGCAGGGTACGGGCGGGACCCTGTGGCGGACGGCGGGCGTCAAGCTGTTCATGGACGGCACGATCGACAACGGCACCGCCTGGCTGGAGCGCCCCGACTGCCACGGCGAGTCCACCCACGCCTTCTGGCCCGACCCCGAGGTCTACACCCGGGTCGTCGGGGAGCTGCACCGCGCCAGGGTACCCACCGCCACCCACGCGATCGGGGACGCCGCCGTACGCCACGCCCTGGACTCGGTCGCGCAGGCCCGGACCGCCGGAGGCCCTGCCGTACGCCACCGGATCGAGCACATCGAGACGGTGCCCGACGACACCGTGGCCCGGTTCGCGGAGCTGGGCGTGGTCGCCTCCATGCAGCCCACGCACTGCTGCGACTTCACCCGGGCCGACCACACCGACAACTGGTCGCGGCGGCTCGGCGAGGAGCGTGCCTCCCGGGCCTGGCGTTGCCGCGACCTGTGGGACGCGGGCGCGCGGGTGGTCCTCGGCTCCGACTGGCCGATCGCGCCCTTCCCGCCGCTGGGCGTCATGGCGGGCGCCCGCCACCGCCGCCCCGGCCGCGACCTCACCCAGCCGCCGCACGGCCCCGGCCAGGCTCTCACCGCCCTCGAAGCGCTCCAGGGCATGACGGTCAACGCCGCCTGGGCGGCGGGCGACGAGCACGAGGCCGGCCGGCTCGCCGTGGGCAGCCGCGCCGACTTCACGGTCTTCGCGGACAGCCCCCTGACCACCCCTGCCGTCGAGCTGCCGGGCCTGCCGGTGCTGCTCACGGTCGTCGACGGCCGCACCACCCACCGCGACGCGGCGCTCTGAGCGCTCCTCACGCGCCGGTGCCGCGGGCGCTACTTGCCGAAGCGGCGTTCCCGGCCGGCGTACGAGCGCAGCGCACGCAGGAAGTCCACGTGCCGGAACGCCGGCCAGTAGCAGTCCACCCAGTGCATCTCGGCGTACGCGGACTGCCAGAGCAGGAAGCCGGACAGGCGCTGCTCCCCGGAGGTGCGGATGATGAAGTCGGTGTGGTCGGCCACGGGTGAGTAGAGGTGGCGGGAGATGTCGTCGATCCCGAACCGGGCGACCAGTTCGGCGGGGTCGCCGCCGGCCGCGATGTGCTCCTCGAAGGCGCTCTTCACGGCGTCGACGATCTCGCGCCGGCCGCCGTAGCCGACCGCCACGTCCACCTTGAGGCCGCCGCGCCCGGCCGTGGCGGCGGTGGCCTCCTTGAGCACCCGGGCGCTGGTGCCGGGCAGCATGTCGAGGGAGCCGATCGCCCGGACCTCCCAGTCCCGGCCCTCCGCCGTGATGTCCCGGACGGTCTCCTCGATGACCTCGATCAGCGGGCCGAGCTCCTCGGCGGGGCGGCCCAGGTTGTCGTCGGAGAGCATGAAGAGGGTCACGTGCTCGATCCCGGCGGCCGCGCACCAGCCGAGGAACGTGGTCACCTTGGCACCGCCCGCGCGGTAGCCCTCCCGGACGTCCGTGTGCCCGGCCTCGCGGGCCCAGCGCCGGTTGCCGTCGACCATGATTCCGACGTGCTGGGGGCGCGGCAGGCCCACCAGGGTGGCGGCGAGCCGACGCTCGTACACCGCTTCGACGGGCCTTCGGAGGAACAGGGGGAGCAGCTTCATGAACCCTCTCCGGCACGGGACAGCGGCACGGGACAGCGGCACGGGACAGCGGCACGGGACAGCGGCACGGGACAGCGGATGTCGACGGACCCTATCAGCGGCTCGGGAAGTGGCGTCGGTCCGTCCCGGACCGGGGCTTCCGGAGGCCGGACCGGCTCGGTGCGGGCACAATCGAAGTGCTGCATCGAAGTGCTGCTCCGAATGCCCCCTGCGCGAAAAGGGGTACCACGTGGACCACCCTCCCGGCCGGCCGGGCACACCGCTCCGTGCCGCACTCGACCGGCTGCCCGTTCCACGGATCCTGCGGCGCGCCGTGGGCGCGGCCACGGCGATGAGCGGCACCCGCCGCCTGGAATGGCTCAACGCGGCGGGCGCCCACATCGGTACCACGCTCGACCTGGACCGGACCGCCCAGGAGCTCGCGGACTACGCCGTACCGGAACTGGCCGACGCGGCCGCGGTCGACCTGCTGGAATCGATCCTGCGCGGAGGCGAGGGGGAACGGAGCGGATCGGCCGACGCGCCCCTGACCCGGGCCATGGCCGTGGCCCACATCGACGAGCTCAGGAACCTGGAACCGGACCCGGTGGGGGAGCTGACCACCGCCCACCCCTCCAAGGTGGCCCATCGGTGCCTGACCACGCGCCGACCGGCCCTGGTGCGACGCATCGCACCGGAACAGTACGAGTACATCGCCCCCACCTCGCACGCCGCCCTCGTCCTGCGCCGCGCGGGAGTGCACAGCTATCTGGCGCTGCCCCTCGTCTCCCGGGGTGTCCTGCTGGGACTCGTCGACTTCCTCCGGTCCGGGGACCGGCCACCGTTCTCGCACGCCGACGTGGCTCTCGCGTGCGAGCTGGCGGCGAAGGCCGCGGTGTTCGTGGACAACGCCCGCCTGTACGGGCGTGAGCGCGCGGCCGTCGTCGAGCTGCAACGCGCCCTGCTCCCCCGCGCCGCTCCCTCCACGCCGGGCCTGCGGGTCATGTCGAGCTACCGCCCCGCCGTCGACCCCGGCGGTGTGGGCGGCGACTGGTTCGACGTGGTGGCCCTGCCGAGCGGACGCAGCGCCCTCGTCGTGGGTGACGTGATGGGCCACGGGCTGGCGGCCGCGGCGACCATGGGCCGGCTGCGCTCCGTCGCCCGTACGCTCCTGGGACTCGACATCTCACCGGAACGCGTACTGGCCCGGCTCGACCTGGCCGCCCGCGACCTGGAGGAGGACCAGGTCGCCACCTGCCTGTGCGCCGTCTACGACCACGCCGAGCGGACGTACCGGATGGCCAGCGCGGGCCACCTGCCGCCTTTGATGATCGACGCCGCCGGCCGGGCCGCCTTCCTGGACGTGCCCCCGGGCGCCCCCCTGGGCTCGGGGGTCATCCCCTACGACGAGGTGACGGCGAAGGTGCCGGAGGGCAGCCGCATCGTGATGTACACCGACGGGCTGATCAAGAACCGGCACGAGGACGTCGATGTTCCGCTGGAACGCCTGCGCGCGTCGGTCGACGGCCCGCCGGCCGCCCTGGCGGACACCTGCGAGGCGATCTGGACCGGGACCGACAGCTGCGGTGGCGGGCGATTCGACGACGCCGTCATGCTCATGGCGGAGACCCTGGCGCAGCCCGACGCGGAAGTGGTCGTCTGGTCGCTCCCGGACGACGGGTCGGCCGCCGGGGCGGCGCGCCGTCTGGTCCGCGCCCAGCTGGAACGCTGGTCGCTCTCCGAGCTGATGGACGTCACCGAACTGGTCGTGAGCGAACTCGTCGGCAACGCCCTCCGCTACGGCGGCGGGCCGAGCGGGCTGCGCCTGCTGCGCCACGACCGGCTGTGCGTCGAGGTCTCGGACATCGGGCCGGATCTGCCCCAGATCCAGCACGCCCCCCTCAGCGCCGAGGGCGGCCGGGGGCTCCAGCTGATCAACATGCTCTGCCGCCGGTGGGGCTCCTGCCGGACGCCCGAGGGAAAGGTCGTCTGGGCCGAGCAGGACCTGCCCGCTACGACGGCGAACTCCCGTCGCTCGCCGCCACAGCCCGGTCGCTGACCAGAGCCGCCAGCACCAGCGGCTGGTCACCGTCGCTCCGTCCGAGCGTCAGGGCGATCCGACGGCCGGTGGTGCCCACCGGGCCCCACACCACCAGGTCCCCGTACAGGTCCTGCCGGAACAGGGCCTCGACCAGCGGGTCCACCGCCGAGCCGCCCTGCCACCGCAGCAGCGGCCCATGCAGGGGGACCTCGGTGTGCGGGCCCCAGCGGTGGCCCAACTCCTCCGCCAGGGACCTCAGACGGGCCTCCGCCGCCTCCTCCGCGTCGCTCCACTCGGGGGCGTACACACCGGTCATCGGGTCGCCCTCCCAGAGCGGCACGACACGGAAGCCGGGCCCCTGGGTGG
This sequence comes from Streptomyces sindenensis, assembly GCF_014649035.1. Classification (GTDB taxonomy): domain Bacteria; phylum Actinomycetota; class Actinomycetes; order Streptomycetales; family Streptomycetaceae; genus Streptomyces; species Streptomyces sindenensis. The sequence continues at coordinate 49,571 of NZ_BMSG01000036.1, forward strand.
CGGTCCACTCGCCGGTCGCCGGGTCGCCCAGCGCCTCCGTGGGGCCGGTGGGCGGCAGGGGGGCGGTGAGGAGTTCCCCGACCTCGGTCAGCGCCCGGCCGAGATCGAAGGGCTGTCCCGCCCGGGAGGTCACAGCACCGCCCGGTCCATCGGGCGGGGCAGCGGCGCCAGGGCCCCCGCCTCGCGGAGCCGCTCGTACACCCGCACCACGGTCGCACTGTCACCCGGGGCCGCGATGCTCAGCAACTCCCCGCCGCCGGGCAGCGGTTCACGGACGGTCTCCAGGTCGTCGGGGACGAGGGCGGCGCGGGCCGGCGAGAGGTATCCGGTGCGTCCGACGACGGGGGCGCCGACGGAGTAGCCGGCGTCGTCCTCCAGCGCGTCCAGCACGTCGTCGTCGCTCACGTCGCCGAAGTCCGGCTCCCACACCCGGGCGACGAGGGAGAGCAGCGCCTCCTCGGGCACCACTGCCTCGTCCGGGGCGTGCAGGATGATCGCGAGCGACTGGAGCAGGAACTCCGGCGCACCGCCGGCCAGTCCGCTGACCTCGGCCTGCCAGCCGGCCGCGCCGGTCCCGACGAGCCGCAGCCCGGTCCCGGTGCGGTCCGACCAGTCGGTCGCGCTCTGGGCGGTACGGAGCGCGCCGAGCAGGGCGTCCCGGTCGGCGGTGAAGGCGGTGGCGGGCCCGCTGCCGTGGACCTGGCTCCAGACGTCGGCCGCCTGCGGGACCAGCTCGGCGATCCCGTCGAGGGTCCGCAGCCATCGGTCGGCCACCGCCTCGACCGGCTCCGGCCGGGGACCCCAGAAGCCCCGCACTACACGTCGCATGCTCGTCTCTCCTCCGTCGGCCTGCCCGCTGCACGTGGCTCCCCCGGCCGGCCCGGCGGCCGGGGATCACCACGCGTTGCAGGCTACTCGGCCCGAAGCCCCCGGGCCGGGTAGGAACTACTCGTCGAAAGCTCCCGGCTTTCTGGTGCTGTCGCCCGGGTGGGGCTTGGTGTGCACCACCTTGATCGGCAGCCCCTCGTCACGGAACGCCTTGCGGGCGGCCTTGGCCACGTCCGGGTCGGAGAAGTGCCACTCCACGCTCCGGCCGCCGGCCGCCTCGACCTGGGCGCGGGCCTCGGTGACGAACTTGTCCTTCCCGGACGGGGTCAGGGAGCCCCTGTCCGACTGGGACAGATAGCTGCCGTACCCGTTCTTGGCCTCCAGGAACGTCTGGCGGGAGGAGTCCCAACCGTCGTACTCCACCGCCGGTTTGCCCTCGCGCGGGTGCGGGACGACGTACTCCTGGCCGCGGTTGGTGCCGGTCACCTGCTCCTGGTAGCGGAGCCAGGACTCGTTCTTCCAGTTCGGCGCGGGGTTGCGGTCCCGGCTGGCCCAGTAGCCGTCGCCCCCGTCGGCGTCGCCGAACGTGCGGTCCTTGAGATCGTCGGCCCAGGACGGCGGGTTGTAGTTGCGCGGGTCGGAGGTGTCGTTGCGCTGCGGCTCCGGGTACTTCTTCTTGTCCGCCTCCGCCCGGCGCGCCCGGTCCGGCTCCTCCAGCCGCTTCTGGTCCAGGTGCGCCTGGCGTTCCGCCGCCCGCGCCTCGTCGGCCGCCTTCTTGGCCGCCTCGTCGCAGCCGCCCTCGGCGAGGACGATCCGGCCCGGGGAACCGCCCGCGAGCACGCCGGTGCCCGCGCCCGGCACACCGCCGGACCCACCGCCACCGCCACTTCCGCCGCCGCCTCCGTACGGCACCCTGGGCGGACCGCCGGCGATGACGCAGCCGGTGCGGCGCGCCGCGTCCTCGGCGCTGTCCGCCGCCTCGTCGGCCTCCTTCGCCGCCTGGCGTACGCCGTCGAGGTCGCCCGCGTCCGCGGCCTGGCGGGCCCGGCGGGCAGCGGCGCTCGCATCGCCCGCCGCGTCCGCGATCTCGGAGGCCACGTTGCCGACCTTGCCGAGCTTGCCGGCCTTGCCGACCACCTTCGCCACGTTGTAGCCGGGGATGAACAGCGAGCCGACGTTCCAGATGACATCGGTGACGGCCCGGGTCTTCTCGCCGTTGTTCCAGCGCTCGCGGACCTCGTCCCCGACGAAGATGTCGTCCCCGACCGTGATCACCGTGTTGACGGAGGCCCCGCCCCAGTCCAGGAGCGCGCCCAGGTAGTCGCCGTCGGCCCACTTGTCGCCCGCGCCCTCGGAGTCGGTGACCCACTGGTCGCCGAGCTGCTTGCCGTAGTCGACCAGGCCCGACCAGGTCTCCGGCTTGAACAGGTCGACGATGCCGGTGATGTCGCCCCAGATCCCGTCGACCACCAGCCCCTTGAAGACCTGGGTCGTACGGTCCCAGGCGCAGCCGAAGAAGCCCCAGCCGCCGCAGTCCTCCTGCTCCTCGGCCTGCTCGCCGCCCTCGCCCTCACCGTCGCCGTCGTCGGACGCCTGTACGTCGTAGGCGGCCTCGGGCTCCTCGTGGTCCTCCGAGTAGGTGTCCTCGCCGGTGCCGGGGCGGCCGTCGTCGGGGCCTCCGGTGCCACCGGAGGAGTCGGCGCCGCCGGTGCCCCGGGTGCCTTCGGAACCGCCGGAGCCCTGCGTGCCGCCCGTACCCTCCGGGCCTCCGGCGCCCCCTGTCCCGCCGGAGCCGCCCGTGCCGCCGGAACCCTCCGTCCCGCCCGTACCGCCCGTCGCGTCGCCGCCGGTCGAGCCGCCCGTGGTGGTACCACCCGTGAGGGTCGAACCACCGTCGGATCCGCCTCCGTCAGCGCCCCCGTCAGCGCCCCCGTCGGCCCCGCCGTCCGCGCTCCCCGACGTACCGCCGTCCGCGCCGCCGCCCGGGTCGTCTCCCGCGACGGTGTCGCTGCCACCGGGCGACACCGGGCACGAACTGCCCGTCAGCGAGCAGATCGCGGACTGGAGCCCCTCCGTGATCCGGCCGCCGAGGCCACCCACCGTCAGCGCCCCGATCAGCGCGACGACGATCAGGACCAGGCCCAGGTACTCCAGCGCGGACTGCCCGCGGTCCCGGCGCCAGGTGATCATGTGCGGGAGCGAGAACTTCGGCGGCTCCCCGCGCTCCCGGGGCGGCAGCAGGAACCACGCGCGGCTCTGCGGGCGGCGCAGCAGCACCAGGATCACGACGGGCAGCACCAGCTGGGTGAACCCGTCCGGCGACCCGTCCGACACATTGCCGAGGCCACCGATGATCAGCCAGATCTGGACGGCGACGGTCCCCCACAGCACGCGTCGGCCGCCCGTACGCAGATGCCGGGCCAGCAGGGCGCAGAGCACCCCGGGGGCGGACGCGTACAGCAGGATGCCGAACACCTGGGCGCCCATGGCGTCGGCGGCGAGCGCCGAGCCGGAGAGGCCGACCGCGCCGAGGACCGTCGCGCCGAGCAGGACCAGGAGCAGCACCCGGACCAGGGCGAGCGGGCCGGGGAGGTCACGCCGGGGGGCGGCGGCCGGAGCCGGGCCTCCCGCTACGGGTATGCCACCGACAGCAGACATACGTGATCCGACCCCCGGCGCCCATAAGTGACATGACAACCGGTCACCCTAGGGTCGGGGGGCCTCGCGCGTCGTGGGCCCCAGGACCCAACCCCGGGCCCATAGGGGTGCATGGGCCGGCCGGCCGGCCGGAGGAGAAACAACTGCCGGGCACCCCGGTGGAGGGGCGCCCGGCAGCCGGGGTCGTACAGGTGGGTCAGTCGGTGAGGTTCACCGAGCGGGCCGAGGACGCGCCGATCTCCTCGGCGATCTCGGTGAGCACCGGCTGCGGGACCGTCTCGTCGACGGTGAGGACGACGAGCGCCTCGCCGCCCTCGGCGGCCCGCGAGACCTGCATGCCCGCGATGTTCAGCCCGGCCTCGCCGAGGATCTTGCCGACCGTGCCGACCACGCCGGGACGGTCCTGGTAGCGCAGGACGACCATGTGGTCGGCGAGCGCCAGGTCCACGTCGTGCTCGCCGATGGCCACGATCTTCTGGAGGTGCTTCGGGCCGGCCAGCGTGCCGGAGACCGCGACCTCCTCGCCGCCGCCGAGCGTGCCGCGCACGGTGACCACATTGCGGTGGTCGGGCGACTCGGAGCTGGTGGTGAGGCGGACCTCGACACCACGCTCCTGCGCGAACAGCGGGGCGTTGACGTAGGAGACGGTCTCGTCGACGACGTCCTCGAAGACGCCCTTGAGCGCGGAGAGCTCCAGCACCTTCACATCGTGCTGGGTGATCTCGCCGTACACCTCGACGTCGAGGCGGGCCGCGACCTCGCCCGCGAGCGCGGTGAAGATCCGGCCGAGCTTCTCGGCGAGCGGCAGACCGGGGCGTACGTCCTCGGCGATGACGCCGCCCTGGACGTTGACCGCGTCCGGGACCAGCTCACCGGCGAGGGCGAGGCGGACGGACTTGGCGACGGCGATACCCGCCTTCTCCTGGGCCTCGTCGGTGGAGGCGCCGAGGTGCGGGGTGCAGACGACCTGGTCGAACTGGAACAGCGGGGAGTCCGTGCAGGGCTCCTTCGCGTACACATCGAGGCCGGCGCCGGCGACGCGGCCCTCCTTGAGGGCGGAGTACAGCGCCTCCTCGTCGACGATCCCGCCGCGCGCGGCGTTGACGATGCGGACCGACGGCTTCACCTTGTGCAGCGCCTCGTCGCCGATGAGACCGAGGGTCTCGGGGGTCTTCGGCAGGTGCACGGTGATGAAGTCGGCGACCTCCAGCAGCTCGTCCAGGCTGAGGAGCTTGACGCCCATCTGCGCGGCGCGGGCCGGCTGCACGTAGGGGTCGTAGGCGACGATCTTCATGCCGAAGGCCGACATGCGCTGGGCCACCAGGACGCCGATGCGGCCGAGGCCGACGACGCCGAGGACCTTCTCGCTGAGCTCGACCCCGGTGTACTTGGAGCGCTTCCACTCGCCGTTCTTCAGCGCGGTGTTGGCCTGCGGGATGTTGCGCGCGGTGGCCACCAGCAGACCGCAGGCCAGCTCGGCGGCGGTGACGATGTTGGAGGTCGGGGCGTTGACGACCATCACGCCGGCCTTGGTGGCGGCGGAGACGTCCACGTTGTCCAGACCGACGCCCGCGCGGGCCACGACCCGGAGCTTCCTGGCGGCGTCGAGGGCCTCGGCGTCGACCTTGGTGGCGGAGCGCACCAGGATCGCGTCGACGTCGGCGATCGCGGGGAGCAGCTCGGCGCGGTCCGCGCCGTTGCAGTGCCGGATCTCGAAATCCGGACCCAGGGCGTCGACCGTGGCGGGCGACAGCTCTTCAGCGATGAGTACGACAGGTTTCGAGCTCACGTGAGTCCTCACAAGTCCAGTGCGGACGGCCGTCCCGACGGCCGCAGGCGGTGGAGGGGCTAGCCGCGTGGTAGACGCACGACACTGTGGGCCCTGACGCGTGTATGTGTTGAGAAGTGTAGTCATGCGACGGGCCGGTTACCGCGCCCCCGTGGAAGGATCACCCGCACGAGGGTGGACGTGGTGTACAGCCGTACGGAACGCCCCCGGGGTACTGCGGAGCGGGGCGGGTCCGCCATGGTCCCGCCCCGCTCCCCCGAGGCCTAGGCCTCTTCGTCGTTCACCCAGCTCATGAGCTTGCGCAGCTCGCGGCCCGTGGTCTCCAGCAGGTGGTCGCTGTCGGCCTTCTTGTACTCGTTGTACTTGGGCAGACCGTTGTGGTACTCAGCCATCCAGTTCTTGGCGAAGGTGCCGTCCTGGATCTCGGCGAGGACCTTCTTCATCTCGGCCTTGGTGGCGTCGGTGATGATCCGGGGGCCGGTGACGTAGTCGCCCCACTCGGCGGTCTCCGAGATGGACCAGCGCATCTTCTCCAGGCCGCCCTCGTACATGAGGTCGACGATGAGCTTCAGCTCGTGCAGGCACTCGAAGTACGCGATCTCGGGCTGGTAGCCGGCCTCGGTCAGCGTCTCGAAGCCGGCCTTCACCAGGGCGGCGGTGCCACCGCAGAGGACGGCCTGCTCACCGAACAGGTCGGTCTCGGTCTCCTCGGTGAAGGTGGTCTTGATGACGCCGGCGCGGGTGCCGCCGATGCCCTTGGCGTACGACAGGGCGAGCTCCAGGCCCTTGCCCGTGGAGTCCTGCTCGACGGCCACGATGCACGGGACGCCGCGGCCCTCCTCGTACTGGCGGCGGACCAGGTGGCCGGGGCCCTTGGGGGCGACCATGCAGACGTCGACGTCGGCCGGGGGCTTGATGAAGCCGAAGCGGATGTTCAGGCCGTGGCCGAAGAACAGCGCGTCGCCCGCCTTGAGGTTGTCCTTGACGGACTCCTCGTAGACCTGGGCCTGGATCGGGTCCGGGACGAGGATCATGATGACGTCGGCCTCGGCGGCCGCCTCGGAGGGGGTCACCACGCGCAGGCCCTGCTCCTCGGCCTTGGCCTTGGACTTCGAGCCCTCGTGCAGACCGACGCGGACGTCGACGCCGGAGTCGCGGAGCGACAGCGCGTGGGCGTGGCCCTGGCTGCCGTAACCGAGAACCGCGACCTTGCGGCCCTGGATGATGGACAGGTCGGCATCGTCGTCGTAGAACAGCTCGGCCACTGGGTCTTCTCCTTGGTGTGCAGGTGTTGCGTCCCACCGTACGGCGGGTGCGTCGTGTGCGTTGTCGGGTCTCGCCATGCGAGCGGAGTGCGGGACCGGCCGTCGCGCGGCAGGCCCCCGGGCTCCGCCCGGGGTCCGTCCGCTCAGGCCGAGCGGTCGAGGGCGCGCAGGGACCGGTCGGTGATCGAGCGCGCGCCGCGCCCTATGGCGATGGTGCCGGACTGGACGAGCTCCTTGATGCCGTACTGCTCCAGCATCTTGAGCATCGCCTCCAGCTTGTCGGCCCCTCCGGTCGCCTCGATCGTGACGGCCTCCGGGGAGACGTCGACGGTCTTGGCACGGAACAGCTGGACGATCTCGACGATCTGGGAGCGGGTCTCGCTGTCGGCGCGGACCTTCACCAGGACGAGCTCCCGCTGGATCGCAGCGGACGGCTCGAGTTCGACGATCTTCAGGACGTTGACCAGCTTGTTGAGCTGCTTGGTCACCTGTTCCAGGGGCAGGCCCTCGACATTCACGACGATGGTGATGCGGGAGATGTCGGGGTGCTCGGTCGTACCGACCGCGAGCGAGTCGATGTTGAAGCCGCGTCGGGAGAACAGAGCGGTGATCCGGGCGAGGACACCGGGCTTGTTCTCGACCAGGACGGAGAGCGTGTGCTTTTCGGACATGGGAGTCGTTCTCTCTCTGTCTCTCAGTCGTCTTCGTTGTCGCCGAAGTCGGGGCGGACGCCACGCGCGGCCAGGACCTCGTCGTTGGAGGTGCCGGCGGCGACCATCGGCCAGACCATGGCGTCCTCGTGGACGATGAAGTCGATCACGACGGGGCGGTCGTTGATGGCGTTGGCCTCTTCGATGACCTTGTCCAGGTCGGCCGGGTCCTCGCAGCGGATGGCGTGGCAGCCCATGGCCTCGGACAGCTTGACGAAGTCCGGGACACGGGTGCCCTTGGCGGGGGCGTCCGGGCCGGAGTGCAGGACGGTGTTGGAGTAGCGCTGGTTGTAGAAGAGGGTCTGCCACTGGCGGACCATCCCGAGGGCGCCGTTGTTGATGACGGCGACCTTGATCGGGATGTTGTTGAGCGCGCAGGTGGCCAGTTCCTGGTTGGTCATCTGGAAGCAGCCGTCGCCGTCGATGGCCCAGACCATGCGGTCGGGGGCGCCGGCCTTGGCTCCCATCGCGGCGGGGACCGCGTAGCCCATCGTCCCGGCGCCGCCGCTGTTGAGCCAGGTGGCGGGCCGGTCGTAGTCGATGTAGTGCGCGGCCCACATCTGGTGCTGCCCGACGCCCGCCGTGAAGATCGTGCCTTCGGGGGCGAGCTTGCCGATGCGCTGGATGACCTGCTGCGGGGAGAGGCTGCCGTCCTCGGGCAGGTCGTAGCCCAGGGGATAGGTCTCGCGCCAGCGGTTGAGGTCCTTCCACCAGGCGGCGTAGTCGCCGGTGTTGCCCTCGGTGTGCTCCACCTGGACGGCCTGGACCAGGTCGGCCAGGACCTCGCGGGCGTCACCGACGATCGGCACGTCGGCGGTGCGGTTCTTGCCGATCTCGGCGGGATCGATATCGGCGTGGACGATCTTGGCGTACGGGGCGAAGCTGTCCAGCTTGCCGGTGACGCGGTCGTCGAAGCGGGCTCCGAGGGCGACGATCAGGTCGGCCTTCTGCAGCGCGGTGACGGCGGTGACCGCTCCGTGCATGCCCGGCATTCCCACGTGCAGCGGGTGGCTGTCGGGGAAGGCGCCGAGCGCCATCAGGGTGGTGGTGACGGGCGCTCCGGTCAGCTCCGCGAGGACCTTCAGCTCGGCGGTGGCCCCGGCCTTCAGGACGCCGCCGCCGACGTACAGCACGGGACGCTTGGACTGGGTGATCAGCTTCGCGGCCTCGCGGATCTGCTTGGCGTGCGGCTTGGTCACCGGGCGGTAGCCGGGCAGGTCCTGGGTGGGCGGCCAGCTGAAGGTGGTCTTCGCCTGGAGGGCGTCCTTGGCGATGTCGACGAGGACCGGTCCGGGGCGGCCGGTGGAGGCGATGTGGAAGGCCTCGGCGATGGTGTGCGCGATGTCCTCGGCCCGGGTGACCAGGAAGTTGTGCTTGGTGATCGGCATCGTGATGCCGCAGATGTCGGCTTCCTGGAAGGCGTCGGTGCCGATCGCCTTGGAGGCGACCTGGCCGGTGATCGCGACGAGCGGAACGGAGTCCATGTGCGCGTCGGCGATCGGGGTGACCAGGTTGGTCGCGCCGGGGCCCGAGGTGGCCATGCAGACGCCGACCTTGCCGGTGGCCTGCGCGTATCCGGTGGCGGCGTGGCCCGCGCCCTGCTCGTGACGGACCAGGACGTGGCGGACCCGGGTGGAGTCCATCAGCGGGTCGTAGGCGGGGAGGATGCAGCCGCCGGGGATGCCGAATACCGTGTCGGCGCCGACTTCCTCGAGAGAACGGATGAGGGACTGCGCGCCCGTGACGTGCTCAACGGTGACGGACGGCTGTCCGCCGGAACGGGCGCGCGGCTGCGGGTGGTGGGCCCCGGTGGCCTGCTCGGTCATCGGCATTCTCTTCTCGAAGCTGAGGGTTTTCGCGGGTGTTTTGCAGCGTTTTGAGAGGTGTCAGTGCAACAAAAAACCCCTCGTGCCGTGAGGCAAGCGAGGGGAGCGCGCCGGGTGCGGTCCGCAGAGTGTCGTGGAGTGACTCTGCTTCAGCCGACGCGCTTTCCAAGTACGAGAATTCGGGTGCGCATGGCATTGACCCTCTCTCCGGCACGCATGACGTGTCAAGTGGGTGGGACAGGCGTCTCAGTATGTGATCCGGTGAGCAGGGGGATCGAGCCGCCCGCCATCACCGGCCGGGGGCTCGGGATGCCCGGTACCGGGAACTCCCCGCGGACCAGGGCGCGGCGCAGCCGGTACTCGTCGAGCGGGCCGGAGAAGGCCATTCCCTGGCCGTGGGTGCATCCCATGGCGCGCAGGGCGAGGACCTGCTCGGGGACGTCCACGCCGTCGGCGACGGACTGGAGGCCGAGGTCGCAGGCGATCCGGAGAAGGCCGCTGGTGATCTTGTGCAGCCTGGCCGATTCGACCACCCCCTCCACCAGATTCCGGTCGAGCTTCAGTACGTCGATGGGGAGCCGGCGCAGCGCGTTGATCGCCGCGAATCCGCTGCCGAAGCCGTCGAGCGCGATCCGTACGCCGAGTCGGCGCAGCGCCACGAGGCGCTGCTCCAGGGCGTCGAAGGAGACGCGCGGGTCGCTGTCGGCGACCTCGATCATCAGGGCGCCGGAGGGCAGCCCGTGCCGGGTCAGCAGCGCCTCGATGGAGCCGGGCGGCGGGGCGGCGTCCAGCAGCCGGGCGGCGGAGAGCCGTACGGAGACGGCGACGGGGTGCCCGGCCCTGGCGCGGTCGGCGGCCTGGGCCACGGCCTCCTCCAGGAGCCAGCGGCCGAGCTCGGCGGTGCGGTCGTCGTCGCCGGAGACCCGCAGGAATTCGGCGGGGGTGAACAGGATGCCCTGGGCGGAGCGCCAGCGGGCCTGGGCGGCGACGGCGGCGACGGAGCCGCTGGCGAGGTGGACGACGGGCTGGTGGAGCAGGGCGAACTCGCCGTCGCGCAGGGCGGTGCGCAGCCGGGTGGCCAGCTCCGAGCGGCGTACGACGTCGGCCTGCATCTGCGGGGCGTACAGCTCGACCCGGTCCTTGCCGCCGGCCTTGGCGCGGTACATCGCGAGGTCGGCGTTGCGCATGAGGTCCGTGGGGGTGATGGCGGGCTCGGCGAAGGCCACCCCGATGGACGCGGCCACCCGGACCTCGCTGGCGCCGATCCGGTAGGGCTGGGAGAGGGTGAGGCGGAGCCGGTCGGCGATCTCGTGGACCTGGTACTCGCGGGCACCCTGGTCGCGGGTGCCGTCGCCCATGATGAGCGCGGCGAATTCGTCGCCGCCGAGCCGGGCCGCCGTGTCACCGGCCCGCACGGATTCCTGGAGGCGGCGGCCGGCCTGGATGAGCAGTTCGTCGCCCGCCTGGTGGCCGATGGTGTCGTTGACCTGCTTGAAGCCGTCGAGGTCGATGAAGAGGACGGCGGTGCCGAGGTCACCGGCCCGGCGGCCGCCGAGCGCCTGGCGGACCCGGGCGGTGAACAGGGCCCGGTTGGGCAGGTCGGTGAGCGGGTCGTGCTCGGCGTTGTGCTGCAACTGGGCCTGCAGCCTGACCCGTTCCGTGACGTCCCGGCTGTTGAGGAGGAGGCCGCCCTGGTGGCGGTTGACGGTGGACTCGACGTTGAGCCAGTCGCCGGTGCCGGAGCGGAAGCGGCACTCGATGCGGGTGGTGGGCTCCTCGTGGGGCGGGGCGGCGAGGAAGCGCCGCACCTCGTGGACGACTCGGCCGAGGTCCTCGGGGTGGATGATCGAGGACAGCTCGGCGCCGACCAGATCTTCCGCTTCGCGCCCGTAGACCCCGGCGGCGGCGGGACTGACGTAGCGCAGGGTGCCGTTGGGCGCGGCGATCATGATGACGTCGCTGGAGCCCTGCACCAGGGAGCGGAAGTGGTTCTCCTTCTGGGCCAGCTCCTGGGTGAGGGAGATGTTGTCCAGCAGCATGATGCCCTGCCGGACGACCAGTGCCAGGACGACGGTGCAGGCGGTGAAGATGACGACCCGGTCCACCCGGCGGCCGTCGACCACGTTGTACAGGATGCCCAGGGTGCAGACGGCGGCGGCGAGATACGGGGTGAGGGCGGCGAGGGAGCCGGCGATCGGGCGGCTGGCGATGGCGCGCGGGGGGCCCGGCCGGGCGGGGCGGCGCGCGCCGCGCCGGGCGCCCCAGGGGGCGTACGCGAGGAGCAGCGACCCGGCGAACCAGCCGGCGTCGAGCAGTTGGCCCGAGTGGTAGGTGGAGCGCAGCAGCGGTGAGGTGAACACCGCGTCGCTCAGCACGGTGAGCGCCAGGGCGGCGATGGCGGTGTTGACCGCGGAGCGGTTGACTCCGGCCCGCCGGAAGTGCAGGGCGAGGACCATCGAGACGAGCACGATGTCGAGCAGCGGATAGGCCAGCGACAGGGCCGCGGGCGCGACGCTGGTGTCCTGGACGCCCGCCATGTGCGCGGTGTGCGCGAGGGCGAGGCTCCAGGCGAGCGTCAGCAGGGAGCCGCCGATCAGCCAGGCGTCCAGGGCGAGGCAGACCCAGCCGGCCCGGGTGACGGGCCGTTTGGCGAGGACGAGCAGCCCGATGATGGCGGGCGGCGCGAAGCAGAGGAAGAACACGTCGGCGAGGGAGGGCGTGGGCACGGGGACGCCGAGGATCACCTCGTACCACCCCCAGACGGCGTTTCCGCAGGCCGCCATCAGGGAGGAGAGCGAGAACAGCAGCCAGGCGGGCCGCAGCCGGCCCGCGCCGGTCCGCGCGTACAGGAAGCACGAGACCGCGGCGACCAGCGCGGCTGCGGCGAGTCCGAAGTCGCCCATGAAGAGCGCGACTTGCAGTGACCCCCAGCCGAAGGCGGCGCCCACCGAATATCCGGCGCAGACGAGACCGAGCAGGATCCGGGACCGCATCCCGGTGGACCCGGACTCGGACCGCGGGGCGAGCAGGGCCCCCAGCGCGCTCACCGGAGGGCTCCCCGCCCCGGGCCCGCCGGGCAGGCGCTCCCCGGCGCCTGGCTCCGCGTGGAGCCTCTCCTGTGCCGCTCGCTCCGAGGCGGCCCCGGCCGCTCCCCGGTCACCGCTCCGTGGCATGGATCCGGCCATCGACGGGTGGTGCGCCCGCTGGGCGCGGACGGCCGCGACCGTCCGCTCGTCCGCGTCGGATCGTCTCTCCATGGCCAGCACATCGCCCGTCGCCCCCTCGCGTTCCGGTGCTCCCCCCGCGCCGTCCCTTGCACGGCGCAGCCCCCCGGGTCGGACGATACACCAGATCCGTCACTCAGGGCCATAGCTTCTCTACGCTCCGTGACGAAATGCGAGGTGAGCGGCACTGCGTGCATCCGGACCGCCCCGCAGCGTGGCTGCCGGGGCGGGGTCAGCCGGTGGTCGCGACCACGTTGTGCAACGGCTCTCCGGCGGCGAACCGGGTGAGCTGTGCGGCCAGCAGCCGCTTGGCGCGGGGTTCGAACGCCGAGGTGCTGCCGCCCACATGAGGTGTGATCAAGACATTCGGAGCATGCCAGAGAGGATGGCCCTGGGGCAGCGGTTCGGGGTCGGTCACGTCGAGGGCGGCCCGCAGCCGTCCGGATTCCAGTTCGGTCAACAGGGCCTTGGTGTCGACGACTCCGCCGCGCGCGACATTGACGAGGAGGGCACCGTCGGGCATCGCGGCGAGGAAGTCGGTGCCCACCAGCCCCTGCGTGGACGGGTTCAGCGGGGTGGAGAGGATCACGATGTCGGCCTCGGGCAGCAGGGCGGGCAGATCGTCGAGCGTGTGTACGGGGCCGCGTGAGGTGGTCCGCGCGGAGCGCGCGACGCGCGCCACCCGCGCGCACTCGAAGGGGGCGAGCCGGTCCTCGATGGCCGAGCCGATGGAGCCGTACCCCACGATGAGCACGGACTTGTCGGCGAGCGCCGGGTAGAAGCCGGACCGCCACTCCTCCTTGTCCTGGCCGTGGACGAACCCGGGAATCCCGCGCAGGGAGGCCAGGATGAGCCCGAGGGTGAGCTCGGCGGTGGACGCCTCGTGGACCCCCTTGGCGTTGCAGAGCCGCACCCCGGCGGGCAGCAGGGGGAGGCCGGGCTCGACGTGGTCGATGCCGGCGGAGAGCGTCTGCACCACCTGGACCGAGGTCATCGAGGCGAGCGGGCGCTGCGCGACCTCGGGGCCCTGCATGTAGGGAACGACGTAATAGGCGCAGTCGGCCGGATCGGCGGGGAAGTCCGGGCCGCCGTTCCAGAAGAGGTAGTTGGGCCCTTCCGGGAGCCCGTCGATCTCCTCGGCCGGGAAGGGCAGCCATACGTCAGCAGTCGTCGCAGTCATGGTCGGGAGGCTATGCGACGGGTGTGCGAGCACTCCAGGGCGGCTGCGCGAAGACCCGGGGACGCCAGAGGTTACTTTTGGGTGCGGTACGGCCCCGTGCCGACGGGAGAGCATGGAGGGTTCGGGGAGTTGGAGTGCAGGACTATCGGGGCGGCGGGGCTTGCCGTGGGTGCGGTCGGGCTCGGCTGTATGCCGATGAGCTGGGGTTACAGCGCGTCGCAGCAGCTCGGCGACCGCTCGGTGCGGACGGTGCACGCGGCACTGGACGCGGGCGTCCGGCTGCTCGACACCGCGGACATGTACGGCCCGTTCACCAATGAGCTGCTGGTGGGGCGGGCGCTGAAGGGACGCCGCGACGAGGCGTTCGTCTCCACCAAGTGCGGGCTGCTGGTGGGCGATCAGCACATCGTCGCGAACGGCCGCCCCGGGTACGTCCGGCGGGCCTGCGACGCCTCGCTGCGACGGCTCCAGACCGATGTGATCGACCTGTACCAGCTGCACCGGGCCGACCCCGAGGTGCCGGTGGAGGAGACCTGGGGCGCGATGGCGGAGCTGGTCACCGTGGGCAAGGTGCGCTCGCTGGGGCTGTGCGCAGTGGGGGCGCGGGCCCCGCGCCGGTCGGGCGAGGGCCCGTTTGAGGGAACGATCCGGCAGTTGGAGCGGATCCAGCAGGTCTTCCCGGTCAGCGCCGTCGAGGCGGAGCTGTCGGTGTGGTCGCGGGAGGCGCTGGCGGAGCTGCTGCCGTGGTGCGTGGCGCGCGGGGTCGGGCTGCTGGCCGCGATGCCGCTGGGCAGCGGCTATCTGACCGGGACGCTGAAGCCGGGGCAGGGGTTCGAGCCGGAGGACCTGCGGGCCAGGCACCCGCGGTTCACGGCCGAGGTGATGGCGGCGAACCAGCCGGTGGTGGCCGGTCTGCGGCGGGTGGCGGAGCGCCGGGGGGCGACCGTGGCGCAGGTGGCGCTGGCGTGGGTGCTGCGCCAGGGCCCGCATGTGGTGCCGGTGCCGGGGGCGAAGCGGGAGCGGTGGGCGGTGGAGAACGCCGGGGCGGCGCGGGTGGTCCTGGACGACCGGGACCTGGCGGAGATCGACGCGCTGCCCGCCGCCCGCGACTCCTGGGACTGAGCGGAGCGACCCGTACGGCGGGAGAATGGCCGGATCGGGAACTTCTGGACCGGCCGGGGCAGTAGGAACAGGTGAGGGTGCAGGAGCAGGTGGTCGGGCAGCCGTCGAAAGGATCGGTTCCGTGCGTGGTGCTCTGTTCGGACGTGTGCAGTCCCCGGCCGTGCGCAGGGGGGTGCTGGCCGCGGTGGCGTCGGCGGCCCTGCTGCTGTCCGCCGCGTGTTCCGGCGACGGGGACGGGGACGGTGCGTCCGGGCGGCCGGCCGGTTCTCCGACCGCCTCGGGGTCCGCTCCCCCGGCCTCGCCGAGCCGGTCGGCGGATCTGCCGCCCGAGAAGGGCTCGGCGAAGGTCGTCTCGACGCTGACGGAGAACCTGAAGTCGCCGTGGGGTCTGGCCGCGCTGCCGGGCGGTGATCTGCTGGTGTCCTCGCGGGACGAGGGCACGATCCACCGGATCGACGGGGAGAGCGGCAAGCAGACGCTGCTGGGCTCGGTGCCCGGGGTCGCCCCGGCCGGCGAGGGCGGACTGCTCGGGCTCGCCGTCTCGTCCACCTTCGGCGCCGACCAGTTGGTGTACGCGTACTTCACCACCACGTCCGACAACCGGATCGTCCGGATGAGTTACGACGAGAAGCGCCCGGCGGGACAGCAGCTCGGAGCCCCGGACACCGTGCTGCGCGGTATCCCCAAGGGCAACATCCACAACGGCGGCCGGATCGCCTTCGGCCCGGACAAGATGCTGTACGCGGGCACGGGCGAGGCCGGGGACACGGAGCTGTCGCAGGACAAGGAGTCGCTGGCGGGCAAGATCCTGCGGATGACGCCCGACGGCGAGCCGGTGCACGGCAATCCGGAGGCGGACTCGGTGGTGTATTCGTATGGCCACCGCAATGTGCAGGGGCTTGCCTGGGACGCGGAGAAGCGGCTGTGGGCCGCCGAGTTCGGGCAGAACACCTGGGACGAGCTGAATCTGATCGAGCCCGGTGGGAACTACGGCTGGCCCGAAGTGGAGGGCCGGGAGGGCGAGGACGGGTTCATCGACCCGGTGGCGCAGTGGAAGACCTCGGAGGCCTCCCCCAGCGGGATCGCGTACGCGGAGGGCTCGATCTGGATGGCGGGGCTGCGCGGTGAGCGGCTGTGGCGGATCCCGCTGTCCGGCGAGAAGGCCGGGGAACCTCTCGCGGACCCCCAGGCGTTCCTGGAGGAGAAGCACGGCCGCCTGCGCACGGTGGTGGGTGCGGGGGGCGACCGCCTGTGGCTGGTCACCAGC
The DNA here is from genome assembly GCF_014649035.1 of Streptomyces sindenensis. Lineage (GTDB taxonomy): Bacteria > Actinomycetota > Actinomycetes > Streptomycetales > Streptomycetaceae > Streptomyces > Streptomyces sindenensis. Next base: position 65,440 of record NZ_BMSG01000036.1, read on the forward strand.
AACACGGACGGGCGCGGCACGCAGAAGCCCGGGGACGACAGGGTCCTCCAGGTCGCGGTGGAGTAGGTGGCCGCCCCGCGCGGCATGTCGGAGGGAGCACGGCCGGTGTTCAATTTCTTCGAGGAGCTCTTCGCCCCCGGGCGGCGGCACACCTCCGACGAGCGGAAGCGGCTGGAGCTGAGCCGGGTCGATGCGGGCATCGGCGATCCGCACCGGGGACCGGTGGACCTGGCCTCGGGGAAGGTCACCGTGCGTCCCCCGGGCCCGGAGGGCACGCCGGCGCGGGACGGTGCTCCCGAGCCCCGGGACGGGCGCATGCGGCCGGTGCCGCCCGAGCAGGACGCCGTGCTCGACCGGCCCCGGCCCGGAAAGCCGGTGAGCGGGCCGGAGCGCCGCGCGGAGGAGGCCCCGGAGACGTAGGGCGGAAGGCTTTGCGTCCTTACGCGGCCGGATAGAGCCTCAGGCGGTGGGCGAGGGCGGCTGCCTCGCCTCGGCTGGAGACGCCCAGCTTGGCCAGGATGTTGGAGACGTGGACGCTCGCGGTCTTGGGGGAGATGAACAGCTCCTCGGCGATCCTCCGGTTGGTGTGTCCGGCCGCGACCAGCCGGTGCACGTCCTGTTCGCGCGGGGTCAGCCCGAAGGACGCCACGGCGGCGATGGCGGGGTCCTCCTCCTCGGCCGGCGACCGGCCGGGGCCGTCGGTGGCGGATGCGGGGGCCGGAACGGCCGGGAGGACCCCGGGGCCGGGCGCCGTGCCGGAGTCGTCGAGGGTGATGCGGGCGCGGGCGGCCAGCTGCTCGATCGCCTCGGCGAGCGGGCGCGCGCCGAGCCGCCCGGCGGTCTCCCGGGCGCGGTGCAGCAGAGCCGTGGCGGTGGACCGGCAGCCGGGGGCGATGAGCAGCGACTCCGCCCAGCGGCGGTGGATCTGGGCCAGTTGGTACGGGCGGCTCAGCGGGCCGAAGGCCTCCGCGGCGCGGGCCCAGTGGCCGGGGGTGTCCGTGCCCTCCGCCCGGGCCAGCTCCGCCTCGATGAAGACGCCGTAGGCCTCCCATACGGGGACGAGCATCGGGAGGCTCTTGACGCACCGGCGGATCAGGGCGAGCAGCTCCGGACGGTCCGGTTCGGCGGCGGGCAGTCCGCGATGGTCCGCCTCGATCATGGCGGCGGTCTGGAGCAGCGGCAGGGCGTAGCGCTGGGTGCCGGGCGGGAAGCCTGCTTTGGCCAGCTCCTCGAACGCGGTGCGTGCCTCGCCGAGCCTGCCCTGGGAGGCGGCCAGCACCATGGTGTGCCGCCCGGGGTCGGTCGTGTGCTGGTGCTGCGGGTCGCGGTGCCCGAAGTGCCTGCGGACCAGGGCGAGCTGCTCCTCCGCCTCGGTCGTGTCCCCGCGGGCGACGGCCAGTTCGGTACGGCGCAGGGCGGCGAGGCCCTTGGCCCGGGGGCCCAGCGCCAGGCGGGCGGCGGACGCGGCGGCGCTCTCGCTCTGGGTCCAGTGCCCGAGGGAGAACAGGGACTGGGACTGGTTGGCGTACACCCAGGCGCCGGAGTCGGCCAGGCCGTGGCTGTGGCAGATCTCGATGCCGTGGTCGGCGGCGGCGACGGCCTCCAGCGAGCGGCCCATCGCCTCCAGCGAGGAGGGCAGGTTGATGCTGACCCGGCCGAGGAGGTTCATCAGGTGGAGCTGTTCGGCGCGGTCCCGGACCGCGTACATCTCGGCGAGGCCCTCCTCGACGCCGCCCGCGTCCGCGACGAGCCAACCGCGGGTGAGGCGGGCGTGCAGCTCGATGTACTCGTCGCCGACGAGCCGGGCGTACTCCACGGCGCGGTCGCTGTCGGCGAGCGCCTGCGGTCCGGGCTGGTGGAGCGCCTTCCAACTGGCCACGTTGGTCAGGACGTCGGCCTGCACGGCGGACGGCGGCAGTCCGCGCACCAGCTCCTGCGCGGTGGCCAGCTCCTCCCAGCCGTCCCCCTTGTCGAGCCCCTGCACCAGTCGGCTGCGCTGCACGAGGAACCAGGCCTCGCGCAGCGGGTCGGCCTCGGCGGCCAGGACCCGCATGGCCTTCTTGGAGATGGCCAGCGCGCGTTTGCGGTCGCCGCCGAAGTGGGCGGCGACGGTGGCCTCGGCCATCACGTCGAGGTAGCGCAGGGGCGTGTTCTCCGGGTCGCAGGCGGAGGCCGGGTAGACCTCGGCGTAGTCGAAGGGGCGGAGGGTGGCGAGGACTTCGTCGGGGACGTCGTCCCAGAGCTCCATCGCCCGCTCCAGGAGCCGCAGTTGTTCGGAGTAGGCGTAGCGGCGGCGGGCCTCGACGGCGGCCCGGAGCACGGCGGGCAGGGCCTTGGCCGCGTCGTGGGCGTAGTACCAGTAGCTGGCGAGGCGGGTGGCGCGTTCGTCGTCGCGGACGAGGGAGGGGTCGGCCTCCAGGGCTTCGGCGTACCGGCGGTTGACGCGGGTGCGCTCGCCGGGCAGCAGGTCGTCGCTGACCGCCTCGCGGACCAGGGAGTGCCGGAAGCGGTAGCCGTCGTTGTCGGGCGCCGGCTGCAGCAGGTTGGCGCCGACGGCGGCGCGCAGGGCCGCGTCGAGGTCGTCCTCGCCGAGTCCGGCGACGGCGGCCAGCAGCTCGTGTTCGACGAAGGAGCCGCCCTCGGCGACGATTCGGGCGATCCGCTGGGCGTGCTCGGGGAGCGCCTCCACCCGGACGAGCAGGAGGTCGCGGAGCGATTCGGAGAGCCCGGAGCTGTCGCCGCAGCACTCCAGGGAGCCGGCCAGCTCCTCGACGAAGAAGGCGTTACCGTCGGAGCGTTCGAAGATCTCGTCGACGAGTGCGGCCTCGGGGATCTCGGCGAGGATGCCGGCGAGCTGGCGGCCGACCTCGTCGTGGCTGAACCGGTCGAGTTCGACGCGGGTGACGGTCCGCAGCCGGTCCAGTTCGGCGAGGAGGGGGCGCAGGGGGTGGCGGCGGTGGATGTCGTCGGCGCGGTAGGTGCCGACGACCATGAGGCGGCCGGTGCTCAGGGTGCGGAAGAGGTAGGCGAGCAGATGCCGGGTGGAGGCGTCCGCCCAGTGCAGGTCCTCCAGGACGAGGACGACCGGGCGGTCGGCGGAGATCTGCTCCAGCAGGCGTCCGGTGAGCTCGAAGAGGCGGGCGATGCTGTGCTCGTCGGTGGCGTCCCGGTGGGCCTCGCCCAGCTCGGGCAGGAGGCGGGCCAGTTCGCCCTCCTTGCCTGCGCAGGCGGCGGCCATCTCCTCGGGCAGGGCACGCCGCAGGGCGCGCAGGGCGGTCGGGAAGGGGGCGAACGGCAGCCCGTCGGCCCCGATCTCGACGCAGGATCCCACGGCGACCACGGCGTCGCGCCGCTCGGCCGCCGAGACGAACTGCTCGACCAGGCGGGTCTTGCCGACACCCGCCTCGCCGCCGATCAGCAGCGCCTGCGGATCGCCGGAAGCGGCCCGCGCGAGCGCCCTGGTGAGCGCGGCGAGCTCCTCGGCGCGCCCGACGAACACGGGGCTGACTGACCTGGTCTCCACGCCGCCGAGCATCGCATACGCATACGAGGCGGCGGGAGTCTTTTCGCGCAGGGTGATCATGCTCCCCGCCCGGTCCGGGCCCGCCGCGCCCGGTACGGAGGGGGCGGCGGGCCCGGGGGCCTGCGCGGGGGCGCTCCCGGGCCGGGCCATCGTCAGGCGGCCGGGGCGAAGCGGCTGCGGTCGCTCTGCCTCACCTTCCCCTCCGGGTCGTGGCGTCCGGTACGGCGGGCGGACCGGCGGGCGCGGCGGGCCCGGCCGATCTCGCGCTCGGCGTCGGCCCGGCGGATCAGCTCGGCGGAGGTGGAGCGGTAGATCTCGTACTCGTACATGGTGTTCCCCTGGTTCCTGGTGGTGCAGCGGACCGGAGGGGTGGTCCGGCCGGTCGGCCGGGGCCCTGTGTTCGCTGTGTGTCCACTGTCGTCGGCCAGGCAGGGGCGGGGCATCGGGCGAGTTCCGCATCTTCGCGGGGGCGGGGGCCTTAGAAAGTGTTGGGTAAGCCGTTGATCACTCGCGGTTGAGGTCTTCGGTGAGGCGTCGGGCT
>NZ_BMSG01000037.1 GCF_014649035.1 Streptomyces sindenensis
CACACCGCACTCGGCGGCCACCCACCGATCAGCCGTGTGAACAACCCTGCGGGTCAATACAGCTAGGTCCTGTCGTCAAACTGCCGTCGTCGCCCGGAGGGCGGCAGACGGCAGTTTGACGACAGGACCTAGCGGCGCTGCCGTGAGCGCGGTGGATCAGGACACCACAACCGCACCACGGACACGAACGCGTTCCCTTGCACGACGAAGGCGAGGACCCTTGGCGGGGGCGGCGTCCTCGCCCTGCGCGGCATCTACCGAAGGAGTACGTCCATGAGCCGGTCCGGACGATCTGCGTGCGCACTGCTGACGGCGGCCCTGATAGGAACAGTGACCGGGTGCGCTGCTGACAGCGGCGGCGAGGGGGAGGCAAGCTGCGCATTCGAGGTCAGCTACGAGGGGCGGACCTACAAGGACGTCGCGAACGTGGACTTCACGGTCACCGACAAGCTGGGCACCGCCACCCTGCCTCCCTGCGACGACACCGGCAGCCGGGAGGAGGCTGAGACGGAGGAGACCGAGGAACCCGCCTACGCGGTGAAGGGCCTGTCCCCGGAGACAGCCATCGCCGTGGGCAGTTCACCGGACGAAGCGGTGCTCGTCGTCTCCTACTCCGGCACGAGACTCCCGCCGGAGGTACAGGAACTGATCGACAAGCCGTGACACGACGCGGGGCCCGTTCCGCCCCCCAGGCCGGGCCGACTCCTCCTGCCGCTCCCGTTCCCCGTTCAGCAGGCGCGTCACCGCCGCCTCCTGGCCCAGGGCTCGTTGCAGCGCGAGGGCACTCCTGGAGTCAAGGGATCCGGCGGCGCTCGCGGGCCGGAGCCGCGGCCCGAGGCCCGGCGATGCTGCCTGCTTCCTCATGCCTTCGGGGCTTCCTGCCTTCACGCCCTCATGTCCCCCTGGGCGCGGCGGGCCATCCAAATCCGGCGCGTGGAGCGTACGACGAGGTCGTCGCGGTGGCGTACGTCCTCGGGCCCGCCGTCGACGAGCCGGTCGAGCGCGGCCAGGTCGTCGGTGTCGACGCGCCCGTCGAGCGAGCCGCGGACCCGCTCGAAGACCAGGAAGGCGTACCGCCCGGCCCCCTCGGGCAGCGGCGCGCGCAGCTCCCACGGCTCGGCGCGCTCCTGCTCGACGGAGAAGCCGGCGGCCGTCAGCAGGGGGCCCCAGTCGGCGCCCCGGTGCGGCATCCGCTCGGCGTGCAGGCCGTCGAGCGCCGCCCGGCAGCGGGCCTCCAGCTCGCCCGACTCCCCGTCCCCGGGCAGGAAGTACGGCATCCCGTCCACCTCCGCGACCGCCAGCAGCCCTCCGGGGCGCAGCGCGGCGCGGATGCCGGCCAGGGCGGTCGCGGGGTCGTCCAGGTGGTGCAGGGATGCCGACGCCCAGACCAGGTCGGCATCGACCACTCCCGGCAGCCCCGCACCGGCGTCGGTCTCCAGCGTGCGCACCCGGTCGTCCAGCCCCCGCTCGCGGGCCGCCGAGACGAGCCGCTCCAGCATCTCGGGGGAGCTGTCGACGGCGGTCACGCGGGCGGTCGGGAACTGCTCCAGCAGGGCGAACGTGCCGGTTCCGGTACCCGAGCCGAGGTCGACGATGTGCCGGACGTCGTCACCGGCCAGACAGGCGATGCGTCCGGTGAGCGCGGTCAGCTGGGGCGCGAACAGGGCGGCGTCGAGATCGAGGATCTCGGGAAGGCCGTTGGGGGTAGCCCCGGAGTCGTGGGTGTGGGCGTGGGCATGGGGGTGGGCGGGGGCGTGGGGCACCTCGTGGTGGTGCTGGTGTGCGTGAGCCATGCGATCGAGCGTACGGTCTCCTGCGTCTGACGCATGTGGGCTTGCCTATAACGCAAGAAGATGGCGCCGAAGTCGGCCGCGTGGGCAATGGCGCGGGAAGCTCGCAGGTGATGGTCCGGGGCCGGGGCGTACAACCATTCGCCGCACGGAAGGTCTTTCTGGGCAGATGGCGGGCGGCGGGCCCGCTCGCCGTACGCACGCGTACATCCGGGGGATGACCCATGCAGACTTCTCGACTCCGTACCGTTTCGGCGATCTTCGTGACGCTCGCCGCCACGGCGACCGCCGCCCCGGCCCTCTCCGGTACGGCGGTGGCGGCAGCGTCGGCCTCCGCCGTGCGGCAGCCGGTCGACTTCAACGGGGACGGGTACGAGGACATGGTCGCCTCGGTGCCCGACGGGACCGTGTCCGGCATCAAGAAGGCCGGTTACCTGGCGGTCTACCCGGGCGACGCCAAGGGCATCAACCCGGCCCGGCACCAGGTGATCAACCAGAACACGGCCGGGATCCCCGGTTCGGCCACCGCGAACGCCCGCTTCGGTGGGTCGGCGCCCGCCGACATCGATGCCGACGGCTACACCGACCTGCTGGTCTCGGCCGGCAACGGCCGGCCGATCATCCTGTTCGGCGGCAAGAGCGGTCTCGGCACCCGGGCCGTCGAGTTCCAGGGCCGGGGCCAGGGCGAAGCGGTGGGCGACTTCGACGGCGACGGCCGGGCGGACGTGGCCGGGATCGACAACGCCGACTGGGCCGGGAAAGTCGTTCTGAGCGAGAAGATCGGCGCGGACGGCTCGGTCGGGAGCACCCGGACGGCGCTGACCGCCGACGGCGTCGAGACCTATGAGGGCGTACAGGCCGCGGACATCAACAACGACGGCAAGGACGACCTGCTGCTCAGCACCGGCTGTAGCGACGAGCCGGACTGCGGCGGGACGTCGCTGTACCTGTCGACCGGCACGGGCTTCACCCACGTCCCCGTCCTCACCGCGCCGGGAACGTATCTCCACCACGCCTCGGTGACGGTGGGTTCGGTCAACGGTGACGCGTACCCGGACCTGGTCTTCACCCGGCAGCCCACCGGCCTGGACAGCGACGTGGACTTCCCGAGCAAGGGCGGCGCGGTGGCGGTCGCCCTCGGCGGACCCAAGGGGCAGAACACCTCCGTGAAGCCGAAGTGGATCACCCAGGCCACCGCCGGAGTGCCGGGCGCCGACGAGCCGGGGGACGCCATGGGTGCGAGCGCCGCGGTGGGGGACCTGGACGGCGACGGTTACGGCGAGGTCGTCGTGGGCCTGCCGGGCGAGGACGTGGGCACGGCGAAGAACGCCGGTGGGGTGCTGATCTTCAAGGGGCGCGCCACGGGCATCACGGGCGCCGACACGAAGGTGATCGGCCAGTCCACGGCGAACGTCCCCGGCGTCGACGAGCAGGGCGACGCCTTCGGCGGCGAGGTCCATGTCGTGGCCGGAGCCAAGGGCGTACCGGCCACGCTGGCGGTGGCCGCCCCCGGCGAGAACACCGACCAGGGCGGCGTCTGGCTCTTCAAGGGCAGCGGCACGGGCCCGGTCACCCAGGGCAGCGTCTCCTTCGGCGAGGCGAGCCTGGGCGTGACACCGTCGGCGGTCCGCTTCGGCAACCGGCTGGGCTGACGGTCCCGCTGCCCGGGGAGCGGGACCGTCACCCGGGGGCCGCCGGTCACCCGGGGGCCGCCGGTCGCCGGGGGAGCCGCCGGTCACCGGGGAGCCGCCGGTCACCGGGGAGCCGCCGGTCACCGGCGGATGCGGGCGCGCTGCCCTGCGGCGCGCCCGCACGGGGGACGGCGCTGACGACGCGCGGACCCTGGCGGCCCGGCCCGCCGACTGCCTATTCTGGGGATCATGACTGCCCAGCCCCCGGAGCCTTCTCCGCGCCCCGTCCCATCAGGAGAACTCCGCGCTTCCCATGACGACCGGGAGGCAGTGGTGGAGCAACTGCGCGATGCCGCGGCCGAGGGGCGCATCGACCTCGACGAGCTGGATTCCCGCCTGGAACAGGCGCTGACCTCGAAGACGTACGCCGAACTGGCCGTCCTGACAGCCGACCTGCCGAAGTCGCCCTCATCGGCAGCGGAGAGCCTGCCGCCCCTGGTGCTCAAGGGCGGCATGTACGGCGCGTCCCGGGGCCCCGGCCGCTGGGACGTGCCCGGCCACGTGATCGCTCACGCGGGCATGGGAGGCGTGAGTCTCGACTTCACCCGGGTCGAGTGCCGCCTCGCGGAGGTCGTGGTGGAGGCGTACGGGGAGACTTCCGGCGTCACGGTCGTCATCCCCGACGGCTGGGCCGCGGACACCACCGGCATGGACCCCGGCTTCGGCGGCCTGAAGGACAAGACCACGTCCGACCGCCTCCCGGGCACTCCCCTGATCCGGCTCACCGGCTCCGGCGGCATGGCGGGCGTGGTCGTCCGCCACCCCAACAAGCGGGAACGCCGCAAGCTGGCCGGCGACGCGACGCGGGGCTGAGCCGGCTGCTCGACAACGGAGCCCGGCGTCGTGCCGGTCGCGGGGCCGGCTTGGCAGGGGCGGTGGGCGTCAGCCCGCGATCAGGACCCCTCCCGCCACGGCCGCGGCGACCCCCACGAGAAGGGACCCGACAGCGAACGCGATCTCGCCGACGCGGGAGCGGTGTTCGGCGGCGAGGTCCGTGGTGAAGACGGCCGGGTCGTCGGGGCGGTAGTGAATCGTGAGCTCCCGGCCGCGTGAGCGGGCGGGATCGCTCAGCCCCGTAGTGCGGTAGGCAGTGACGGCGGTGCCGTCGTGGGTGGTGAAGGCGACGACCGGGGTGTGTCTGGTGGCGGTTCCGCTGTCCTCGTCGACGGTGACGTCCTTCAGTACGGCGATGACGCGGCCCGGGACCGGGTCGCCGGAGGCGAGGCCCTCGATGCGCAGACGTGTGTCGCGTACGGCCCGGGGCAGATAGGTCGCGCTCAGCAGCGTCCAGGGGACGCCGAAGCCGATGAGGGCCCACGGCCAGCCCCAGTCGATCGAGGCGACGACGACCAGCCCGACGTAGATGAGGAAGACCGCGAAGTTGGGCCGGCCGAGTCCGCTCCGCCCGGCGTCCGGGTCGGTGGTGAACTGGTAGGCGTGGGGGCGGCCGGGAGGGTAGCGGATGCCGACCTCACGGCCCGTCCAGGCCGTGCTGATCCGGTCGCCGCACTCGCCGTCGTTGGTGACGGTGAACTCCTGCCCCGTGGCGGGATCGCGGAAGGTGACGACCACGGCGATCCCCTCGCGTCCCGAGCTCCCGTGCCGGGGCTCCGTGACCCGTTCGATCCGGCCCATGACGCGGACCGCCCGCTGGCCGCGGGTCACCCCGGCCAGCGACCGTCCGTAACCGACGACCGCGACGGCGCCGAGGACGACGCACCACAGCGCCAGGTATGCGTGCCATCCCATCCGTGCTCCTCCTGGTCCGACAGCGGGGCCCGCCCGGCTCACCCGCTCCGTTCGAGCGCCCGTCCCGTCCGTCTGTCAGCGCGCCGGAACGCGCCGCACGATCTCGCCGTGGCCGTTCGCCTCCAGCGAGGCGGCACCGTCGGCGCCTGCCACCCCGACTCGGAGGGTGAGGGCGCCGGAAAGGCTCTCGGCGGTGAGTTGCCAGGTCTGCGGGGAGCGGACGCCGAGAGTGGTCCTGGCCTCCCGGACGAGGGCGGGGATGCGCGGGTACGGCAGAGCGTCCAGGTCGAAGCCGGGTGCCTGCGAGCCCGCGGGAGTGAAGACGACGGTGAGGAGGCGGTCCTGCGCGACGACGGTGAGAGCCTGGCGGTTTCTGCCGTCGCCCTGGGTGAGCGAATCGACCGCCAGACGCAGTCGGCCCCCGTCGAACAGGGACTGTCCGGGGCCGAGGGCGACGGTGCCGGACGCGGCCGAGACGATCGTGGTGGACGAGGTGCCGGGGTCGGCGGGCCCAGCGGCCGAGGGGGGCCGGTCGGCGGGGCCTTCCGGGCCGAAGAGGTCGGCCCGGAAGGCGAAGACCACGGCGGCCGCTCCGAGCAGCAGGGCGAGGAGAGTGAGGTAGCCGCCGACGGAGCCGTCCGGAGGCGGCTTGGCGGTCAGGGCCGGGCCGGGCGCCGAATTGATGCGGGCCGAAGCCGCGCGGTCCTCCCATTCCGGTGTCGGGCGCTTCACCAGCTTCACCGCCCACGGCTGGTGCGGCGGGTACTGGACGACGACGATGCCGCCTGGTTCGTAGTCGGCCAGGTCGACGAGATTGACGGACTGGGTGGACTCGACGCGGTACGCCGGTCTGCCGTCCGGGGCGACGGTGAGGTCGAAGCGGACGGGCACGTCGCTGGTCTCCCCGCCGGTGGCGTGCAGGCCCTCGATCCTGGCGAGGGTGGTGCAGGGGACGATGGCCCTCCGGCGTGCGCGCTCGGGCGCCCCGGCGGCGAGGACCAGCAGTCCATGGGCGATGGGGAGGACCAAGCCGCCGACCAGCAGCGAAACGTGTCCGAGGACAGTGCCGACGACGAGCGCGGCGAGCGAGCTCCCGATCACCGCGCCCGTGAGGACCACGCGGGCGAGGTCGAGGGGGGTGCTGCGCGTCGGCGGTGCGCTCGGAGGGGCCGGCGTGATCGTCATACCGAGATTGTGGCGGCCCGGGCCGCGGCCCGGTAGGCGTCGGGGGGCCTTTCTCCTTCCCCTCAACGGCGTTTTCCGGGAGGGATGTTGGCCCAGTTCGCCGCCGACACCCCGTACTGCTCCGTACTGCTCCGTACTGCTCCGGAAAATGCGGTTGCCACGGCATGAACGCCCACGTCCTCACCGATCCGTCCGGGCGGCTGCTGTGGTGGCCGGGGAAAGGGGGGCTCCCGGCCCTCCCACTGGGTCAGCCGGAGATGCGCTCCTCCAGGCGGACGGTCACGGTGTCCCCCTCCTCCTTGCCGATCGCCTTGCGTACGCCCGCCTTCACGGGCAGTTTGTGCGTGCCGTCCCCCAGGGCCATGAACGAGCTCCGGAACGGGTGGCCGTCGACGGTGCCCCGGACCTTCACCAGGCCGCGGGTGCCGAAGAACTCGGCCGACTCGGGCCACACCACATAGGTCCAGCCGCCCTTGCTCGGGCTCTTCCGCAGAGTCGCGGTGAATTGCTTGTCCATCGTCGGTACCGCCTGTCCGTGAGCCCGCGGCGCGGCTCGTCGCGGTGTTCACCAGTAGGACGGGGGCGGGCGCCGAAACTCATCGGTGAGCCGTGGGCCCGGCCCTCCCGCTCACCCCTGCCGCAGCGCGAACCACAGCTCCGCCCGTACGTCCATGTCGTCCAGGTCCGCGTCCAGCAACTCCCCGCACCGGCCGATGCGTTGGCGCACGGTGTTGCGGTGGACGCCGAGCGCCACCGCCGTACGGTCCCAGCTGCCGTGCAGGGAGAGCCAGCAGCGCAGGGTGTCGGCCAGCGGTGCGGTGAGCGGGGTGAGGAGGGCGCGGGCGTGGGCGGCCGCCTCCTCGGGCGGAACCAGGGCGGCGAGGCCGCTCACGGGGGCGTTCACCGTCAGCGGGGCGCGGGTCGCCCGTGCGTGGGCCAGGGCGCGGGCGGCCAGGGCGTCGGCGGCGTCGAGCGCGGTGACGGGGGTGGGGGCGGACGCGCCGAGCGTCCAGCCGGGCTGCGGGGTGATCGACACGGGCTTCGGGGACCGAGCCGGTTCCGAGCCGCGCCGTGCCGGGTTCGACCCGGACCGAGCCGGTCCCGAGCCGCGCCGTGCCGGGTCCGACCCGGACCGAGCCGGGTCCGACCCCGGCCGTGCCTCCACGGCCTCGGCCTCCACCGCCTCACCCTTCGCCGTCTTGCCCTCCCCGGTCTTCGCCGTCTCGTCCTCCCCGGCCTCGCCTTCCGCCTCCGCGCCCGGCAGCAGCAGCCGCACCGCCTCGCCGCCCCCGCGGCTCGCGTCGACCAGGGCCGTGCCCAGGGACGCGCCGAGGGCTCCGGCCGTCAGGGCGTCCGCCGGGGTGCCGTCCGTGCGGCGGGCGTGGATCACCGTCCAGGGCCCGGCCCCGCCGAGGAGCGGGGCCGCCTCGGCGGGGCCGGCGCCCAGCAGCATGCGGACCAGGGCCGCCGAACGGCCCGCCGCGTCCGCGCCCTGGTGCGGGGCGGCCAGCAGCGACAGCAGGACCACCGCGATGCCCGCCACCGTGTGGTCGCCGGACTCCCGCTGCCGGGTCGCCAGCGCCAGGACCAGGCCCTCGCCGCCGCCCAGCGCGTACGCCGACACGTGCGTGTCGCCGTGCGTGTCCGTGGCCGACGCGGGGGAGCCGGGGCGTTCCCGGGCCACCACCCGGGCCAGGCGGGTCAGGGCTCCGGCCGGCTCCGGAGCCAGGCGGCGGCCCGCCGCGTGGATCTCCTCGCCCCGCGCCGTCAGCAGCACCGCCCGGCCGCCCAGCTGCGCCGCGAGCTGGTGCAGGACCGCCGGTACGGGGTCGGGGCGGGCCGCCGCTGTCGCCAGGGCCTGCTGGGCGCGGGTCACCCGGCGCAGCTCGCGGTGGCGCGCCTCGGCCATCAGCCGCCACACCGTCCGCGCGATCGCCGTGAACGGGGTCTCGGGCGGTACCTCCAGCAGCGGCAGGCCCTGCCGGTCGCACGCCTCGATCAGCGCCCCGGGCACGGTCTCGTGCACCGGCCGCACCCCGAACCCCAGCGCCGCCGCCCCCGCCTCCACCAGGCGGCCGACGTAGTGGTCCGCGTCCGTCAGCAGTACCCCGGCGCTCAGCAGCAGCTCGCCGCCGAGGAGGTACGGGTACGGGTCCGCCATCTCCGAGGTGTGCACCCAGAGCAGCTCGGTCTCGGCCGGGCCCGCGATCCGGCGCAGGCCCAGGTCCTTGGCCGCCAGCAGCTTCGACAGGGGGACGGGTGGGGTCGGCGGGCCGGGGGCGGCCGTCGGGGCGGAGGTCATGGATGGTTCGTCCATTCAAGGTGGTAAAGGTGGAGGAAACCTACACTTCAGTCCCGCTCCCCGGCCACCTACCGTCGTCCTCGCGCCCGCGTCCGGCGAGCAGTGCACGGCACCCCGCACACTGGAGGCCGTACGGAAGCGGAACCGGCACGAACCGTCCGTACGGACCGAACCACGGAAAGGCACACCCCCATGAGCAGCACCGACTCGCCGCGCGGCCCCATCGACTCCTCCCGCGTCCCCCGGTACGCCGGGCCCGCGACGTTCGCCCGGCTGCCGCGGCTCGACGAGGTCGGGCGTACCGACGTCGCCGTGGTGGGCGTGCCCTTCGACACCGGGGTCTCCTACCGGCCCGGCGCCCGCTTCGGCGGCAACGCCATCCGTGAGGCCTCCCGGCTGCTGCGCCCCTACAACCCGGCCCAGGACGCCTCCCCGTTCGCCCTCGCCCAGGTCGCCGACGCCGGTGACATCGCGGCGAACCCGTTCAACATCAACGAGGCCGTCGAGACCATCGAGGGCGCGGCCGACGACCTGCTGGGCACCGGCGCACGCCTGATGACCCTCGGCGGCGACCACACCATCGCCCTGCCCCTCCTGCGTTCCGTCGCCAAGAAGCACGGGCCCGTCGCCCTGCTCCACTTCGACGCGCACCTGGACACCTGGGACACCTACTTCGGCGCCGAGTACACCCACGGCACGCCGTTCCGCCGGGCCGTCGAGGAGGGCATCCTCGACACCTCCGCCCTCTCCCACGTCGGCACCCGCGGCCCGCTCTACGGCAAGCAGGACCTGACCGACGACGAGAAGATGGGCTTCGGCATCGTCACCTCCGCCGACGTCATGCGGCGCGGCGTCGACGAGATCGCCGACCAGCTCCGTCAGCGGATCGGGGACCGGCCGCTGTACATCTCCATCGACATCGACGTCCTCGACCCCGCGCACGCCCCCGGCACCGGCACCCCCGAGGCCGGCGGCCTCACCTCCCGCGAGCTGCTGGAGATCCTGCGCGGGCTCTCCTCCTGCCACCTGGTCTCCGCCGACCTGGTCGAGGTCGCCCCCGCGTACGACCACGCCGAGATCACGTCCGTGGCCGCCTCCCACGCCGCGTACGAGCTGACGACGATCATGTCCCGCCAGATCGCGGCGTCCAGGAGCCCCCGGAGCGCCGAGGGCGCCAAGTGAGCCACGACCACGACGACCGGCCGCGGCTCACCGCCGCGCAGGCCGCCGCCGTACTGAACCCGCCGGCCGGCCGCAACGGCGGTGACCTCGTCGTCGAGTCCCTCCAGGGGCTCGGCGCGACCACCGTCTTCGGCCTGCCCGGTCAGCACGCGCTCGGCATGTTCGACGCGCTGCGCCGCTCCTCGCTCCGGTACGTCGGGCTCCGCGTCGAGAACAACGCGGGGTTCGCCGCCGACGCGTACGGCCGGATCACGGGGGAGGTTGCCCCGCTGCTGCTCTCCACCGGGCCCGGCGCGCTCACCTCGCTCGCCGCGCTCCAGGAGGCGGCCGCCGCCTCCGCCCCCGTGCTCGCCCTCTCCAGCCAGATCCCGACGGCGGGGCTCGGCGGCGGGCGGCACGGCTACCTCCACGAGCTGCGCGACCAGCAGGCATCCGTCCGCGACATCGTGAAGTCCGTGCACACCGTGCGGGCCGCGTCGCAGATCCCGTCCGCGATCGCCGCCGCCTGGGAGTCCGCGCTGACCGCCCCGCACGGGCCGGTCTGGGTGGAGATCCCGCAGGACGTCCTGCTGGCCGAGACGGCTCTCCCCGTCGTCAGCGCCATGGACGCCACCCCGCGCGAGCTCTATCCGCGGCCCGAGCTGACGATCGCCGCCGCGCATCTGCTGTCCAACGCCGAGCGGCCCGTGATCATCGCGGGCGGCGGAGTCGTACGCTCCGACGCCTCCGGCAAGCTGCGCGCGCTGGCCGAGAAGATCGACGCGCCGGTCGTCACCACCTTCGGCGGCAAGGGCGCGTTCCCCTGGGAGCATCCGCTGTCGCTGCGCTCCTGGCTGGAGGACCGGCACACCACCGACTTCCTGGAGGACGCGGACGTCCTGCTCGTCGTCGGCTCCGGCCTCGGCGAACTCTCCTCGAACTACCACACCTTCCGCCCGCGCGGCCGGGTGATCCAGATCGAGGCGGACGCCGGGAAGCTGGAGTCCAACCACCCCGCCCTCGGCATCCACTCCGACGCCCGCGAGGCCCTGGCCGACCTCCTGGAGGCCGTCGAGCGTCGCGAGGACGCGGGTGCCGCCGAGCGCGTACGCACGGTCCTGGAGAAGGTACGGGTCCGGATCGAGGCCCAGGAACTCACCCTGGAGCAGCAGGTCCTCGCCGCCGTCCGCGAGGCGCTGCCCGACGCCGCGCCCAGCTTCTGGGACATGACGATCCTGGCGTACTGGGCCTGGTCCGCGTTCGACGCCCGGCACCCCAACACCATGCACTCCGCCCAGGGCGCGGGCGGCCTCGGCTACGCCTTCCCGGCCGCCATCGGGGCGGCCGTCGCCGACCCGACCAGGCCCGTGCTCGCGGTCTCCGGCGACGGCGGCGCGATGTACTCCATCGCGGAGCTGGCCACCGCGCGCCAGTACGATCTGCCGCTGACCTGGCTGATCGTCGACGACGGCGGCTACGGCATCCTGCGCGAGTACATGACGGACGCCTTCGGCGAGACCGCCGGCACCGAGCTGGCCCGCCCGGACTTCGTCGCCCTCGCCGAGTCCTTCGGCGTGCCCGCCGTCCGGACCGGCCCGGAGTCGCTCGCCGCCGACCTGGGCAAGGCGCTGGCGGCCCCGGGGCCTTCGGTCGTCGTGCTTCCGGCGCTGCTGCGGATGTTCGAGCCGACGCATCTGTAGGCCGGCAGGCCCGGGGCCCGGCCCCCTCAGCCGGTGGCCGCCGTCCTCTCCGTGCCCGTGTCCGCCTCCTCTGTTTCGGCGGCGGGCGCGGACACACGTTCCGTGGCGGGCGGCTCCCCGTCGGTCCCCTCCGGAGCGGGTCCGTCCAGGTCGGTGAACGTCACCCGGATGCTGCTCCCGAACAGCTCCATCCGGAACGTCGCCTCCATGGCACGGGCCAGCCGAGCCAGCAGGGGCACGGTGGGGACTGTGCCACCGAGCTCCAGCTTCGAGACCTGCGGCTGCGTCATACCGGCGCGCCGGGCCAGCTCGGTCTGCGAGATGCCGAGGGAGGTCCGCCGGTCGTACACGGCCTGCCCGAGGTCGAACGCGAGAGAGATCTCCTCGCGGCGCCGCTCCACCTCGGGGTCCTCGGCGATCCCCTGGGCGACTCTCTCGTCGCGGGCGAGCTTCCAGCGTGCGTGGCTGACCATTACCGCTTCTCCTTCTCCTTCCGGCGCGAGCCCATAGGGAACCCGGGTCGCGCCCCCTCGTCGGCCAAGGCTGAACCGCAGCTCGCGGACGCCGTCGCCGAGGTGCCGGGAGTAGGGCTCCCCGAGCGTCGTGGGGCGCTCCCGCAGCAGCTCGGCGACGTGCTCGACCACCAGAAAGTCGTTGTACATATATCGAAACGTATAGATGCTCCAGTGTATGTCGCCTGCCTTGGTTGCGCAGCCACTCGAAGGGGTGGTCTCCTCTCGGCGGTTGTCGTGCTCCGGAAGCGCCCCCATTCCTTGCGGAGGGATGAAATCCGCTCCCCGCCGTGTTGGTGCCTCCGGAAGATCGATACGGGACGGCCTTCCGGAAGACCGATACGAGACGGGGAGGCAACGCGTGGCGGGCGCAGAGCAACAGGGGTGGGGCCGGCGGCTGACCGGGTACGCGTGGCGGTACCGGCGGAACGTCGTGCTCGCCCTCGGCTCGTCGCTCGCCGGCATGGCCGTCATGGCCCTCGTGCCGCTCATCACCAAGGTGATCATCGACGACGTGGTCACCGACCACACCCGCTCCCTCGCCGTCTGGACCGGGCTGCTCATCGGCGCGGCCGTCCTCGTCTACATCGCCACCTACATCCGCCGCTACTACGGCGGCCGGCTCGCCCTGGACGTCCAGCACGACCTGCGTACGGACATGTACGCGACGATCACCCGGCTCGACGGGAAGCGTCAGGACGAGCTGTCCACCGGGCAGGTCGTCGGCCGGGCCACCAGTGACCTCCAGCTGATCCAGGGGCTGCTGTTCATGCTCCCGATGACCATCGGGAACGTGCTGCTCTTCCTCATCTCCCTGGCGATCATGGCGTGGCTCTCCCTCCCGCTCACCCTCGTCGCCCTCGCCGTCGCCCCCGCCCTCTGGTTCATCGCCCGCCGCTCCCGTACCCGCCTCTTCCCCGCCACCTGGTACGCCCAGAGCCAGGCCGCCGCCGTCGCCGGAGTCGTCGACGGGGCCGTCTCCGGGGTCCGGGTCGTCAAGGGGTTCGGGCAGGAGGACCAGGAGACCGGGAAGCTCCGCGAGGTCGGCCGACGCCTCTTCGCCGGGCGGCTGCGCACCATCCGGCTGAACTCCCGCTACACCCCCGCCCTCCAGGCCGTGCCCGCCCTCGGCCAGGTCGCCATGCTCGCCCTCGGCGGCTGGCTGGCCACCCGGGGCGAGATCACCCTCGGCACGTTCGTGGCCTTCTCCACCTACCTCGCCCAGCTCGTCGGCCCGGTCCGGATGCTCGCCATGGTCCTCACCGTCGGCCAGCAGGCCCGCGCCGGTGTCGAACGCGTCCTGGAGCTCATCGACACCCAGCCCTCCATGACGGACGGGACCAAGGAGCTGCCCGCCGACGCCCCGGCAGGGATCGAGTTCGACGACGTACGGTTCGGCTACGACGACGACCGCCCGGTCCTCGACGGGTTCTCGCTCACCGTCGAACCCGGCGAGACCGTCGCCGTCGTCGGCGCCTCCGGCAGCGGCAAGTCCACCGTCTCGCTCCTGCTGCCCCGCTTCTACGACGTCTCCCACGGGGCCGTCCTCATCGGCGGCCACGACGTCCGCGAGCTGACCCAGGCATCCCTGCGCGCCGCCATCGGGCTCGTCCCCGAGGACAGCTTCCTCTTCTCCGACACCGTCCGCGCCAACATCGCCTACGGCCTCCCCGACGCCACCCAGGAACAGATCGAGACGGCCGCCCGCGCCGCCCAGGCCCACGGGTTCATCTCCGAACTGCCGGACGGCTACGACACCACCGTCGGCGAGCACGGGCTCACCCTCTCCGGCGGCCAGCGCCAGCGCGTCGCCCTCGCCCGCGCCATCCTCACCGACCCCCGGCTCCTCCTCCTCGACGACGCGACCTCCGCCGTCGACGCCCGCGTCGAGCACGAGATCCACGAGGCGCTGAAACAGGTGATGGCGGGGCGGACCACCCTCCTCATCGCGCACCGCCGCTCCACCCTCCAGCTCGCCGACCGCATCGCCGTCCTCGACGGCGGGAAGCTCGCCGCGATCGGCACCCACGAGGAGCTGGAGCGCACCTCCGCCCGCTACCGCCGCCTCCTCACCGACCCCGACGAGCTGGGCGCCACCTCGCCCGGCCACCGGCCGCCGCGCACCGGGGCCGGCCCCGAGGACGACCGCGCGCTCCAGGAGGAGCTGGACGCCGAGTTCGACGCGGAGCGCGGCATCACCCCCGAGCTGTGGATCCGCAGGGAGGAGGAGCGGGACACCACCGTCGCCGGCATGCCCGCCACCCCCGAACTCCTCGCCCAGGTCGAGGCGCTGCCGCCCGCCACGGACACCCCCGAGGTCGACGAGGCCCGCGCCGTCCGCCCGGAGGAGTCGTACGGGCTGCGCCGGCTGCTGCGCGGCTTCGGCACCGCCCTCCTCGTCAGCCTGGGGCTCGTCGCCGTCGACGCCGGGATGGGCCTGCTGCTGCCGGTCCTCATCCGGCACGGCATCGACGAGGGCGTGAGCCGGCTCTCCATCGGCGCGGTGTGGGCCGCCTCCGCGATCGCGCTGGCCGTCGTGCTCGTGCAGTGGGCCGCCCAGATCGGCGAGACCCGGATGACCGGCCGGACCGGCGAACGGATCCTCTACTCGCTCCGCCTGAAGATCTTCGCCCAGCTCCAGCGCCTGGGACTCGACTACTACGAGCGCGAGCTGACCGGCCGGATCATGACCCGGATGACCACGGACGTGGACGCGCTCTCCACGTTCCTCCAGACCGGGCTCGTCACCGCGTTCGTCTCCGTGGTCACCTTCTTCGGGATCATGGTCGCGCTGCTGGTCCTGGACATCCAGCTCGCCCTGGTCGTCTTCGCCACCCTGCCCGTGCTGATCATCGGCACCTTCTTCTTCCGGCGCAGCAGCGTCAAGGCGTACGAACTGGCGCGGACCCGCATCAGCGCCGTCAACGCCGACCTCCAGGAGTCCGTCGCCGGTCTCCGGATCGTCCAGGCCTTCGGCCGCGAGCACGACGGGGCCGCCCGCTACGCCGAGCGCAGCGACGCGTACCGCGAGGCCCGGGTGCGCGGCCAGTGGCTGATCTCCGTCTACTTCCCGTTCGTCCAGCTGCTGGCCTCCGTCGCCGCCGCCGCGGTGATGATCGTCGGCGCGGGCCGGATCGACAACGGCACGCTGACCGTCGGCGCCCTGGTCGCCTACCTCCTCTACATCGACCTGTTCTTCGCCCCCGTCCAGCAGCTCTCCCAGGTCTTCGACGGCTACCAGCAGGCCACCGTCTCCCTCGGCCGCATCCAGGAGCTGCTGCGCGAGCCCACCTCGACCGCCGACCCGGACGAGCCGCTCGACGTGCCCTCGCTGCGCGGCGAGATCGCGTTCGAGGACGTCTCCTTCGCGTACGGGGACGAGGAGGAGGCCCTCACCGGGATCGACCTGCACATCCCGGCCGGGCAGACCGTCGCCTTCGTCGGGGAGACGGGGGCCGGGAAGTCGACGCTGGTCAAGCTGGTCGCCCGGTTCTACGACCCCACGGGCGGCCGGGTCACCGCCGACGGCACCGACCTGCGCAAGCTCGACATGACCGCCTACCGGCACCGTCTCGGCGTCGTCCCGCAGGAGGCGTACCTCTTCGCCGGGACGGTCCGCGACGCCATCGCCTACGGGCTGCCCGACGCCACCGACGCCGCGGTGGAGGCCGCGGCCCGCGCGGTCGGCGCGCACGAGATGATCGCCACGCTGGAGGGCGGCTACCTCCACGAGGTCGCCGAGCGCGGCCGCAACCTCTCCGCCGGACAGCGCCAGCTGATCGCCCTGGCCCGCGCCGAGCTGGTCGACCCGGACGTCCTGCTCCTGGACGAGGCCACCGCCGCCCTCGACCTCGCCACCGAGGCCCTCGTCAACCAGGCGACCGACCGGCTCTCCGGCCGCCGGACCACGCTGGTGGTCGCCCACCGGCTGACGACGGCCGCCCGCGCCGACCGGGTCGTGGTGATGGACCACGGACGCGTCGCCGAGGACGGTACGCACGACGAGCTGCTCGCCCTGGACGGGCGGTACGCCCGGCTGTGGCGCACCTTCATGGGCGAGGGCATAGAGGGCCTGGGGGAGGACGAGCCCGCGGCCGTCTGAGGGCCCGGCGGCCCCGGGCGGAGGTGGCGCGCAACCTCTCGGGCGTCTGCTGCGTCGTAGCCAGGGACGCATGGGCGTCCGGATGCCAGGTGGGGGCGAACGTGTTCGACACAACGGTGAGGCCGGTGAGCCGGGCCGGGGCCGCGGGACCGGCCGGAGCGGTGAAACCGATACGTCGGCGACGGCTGCTGCTCGTCGGCCTCCTCGTCCTGCCCCTGCTGGGCGGACTCTTCCCCCTCCTCGCCGCCCCCGGCACCGCCCGGGCCGCTTCCGGCTGCTCCGGCCGCCCGGCGAAGACGGTGGGGTTCTCCATGGGAGAGCTGCGCGTCTACAAGTCTCGCGCCCACGCCTGCGCGGTGACCGTGGCCAAGAAGCCCGGGAAGCGGCGGACGATGAGCGTCACCCTCCAGGCGCGTGGTGGCCGCGTGGTCTCCGACAAGGGCTCGTACACGAAGATGGCGGGCCCGGTCACGGTCAACGCGCTGAACCGCTGCGTCCGTGCCACCGGTGCGATCGGCAAGAAATCGGTGTCCACCGGATGGATCCTGTGCTGACATCCTGTGCTGACACGGACAACCGGGTCTGGCGTGGCGTGTGTTGCCCCCGATAAGTTCACGGCGACTGTTGTGAATCAAGGGGAGAGTGCATGCGCAAGTCACTCACAGGGGTTCTCTCGCTCGCCGTGCTCATAGGCACGGTCGGAGCCACGGGGGCCTCGGCCGGTGCGGCCACCGCCGCGGAACCGGCCGTGAAGCCGAGCAGCGGATCGGTCCTCGGCAGCGAAGCGAGCACCGAGGACATCAAGGACCGCATCCTGGCGATCCCGGGCATGAGCCTCATCGAGGAGAAGCCGTACGCGGGTTACCGCTACTTCGTCCTCAACTACACCCAGCCGGTCGACCACCGGCGGCCGTCCAAGGGCACGTTCCAGCAGCGCCTGACCCTGCTGCACAAGGACGTGAGCCGCCCCACGGTCTTCTTCACCAGCGGCTACAACGTCTCCACCAACCCCAGCCGCAGTGAGCCGACGCAGATCATCGACGGCAACCAGGTCTCCCTGGAGTACCGCTTCTTCACCCCGTCCCGCCCCGCCCCGGCCGACTGGTCCAAGCTGGACATCTGGCAGGCCGCCAGCGACCAGCACCGGGTGTACACGGCGCTGAAGAAGATCTACGGCAAGAAGTGGCTGGCCACCGGCGGCTCCAAGGGCGGCATGACCGCCACGTACTTCGAGCGCTTCTACCCGAAGGACATGGACGGCGTCGTCGCCTACGTCGCGCCCAACGACGTCAACGACAAGGAGGACTCGGCGTACGACCGGTTCTTCCGCAACGTCGGTACCGAGGAGTGCCGCGACAAGCTGGCCGGCGTGCAGCGCGAGGCGCTGGTCCGGCGGGCCCCGCTCCAGAAGAAGTACAAGGAGCAGGCCGCCGCCAACGGCTGGACCTTCAACACCATCGGCTCCCTCGACCGCGCCTACGAGGCCACGGTCCTGGACTACGTGTTCGCGTTCTGGCAGTACAGCCTGCTCGCCGACTGCGTGGACATCCCGGCCGACGCCGAGAAGGCCACGGACGACGACATCTGGAACTCCGTCGACGGCATCGTCGGCTTCTCCGGCTATGCCGACCAGGGCCTGGAGCGGTACACCCCGTACTACTACCAGGCGGGCACCCAGCTCGGATCGCCGGACATCGAGCAGCCCTGGCTCGGCAACCTGAGCCGCTACGGCTACCAGCCCCCGCGCAACTTCGTGCCCCGCTCCATCCCGATGAAGTTCGACCGGCGCGCGATGCGGGACGTCGACCGCTGGGTCAAGCACAACGCCCGGCGGATGATGTACGTCAACGGCGAGAACGACCCGTGGAGCGCGGAGCCGTTCCGCCTCGGCCGCGGCGCGAAGGACAGCGCCGTGTACACCGTCCCCGGCGGCAACCACGGCGCGCGGGTCTCCGGTCTCCCCGAGGCCCAGCGGGCCAAGGCCACCGCCGACATCCTGCGCTGGGCGGGCGTCGCCCCGGCGGCCGTCGAGAACGACCCGGCGAAGGCGAAGCCGCTGGCGAAGTTCGACACCAGGCTGGACCAGCGCAACGGCGAGGTCGAGCGCGACGAGGCCACGCTGCGCCCGTAGCCGCTCGCGGCAATTCGCTCCGGGCCGCGTCCGTCGGCCACCGTCACCATCCGGTGGACCGGCGGGCGCAGCCCACCGGTTTCTCCCCGCGCAGGGAGACGAACAGCTCCGTGTCGTCCGGGCACCGGTCCCGCCGCCGCACCGCCGACTCCACCCGGTAGCGCGGGGCGCGGCCGCCCGTGTCCGCGCACGCGGTCTCCGTGACCTCGCCCGCGCGGGAGGCGGTGACGCAGTCGCCGACGACGGTCAGCGCTCCGCCGCCCTGCCCCGGGTCGCCCGGGTGCGGGGGCTCCAGGTTCCGCATGCAGGCGTAGCCGGTGGTGAGCCGGGAACGGGCTCCGGTGCCCGTCTCGGAGACGTGCAGGACGAAGTCGGTGGCGTCCGGGCAGGGCGGGCCCGACGCCGGGGTACCGAGGTGCCGGGCGAGGACGGTGGCCGCGGCCTTCTCGCTGCGGCAGAACACCTCCCGGATCACCGGGCCCCGCGAACTGCAGTCGCCGGGCCCGAGGAACACCACGCCGTACGGGGACGGGCCGGGCGAGGCGGGGGCGGGCCCCCGGTCGTCGGTGGCCGTTCGGCCCGGGGCCTCGCAGGCGGCCAGCAGGAGCGCGACCACGGCGGCGGCCACCGCCAGGACCACGCGGGCCGGTAACGGGGTGGCGGGCCGTCGGCTCCGGGCCCCCGAGGACGTGTGCTCATCCATGAAACCCCCCAATACGTCATCGAAGACGTACACCCGGCGCGGCCCGCCGGAGCGGGGGCCACGCCAGGTGCGGGGTGCTTTGCGCCGATGGCCGGAGGCCGGAGCCGCCCGGTCGCCGTAGGGCTAGTACGACAGTCCGTGGCCCACCGGGTACAGCACCTGCGTCGGATCGTCCGCGCGCTGCACCGGAACCGGCAGGGTGCCTTCCGGCTCGGCGCGGCCCGCGATCACCCGGGCCGCCGCGCGCAGTTCGACATCGGTCCAGGAGTACGCGGCGAGGCTCGCCGCGACGCCGGTCCCGGTGAGGTGGGCGACGTCGTACGGGTTGCGGATCGCGACGGTGACGACGGGGACGCCGGTCGCCACGAGCGCGGTCACCAGCGTGCGCTGCGAGCTGCTCGCCGTGACGTTGTACGTCGCCACGACCACCGCGTCCTTGCCCGCGGCGGCGGCGACCGCCTCGTCGATCTTCGCCCGGTTCGGGGCCGTACCGGTGGACAACGCCCGTGCGCTGAAGCCCAGTTCTCCGAAGGCATGGGCCAGGGTGCCGGTCGGCGGGCCCGTCGTCCCGGAGGGGGAGGCCGGATCGGCCCCCACCACCAGCAGGTTGCGGTGGGTGCGCCGGGAGAGCGGCAGCAGCGCGCCCGGATCGGCGAGCAGGGTCGTCGTGCGCTCGGCGATCCGGTCGGCGGCGGCCCGGTGCGCGTGGCTGCCGACCGTGCGCTCGACGCCTCGGTGGCTGACGAACGGGTCCCGCAACAGGCCGAGTCGGCTCTTCAGCCGCAGGATCCGCAGGATCGATTCCTCGATCCGCGCCTCGCTGATCTCACCGCTGCGGACCGCCTCCAGCACGGCGTTCCAGGCGACGGGGAGATTCGGCGGGTTCAGCAGCTGGTCCACGCCCGCCAGCAGGGCGAGGACCGGCACGCGGTCGTCGCCGTACTTCGTGCGCACCCCCTCCATGCCGAGCGAGTCCGTGACCACCACCCCGTCGTAGCCCAGCTCCTCGCGGAGGATGCCGGTGAGGATCGGCCGGGAGAGCGTGGCCGGGTCCTCGGAGGGGTCGAGGGCCGGGACCACGATGTGCGCGGTCATGATCGAGTCGATCCGGGCCCGGATCGCGGCGCGGAACGGCGGGGCGTCCAGCTCCTCCCACTGGGCGCGGGTGTGGTTGATGACGGGCAGTCCGGTGTGGCTGTCGGTGTTCGTGTCGCCGTGACCGGGGAAGTGCTTGGCGGTCGAGGCGATGCCCGCGCCCTGGTAGCCCTTCACCTGCGCCGCGACCAGGCCGGCCACCGCGTCGGGGTCGGAGCCGAAGGACCGTACGCCGATGACCGGGTTGGCCGGGTTGACGTTGACGTCGGCGTCCGGCGCGTAGTTCTGGTTGATACCGAGCGCGGCCAGCTCCGCGCCCGCGATCCAGGCGGCCCGCCGGGTGTCGGAGTGCGAGCCGCCCGCACCGAGGGCCATCGCGCCCGGCAGCAGGGTCGCGGGTTCGCCGACCCGGCAGACGATGCCGTGCTCCTGGTCGGTGGAGACGAGCAGCGGCACCCGGTGGCGCTCTGCGAGCGCGGCGCGCTGGAGGCCGTTGGAGAGGTCGGCGATCTGGTGCGGGTCGCGGGTGTTGTGCGCCCAGGTGAAGTAGATGATGCCGCCGACGTGGTACGTGGAGATCAGCTCGGCCGCCGTACGGACCCCGATCTCCCTGAGGTTCGCGTCGATGTCGGCCTGGTCGGGGTCGGTGGCGGAGTGCCCGTAGACCCGCATCACGAAGAGCTGGCCGACCTTCTCCTCCAGGCTCATCCCGGCGATGATCCGCCGCAGTCGACGGTCGGTGGAGGCGTTCGTGGGGTGCGCCGAGGCGACGGCGGGCGGGGTGAGGGCGCCGGTCGCGGCGGCGGCGGTGACGGCCGCGGTGGCGGTGAGGAGGGTGCGTCTTGAGGTGCGGTGGGGCACGTGAGCTCCTTCCCGGGGTGAAAGAAACTTCCAAGGGAGTACGCTTATAGGGAAAATAACTTCCGGTCAAGAGGCCGTGCCGGGCCCCGGAGTGACGTACCGCCAAAGAGTCGGCGGCCGTGGTCCAAGCTGCCTCCCGCCGTCCGTAGGCCCGTCTGCCTCGCGTCGACCGGAGACCCGCCTCACGCCCGCCGTGGGCGGAATCGCGCCGGCCGTGGGCGGACTCGCCTCACGCCAGACCGGCCGCCGCGCCGTGGGCCCGCAGCGCGTCCACCGCCGCCGTGATCGCCGGACGCCTCGCCGCCTCCGTGCGCCACAGCGCGTACAGCCGCCGCTCCGGCACCGGGTCCAGTCGCACCGCCACCACCCCCTCCGGCAGCGGCCCCCGCCCCAGCCGGGGCATCATCGCGATGCCCAGACCGGCCGCCACCAGGGCGAGTTGGGTGTGGTTCTCCTCCGCCCGGTGCCGGATGTCGGGCTCGTACCCCGCCGTGCGCAGCGTCCGCACCAGCCAGTCGTGGCACACCGTCCCCGGCGGCTGGCAGATCCACCGCTCGCGCGCCAGCTCCTCGCGCCGCACCCCGTCCCGCCCGGCCAGCGCATGTCCCTCGGGGACCAGCAGATCGCACCGGTCCAGCCCGATCACCGCCTGGGCCAGGCCCTCCGGGGCGGGCAGCGGGGCGATGTCCCAGTCGTGCGCCACGGCCAGATCGACCACCCCCTTCGCCGCCAGGTCCACCGACAGATGCGGGTCCACCTCGTCCAGCCGGACGTCCAGCGCCGGATGGTCCCGGTCCAGCTCGGCCAGCACCCCCGGCAGCAGCCCCCGCGCGGCCGAGGCGAACGCGGCGATCGTCAGCCGGCCCGTCGGCAGCCCCCGGCGCTCCTCCAGCTCCGTCTCCGCCTGCTCCATGATGGCCAGCAGCCGCTGGGCCGTCTCGGCCAGCCGCAACGCCTCCTCGGTCAGCGCCACCCCGCGCCCGCGCCGCTCCAGCAACGTGGTCCGGGTCTCCCGCTCCAGCTTGGTGATCTGCTGGGAGATCGCGGACGGGGTGTAGCCGAGGGCGGTCGCCGCGCCCGCGACGGAACCGTGGACGAAGACCGCGTGCAGGGCGCGCAGCCGGGCCAGATCGAGCACGGTGACCTCATCCTCCAGGGGCGTCTTCCCGGGCATTCTTCAGCAGCGCTGAATTCCACCATGAAGAAATCGGCGCTGGTGCTACACGGTCATCCTGCTGAATGCTCGCCGCATGCGTCCACGCCATATCGCCCTGGCCGTGCTCGTCGCGGCACTCTGGGGCGTGAACTTCGTCGTGATCGAGCTGGGGCTCGACCACTTCCCGCCGCTCCTCTTCTCCGCGCTGCGCTTCCTCGCCGCCGCCGTGCCCGCGATCTTCCTCCTGGGCCGTCCGCCGGTCGCCTGGAAGTGGGTCGTGGGGGTCGGGCTCGTCCTGGGCGTGGGGAAGTTCGGGCTCCTGTTCATCGGCATGGACCAGGGAATGCCCGCCGGACTCTCCTCCCTGGTCCTCCAGATCCAGGCCGTTTTCACCGCCCTGTTCGCCGCCCTCGCCCTCTCCGAGCGGCCCGGCCGGATCCGGGTGGCGGGCATGGCCGTCGCGCTCGCGGGCATCGTGGTGGCCGCCGTGGACGAGGGCGCGGGCGGGCCGGTCCTCGCGTTCGTCCTCGTCGTCGGGGCCGCGGCCTGCTGGGGCGTGTCCAACGTGTTCACCCGGCGGGCGGCGCCCGGGGACGCCCTGACGTTCATGGTCTGGGTCTCGGCCGTTCCCGTGCTCCCGCTGCTGGGGCTGTCCCTCCTCTTCGAGGGCCCGGACCGGGACGCGGAGGCGCTGGCCTCGCTCGACTGGAGCGGGGTGGGCATCATCCTGTTCGTCGCCTGGGTCAGTACGGTGTTCGGCTTCGGCGCCTGGGGCTTCCTGCTGCGCCAGTACCCCGCCTCGTCCGTGGCGCCCTTCACCCTGCTCGTCCCGGTCTTCGGGATGTCCTCGGCGGCGCTGGTGCTCGGCGAGGGGGTGAGCCCGCTGCGCTGGTGCGCGGCGGCGCTGCTGGTGGGCGGGGTGGCGCTGACCTCGGGCGTCGGGGCCGCTACTGCTTCGGGGCGCCGAGCCGCAGCAAGTGGTCACGTCCGGCGCCCAGCAGGCCCGGCAGCTCCGCCGCCCCCGGGTGCCAGCGCTTCTCGTACTCCCAGGACACCCACGTGTCCGGACCCAGCTCGTCCAGGCACTCCGCCAGCGGCAGCACCCCGGAGCCCAGCGGCAGCGGAGTGAGGTCGTCCGCGGAGGCGACGTCCTTCACCTGGACGTAGCCCAGATGCGGGGCGAGCACCGCGTGACTGGCCGCCGGCTCCTCCCCGGCGAGCCAGGTGTGCAGCACGTCCCAGATCGCGCCGACCCGGGGGTGCCCGACCGCCGCGACGACCCGGGCGACGTCGAGGCCCGCGCGGTGCGAGTCATGGGTCTCCAGCAGGATGCTCACGCCCATGTCGGCGGCGGCCGGGGCCACCGCGCCGAGCCGCCGGGCGGCCGTCGCGTCGGCCTCCGCCCGCTCCTGGTCGCCGCCGCCGGGGAAGACCCGGACGAAGGGCGCGCCCAGGTCCCGGGCGAGCTTCACCAGCTCGGCCAGCTCCGCGAGGACCGGCTCGTCGTCCCCCTCGGCGGCCACCCGGACATACCCGGCGAGGGCCGGGATCTCCACCCCGCCGGCCTGGAACGCCTCGACCACGCCGGCCCGTTCCAGCGCCGAGATCCCCAGGTGCACGGGCTCCTCGGGATGGACGCGCAGCTCCACCCCCTGGTAGCCGTTCCCCGCGGCGAGCCGGACGACCTCGGCGACCGGCGTCCCCGGCACCCCGAGGGTGGAGAGAGCGAGCTTCATCGTGCGTGTCCTTCCCTTGTGCCGACGCCCCGCTCCTGCCCGCCGGGCCGGTGGGTACTCCCGCGCGCGGTTCCCCACCGGGCCCGCCTCAGCCGACGCCGCGCAGCAGCCGCTCCAGGCTACCCAACAGCTTCAGCGCGTCCTCGCGTTGCGTGCCCGCCAGCGTGGGCCCGGCGAGGACCGGGCGCTCCTCGGTCTCCCGTACCCGCTCCGGGGTGATCACCCGCAGCGCGGCGGCGGCCTGCCGGGCGAACATCGCGAGCAGGTCCAGCTCCCGTACCCCGGACCGGGCCTGCGGAGAGGGGTCCAGCACCTCCAGGACGCCCAGGATCCGGGCGTCGCTGATGAGCGGGGCCGCCATCAGGGCGTTCGGCACGTACGCCGTCGACTCCGCCAGCGAGCGGTCGAAGGACGGGTCCGCGCTCAGGTCGTCGACCACCATCGGCTCGCCGGAGGTCGCCACCCAGCCCGCGATCCCGCGCCCGGCCGGGAACCGCCGGCCCACCAGGAACTCCTCGCCCTGCCCGGACACGGCCTGGAAGACCAGCTCGTCCGCCTCCTCGTCGAGCAGGAACACCGAACTGGCCTCGGCCCCGAAGATGGCACGGGCCACGTCGACGACCGACTGGAGCAGTTCGCCGCGCGGTGCGTCGAGGACGGGAGAGGCGGGGGACAGGGCGGAATCAGTTCTCTGAGCCATCACGGGGATCTCCTGTATCTCCTGCCGGAGGGGAAGAAGGACGCGGCGCGTGGCGCACGTTGGCCGCGGACAGATAGAGGGCGTTCTTGAGCTGGAAGGCCGTCATCCGCGGATGCGCGGACAGCACGCGGGCGCAGAGCCCGGCGACGTACGGCGTGGCGAAGCTGTTTCCCGTGGTGCGGATCGTCCGGCCGCCCAGCCACGGCACGGTCACGTTCTGGCCCGGTCCGAAGAACTCCACCGGGGGCTCGGGGTTGTACAGGTGCAGTTCGGGGTCGTCCTCCTGGTGGCTGCCCACCGAGATCACGGAGGCGAACCGCCAGGGAAAACTCTCCACCGGGGTGTTGTGCGCCGAGGCGACGATCACCGTACGGGCGAAGTAGGCGCTGTCGGCCAGGCTGTGCAGCTCCTGCGCGAATCGGGTACGGGTCGTGGACAGGCTGAGGTTGACCACGTCGAACCGCTGCTCCACCGCCCAGCGCAGCCCGGCCATCAGGATGTCGCCGGTGCCGGAGAACCGCTCCCCGAGCACCCGCACACTGTGGATCTCGCACTCCGGGGCGGTCCGGCGGATGATGCCCGCGCACGCGGTGCCGTGGCCGCAGGTGTCCCCGGTCGTGGTCGGCTCGACGGTGATCCCGCCGCTCTCGCTGTCCTTGACGACCACCCAGGAGCCGGCCAACGGGCCGACCAGCGGATGGTCGCGCTCCACGCCCGAGTCCACGACGCAGACGCGGACACCGCGCCCGGTGGCCGGCCCGGCGGGGCGGCCGAGCGGCGGCCCGGCGTCCGCCAGCACCGGTACGTCGTCGGGGCCGCGCCCGCGCAGACTCCAGGTCAGGCCCTGCCCCGGGGCCGTACGCGCCCGGGTCCGCACCGATTCCGGCTGTGCCGGTGCCGGTGCCGGTGCTCGTGCCGGTTCCGTGGTGGTCATCGGTCAGCTCCTCTCCCTCGTCGTGGCCATCGGCAGGGGCGGGCGCGCGAGGAATCCGGAGACCCGGCGCACCCCCGGCCGATGCCCCTTGCCCGTGAAGTGCGCACCGGCCGCGCGGGCGGCTGCCCCGGCCTCCGGGTGCCGGCCCAGCGCGGCGAGCGTGTGCGCCCGGTCCAGCTCGGCCGTCGCCTGCACCAGCGGGGAATCGGTGAGCAGCGAGGCCCGCACCGCCTGCTCCGCCCACCCGGCCGCCTCCTCGGGCCGGTCCCGCGCCGTCAGCCGGGCCCGCAGCCCCGCCAGGTCCACCGCGTCCGCCCGGCTCAGCCCCGAAGCGTCGCCGACGCCCGCCAGCCGCTGGGCCGCCCGGTCCTCCCGGCCCTCGTCCAGCTCCAGGCGGGCCGCGTCCAGCGCCACCGCCGTCCGCATCCCGGCCGCCCCCGTGCGCCGGGCCGCCGCGTCCGCCCGGCCGAGCAGCTCCAGCGCGGCGGCACTCCGGCCGGACAGCGCCTCCACCGTCGCCCGGAACATCGGCAGGAAGACCTCCGCCTCGGCGAACCCCAGCTTCCCGGCCAGCCGCTCCGCCTCGGCCAGGCAGCCGTACGCGTCATCGGCCGCGTCCTGGAGCGCGTACAGCACCGCCAGAGGGCAGTTGAGCGTCACCCGCACCGTGGGGCGGCCCGCGCCGTGCGCCGCCAGCAGCGTCCGGCAGCGGATCACCGCGGCGGGCACCGGGACCGGCCCGCGCCACAGGGAGATGCCGATCGCGCCGAGCGCCCCGGCCCGCTCCGGCTCCGCACCGGACAGCACGGCGTGCTCCAGGGCCCGCGCCTGGTCCCGTTCGGCCTCCTCGTGCCGCCCGGACCGCTGGAACTGCTGGGCGAGCCGCAGATGGGCGCGCGCCCGGCCGACCGATTCCCCGGCCGCCTCGAAGACCGGGAGCACGGTACGGGCCACGGCGGCGGGGCCGGGCCCCGGTCCGCCCGGGTCCAGCACCGCGAGTGCGAGGCGGGCGTGCGCGGCCTCCACCGGATCGGCCGCCCCGTCCCGTACCCGGCGCAGCAGTTCGGCGCCCTCCGCGGCGCGGCCGAGCGCCACCCGCACCTCGCCGAGCCGCCGGGTCGCCGCCGGGTCGCCGGGGCTGAGCTCCACCGCCCGCTCCAGCAGGCCGTGCGCCCAGTGCAGGTCGGACCGGGCGGCGGCCTGCGCCCCGGCCCGGCCCAGCGCGGCGGCGGCCCGGTCGCGCAGCCGGCGGGCCCGGTCGTCCAGCAGGCCCAGCTCCGCCCGATAGCGGTAGGCCCGCTCCAGATGGCCGCCGACCGCACCGTCGCCGCTGCGCAGCACGCTGGGCAACTCGGCGGCCCAGGCGTGGCGTTCGGCCTTGGCCCGCTTCGACAGCGAGGCGTACGCGACCTCGTGCACCAGCCCGCTGCTGAACCGGTACGCCTCCGCCGCCCGGTCTCCCGGAGGGCCCGACTCGACCAGCCGCCGACGGCCCAGCGCCTCCAACGCCTCGTCCACCGACTGCCGTTGCGAGACGGCCCCGTGGCCCTCCGCGGCCCGTACGGACTGGTGCAGCCGGACCAGTTCCGGTGCGGTGAACTCCCGGCCGATCACGGCGGCCAGGTCCACCACGTCGCGCTCCGCCCGGGCCAGCGCACCGATCCGCGCGCCCAGCAGCGCCTGGAGCGTGGGCGGCAGCTCCTCGCCGGCCGCCCCGCCCCCGGCGTCCGTCCGGTCACCGACCAGGAGCTGTTCCAGGTAGAGCGGGTTGCCCCCGGCCCGCGCCAGGAGCAGATCGTTGCCGGGGGGCGTGTCCCCGGCGGGCCGGGAGGTGTCGAAGGGCCCGCCGTCCGGGGCGGCGAGAACGGCGGCGAGCCGGGCCGCCTCCTCGTACGGCAATCCCGTCAGCTGGAGCAACGGGCCCGCACCTGCGGCTGGTTCGCCGTCCTCGCCGGGGCCGTCCGGCCGCCCGGCGCAGAGCACCAGAACGCCCGCGCACCCCGAGCCGTCCGTCAGCCGGTGCGCCGTGCGGACCAGCAGCGGGGCCGCCGCGTGCCAGTCGTCCAGCACCAGGACGACCGGGCGGACCCGGGCCATCCGCTCCAGGACCGTCGCCAGGGCCGCGCACATGTCCTCGAAGGGCGCGTTCGGCGTACCGTCACGCAGCAGCCCCCCGGACAGCAGAGCCATCGCGTCGTCGACCGCCAGCCCGTCGGCGGCCTCCTGCGCGTCCTTCGAGGGGCCCGCCGCGGCCAGCAGGGAACGCACCGCGTCGGCCAGCGGCGCGAGGGTGCCGTGGTCCCCGTAACTGCGGCACCGCCCGGCCCCGTACGCGAGCCCGCCGGAGGCCGACCGCGCCACCAGCCACTCCCGTACCAGCCGGGTCTTTCCGATCCCGGCCTCCCCGGTGACCCGCAGCAGTCCGGCCGCGCCCTCGCGCACCGCCCGGTCCAGCGCGGCGTCCAGCGCCCGCCGCTCGGCGTCGCGCCCGACGAACGGGACATCGAAGCGGCGCAGCAGCTCGGGGTCGTCCGCGCCCAGCGCGAGCAGCCGGTGGGCCTCGACGCTGTCCCGCTTGCCCTTGAGCCGCAGCGGCCCGGTCGGCTCGGCGCGCACCGTCGGACCGGCGGCGAGCAGGGTCCCGGGGCCGATCAGGATCTCGCCCCGGCCCGCGTTCTGCTCCAGCCGGGCGGCGATGTTCACGGTCTCCCCGGAGACCAGCGCCTGCCGGGCGGTCCGGTCCGAACCCGCCACCACCTGACCGGTGTTGACGCCGATCCGGATGGCCAGCTCGATGTCGAGGGCGGCGGCCAGCTCCTCGTTCAGCCGGGCGAGTGCCCGGCGCATCCCGAGCGCCGCCGCCAGCGCCCGGCGGGCGTCGTCGTCCCGCACCACCGGGACGCCGAAGACGGCCATCACCGCGTCCCCGATGAACTTCTCCGGGGTGCCGCCCCGCGCCACGATCTCCGCGCTCATCGCCTCGAAGTACCGCAGGGTCACCGTGCGCAGCGTCTCCGGGTCGAGCACGCCGGACAGGGCCGTGGACCCGACGAGATCGCAGAACAGCACGGTCACCGGCTTGCGTTCGTCACCGGGCGGGGGCGCGGCGGCGGCCGGCCCGGCCCCGGTGACCGCGACGGCGGTGGCGGCCGCGGCGGTTTCGGCGGTCGCGCACGGCGTCCCGCAGGACGAGCAGAACCGGGCCGTCGGCGGCAGGTCCTGCTGGCACGAGAGGCAGTTCATCAGGGGTCCTTCTCTCCGGGACATCGGGCTCTCCGGACGGTCGGGCGGGTACGGGCCCGGCGGCGGTGATCGCGGTGCCGGGCCCGTACCGCCGTCCGGCCGGAACCGGGTCGGGCCGGGGTCAGAACAGCGCGCCCCCGGCGATCTCGCCGTGCGCCTGGACCTCCGGTCCCACGGCGTCCAGCCTGCTCTTCACGTCGAGCAGCAGCGCCAGTTCCTCCGGCGTCAGACCGCTCAGCACCTCGCGCTGCTCCTCGGTGAGCAGGTCGACGGGGAAGCCCGCCTCGTACAACGCATCGGGCAGCGGCGCCCGTCCGCCGTTCTCGGATGGTCCGGTCATGGTGTGACTCCCATCGGTGAGACAGGTCCGGCTCCCCGCGGCGACGGCGCCGGCGCGGAGCGCCCGAGCCGGACGAACAGCCGGGTGAGCGCGTCGAGGGAGTGCAGGGCACTGACCGCCACGGCCGCTTCCCGGTCCCGGCCGAGCGGCAGCCGGTCCAGCAGCGCGTAGAGCTCGTCCAGGTGCTCCGTGTCGAGCACCGAGTGCTCCCGTACGGTCCGCAGGGCGGCGGCGGGCAGCCCGGTGCGCCGGGCGATGTGGCCGGTCAGGCCGGGGGCGGGCGCGTAGCCCTCCAGCACGGCGATGTAGCCGAGCAGGGCCACCGGATGGTGGTGCTCGATCCAGTAGTACTGGGACCCGACGAGCGAGGCGACCAGGGGAGAGGGCAGCGGGCCGAGCGCGTCCTCGGGCGTCCCGCCCGCCGCCCGGAGGTCCTCCAGCAGCCAGGCGTCGTGGCCCTTCTCCTCCCGGATGTGCTCCGCCAGGTACGCGGCGAGCGGCGGCGCGAGCGGATCACCGGAGGCGGCCCGGGCGCGGAGGCGGTCGAGGGCCAGCTCCATCAGCGGGACGGAGGCCCGGACGACGGCGTGCATGGCGCACAGATACGACCGGTAGCGCGGCAACAGCCCCTCGGCGCTCCACAGGTGGTGCGTCGCGCCACGGAACTCCGGCTCCAGCAGCAGCAGTTTGGTCCGCAGCCGGGCGGAGGCGCCGGTGCTCATCGGATGTCCCGTCCGTCGGTACCCGGCCGGGCCGGCTCGCCCGTGACGACCAGCGGCGCGTACTCCGCGCAGCCGTGGCGGCGCACGACGCCCTGGGCCCCCTCCCGGGAGCCCCGCATCGCGGCCGTCAGGTCCAGCAGCGCCCCGGCCGCCCCGCCCGCCACCGACCGTGCCCCGGCGGCCACCGCCTCGTCGCCGCCCAGCGCCCGGCAGCCGTCGCAGTAGGAGCCCGGCCGGGGACCGGAACCGAACCGGGCGGCCAGATGCGCGGGCCCGACCGTGCGGAGCATGCGCAGCATCGGGGATTCCAGCGCTCTGCGGCGTACGGTCGCCCAGTCGTCCTCGGCGATGTGGCCGAGGTCCAGATGGGCGGGGGCGGGCCGGCGGTCCACGGTGTCCTGGTTGCAGCAGGCCAGCACCCGGCCGTCGAAGGCGACCACCGGCCAGGCGGCCATCGAGCAGGGGGACGCCGCGGCGGGGTCGGGGCCGGTGCGGGTGGCCCGCGCCCAGGAAGCGGCCCGGCCGAACGGCCGCACCTCGTTGACCAGGCACGGCACTTGGCCGCCGAACTCCTCCTCCACCGCCCGGGTGAGGTCGGCGAGATACGGGTCCGAGCCGCCCGTCCCGGTGAGGTGGAGGCTCACGGCCACGCCCTCCTCCCGGACGAGATGCAGGGCGCGGAACACGTCGGCCCGCGACACCTCGCGTTCGTGGTGGACGTCGAGCGAGGCCGAGAAATGGTCGACCGAGCGGATGGCGCGCAGGATGGCGGGCGGAATCGATCTGCGCCGCCCGAATCGGGCAGTCCCGCTCCGGCCGGCCGGAAGGGCTCCGCTCCGGGCGAAGAACATGCCGCTCAGCAGTGCCGTACGGGACCCGGCGCTCCGCGCCAGGGTGCTCAGCCGCTCGGCGAGCGCGGGCAGGAGCAGCGGCTCCCCGCCGGTGAGCATGACCACGTCCGGTCGGTTCTCCGCGGTGAACGAGCCCACGAACCGCTCCAGTTGACGGCCGTCCGGCTCCTGGCGGGTGGACAGGCCGGACCCGGTCGAGCAGTGCGCGCAGCTCAGCGGGCAGCGCCGGGTGAGACCGAGCAGCAGTCCTGCGGCGGGGAAGGGCCGCCGTGCGACGAGTTCGGCGAGTTCCATGCGGGCCGCCTCCTTCGGGGCCGGGGCGCGTCGGGCGCGTACCCAGGCTGTCGGCCACCGGTTCGAGGACGGTCCGAAGACGCTTCGGCAGCGGTATGAGCGCAGGTCGGCACGGGCTCCCGGGACGTCGGCCCACCCCGCCGGGGGCGCTCCCGCCGCCACGAGCTGGGGCCAAACCGGAGCCATACCGGCGGCGAAGCGATCGCCAGGCCCGGCTTCCTAACTTTCTCGGCAACGGCAGGCACCGGCCCGCCGCACCGGACACCGGAGGAATCCCCCGGGCGTTCCGGTCCCGCAGTGACGAGTGGATGGAGATCAGCATGTCCGAGAACACGAAGCCGGCCGGCGACGAGACCAACGAGACCCCCGAGGTCGAGGCGCACTCCGTGCTGGACCTTCAGGAGACGTCCGTCAACGCCGACCGCGACATCATCGCGCCGCCCGGCAACTGCATCAGCGTGCTCAGCGTCGTCGAGAACTGATCTCGCCCGCCGCGCACCGCTTTCCCGTCACACCGCGTTCCGCACACCGCATTCCGCCTATCCCGTGGATGGAGATCAGCATGTCCGAGAACACGAAGCCGGCCGGCGACGAGACCAACGAGACCCCCGAGGTCGAGGCGCACTCCGTCCTGGACCTCCAGGAGACGTCCGTCCAGGGCGGCGACACGACCGACGGCAACTGCATCAGCGTGCTGAGCGTCGTCGAGCAGCAGCGCTGAACGCAGCGCTGATCCCACCGGGCCGCGCGCCGCGGCGGGCCGAGGCCGAGACCTCGCCCCCGCGGCGCCCGGCCGGCGGCCGGGCGGTACGGGGCGGCTCCGCGAACCACGGGAGCCGCCCCGCCGCGCTTGTCCCTCGTCCCACGTCCGTATGCCGATCTCCGGGAGCCTGCCGATGGCCACGCCCCTCCGCTCCAACCGGGACTTCCGGCTGCTCTGGATGAGCGGCCTGTTCGCCGTTCTGGGCAGTCAGATGAGCGCCCTCGCGCTGCCCCTGCTCATCCTCAAGGAGACCGGCTCCGCCGTGCAGGCCGGCACCGTGGGGACCGTCTCCGTCTGCGCCGTGCTGATCACGATGCTCCCCGGCGGGGTCGTGGCCGACCGGGTCGAACGCCGTCGGCTGATGCGCCTGTGCGACGTGGGAAGCCTGCTCGCGGTCACCGCCCTGACCGTCGCCGTGTGGAACGGCCACGCCCCCATGGTGCTCGTCCTGCTGGTCGCCACCGCCGGAGCCGTCCTCAACAGCGTTTACGCCCCCGCCGCCTTCGGTCTGCTGCGCGCGGTCGTGCCGCCGGACCAGATGGGCCAGGCGACCGCCCGGCTCCAGGCGCGTACCGCGACGGTCCGTCTGGTCGGCCCGCTCGTCGGCGGGGCCCTCTTCGGCATCCACGAGGCGCTGCCCTTCACCGCCCAGTTCCTCGGCCTGTTCCTGTCGACCGTCTGTGTGGCCCTCGTCCGCACCCGCTCGGCCGCCCGCAAGAAGGCCGGGTCGGTCCTCAGCCGCGACGAGCTCACCGCCGGACTCGGCTTCCTCTGGCAACTGCCCTATCTCCGAACCGTGTTGCTGGTCTTCGGTCTCGGAATGAACTTCGCGTTCGGGGCCCTCACCTTCACCGCGCTCGCCGTCTTCTCCGAGGGCGGCCGCTCCGGGCTCGGCGGCGGCTTCGTCATCACCTGCGTCTCGGCGGGCGCGCTGGTGGGTGCGCTGCTCGCGCCCCGGCTCTCGCCCGACCGGCACATCCGGGCCCTCCTGGTCATCACCTGCTGGAGCTGCGTGCTGACGGCCGGGGTGCTGGCCTGGCTCAGCAGCCCGCTGGTGGCGGGGCTGCTCTGCGCGGTGTGCATGTGCCTGTCGACGGTCGCCAGCATCGGCTTCCTGTCGACCCTGCTGGTCGTCACCCCCGAGGACCGGGTCGGCCGGGTGCAGAGCGCCGCCTCCTTCCTGTCCTCGATCGTCCAGCCGTTCGGCCCGCTCGCGGGCGGCGCGCTGCTGACCGCGTTCGGCCCGCGCAACGCCTTCGGCGTGGTCGGCGCGGTGCTGGCCGTCTCGGCGGCGGTCATGACGCTCGCCCCCTCCGTACGGTCCGGGGCCGTCCCGCCGCCCGCAGGCCCCGCCGCCCCGGACGACGACGAAGCCGGCGCCCCCGGCCCGCACACGGCCGTGCCGCATCCCGCCCCTGGCGCCGCCGCCCCTGACGCCCCCGGCCCGCGCGAGGCCGCGCCCCGCCCCGTCCCCGACGCCGCCGGTCCCGGCGCACTCTGAGGAGGTACTGCCGTGCCCGGCATCCAGGAGACCCAGCTGTACTGCCTCGCCGACCGCCGGTACTACGACACCCCGGCCCGGCTGCCCGACCAGGAGACCCGCTACCTGCTCGACACGGCCGAACCGCCCGCCGGCTGGCGGCGCGTGGCCGGCGGGCTGTGGACCGCGCTGCTGCCCGAGGACGGCGAACCGGCCGAACAGGGCTGGAAGATCCACGTGTCGACCGTCCCCGAGGAGGCGGCGCTGACCCTCAGCGACACCGCCGCGATCTGCCTCCGCCACCGGGTGCCGTTCAAATTCCTCCGCAGCGAGCAGGCGCTCCTGCTGATGTCGGGGAAGTACATGTCCCGGGGCAGCGCGGGCAAGTTCCTCACCCTCTACCCGCCGGACGAGGCGGCCCTGACCCGCGTCCTCGACGAGCTGACCACGGTCCTCTCCGGCCGCCCGGGCCCGTACATCCTGAGCGACCTGCGCATCGGCGACGCCCCCGTCTACGTACGGTACGGCTCCTTCGTCGACCGCTGGTGCCGCGACGCCCGGGGTGAGCGGGTGCCCGCCCTGCGCCACCCCTCCGGCGAACTCGTGCCCGACGAACGGGGCGTGGTGTTCCGCACGCCCGCCTGGGTGAAGGTGCCCGAGCTGCTGCGGCCCCACCTCGCCGCCCGCGCCGCCGCCCGCGACGACTCCTTCCCGTACACCGTCACCGAGGCGCTCCAGTTCTCCAACGCGGGCGGCATCTACCTCGCCCGGCACCGGGAGACCGGCCACCGGGTCGTGCTGCGCGAGGCCCGGCCGCACTGCGGGCTCGACGCGGTGGGCGACGACGCCGTGACCCGGCTGGAGCGCGAGCACCGGGCCCTCACGGCGCTCGCCGGGCTCGACTGCGTACCGGAGGTGTACGGCGTACGGACCGTGTGGGAGCACCGCTTCCTGATGACGGAGTACGTGGAGGGGCCCACCCTGCTCGACGAGATCGTGGCCCGCTTCGCGTTGGTGCGCGGAGCCCGCACGGCCGGCGAACTCGCCCCCTACGCCGCGTGGGTGCACCATGTGACCGCCCAACTCGGCGACGCGCTGCGCGAGATCCACGGCCGGGGGCTGCGCTTCGGCGATCTGCACCCCTCCAACATCATCCTGCGGCCGGACGGCCGGCTCGCCCTCGTCGACTTCGAGTACGCCACCGAACTCGACGACGAGACGACTCCGTTGGCCGGTGCTCCCGGTCTCCAGGCGCCGCCCGGCACCCCGGGCGCGGAGGCCGACGCCTACGCCCTGTGGGCGACCTGGCTCACCATGCTGATGCCGCTGACCGAGATGGCCTCCCACGACCGGGTCAAGGCACTGTCCCTGGAGTCCTGGGCCCGGGAGCGCTACGGACTCGCGCCCGACGCCGGTCCGGCCCGCCCGGCCCTGCTGTGGGCGGCGGAGCGCGCCATGGACCGGGAGAGCGAGATCACCGCCCTCCTCGGCGGGCCCACGCCCGACTGGGCCGAGCTGCGAGCCCGGCTGATCGCGGGCATCCACGCGGGCGCGACGCCCGAGCGGCGCGACCGGCTCTTCCCCGGCGACCCCAAGGGCTTCGCCACCGGCGGTACGGATCTGGCGCACGGGGCCGCCGGTGTCCTCTACGCCCTCCACCGCGTCGGGGCCCCGGTCCCGGCCGCCTGGACCGACTGGCTCGCGGAGACCGCCCGTCGCCGCGACCCCGCGGCCCCGGGCGGCCTCTACGACGGGTTGCCGGGCACAGCCGTGACGCTGGCACTGCTCGGCCGCCCGGACGAGGGGCGCGAGCTGTTCGCCCGAGCCGTCGAGGCCGCCCACCCGTCCCCCTCGGCCGACCTGCTCACCGGGCGCGCGGGCATCGCCCTGGCCGCCGTCCGCCTGGCCGCGGCGGGACCCGGCGCCCCGGACCCGGAGCTCGTGGACACCGCCCTGCGCACCGCCTGGGACCTCGACTGCCTGGTGCGGGGCGAGACGGTGGCGGGCGGGCCCGAGGCCCCGCCGTCGGCCGGGCTGCTGCGCGGGCTCAGCGGCGCGGCGCTGCTCCACCTCGAACTGCACGCGCTCACCGGCGAGGAGTGGCTGCTGCGCGCCGCCCGCACCGCCCTGTACCGGGACTCCGGCCACTGCGTCGCGATGGACGACGGCACGGTCCAGGTCAAGGACGGCCGCCGCCACCTCCTCTACCTCGACCAGGGCAGCGGCGGCTTCGCCCTG
Source organism: Streptomyces sindenensis (assembly GCF_014649035.1). Taxonomy (GTDB): domain Bacteria; phylum Actinomycetota; class Actinomycetes; order Streptomycetales; family Streptomycetaceae; genus Streptomyces; species Streptomyces sindenensis. The sequence continues at coordinate 35,440 of NZ_BMSG01000037.1, forward strand.
GTCGCCCGCGCCTACCTGGCCCGGCAGGAAGCGCCCTCGCTCGCCGGCCTGCTGCCCGGGGTGCGCAAGGGCTGCGGCAACGAGTTCGTCCGTGAGCCGGGGCTGTTCACCGGGCGCGCCGGACTCGTCGCCACCGCCCGTCAGCTGGAGGACGGCGGACCGGCCGGGCCCGAGGTCCTGGCCTCCGTGCGCAACCTGTCCTGGCACCTGGTCGCCGACGGGGACCGGCTGCTGGTGCCCGGGGCCCGGCTGCGGCGCTGCTCCGCCGACCTGGCCACCGGGTCGGCCGGTCTGCTGCTCGCCCTGCACTTCCTGGCGGGGGCGGATGCCGGGCCGGATACCGGGGCGGACAACGACGGGGCCGCCGCCCCGGAGGGCCAGGGCCCCCGGAACGGCGGCCACCGGCCGCACGATCTGCTGAAGCTGCTCACCCTGGGCTGAGGGCGACGGCGGGCGCACCGGCCCGGCCGCCCGCCGCCGGCACCTCCTGCTCGCGCGCGAACAGGCAGAGCAGGCGCGGCACTTCGTACAGCGCGGCATGCGCGGTGACCTCGCCCGCCGGGGAGGTCACCGCACCGGCGTCGATCAGCGACTCCACGGCCCGGATCGCCGCCCGCTCCCCGCAGCCCAGCGCCACCGTGGCCCGGTCCAGGGTGAAGCACCCGTCCTCGGTGAGCCCCGCCAGCCGACCCAGCACCCACCGGTCGCCGTCCGCCAGGTCCCGCCAGCCGGACGCGATCCGGTGCCGTACGGAGACGTCCCCCGCGACCAGTTCGTCGAGCGCGGCCGACGGGTCGCCGAGCCGGTCCGCGTACTCCGCCAACGGCAGGTGCCGCAGCACCGCCAGCCGCATCCCGCTCACCTCCACCGCCAGCGGCAGCCCCCCGCAGGCCCGGACGATCCGCAACGCCGCCCCCGGGTCCGTCCGCAGCCGCCCGGCCCCGATCAGCTTCCCCAGCAGCTCCAGCGCCTCGCCGTCCGCCAGCGCGGGCAGCGCGATCCGGTGCACCGGGGCGAGACCGGGCAACTGCCCCCGGGCGGTGACCAGTACGGCGCACTTCCCCGACCGGGGCAGCAGCCCCCGTACGGACGCCTCGTCCGGCACGTCGTCCAGGACCACCAGCGCCCGGTGCCGGGCCTGCCACTCCTGCCAGGCCTCCGCGAGCGCCGCGAGAGCACCGGCCGGCGCGGGGGATCCAGCGCCCGCCACCGAGGCCGGCGCATCAGCGCCCGCCGCCGCCCCCGGGGCCTCGGCGCGGGCCTCCGTCACCCCGCACCACCGCCCCAGCTCCGCCAGGATCTCCGCCCGGCCGCGCGCCGAGCCGTCCTCCCGGCGCACCCGGACGTGGACGCGGCCGTCGGGGAACGGGTCGGCCAGCAGATGCGCCGCCCGGACCGCCAGCGCCGACTTGCCCGCCCCGCCCGGGCCCGACACGACGACCACGCGCTCCTCGCCGCCGCCCAGGACGCCGAGCAGGTCCCGGAGCTCCTCGCGGCGGCCGGTGAACGCCCCGGTACCGGCGGGCAGCGCCACCGGGCACTTCGTCTCCCGGGACACGGCGGGCCGCCGCACCTCACGGCCCCGGCCGAGCATCGAGCGGTACAGCGCGGCCATCGCCGGACTCGGCTCCAGCCCCAGCTCCCGCGCCATCAGCTGCCGGTAGTCGTCGTACACCGCCAGCGCCTCGGCCTGCCGGCCGGACTGGTGCAGGGAGTTCATCCAGGCGGCCCGCAGCCGTTCCCGCAGCGGGTGGCGCTCCACCAGGTCCCGCAGCCCGTCCACCGCGACGGCGGCCCGGCCCAGCTCGATCTCGGCCTCCGCCCAGTCCTCGTACACCGTCAGACATCGGGCCTCCAGACGGTCCGCCTCCTCGGCCACCCCGGCCGAGTCCCGCAGATCGTGCAGCGGCGGCCCCTCCCACAGGTCGAGCGCCTCGCGCAGCAGCCGGGCCGCGCCGGCCACATCGCCCCGCTCGGCCGCCGCCCGCCCCGCACGGGCCAGCGACCCGAAGCGCAGCGTGTCCAGCTCGCCCTCGGCGATGCGCAGGTGATAGCCCCCGCAGCCGTGCACCAACCGGTCCGCTCCGCCGTCCCCGGCCGGGCCCAGAAGGGCGCGGGCGGCACTGATGTAGACCTGGAGGTTCTTGCGGGCGGTACGGGGCGGATCGTCCGGCCACACCGCGTCGGTCAGCACGTCGACCGGCACCGGGGTGTTGGGCCGGGACAGCAGGGTGGCGAGGACCAGGCGCTGCTTGCGCGGGCCGAGCGGCAGCTCACGGCCGTCCCGCCGGGCGGTCAACGGGCCGAGCAGCGAGAAGTGCACGGCACCGGCGGCGCCGGCGGAACCGGTACGGACGGGAGGTCGGGTCATCAGCGGGCCTCCGGGAGGGGGACGGGCGGCGGACTGGACCATACGCACGGCCGATCCTGCTGCCGCCCGAGCCTGGGCACATCGGGGCCCCGCCCGCATTTTCCGCCCGGGCACCCGACCGAAACCGCCCGGCACCCCCATGTTGCCCGCCCCGGCCCCCATGCCCGTACGTCCCCGCACGTCCGCGGCGCGGCGCGGGCGGGCGGTACGCCCCGCTCCTCGCCGCTCAGGCAGGCTCGGCGGCGCACTCGGCGGCGAACTCGCACAGCGCCGCCCGGTCGGTACGGCCGGTCTTGTTCAGCAGGCTGGCCATGTGCTTCTCCACCGTGCGCGGCGAGATCGACAGCCGGCGGGCGATCTGCTGGTTCCCGGGCCGCTCGGGCAGCAGCACGAACACCTCGTACTCGCGGGGCGTCACCCCACTGCTCCGCAGCGGCGACGGGATCCGGTCCCAGCCGCCCCGGTGCTGGCCCACGCTCGCCCCGGCCTGCCGCAGCGCCGCCCGGCAGGCGGCGGAGACCGGCTGCACCCCGGCCCCGTAGAAGAACTCCTCGGCGGTCCGCAGCCACGCCACCGGCTCGCCCCACCCGTCCTCCCGGGCCGCGTCCGCGACCAGCCGCAGCCCCAGATGGCGGGCGACCGGGAACGGCGCGGAGCGCCGGGCGAACGACGCCATCACCCGGGCGGCCCCGGCCGGGTCCCCCTTCCGGCCCAGCAGCACCGCGTCGGCCAGCTCCAGGAACTGCCGGTTCCAGGCGAGGCAGCCCCCGGGAGCCGTCCTCGCCTCCTCCAGCTCCGCCCGGTCCGCCTGCCCGGCCAGGACCCGCAGCAGCGGGCGCAGCCCGTACCGCCCGCTCAGGTAGTAGTAGCTCGGATGGTCCAACTCCCAGGCCAGCGCCTCGTCGAGACCGGCCGTCGCGCGCTCCCGGTCCTCCTCCAGCAGGGCCCCGAACGCCCGGCAGAGCCCCGACCGGAGCGGCACCAGCAGCGACTGCTCGCCCCCGGCCCGCCGGAACGCGGCCAGCGCCCGGTCCATGTCCCGCCGCCGCCCCCGGTGCGCGGCCATCGTCGCCCCGGCCAGCAGCAGATAGCGGTGGGCGGACAGATCGCCGACCCGGGCACTGGCCTCGGCCGATCGGTCGATGATCTCCTGCGCCTCCTCCCACCGGGCGCACAGCACCGCGTTCATCGCGAGCAGTCCGTCGACCGTACGGGTCAGCAGCAGCGCGCCGAGATCGGTGGCCGCCGCCCGGGCGGAGAGCAGCCGGGACGCGTCCCCGGTCCGCATGAAGGCGTTCGCGCCCAGCCGTACCAGCGCCTCCACCCGCCAGACCGGCAGGGCGTGTTCGGTGGAGATCGACAGCATCCGCTCCAGCGCGGCGTCCGCCGCGTCGAAACCCTCCTCGCGCCGCAGCAGCGCCAGCAACTGCCAGGCCCGGCAGGCCACCACGGGCAGCCCCTCGGCCTCGGCGGTCTCGGCGGCCTTCTGGACGGCCTGCTCGGTCTCCACCGGATCCCGGTACGGCCGCCCGTGCCCGGGAAGCCCGGGGAGCAGCGCCAGATAGCCGTCGACCACCACGAGCGCGGCCCGGCGGCCCGGGGGCGGCGTCGGGCCCAGGAGGACCCGGGCCGCCTCGACCTGGAGCGCGGCATCGGCGGTGCGCTCCGCCATGACCGCCGCCCAGGCGAGGTCGATGTGGATCTGGCCGCGCCGGGCGGCGGCCTCGGAACGCGCCGGAACCGGCGGCAGCGCGTCCGCCAGCTTCAGTGCGCCGTCCAGATCGCCGCCCTCGGCCCGGGCGATCGCCAACGACTCGGCGACGGCGGCCCGGTCGACCTCGGCGGCCAGGGGGTGCGCCCGCTCCAGCAGCACCACGGCGGAGCCGTGCGCTCCCGAAGCGAGCATCCGTCTTCCGGCCTCCGCGAACTGGCGGGCGGCCCCGGCCCGGTCGCCCGCCGCCAGTTGCAGCGAGGCCACCAGTTGCCGCCCGTCCTCGTCCAGCGGCTCCCCGGACCGCTCGATGGCGGCGGCGGCCCGGCGGGCCAGGGAGGCGCGCTCGGCCGGGGCGAGCGAGGAGATCAGAGCCTCGGCGGTGAGCGAGTGCCGGAAGGTGTAGCGGTCGGGGGCCGCGCCGTCCGGGGCGATGACCCCGGCCTCCACCGCGGACCGCAGATGGGTGAAGAGGGCCCGGTCCTCGAAGCCGGTGACGGTCTGGAGCACCGTCACCGAGAACTGGCTGCCCAGCGTGGCCGCCGCCAGCAGGAGATCCCGTACCGGCTCGTCGAGGCGCTCCAGCCTGCGGGCCCAACTGCGCACGATGTCCGAGGGGATGGAGTCGCCCTGCTGCTCCACCGCCTCCCACACGCCGTCCGTCCGCCGGAGCCGGCCGGTGTCGAGGAGGTCCGCCAGCAGCACTTCCAGCAGATAGGGGTTGCCGGCGGCGCGTCCGGCCAGCCGCCGGTGCACCGCCTCCGGTATCTCCCGGGGTCCCGCCTCCAGACAGGCACGTGTCAGCGCCCGCACCTGTTCGTCGTCGAGCGGACTCAACTCCCGTACGATCGCGGCCTGACGGCGCTCGGCGGAGCGTACGAGGTCCAGAGCGGCGCCCGGCTCCGGGCGCAGGGTGCCCAGGAACAGGATGGGCAGATCGGCGAGGTTGTCGATGACGTACTCGACGACCGCGACGGTCTCCGTGTCGCAGTCGTGCAGATCCTCCAGCAGGATCGTGCAGCCCGCCTCCCTGCCCAGCACGGACAGCAGCCGCAGCAACGCCTCGGCCAGCTCCACGACCGTCTCCGGATATCCGGGCGATCCGGCCCTGCGCCACTCCGGGACCAGCCGGGCCAGCGCCGGATGGTAGGGGGCGAGCTCCGGATCGGTCGGGGTGCCGGCCGCCCGGAACCGGGACGCCAGCGCCTCGGCGAGCGGACGGAACGGCACGACGAGCCCGGTCGAGGTGGCCCGGCCGCGCAGCACCGGCATGCCGAGCCCGTAGGCCCGGTAGGCGCACTCGCCCACCAGCCGGGACTTTCCGATACCGGCTTCCCCGATGAGGAACAGCGCGCGCCCCGAACGCCGTTGCGCGGCGTCCAGGGCGCTGCTCAGCAGTCCGATCTCCTCGTCTCGCCCGACGATGACCGGCGAAGTGGCTCGCATGGCCGCAGATTACTGGAGTGACAACTCCCACGGCAGCAGGCCAATTCGGCTCAATTGTCGCCGAGTTGGCTGGATCTGGTCACCACGGGGCCGTCATGGTGGTCCACGGCAGGTCGTGGCTGTAGCCGCTCTCGCCCTCCGAGGCGCTGAGGAGTCTGCTGCGCGCACCGAGCCCGCCGGTGGACCCGAGGGAGATCTGCCCGGCCGGGTGCTCCGGGGAGCCCTCGTGCGCGATGTCGCCGGACGCCTGCAGGGCCGATTCGCCGTACTGCTTCATCTCTGCCTCATCCTCTGTTGGTTGGTGTGGTGATCAGCAACGGTGCGTCTCATCGGGAAGACCGGGGTGGATCAGGGGGCCGGGAGGGGCTCAGGAGCAGGGCGGAGCCGATCCGGTCGGGGAACCCCGCCCGCAGCAGCCCGTGCCCGATCCCCGAGAGGCCGGTGAGCAGCCCCGGGTGCGGTACGCGGCCGGGCGTCCCGCACAGCGGCCCCGCCCGGTCCGCCGCGGCCACCAGCGTCCCGGCCCGGCGCACCCACGCGGCCCGTACGCCGGGCAGGAGAGCGGGCAGGGCGCTGTGACCGAGGAGTTCGAGCAGCCCGGACTCCCCGTGGCACAGGCTGTCGTCGGCGAGCGGCCCCCTGCCCGCCAGCTCGCCGGAGCGCGCCGCCAGCCAGCCGGACAGCTCCGCATCCTCCCGCGCGTCGGGGCTGTCGGCGATCGCCAGCGCCACCCCGGCCACGCCGTCGCACCAGGCGGGTCCGTGGGCCGTCGCGGCGTCCGTCAGCGCGGTCGCCCGGCGCAGGGCGTGCAGCCCGGCGTTCCGGTGGCGGGCGTCGCCCCCGGCCTCGGCCAGGCGCAGCAGCGCCCAGCCGATCCCCGCCGCCCCGTCGGCGAAGCCTCCGGTCCCGGGAGCCGGGGCGGCGGCGAGCCGCTCGGCGCAGCGCACGGCGCCCCACCAGGCCTGCGGCCGGCCGGTGGCGCGGTACACCGCGAGCAGCGAGACCAGCCCGCCCGCCGCGCCGCCGCGCACCCCGTACCCGTCCTCGGCCGCGTTCGCCGCACAGCACAGGCGGACGGCCGGACCGGCCTGGTCCAGCACCTCCCGGTCGCCCAGCAGCGTGCCCACCTCGGTCAGGGCGTACGCGATGCCGCCGAGGCCCGCGTACGCGCCGGAGCCCAGGGCCCCGAGCTCGTCGGCCCGCCCGTGCAGGGCGTCCAGCAGTCCCGGGACGGGCGCGAGCGCTTCGCGGGCCGCCTCCGCGTACCGGGACACGCCGGTGAGCGCGGCCAGTTGGGCCAGGAAGAGCGCGGGGCCGGTGTAGCCGCCGGCGAGGTCCGCCGCCATCGGCGTGAGCCGCCAGTAGCGTTCGCCGAGCAGTTCGAGCCCGATCCAGTTCGTGCGGCCCTCGTGCCGGTAGGCGAGGGAGACGAGCTGATCGCCCACCGACCTTGCGGCGGACAGCAGTTGCTCGGGCTCCGGCGCGGTCGCCGCTCCCGGCGTCCGGCTGCCCGGGCCGGGCCGGTGCGGCGGCTCGGGGGAGGTGCTCACCATGGCGGTCCGGATGATCCGCTCCTGGTCCTGGCGGTCCACGGTGTCCATCGCGCGCACCTTCGCCTCGACGCGCGCCAGACCGGTGGGGGCGACGGCGCCGGGAGCTGCCCCGTCGGGTGCCGGGGCCACGACCGTACGGCCGGTGCCGCTCCACACCCGGCCGGAGCCCGGCCGGGTGGCGAACACGGGCACGTCACCGCACCACAGCTCGGCGATCTCCTCGTCCTCCACGCCGGACAGCGCGGGCACGCCCAGGAGCGGGGTGCGCAGCAGGGACAGCACCCGGTGCCGTTCGGCGGCGTCCCGCATCAGGTCGGGGTGGGTCGACTCGTCCAGCAGCGTCGTGTACGTCCAGGTGGGCCGGGGGACGACGCGCACCTCGTCCTCGGCGAACCGCCGCAACGGCCCGTCCGCGCCGAGGAGTTCGTCGCGGTGGTCGTGGATCGCCGTGTATCCGGCGCGGAATCCGTCGCAGAGGGCCTCGGTGTACGCGCAGGGGTCGGCCGGCTCGGCGTCGAGCCGGGGCCGGTTGGCGGACTCGGTGAACCGCCCCGCTCGCCGTACCAGCCGCATGCGGTCGGTGCCGGCCTCCGCCCAGTCGGCGGTCTCGATGGGGGACGACGCGGCCCGGCCCCCGCCGATGGCGGACATGTCGAGCGCCGAGGTGTCCCCGACGAGCAACTGGGGGAGCAGGCCGACCCGGTGGACGGAGTCGTGCAGGGCCCGGGCGGCCGGATCGGCGGAGCGGGCGGGCCCCAGCGGCGGGTGGAACAGGGTCTCCACATCGACCAGGACCGGGTGCGGGCCGCAGGCGATGAGGTTCTCGTGGTGCAGATCCGTACCGTCCAGCGCGTGGAGCAGGGCCAGCAGCGCACCCTGGCGCCGGTAGAACTGCCGGGTCTCCGTCCCCGAGGCGCAGGGCCGCTCCTCCACGAACTCGGCCCAGCCGTAGTCCCCCCGGTCCAGGACGCGCGGCACCCGCAGCTCGGGGGCGCCCGGCAGCGAACCGAACCATTCGACCAGGGAGTTGAAGTGCCGGTGCGCCGCGAGCGGGCGCGGCTTGTAGACCAGCCGGGTGCCGTCGGCGAACCGCAGGAGCATCACCGACCGGCCGCCGCGGTGGCTGTCGCCCGCACCGGCCTCGACCCCGGTGAGCGCCCCCGGCCGGGCAGCCGGACCGAGCCCGCCCGGACCGCCGTCCGGGGCGCCGAACACTCCCGCCGGGGCCAGCAGATGGCGGTCTGCGGCGAGCCGGGCGACCAGCTCCGCGAAGGCGGACGCGGTGGTGAGGCAGGCCGTCGCGAGGAGGCGGGCCAGCACGGGGTAGCCGGTGACGAGCCGGTCGAGGCCGTCGCGGCGGGCGGTCTGCGCGACGAAGTCCCGGAAGCGCTCCTCGGGTCCCTCCCCGCTCAACCGGCCCAGCCGCCGGGCCTCGTGCAGCTCGGTGACGAGCGTGCGCGCCGCGATGCGGGCCAGCCGCCGGGTCAACTGCCGCCGGAAGTCCGCCAGGACGGGCGCCCCGTCCTCCTCGGGCTCCCCGTCCGCCAGCGCGTCCCGGAGCCGTCCCTCGGCCGCCTCCACGAACGGCGCGACGATCGGCCCGAAGCCGCTGAGCCCCGGGTACGCGCGGTCGGCGACCACCGCGTCGCACGGCGCGGCGGCGACGGCCTCCCGGGCGAAGGCGGCCCAGGCGGGTTCACCGGAAGCGCTGCCCCCGACGACACCGGGCAGCCACCACGGCTCGGAGGCCGCGCGGTGGAGGGAGGCGACGGAGACGGCAGGGGCGGCAGGGGCCGGGCGACGGCTCGTACCTCTGTCGATCAGGTTCTTCTCCGCCACCGCTCCGCACCTCCCCGGTCCCGGACCGGCCCCGTGCGGGCCGCCCGTGACCATCGTGGCGGGGGAGGGGGTACGGGCACATGGGGGAGTCGCCCCCATCTTTCGCCCTCCGGCCTGCGGGCGCCCCCACGGCCCGGGGACGCCCACCGGGTACGGCGGTGGCGACCGGGCCGGCCCCGCGGCCGGGTCAGCCCCTCGGTGCCGCGGTGGACCCCCGGATCATCAGCTCGGCCGCGATCGTCGCGATGCCGCCGGGCGGGGGGTTCTCCTTGCCCATCGCGAGCCGTCCCGCCCGGGCGCCCGCCTCGAAGAGCGGCAGCCGGACCGTCGTGAGGGCCGGTACCGCGTCCACCGAGAACGGCAGGTCGTCGAAGCCCGCCACCGAGATGTCCTGCGGGATGCGCATCCCCTGGTCCCGGACCGCCGCGCAGGCGCCCAGCGCCACGGTGTCGTTGGCGGCCACGATCGCGGTCACGTCCGGGGCCCTGCGCAGGAGTTCGAGGGTGGCCTCGTACCCGGAGCGCCGGTCGTAGGGGCCGTGCACGACGAGCCGGTCGCCGTCGGCCCCCGCGCCGCCGGCCGTACCGCCCCCTGCCGGAAAGTCCTCCAGCCCCGCCGCGCGCAGGGCCTCCCGGTGGCCCTCCAGCCGGTGGCGGGTGGTGGTGCGTTCCGGGGGCCCGGCGACGTAACCGATCCGGCGGTGGCCCAGCGAGATCAGGTGCTCGGTGAGGCGGCGGCCGCCGCCCCGGTTGTCGAACGCGAGGGCGGCGACGAGCGCGTCCCCCTCGGGCAGCGGGGGCCGCCCGCAGAAGACGATCCGGGTGCCCGCGTCCGCGAGCTTCGCCAGCTTCGCCGCCATCGCGGCCTGGTGCGCCGGGCTCTCGACCGCGCCGCCGGTGAGGACGACGGCGGCGGCGCGCTGGCGCTGGAGGAGCGTGAGATAGGTCAGCTCGCGCTCCGGGGAGCCGCCGGTGTTGCAGATGACGGCCAGCTTCTCGCCGCCCGCCCGTCCCGAACCGTCTCCGGGCCCGCCGATCTGCGTCTGCGCCGCCCCCGCCATGATCCCGAAGAAGGGGTCCGCGATGTCGTTGACCAGGATGCCGACCAGGTCCGACGTGGCGGCGGCCAGGGAGCTCGCGGGCCCGTTGAGCACGTAGTCCAGATCGTCCACCGCACGCAGGACCCGTTCCCGGGTCGACGCCGCCACCGGGTAGTTGCCGTTCAGCACGCGGGAGACGGTGGCCGGGGACACCCGGGCGCGGGCCGCCACATCCGCCAGGGTGACTGTCATCGCTGTCCTCCGTGAGGTCACGTGCGGCCCCCTCTTGTCCGGCCGCTGTCGGCAGGCTAGCGTCATCTCCGATAGAAAGCGCTTGCTACGGCTGTATGGAGGAAACTTCGTGACACGCAGGACAGTGCGCATCGCCATGAACGGCGTCACGGGACGCATGGGGCTCCGGCAGCACCTGGTGCGCTCGATCCTCGCGATCCGTGAGCAGGGGGGCCTGGACCTCGGCGACGGCGAGGTGGTGTGGCCCGAGCCCGTGCTCGTCGGCCGGCGCGCCCACGCCCTGGAGGAACTCGCCGAGCGCCACGGGCTGACCGAGTGGTCGACGGACCTCGACGCGGTACTCGCGGACGACACGGTCGAGATCTACTTCGACGCCCAGGTCACCTCGGCCCGGGTGGAGGCCATCAAGAAGGCGATCGCGGCGGGCAAGCACGTCTACACCGAGAAGCCGACCGCCACGGACGTCGAGGGCGCCCTCGACCTGGCCCGCCTCGCGCGCGACGCCGGGATCAAGCACGGCGTCGTCCAGGACAAGATCTTCCTCCCGGGCCTGCGCAAGCTGAAGCGCCTGATCGACGGCGGCTTCTTCGGCGAGATCCTGTCCGTGCGCGGGGAGTTCGGCTACTGGGTCTTCGAGGGCGACTGGCAGGAGGCGCAGCGCCCCTCGTGGAACTACCGGGCGGAGGACGGCGGCGGCATCGTCGTCGACATGTTCCCGCACTGGGAGTACGTGCTCCACGAGCTGTTCGGCCCGGTCACCTCCGTGACCGCGCAGGTCCGGACGCACGTTCCGCAGCGCTGGGACGAGCAGGGCAAGCCGTACGAGGCGACCGCCGACGACGCCGCGTACGGCATCTTCGAGCTGGCGGGCGGGGCCGTCGCGCAGATCAACTCCTCCTGGACGGTCCGGGTCAACCGCGACGAGCTCGTCGAGTTCCAGGTCGACGGCACACACGGCTCGGCCGTCGCGGGACTGCGCAACTGCCGTGTCCAGCACCGCTCGACGACCCCCAAGCCGGTCTGGAACCCGGACCTCCCCGTCACCGAGTCCTTCCGCGACCAGTGGCAGGAGATCCCGGACAACCAGGAGTTCGACAACGGCTTCAAGGCCCAGTGGGAGCTGTTCCTGCGCCATGTCGTCCAGGACACGCCGTACACCTGGGACCTCCTGGCCGGAGCCCGGGGCGTCCAACTGGCCGAACTCGGGCTGAAGTCGTCCGCCGAGGGCCGCCGTCTCGCCGTCGCGGAGCTGACGCTGTGACGTACAGCCCGACCGCGCGGCGCGGCGACGGAAACCCGCTACCGCCGGCCACACGGCGCAACGACGGGGAGCGGCCGGCATGACGACCACGATCCACCTGCCCCAGGGCCCGTACACCCCCCGCGCCACCCCGCTCGACCTGGCGCCGGGAGCCGGGGCCCCCTCCTCCCGTACGGTCTTCTCGGCGGCCCACGTGGTCGCCGACCCGTACGCGGACATCGGCCCGGACGGACCGGCCTCCGTCGACTGGGAGGCAACGCTCGCCTTCCGCCGTCACCTCTGGTCGCACGGCCTGGGCGTCGCGGAGGCCATGGACACCGCGCAGCGCGGGATGGGGCTCGACTGGGCGGGCGCGGCCGAGCTGATCCGCCGCTCGGCCGCCGAGGCGAAGGCGGTGGGCGGCCGGATCGCCTGCGGCGTGGGCACCGACCAGCTGCCCGAAGGCCCCGCACCCGCCCTGGCCGAGGTGACGGCGGCGTACGAGGAGCAGCTCGCCCTGGCCGAGGAGCACGGCGTCCAGCCGATCCTCATGGCATCACGCGCCCTGGTCCGCGCCGCCCGGGGGCCCGAGGACTACCTCGCCACGTACGCCCATCTCCTGCGGCAGGCGTCGGAGCCGGTGATCCTGCACTGGCTGGGCCCGATGTTCGACCCGGCCCTGGAGGGCTACTGGGGCAGCACCGGTCTGGACGCGGCCACGGACACGTTCCTTGAGGTCATCGCCGAACACCCCGACAAGGTCGACGGCATCAAGATCTCCCTCCTGGACGCGGCCCGCGAGATCGACGTCCGCCGCCGCCTCCCGGGCGGGGTCCGCTGCTACACGGGTGACGACTTCAACTACCCGGAGCTGATCGCGGGCGACGAACGCGGCTTCAGCCACGCCCTGCTGGGCATCTTCGACCCGCTGGGCCCGTTGGCGGCCCACGCGGTACGGGTGCTGGACACGGGGGACGTGGCCGGCTTCCGGGCCCTCCTGGACCCGACGGTCGAGCTGTCCCGGCACCTCTTCCAGCGCCCCACCCGCTTCTACAAGACGGGCGTGGTGTTCCTGGCCTGGCTGGCCGGCCACCAGGACCACTTCACGATGGTGGGCGGACTCCAGTCGGCCCGCTCGCTGCCGCATCTGGCGACGGCGTACGAACTGGCCGACGGGCTCGGCCTGTTCCCGGACCCCGAGCTGGCCGCCCACCGCATGCGCGCGCTGCTCGCCGTCCAGGGAGGCGCACGATGACCGACGACGTCCTGGCACGTCTGAGCGTCAACCAGGAGACCATCAAGCAGTGGTCGCTGCCGGAGCTCGCCGAGGGCTGCGGCAGGGCGGGGGTCGGCAAGGTCGGCCTGTGGCGGGCCCCGGTGCGGGCGTACGGCGTCGAGCGCGCGGCACGGCTGTTCTCCGACGCCGGGATCGGCGTCACCAGCCTCTGCCGGGGCGGCTTCTTCACCGCCCTCGACCCCGCCGAGCGCGCCCGGGCCCTGGACGACAACCGGGCGGCGATCGACGAGGCGGCGGCCCTCGCCACCGACACCCTCGTCCTGGTCTCCGGCGGCCTGCCGCCCGGCAGCCGGGACCTGCACGGAGCCCGGGAGCGGGTGGCCGAGGCGCTGGCGGAGCTGGCTCCGTACGCGGCGACGCGCGGGGTGCGCCTGGCGATCGAACCCCTGCACCCGATGTACGCCTCCGACCGCTGTGTGGTCTCCACCCTCGCCCAGGCCCTGGACCTCGCGGAACGGTTCCCGGCCGAGCAGGTCGGGGTGGTCGTCGACACCTACCACCTGTGGTGGGACGACGGGGCGCCCGCCCAGATCGCCCGTGCGGGCGCGGGCGGCCGCATCCACTCCTTCCAGCTGGCCGACTGGATCACCCCGCTTCCGGCGGGCGTTCTGCTGGGCCGGGGGCAACTGGGCGACGGAAGTGTGGACTTCCGGGCGTTCCGCCGCGCGGTGGAAGCGGCCGGCTTCGACGGCCCGATCGAGGTGGAGATCTTCAACGAGGCACTGTGGGCCCGCGACGGGGCGGAGGTCCTGGCGGAAGTGGCGGAACGGTACGTACGACATGCCTGCTGAGAGCCCCGGACGCGACCGAGAGTAAAGAGATCGTAAAGGGCTGCAACCTTTGCGTACCCTCCCGGGTCACACAGGGCGTCGGGACTTCCGGGGAGGGGTCCGGGGGGAACGGGAAGGCCCGACGGGAGGGGAAAGCGAGGGGGGTCCGGCCGCGAGGCCGGGCCCCATTCCGCTTTTGTCCGGCCGGCTCACGCCCCTCCGTCCGCCTCCCGCACGGGCCGCGGGCTCGGACGGACGGCCCGAGGCCCCGCCCCGGGGGCCGCCCGGCGGGTGCCGGGCGGCCCCCGGGATCACAGCGCGAGCATCGCCCGCACGGGGATCTCCGCGTCCGCGAGCGGCCGCAGCGCCAGCCGGACGAGCGCCAGCGCGTTGTCGTCGCCCGCGATGCGGTTGGCGCTGAGCCGCCCGCACGCGAGGCAGTGGTGGATGAGCATCCACTCCCCGTCCTGCCGCACCGACAGGCTCAGGGGCACCATCCGCCCACGGCACCCCGCCGCCCGGTCACCCGGCACCCGGCCGTCCACGTGAAGGCTGACCAGGCAGGACGGGCAGTGATTACGGTGGGCGGTGCCCGGCGCCGCCAGCGGGACGTCGAGCCGGCAGCCGACGCACCGGAACGCGTCACCGCGCGCCCCGGCCGGTCCGTGCAGCACGTCCTTGGCCCGCTGCGGACGCCGTCCCGATCCCCGACGGGGCCCTCGCCGCGTCATCGGAGCCTCCCGGTCGCCCGGTTCACAGGTCACCGAAGGCTTCGAGCGGGAAGGGCGGCTGAGCCAGCGGACGCACGGCCATCCGCATCAGGATCAGCTGGTTGTCGTCCCCGCAGACGGGGTTCGAGGTCAGCTCGTCGCACCGGGTGCAACGGTGGACGACCATCCAGTCGCCGGTGCGCAGCACCGCGATGGAGATCGGGGTCATCCGGCCCTCGCAGTCGGAGCGGCCGCCCTCGACGTGGTCGACGAGGTGCTGCGAGTGCAGGCAGCTGGGGCAGTGATTGCGCGGGCTGCCGTCGGGCGCGTGCGCGGCGACGGTCAGTCCGCAGCGGACGCAGGTGAAGGTGTCCAGGGAGGACATGGCTGAGCGGTGCTGGGGGTTGTCGTGAGACACCCGGATACTCCTTGCCGAAGATGAGGAAAGAAACAGCAGGGAAGTACCGAGCACCCTCGCGTCAGGGACGTACGGGGAGCGGGACCGGACGGCCGCGCGACGGCAGCCGGCCGTGAGGTGTCAGCAGTCGGCCGTGTACGGCGGCCGCGGACGGTCAGGCCCGGTCACCCCGGCGTCACAGGTGCGACGAGGGAGGCTCGGAGTCACTGTCCGGGGCATACATCAACTGCTTTCCAGGGCTCACGCCCAGAGGTCACCCGCGGTCGGAACCCGCGGTCGAGGAGCGAGCACCGTAACAAGGGGGCCGGGGGGCCGGCCATCGAATTTCGCCCGGCGGCCGACACGGACGGGTGCGCCGACGAGTGGCCGGCCGAGCGGGGGGTATCCGGCGGGCATGGCCACCTCGAAGCGTGTAGCGCTCGCACCCCGTGCCGTACGGCAGTTGCGGCGGGTCCGGCCGGTCTACCTCGGCGGGATGCTCATCTCCCTGCTGGTTCTCGTCCTTCAGGCCGACCGGGATCCGGGCGGCCGGCAGGTGATCGCGGGCGTGTTCCTGCTCGCGTTCACGGCCCTCTTCGCCCTCACGGCCGTCCAGTTGTGGCGGCATGCGCGGGCCGGCTCCTGCAGCACGGCGAAGAAGTTGACGCGGACCGTCTGAGCCGGGCGGATCAGCCCCGCAGCTCCGCCAGCCTGGCCAGGGTGTCGGTGGCCGCTTCCCTTTCTCCGGGCCCGAGTTCGACCCCCTCCGCCGCCGCCAGCAGCTCCGCCGCCCGCTCCGCCTCACCCATCCGCTGGGCGATGTCGGCGCGCAGGACGAGCAACCGCAGCCTCTGCCCCGGGGTCGGCCGCTCGTCCGCCCGCCCCAGCACCCGGTCGATGATCTTCGCGGCCCCCGGGAGATCCTGCTTGGAGTCCGCGAAGAGGTCCGCCAGGTGCAGCGCGCGGGCGAACGTCTCCTTCGGGGCGGGCCGGTGGTTCACGTCCTCGCTGATCGGCTGCCCGATCCGGATCGTGTTGCCGGTCGGGTCGGTCACCAGGAACTGCCGCACCCCGTACGACATGTCCTTCAGCGGGCCGATGCGCGGCAGCCCCCGCGTCGGGACGCGCCCGTAGGCCGCCTTGAGCCCCGACCGGAACGCCGTGTGCAGACCGTCCACGTCCTCGGTGAGGACGTAACACCCGGAGTGGGAGGATGCGGGGTCGTACTCCTTCATCCCGTACAGCTGGAGTTCGACCGGACCGCGCTCGACGACGGCGTACGCGTACGGGCTCTTCTGCAGGTATGTCGTGTCGAAGCCGAGGGCGGTGTAGAAGGCGACCACGGAGTCGATCAGGGAGGTCCGGCAGGGAAGCATCGGGATCGTCGTCTCGGTCATGCGATCCAATCTAGTCAAATTTGAATACCTCGGTCAACGGCACCGGCGGCCTTCAGAAATGAAAATTTTCCCCGCTCCGGCACGTTCTCGCAGGTGAGGGGCGGCGGCACAGGTCTAGACCCCACGACCCCTTTACGCCTTTCCGCGCCCGTGCGTTACTCGTGACATGTGCATGGCATCCGATTATCGGATGCCGCTCGGATGCCGTGCCGTGCGCATCCCGTCCTCGTCAACGTGCCCGGAGGTGGCCATGCTCGCGTACCGTTCTCCGTCCCGCCGACTCAAGAGACCCCGAGGCGCTGTGCTGGCCGGCGCTCTCGGCAGTGCCGTGGCGCTGATCCTGACCGGAACGGGCACGGCAGCCGCCGCGGCGCCCGCCCCCGACAAGCCGGTCCGGTCCGGCCAGGCGTGGATGGGGGCGGGCACCCGTATCGAGCAGGGCCCCGCGTCCTCGGCGGGCGGCGTGACGCCGATGGACACCAGCGGTGTCCAGGGCATCGACGTCTCCCACTGGCAGGGGGCGATCAACTGGGGCTCGGTGAAGGCCGCGGGCATCGACTTCGCCTACATGAAGGCCACCGAGGGCACGTCCTACAAGGACAGCAGGTTCAACGCCAACTACACCGGCTCCTACAACGCCGGCCTGATCCGGGGCGCGTACCACTTCGCACGCCCGAACGTCTCCAACGGGGCGACGCAGGCCAACTACTTCGCGAGCAACGGCGGAGGGTGGTCCAGGGACGGCAAGACCCTCCCCGGGGTGCTGGACATCGAGCACAACCCGTACGGCGCCATGTGCTACGGCCTCTCCACGACCCAGATGCGGACGTGGATCAACGACTTCTACAACACGTACAAGGCCCGCACCACCCGGGACGTCGTCATCTACACGACGGCCAGCTGGTGGAACACCTGCACCGGCCGCTGGACCGGCATGTCCGCCAAGTCCCCGCTCTGGGTGGCCCACTGGGGCACCGCCAGCCCGACCATCCCCGCCGGCTTCCCCACCTGGACGATCTGGCAGTACACGGCCACCGGCCGGGTCGGCGGAGTCTCCGGCGACGTGGACCGCAACAAGTTCAACGGCAGCTTCGCGCGGCTCCAGGCCCTCGCCAACAACACGGCGTAGCCTTTCGGCCCTCGCGGCGGCCGGGTGAGCCCGTCGGCGGTTCACCCGGCCGCACCCCCACCGTGCGCCCACCCCTTCACACCAGGAGCCCGCCGTGCACCTTCCGCAGCCGTCCCGCCGCCACATCCTCCTCGCCGGTGCCGGCGGCCTGGCCGCAGCCGCCTTACCGGGCACGGCCCACGCCCTCGGCGCCGACGTCGTCGAACCGGACATCGACGGCACGGGGCAGTGGCAGGCCCGCCCGCCGCGGACCCCGGTGAGCCTGGTCGGGCAGCGGCCGACGAAGATCATCGTGCATCACACGGTCAGCGCCAACACCTCCGACGTCTCCCGCGCCCAGGCCCACCGCCACGCCCACTGGGTCCAGGACCTCCACATGGACAAGAACGGGTGGACCGACACCGGTTACCACTTCCTCGTCAGCCGGGGCGGCTGGATCACCGAGGGCCGCCACCGCAGCCTCAGTGCTCTGCGCGGCGGCACCGACTTCGTCCTCGGCGCCCATACGTCCGGCCAGAACGGCCAGGCCATCGGCATCGCCAACGAGGGCGCGTACCACGACGGCGCACAGCCGCCCCGGGCCCAGTGGGAGGTCCTGGTGGCGCTCTGCGCGTACGTCTGCGACCAGTACGGCATCGCGCCCAGCCGCCTGTACGGACACAAGGACTTCGGCGACACCCTCTGCCCGGGCGTCCTGCACGACAAGCTGCCGCAGCTCCGGAGCGAGGTCGCGGCGAGCATGGGCTGAGCCGGGCATGGGCTGAGCCGCGCATGGGCTGAGCCGGGCATGAGGTGAGCCGGGCATGGGCTGAGCGGCGGGGCGGCTGCGCGATGCGGCCGCCGCCGTGGACGGGCGAGGGGGAAAGCCCCCGAACCGCGCGAGAAGGAGGGCAGGCCAGGCGAAAACCGTCCGTGAGCGGCCGCTCCGGGGCCCACCGGGCGGGCGCGTTGCCCCCGCGGGCCACCGCACCGTGTCCCGAACAGCCCTTACCGGGAACCGCCGTACCGGGTAGGCAGGAAGAACACAGTCCTGTCGAACGAGTCCTACGAGCGGAAGCCCATGCGCGCGCACGAGCCGAAAGAGAACGAGAAGGAGCCGCAGCGCCCCACCAGGGGTGCCGCCGAGCGGCCGGGGGAGGCGGCGGCCCCGAGCGGCCGGGCGCCCGACGCGCTTCTCGCTCTTCAGCGCACCACCGGCAACGCCGCCGTCCTCCGCATGCTCCAGCGCGACCGGCACCGGCACGGACCCGACTGCGGCCACCAGGAGCCCGCCGCGGAGCCGGTGCAGCGCTCGGCCGTGCACGACGTGCTGCGTGCCCCGGGCAGACCGATGGACGCACCGCTGCGTGAGGAGATGGAGTCCCGGCTCGGCTCCGACTTCTCCGACGTCCGGCTGCACACCGACTCCGCGGCCCGCGCCTCCGCCGCCGAGGTGGGGGCCCGTGCCTACACCTCCGGCAGCCACGTCGTCATCGGTGACGGCGGAGGCGACAAGCACACGCTCGCCCATGAGCTGACGCACGTCATCCAGCAGCGTCAGGGCCCCGTGGCCGGTACGGACAACGGGTCCGGGCTGAGCGTCTCCGACCCCGGCGACCGCTTCGAGCGCGAGGCCGAGGCCAACGCGGTCCGGGTGATGAGGCGGACGCCCGAGCAGAGCGCCGAAGGCGCCCCGAGCGACCGGAGCGATCACGGCACACGGCACGCGGCGCGCGGCCCCGGTGCGACGGCCCTCCAGCGCTTCTCCGAGGGCGACACCGCCGAGCTGGGGAACGTACGGCTCTCGGCGAACGGCCTCTACCTCATGCCGCTCACGCCGGGGGAGGACACCACCGTCATCTGGGTCGCGGAGGGCGCTCCGGCCCCCCGGTACTGCGTGCCGACCGGGCAGCGCGGTGACATCGGGGGCCGTACGTACGCGGAGTACGAGCCGGAGTCGGCCTTCCTCGCGGACTGTGCCCACACGGCCGAGGAGATCATGCACCAGCAGCGGCTGGCTCTGGGGCAGGACGCCAGCGAGTTCGCCGAGGGCGGCGCCCGGTTCGGCCTGGGCCACCGGGAGAACGTGGAGGGCGCCCGGGCCTACGCGGCGGCCCGGGGCGACCGTACGGACGGCGACGAACGGCCCGGAGCCGGCCAGGCGTACGCCATCGTGGAGACCGCGTGGCGAGGGAGGTACGCGCGGCCCGCCAACGCCAGCGGCTGGCCCTACCATGTGGCGGCCGTGGTCGCGGTGGACGGCGACGACCGCATCACGGTGGAACAGGCCGCGGGCAGCGACGACGCCCAGGCCCGTCAGGGGCACGAGGGCATCATCGACATGTATACGGCGGGCTCGGACCCGACCAACGGGCAGGCGCTGCCGAACAGTTTCCACGGGCGGAACACCGGTGGCCCGGTGCGGCACTTCACGGCCGGCGCGATCACCGTCGTCCTCCAGCCGATCAACGTCGGCGGTCTCGATGAGGAGACCGGGGAGCGCCGGCTCATGTGACCCCGCGGGCGGCCAGCACCGCCGCGAGGCCCTCCCGCAGATCGGCGACGAAGAAGCCGGGCATCTCCAGTGACGGGAAGTGGCCCCCGGCCTCGGGCGACCGCCACCGGACGATGCTCCGGTACCGCTCCTGGGCCCAGGGGCGCGGAGTCTTCTCGATGTCCCGGGGATACATGGTGATCGCCGACGGGACGTCGACCCGGAGCGCGGGGTCCAGCGAGTTGTGGCTCTCGTAGTAGATGCGGGCCGCCGACGCCCCCGTTCGCGTCAGCCAGTACAGGGTGACGTTGTCGAGGAAGCGGTCCCGGGAGACCGTCTCGAACGGGCTGTCCTCGGTGTCCGACCACTCGGCGAACTTGTCGAGGATCCAGGCGAGCAGCCCGACCGGCGAGTCGACGAGCGCGTAGCCGATGGTCTGCGGGCGGGTCGCCTGCTGCTTCGCGTACGCCGCGCGGTGGCGCCAGAAACGGTGGGTCCCCTCGGTCCACCCGCGCTCGGTCTCCGTCAGCCCGTTGGTCGTCAGACCGGGCGGAGCCTCCGCGAACGTGGAGTGGACGCCGATCACCCGGTCCGGGAACCTGCCGCCCAGCACCGTGGTGATGTTGCCGCCCCAGTCGCCGCCGTGGGCCAGGAACCGGACGTATCCGAGCCTTCCCATCAGCTCCACCCACGCGGCCGCGATCCTCTCGGTGCCCCACCCGGTGGTGGCCGGCTTCTCGCTGAAGCCGAAGCCCGGCAGCGACGGGACCACGACATGGAACGCCGGCGCCTCCGCGTCCTGCGGATCGGCCAACTCGTCCATGACGTGCAGGAATTCGACGATGCTGCCCGGCCAGCCGTGGGTCAGGAGCAGGGGGACGGCGTTCGCGCGCGCGGACCGGCGGTGCAGAAAGTGGATGCCCAGCCCGTCGATCGTCGTACGGAACTGGCCCATGCGGTTCAGCCGCTCCTCGAACGCCCGCCAGTCGTACCCGGTACGCCAGTACTCCACGACCTCGGCGAGGTCGGCCAGCGGAACGCCCTGGCCCCATCGGCGGGGGCCGGGCGGAGCGCCCCGGACCGTCTCGGCCTCCGGCAGCCGCGCCGCGGTCAGGCGCGCCCGCAGATCGTCGAGGTCGGCGTCGGTCGCACGGGTCGCGTAGGCGTGGACGTGGACGTCGTCGGTCGCGTCTGCGTCGCTGGTCGCGTGTGCGTCGCTGGTCGCGTGTGCGTCGCTGGACGGGCGGGGCATGGGGCCTCCTGGCGGTCACGGGCGCCGAAGCCGACTCCGTATGAACCGGCTAAGACGGTTCTAGCAGCTCTCCGGGCGGCCCCGCAACCGGCTAAGGTGGTTCCATGCGTGCTGGATTTCCTGATTTCCGCCTCGGCAACGTGCTGTCGACGAGCTTCACGGGGACCCTGTCGGAGCGCTTCGGTGACGCCGTGGAGCGCATCCCCGTTCCGCGGCGGCTCATCGACTGGCTGGCGGTGTACGGCCTCTCCGTGGACTCCTGCACGCCTGAACAGCTGGATCTGGCACGGGAGTTGAGGGAGTCGATCCACGCGGCCGCGACAGCCGCCGCGCTTCGGGACGCTCTTCCCGCCGCCGCGGTCCAGGTCATCGGCGACCGCAGCGTCGAGGGGCGGGCCGCGGCGATCCTGACGCCCGAGGGGGAGCGGCGATGGTGGCTCGGCTCCTCCTCCGTGGAGGACGCCCTCGGCGTGATCGCCGCCGACGCGGTCGACGTCATCTCGGGCGAACGGGACGGAAAGCTGGCCCTGTGCGCCTCGCCGACCTGCCGGGCCGCCTTCTTCGACACCAGCCGGAGCCGTACGCGCAGGTGGTGCGACATGAACACCTGCGGCAACCGCCAGAAGAAGGCGCGCTTCACCGCCAACCAGCGCCGGAACGCGGGCTGAGGGCGGACCCGGATCCCCGTCCCCTTCTGCGGCCTCCGAGAACCCTCCTACGGCCTCCGACGGGAGTTCCGCCCGTGAACCGGCCTGTCAGTCGGACCGGGTAGCGTCGGGTCATGTCCAACATGGCCGTCCTCGAAGGGGTCCTGGAGCGGATCACCTACGCCAACGAGGAGAACGGGTACACGGTCGCCCGCGTCGACACCGGGCGAGGAGCCGGCGACCTCCTCACCGTGGTCGGTGCGCTGCTCGGCGCGCAGGTCGGCGAGTCCCTGCGGATGGAGGGCCGTTGGGGCTCGCACGCGCAGTACGGCAAGCAGTTCACCGTGGAGAACTACACCACCGTGCTGCCCGCCACCATCCAGGGCATCCGCCGCTATCTCGGCTCCGGGCTGATCAAGGGCATCGGGCCGGTGATGGCCGACCGGATCACCACTCATTTCGGCGTCGACACCCTCGACATCATCGAGCAGGAACCGAAGCGGCTCGTCGAGGTCCCCGGCCTCGGCCCCAAGCGCACGAAGATGATCGCGGCGGCCTGGGAGGAACAGAAGGCGATCAAGGAGGTCATGGTCTTCCTCCAGGGCGTCGGCGTCTCCACCTCCATCGCCGTCCGCATCTACAAGAAGTACGAGGACGCCTCGATCTCCGTCGTGAAGAACCAGCCCTACCGGCTGGCCGCCGACGTCTGGGGCATCGGCTTCCTCACCGCCGACAGGATCGCCCAGGCCGTCGGCATCCCGCACGACAGCCCCGAGCGGGTCAAGGCCGGGCTCCAGTACGCCCTGTCCCAGTCCTCCGACCAGGGGCACTGCTACCTCCCCGAGGAACGGCTCATCGCGGACGGCGTCAAGCTGCTCCAGGTCGACACCGGGCTGGTCATCGAGTGCCTGGCCGAGCTGGCCGCCGATCCGGAGGGCGTCGTACGGGAGAAGGTGCCGTCCCCCGAGGGCGGCGAGCCGGTCACGGCCGTCTATCTCGTCCCCTTCCACCGGGCCGAGCTGTCCCTCGCCGGGCAGGTGCGGCGGCTGCTGCGGACGGAGGAGGACCGGATGCCGGCCTTTCAGGACGTGGACTGGGGCAAGGCGCTGGCCTGGCTCGCGACGCGTACGGGGGCCTCGCTGGCGCCCGAGCAGGAGCAGGCCGTACGCCTCGCGCTCACCCGCAAGGTGGCCGTTCTGACCGGCGGCCCCGGCTGCGGGAAGTCGTTCACCGTCCGGTCGATCGTCGAGCTGGCCCGCGCGAAGAAGGCCAAGGTGGTGCTCGCCGCCCCCACCGGGCGCGCCGCCAAACGCCTCTCCGAACTGACCGGGGCCGAGGCCTCCACCGTGCACCGGCTGCTGGAGCTGAAGCCGGGCGGGGACGCGGCGTACGACCGGGACCGCCCGCTGGACGCCGATCTGGTCGTCGTCGACGAGGCGTCGATGCTCGATCTGCTGCTCGCCAACAAGCTCGTGAAGGCGGTGGCACCCGGTGCCCACCTCCTCCTGGTGGGCGATGTGGACCAGCTGCCCTCGGTCGGCGCGGGGGAGGTGCTGAGCGACCTGCTCGCGGAGGGCGGTCCGGTCCCCGCCGTCCGGCTCACCCGGATCTTCCGCCAGGCCCAGCAGTCCGGCGTGGTCACCAACGCGCACCGCATCAACGCCGGACAGCCACCCCTCACCGAGGGGCTGAGCGACTTCTTCCTCTTCGTGGAGGACGAGACGGAGGACGCGGGCAGGCTCGCCGTCGATGTCGCGGCCCGCCGCATTCCGGCCAAGTTCGGCCTCGACGCCCGCCGTGACGTGCAGGTCCTCGCCCCGATGCACCGGGGCCCGGCCGGTGCGGGCCATCTGAACGGGCTGCTCCAGCAGGCCATCACGCCGGGCCGCCCCGACCTCCCCGAGAAGCGGTTCGGCGGCCGGGTCTTCCGGGTGGGCGACAAGGTCACCCAGATCCGCAACAACTACGACAAGGGCGAGAACGGCGTCTTCAACGGCACCGTCGGCGTCGTCACCGGCCTCGATGCGGACGAGCAGAAGCTCACCGTCCGCACCGACGAGGACGAGGAGATCGGCTACGACTTCGACGAGCTGGACGAGCTGGCCCACGCGTACGCCATGACGATCCACCGTTCCCAGGGCAGCGAGTATCCGGCCGTCGTCATCCCCGTCACCACCAGCGCCTGGATGATGCTCCAGCGCAACCTGCTCTACACCGCCGTCACCCGTGCCAAGAAGCTCGTCGTCCTCGTCGGGTCCCGTAAGGCGATCGGCCAGGCGGTCCGCACGGTTTCCGCAGGCAGACGCTGTACGGCACTGGATTTCCGGCTCCGGGGCGGCTCCGGCGAAGACTTCTCTTGACCCCTGCACAAAAATGATCGATCAAATCGGTGGGAAACATCACGGAGGTCTTCCGGAACCGCAGTCAAGGGGGCAGGATGAGTAAGTTGGCGGCACTCAGTGCCGCCAGTAGGTCCAATGGACGACCCCGAGTGCACTCTCCTGAGCCGAATGGGGGAGGGTGGAAGACAGTCAGGGCACCTCGAAGAAGAGGCACTACGTCGGTGAGGGATGACGTGAGCGAGCACACCAACAACGCTGTAGTACTGCGGTACGGCGATGACGAGTACACCTACCCGGTGATCGACAGCACCGTCGGCGACAAGGGCTTCGACATCGGGAAGCTCCGGGCCAATACCGGCCTGGTGACGCTGGACAGCGGATACGGCAACACCGCCGCCTATAAATCCGCCATCACGTACCTCGACGGCGAGCAGGGCATCCTGCGCTACCGCGGATACCCGATCGAGCAGCTCGCCGAGCGCTCGTCGTTCCTCGAGGTCGCGTACACGCTGATCAACGGCGACCTCCCCAAGGTCGACGAGCTGGCGGCGTTCAAGAACGAGATCACCCAGCACACGCTGCTGCACGAGGACGTCAAGCGGTTCTTCGACGGCTTCCCGCGCGACGCCCACCCGATGGCCATGCTGTCCTCGGTCGTCAGCGCGCTGTCCACGTTCTACCAGGACAGCCACAACCCGTTCGACGAGCAGCAGCGCCACCTGTCGACGATCCGCCTGCTGGCGAAGCTCCCGACGATCGCGGCGTACGCCTACAAGAAGTCGATCGGCCACCCCTTCGTCTACCCGCGCAACGACCTCGGGTACGTCGAGAACTTCCTGCGCATGACCTTCTCGGTCCCCGCCCAGGAGTACGAGCTGGACCCGGTCGTCGTCTCGGCGCTGGACAAGCTGCTCATCCTGCACGCGGACCACGAGCAGAACTGTTCGACCTCCACCGTGCGCCTGGTCGGCTCCTCGCAGGCGAACATGTTCGCCTCGATCTCCGCCGGCATCTCGGCGCTGTGGGGCCCGCTGCACGGCGGCGCCAACCAGTCGGTGCTGGAGATGCTGGAAGGCATCCAGGCCAACGGCGGCGACGTCGACTCCTTCATCCGCAAGGTGAAGAACAAGGAGGACGGCGTCCGCCTGATGGGCTTCGGCCACCGGGTGTACAAGTCCTTCGACCCGCGCGCCAAGATCATCAAGGCCGCCGCGCACGACGTGCTGTCCGCGCTCGGCAAGTCCGACGAGCTGCTCGACATCGCGCTCAAGCTGGAGGAGCACGCGCTCTCCGACGACTACTTCGTCTCGCGCAACCTCTACCCCAACGTGGACTTCTACACCGGTCTGATCTACCGGGCCATGGGCTTCCCGACCGAGATGTTCACCGTGCTGTTCGCGCTCGGCCGGCTGCCCGGCTGGATCGCCCAGTGGCACGAGATGATCAAGGAGCCGGGTTCCCGCATCGGCCGCCCGCGCCAGATCTACACCGGCGAGGTCCTGCGCGACTTCGTCCCGGTCGAGGGCCGCTGACCCGGTCCCCGGCCCGGACCTCGTGTCCGCCCCGTAGTGCCCGGCCTCTTCGGCCGACTGCCTTCGCCCCGCGTACCGCGCTTCGCACAGAGCGCGGTGTCCGGGGCGATTCGGCGTTTCCGGGGGCTTGTCGGCGCTGCCGGGCCCCCGGGCCTTCGTCGAGGCCGCGCAACGCCTGGTGGCGGGCCCCTGAGGCTGGTGCCAGGCCCTCGGAAAGGGAGAAGCGCCCCGCCGCCGATCCCCCCACGGGTCGACGGTCGGGGCGCTTCCCATATCCCGGAGCGGATTCCCCCCACGGGATCCGGCCGGGCGTCTGCAAGGAGCCGAAGCTCCCGTTGTTCTGTTGTGCCGCGATCTGCCGGGGTACGTACGCACGGGAGGGCCGCTCAAAGCTCCCCGGTGCACGTGCCCCGGCCAACGCATGCCATCAGGAGCGTCCCCCAAGACACTCCGTCGGACGTCCCCCAAGACATCCTTGGCAATCGCACTCTAAGACTCGCGAACCCACCGGATGGTTACCCTGAAATCGGTGTGATCTAAATCTCTTTGTGGAAGTTACGTGAAGGCACGCAACCGGAGGCTGTTCGTGACGACGAACACGGACGAAAACGCCATGGCGGCTCCCGCGATCATAGGGTTGAGCAGGCCACTTGCAGCCAGGGGCAAGGCCGCGACGTTGTACCCGAAGGCCCAGAAGAGGTTGCCCCTGATGGTGGCCAGCGTACGCCTGGAAAGACGGATTGCGTCAGCCGTCACCTTGAGATCTCCACGAACCAGTGTGAGGTCGCTCGCCTCGATCGCCGCATCCGTCCCAGTGCCCATCGCCAGCCCCAGGGATGCCGTCGCCAGCGCGGCCGCGTCGTTGACCCCGTCGCCGACCATGGCGACGACCCGGCCCTCGGCCTGAAGGCGCTTGATGACGTCCACCTTGTCCTCGGGGAGGACCTCCGCGTGGACCTGGTCGATGCCCACCTCCCGCCCCACGGCCTCCGCCACGGCCCGGTTGTCGCCGGTCAGCAGGATGGGCTCCAGCCCGAGGGCGCGCAGCTCGGCCACGGCGGCCGCGCTGCTCTCCTTGACCGCGTCCGCCACCCCGAACACGCCCCGGGCCTCCCCGTCCCAGGCCACGACGACCGCCGTACGCCCCTGCGCCTCGTCCTCCTCCAGCGCCCGGGACAGCGCGGGAGGCAGCGGAATCTCCGCGTCGGCGATGAGGCGGGGCCGCCCGACGAGGACGGTGTGGCCCTCGACGGTGCCCTGGACGCCGAGGCCGGGGATGTTGGTGAAGTTCTCGGGGGTGGGGAGGGGGCCGGTGGTGTCGGTGGCGGCGGTGGCGACGGCTTGGGCGATGGGGTGTTCGGAGGCGTTCTCCAGGGCGCCTGCGAGGCGCAGGACTTCGGTTTTGGTGGTGGTGTCGGTGGTGTGGGTGGTCTGGAGGGTCATGCGGCCGGTGGTGACGGTGCCGGTCTTGTCGAGGACGATGGTGTCGGCGCGGCGGGTGGTCTCCAGTACTTCGGGGCCCTTGATGAGGATGCCGAGTTGGGCGCCGCGTCCGGTGCCGACCATGAGGGCGGTGGGGGTGGCGAGGCCGAGGGCGCAGGGGCAGGCGATGATGAGGACGGCGACGGCCGCGGTGAAGGCGGCGGTGGGTCCGGCGCCGTTGCCGAGCCAGTAGCCGAGGGTACGACGGG
>NZ_BMSG01000038.1 GCF_014649035.1 Streptomyces sindenensis
GCAAGGCCTACGGAGGCGCCTACATCGTCATGGACTCCCAGTCCATCGGGGCCGACCTCACGTACGCCTGGCCCACCAACGAGATCGCGGTGATGGGCGCCGAAGGCGCGGCCAACGTCGTCTTCCGCCGCCAGATCGCCGAATCCGACCAACCCGACGTCACGCGTGAGCAACTCGTCAAGGAGTACAAGGCGGAGCTGATGCACCCCTACTACGCGGCCGAGCGCGGCCTCGTCGACGACGTGATCGACCCCGCCGACACCCGCTCCACGCTGATCGCCGGACTCGCGATGCTCCGCGTCAAACATGCCGACCTCCCCGCCCGCAAGCATGGGAACCCGCCGACGTGACCACGACCATGCCCGAAGCGGGCTCCACCGACCTCGTACGGGTGCTCCGGGGCAACCCCACCCCCGAGGAACTGGCGGCGGTGACCGTCATGCTGGTCACCCTCGCGTCCAGACGGGGTGAAGCGCCACCGGAGCGGCCCCCCGTCGGCGCGGCCTGGCGGCCGGGGATGCCGGCGGGCTGTTCCTTCCGATCCTGGAAGGCACACCGCTGAATGAGCGGCAGACAGTACGAGGAACGGCGCGTCGAATTCCGGATCCTCGGACCGACCGAGTTGCTGGTCGACGGCGTGCCGGTCCCGCTGACGGCCCCCAAACTCCGCACGGTGCTCGTGGCGCTGCTCCTCTCCCGCGGCCGCGTCGTCTCGGACGCGTCCCTCAGCGAGCTGCTGTGGGGCCCGTTGCCGCCCGCGACCATGGCGGCGCAGCTCTACACCTACATCTCGCGGCTGCGCCGGAGCTGTGAGCCGGGGCTCGACGTGCTGCGCGGACTGCGCGGCTACCGCCTGGACATCGGGGCGGCCGGATTCGACCTGAACCACTTCCAGCGCGCCGCCGAACGCGGGCGGCAGAGCCTGCGGGAGGGCCGGTACGCGACGGCGGCCGGCCAGCTGGCGTCCGCGCTGGCCCTGTGGCGCGGACCGGCCCTTGCGGATGTGACGGAGTCCCTGGCGGTCGCCGAACTGCCGCGCCTGGAGGAGAGCCGCCTGTCCGTCCAGGAGGACCGCATCGAGGCGGACCTGGCGATGGGCCGCCACGCCTGCGTCCTGACCGAACTGGTGGGACTGGTCGCCGAACATCCCGTACGCGAGTCCCTGCGGGGCCAGTTGATGACGGCCCTGTACCGCGTCGGCCGGCCGGCCGACGCGCTGCGCGTGTACGAGGAGGGGCGCCGCCTGCTCAAGGGCGAGCTGGGCATCGACCCCGGCGCGGTCCTGCGCGACATTCACCGGGCCGTCCTGCTGGAGAACCTCCCGGAGCCCGTCTCCCGCGCATCGGTGGCGGTGCACGCCCCGGAGGCGGAGGAGCCGCCTCCGGCCGGCGACGCGGTGGTGACGGACGACCTCTGGGGCGGACTCGTGCCCGCCATGCTGCCCATGGACGTCGGGGACTTCACGGGACGGACGGACGAGCTCGCCGAGACGCTGGCGACGCTGCGCGGACAACGGGACGGCAGACGAGGCGTCATGCTGACCGGGGCGGCGGGCATCGGCAAGTCGGCCCTCGCCATCCACGCCGGCTACGCCTGCCGGTCGGACTTCTCGCAGGGACAGCTCTACATCGACCTGCGTGAACAGGACGGCGGGCCGAAGGACCCCGTGGACGTGCTCGGCGGCTTTCTGCGGGCGCTGCTCCCCGGCCGCCACGAGCTGCCCGCGACCCTCGACGAACGCGTCCAGCTCTACCGCAGCCTCCTCGCCCAGCGCCGTGTGCTCGTCGTGCTGGACAACGCCTCGGCCGACTGGCAGGTGCGTCCGCTGCTGCCCAGCGGCGACAGCAGCCACGCCGTGGTCACCAGCCGCTGCCCGATGCCTTCTCTGGAGGGGATCCACGCGGTGCGGCTCGGACGTCTGGACGGGCCCGCGGCCCGGGCTCTGCTGGCGGGGGTCGTCGGGGAGCGGCGTGTGGCGGACGAACCCGGGCCGGTCGGCCGGGTCGTGGAGCTCTGCGACGGACTGCCGCTGGCTCTGCGGGTCTGCGCCGACCGGCTGAGGAACCACCCGGACTGGCGGGTGGCCGATCTCGTCGACAGGCTGACGTGCGAGGAGAGCCGGCTGGACCTGTTGTGCGAGGGAAGCCTGGATGTCCGGGCCAGGCTCCGTACCAGCGTCATGGAGCTCGACCCACCGTCGCGTGACGCCTTCCGCGCCCTGTCGCGCGGGGACGCCGCCCCCTTCACCACGGCCGAGGCCGCGGCCCGCCTGGGCGTTTCACGACGGCGGGCCCAGGTCCTGCTGGACGCGCTGGTCGGGGCCTGGCTGCTGGAGGCCGTTCCGGCGGACGGCGGCCGGTCGGTCCACCGGTTTCCTCCCCTGGTGGCGCTGCTCGTCCGCGAGCAGCCCCACCAGGGGTGACGGTACGCCCGGTGTCAGCCGCAGCCGCCCGCGTGCCCCCCGTCGAGGCTCGCGGCCATCACGGCTATGTCGTCCTCCAGCGTGGCGAGCGTGCCGTTGTCGACGGCCTCGATGTACATGGCCAGCAGATTGGCCCAGCGCAGACCCATATCGCCGCTCAGTGTGGGTCCCTGGAGCTCGTCGACGTTCAGCTGTTGCATGGCCGTGGTCCTCTGATTGTCCATGTTCCCCTCCTGCTCATGCGTCGGCCTGGAACGGCCGTTGTCCACGATGGGGCAGGCCCCTATGCCTTCTCTATATTCATTTCGCCGAATCACGGTCTATGCGCGTCAATTCCCCCGAGGAGGATGTATCCGGAAGGTCCTGATGTCGTCGTGTCCGGTGGCCGCGAGCGGATCGGGGTCTCAAAAAGTTGATACGGCGTTGAGAGCTCATGCCGGTCCTGCCTTCAATCGCCTCTCCAACCAAGGGAGGTAGGCAATGAAGCTGGTTCATGCATTGGCTTCCGGTGTGGCCGCGCTCGGGCTGCTCGCGGGCGCGCAGGGCGTCGCCCAGGCCGAGGAAGTTCACTCCGTGCCGAGCTGCGTGGAGGCCGACTGGACGCCGCTGCTCGGCATCCACGTCACCATCACCAACCACTGCTCCACCACTCAGCAGGTGAATGTCCAGTACTCCTTCAACGGCGCACCGTACGTTCCTGACAAGTGTCACACCATCGCGCCGGGCGCGACGGTCACGACCAGCGAACCGGTGTGGAAGGCCGGCCGGTTCGAGGGCCTCATCCCCTGCTGACGCCTCGGTGACAGGGGCCCGGGGCGGCTCGACCGGTCCCGGGCCCCTGTTCGGCTACCCCCGTTCGCCTCACCCGGGTGCCTCACCCGGATACGCGCTCTCGAACGCCGAGTGGAACAGCGCCGTGACGTCCTGCCCGGTGAGCCCCTCGGCGCGGGCCCGGTCCAGCCAGTCGGCGAGGGCGGCGCGCAGCGGTGAGCCGGGGCCGGACTGGGGCTGGGCGAGGGTGCGGGTGATGAACGTGCCCGCTCCCTGGCGCACCTCGGCGAGGCCCATGCGCTCCAGTTCGCGGTAGGCCTTGAGGGTCGTGTTGGGGTTGACCTTGGTGGTCGCGGCGACCTGGGCCGCGGTGGGCAGCCGGTCGCCCTCCTCCAGCGCGCCCATGCGCAGCGCCTGCTCGACCTGCCTGACGATCTGGAGGTAGGTCGCCACTCCACTGCGGCGGTCGATGCGGAACACGACCACGGACTTCACCTTCCGCTCGATTGCCGACACTTTACGTAGGGGAGGGACGCGTGGTCACAGCGGGCGGCGCGAGGTCCACCAGAGGGTGAACGCCGTGAGCACGACCGTTCCCGCGAGCAGGATGCCCGCCGCGGTCCACTGCATCGTCGCCATCTGTCCGTAGTCGAGGTACTCGATCACGTCGTTGACGATGCCGTGCTCCTCGATGCACGCGTTCTGCGCCTCGTCGGTCGCCTCGGCGCAGGTGCCCCAGCCGTACAGCGTGCCGTCCGCGCTGCCGACCCAGCGGTCCAGCTCGTGCACGTCGTGGAAGCGGGCCGGGAGTTCGGTGTCCTTCGGGTACGTGAACATATGCGGCGAGCCGAGCCGTACGCGGATCTCGTCCCAGACGAACACGGTGGTGACCGAGGTGAACAGGAACGTGCCCACCATGGCCGGGAGCATCCGGCGGACCAGGGCGCCGATGGTGACGCCGGCCGCGGTGAGGAAGAGGAGGAAGGCGGGGAGGACGGGGCCGGTGTTGTCGAAGATGACGCCGTCGATCCACTCGCTGAGGAAGAGCGAGCGGTGCGGCTTCCACCACCAGGTGAACAGCGCCGAGAGCGCCAGGCCGGAGATCAGCGCGAGGCCGTAGGCCAGGCCCAGCTTGGTGATCAGCCACTGGCGGCGGGTCACGGACTGGGTGGTGACGAGCTGTGCGGTGCCGCTCTCCTGGTCGCCCGCGATCAGCGGGGCGCCGACGAAGACGGCGAGGATCAGCGGCAGGCTGTTGATGACGTTGGTGATGTACTCGTAGCCGCGGTTGTTCTCCATCGGCCGGCCGGGGTCCTTCTCCGGCCAGCCCCTGGCGTCGAGCAGCTGCACCAGCTCATGGCGCTCGTACGCGATCCAGAGGGCGGTGAACAGCGTGAGGCCGAGGACGCAGGCCAGCGCGATCCGGTGCTGGCGGACGACGAGCCAGGGGAGGCCGCGCAACAGACGGCGTCCGGAGCCGAGTTCGGAGGGCTTCCCGGGCTCCCCGGGCTTCTCGGTGAGGGTGGTGGTGCTGCTCATGCTGCCTGGGTCCCTTCGGCGTCGACGCGGGCGCCCTGGGTGTAGAGCGAGGGCGCGTCGGGGGAGCGGAGATGGGCGAGGAGGACTTCC
This sequence comes from Streptomyces sindenensis, assembly GCF_014649035.1. Classification (GTDB taxonomy): domain Bacteria; phylum Actinomycetota; class Actinomycetes; order Streptomycetales; family Streptomycetaceae; genus Streptomyces; species Streptomyces sindenensis. The sequence continues at coordinate 4,823 of NZ_BMSG01000038.1, forward strand.
TCCAGCGAGGGTTCGGCCCGCTCCCAGTCGGCCGGGAGCGGGCCTCCGGGGCGGATCATCGCCTGGAACTGCCGCCCCTGGACGCGGGATTCGACGACGGTGTGGCCGGCCAGCTCGGGCGGCAGCGAGCCGTCCCGGGACACCCCGGTGACCAGGGTGTGCGCCGGTACGAGCGCGTCGGCGTCACCGGCCATGCGGATCCGGCCCTCGGAGACCACCAGCAGGTAGTCGCACATGTCCTCCAGCTCGGTCAGCAGGTGCGAGGACATCACCACCGTGGTGCCGCGCTCGACGGCCTCCGCCATCAGCAGGGTGCTCATCTCGTCCCGGGCCAGCGGGTCGAGGTCCGACATCGGCTCGTCCAGGAGGAGCAGGTCGGGCCGCTTGCCGAAGGCGAGCGCGAAGGCCACCCGGGTGCGCTGGCCGCCGGAGAGCGTGCCCACCTTCGCGTCCCCCGGGACGTTGCCCGCGCGGACGATCCGCTCCGCCGCGGCCGCGTCCCAGCCGGGGTTCAGCTCGGCGCCCATGCGCAGCGTCTCGGCCACGGTGAACCGCTTGAACAGCGGCTTGTCCTGGCCGAGGAACGCGACCTGGGGCAGCACGGCGGGGTCGTCGACCGGTACGCCGAAGACGCGCAGCTCGCCGGTGGTCGGCTGCACCTGGCGGGTCGCCAGCCCGAGCAGGGTGCTCTTGCCGGCCCCGTTCGGGCCGACCAGACCGCAGATGCGGCCGGCCGGAATCCGGAAGGAGCAGTCACGCAGCGCCCAGCCGCGCCGGTAGCGCTTGCCCAGGCCGCGGGCCTCCAGTGCCCAGTTGCCGGACGTCGCGTTCGGGGTGCTCGTGTCTGCCACGCGCCTCACCTCGGTTCCGTGATCCGTGATCGTGATTCCATGAATCAATTAATGGAATCATGGAGTCGTGAGGGAATGACTGTCAAGCCGGGGTGGCGGGGTGCGTGTGCGTCCACGGGGCCGGGGCGAGCACGCTCGTGCTCCCTCCGTCCAGGGCTTAGGCTCGCCCCATGGGCAGTCACCCGGAACGTCTTCCGAATCCGACCACCCCGGCCGGCCGCGAGGGGCTCGACGCCGTTCTCGCCCGGCCCGACCGCGCGGTCGTCGCGCTCGACTTCGACGGCACCCTCGCCGACATCGTCCCGGACCCCGAGCAGGCCCGCGCCCACCCCGGCACCGTCGATGCGCTCGCCGCGCTCGCGCCGAAGGTCGCCGCCATCGCCGTGATCACCGGCCGCCCGGCGGGCGTCGCCGTGCGCTACGGCGGCTTCGCGGGCGTCCCCGGTCTGGAGCACCTCGTCGTGCTCGGACATTACGGGGCCGAGCGCTGGGACGCCGTGACCGGTACGGTCCGCGCCCCCGCCCCGCATCCGGGCGTCGCGGCGGTGCGCGCCGAACTCCCGGGCGTACTCCACGACGTCGGGGCCTGGAACGGCACCTGGATCGAGGAGAAGGGGCAGGCGCTCGCCGTCCACACCCGGCGGGCCCAGGATCCGCAGGCGGCCTTCGAGTCGCTGCGCGGGCCCCTCGGCGAGCTGGCCGCCCAGCACGGGCTGATCGTCGAACCGGGGCGGCTGGTGCTGGAGTTGCGCCCGCCCGGCATGGACAAGGGGGTCGCGCTCGCCGGGTTCGTCGCGGGGCTGGACGCGGAGTCCGTGATCTACGCGGGCGACGACCTCGGGGACCTCGCCGCGTTCGCCGCGGTGGAGAAGCTGCGCAGCGAGGGCCCGGACGGCATCCCCGGCCTCCTGGTGTGCAGCGGCAGCGCCGAGGTGCCCGAACTGGCCGAACGCGCCGACCTGTCGGTACCGGGGCCGGCCGCGGTGGTGGACTTCCTGGCAGCCCTGGCGGACCGCCTGTAGACCCGACCGGGCGGCGGCCCCGGCGGACCGTCCGTGGACCCGACCGGGCGGCGGCCCCGGCCCGGCGGCTGTCCGGCGGAAAGGAGGCTCACCCCTCCCGCAGCGCCTCCAGCTGGTCCAGGAACCACCGCTGCGGCGGGAGCGCGGTCGCCGCCTCCGCCAGCCGCTTCGTGCGGCCCGCCCGCTCGTCGCCGCTCATCGTCAACGCCTCGTGCAGCGCCTCCGCCGTGCCCGTCACGTCGTACGGGTTCACCACGATCGCGTCCTCGCCCAGCTCCTCGTACGCCCCCGCCTCCCGCGACAGCACCAGCGCGCAGCCGTGGTCCGAGACGACGGGGACCTCCTTGGCGACCAGGTTCATGCCGTCGCGGATCGGGTTGACCAGGGCCACGTCCGCCAGCCGGTACGCGGCCAGCGAGCGGGCGAAGTCGTCCTTGACGTGGAGGACGACAGGCGTCCAACTCTCCGTCCCGTACGCCCCGTTGATCTCCGTGGCCAGTGACTGGACCGCCGCCGTGTAGTCCCGGTAGACGGCGAGGTCCTGGCGGGAGGGGTAGGCGAAGGCGATGTGGACGACGCGCTCGCGCCACTCGGGGCGGGTCTCCAGCAGCGTGCGGTACGCGTGCAGGCCGCGCACGATGTTCTTGGACAGCTCCGTGCGGTCCACCCGCACGATCGTCTTCCGGTTCTCGCCCACCTGCTCGCGCAGCGCCGCCATCCGCTCGTCCACGTCCGCCTCGTGCGAGCGGCCGCGCAGGAAGTCCGCGTCGGCCCCGAGCCCGTGCACCCCGATCCTGGTCCGGCCCGTGCCGCCGAGGATCTCCGTACAGCAGCCGATGAACGCGTCCGACCAGCGGCGGGTCAGGAACGCGGCCCGGTCCGCGCCGAGGATGCCGCGCAGCAGCTGCTCGGCGATGTCGTCGGGCAGCAGCCGGAAGTAGTCCACCGGGGCCCACGGGGTGTGCGAGAAGTGGCCGATCCGCAGGTCCGGGCGCAGCTCGCGGAGCATGCCGGGGACCAGGGCCAGGTGGTAGTCCTGCACGAGGACGGCCGCCCCCGGGCCCGCCTCCTGGGCCAGCGCCTCGGCGAAGGCCCGGTTGTACGTCTCGTACGCCGCCCACTGCCGCCGGAACTCCGCGTCGAAGACCGGCTCCACAGGGGTCTGGTACAGCAGGTGGTGGACGAACCACAGCACCGAGTTCGCGATCCCGTTGTACGCGTCGGCGTGCACCTCGGCGTCGATGTCGAGCATCCGTACGCCCGGCTCGCCGATCCCGCGCCGCACCGCCTCGCGGTCCCCGTCACCGAGGGCCGCGCAGACCCACAGCTTGTCGTCGACGGCGCTCAGCCCGGAGACGAGACCGCCGCCGCCGCGCTTGGCGCCGAGCGTCCCGTCCTCGCCGAGCGTGTACGTGATCGGGCCGCGGTTGGACGCGACGAGAACCTGGGCATTCGAGGAAGACGTGTACGCGGAGACCATGTAGCGGAACCTAGCCCGTGACGGAAGCCGCCAAACGCGCGCTCGGAGGACCGGTCACCGACACCACGCCGCCCACCGCGCCCGCGTACGCCTCACGCCGCCCACCGCTCCGCGTACTCCGCGATCTCCCGCATCGGCGGCCGCTCCTCCGTGTCCACCGCATGGGTGCGCGGTACGAAACCGTCCTCGACGCGCTCGAACTGGGTCAGCACCGGCCGCACCAGATGGCCCCGGGAGAGCCGCAGCTGGGCCGTGCGGTAGATCGCCGCCGCCATCCGGCCCAGCGCCTGACCGTCCTGGTGGCGGTGGACGCGTACGCCGACGTCGACCTGGCCCAGCGCGTCCAGGCCCACCGTGTGCAGCGCGTCCACGAGCAGCCCCAGCTCCACTCCGTAACCGACCGGGAACGGCAGCCGCTCCAGCAGGGACCGCCGCACCGCGTACTCGCCGCCCAGCGGCTGTACGAAACCGGCCAGCTGCGGCCAGTGCAGATTGAGCAGCGGGCGTGCCACCAGTTCAGTGACCCGGCCGCCCTGACCTGCGCTGCCGCCGAGCGGGCGGTCGTACATCGCCTTGACGAACTGGACCGTGGGATCGGTGAGCAGCGGGCCGACCGTGCCCGAGACGAAGTCCGCCGAGAAGTCCTTGAGGTCGGCGTCCACGAAGCAGACGATCTCGCCGCTGGTCACCAGGAGTGAGCGCCACAGCACCTCGCCCTTGCCGGGCACGGCCGGGATCCGGGGCAGGATCGCGTCCCGGTGGACCACGCGCGCGCCCGCCGCCCGGGCCACCGCCGCGGTGGCGTCGGTGGAGCCGGAGTCGATCACCACGAGCTCGTCGACCAGCCGGACCTTCTCCATCAGCTCGCGGCGGATCACCGCCACGATCGCCCCGACCGTGGCCTCCTCGTTCAGCGCGGGCAGAACCACGCTCACGGACGTACGGCGCGGGTCGGCGGCCCGGGCGTCGGTGAGCCGGTTGAGCGGGCGGTCGCCGGACGACCAGGAACGCCTGGTCAGCCAGCGTTCCACCTCTTCGAGCACGGTCGGCACTCCCTGTGTGTGATCCATCTCGCGGTTCGGACGACTATCTCAACGGTCCGGTGCTTCGGTTACAGTCTTGAACAACGCGGATGACCGTCGCATGTCGGGGTCGGAGCGCACATAAACGCCTGGATCGAAGATCCAGCGCCATAGAGCTCATCCAGAGGGACTGAGGGAACGGCCCGTTGAAGTCCCGGCAACCCTCCTGCCGACCGCGAGGTCACGGTGGGGAAGGTGCCAATTCCGTCTTGCGGCGAAATGCGTCGCGAGGAAGATGAGGAGAAAGGGCCTCCGCCATCATGGCTGTTCAGACCATTGCAGGTAATGCCACCACCGCCCCCGTGGACCTCGGTCCCGCCGCGGCGCTTTCCTGCCGCGAGTGCGGCGAGCGTTTCGAGCTCGGCCCCCTCTTCGCCTGTGCGTCCTGTTTCGGCCCCCTCGAAGTGGCCTACGACCTGCCCACCGGCTCCCCCGAGGAACTGCGCAAGCGCATCGAGGCCGGTCCGGACAACATCTGGCGCTATGCCCCGCTGCTGCCCGTCCCCGCCGACGTCGCGGACAAGCCCAACCTGAACCCCGGCTTCACCAAGCTGGTCAAGGCCGACAACCTCGCCCGTGAGCTGGGCGTCACCGGCGGCCTGTACGTGAAGGACGACTCCGGCAACCCGACGCACTCCTTCAAGGACCGCGTCGTCGCGATCGCCGTCGAGGCCGCCCGCGCCTTCGGTTTCACCACCCTCTCCTGCTCCTCCACGGGCAACCTGGCCGGAGCCGTCGGCGCCGCCGCCGCCCGCGCCGGACTGCGCTCCTGCGTGTTCATCCCGCACGACCTGGAGCAGGGCAAGGTCGTCATGGCCGCGGTGTACGGCGGCGAGCTGGTCGGCATCGAGGGCAACTACGACGACGTCAACCGCTTCTGCTCCGAGCTCATCGGCGACCCGCTCGGCGAGGGCTGGGGCTTCGTCAACGTCAACCTCCGCCCGTACTACGGCGAGGGCTCCAAGACGCTGGCGTACGAGATCTGCGAGCAGCTCGGCTGGCGGCTGCCCGATCAGATCGTCATCCCGATCGCGTCCGGCTCGCAGCTCACGAAGATCGACAAGGGGCTCCAGGAGCTGATCAAGCTCGGTCTGGTCGAGGACAAGCCGTACAAGATCTTCGGCGCCCAGGCCGAGGGCTGCTCCCCGGTCTCCGCCGCCTTCAAGGGCGGGCACGACGTCGTCCGCCCCCAGAAGCCGAACACCATCGCCAAGTCGCTGGCCATCGGCAACCCGGCCGACGGCCCCTACGTCCTCGACATCGCCCGGCGCACCGGCGGCGCGGTGGAGGACGTCACCGACGAGCAGGTCGTCGACGCGATCAAGCTGCTGGCCCGCACCGAGGGCATCTTCGGCGAGACGGCGGGCGGGGTGACGCTCGGCGTGACGAAGAAGCTCATCGAGGCCGGCGTCATCGACCCGGCGCTCACCACCGTCGTCGTCAACACCGGCGACGGCCTCAAGACGCTCGACGCGGTCTCCGCCACCTCGCAGGCCACGGCCACCATCAGGCCGAGCCTGGAGGCGTTCCGCGCCGCGGGCCTCGGCACCGCCTGACGACCACCCCGTACCGAAGGAAGAAGGGCACCACCATGAGCGTCAAGGTCCGCATCCCCACCATCCTCCGCACGTACACGGGCGGCCAGGCCGAGGTCACGGCGGAGGGCGCGAAGCTCTCCGAGGTCATCGAGTCCCTGGAGAAGGACTACCCGGGCATCGCCGCCCGCGTCCTGGACGACCAGGGCAAGCTGCGCCGCTTCGTGAACGTGTACGTGAACGACGACGACGTGCGCTTCGAGGGGGGCCTGGACGCGGCCACTCCCGACGGCGCGGGCGTCTCGATCATCCCCGCGGTGGCCGGCGGCTGCTGATCCGACAGCCGTCCAGCGCACGACCGTTGCCCCCTCCGCGAGAGAAGCGGAGGGGGCAATTCTGCATGGTTGAGCGCGGTACAGTTGGGGAAGCCCCATCCGCTGCCCGTGCCGCCCGCATATGAGAATGCGCCCGGCTCCGATAAGAAGCAGCCAAAGTACCTGAACCTCTTGCGGCATAAGTGGCGTTTGCCTGGCCCGACTTGCCCGTAAATCTCAGCAAACCCGCATATTCGCGTGTTCCGCTGTGCTCAGAATTCTCGTCCGATTGACCTGTTGCAGAGGGCAGTTGGGCGGATACATTCGGCCGCGGTCGACGCGCTGCGGCGCCGCGCACCCTCTCCTGTCGGAGGGTGAGTTCCGACCCGGGCCCGCGAAGTGCGGTCCCGTGCAAGGGCCAGTAATAGGGGAGTTGGGCATGGCTCAGGGCACCGTCAAGTGGTTCAACGCGGAGAAGGGGTACGGCTTCATCGCGGTCGACGGTGGTGCGGATGTTTTCGTCCACTACAGCGCGATCCAGATGGACGGGTACCGCACCCTCGAAGAGGGTCAGCGAGTTGAATTCGAGATCTCGCAGGGCCAGAAGGGGCCCCAGGCCGACATGGTCAAGCTCGCCGTCGGCTGAGCTCGGCGCGGTCGTCCGACGACACCACTCACGCACGTAGGGCCCGACCCCTGGAATTCGCCATCAGGGGATCGGGCCTTACGCGCGTCCCGGGGGCGAGGACGGGCGTGCGCCCGGGGTGCGTGGGCGTACGTGCGCCCCGGGGTGCGAGGACGTGCGTACGGCCGCGCTCCGCGCCCTCGACCGCATGGCTGGCACCAGTGAGAGGCGCTTGCACTCTCGGGGGTCGAGTGCTAATCATTGGCGTTAGCACTCTCCAGGTGAGAGTGACAGAACTTGGACCGGGCCGGTGAGGCCCGCAGGTGCGACGGGGCAAGGAACCGTCGCACGCGCAGGCCGTCCGTCGCGGGCGCCACTCGGTCCGGAGCAATCCACCCCTGTCCGGGAGGACCACTTCACATGGCCAAGATCATCGCGTTCGACGAGGAGGCACGGCGCGGTCTCGAGCGCGGGATGAACCAGCTCGCCGACGCCGTCAAGGTCACCCTCGGCCCCAAGGGCCGTAACGTCGTCCTCGAGAAGAAGTGGGGCGCGCCCACGATCACCAACGATGGTGTTTCCATCGCCAAGGAGATCGAGCTCGAGGACCCGTACGAGAAGATCGGTGCGGAGCTGGTCAAGGAGGTCGCCAAGAAGACGGACGACGTCGCCGGCGACGGTACGACCACCGCCACCGTTCTCGCCCAGGCGCTCGTCCGCGAGGGTCTGCGCAACGTCGCCGCCGGTGCCAACCCGATGGCCCTCAAGCGCGGTATCGAGAAGGCCGTCGAGGCCGTCTCCGCCGCTCTGCTGGAGCAGGCCAAGGACGTGGAGACCAAGGAGCAGATCGCTTCGACCGCCTCCATCTCCGCCGCCGACACCGAGATCGGCGCCAAGATCGCCGAGGCGATGGACAAGGTCGGCAAGGAAGGCGTCATCACCGTCGAGGAGTCCCAGACCTTCGGTCTGGAGCTGGAGCTCACCGAGGGTATGCGCTTCGACAAGGGCTACATCTCGGCGTACTTCGCCACCGACATGGAGCGTATGGAGGCGTCGCTCGACGACCCGTACATCCTGATCGTCAACTCGAAGATCGGCAGCGTCAAGGACCTGATCCCGCTGCTGGAGAAGGTCATGCAGTCGGGCAAGCCCCTGCTGATCATCGCCGAGGACGTCGAGGGCGAGGCGCTCTCCACCCTGGTCGTCAACAAGATCAAGGGCACGTTCAAGTCCGTCGCCGTCAAGGCCCCGGGCTTCGGCGACCGCCGCAAGGCCATGCTCGCGGACATCGCCATCCTCACCGGTGGCACCGTGATCTCCGAGGAGGTCGGTCTCAAGCTGGAGAACGCCGGCCTGGACCTGCTCGGCCGCGCCCGCAAGGTCGTCATCACCAAGGACGAGACGACGATCGTCGACGGCGCCGGTGACAGCGACCAGGTTCAGGGTCGCGTCAACCAGATCCGTGCCGAGATCGAGAACTCCGACTCGGACTACGACCGCGAGAAGCTCCAGGAGCGCCTCGCGAAGCTGGCCGGCGGCGTGGCCGTCATCAAGGCCGGCGCCGCCACCGAGGTGGAGCTCAAGGAGCGCAAGCACCGCATCGAGGACGCGGTGCGCAACGCCAAGGCCGCCGTCGAGGAGGGCATCGTCGCCGGTGGTGGCGTGGCTCTGCTCCAGGCCTCGGCCGTCTTCGAGAAGCTCGACCTCACGGGCGACGAGGCGACCGGCGCCAACGCCGTGAAGCTCGCGCTGGAGGCCCCGCTCAAGCAGATCGCCGTCAACGGTGGTCTTGAGGGTGGCGTCGTCGTGGAGAAGGTCCGCAACCTGCCGATCGGTCACGGCCTCAACGCCGCGACCGGCGAGTACGTCGACATGATCGCCGAGGGCATTCTCGACCCGGCGAAGGTCACGCGCTCGGCCCTGCAGAACGCCGCGTCCATCGCCGCGCTGTTCCTCACCACCGAGGCCGTCATCGCCGACAAGCCCGAGAAGGCCGGCGCGGCCGCTCCGGGCGGCATGCCGGGCGGTGACATGGACTTCTGATCGGTTCCGGCTCGCGCCGGCCGATCGAGGTTCCGCGTACGCCGAGTACGTCCCGTACGACGCGGGCGCAGGTACGTCCCACAGGGGCGGCATCTCCTTCACGGAGGTGCCGCCCCTGTGGCGTGTCCGGCGACAATGGGGTGAGGACGCGATCGTGCGGACACGGGGGGCGGGACGGGCATGAGGGTGAGCGCTGCGGGGAGAACGGGCGGCCGAGGACGGCTCAAGGGGGTCGCGCTCGTCGTGGGCGGGGCCGTGCTGTTCGCGGTGGGGCTGCTCGTCGTGGTGACCGGGACGGGCCTCTCCGGCGCCCTCGGCATGCGGGTGGAGACCTTCGGCCGTATCGACTGCCACGACGCCCGCACCGAGAAGGGCCGGACCGTCTGGCACTGCTTCGGCGAGAGCGAGGCCCAGCGGCGCGCCAACAAGGCCGAGCGCGACCGGGTGGCCCACGAGGCCCTGCGCGCCCATGTGGACGGCGTGCCCCGGCCCGCGGAGATCGGCCGCAGCAGGATCCTCTTCGCCGACCACGACGGCCGGACCGACCCCGAAACGATCACCGCGACCCAGGTGTTCGACGGCGGACGCTGGTACGCCCACTCCTCGATGCTCGTCGGCTACGGCATGATCCCGCTGCTCCTGGGCGCGGGAACGGCGGTCTGGGGCGGCTACCGGCTGCGCGCGGGGTAGCGGACAGGGGCGAGCGGGCCCTCGGCGTGGCCGAATGACTACTTGCCGTGGCCACGCCCGTACGGCAGTGCGTTGCGGCGCACCCCTACCGAGGGCGGTGGCGCGCCCGCGGGATCCGGGGTAGTGCGGTCGCGGGGCCGCGCAGGGGCCCGCTCGCGGCTGGTTCACCGGTTCCCGGGGCCGGTGTTCCCTCTCGTGCCAGCTCACTGCCCGGTCCGGCGACCGGGTGCGGCCAGTGGTCCAGTCCACCGGGCCGTCTCGACCGGATGGGTGTGCGACTGCACACGACGGCCGTCGGGCCGATCGGCCCCGGGCGGAGATGTCCCGGACCGGCCCGTCACGCACCTTGCCGTTCGCGCTATCCAGCCAACTTCATGCGATAAGTCGGAATCATGCGTACCGGTTTAACGGCCGGACATGATGGCTCTGGTGTTCGCATGACGAACACCAGTCGCATCAATAACTCCCGTTATGCAGCAGCCATGTGGGCATAACGGTCGTCAACCACGCAGAAGGGAAGGTGTCATGAAGCCGCAGAAGCAGCAGAAGAAGGCTTACGTGAAGCCGTCGATGTTCCAGCAGGGCGACTTCTCGAAGAAGACCGCCGGCTACTTCGTCGGCTCGTACAAGGAGTACTGGAGCCGGCGGATCATCTGATCCGCCGATCCGTTTCCTGTGCACCGCGTGAGAACTTCCGAAAGGTGAAGATGCCCGGCCAGTTGCGTGACTACTTCGTCGTCCTGCCGGACAGCGCGGCGGGAGCGGCAGCGGCCGGGCGGCTTCCCGTACCGGGAGCGGCTGCCGGGCGGTCCGCCGCGCCGGACGCCACCGGGCCCGCCCGGGAGGCGGGCGACACCGTGACCGTCGCCCACTCCTCGGGCCGGCCCTGGGTCGTCGCCCGTACGCTGGTCCGCCGGGTCAGCCATGTCACCCGGGGCGAGGACGCCCTCGTCCTCATCGGCCCGGACCGCGTCCCCGACGCCGTGCTCGCCGGGATCCTGGAGGGCGCCCGCGACCGGACCGGCCTGGAGCGCCGCCTCGCCCGGCTGCCCGGCCTCTACCACGTGGTCGCCCGGCTGTCCGGGCAGAGCTGGATCCGGGGCACCGCCACCGGGCTCCGCCGGATCTACCACGCCCGGCACCCGGCGGCCGGAACCATCGCCTCCGACCGCCCCGCCGTCCTGGCCCGCCTGATCGACGCGCCCCTGGACGACGGCGCGCTGGCGCTGCGGCTGCTGGACTTCCTGCCGCACCCCCTGAGCCACCGCCCGGTGTGGCGGGGCGTCCACGAGACCGGTGCCGGGCACGGCCTGGCCCTGCCCGCCGCAGCACCGGGCACGGCCGCCGTCCCCGGCCCCACGGAGCACCGCTGGTGGGAGCCGCCCCCCGGTGAACTGCCCCTGGCGGAGGGGGCCCGCAGGGTCGGGGAGGCCATCGCGGCCTCCGTACGGGCCCATGTCGGCGGCCTGGACCGGATCAGCTGCGAGCTCTCCGGCGGACTGGACTCCACCGCCCTCGCCTTCGCCGCCCGCGAGGCCGGCCCCGCGTCGCTGTCCCTGCTGACGGTGGCCGCCCGGGACCGCTACAGCGAGGACGAGACCTGGGCGCGCAGAGCGGTCGAGGCGGCAGGCGGCACGCCCGCGACAGCCGGAGGCCACGGGACCGCGACGGCCGGGGGCCACGGGACCGCGACGGCCCCGAACGGCCACACCGCCCCCGCACCCGCCCCAGCCCTGGACCACCACATCATCCCCGCCGGCGACGCCCCCTACTTCTACGCCGATCTCGCTTCCACCGCCGCCGAGTTGAACGACGAACCGCTCCCCGTCGCCCCGGGCCGGGCCCGCGCGGAACTGCTCCTCGCCCGCGCCCGCGCCACCGGCTCCCGCTACCACCTCACCGGCTACGGCGGCGACGAGATCTTCCTCGGCCTGCCCCACGCCTACCAGGACCTCTTCCACGGCAACCCGTTCACCGCCTGGAGCCACCTCGGCGGCCTGCGCCACCAGCTCGGCTGGCCGCTCCTGCCCACGGTGAAGGCCCTGTTCGACCGTTCGGCGTTCCCCCGCTGGCTCGCCGGGGCGGTCACCGCCGCACCCCAGCCGGTCGCCCGGACCCCGCTGTTCTCCTGGGGCGTACGGCAGTCCCTGCACCCCTGGCTGACAGAGCACGCGACCACCCTGATCGCCGAGGAGGTCCGGGCCGCCGCCGAGCACGCCGAACCGATCGACCCGTGGCGGGGACGGCACGTCGACATCGACGGCGTACGGATGGGAGCCCGGCACTTCCAGGCCATGGAGGACATCGGCATGACGATCGGGCTGCCGGTCGCCGCGCCCCTCTACGACGACCGGATCCTGGAGGCGACCCTCGCCGTACGCCTGCCGGAGCGCATCAGCCCCTGGCGCTACAAACCGCTGCTCGTCGAGGCGATGCGCGGGGTGGTGCCGGACGCGCTGCTGGCCCGGACGACGAAGGACCACATGGCCTCCGACGAACACCAGGGCCTGCGCGAACACGCCCCGGAACTCACCGAGTTGTGGACCGGCTCCCGGCTCGCCGAACGCGGCCTGGTCGACGCCCGCCAACTCCTCCGACTGGCGGCCGAACCCTTCTCGCCGGTCCTGGTCGAACACTCCATCAGCTCCACCGTGGCCGGGGAGACCTGGCTCCGCACGGCCGAGAACGCCTGGCCCGCACCCGGGCCGGCCCGTCACACCACCCCCAGCGAGGCATCCCTGTGAAGATCGGAAAAGGCATCGCCGTCACGACCACCGAGTACGGCGGCGTTCTCCTCGACGAGAAGAGCGGCAGCTACTGGCAGTTGAACGACACCGGCGTCATCGTCGTCGAGACCCTCGCGGCCGGCCGCGCCCCCGAGGCCGCCGTCGAGCGGATCGTCGCCGAGTTCGACGTCGAGCGGGCCGAGGCCGAGTCGGACGTGGCGGAGCTGACCCGCCGGCTCGTCGAGGCGAAGATCCTGCGCCCATGACCACCGAGATGACGATGCCCCGCCGGGGCGCCGGGGCGGGCGGGATACGGCTGCGCACCGCCATCGCCGCAGCCTTCGTCCTGGCCCGGCTCAAGCCCGGCCGGCTGCGCCGGACGCTCGCCCGGTGCGCCCGGGGCGCGCGCCCGGCCACGTACGCCGAGACGCTGGAGGTGCTGGAGGCGGTCACCGCCACCAGCCGCCGCTGCGCGAGCCGTTACGGCTGCCTGCCCCGCACGGTGGCCGTCGCCCTGGCGTGCCGGATGTCCGGCGTCTGGCCCGACTGGTGCGCGGGAGTGTGGGCGACCCCGCCGTTCTCCCCGCACGCCTGGGTGCTGGCGGAAGGCCGTACGGTCGGGGAACAGGCAGAGGCCGCCGATCTGCGTCCTTTGATGGTGGTGACGGTACGCGAGGGGGTCCAGGGTGAGCGCGGTGGCGGGGACGACGGCGGGGGCGGAACAGGCGGATCCGGGCCCGGGGCCGGGGAGACCGCCTGAGAGCACGGGGCGACCGGGGCCGGACACACCTCCGGACCGGACTGCGCCCGCCCCGGCCGCCGCGCCCGGCCCTTCCCCCCTCCGTCTGCTCCTGGCCCGGGTCCGTCCGCACCGGGGCGTCCTGATCCGGGCGGGCCTGCTCTCGTTCGCCGGGTCCGGGGCGGGCCTGGCGATGCCGCTGATGGCGAAGCACGCGGTGGACACGTTCGCCGACGGCCGCTCGCCCGTGGCCCCGCTCGTCGCCCTGACGGCGCTCGTGCTGGCCGGGGCCTGCCTCTCCGCGTACGGGAGCTTCCTCATGTCCCGTACGGGAGAGGGCGTCGTCCTGCGCGCACGCGACCAACTGGTCGGCCGCATCATGCGGTTGAAGGTCCCGGCAGTGGACCGGCTGACGCCCGGCGACCTCCAGTCACGGGTCACGAGCGACACGACCCTCCTCCGTACGGTGCTCTCCAGCGGACTCGTCGAGTCGTTCAACAGCGTCCTGATGCTGCTGGGCACGCTCGCCCTCATGGCGTACATGGACCTGACGCTGCTCGGCGTGACACTGGTGGTCGTCGTCGGCATCGGGGCCGTGACATCCCTGCTGATGCCGCGCATCCAGCGGGCGCAGCTCAAGGCGCAGGAGTCCGTGGGCGCGATGGGCGCGGCCCTGGACCGGGTGCTCCAGGCGTTCCGTACGGTCAAGGCGAGCGGGGCGGAGGAGCGGGAGACGGCGGCGGTCGCCGCGGCGGCGCGGCATGCGCACGACCGGGGCGTGGCGGTGGCGAAGTGGTCCTCGGTCACCGAGGTCACGATGACGATGTCGATCCAGCTGGCGTTCCTGGCGGTGCTGGGCGTCGGCGGCGCACGGGTCGCCTCCGGCTCGCTGGAGATCTCCTCGCTGATCGCGTTCCTGCTGTACCTCTTCTACCTGATAGGCCCGATCGGCGGCCTGGTCGAGGGCTGGACGGGCCTCCAGAGCGGGCTGGCGGCGGTGCGCCGGATCGACGAGGTGGAGTCGCTGCCGGGCGAACCGGCGCAGGAACCCGGCGCGTCGACGAAGGAGGACGGCGGCCCGCTCGGGGTCGGCTTCCAGGACGTGACCTTCGACTACGGCGACGAGCGCGCCCCCGCCCACCAGGGGGTGACGTTCGACGTGCCGGCCGGCGGGATGGTGGCGCTGGTGGGCCCGTCCGGGGCGGGCAAGTCGACGGTGTTCAGCCTGCTGGAGCGCTTCTACGACCACGAGGCCGGCACGATCACCGTGGGCGGCCGGGACATCCGCGACTGGCCGCTGGCCGAGCTGCGGGGCTCACTGGCGTACGTGGAGCAGGACGCGCCGGTGCTCGCCGGGACGCTGCGGGAGAACCTCCTCTTCGCCGCCCCGGACGCCGAGGAGAAGGAGCTGACGGCCGCGGTCGCCCGCACCCGGCTGGACGCCCTGGTCGAGCGGCTGCCGGAGGGCCTGGACACGGCGGTCGGCCACCGGGGCGTCACCCTCTCCGGCGGCGAACGCCAGCGCATCGCCATCGCCCGGGCCCTGCTGCGCCACCCCCGGCTGCTCCTCCTGGACGAGGTGACCTCGCAACTGGACGCGGTCAACGAGCAGGCGCTGCGCGATGTGATCCTCGAACTGGCCGAGCGGACGACGGTGCTGGTGATCGCGCACCGCCTGTCCACCGTCCGGCACGCGGACCGCATCGTGGTCCTGGAGGAGGGCCGGGTGCGCACGGCGGGCACGCACGAGGAGCTGATGGCCGGGGACGAGCTGTACCGCGAGCTGGCGACGACCCAGCTGGCGGCGGACGGGCGGTGAGGGGGCGGCCGGGGGCGCCCTCCGGTCGGCCGAGCCCTCGCCAGGGGCGGGCTGAGCGGCGGCTGAACCCTCGCCAGGGGCGTGCTCAAGCCGGCTGCGTGCCGCGCGACAGGCTGGGCGCCGACTGTGACGACCGTCACCCGGATGCGCGGTCGGCGCTGTAGACCGGATGCCCGACGGCAGGCGTATACCCGGTGAAGCGAAAGATCCGGGAGCAACTTTTGACCGTCGAGGAGTTCGAAGAGTTCTACGCCCAGGCGGTCGCACGTCTCACCGGCCAGTTGTACGTGATGACCGGCGACCTCCAGGAGGCGCAGGACGTCGTGCAGGAGGCGTTCGTCAAGGCGTGGGTCCGGCGGGGGCGGCTGGAGCGGGACGGGCAGCCCGAGGCGTGGATCCGTACGGTCGCCTGGCGGCTGGCGGTGAGCCGTTGGCGGTTCCGGCGGCGGTCGGCCGACGCGTGGGGCCGGGGGAGCGGTGGGGCGGAGCACGTCGCGCCGCCGGATCCGGACCACGTGGTCCTGGTCGACGCGCTGCGGGAGCTGCCCGCCCAGCAGCGGCGGACGCTGACCCTGCACTACCTGTGCGACCTCACGGTCGAGCAGATCGCCGGGGAGACCGGGCTTTCCACCAGCACCATCAAGACGCATCTGGTCCGTGGCCGGGCGGCGCTCGCCCACCGGCTGCGCGACCCCCGCATCGAGGAGGCTCCTGATGTCTGAACCGCGGGATCCGAAGGAGCCGCAGGATCCGTTGCGGTCCCTGTTCCGGGAGGCCGGTGAGTTCGGACAGGCCCGGACCGCCCCGGACACCGCGTCGAGCATCACCCGGCGCGGCATGCGCGCGCAGCGACGCCGGATGGCCGCCTTCGCGGTGGGGGTGTGCCTGGTCGTCGGCGGGGGCGGCGCGGTCGCGGTGGGCCTGCTGCCCGTGCGGCCGCAGCCGGTGGCCCCGGCCACGAGCCCGTCGCCCAGCTACCCCTCGCCCGTACCGTCGGAGGGCCTGCCCACCGAGCCGCCGTCACCGCCGCCGTCGCCGAGCACCACGGTGCCGGGGAGCGCGGGAACGGAGGGGGCGGAGGGGCCGTCGGGCCGGACCACCGAGCCGGGCGGGCCGCCCCCGCCGACGCGTACGAGCACGACGCCACCGACGGCATCGGCGACAACCGATGGGAGCGCGTCGACGCCCTGACGTCGCCGCACGGCCTCCCCCTTTCCCTTCCTTCCTTCCCCGCTTCCTCCTCCCCCTCCGTGCCCCGGCGGCTTTCCGGGCGATCCGGCGCGCCCCGACCTACCCGCGAGGCGTGCCCGAAAGGTGCCTGCGTTGTCCACGCTCTCCCCTGGGCTGCGGCCGTCTCCTGTCCGTCCTGCCCCCGAACCCGGGGAGCCCGAACCCCGACCTGCGGGGCCCCGGTTGGCCCGGTTCCGCCTGGCCCCCGCCGATCGCGGCATCCTGGGGCTCTATCTCCTGACCCGCGTCTCCCTGTGGATCACGGCCCACTGCGCCCGCTGGCTGTTTCCCGCGCAGTCCGGCGTACGGGAGGCGGCCCCGGTCCTGGCGCCGTTCCAGCAGTGGGACGCGAACCACTACCTCCACATAGCCCGCGACGGCTACTTCCCGGCGGGCGCGGGACCGTGGACGAGCGGCTGGGACAACCGGGAGGCGTTCTTTCCCGGCTACCCCCTTCTGCTCCGCGCCGTGCACACGGTGGTGCCCGACTGGACGACGGCCGGACTGCTGATCTCGTTCGTCGCGGGGGCCGTTGCCGTACTGGCCCTGGCCCGTGTCGCGCGGGCGTATCTGCCGGAGGAGGGGGCGGGCCACCGTACGGTCGTCCTCTTCCTGCTCTCGCCCTGCGCGGTGTTCCTGGCGGCGGGATACACGGAGGCGCTGTTCCTCGCGTTCGCGCTGCCCGCCTGGCTCGCGGCGATGAGGCACCGATGGGCGCTCGCCGCCGTACTGACCATGCTGGGGACGGCGGTGCGCGTCAGCGGCCTGTTCCTCGCGGCGGCGATCGGGCTGCTGCTCCTGCTGGCCGCACGTGAGGGCAGGGCCCGGTGGCGGGCGGCGGGCTGGACGCTGCTTCCGGCGCTGCCCCCGGCCGCGTACAGCTGGTATCTGCATGCGCACACCGGTGACTGGATGGCCTGGAAGCACGCGCAGGAACGCGGTTGGTACCGCACGTTCCACACCCCGTGGGAGGCGTGGGCGAACACCTGGGCCGGGGCGTTCGGCGGTACGCAGTCGACGGGTTACGCGTTCATGTTCCAGGCGGAGTTGGCGGCGATGGTGGTGGGGCTCGCCCTGGTGGCGCTGCTGGTGCGTCGCCGTCGCTGGCCGGAAGCGGTGTACGTGGTCCTCAGCCTGTGGGCGCTGGGAACGTCGTACTGGTACACGTCCGTCCCGCGCGCGACGCTGCTGTGGTGGCCGCTGTGGATCGGCCTGGCGGCGCTGAGCCTGCGCCGGCCGTGGTTCAGGACGGCGTACCTGTGCGTGGCGGCCCCGGTGACGACGCTCGTCGCGCTGACGTTCCTGACGGGGAGATGGGCGGGGTGATGAGGCGGGGGCCGGTCCATCTCCGGGGCGTGACGCACAGTCGGAACACGCGTACGGGTACGTGTTCGGGTGCGGGTGCGGGTCAGAGCGCGGCGAGCCGTTCCACCAGGAGGTCCAGTCGCTGTTCGGCGCCCTCCGGCAGGAGCCGCCCCGCCCGGGTCAGGGTGGCCAGCCCGTGCAGGGCCGACCAGAAGAGCTCGGTGAACAGCCCCGGGTGCACGCCTTCCCCGGCGACCTCGCCGAGCGTCTCCAGCAGTGCGGCGAAGGCGTCCTTCAGCGGCTCCGGGGTGTCCTCGCGCGCGAAGGCCAGGCCGCCGTCGAGCTGGAACAGGGCGTCGTAGACCGCCGGGTTCCGTTCGGCGAACTCCAGGTACGTGCGGGCGAGGGCGGCGACCCGGGCGCGGCGGTCGTCCGCGCCGGAGCCGGCGGCCCGTAGCGCAGCGGCCATCTCGGTGGCGCCTGCGAGGGCGACCGCGCCGATGATCTCGCGCTTGCCGCGGAAGTGGCTGTAGAGGACGGGCTGGCTGTACTCGATGCGCTCGGCGAGCCGGCGCGTGGTGACCGCGTCCCAGCCCTGCTGCTCGGCGAGTTCGCGAGCCGTCGCCACGATGAGGCGCTCGCGGTCCGCCCGTTTCCGTTCCTTGCGTTCCTGTACCGACATGCCTCGACCCTAGCATCGCTAGACAATCGAGCAGTGGCAGGTCTAGCGTTGCACTGTCATCTAGCGCCGCTAGATTCCGGGAGGGGTCATCATGCTCGACGTACTTGGGGTCGTCACCACCGTGATCGTCGGACTGTTGGTGGGGGTGGAGTTCTCCGTCGCCTTCGTCATCAACCGGATCCTCGACGCGCTCCCCGACGACAGTGCCCAGCTCGGGCGAAGCCACGGAGGCCGGATGCTGGGGGCGTTGATGCCGTTCTGGTACATCGGCTCACTTGCCCTGAGTGCGATCTGGGCCGTGGCGGGATGGGGGGAGAAGGGCGTCGGCCTGGTCATCGCGGCCGGCGCGCTGCTGCTCCTCAGTGTGGTCATGTCGCTTCTGCTGCTCGTCCCGATCAACGACCGGGGCAAGACGTGGACCCCGGAGGACCGGCCCGCGGACTGGAGGGAGCAGATGAACCGCTGGGACCGCTACCACTACGTCCGCGTGGCCGTCCTCATCGCCGCCTTCGTTTCGCTGGTCGCGGCGCTCGCCTGAGGGGCCGTTGACCGCTCCTACCGGCCGGCACTGAGCTTCTGTGCGATCCGGCCCAGCGTCGCGAGTTCCTCCCGTGACAGGCGGTCGACGAAGTGCCGTCGTACGGAGGTGACATGGGAGGGCGCGGCATCCCGCAGCACGTCCCAGCCCGCCGAGGTCAGGACGAGCAGGCAGCCCCGGCCGTCGGTGGGGTCGGGGGCGCGGCGGATGAGTTCGCGGGCCTCCATGCGGGAGGCGTGCCGGGACAGGCGGCTGCGCGACCAGCCCATCTTGGCGGCCTGTTCGTGCAGCGTGCTGGTGCCGTCCTCGCGCTCGGACAGGGTGCTGAGCACCTCGTAGTCCGGCTCGGACAGGCCGAGTGCGGCCAGGTCCTGTGCGACGCCGACCTGGACGGCGGTCACCATGCGGAGATACGCCCGCCAGGTGTGGTCCTCGTCGGAGGTGAGCCAGTTGGCCGGGGGAGCCGTCTCGTTCGTTGACATGTAACCAACCTACCGGCTCATTTCACTTCTCTGACAAGAAGCGCTGCGTACCCCGACCACGCTGCGGCCGGCCCCCCTGGGGGCGACCGTGGCGCCGCGGATCGCGGACGTGACGCAGGCCGACCGAGTGGCCCCCGAGGCGCGCCATGCGGATGCGGCGGCGTGAGCGTACGCGGTCACCGGCGCGACCCGCGATGACGCGGGGTCGAGCACAGCGTCACCCGAACCAGGGCGCGAACCGCTCCCACGGGGCTCCCGCCGCAGTGCGCCATCACGCCCGCGAGACTGACTTCCGCTGCTACTGACTGATGGGGCATCGCCAGAGAGTACCCGCACCTCAGACGGGTTTGAGGAGGTCGCGGAGGTTGGCCATGTGGGCTTTGACAGCGGCGATCTGGGTGGGGTCGGGGGATGCGGTGCTGCCGTGGGCGGTATGGGTCTGGCGGCAGGGGCGGCAGAGGCCGTCGGGGAGGGCTTCGGGCTGTCCGGGGCGGCCGCAGTCGGTGCATTCGACGAGGAGGCGTCGGGCGGGGGTGGGGGCGGGGGCGTCGGGTGGGGTGCTCGCGGTGGCCGGGATCCGGGGTGGCAGTTTGTCGGTGAGGCGGCGGCGGAGGAGTCCGACGGGGGAGTCGACCTGGGCGGGGAGTCCTGCGGTGAGGGTGCTGGTGAGGTAGTCGGTGGTGACGCCTCGTTCGAGCCATTGGGTGGCGAGGGGTTCGAGGGCGGCGCAGTCGTGGGCGGAGAGGGCCAGGCGGTGGTCGTCGCGGCCGAGGCGGGCGAGGGCGAGGTAGGCGGGGGAGGGGGCGGCTTCCCGGGTGGGTGCTGCGGGTTGGGCGTCCGGGGCCCGGGCCGGGGTCTGGTGCGGGGCCGGAGCCTGGGCCGGGGTCTGGTGCGGGGCCGGGGCTTGGTGCGGGGTGCGTTGGCGCGGTACGGGGGCGGGCTCGAAGGCCGGTCCGGCAGGCGGCGGACCCTGCGGCTCTGCGGGTGGCGGGGGTTCCTCGTCCGGGGCCCGGTGCGGCGGCGGAGCCGTGTCGGGGGCAGCCGCTGCGGGTGCGGGTGCGGGTGCGGGTACGGGTACGGGGGCGGAGGCGGGTGCTGCGGTCCGGGCGGCGGTTTCGGTGGCGAGGTAGACCGCCCACCATTCGTTGTCGCGTGCGGTGCGGGACCAGAAGGTGCGGAACACCCAGCGGGTTTCGTCGCCGGCGCCGACAGGGCACCGGATGCGCCGCAGATGTCCGGCGACGGAGAGGGCGTTGAGGGCGGTGGAGATGGCCTGTTGTCCGTAGAGGGGGAGTTGCTTGGCCAGGTGCTTGATGCTCATGGCGGCCCCGTCGGGGAGGCGGTCGACGAATCCGGCGACGTACCGCTCGCGCGTCGGCAGCAGGGCGAAGTCGTCGGGCGTTCGCGGCTGTTGGTCGGGCGCGGAGCGTTTGCCGTAGCCGGGCTTGGCCGTCGGGTATGCGGCGGAGACTGCGGGGACGGGCAGGGCGGAGCTAAGGTGCTGGGTAGCCACGGGATCGCCTTTCAAGCGGATCGATCTTGCGGTCAGACCCCGGCTCGGTCGGCGAAACCGTGTCGGGGTCGTTCATTTCTCGCACCGTAGGCGGCGGTCACGCTGTGCCGCAAGCTGTCACGATTAGTCATACCGGCTGGCCGTGACGGGGTGGGGAGGGCGGGGAGGTTTTCCCAACCCCCCTCTTCTACCGGCCGGTTGAAGAAGGCGCTCGAACCCCGGGTCTCGCATCCCGGTGCCCGGATCTCGGCACCCGAGCTTCGGGCCGGAGCCCCGTTCACGTACCCCCGGAAGAGTGACCTGCCCATCTCCGAAGCCCGGGTCTCGCGACCCGGGACACCATGCCGACCCGGCCCAGGAGTACCTGTGCTGTTGGATTTCGTGTGCAGAGTCGCCTGACCGGTGTCGTCGGTTGCGCGCAACTGCTCTGTCTCGATGAGGATCTGCAATTCTGCGCAATCGGTCGGCGACACTGCGCTATTCGCCGCATTCTGGATGCTCAGCCGGCTTAGAGGGAGGGCACTATGGCACGCCTCAGGTTCCTCGGTACCACCAGCGACGACGGGGACTGCCCCACGCTCTACGAGGTCGAGGGCACCACCGACATCGTCGTTCAGGGCGATCGCGTGACCGACCCCGAACAACTCGCGCAGCTCCGCGATGTGAAGGACAGCGAGACGGTCGTGCTGGTGCCACGTGACCTCCTGGTCCGCTTCGCCCCACGCACCACGGATTCCGCGATGGTGCCGTTCTCCGAGATCGCCTCGCTGTTCCGCGAGTTCAAACACACCGCGTTTCGGCTGGAGACGCGGCGCGGATACGCCTCCGACCGCAAGAGTCCGAAGTGGGAACGATGGAAAGGCGGAGCAGACGTCTCGACCGAGCCGGACAACGCCTGGCGTGAGAACGTCCGGGCACAGACAGCGCAAGAGAAGCGGTTCGAGCGGGTACGGCTGGTCGACCAGCCCTTGACCGAGGGGCAGCAGTTCCTTCTGGCCAGCGGTCACAGCAATGTGGCCGCCGGTGAGGACATCCGTAACCTGCCACGGGCCGATGCGGTCCGACTCGGCCTGCCGGACCACGACTTCTGGTTGTTCGACTCCCGGCTGGTCGCCCGGTTCGTGTTCGACGAGGACGACACGACCCTCGGCGTCGTCCTGAGTGAGGACCCGGCCGAGGTCGCTCTCGCCTGCCAGGCGCGAGACGCGGCCTGGCACCACGCGACGCGCACCGCGGAATTCGCCGAGGCGGTAGCTTCGACCGGGTGAGCACCGACTTCCAGACCGCCCGGGTCGCTCTCGGAGCGCGGCTCCGCGAGTTACGCAGCGAAGCCGGTCTCAACGGCAAGGGAGTGGCCGAGGCGCTCGGCTGGCAACGCTCGAAGGTCTCGCGCCTGGAGACGGGGAAGCAGACTCCCACCGTGAGTGACCTCATGGAGTGGTCCTGGGCGGTGGGGCGGCCCGACGCGGCAACCGAGCTACGGGGGCGACTCGTCGGATTGGAATCGCAGTACCGGTCGTGGCGTCGGCAGCTCGCCGGTGGTCATCGGGCACGTCAAGAACTGGCCGTGACCGTGACGACGTCTACGCGCCTCATTCGAGGTGTGGAGGTGTCCCGCATCCCGGGCCTGTTTCAGACTGCGGACTACGCGCGCCACACGTTCGAGGCGAACGCCGAGTTCCGCGGAATCCCTCGGGACATCGAGGCAGCGGTCCGGGCACGTCTGCGCCGTCAAGAGGCGTTGTACGAGGCCGGCAGGTTCTTCCGGTTCGTCGTGTGGGAAGCGGCGCTGTACGTACTGACGTGCCCCCGAGAGGTCATGGCCGCACAACTGGACCGCCTGGCCGGGCTGATCGGTCTGGACACCGTCGAGATCAGCGTCCCCCCCCTCGGTGCGCAACTGCGTCGTGCGCCGGGCCACGGGTTCTGGATCTACGACCGGCGTCGCGTGATCGTCGAGACGATCAATACCGAGATGTGGCTCGACGACGAGGAGAACGTCGCGCTGTATGAGCGTGCGTGGGATCTCATGGCCGAAGCCGCAGTCCGGGGGCCGCAGGCGCGGCGCTTGATCGGCCGCGCGCGGGCATCACTGGACTCGACTGAGCAACTGCGCCCAACATGACGACCGGGATTCGCAACCCGGCGCAATCGCCCAGCGCGTCCTCTCCGCAGCTCTCTAACGTGCTGGTCATGGCCACGCCGACGCGTGCCACTCCTGCCCACACCCGCCCGGAGGAAGAGCCATGAGTGCGCTGACCCTGCCCTCGCCGAGGTCCGAAGCTGCCTACCGCATACTCCTTGGCCACACCACGATCTGCGCCGCCTGTCGTGCAGGGGTCTCCTGTCCGGCGGCAGCACGGTTGGGACGGGCCTGGCGGGAGGCGCGCCGCGGATGAGGTGTTACGAGGAGAAGCGGGCCACGCACGAGGTTCCCGTCGGGGACGGGGCGGGGGCCTACTGCGTCGAGCGCGGGGTGACGTTGTTGTGGCGTGGTGATCCGATCACTGCGGCTGATGGGGCTGATTCTGCTGGAGGGGCGGTCGTTGCCCTGGACGCCCTGTCGGCGGGGCCGGATGGTCCGTGCGGCGTTGTCTGCCGCAGTGCGCAGGTGACGGACCTGGCCGACGTGCACGCCCTGTGCCGCCTGCCGGAGTGCGCCTGCCCGTGTCACGCGGTGGCCACCGCTCGCCGGAACACCTGATGACCCCTCAACTTGGGGCGCGGCCGCCCCGTAGGCCAGTCAGTGGTATCGAACAGAGGAGATGGACGATGACCGCTACCCCCGTTCCGGTTGAGGCCGGGAAGCATGGCGGGTCGCCGTCGGACAGGCCGTGGACTCCGCCGCAGGAGCCGAAGCCGTCGCCGGACGACAGCCGGCCCCAGTTCGTGTCGCAGTCGTGAGCGGCGTACCGCAGGCACCGACGTATCCGGACCTGGTGCGGGAGCTTGCTGATCGTGGGTTGTTCACGGGTCGGTGGCGGCAGGTCTTTGAGGCTGTGCCGCGCAGCCGGTTCGTGCCGGCCGAGGTCTGGCGACAACTCCCTGACCGGTGTGAGCCGGTGGTGGGGGCGGATGCGTGGCTGGCGTTGGTGAACAGTGATGAGCCGGTGGTGACGCAGCTCGACGACGGGGTCGGGGGTGGGCCGGGTGTGGCGACGTCGTCGAACTCGATGCCGTCGATGGTGGCCCGGATGCTCGGGCTGCTCGATGTCGAGGACGGGCAGCGGGTGCTGGAGATCGGTACCGGCACCGGGTACGTCGCCGCGCTGCTCTGCGAACGCCCCGGTGGCGATTTGGTCCACAGCGTGGAGCTGGATCCGGTCGTGGCGCGGCAGGCGGCCGGGGCCCTGGCCCGGTCCGGGTACCGGCCGCATCTGCGGGTCGGGGACGGTGAGCAGCCGTGGCCCGGCCTGGGCCTGGTGGACCGGCTGATCGCCACCTGCGCGCTGCGGTACGTCCCGTATGCGTTGCTGCGGCAGGTCCGGCCCGGCGGGATCGTTGTGGCCCCGCTGGCGCGGGGGTTCTGGTCGGGGGCGCTGGTCCGGCTCCGTGTCCGGGGTGACGGCACTGCGTCCGGTCCGTTCTGTGGCGGGGCGATGTACATGCCGATGCGTGCCCACCGGGTGCCCGACCTCCACGCCGTACGCGGAAATGGGCGGTGCCGGGCAGCCGGCCTGGACCCCGCCCGGCTCCTCGATCTCGGGTTCGCCCTGTACGCCGGAGCTCGGCTCCCCGGCGTCCGGCTCATCCACAAAGGCACCGACGGAGGCGTTCAGGTGTGGGTGACCCGTGAGGACGGAGCCGCAGCCACTGCCGCCACCGGTGAGGAGGTGTGGCAGTACGGGCCCGGGTTCCTGTGGGAGGAGATCGGGCAGGTCTGGTGGGAGTACGAAACGGAGGGCCGGCCCGACGCCGACCGGTTCGGGCTGACCGTGACCGACCGGGGGCAGCAGGTATGGCTGCGCGACCCGAGCGAGGTCATCCGGCCCGCCAGGGACCGGCTTGCGCGTCCCGGCGTCAGACGATCCGGGGGGTGACCTCGTCGCACTGGGGCGACCAGTGCGTGACGACCGGCTTGTCCACCGTGGGCGCCTCGGACCCCGCCCTTGCCGGGTCTGCTCTCGTCGCCGCCCTCGCCGCCCTCGCCGCTTTCGGTGCCCTCGGGGAGGCCGAGGAAGCCCGCGGTCGAGGTTGAGGGGGCCGCGGCACCGCTCCAGGACCTGCGCTCCCCGTAGTCGGCCGTCCTCGACGGACTCACCGACGCCGATCTCGATGCCGTCTCCACGCTGCCGTGGCAGACCCCACCGGACAACACCGTCGGACACGCGATCGCCTGGCTGAACGCCGAGCTGATGAAGAACGTCGCGGAGATCGGGCAGCTGCGCCTGATGCGCGCGGCTTCGCGGCACTGAGGGCGCGTGTGCCGCCGACTGTGCCGGTCATCGCCCTCGGCACCGGCGGCCGTCCCCGCCGCTCCACTCATGTGCGGCCACGACCAGGCAGACGGCCACCAGTACCACGTTCTTGACGACGTACTGCCCCTCCATCGTCGGGGCGGGCGAGTGGGGTTGCCACATAGCGTCCGGGAGGAGGAAGAGGGTCGAGAACACGCCGCCCATGTGGAGGAAGAACGCGACGAGCGCGGGGCGCAGCAGGCGACGGCCTGCGATCAGGCCGATGCCGATGGCCGTTTCGAGGGCTGCGAGGGAGAGCAGCAGCACGGTCTCCGGGACGAGGCCCAGGGTCATCTTCGTGGCTGTGTCCACGGCCAGTTGCTCCGCCGGGCTGGCCGAGGGGAACAGCTTCAGGACGCCGAAGCCGACGAAGACGATGCCGACCGTCGCCCGCAGCAGAGTGAGGGCGTGGGTGTCGACCAGCTCGGCGATCCGACGCGGAAATCGGGAGGCCGGAGGGCGGGCGGCTACCTCCAACTGGGGTTCGTTCGGCGGTGATTCGGGGTTTTCGCCGGCCGGGGGCAGGCTCGGCTCTACGGTGTGGCTGCTCATGTGCGATCTCCCGTGATGTCCGTGGGGGGTGGGAAAACGTGCATGGGTGGACCCGTGCGGCTTGTCGGGCACCTGGGGCGTCCGGGGGGGGCGAGGGGGGGGGTGCGTGGACCGTGCGGGGCCGGTGGGCGCCTGGAGGTGGGGCGGGAAGCAGGGCTGGGGCCGGTGCGTGATCGACGGGCCGACCGCCCTTGCTGCTTGGTCTAGACCATACGGACGGGGGTTGGGCGGTCGTCAAGAGGCGTGTTCCGCGGTGCCCGTCGTAGGGGGCGCAATCGCGCCATGTTGCTTCGGGGGGTGAAAGCGGTTGCTCGTGTGGTCGCCGTACGGGGTGGGATGAGGCTTCCGCAGTGCCCCGCCGGATTCGCCCTCGGTTCATCGAGGTGGCCGGGGCCTCGGCCATTCCCGGGCCCCGTGGTCGGCCGGGGCTGCTCCTCGCCCGTCTCCCGCCCCTCCTCGATCTTCCATCCGGCCGAAAGCCGCCCAGTCGATACCGGGGCGAATCGGGAGTCACGCAGGAGGGATCAGGGGCAGGGTCGGGCAGCGCCCGGCGTCCAGGGTCGGGCAGCGCTCGGCGTCCAGGGCCGGGCGGTGCCCGGTGTCGCGGGCCGGGTACGCGGCGGAGCCGGGCACGTCACCGTGTGCCCGGCTCCCTCCGCGGCCGCCTCTCGTCCTCAGCGCGTCAGCGTCTCGAAGCCGACCTCTCCGCAGTAGTTCACGGCGAGCCCCTCCGCCTCGGGATCGCTGTTCCCCGTCGCTGCCGCCGTCGCCTCGCCCAGACTGCGTCCGTGGCCGGCGGGCTCGTCCCGGAGCGGTCGCACGGCGAGGAGGACGTCCTCGGCGGCGGCGCCGACCTCGTCGTACTCGTTCGGATCCGGAGGGTCCTCCTCCGCGGCGTTCCGCGTCTTCTGCCAGCTACCGAGCTGCGTGCAGTAGTTCTCCCGGCGCTCCGACAGCCGCTGCTCATCCTGGCCGGACGCGGCGGAGCATCCCGTGCCCAGCACCACCAGAGCGACGACGGGAAGTGCTGCCCTGAGTATGCGTGCCATGTCGCCCCCGGTCCGGCTCTCACCTGTCACGAGGCGAGATCATCGCAGCCGAGGACCGCTTTCGTTACCCGCAGCCGGAGTGGGGCCCGGGACTGTGCACCGGTCCGGCTGCGGGTCCTTCGGCCAGCGATCAGCCCCGCTCCAGCCCGCCCCGCGCGACCACGTCCGCGTACCACCGCGCGCTGTCCTTCACCGTCCGGCGCTGCGACGCGAAGTCCACGTGCACGATGCCGAACCGCTTGCTGTAGCCGTACGCCCACTCGAAGTTGTCCAGCAGCGACCAGAGGAAGTAGCCCCGTACGTCGGCCCCGTCCTCGATCGCCCGGTGTACAGCCCTCAGGTGCCCGTCCAGGTACGCCACCCGCTCCGGGTCGTGCACCTCGCCCTCCGGGTCCGTGTAGTCGTCGTACGCCGCCCCGTTCTCCGTCACCATGACCGGCACGGACGGGAGTTCGTCACGCAGGCGGGTCAGCAGTTCGTACAGGCCGTCCGCGTCCACCGGCCAGTCCATCGCCGTGCGCGGGCCCGCCGCCGGGGTGAACGCCACGTGCTGCTCCGCGCCCGCCCACGGCGACGGGGACTCCGACGTACCCGCCGACACCACGCTCGGCGAGTAGTAGTTGATGCCCAGCGAGTCGATCGGCGTCGACGTGACCTCCAGGTCCCCGTCCTTCACGAACGACCAGTCCGTCACCGCCGCCGTGTCCGCCACCAGGTCCTGGGGCAGCCGCCCGTGGAACACCGGGTCCAGGAAGATCCGGTTCGCCACCGCGTCGATCCGGCGCACCGCGTCCCGGTCCGCCTCGGTGTCCGTCAGGGGGCGCAGGGCGTGGAGGTTCAGGGTGAGGGAGATCTCCGCCGTGTCCGGGAGGCGGTCCCGCAGGACCTTCGCCCCCGCACCGTGCGCCAGGTTCAGGTGATGGGCGGCGCGCAGGGCCGCCAGGTCGCTGGTCCGGCCCGGGGCGTGGACCCCGTTCCCGTACCCGAGAAACGCCGCGCACCAGGGCTCGTTGAGCGTCGTCCACGTCGACACCCGGTCGCCCAGCGCTCCCGCCACCAGGCCCGCGTACTCCGCGAACCGGTGGGCCGTGTCCCGCTCCGGCCAGCCGCCCGCGTCCTCCAGCTCCTGCGGCAGGTCCCAGTGGTAGAGCGTCGCCACCGGTCTGATCCCGGCCGCCAGCAGCTCGTCCACCAGGCGGCGGTAGAAGTCCAGGCCGCGCTCCACCGCCGGGCCCCGGCCGGTCGGCTGGACCCGGGGCCAGGAGACGGAGAACCGGTAGTCCGTGACGCCGAGTTCCTTCATCAGGCGTACGTCGTCCGGCATCCGGTGCAGATGGTCGGCGGCGATGTCACCGGTGTCGCCGTTGCGCACCTTGCCGGGCGTCCGGCTGAAGGTGTCCCAGATGGACGGCGTACGGCCGTCCTCGGCGGCCCCGCCCTCGATCTGGTACGCGGCGGTCGCCGTGCCCCACCGGAATCCGGCCGGGAAGCGGAGCACCGTACCGGTCTCGGGTCGGGCGTCTGGGGAGGTCGCCGGGCGGGCTTCATCGACAGCGGTCATGAGACGGACACTCCAGGGTGAGGGGGGACAGAGAAAGAGGGGGGCGGGCGGTCCGGTCAGCCCTTCACCGCGCCCTGCATGATGCCGCCGACGATCTGCCGGCCCAGCAGGCCGAACACCAGCAGCACCGGCAGCGTGCCGAGCAGCGTGCCGGCCATGATCACCGACTGGTCGTTGACGTAACCGCCGCCGAGCTGGCGCAGCGCGACCTGCACGGTCGGCTCCTGCGAGGACAGTGCGATGATCGGCCAGAAGAAGTCGTTCCACGCCGTCATGAACGTGAGCATCCCGAGCACCGCCATCCCCGGCCGGGCGATCGGGATCACGATCGACCAGAAGATGCGCGCGGTGGACGCGCCGTCCACCCGGGCCGCCTCGATCAGCTCGTCCGGCAGCGACTGCACCAGGTACTGGCGCATGAAGAAGACCCCGAAGGCCGAGACCAGACCCGGCAGGATCACCGCCTGGAGCTGGTTCACCCACTGGAGTTCGGCGATCAGCATGAACAGCGGGATCACCCCGAGCTGCGGCGGGATCATCATCGTCCCGATCGTCAGCGTCAGCAGCGCGTTGCGGCCCTTGAACTTCAGCTTGGCGAAGGCGAATCCGGCCAGCGTGCAGCACAGGACCGTGCCGATCGTGATCGAACCCGACACGATCAGCGAGTTCAGCAGAGCCTTGCCGATGTCCGCCTCTTCGAGGACCTGCTCGAAGTTCTTGATCAGGTTCGGGCCCGGCAGCAGGCTCGGCGGGACCTTCGCCATGTCCGCGTTGGACCGGCTGGCCGTGACGATCGTCCAGTAGAACGGGAACGCCGAGATGAGGAGGGCGAAGCCGAGGATCAGGTAGGAGAGCCAGCCGCCCTTCATCGTGCGGCCCGCGCCTCCCCGCCCGATCCGGCTGCCCGACGGGGGGGTCTGCGGCGGGTCGCCCTTCTCGGGCGCGGTCGGCGGTGCGGCGAGCGCGGTCATCGGCCGGCCTCCTTGCGTGCGCGGCGGCGCGCGATCAGGGCGTTGACCCCGACGAGCACCACGATGAGGACGAACATCACCCAGGCGATGGCCGCGGCCCGGCCCAGGTGGAAGAAGCCCCAGCCCTGCTCGTACATGTACAGGCCGAGGGTCTGGTACTGGTGCGAGATACCGCCCGAGATCGACCCCTCGAACAGCAGCGGCTCACCGAAGAGCTGCGTCGCGCCGATCGTCGAGATGATGACGGTGAAGACGATCGTGGGGCGCAGCCCGGGCAGCGTGACGTGGAGGAACTGCCGCCAGCGCGACGCCCCGTCCATCTCCGCCGCCTCGTACAGCTCGTGCGGGATCGACTGCATGCCCGCCAGGTAGATCAGCGCGTTGTATCCCGTCCACCGCCAGATCACGATCGTCGAGACCGCGATCTGCGAGGCCACCGTGCCCGTCTGCCAGTCCACCGGGTCGAAGCCGACCAGCCCGATCACATAGTTGATCAGCCCGAAGTCCTTGCCGAAGAGCTGTGCGAAGACGAGCGTGGCCGCGGCCACGGAGGTCGCGTACGGGAGGAGGATCGCGGTCCGGATGAAGGTCCGGCCGCGCAGCTTGTAGTTGAGCAGGTGCGCGAGGCCCAGCGCCATCGCGAGCTGCGGGACCGTCGACAGCACGCCGATCGTGAACGTGTTGCGCAGCGAGGTCCAGAAGTACTCGTCGGTGAACAGCGCCGTGTAGTTGGCGATGCCCCGCCACTCCATCTCGCCGCTCGTCTGGAGCTCGACCCGGTAGAGCGAGACGAACGCGGTGTAGAGGAGCGGGAAGAGGCCGAAGGCCAGGAAGAGGGTGAAGAAGGGGGCGATGTAGGCGTACGGGGAGGCCTTGCGCCAGGTGCGCCGGAGCGCGGCGCCCCGGCCGTCGTCGGGGCCGGGACCGGTTCCGGCGGGGCTGCGGGGCCCGGCCTTCGCGGTGGCGGTGAGGGACACGGTGCGGCCCTTCGGGGTCGGGGGGCGGGCTGGTACGGAGAGCGAGGAGTCGTGGGGAGCGCGGAGTCGCGGGGAGCGGGGAGTCTCGGCGGAGCAGGAGGCAGGGAGCAGAAAGCGTGGAGCGGGGGTGGGGCCGGGCCACCGTGGTGTGCACCGGTGGGCCGGCCCCAGGAACGGGCGGGGAGGAGCGGGACCGCGCGGGCGGGTCGGCGGGTCAGCCGATCATGCGGCCCCGGGGGCTGTCAGCCGATCACGTGGTCCTCGCGGGACCGCGCGGACCGGACGGTCAGCCGATCACGTTGTCCACGCCCTTCTTCGCCGTCCCCCACGCCTTCTCCGACGACGTCCCCTTGCGCTCGACCTCGCTCAGCGCGTTCGTGATCTGCTGCATCACGTTCTGGTCGTGCACACCCAGCACCTGGACCGGGGCCTCCTTGGCCGCGTCACCGAAGATCTGGCCGATCGGCGCGCCCGAGAAGTACTCGTCCTTCGCGTCCGCGATCTTCTCGATGGCACCCGTCGAGGACGGGAAGTTGCCCTGCTTCTGGAAGACCTTCGCCTGCTGCTCGGGGGCGGTCAGCCACTCGATCAGCTTGTACGCCTCTTCCTTGTGCTTGGCCGCGCGCGGGATGGAGAGGTACGAGCCGCCCCAGTTGCCCGCGCCGCCGGGCAGCTTGGCGATGTCCCACTTGCCCTGGCCGCCGTCGCCGGCCTGGCCCTTGATGTAGCCGAGCATCCAGGCCGGGCAGGGGATGGTGGCGAAGGAGCCGGCGGCGAACGCCTGGTTCCACTGCGGGGACCACTGGTCGAGCTTGGCGCTCAGGCCCGCCTCGGCGGCCTCCACGGAGGTGTCCCAGGCTTCCTTGACCGCCGGGTTCTTGTCGTAGATCAGCTCGCCGGAGGCGTCGTAGTAACGCTCCTCCTCCTGGCCGATCATGATCCCGTAGAGCGAGCCGACGCTGTCCAGCCAGGCGCTCTTGGCGGGGGCGTTCTTCTTGTACTCCTTGCCCAGCTCCAGGTAGCCGTCCCACGTGGCCCACTTCTTGGCCAGCTCCTCGCGGTCCGTGGGCAGCCCGGCCTCCTTGAAGAGGTCCGTGCGGTAGCACATCGCCTCGGGGCCGACGTCCGTGCCGAGGCCGAGGATCTTGCCGTCCTCGGTGGTCGCCGCCGACCACTTGGCCTCGGCGAACTCGTCCTTGAGCTTGTCGGCCCCGAACTCCTTCAGATCCTGGAACTTGTCGGACTGCTGCTGGGTGACCGACGCGATGCGGCCCACCTCCACGCCCTGCACGTCGGCCAGGCCGCCGCCGCCGGCCAGCCGGGTCTGGAGCGACTTCCAGTAGTCCGCCTCGTCCTGGGTGTCGCTCTGCTTGATCGTGATGTTCGGGTTGAGCTTCTGGTACTCCTCGTAGAGCCCGGCCTCCTTGAAGCCGAAGGACCCGAAGAGGTCGACGTTGAGCGTGACCTTCCCGCCCGCGCTGTCGGAGGAGTCCGACGAGTCGCTGGATCCACAGGCGGCGAGGAGGGCCCCGGCGAGGACGACCGCGCCGAGGCGGGCGGTGGCTCTCTTGGCGGCTCGGGCGATGGGCATGGGAAGCCTCCCTTGGCTTCGGGATGAACCGAGCGCCTTGAGAGCGCTCTCAAAACCTGCGTCTGGAGCGTCTCCCACCGCCCCCGCCCCGTCAAGACTCGAACGCATAACAGCTTGGGGTGACATCGGAGCGCCCACCAACTGCCGCCCGTGTTAGTTCTCTTGACACTTACGTTTCAGGAGTTTTACGTTCCTTGGCACTTGAGAGCGCTCTCGAACGCGCTCTTCGCCCCCCATGATCGAGGTGCTGCTCGTGCTGACCTCCCTCTCCGGACTCGTTCCCCGAGTCACCCCCAGACCCGCGGCCGCGACGCTCCTCGCGATCGCCGTGGCCGCCGTGGGCCTGGGTCCCGCCGCTTCTCCCGCTGCCGCCGCCACCATCCCCGCCGGCGCCGGCAGCTACACCGACTCCCGCCCGGCCGGCACCCAGGGGCCGACCACCAACACCGGGGCGCCCGTCACCCCGAAGATCACCTCCGCCGTGCGGGACAAGCCGGTCCCGACCAACGACTGGTGGTCCTCGCTGGCCTTCCAGCGCTACGGCGACAACCCGTACAGCACCCCCATGTACGGGCACCCGCTCACGTACCAGGCCAAGGCCTCCGGCCTGGAGGTCGGCTATCCGACCACGCCCGCGATCGTCGGCGACGGCCGCCAGTACGAGTACGCCCACAAGGCCGACCTCACCGTCGGGCTCTCCGGGCTGAACTCGCCCGACACCAAGGCCGACGCCTGGTCCGACTGGACGGTCACGCCCTACTGGGCCGACGGATCGCGCACCTTCCGGGCCACCATCGGCCACGGCATGCCCTTCGTGTACGCCAAGGGCTCCGGCGGCGACGCCCGGATCACGACCGCCTCCGCGCCCACCGTCTTCTCCGACCAGGGCAACGTCCTCGGCATCACCGTGGCCGGACACCACTACGCGCTCTTCGCGCCGACCGGCAGCGACTGGAACGTCTCCGGTTCCACGATCACCGCCGGCCTCGGCTCAAAGGACTACTTCTCGCTCGCCGTGCTGCCCTCCACGGACGCGCTCGCCACCTACCGGAAGTACGCCTTCAGCTTCGTCACCGGCTCCCAGGTGGCCTGGCAGACCACCGGCGGCAACGTCCGGGCGACCTACAGCCTGACCACCGAGGCCAAGGAGGGCACCGAGCGCGGCACGCTCCAGGCCCTCTACCGCCACCAGTGGCTGCACACCTCCGACGCGCTGACCCCGTACACGTACGTGTCGCCTCGCGGCACGATGAAGGTGCGCGAGTCCGCCACCTTCACCACCAGCCAGAAGAACAACGGCGTCGTGCCCGCGCTGCCCGCTTCCAGCGGCGTCGACAAGGCCCGGCTGACCGGCTATCTCAACGAGGTCGCGAACGCCTCCGACCCGTTCTCGGGGGCCACCGACACCTACTGGACCGGCAAGGCGCTCGGCCGCCTCGCCCAGCTGGTGCCCGTCGCCGACCAGATCGGCCAGACCGCCACCCGCGACAAGCTCCTCGGCCTGATGAAGGGCCGGCTCCAGGAGTGGTTCACGGCGGGCGGGGCCAGCGAGTTCAGCTACGACAAGGACTGGAAGACCCTCACCGGGTACCCGGCCTCGTACGGCAGCGACACCGAGCTCAACGACCACCACTTCCACTACAGCTACTACGTCTACGCGGCGGCGATCATCGCCCAGTACGACCAGGCCTGGGCGGCCGACTCGGCCTGGGGCACGATGGTCAAGCACCTGATCCGGGACACCGCCAACGCCAGCCGCACCGACTCCGCCTACCCCTTCCTGCGCGGCTTCGACGTGTACGCGGGCCACAGCTGGGCCTCCGGCCACCAGGGCTTCGCCGCGGGCAACAACCAGGAGTCCTCCTCGGAGTCCATCAACCTCAGCGCCGGTCTGGTGCTCTGGGGCTCGGCCACCGGTGACACCGCCCTGCGCGACCTCGGCAGCTACCTGCTGACCACCGAGTCCGAGGCGATCACCCAGTACTGGTTCGACGCCTCGCAGCAGGTCTTCCCCGCCCCCTTCGGCCACGACACGGTCGGCATGGTCTGGGGCAGCGGCGGCGCGTACTCCACCTGGTGGACCGCCAACCCGGAGGAGATCCACGGCATCAACGTCCTCCCGGTGACCGGCGGTTCGCTCCACCTCGCCCGTGAGAAGGCCGCCGTCAAGCGGAACATCGCCGAGATGGAGCGCGAGAACGGCGGGCCCGCCCAGGAGTGGCGCGACCTGCTCTGGGAGTTCGAGTCGCTCGCCGACCCGGCGTCCGCGAAGGCCAAGTGGGACGGGGCGAACGGGAACTACACCCCCGAGCAGGGCGAGTCCAAGGCGCACACCTACCACTGGATCAACACCCTCGCGGCGGTCGGCGCCCCCGACATGACGGTCAGCGGTGACATCCCCACCTCCGCCGTCTTCTCCAAGAACGGGACGCGCACCTACACCGCCCACAACCACGGCTCCAGCGCCCGTACGGTGACCTTCTCCGACGGCAAGACCCTGTCCGTGCCCGCCCGTTCGACGGCCACGAGCACCGGCCCCGGCGGCACCGACCCGGACCCGGAGGAGCCGGGGGAGCCGGGCAACGGGAACACCTTCCGCCTCAAGACCGGCGGCGTCCTCACCACCGCCACCACCGACCCGGCGGGCGCGGACACCATCGCCTCGGCCGACGGCGTCAACCGGGACGGCACCCCCTACCGCCCGACCGTCTACGAGGTGAAGAAGGTCAACGGCAAGGTCACCGCCGGGGCCGCCACCGCGTTCCGCCTCCGGGTGGACGCGGGCACCAAGGTCGGGCTCGCCCCGCAGGTCCGGGTCAGCTACGACCTGACCGGCGACGGCACGTTCGACCGGGCCGAGACCTTCCGCTACTTCGCGACCGACCCGGTGAACGGGTGGGAGGAGTACACCCAGGCGGCGGGCGTCAAGGCGGCCACCGGCAGCCTGGGCGAGCTGAAGAACGGCACGGTCCGGCTGGAGATCTGGAACGCGCTCGGCAACGGCACGTCCCAGGTGCAGACCGGGACGGACGCGGCCGTGCTGCGGATTCCGTACCAGTGACCGTCGTCGGCCGGCGGCCGGTCGTCGACCGGCCGCCGACCGACGGGCGGTGATCCGTACCGGCCGGCCCCCGGGGGACGGCCGGCACGGATGACGTAGGGCGCGGCGGGTCTCCGGTTCCTCAGGCGGAGGCCCGCCGTACCAGCGTGACCGGGGTGATCACCGACTCCGGGACGTCCCCGCTGCCCGTGCGCTCCCGGTCCAGGGCGCGCAGCAGCAGGCGGGCCATCAGCCGCCCCTGCGCCTCGATCTCCTGGCCGACGGTCGTCAGTGGCGGATCGGTCTCCGTGGCCACCGATTCCATGTCGTCGAAGCCCACCAGCGCCACCTGCTCCGGCACGGAGATCCCCCGCTCGCGCAGGACCCGCAGCGCGCCCGAGGCCATCAGGTCGTTGGCGACGAACACCGCGTCCAGGTCGGGCCGCCTCTCCAGCAGCTCCGCCATCGCCCGGGCGCCGCTCTCCACGGTGAACGCCCCGTCGGCGACGAGCGTCGGGTCCACGTCCAGCAGCACGTCCCGGTAGCCGTCCAGCCGGTCCATGGCCGAGGTCTGGTCGGCGGGCCCGGCGATGTGCGCGATGCGCCGGCGCCCCAGGTCGCGCAGATACTGCACGGCCATCCGTGCCCCGCCCCGGTTGTCCGCGTCCACGTACGGAACGGCCTGGTCGCCCGGGTCGGCGGTCCAGCTGGGCCGCCCGCCGTACACCGCCGGGATGCCCGCCCGCCGGGTCATCGCGGGGACCGGGTCGTCGGTGTGCAGCGAGAACGCGAGCGCCCCGTCGACATGCCCGCCCGCCAGGTACCGGGCGATCCGGTCGAAGTCCCCGGGCCCCTCCACCAGCAGCAGGACGAGCTGGGTGTCGTGGGCGGTGAGCTCCTTGCTTATGCCCCGGATCTGCTGGGAGAAGAAGGGGTCCGAGAAGAACCGGGTCTCCGGCTCCGCGATGACCACGGCCACCGCGCCGGTACGCCGCGTGACGAGGGTCCGCGCCGCGTGGTTCGGGATGTAGCCCAGCTCCTCGACGGCCTGGAGCACCTTGTCCACGAGCGGCTTGCGGACGCCGTCGCCCCCGTTGACGACCCGCGAGGCGGTGGCCCGCGACACCCCCGCGCGTGCGGCGACGGCTTCCAGGGTGGGCCGGGACCCGGTGGACTGCTCGGGCAAGGCGGTCGCTCCTTGTCGACGGGGCGGCGATACGCGAGCCGGTGCGTGCGTCTGCGTCTGCGGCTGGTTCTGCGTCCGCTTCCGCGTCTGCGCGTACGTGTGCGTGGTGCGTGCTCGGTGTCGTCGCCGGATCGCCTACAGCCTAGCGCCGGGCGCCGACAGTGTTGAGAGCGCTCCCAGGAGTGGGGGTCCCTGCCCCGCGCGTGAGGCGGCGGGGCCGACCCCTCCTCGGGGTCGGACCCGCCGCCGTTCGGGGGCGTACGCCGGTGTCCGTCACATGATCCGGTACGCCAGGTAGTACGCGGACAGCTGCTCGTGGTACGCCGGGTCCTCGGTCTGCCGGTGGCGGTCGAACTCCGGGGAGTCCTTGACCTGTTCCTTGGTGAGCTCGACGTAGACCTTCCGGTCCTCCGTGTCGATGCGCTTCACCGTGCCGGCGGGCAGCAGGACGTCCCTGCCGAAGATCCAGACCCCGGTGTCGACGAGCAGATGGGCCGAGCCCACCTCGTCGGAATGCTTGTCGACCTTTCCGATGCTGCCGTCGGTCGCCTCGACCGAATAGCCGGTCAGATCGATTCCCGCGGTATGGCCGCACGACGGCCGGTAGCCCCACAGGGAGTCGCTCATTGTGGCTCCTTTCGTGAAGGTCTCCGGGCCATTCTTTCCAGTGTTCCTGTCGGCGTTTCCGCCGACGTCTCCGCCGGTGTTCCTTCGGTGTTCTACCGGCGTTCTTTCACTGATCCTTCGGTTTTCCCGTGGCGGATCACCGACGCTTCGCCGATGTTCCCGCTGGGCTTCGTGTGCCCGGGGCGAGGCGGCCTACACCCGGTGCGGCTACCAGCGGTACCACCGCCCGCGTCGGCCGCCACTCGCGGCGGGGCGGACAAAGAACCCTATGAGCCAGAGCACCAGGACGATCACGGCTATCCACCAGAGAGCCTTGACCGCGAATCCGGCGCCGAAGAGAACCAGGGCGAGCAGAAGAACGAGAAGCAGGGGAACCATGATTATCAACCTCCGGAAATTCAGGTTCCCGCTGATGCTTTTCCTACACGCGTGGATTCCCGGGTGATTTTTGTCCGTGGCCCGGGTGATAGGAAGGGCGCAGCCGAGGGACGGAGAAGAGACGGTGTCCGAAGACGTACAGGGGTGGCTCACCCCCAGGGCGGTCGCGGCCGAGGCCGGGGTCAGCCAGGAGTTCGACCTGTCGCAGTGCGTGCGCGAGCCGATTCATCTGCTCGGCGGTGTCCAGTCGTACGGGGCGCTGATCGCCGCGCGCTGGGACGACGCCGTCGTGGACACCGTGAGCCGGAACACGGCCGAGGTGCTGGGTCGCGCGGCCGGGCAGTTGCTGGGCCGGCCGGTCACGGAATTGATCGGTGACGAGCAGTGGGCACAGGCCCGGAAGAGCGCGGAGGCGGTGACGGACTCCGGCAGGGTCGCCCCGCAGGAAGGGCCCGCGTCCTCCGGGGTGCTGCCGCTGACCCTGGAGGGTGCGGGCGGGGCCCGGCTGTTCGACGTGACCGTGCACCGGAACGGGGATCTGCTTGTTCTGGAGTTCGAACCCCGGTCCGAGGACGGGCCGTTCGTGTTCCAGAACTTCTACCCCCGGGTGCGGCGCGCCCTCCAGAAGCTCCAGGGGGCGGACGATGTCACCGAGTGCTGTGCGGCCGCCGTCCGGGAGATCCGGGTGCTCACCGGCTACGACCGCGTGGTGGCGTACCGCTTCGACGGCCGCGACGGACCCGGCCAGGTGATCGCGGAGACCTGCGGCGAGGGGCGCGAACCGTGGCTGGGGCTCTGGTTCCCGGCCACCGACATCCCGCCGCAGGCCCGCCGCCTCTACGCCCGCAACTGGATCCGGGTCATCGGCGACGTGGACGACCGCACTGCGGGGCTCGTGCCCGCCGTGCGGGAGGAGACGAGGGAGCCGCTGGACCTCTCCGCGTCCGTGCTGCGGACGGTCTCCGGCTACCACCTGGAGTACCTGCGCAATATCGGGGTGGCCTCGTCCATGTCCGTATCGCTGCTGCACGAGGGCGAGTTGTGGGGGCTGATCGCCTGCCACGGCGACGAACCGAGGCGACTGTCGCCCGAAGTGCGGGCGGCGTGCGAGTTCTTCGGGATCGCGCTGTCCTTGCAACTGGCGGCCGTCGCCGGGCGCGAGGAGGCGGACGAGCTGGCCCGGAACCGGCGGGCGCTCGCGACCCTGCTGGCCCGGCTGACGTCCTGGGCGCCGGACGCGCTGATGAGGACCGGATCCGGGCTTGCCGAACTGCTCGACGCGGACGGAGCGGTGCTGCTGCGGGGGACGGAGATGTCGGTGGCGGGGGCGCCGCTGCCCGAGGCGCTGCCCGGGCTGCTGGCCCGGCTCGCGCAGGACGGGGCCGTCGGCGAGGTGTGGAGCAGCGACCGGCTGCCCGAAGTGCTGGGCCTGGGACCGGAGGAGGCCGAGGCGGAAGGGGTCCCGGCCGGTCTGCTCCTTCTCCCGTTCAACAGGGACGGCGATCTGCTGGCCTGGTGGCGTCGTGAGCGCCCCGCGCCCCGGGAGTGGGCCGCCGACCCGTCCCGCCCCGTGCGTACGGGGCCCGGGGGCGAGCGGCTGACCCCGCGCGGTTCGGCGGCGGTCTACCGGGCGACCGTACGGGGGCGGAGCGCGCCCTGGACTCCGGTCCAGCGGGTGGTCGCCGGGGAGCTGTGGCGGGAGGTTTCGGGGCTGCTGGCCCGCCAGGTGGTGGCGCTGGAGGCGCGGAACACGGAACTGGCCCGGACGAACGAGGACCTGGACTCGTTCGCGCACGCGG
Source organism: Streptomyces sindenensis (assembly GCF_014649035.1). Taxonomy (GTDB): domain Bacteria; phylum Actinomycetota; class Actinomycetes; order Streptomycetales; family Streptomycetaceae; genus Streptomyces; species Streptomyces sindenensis. Next base: position 43,687 of record NZ_BMSG01000038.1, read on the forward strand.
CGGCGCACGACCTCAAGGAGCCGTTGCGGGGGATCTCGAACGCGGCCGCGTTCATCGTCGAGGACGCCGGGGCCGTACTGGACACGACGTCGCTGCGCCGGCTGACCACCGTGCGGCGGCTCGCGCAGCGCATGGACGGGCTGCTGGACTCGCTGCTGCACTTCTCGCGCCTGGGGCAGGTGGGCCTGGAGCGGGAGGTGTTGTCGGTGGACGAGGTGCTGGACGACGCTCTGGTGGTGGCCGGGGGCAGGCTGGCCGAGCAGGGGGTGACGCTGGTACGCCGGGCCGCTCTGCCCCGGCTGCGGGCGGACCGGGAGCGGCTGCGGGAGGTGCTGGAGAACCTGCTCGTGAACGCGGCGAAGTACGCGGCGGACGAGGGTGCGGGGGACCGGCGGGTCTGGGTGGAAGCGGTACGGATCGCCGCGCCGGGCCGGGCTCCTGAGGAGGGCGCGGGTGAGGGCGACGGGGCGGACGGGAGTGCGGTGACGGCTCTCGTCGTCCGGGACAACGGCATCGGGATCCCGGCCGGGCAGCAGGCGGACGTCCTTCAGCTGTTCCGCCGGCTGCACCGCCGCGACGAGCGGGGCGGCGGTTCGGGCGTCGGTCTCGCCGTGGTCAAACGGATCGTGGAACGGCACGGGGGAAGGCTGTGGCTGGAGAGCCCGGCCGCCGCGCCGGACGCGGACTGCGGCGGAGGTCCCGGCACTGCTGTCTGGTTCACGCTGGAGGAGCCGCCGGAGGGGCGGCCGTGACTGAGGCGTCGGCCGAGTCGTCAGTCGCGCCCGGCAGCCAGAAGTCGACCGCGCCCTGCAGAACGGTCTGGAACAGCTCGAAGTTGACGGGCTTGTAGATGTAGCTGTCCGCGCCCGCCGCGTAGCAGGCGTCCTCCTCCGCGGAGGCCGTGGAGGAGGTGAAGACCACCACGGTCAGCGACGCGCAGGCGGGGTGGGCGCGCAGACTCGACAGCAGCGTCAGGCCGTCCGTGCCCGGCATGTTGAGGTCGAGGAGCAGCAGGTCCGGGGTGCGCGCGGCCGGGGCCAGGAGCCGGGGGAGCACGTCCTCGCTGCGCGGGGCGAACTCCAGGTCCAGGGAGGGATGCGAGCGGGACAGGGCGCGCTGGATGGCCTCGGTGTCCTCCTCCGAGTCCTCGACCACCAGGATCAGTCCGCCACCGGTCATCGCAACGCCGCCTGTTCGAGCATGGTTTCCAGAGGGAGCAGGCCCTCGGAGTGCGTGATGCCGTTCCAGCGGGCCACGAGCAGGGCGATGTCGTCCTGCCCGGAGGCGCGGAAGGCCCTGGCCTGCCGGGCCAGGCTCTCCGCGACCTGGGCGGCTTCGCTGCCGCGCAGGGCGGAGAGGCGTCCGGGCAGGACGCTCTCGAAGTACGTGCCGTCCGCCTCCCGGGACTCGGTGAGCCCGTCGGTGAACAGGACGAGGGTGTCGCCCGGGGCGAGGAAGTCCTCGTGGCTCTCGTACGAGACGTCGTCCAGGATGCCGAGGAGCAGCCCGCCCGAGACCACCTCGCCGATGGAGCCGTCCGCGCGGAGCACCAACGGCCGGGGGTGGCCCGCGCTGCACGTGGTGAGGAGCACGGTGCCGTCGGTCCGGGGCGTCATCGTCACGACGACCGCGGTGAGGAAGCGGGACGCCCCCTCCTGGCGCAGGGACCGGTTGAGGCGGCTCAGCGCGGTGCCCGGGGCGGTGCCCTCCTCCAGGAGCGTGCGCAGGGTGTGCCGGGCCAGGCCGGTGAGGGCGGCGGCCTCCGCGCCGCGCCCGCAGACGTCGCCGATCAAGAGGGCGATGGAGCCGTCGGGGCGGGGCACGGCGTCGTAGAAGTCGCCGCCGACGTCGAGCATCGGGTCGCCGACCTCGTAACTCGCCGACAGGTCCCAGCCTGCGGCGGCCGGGAGCCGCGAGGGGAGCAGATGCTCCTGGAGCGACAGGACGGCGTGCCGGCGCAGCTCGTACAGCAGGGCGTTGTCGATCGCGAGGGCGGCGCGGGTGGCGAGGCTGTCGAGGAAGGTGCTGTCGGGCAGGCGGTCCGCGGGGCGCTGGTAGATGAAGGTGATGCTGCCGACGACGCGGCCACGGGCGTGCAGGGTGCTGACGCTGACCACCGTGGGGTGCCGCCCGGCCCCGGCGGGGCCGGAAGCGGCGAACGGGGACCCGTCGAGCGCGGCGCCGCTCAGAAACAGGGCCTGGTCGCCGTCGTCGCGGCGGACGAGGAGCGCGGCCAGCCACGGGTCGTCGCGGCCCGTCTCCTCCAGCGCGCGCTGCTGCTGGACGGCGACATGGGTGGCGGCGACGAACTCGGGTCCGTCCTTGCGCAGCAGGTGGACGAGGCAGCCGTCCGCGACGGCCGGGACGGCGATCCGGGCCACCCGTCTGAGAGTGTCCTCGACGTCGAGCGACGAGTCCATCTGGAGCGACGCCTCGGCGAGCAGGGCGTCATCGGCGCTCCGTCTGGCCTCGCGGCCGCGCTGGAGTATGCCGGTGTGGCAGGCGACGATGACGTCGACGGCCTGCTCCAGACGGCGCGCGACGCTCTCCGTGTCCGCCGAGGCGTCCACGGCGACGCTGAGCCCCGCCCAGCCGTTCCGGTCGAGCCGGAACGTGCACGCCACGACCGACGCCCCCGGCGACTCCCGCAGGAACTCCGCCTCCGGCCACGCCGCGTCGTCGAGCTCGCCGGCCGGGGACCGGGTGACGACCGGTGCGCCGTCCGGTTCACGCGAGGCGGCTCCCGGCATCGAACGGGCCGTCGCGACGATCACCGGGGCATCGCCGTCCGCCCCGAGGGCCCGCATGTACCGCAGAGTCCGGTACTCGTCCCATCGCGTGCCCACGACGAGGTGGACGCCCGGGGTGGCGAGGAGCGGGGCGTAGACGTCGTCCGCCAGCGCGGAGACCTCCTCCGCCCGCGAAGCGGCCTGCCAGAGCCGGTGCAACGCGCCGGACCACGTGTCGTCGTCGACCATGCCCCCGCCCTCCGGTGCCGTCGTGTGCTGTCTGCTGCCTGTCCTGGGCCAGTATGACCGGGGGGCCGGATTTCATGCCTGGGGCGGGGGCGGGGGCGGGGGCGGGGGCGGGGGCGGGGGCGCCGGCAGCGGGCGGCGAGGCCGTGCTGCCTGCGCGCGGCCACTCGTTCGTGGGACGCTGTGAGGGAACGGCCGGCGGCCGTGAAACCCCGATCTGGCCTGCTCGGCAAGGCCACGGAAGAAGGGACCCGCGATGACCGCAGCGTTTGTCGAGAACGGCCAGGCATCGGATGGGCGCGCGTGGGACTACCTCCTGCAGACATGGCGTGAGCTGGACGTGCCCGAGGGGTGGCGCGCCGAGATCGACGAGGGGCAGATCGTTTTGGTACCGCCGCCGCACGCACACCACAACGGGATCGCTGCCAGGGTTCAGCGCAGGCTCTACGCGACGCTGCCCGAGGATCTGGAGATCTACCAGACCCTCGGCATCCACATCGCGCCGCTCGGCAAGCTGTACGTCCCCGATCTGGTCGTCATGCCCACCGAGTTGATCGCCGCCGCCGATCCGGAGACCAGCGACCCGATGGACGCCTCGGAGGCGCTGCTCGTCGTCGAGATCACCTCGCGGGGCAACGCCCGGGAGGACCGCACCAAGAAGTACCGCGCGTACGCCCGGGCCGGCGTCCCGATGTATCTGCTGATCGACCGATTCGACACCCGGGGGCCGATGGTCACCCTCTTCACCGAGCCGAACGAGGACGGCACCTTCAAGCACACGGACGCGGTGCCGTTCGGCAAGCCGCTGACGGTGCCGTCCCCGTTCGACGTACAGCTGCCGACAGGGGAGTTCCCGGGCGCCTCGTGAGCCGGCGGGCGACTACGGACGGGTGACCACCTTGATGTTGAAGGTGTGGGAGTTCACCCCGCCCGCGATCCCCATGAAGAGGAACGCGAAGTGCTCCTGGCCGCGCGCGGTCGTGATGCCGCCGATGTCCAGCTGGGAGGAGGCCGGCCAGCCGAGGTCCGTGAGCAGTCGGCCCGTGGCGGCCTTGGCCTCGGGGTCGTCGCCGGAGAGGAAGACCGTGCCCGGTTCGGTGAGTTCGCCCGGGGCGGCCATCGTGGTCGAGTCCATCGTGCAGAGCGTCTTGACGACGGGGGTCAGGGGGAAGGCCTCCTGGATCAGTTCGCCCAGGCTGCTGTTGGGGTGGGTGAGGGCGCTGAAGTCGTCGGAGAGGCCGACCCCCACGTCGATCAGCAGGGTGCCGGCCAGCGCCGGGGCCCCGATCGAGCGGAGCAGGTCCACGGAGACGCCCCCGGGCGTCGCGTTGACCAGGACCTCCGCGTGGGCGGCCGTCTCGTCGAGGCCCGCGACGGGCAGGCCGAGGTCGGTCCGTTCCTTCGGATGACGCGATCCGAGGAGGACGTCGTGCCCTGCGGCGCGCCAGCCGTCGGCGAGGGCGCGGGCGACATTTCCGGTGCCGAGCAGTCCGATTCGCATGTGGACGACGCTAGGCGGCGGGGTACCCGGGGCGGATCGGGCCGGAGACCGGGGTGGGGCGGCCCTTGAGGTGTAGGCCGCACGACGCGGGGCGTGGGACGGAAGGCGTGGTCCGGAAGGCGCCCCGGCCCGCCGCCCCGGGGGTGGGGCGGCGGGCCGGGAACGCGCGGAGCGGGCTCGGGACGGAGGTCAGACCCCCGCCGGGGTCCTCGCCGGGGAGCCCGGGTCCGTGCCGCCGGAGTCCGGGCCGCCGGGGGTGCCGGGCGTGGTCGCCGACGTCGGGCCGCCCGTGGCCGCGACCGTGGACGGGGCCGGTTCCTGGGAGACGTTGAACTCGGTCAGCAGGTCCCTGCTGAAGCCGAAGAAGTACGTGGCGAGGAAGCCGGCGACGTACCCCACGAGCAGGCCGCCCGCGTAGATCGCGATCGTCGAGCCCAGGCCGTGGTTGCCGTCCAGGAGCGGGAACAGGGCCCAGCCGGACGGGCCGATCGCCGTCGAGCCGACCGTGTCGCCGAGCTGGTTGAACAGGCCGACGAAGCCGCCGCCGAAGGCCCCGCCCACGCACGCCGTGACGAACGGCCGGCCCAGCGGCAGCGAGACGCCGTAGATCAGGGGCTCGCCGACGCCCAGCAGACCCGCCGGGAGCGCCGACCGGATCGTGCGGCGGATCGACTCGTTGCGCGGGAGGCCGAAGTAGACCGCCATCGCCGCGCCGACCTGGCCCGCCCCGGCCATCGCCAGGATCGGCAGCAGGACCGTGTAGCCCTGCTGTTCGATGAGGGTCGTGTGGATCGGGATCAGCGCCTGGTGCAGGCCCAGCATGACGAGGGGGAGGAACAGGCCGCCGAGGACGAAGCCCGCGCCCGCGCCGCCGTTGGAGAGCAGCCAGTCGGCGAACGTGCCGATCGCGGAGGAGATCTCCCCGGCCACGAACATCAGGCCGAAGATCGTCACCAGACCGGAGATCAGGACCGTCAGGGTCGGGGTGACCAGGACGTCCAGCGCCTCCGGCACCCACCGGCGGCACCACTTCTCCACGTACACGGCGAGGACCGCCGCGCCCAGGGCGCCCAGTACACCGCCCTGGCCGGGCGAGAGCGTCTGGCCGAAGGCGTCGATGTCCGCGACGCCCGGGAAGACGATGATGGCCGCCACCGCACCGCCCAGGACCGGCGTACCGCCGAACTCCTTCGCCGTGTTGTAGCCCACGAACACCGCGATCAGCGCCATGAAGCCCGACGCCATCGCCGCCAGCGCGGGCGTCACGGCGGGCAGCCACTGGAGGTTCACCAGCAGACCGTTGAGGCCCGCGATGATCCCGCAGCCGATGAGCGCCGGGATCAGCGGCACGAAGATGTTGGCGATCCTCCGCAGGAACAGCTTGAAGGGGGTCGCGTTCTTCGCCTTCTGCTGGGCCTTGATCGCCGCGCCCTGCGCCGCCAGGTCGTCGGCGGAGACGGCGGTCCGCGGGGGTGCGGCCTCGCGGGCCTCCTCCACCAGTTGCTCGAACTCCGGGGTGACCCGGGCGACCGTGCCCGGACCCAGCACGATCTGGTACGTGTCGTCCTCGACGACGCCCATCACGGCGGGCAGGGCCTTCAGCGCCTCGTCGTCGACGAGGGACCGGTCGCGCAGCCCGAGGCGGAGCCGGGTCATGCAGTGGGCGATGGAGGCGACGTTCGCGGCCCCGCCGACGAGCGGCAGGATCGCGGCCGCGGTGGCGCGGTTCTTGTCTTCAGTGGCCATGGTGCTGGTGCCTTGCTGTGCGGGGGGTGGGGCGGGGTACCCGGGTGGGTCAGGTGGTGCGTACGGCCGCGAGCGCGGCGCGGAGGTGGCCGGCGGACTCGGTGAGGAGCCGGGCGGCGGTGGGGCCGTCGACCTGGCCGAGGATGACCAGGATCGCGTTCTTGACCTCGCCGTCGGTGGCGGTGAGGGCGGCCTCGATCGCGGTGTCGGACGCGCCGGTGGCCAGGGAGACGATGTGCCGGGAGCGGGCCCGCAGCTTCTCGTTGGAGGCGCGGACGTCGACCATGAGATTCCCGTACGTCTTGCCGAGCCGGATCATCGTGACCGTCGAGATCATGTTGAGGACCAGCTTCTGCGCCGTGCCCGCCTTCAGCCGGGTCGAGCCGGTGAGCAGCTCGGGGCCGGTGACGACCTCCAGTCCGTGTTCGGCCGCCGCCGCGAGCGCCGAGTCCGCGTTGCAGGAGAGGCCGATCGTCAGGGCCCCCCGCGTGCGGGCGTGCTCGACCGCGCCGATCGCGTACGGGGTGCGGCCGGAGGCGGAGATGCCGACCACCGTGTCGTCGGCGGTCAGCTTTAGGGCGTCCAGGTCGGCGGCGGCCAGCTCCTTGCTGTCCTCCGCGCCCTCGACGGCCGTGACCATGGCGGAGGGGCCGCCCGCGATCAGTCCGACGACCTCGGCCGGGTCGGTGTTGAAGGTGGGCGGGCACTCGCTGGCGTCCAGCACCCCGAGCCGGCCCGCCGTGCCCGCGCCCGCGTAGACCAGCCGGCCGCCGCGCGCCATGCGCTCGGCGGTGGCGTCGATGGCCGCGGCGATCTGCGGCAGCCGTTCGGCGACGGCGGCCGGGACCGTGGCGTCCTCGCCGTTCATGATCCGCGCGATCTCCTCGGTGGACAGCCGGTCGATCTCGGCCAGCTCGGGGCGGAACGCCTCGGTGGTGAGGGTGGCCAGCTGGGCACGGAGCTCGCCGTAGGTCCCGGCGGCCCCGGTGGCGCCGGGCGTGTCGGTGTTCGCGTCGGTGGTGGAGGTCATGAGGTGCGGCTCAGCTTTCTCGGGGTGCTCGGTCTCGTACGCGTACGGGGGTGGGGCGGGCCGGGGGCGGTCAGCGGGTGCGCGGGGTGTGGCGGTGGGCCAGCGCCTCGTAGGAGGCGGCCAGGGCGGGCGCGGCGGTCTCGTACGTCCGCTGCGCGACGCCTATGAACAGGCAGTCCACGACGAGCAGCTGGCTCGTCCGGCTGGACATGGCGGCGGGGCGCAGCTCGCTCTCGCGCGCGGTGGAGGTGGTCAGCACGTGGTCCGCGTACTGCGACACGGGCCCGTCGGGCCGCCCGGTGATCGCGATCGTCGTCGCCCCGCGGTCGAAGGCGACCCGCAGCGGCTCGATCACGTCACCGGTGGAGCCGGAGTGGGTGATCGCGATGGCCACGTCGCCGCTGCGCAACTGCACGGCGTTGGTCACCGCGAGGTGCGGGTCCATGTGGGCGTGGGCGATCAGCCCGATCCGGAGGAGCTTCTGGGCCAGGTCCTGGCCGACCAGGGAGGACGCCCCGACGCCGTAGATGTCGATGCGGCGGGCGGTCGACGCGGCGGCGACGGCCGCCCCCAGCTGTACGGTGTCGAGCCCGGCGGCGGTGTCGGCGAGGGTCTGCTGCTCGTCGTAGGCGAGCTTGGCGACCACGTCGGCGATCGGGTCGTCCACCGCGATGTCGGCGGTGACGGCCGGGGCCCGGCCCGACTCCTGGTGCGCGGCGAGACCGGCCAGCGCGAGGCGCAGGTCCCGGTAGCCGGGGTAGCCGAGGAGGCGGGCGGTGCGGACGACGGTGGCTTCGCTGGTGCCGGTGCGCTCGGCGAGGCCGGTGACGGTGAGGGCGGCGCAGCCGGCCGGGTCGCCCGCCACGGCTTCGGCCACCAGCTGCATCGAACGGGTCATGGAGGGGGCGAGGGTCCGGACCTTGGCGGCGAGGGCCGCGGGGGCCGGCGGCGAGTCGCTGCTGAAAATTTCCTTCACATCACTGGTCACATCTGAAAGATATTTTCAACCTCGTGAGCCGTCAACCCCCTCTGGTCCCTACCTCTGGCGGGATCCTCGGACGGGCCCGCTGCACGCGGGCGCACAATGGGTGCATGGAGTTGAACGCCCTGGAGCAGTCCCTGCACACCGCCCGCGCCCTCGTCATGGCCGACCTGGCGGCGGCCGACGTCGCCGAGGCGGACATCGTCTCGCTGGTCGAGGACGCGGTGACGCACCGCCGGTGGTGGGTGGAGCAGTGGCCCGAGGGCGCGGAGTTCGTCGCCGGTCTGGTCGCCCAGGACCTCCAGGACGCACTGCTGGAGCGGTACGGGCGGTGGCCGCTGTGCCCCGCGTGCTCGCCGGAGGACGAGCCGCACGCCCTGGACGTCGAACCGGAGCTCGGGCCCGACCCGCACTGGGTCTGCACCAAGGCGGCCGTGATGGTGGCGCCGGTGGGGGCGCTGGGCGAGGTGCTGCGGCGGTGACGCTCTACATCGACCCGCCCACCTGGCCCGGTCACGGCCGCCTCTGGTCACACCTGGTGAGCGATGTCTCGTTCGAGGAGCTGCACGCCTTCGCCGCCGCGATCGGCTGCCCGCCGCGCGCCTTCGAGCGCGACCACTACGACGTACCGGAGGCGCACTACGCGGACGCGGTACGGGCCGGGGCCCGGGAGGTCGGCTCGAAGGAGCTGGTCCGGCGCCTCACGGCCGCCGGACTGAGGCGGCCGAAGGGGCGCCCGGCGCCGACGGGGCCCCCGCCGCCCGGGTAGCGCCGCCCGCGCCCGCCTTCTTCGCCGCCGTGCTCTTCGCGATCAGCCGGGACCGCGACCGCGGCCCGCCGGTCCCGCCCGTCCCGCCGCGCTGGAGCCGCAGGGCCGCCCCCACCGCCGCCAGGGCCAGGGCCGTCATCGCCGCGCCCGCCCAGGCCGTGGAGGCGAAGCCGAAGTCCAGGTCGATCACCGTGCCGCCGAGCCACGGGCCGCTCGTGTTGCCCAGGTTGAACGCGGCCGTCGTGGTGGCCCCGGCCAGCGTCGGGGCGGCCCCGGCCACGTTGAACATCCGGGCGTTCAGCGCCGGGGCCGTGAAGAAGGCGGACAGGCCCAGCAGGAAGGACAGCGCCACCACCGCCACCTGGCTGGACGCCAGCAGGGCCAGCGCCACCAGGAACACCGTGGACGCCGTGATCCCGCTCAGCAGCACCCCGAAGAGGTGCGCGTCCGCGACCCGGCCGCCGATCATCGTGCCGATCAGCGCACCCGCCCCGAACAGGCCGAGGATCCACGGCACCCAGCCCGAACCGAGACCCGCCACGTCCGTCAGCAGCGGTGCGAGATAGCTGAACGCGCAGAACACCCCGCCCGCCGCGAGGGCGGTGATCACGATTGCCAGCCAGACCTGCCGGTCCCGGTAGATCGTCAGCTCCCGCTTCAGCTCGGGCTTCCTCTCGGGCAGCGGGATGTGCGGGATGCGGGTGACCACGCCGACCAGGGCCACCGCGGAGGCCGCGCCCACCGCCCAGAACGCCGAGCGCCAGCCGAGGTGCTCACCGAGGAAGGCCCCCAGCGGCACGCCCAGCACATTGGCGACGGACAGACCGCCGATCATCACGGCCATCGCCCGCGCCCGCTGGTTCACCGGGACCATCGCGATGGCCACGGCCGCGCCGACCGCCCAGAATCCCGCACAGGCCAGCGCGCTCACGACGCGGGAGGCGAAGAGGACCTCGTACGTCGGCGCCAGCGCACCGGCGATCTGGCCCAGGCCGAACACCGAGATCAGCGCGATGAGGGTGGTGCGGCGCGGCAGCCGCAGTGTGGCGACGGCCAGCAGCGGGGCGCCGACCACCATGCCGATCGCGAACGCGGATATGAGGAGCCCGGCCTGCGGGATCGACACGTTCATGTCGTCGGCGATCGGCGGGAGCAGGCCCGACAGCATGAACTCGCTGGTGCCGAGAGCGAAGACCGAGAGGCCGAGAATGTATACGGCCAGGGGCATGGGTGCGCGGCGGGAGGGAGAGTCGGGCATGACTCGTCCCAACGCCGGGGAACGCCTCCGCATTCCCCGGCGCCGGGAGGGGGCCGGCCCGTTCACACCCCCGTCACACGGGCCAGGTGTCACACGGGCAGGGCGTGCAGCTTCTTGCCGTGCAGGGCGTAGACGCGCTTCCCGTCGGTGGCCACCAGCCAGGCGTGGTGGTCGCCGGTCCTGTCGTTGAACGTCCAGCGCAGGGCGCCCGTCTTCGGGTCGAAGGCGTGGATGCCGCCCTGCGGGTCCAGGTCGGTGGCCGCGTAGAGGGTGCCGCCCGCCTTCACGAACTGCCGGGGCACCTGCGCGCCCGCGTCCTTGAGGGCCGTGGACTGCCAGACCTTCTTCCCGGTCCCCGGCTGGAGGGCCCACAGCGTGCGGCCGCTGTCCGCGATGTACAGCACGTCCTCCACGAGGCTCGGCTCGCGGAACAGGGAGAACTCTCCGGCCTCCACGGACCACTTCTCGGCCCCGTCGGCCAGCGCGAAGGCCTGGAGCCGCTGCCCCTGCGGGACGATCACCAGGTCCTGGTGGACGACGAACGGCCCGTAACTCGTCTTCGTCGTCTTCTGCGTCCACACCTGCCTGCCGGTGGCGGTGTCGCGGACCGTCAGGTTGTTCTTGAAGTCGGTGTAGACGAGATAGCGGCCCTGTACGGCGGCGTGGATGCCGTTCTGCTCGGTGCCGAGGTCCCGCTGTTCCTTCCAGGCGACCTTGCCCGTGGTGCTGTTGAGCGCGGCGATCACATTGGAGTGGGAGGAGTGGTCCGCCTCCAGGATCTCGGCGATGACGTACACCTGCTCGCCGTCCACCGCGATCGGCCTGGGCTGCCGGTACTCCTTGCCGAGGTGGCTGCGCCAGGTCTCCTTGCCGGACCCCGGTACGTAGCCGATGACGTTGCCGTCGTACCTGCCGCTGGCCAGGTACAGCGTGCCGTTGCCGAGCAGCAGCGGCGCGCCGGGCACCGCGCCGCCGGGCAGCGACCACCGCTCCTTGCCGGTCGCGCCGTCGAGCGCGGCCAGCGGATCGCCGCTCGCGATCACCACGCCGTCCACGGTCACCAGCTCGTCGTTGTCCCCGTACGTCTGCGCCGAGGTCGACTTCGTCCACAGGGGTGCGGGGGCCCCGCCGTCCTTGCCCCCCTGGTCGCCCCCGCCGTTCTCGGGGGACTTGCCGCGCGGCGGCGGCGTGCTGCCCTCGCCACCGGTCTCGAGCTCGTCCTCGCAGCCGGTCAGGCCGGCCCCGAGCACCGCCATCGTGAGACCGCCCCCGGCCAGTCGCAGTATTCGCCGCCGGGAAGTTCTGCCGACCTTCATACCGAGTCCCTGGGACATTTCGCCTTACCCCCGTGGAGTTGTGTGAGCGGAAAGATAAACGGGTTGTCTTTGTGGAGTGTGTGCATCTGCGATGCGAGACGTTAGCGGTCGATCGGCTTCACCGGTCGGGCGAGGGCGCGACCGGGACGACACCGTGAACGAACCGGAACATTTGCGGGGCGGGACGCGTGGTCAGGCCGTGCCGGACGAGGTCAGCAGCTCCAGCTCCGTCGCCAGGTTGTGCCGGGCCCGCGCCTCCCACTCCGCCGCGCCGTGCGGGGTACGGAACAGCCGGGGCAGGCCGAGGAGTTGCCGCAGCACCGCCGCGCGGCCCGCCCGGAACGCCTCGTCCGGGACGAAGCCGTACTCCTCCCGGACCTGCGCCGCGTACGCCCCGTACTCTTGCGGGCCGCCCGCCAGGATCGCCAGGTCGGCGTCGCACAGCACCTCGCCGTTGCGGTCGCCCTCGGCCGGGTCGTGCGTGACGGTGAGCCGGACCAGCCGGGCGACCTCCGCCACCGCCGCGTCCGGCACCCCCGCCTCGGCCAGCGCGCGCTCGGCGAGGGCGGCGCTGCGCTCCTCGTTCTCGCTCCGGTCGGGCCGGTAGACCGCGTCGTGGAACCAGGCGGCGAGCCGTACCGCGTGCACGTCGTCGGCGTGGCCGGCCAGGGTGTCGACCCGGTCCAGGACCGTGCTCAGGTGGGCGGTCGTGTGGTAGCGGCGCTGCGGTTCGGCCCAGCGGGCGAGGAGGTTCTCGGCGTACGGCAGCGGATCGGGTCCTTCCGCCCCGGCGCGCGCGGCCACCAGCGTGTCGTGCCAGCGGTCCCGGAGACCGGCGTCGTCGCCGTCGGAGCCGTGGGGCGGGTGGGGGCTGTGGTCCGTCATGGGGGCGACTCTAGGACGTACGTGGCCGGTTCGTTGCGTACGGGGTCGGGGGCGAGGGGGTCCGCCCACCGGACCGGCCCTTGTCGCCCGGCCGGGACCGCCCTACCGTGCGCCCGTGATGGTGGATCTCAACGCCGACCTCGGCGAGGGCTTCGGCAACTGGACCCTGACCGACGACGACGCGCTCCTGGCCTGTGTCACGAGCGCCAACGTCGCCTGCGGCTTCCACGCGGGCGACGCCTCCGTGATGCGGCGGGTCTGCGACGCGGCGGCGGCCGGGGGCGTCCGGATCGGGGCGCAGGTCTCCTACCGGGACCTGGCCGGGTTCGGGCGGCGGTCGATGGACGTGCCGCCCGCCGAGCTGACCGCCGAGATCGCCTACCAGATAGGTGCGTTGCGGGTCTTCGCCCAGGCCGCCGGGTCCACGGTCAGTTACGTCAAACCGCACGGCGCGCTCTACAACCGGGCCGTCTGGGACGACGACCAGGCCGCCGCCGTCGTCGCGGGCGTCCGGCTCGCGGGCGGCGGCCTGGCCGTGCTCGGACTGCCCGGATCCCGGCTGCTCGCCCACGCGGCCGAGGCCGGACTGCCCGCCGTGGAGGAGGCCTTCGCCGACCGCGCGTACACCCCGCGGGGCACCCTCGTGCCGCGCGGCGAGCCGGGCGCGGTGGTGCACGACCCGGACGACGTCGTACGCCGAAGCGTCGGGATCGCCGTCGAACGGGCGGTGACCGGGGCGGACGGCAGCCGGATACCGGTCTCCGCGCGCTCGCTCTGCGTCCACGGGGACACCCCGGGCGCGGCGGCCCTCGCCCGCCGGGTGCGGGCGGCCCTGGAGGAAGCGGGCGTCGCGGTACGGGCGTTCGCGTGAGCGGGACGGGTGGCCCCGGCTCCCCCGGCGGCCCGGGGGAGTCGCGTGTCCTGCCCGCCGGGCCGCACGCGCTGCTCGTCGAGCTGCCCGACGGCGAGCACGCGGAGGCCTTCCACGCCGAACTGCTCCGGCGTCGCGAGCGCGGCGAACTCCCCGCCGTACGCGACATCGTCCCGGCCGCCCGCACCGTCCTCCTCGACGGGATCGCGGAGCGCACGCCCGGGTCCCGGGCCCGGGACCGGCTGGCCCGGGAGCTCGCCTCGTGGCGGGTGGAGCCGCTGCGCCGCGAGGACCGCGAGGCCGTGGAGGTGCCCGTGATCTACGACGGCCCCGACCTCGACGAGGTCGCCCGGCTCTGGGGCGTCGGGGCCGACGAGGTGGCCGCCCTGCACTCCCGTACCGCGTTCCGGGTGGCGTTCTGCGGGTTCGCCCCCGGGTTCGGCTATCTCACCGGGCTGCCCGAGCGGTTGCACGTGCCCCGGCGCACGACCCCGCGCACCCGGGTCCGGGCCGGGGCGGTGGCCCTCGCCGGGCCCTACACGGGGGTGTACCCGCGCCCGTCGCCCGGGGGCTGGCAGCTCGTCGGGCGGATGCCGGACCCGGAGGTCCTGTGGGATCCGGGCCGGGACCCGGCGGCGCTGCTGGTACCGGGGACACCGGTCAGATTCGTCCCGGTGGAGGCGGGGGCGGCGGCCGCGCTGCCCGCTCCCCGCGCGGGTGACATCCGGGCGGACATGTGATGCCGGACGGACACGTGGTGCCGGGCGGACATGTGATGCCGGGCGGACACGTGGTGCCGGACGGACACGTGGTGCTGGACGCCGGACGCCGCCTTCCCGTCATACGCCCCGGAGCGCCCGCCCGCCACTGCCTGCACGTCGTACGTCCCGGAGCGCTGACCACCGTGCAGGACGCGGGCCGCCCCGGCCTGGCGCACCTCGGGGTCGGGCGGGCCGGGGCGCTGGACGCGCCCGCCGCCCGGCTGGCCAACCGGCTGGTGGGCAACCCGCCGGACGCCGCCGTCCTGGAGACCACCCTCACCGGGTGCGCGGTCCGCCCGGACCGGCCGGTCGTGGCCGTCGTCGGCGGGGCGGGCTGCCGGGTGACGGTCGACGGGCGGCCGGTGGCGTGGGGCGCCCCGGTCCGGGTGCCCGCGGGCGCGGTGCTGGACGCGGGCCCCGCCGGGACGGGACTCCGGAGCTACCTGGCGTTCGCGGGCGGGCTGGTGCCGGACCCGGTGCTGGGCAGCCGTTCGGCGGACCTGCTCTCGGGGCTCGGGCCCGCCCCGCTCACCGAGGGCGTCGAACTCCCGCTGGGCGAAGCGGTGTCGGGCGGCCCGCTGCCCGCCGCCGGCCCGGTGCCCTGGCCGGGCGCCCCCGCCGAACTGGTGCTCCCGGTCCATCCCGGGCCCCGCGACGACTGGTTCACCGGGGCGGCGCTCCGTACGCTCCTCACCGCCGCCTACCGGGTCTCGCCGCACAGCAACCGCATCGGCCTGCGCACGGAGGGCCCGGCGCTGGAGCGTTCCCGTACGGACGAACTGCCCAGCGAGGGCACGGTGCTGGGCGCGATCCAGGTGCCGCCGGACGGCCGGCCCGTCGTCTTCCTCAACGACCGCCCGACGACCGGCGGTTACCCGGTCATCGGTGTCGTGCCGGAACGGGCCCTCGCCGCGGCGGCGCAGGCGGTGCCGGGGACGCGGCTGCGTTTCGTACGCGCGTGATCCGGGCGCGCACGCGTATGCGCACAGCGGCGTGGCGGGACCGGGGGTCCCGCCGCGCCGCTGCTCGATGCCTCAGGCCCCCTTGAAGGTGCGCAGCCGCAGGGAGTTGCCGACCACGAAGACCGACGAGAAGGCCATCGCGGCCCCGGCGATCATCGGGTTGAGCAGGCCGGCGGCGGCCAGCGGGAGGGCGGCGACGTTGTAGGCGAAGGCCCAGAACAGGTTGGTGCGGATGGTGGACAGCGTGCGGCGGGAGAGGCGGATCGCGTCGGCGGCGGCGTTCAGGTCGCCGCGGACCAGGGTCAGGTCCCCGGCCTCGATGGCGGCGTCGGTGCCCGTGCCCATCGCGAGCCCCAGATCGGCCTGGGCGAGGGCGGCGGCGTCGTTGACCCCGTCCCCGACCATCGCGACCGAGCGGCCCTCGGCCTGCAGGCGCTTGACCACATCGACCTTGTCCTGCGGCATGACCTCCGCGTACACCTCGTCGATGCCGACCTCGGCCGCGACCGACTCCGCCACGGCCCGGTTGTCGCCGGTGAGGAGGATCGGGGTCAGACCGAGGGCGCGGAGCCGGCGGACGGCCTCGGCGCTCGTGTCCTTGACCGCGTCGGCGACCTCCAGCACCGCCCGCGCCTCGCCGTCCCAGGCGACGGCGATCGCGGTGCGCCCGGCGGCCTCCGCGGCCTTCTTCGCCTCGGCGAGGGGAGCGGGCAGCCGGATCTCCCACTCGGCCAGGAGCTGTTCGCGGCCGACGAGGACGGCGTGGCCCTCGACGATGCCCTGGACGCCGAGGCCGGGGACGTTGGCGAAGTCCTCGGGGGTGGGGAGCGGCCCGGTGGTGTCGGTGGCGGCGGTGGCGACGGCTTGGGCGATGGGGTGTTCGGAGGCGTTCTCCAGGGCGCCTGCCAGGCGCAGGACTTCGTCCTTGGTGGTGGTGTCGGTGGTGTGGGTGGTCTGGAGGGTCATGCGGCCGGTGGTGACGGTGCCGGTCTTGTCGAGGACGATGGTGTCGGCGCGGCGGGTCGTCTCCAGTACTTCGGGGCCCTTGATGAGGATGCCGAGTTGGGCGCCGCGTCCGGTGCCGACCATGAGGGCGGTGGGGGTGGCGAGGCCGAGGGCGCAGGGGCAGGCGATGATGAGGACGGCGACGGCCGCGGTGAAGGCGGCGGTGAGTCCGGCGCCGTTGCCGAGCCAGTAGCCGAGGGTACGACGGG
>NZ_BMSG01000039.1 GCF_014649035.1 Streptomyces sindenensis
ACGCCTCACCGAAGACCTCAACCGCGAGTGATCAACGGCTTACCCAACACTTTCTCAGGCCGTGCCCGGTGTCCGCCCGTCCGGCAGGAACAGAACCGAGTTGATGTACCGGTCCCGGTGCGGCACGAAGGCCCGGCGCAGCAGCCCCTGGTGCACCAGATGCTCGGTCCGCGCCTGATGGGCCACCAGGTCGAACCCCTCCAGTGGAATCCAGCGCCTTCCCGCCAGCAGCCAGCCCGCGTAGCCCTGGCCGGTCAGCAGCTCGACGGCCGGCGCGATCGGGCCGAGCCGGCTCTCCAGCTCGATGAGCAGGGCCGGGCGGTCCCGGCGCAGCAGCTCCGCCGCGCCGAGCAGCGCTGCCTGCTCGGCGCCGTCGACGTCCATCTTCACGAAGCCGACCCCGCGCAGCCCGAGACCGTCGACCGTGATCGACGGCACCTCCAGGCAGTGCGCGTGGATGTCACGGCGGGCCAGCGAGGACACCCCCCGGTCGCCCCGGTCGCCCTCCGGGAACCACAACTGGGCCGTGCCCGCCCGGTCGGTCGCCGCCCCCTGGACCACCCGGGCGTTCGACGGCAGCGTCCGGCGCAGACGCTCCGCCAGATGCGGCACGGGCTCGATGGTGACCACCTCGGCGCAGCGGGCGGCCAGCCGCCGCGACCAGGGCCCGTACCAGCCCCCGATGTCGAGGGCGACCCCGTCCGCCGGGCAGAAGTCGGCGAGCCGCCGCAGCTCGGGTTCGAAGCGGGGATACAGGGCGACGGCGGCGGAGGCGACGAGGCCCTCGGGCAGCCGGGACGCCACCGCCGCGGCGAACGTGGTCACGTGGCCGAGGCCTTCAGCCGGGTGAGCAGGCGCTCGTGGTCGTCCGCCCCGACCTTCCGGCCGGACGAGGGCAGCAGCTGCGGTATCCCGTCCACGATCGGGTAACTCAGGCGCAGCCGCGGGTTGTACAGCGCCTCCTCCTCGGGAAGCAGGGACAGCGGGCCCTTGTCGAGCGGACAGGCCAGGATCGTGAGCAACAGGTCGTCGGTAGGCATCAGGGGCTCCTCGGGAGTCATCGGCACAACAGCGGAAGATACGTCAGGGGGTCAGGACGCCGCGGCGGGCCGCGGATCGTGCCGCGGCATGGCCAGCAGGACGGACAGGGCGAGCGCCGTGCCGCCCACCCGCAGGGCCAGCAGCAGCGGATCCTCCGGCAGGCTCTCGCCGAACGCGAGCGTCCCGAGGACCGCGGTGAACAGGCAGGTCACCGTGGTGCACACCGGCACGATGAGGGACGCCCGGCAGCGCTGGAGCGCCGCCTGCGACATCACGAGACCGGCGACCGCGGTGAACAGCAGCAGATACGGATAGGGGGACCCGAACAGCGACAGCGCGGCCTCGCCCAGGTCGGTGCTGGTCAGACGGCTGGACGTGCCCTTGATCGCCAGGGAGCTGACCCCGTAGAGCAGGCCCACCGCCACCCCGTACCCGATGCCGCTCGTGGGGACCCGGTGCCGCTTGGCCGCCCGGCTCTCGACGCGTACGTACAGCCAGACGCCCGCCGCCAGCGCCGGTACGCAGACCAGCAGCACCAGCGGCCACGGGGCCCCGCCGCTCACCACGTCCTCGCCCTCGCGGACCGAGGCCACCACCATCAGCAGCGCCAGCAGGACCCCGCCCAGCGCATAGCGTTCGCGGCCCGTCGACTCCTCGCCCAGCACCGCCGACGACAGCAGCAGGAGCAGCACGAGCCCGGAGACGAAGATGCCCTGCGCCGCCGCGATCGGCAGCGCGCGGTAGACGACCAGCTGCGCCCCGAACCCGGCCCCCAGCGCCAGCGCGCCGACGATCCACAGCGGACTGGTCGCCAGCACCCGGATCACCTGGAGCGGCCGGCCCGCCGACAGCGCCGGCAGTGAACCCAGGGCCCGCTTCTCCACCACGAACCCCACGCTGTACAGCGCGTTGGCGACCAGCGCCGCGCCGACACCCCACCACATCGCGCTACCTCCGCCGCGCGTGGGCCAGCAGGATGGAGGACGCCCCGGGCAGCGCGCACGCCGCCCGGTCCAGCAGGCGCAGCGGACGCGGCACCCCGTGGAAGGGGGCGCCCTTGATCGTCACATCGGTGAAGCCGGACGCCGTCAGGAACGAGCGCAGCGCGCGGGCCGTGTACAGCCGCAGATGCCCCACCACCTCCGAGCCCGGACGGCCGTGGATCCCGCGCAGACTGACCTCCGAGAACACCGGCTGCACCCCGGCGAGGAGCAGCGCCCGGTTGTACCAGGCCGCCAGATTCGGGGTCGACAGCATCAGATGGCCACCGGGCCGCAGCACCCGCCGCAGCTCGTCCAACGCCTGGTCCGGGTCGACCAGATGCTCCAGGATCTCGCTGAACAGCACCGCGTCCGCGCACCCGTCGGCCAGCGGCAGCCCGCCGTGCTCCAGCTCGCCGCGCACCACATGGCCCATCCGGGGCCGGGCCCTGCGCAGCGCGTCCTGCGACCAGTCGACCCCGATCAGCCGGTGCCCGGCGAGGAACGGGGCGGCCGTGGCCGCCGCCGAACCGTCACCGCACCCGATGTCCAGGATCACCTGTCCCGGCGCGTCCAGGGCGTCGGCCAGCAGCCGGGCCTGCCGCAGGGTGCGCCCGTCACCCGAGGCGACCGGGACGGCCGGGTTCTCGTAGAAGTCCCGCAGCCCGGGGGAGGGGGACGTGGTGCCGGTCATACGGCCTCCGAGGACGTCGCGGCCAGGTAGCGGGTGAACAGGTCCAGCAGCCTCGCCCCGTCGCCCTCGCCCAGCAGGGTGCGCGACCAGCGCAGCGCCAGATGCAGCCGGCCGCCCGTGGACGCCGTGGTGAAGGTCAGCCCCCGGGGCATCCGGGCGGGCGCGGAGAACCACACGGCCGTCGCCCGGCCCGCGTCACCGAAGTCCAAGGGGTACGGAATCCGCCCGATGTTGCTCAGCAGCGTCGTCGAGGTCCACGGGCCGGCCGCCACCCGCAGCCCCCGGGTGAGGGCGGCGCGGGCCGCCACCGGCAGCAGCGGCATGGTCAACAGCCCCGCACCGTAACCCAGTTGAGGGCGCGCCCGGGCCTTGAGCGCCCGGGTCCGCTCGGCGGTCGTCCGCAGCAGCGCCGCCACGTCCGCCCCCGCCGCCACCTCGGCGGCGGTGAACCCGACCTCCACCAGCCGGGTGCCGTTGCCGATCGGCATCTCCGGACCCCGGGGGCGGTCGTCGACCGGCATGGTGATCCGCAACGGCCGCCGGTCCGCCCCGGGCGCCCCCTGGGCCCGGTTCCAGTCGGCCACCGTCAGGGCGGTGGCCACCATCAGCTGGTCGTTCACCGTGTACGGGGCGCCGGACTCCCTTCGCGGGACCGCGAGTTCGGCCAGCAGCAGGGCGTTGCCCGGCACCGGGGCGGGCCCCGGCGAGCCCGGCGCCACCTGGGCGGGCCGGGCCAGCGGCGAGGTCCGCGACTGCCGGGGCAGCGGGGCCGCGGCCGGGCGGGCCGGGGCGGGCGACGGGGGAATCGGAGACCCGCTGTAGATCTCCGCTGCCGTCGCCGCCAGCCGCATGCACGCCGGACCGTCCAGGGCGGTGTGGTGCACGGTGAACAGCAGCACACAGCCCTCCCGGTCCGGCTCCCGGACCACGTCGAGCCGCAGTGGCGGCGAGGCGGTCAGCGCCGGGGCGCGGTCCAGCGCCCCGGCCCGCGCCCGCTCCAGCGCACCGGGCGCGCACGGCGGGAAGGAGACCGGGTCCGTGTCCGGGCCCTCGGTCAGCTCCCACTCGTACCGCCGGGCCAGCGGCCCCCGGGGCCGCTCCCGCATCAGCGCCCGGGGGTGCCGGGCCAGTGAGGCGGCGAACGCGGAGCGCAGCCGTTCCTCGTCGACCCGGCCCGGCAGATGGATCTCGATGAGCACCGTGCTCGGCTCGGCGTCCTGCGCGCAGTGCCGGGCCACCTCGTCGACGACCGGGAACGGCACCCGGACGGGCCGCCCGGGCGACTGGCCGCCGCCCGGGGCCCGCTGGTGCTGCGTGGTCGCCATCAGGCGTCCTCTCCCTTCGCCGGGTGCCTGCCGTCGGCGGACAGCGTCCGGCCCGAAGGCGGGGCGGGCTGGGCCGGGAGCTGGACCGTCGGCCGGTCTTCGCCCGCCGCGGCCGGCTCGGCCGTGTCCTGGCCGGACCGGGCCGCACGCCCGCCGAGCGGTTCCCGGCCCACCGTGACCAGTGCGGAGAACAGCGCGATCAGGGCCAGGAGTTGGGCCGTGGCACCGAAGGCACCCTCGCCCGTCGTCGTACTCTCCCCGGTGCCCACCGCGGCGACGGCCCCCGCGGCGACCATCGCCGCGAACGCCACCGGAACGAGCAGCCGCGGCCGGAAGTGCGCCAGCACGGCGAGCAGCGGAACGGCCACGGCGACCGGACCCGCGATCACCACCCCCACCAGGGTGAGCGCGACGGTGCCCAGGATCAGACCCGGCCCCGGCGGCGCCGGCAGCTCCTCGGTCTCCTCCCGGCCGGAGCCCTTGCGGCCGACGAGGGCGAGCACCACGAGCGCCAGGAACAGCACGCCCGCACCGATCAGACCCCACCGGTAGATCGTGGCCGGCTCGTACTCCAGGGTGACCGTGCCGCCCCCGCCCTCGGGCACCAGCCAGGCCTGCTGCCACCCGTCGATCCGCAGCGGCGTCAACTCCTTGCCGTCCAGGGTGGCCTTCCACCCCTTGTTGTGGTTCTCGTGGATCTGGAGGTAGGAGGCCTCACCGGCCCCGACCTCGACGGTCCGCCGGTCGCCCTCGCCCTGCTTGACGTCCACCGAGCGCGGCGTCGCCGCCGCGGCCTCGGTGGTGCCGTTGCTCAGCGTCACGTCGGTGATGGCCAGCGGGCCCGCGTCCCCGGCCTGCACGGTGGTGGACGCGGCGGCCAGTTCGACCTTGCTGCCGTCGGTGCACAGGGAGACCTCGATGGGCCTGCGCTGGGTCAGATCCCGCACCCGCCCCTCGGCCCTGGTCTCCATGTACGTACCGCCGACGGAGAGGACCGGGCCCTTGCCGCACGGCAGGCTGAACTTCTGGTCCGGCTGCGGCTGCGGCGAACGGAACTCCTCCAGCGCCGGGATGTAGACCTCGCTCAGCCCGACCGGCAGCTGCAACTGGCTGTCGGCCACCGGGTTGTGCACGGTCAGCGGCGCCGTCTTCGAGATCGTGATGTCCATCCGGTCGGTGTTGACGGGCGAGAAGCGGGCCATGCCGTTCTCGTCCACCGAGGCCACCGCCGTACCGTCCGGCGAGCTGATCTGGACCTGCTCGGCGCGGGCCGACAGACCCCCGGCCGCGGCGAACACGATCTCGCCGACCGGCCGCTTCTCGGGCCACGTCAGCCGCAGTACGGGACGCTCGCCCGCGATCCACGCCGTGGTGAGGTCACCGTCTGTCAGGTTGCGGGGGCTGAGGTTGGTGCCCAGGCGCGCCGTGGAGTCGGCGGTCACCTCGATCTTGTCCCGCTCACCCGTCAGCTCGAACAGCAGCTTGTCGAGAGCCTCTCCGGGCACCGGCAGCGCGGTCGCCGAGACGGTGTAGTCGCCCGCCTCCGGTGCGGTGAACTGCCGGCCGAGACCGACCTCGGCGGCCACGGACGACAGACCGCCCGGGTCGCTGCCCCGCCGCAGCGAGAACATCGTCGCGTCGGCGCCATCACGCGGCGCGTCGTTCGGGAGCTCCAGCATCCGGGTCACCTGCACGCCGGGGATGGCGATGTCGGTGAATCCGGCGCCGGTCAGCCCCGGGCGCCCCTGCTGGGACTCCAGGATCGTCACCTTCAGCCAGGCGGCCTGCCCGGGGGGCGCGGCCACCTGCTGTGCGGAACCGTCGGTGCGCAGCGGGCTTTCCCTGGAGCCCTTGTCGGTCTCCACCCGGATCACGGTCGGCGCGGCCCGCACATTGCCGCTGGGCAGCGGCGTCACCTGGATCGAGGCGGGGACGTCCGTCGGGGCGGAGAAGTCGACCCGCACCCACTCGCCCTTGGGCGTGCCCGGGGATCCCTCCGCCCAGCCGGTGGCCGGGTTGCCGTCGAACGCGTTGACCGGGTCGTACTGCGGCAGATGGAACAGCCAGTTGCCCACCGAGGACGCGCTGACCGACTTCGCCCCGCGGATCACCGCAGTCGTCTGGTGCTTCGCCCCGGACGTCGGCAGGATCTGCCGCGGCTCACGCCCCGGGTCCTGCGCGGACTCCTCGGCGTTGCGCTCGTCGGCGGTGTACGTGTGCGAGGTGTTGGAGTTGACCAGCCCGAACCGGGTGTCGGCGCGCCGCAGCCCGTCGCCCGCCGCGTACAGCGACGGCCGTCCCAGCCCCGGGTGCGCGTCACCGGCCAGCACGGTCGGCCGGCCCTCGATGGCTCCGTCCGCCGACAGCGGCAGCAGCGACTCCGGGCCACCGCTCACCACGGCCGTCGCGGCGACCGGGGTGGCCTCCGCCCGCCCGGGGCGCTCGGTCCCCTTGGGCGGTTCGTAGATCTCCACCGCCCGCTGGCGCGGATACAGGCCCTCGACCTGCACCGGGGTGTCCGCCGCGATCCGGCCGGCGGTCATCACCGGCCCGTACCCCTTGACGCGGCTGTAGCCGGACGCCTCCAGGGTGCGCTTCACCGTGGTGGAGGGGACGTAGCCCAGCTGGTCCGGGTCCAGGTCGTTGCGGACCACCACATAGTGCAGCCCGGCCCGGTTCAGGAACTCGCTGAGTCCGGGAACCTCGCCGCCGGAGGTCAGGGCCTGCTCGACGGCGTCCATCGCCCGCCGGTTGCCGGGCGTGCCGAACGGGACGTAATCACGCTGCGCGTACGGCGAATCGGCCAGCACGTCCAGCGGCTGGTCGATGGGGGAGCCCCAGGTGTAGATGCCGTGCGCCGTCGCCGGGACGACCAGGGCGCGATCGTCCGGCGAGTTGTTCTTGAGCCAGCTCCCGGTGCTCTCCCAGTAGTCGGGAACCTTCTGGAACGAACCCGTCTGGAGGATCGAGCCGTTGAGGTACGGCCAGGCCAGGCCGGGCAGCACGATGGCGGCGGCGACGGCCGGCGCGAGCCGGCGCATCCGGGCCGGGTTGCGGTCCCGCCGGGCGGCGGCCGCCGTGGCGACGCCGACGAGGTGCGCCAGCCCCAGGGCCAGCGCCAGCGCCAGACCCGTCTGGAACTTGTAGATGTTCCGGAACGGCACCAGCCAGGTGTCCAGCCAGTCCTGCACCGTGTCGTGGAAGAGACCGCCCAGCGCACCGCCGTACCCGGCGAGGGTGACGAGCGCGACGGACAGCACGGTCAGCACCAGCCAGCGGCGCTCGGGCAGATCACGCCGCGCCAGACCCGCCAGCCCCAGGGCGGCGGCCAGCGCCGAGCCGAGGATGGTGACCGTCGCGGTCGCGACGGTCCACCCGGCCGGCAGCCAGGCCTCGCCGAAGTTCAGATAGCCCACCCAGTTGCCCGCGCCGCGCAGCGCCTCGGTCGCCGACATGGTGGTCGTGGTGGTGTACGAGGACTCCACGTACGGCATGAAGTTCTCGCCGAACGTCCCCAGCAGCAGCAGCGGAACGATCCACCAGGCGGTCGCCATGATCACGCCCGGTATCCACCACAGCAGCAGACCCCGCTTGCGCGGACCGCCCGGCCGGGACAGCAGATACAGCCCCACCGGCAGCAGTGAGGCCAGCGTGGAAGCCGCGTTGACCCCGCCCATCAGCGGGATCAGCAGCGCGGACCGGACCGCCGCGATCCGCGGTGTCAGCCGCGGGTTCGTCAGCGGCAGCAGCACCCACGGCAGCAGGGCGCCGGGAAGCGCCGCGGCGGACGTCGAGCCCACCACGATGGTGTAGGTCGGCCACAGCGCGTAGACGGCCGCACCGAGCAGCCGGGTGGCCGGTGAGCCGACCCGCAGCCGCTCCGCCAGCCGCAGCGCACCCCAGAAGGCGGTCGCCACGATGATCGAGAACCACAGCCGCTCGGCCAGCCAGGTGGGCACCCGCAGCAGCTCGGCGGTGCCGTAGTACGGCAGCATCGGCACGAGATAGCCGATGTACTGGTCGGCGATCCCGCCGAACCCGGAGCGGCTGTGCCACAGCTCGCCCAGGTCGCCGAGGAACCGGCCGGGGGCCGTGACGACACCCAGCTTCGTGTCGAAGGTCATCCGACCCGGCGACACCGCCAGGAACGCCGCGAAGACGGCGGCCCAGAACCCCAGGAGCCAGCGCCTGGAGCGCGCCTGCGGCGGGCCGTCGGCGGGGACGGTGGGCTCGGGGCCCGGGCCGTCCGGGGCCGCGGGCCTGGGTGGGTGGACAGCGCTGGTCATGAACACCGCCGGAGAATGAGGAGGAGGTTCCAGGTGGCGAATTCCCGCAGTACGGGGATCCGCGGCACGAGCTGGGGAAGGACGGGCCAGTAACGCGAGCGTGCGGACACGACGGTCACGTCACTACGGCTTCGGACATGGCGCAGCGTCTCGCCGACGCCGATCCGGAAGAGGTTGTCGCCGAGGCGGTGCTTGGCCGGGCGGCCGGTGCGGCGCTCGTAGCGGCTCCGGGCGCGCTCGGCGCCCAGGTAGTGCCACGGCGCCCACTCGTGGCCGCCCCAGGGCGAGTACCAGTTGGTGAAGGAGACGTAGATCAGACCGCCCGGGCGGGTCACCCGGGCCATCTCGCTGAGAAAGGTGTGCGGATCGGCCACGTGCTCCAGCACATTGGAGGAGAAGCAGACGTCCGCCGCACCGTCGGCCAGCGGCAGCAGATAGCCGTCGGCGACGACGGTGTCCGCGCGCTTGCCGGGGCCGATCTCGGCCGTGTCCGGTTCGAAGAGGTAGCCGTGCGCGCCGCGCCGACGGAACTCCCGGGTGAAGTAGCCGTCACCGCCGCCGATGTCCACGACGACCTTGCCCCGCACCGGACCGTACCGCTCCACCTGGTCCGCGGCGTCGCGGGCCAGCAGGGTGTACGCCGTCGCCGGATCGCCCTGTTCGCCCATGAAGGCGCGGAACAGGGCGGCCGAGCGCCGGAAGGAAGGGTCTTTCACGCGCTCGCACCGATCGCCGGGGCGCTCACGCCGCTGGTCGCCTCGGCGGCGACCGCCATGAACTGCCGGACACTGCTGGTCCACCGGAACGCGGCGGCCCGCTCCCGGGCCGCCTTGCCCATCGCCTCGCGCCGCTCGTCGTCCAGGGCGAGCGCGCACCAGGACGCGGCGAAGGAGGACGCGCCCCGGGCGAGGATGCCCGTGACCCCGTCCTCGACGGAGTCGCGCAGCCCGGGGACGTCGAAGCCCAGGGTCGGGGTGGAGCGGGCGCCGGCCTCCGTGACGACCAGCCCCCACCCCTCCACGGCCGCCGGATGCAGCAGCATCCACGACGCGCAGAGCAGCCGGTGCTTCTCCTCCTCGGTGACATGGCCGGCGAACTCCACCCCGGGACCGGCGAGCCGCTCCAGGCGGGCCCGCTCGGGGCCGTCGCCGACGATCACCAGCCGGCCGCCGGTGACCGGCCGGACCCGCTCCCACAGCTGGAGCAGCAGATCGATGCGCTTGTAGTCGACGAGCCGGCCGAGCGCCGTGAACAGCGGGGTCTCGGACCGGTCGCCCTGCGGGCTCGGCTCCTCGACGCCGTTGTTCACCACCCTGATCCGGTGGTCGGGCACGCCCAGGTCCCGCAGGGCGCCCGCCGTGGACGGGGACACCGCGATCATCAGATGGTCGCGGTAGGCCCGGGACAGGGCCCAGTGCTCCAGCCGCCGTCCGGCCCGCGCCACCGGCATCGGGAACCGCATGTCCCACAGGTCGGTGTGCACATGGTTGACGAGGCACACGGTGGGCCCGCGGTGCCACAGGGGCGCGAGATACGGCATGCCGTTGCAGACCTCGACCAGCAGGTCGCAGTCGCCGATCTGCCGGGCGAAGGCGGACCGCGCACCGAGGTAGTGCCCCAGGGTGCCGCCCGCCGAGACGACTCGGTAGGTCCTGCGGGCGGCCTGGCCGCCGCACAGGAGGGTGACGTCGTGGCCCTCCTCGGTGAGGCCCGAGGCGAGCCGGTCGATCAGCAGCTCGGAGCCACCGGCGGCCGGGTTTCCCAGGTCGCGGTGGGCGAGGAAGACGATGCGTCGCGGGGTCGCGGGGACCCTGGAGGACGCCGGGCCCTGACCCTGGCGCGTGACTGCATCGAGCAGTGGGGGAGGTACGTGCTGGGGCATTGGGCGCTCCAACTCGGCTCGGGGTGCGGGAATGCGCGGACGAGCGGAAAGAGGGTGGTCCGCGGACGGGCGAAAGAACGGAAGACGGAAAGGGACAGGAGGGTAGGGGACGGGAAACGCGGGGGCGTACGGGGCGGGGCGGAGATCGCACATGATGTGACGGAAAAGGGGAGACCGGGGGGCCGTGCTCTGGTGGGGATAGACAGTTTTCGGCACGGGTTACCGCCCGGCTACTCACCGGCGCAACAACTTGCGGGTAACTCAGGTGCGCGTACTCGTCATCATGTGAGTGTTCGAGGCTTCCGGAGCCTCCCGGCGCCCCCTGACGACGAGGACGACCCCCACCACCGTGAGTACGAGACCCGTCCCGGCCGCCCCCATCGGTGCGGTCTCGCCGAGCGTTGCCAGCCGCTTGCTGTCCGCCGACGCCAGCTCGACCTGCTTCTTCTGGGTCCCCTCGGTGAACTCCACCCGCTTGCTCTCCAGCAGCACCACGGCGTCCTTCTTCGAGCCGGGCGCGCGCAGCGTCTTCTTCGGGCCGATCGCCGCGTTGATGATGCGGCCGGTGCGCTTGTCCACGACCAGCTCGATGCCGCTGTTGGAATACCACTCCTCGGCCAGCACCTGGGGCGTCTTCTTCCGGCCCACGAGGACCCCGGGCACCTGACGCACCCCGGTCTTCGTCGGCTCGACCTCGCCCTTGAAGAGGTAGCCGGCGTAGCCCTGGATCTTCTTCTCGCCCTCGAAGGAGAGCCGCACCACACCGCCGAGCGTGCTGTCCCACCAGCGGTAGGCGCGCTTCTCGACGTCGAAGGGGAACTTGAGGTACGCCTCCCCGTCGAACGTCGGGGACTCCTCGCAGCAGTGCACCGGCTCGTTGGTGGTGCGGTCGGTCACCCAGCGCTCCAGCGTCCACTGGAGGGCGTCACGGGGATCGGAGGCGGGCAGCGTCGCGTCGTGGTCGACGGACGTGGACACGTCCCAGACGGCGTTGCCGCTCTTCTCGCTGTCGGCCACGTCACCGCGCACCTGCCGGGTGATCGTGATCGTCTCGTCCTCGACCGTCTCCACCTTGCCGGTGTCGAAATAGCTTCCGGTACCGGTGAACACGGTGGTCGTGTCGGTGTCTATCGGGGTGCGCTTGGCATGCGGCTGGACATACCAGACGAGCAGTGGTGCGAGGACGAGCAGAAAGACCCCCGCCCCCAGCAGAACGAGCGAGAGGGGTGAAGCATTGCGGCGCATCCGGGCACTCCTGGGTCGAAATCTCTTCGCGGAGGTGCACGGGCCCCGGGCCGGTCAGCCCTTGATTGGCGTGAACAGTAAGCAAGGCCTTGACGAGATGTCAATGACCTGTCGACACTGTGTGCGAGCCGGAGGGGCCCGGCTCAACGGGGTGGGGATCGCCTCCAGCAAGGAGCTGACCCGACTATGCGCAGACTCATCGCCGCTCTTTCCACCGCCGTGGTGGCCGCGGCGCTCGCCACAGGTGCGGCGTTCGGTGTCGTGGCACTGCTCGACGCCACCCCCGACCAGCCCAATACGCCACTGATCAGCTACGACACCGCACCGGCGGCTCCATGACGCGCACGGCCTGGCAGGAGGTGCCCCGGTCCCAGCTGGACCGGTTCGCCACCATCGCCCTGTCCGAGGCCCCGGAGCTCGCCCAGACGATCCTGCACGCGATCCGCCGGGACTACCCCTACCTCCACCTCGTCGAGGACGAGTCCGGGGAGCCGCTGGCCCTGGTCGGCATCCGGCGTGCCATCGAGGGGTTCGTCGACAACCTCACCTCCGGCGCGCACCCCCGGGTGCCGCCGGAGATGTTCCAGGAGTTCGGACGGGGCGAGGGCCTGGAGGGCCGCAGCCTCGACTCGCTCCAGGCCATCTACCGCTTCGGCGTCCGGCTCACCTGGCGCAGGCTCGCCGAGATCGGCCAGCAGGTCGACATCCCGGCGCCCGCCATGTACGAGCTGGCCGAATCGGGATTCGAGTATCTGGACGGGCTCGTGGAACAGTCGGTACGGGGCTACGCCGAGGCGGCGGCCCGGCGCGCCAGCGAACGCCTCCGCCTCCAGCGCCAGCTGATCGAGATGCTGCTCATGGAGCACCGCGTCGAATCGACCCGGACCCTGGCCGAGCGGGCCGCCCGCATCGGCTGGGAGCTTCCCGAGACGATCGCGGTGGGCGTCCTCATCCGCCCCGCCCGGGAGGCGGTGGCCCCGGCCGTCGGCCAGGGCATCCTGCTGGAGATGGAGAGCGAGCAGCCGCGCATCGTCATCCCGGACCCGGACACGGCGGGCCGCGCGGAGATCCTGCGGCGGGCCACGGCGGGCTGGTCCGGGGCGATCGGCCCGGCGGTCCCGCTGGCCGCCGCCGCGACCTCGCTGCGCTGGGCGGAGACCGCGGTCCAGCTGATCAAGAAGGACCTGCTCCCGCAGGGCGAGGTGCTGCACTGCACCAAGCGCGTGGAGGAGCTGGTCCTGCTGCCGGCCCAGGAGCTGATCGACGCCTCCGCCCGCCGCTGTCTCGCCCCGCTGGACGGCCTCAGCCCGACCCAGGCGCGGCGGCTGGCCGAGACCCTGCTGGCCTGGATCGAGACCCCCGGCGGCGCCCCCGAGGTGGCCGCCCGTCTCGGCGTCCACCCCCAGACGGCCCGCTACCGGCTGCGGCAGATCCGGGAGCTGTGGGGGGACGCCATCGACGAACCGGACCAGCGCTTCGAGATGCTGCTCGTGCTCCGCGCCCAGCGGCTGCGGGGCGACCTGGCCCAGGGCTGAGGCCCGGAACGCCGCGGCCCGCACGTCCCCGGGGACGTGCGGGCCGCGGGCGTTCCGCGTCGGTTCCAGGTCCTGTCGTCGAACGGCAGGCGGCAGTGTGACGACAGGGTCTAGACCGGGGTGACGTACGCCCCGGCGATCCCGCCGTCGACCAGGAAGTCCGTGGCGTTCACGAACGAGGAGTCGTCGCTCGCCAGGAACGCCACGGCGGCGGCGATCTCCGTCGGCTCGGCGAACCGCCCGAGCGGGATGTGGATCAGCCGCCGGGCGGCCCGCTCCGGGTCCTTGGCGAACAGCTCCTGGAGCAGCGGGGTGTTGACCGGCCCCGGGCAGAGCGCGTTGACGCGGATGCCTTCCCGCGCGAACTGCACCCCCAGCTCGCGCGACATCGCCAGCACCCCGCCCTTGGACGCGGTGTACGAGATCTGCGAGGTGGCCGCGCCCATCCGGGCCACGAACGAGGCCGTGTTGATGATGGAGCCCCTGCCCTGCGCGCGCATGTAGGGGATGGCCGCCTTGCAGCAGAGGTAGACCGAGGTCAGATTGACCTCCTGCACCCGCTTCCACGCCTCCAGACCGGTCTCCAGGATGGAGTCGTCGTCCGGCGGGGAGATCCCCGCGTTGTTGAACGCGATGTCGACCGACCCGTAGGTGTCGTGGGCGGCCTCGAACAGCGCGTCCACCTGCTCGGCGTCGGTGACGTCGGTACGGACGAAGAGCCCGGCGGCCTCCTCGGCGGCGGCCTTGCCGCGCTCCTCGTCCACATCGGCGCAGACGACATGGGCGCCCTCGGCGGCCAGCCGCCGGACGGTGGCCAGACCGATGCCGCTGCCGGCCCCGGTGACGACGGCGGTGCGGCCGACCAGGCGGCGGCAGACGGAAGAAGTGTCGGTCATGGTGCTCAGGCCTCCGTGCTGATGAAGACGTTCTTGGTTTCGGTGAAGGCGGCCAGGGCGTCCGGGCCGAGCTCGCGGCCCAGCCCCGACTGCTTGTAGCCGCCGAAGGGGGTCGAATAGCGCACGCTGGAATGCGAGTTGACCGAGAGGTTGCCCGCCCGCAGCCCCTGGCTGACGCGCAGTGCCCGGCCCACGTCCCGGGTCCAGACCGAGCCGGCGAGCCCGTAGTCGGTGGCGTTGGCCAGCCGCAGCGCGTCCGCCTCGCCCTCGAACGGAAGCACCACGGCCACCGGCCCGAAGACCTCCTCGACGGCCACCGGAGCGTCGGGCGCGACCCCGGCGAGGACGGTCGGCGGATACCAGAACCCGGGGCCCTCGGGCGCTTTGCCGAGCATCGCCCGTACGCCGTCGGCCTCCCGGCCGCCGTCGACGAGCCCCCGGACCCGGTCCCGCTGGACGGCCGAGATCAGCGGCCCCATCTGCGTCCTCTCGTCGGCCGGGTCGCCCACCACCACGGCGGACACGGCCGGGACGAGGGCATCGAGGAACCGGTCGTACACGGACCGCTCGACCAGGATCCGGGTCCGGGCGCAGCAGTCCTGACCGGCGTTGTCCAGGAAGGACATCGGGGCGGATGCGGCCGCGGCCTCCACATCGGCGTCGGCGAAGACGACGTTGGGGCTCTTGCCGCCCAGCTCCAGGGTGAGCCGCTTCACGCGTTCGGCGCAGCGGGTCATGATGTGCTTGCCGGTCCGGGTGGAGCCGGTGAACACGATCTTCGCGACGCCCGGGTGCTCGACCAGCGCGTTCCCGGCCACCGGTCCCTCGCCGGGCAGCACCTGGAGGAGACCCTCCGGAAGGCCCGCCTCCAGGGCGAGTTCGGCCAGTCGCAGAGCGGTCAGCGGGGTCGTCTCGGCGGGCTTGAGGAGGACGGCGTTGCCCGCGGCGAGGGCCGGGGCGAGACCCCAGGCGGCGATCGGCATCGGGAAGTTCCACGGGGCGATGACCCCGACGACGCCCAGCGGCTCCAGGACGGTGAAGTCGATGCCGCCCGCGACGGGGATCTGCCGGCCCAGCAGCCGTTCGGCCCCGCCCGCGCTGTAGTCGAGCAGATCGCGGACGTTGCCCGCCTCCCACCGGGCGTTCCCGAGGGTGTGACCGGCCTCCCGGACCTCCAGCCGCGCCAGTTCCTCGATGTGTTCGTCGACGACGGCGGCGAAGCGGCGCAGCAGCCGGGCCCGGTCGGCGGGCGCGGCGGCTGCCCAGGAGCGCTGGGCCGTCGCCGCGCGGACGACGGCGGCGTCCACGTCGGCGGCGGAGGCGGCGGGGACGGTGGCGATGACCTCGGCGGTGGCCGGGTTGAGGACGTCCAGGGCGGACGCCGCGGGGTGCTGTGACACGTACGGACCTCGATCGGAAGGGGGTGGTCAGAGGCGTTCGAAGGAGCGGCGCAGCTCCCAGTCGGTCACCGCGGAGTCGTACGCGGCCAGTTCGACCCGGGCCATGTTCAGGTAGTGCGCGACGACCTCCTCGCCGAAGGCTTCCTTGGCGATCGGGCTGGCCTCCCACAGTTCGGCGGCCTCGCGCAGGGTCGCCGGCACCTGGTCGTAGTCGGCGGTGTAGGCGTTGCCCGTACAGGCCTCGGGCAGCTCCAGCCGGTGCTCGACCCCGTACAGTCCGGCGGCGACCAGCCCGGCGACCGCCAGATGCGGGTTGACGTCGCCGCCCGGCAGCCGGTTCTCGAAGCGCGTCGAGCGCCCGTGCCCGACGACCCGCAGGGCACAGGTGCGGTTGTCGGCACCCCAGGCGACTGCGGTGGGGGCGAAGGAGCCGGGCTGGAAGCGCTTGTAGGAGTTGATGTTGGGGGCGTAGAGGAGGGAGAAGTCCCGCAGGGCGGCGAGCTGTCCGGCCAGGAAGTGGCGCATCACCTCCGACATGCCGTCCGGTCCTTCGCCCGCCATCACGTTCACGCCGTCCGCGTCGGTCAGCGAGAGGTGGATGTGGCAGGAGTTGCCCTCGCGCTCGTCGTACTTGGCCATGAAGGTCAGCGCGACCCCCTCCTGGGCCGCGATCTCCTTGGCGCCCGTCTTGTAGACGGCGTGCTGGTCGCAGGTGGTGAGCGCGTCGTCGTAGCGGAAGACGATCTCGTGCTGGCCCGGATTGCACTCGCCCTTGGCCGATTCGACGGTCAGCCCCGCCAGTTGCATCTCGTTGCGGATCCGGCGCAGCAGCGGCTCGATGCGGCCGGTGCCGAGGATCGAGTAGTCGATGTTGTACTGGTTGGCCGGGGTCAGCCCGCGGTAGCCGCGGTCCCAGGCCTCCTCGTAACTGTCCCGGAAGACGATGAACTCCAGCTCCGTGCCCACCTGGGCCGTCCAGCCGCGCTCCGCCAGCCGGTCGAGCTGGCGGCGCAGGATCTGCCGGGGGGCGGCGACCACCGGACTGCCGTCGTGCCAGGCGAGATCCGCGATGAGAAGCGCGGTCCCCTCGTGCCAGGGGACGGGGCGCAGGGTCGCGGGGTCGGGGACCATGCCGAAGTCACCGTAGCCGTTCTCCCACGAGGACATCGCGTAACCGTCGACCGTCCGCATCTCGGTGTCCACGGCCAGGAGGTAGTTGCAGCCCTCGGTCCCGTGCTCCAGCACCTCGTCGAGGAAGAACCCGGCCGCGAACCGCTTCCCCTGGAGCCGGCCCTGCATGTCCGGGAAGGCCAGCACCACGGTGTCTATCGACCCGTCCGCGACCCGTGAGCGGAGCTCGTCGACGCCGAGCGGGGGTGTGCGGTCTGCCACGGGATGCCTCCTTGGGTGAACCGGGAGGCATAAGGTATGGCAGAGAACCATTGCTTGGGAAGGGGATCCGCCAGTGGCCGCGAACGGAAGAGCGGACGACACCCGTCCGGGGGTACGGGCCGGAGGGGCGGCAGAGGGTGCCGGCTGCTCCGCGCCCGGCCCGCTGGACTCCGTACTGCGCCCGGTCCGCGCGGGCAACGGCTTCGAGGAGGCCCTGGAGCAGGTCCTCCAGCTGCTGCGCCTCGGCCTCGTGCCGCCGGGCGAACGCCTGCCCTCCGAACGTGATCTGTCCCAGCACCTGCGGATCAGCAGGGTGACGCTGCGCGAGGTCCTCAAGGTCCTCCAGGACCAGAACATGGTCGAGAGCCGCCGCGGCCGCTACGGAGGCACGTTCGTCCTGCCGCGCACGGCCACCCCCGACGGCAGCGACGAACTGCGCCGCCGTATCGCCGCCGTCGACGTCGAGGACACCCTGCGCTTCCGCGAAGTGCTGGAGGCCGGAGCCGCGGGTCTGTGCGCCGAAGGGCTCACGGCCGACGGCGAAGCCCGGCTGCGCGGGGCGCTCGGCGCCACCCGGGGCGCCCGGCTGGAGGACTACCGCCGCCAGGACACCCTGCTCCACCTCGCCCTCGCCGAACTCTCCGGCTCCCGCACGCTCGCCGCCCAGTACGCCGCCGTCCGGGCCACCCTCAACGAACTGCTCGACTGCATCCCGCTGCTGGTGCGCAACCTGGAACACTCCCAGCAGCAGCACGCGGCCGTCGTCGAGGCGGTCCTCGACCGGGACCCGGAGGCGGCGCGCGAGATGATGCGCGAACACTGCGGCGGTACGGCCGCCCTGCTGCGCGGCTTCCTCGCCTGAGCCCGGGGGGACGCACGGGCCGACGGCGTCCGGCGAGGCGAATCCGTAACCACTCTTCCACGCGCGCCCCTTGCCAGGCGCCGCCGGGTTCCACAAAGGTGTGCCGACGAACCTTTGATCGAAGCAGTTCCAACGATGAAGTCGACACACATCTGGAGCGCCTCATGGCTCAGGGAACCGAAACACCCGCCGGACCACCCGGTGACGCGGGCCCGGCGAAGTCCGGCACGGACGCGTACCTGCACCGCCGGACCCTGCGCCGCGGCAGCGCCGGCTGGCTCCTGCTGACCGGGCTCGGCGTCGCCTACGTCGTCTCCGGGGACTTCTCCGGCTGGAACATCGGCCTGTCCAAGGGCGGCTTCGGCGGACTCGCCGTGGCCATGGTCCTGATGGGCGTCATGTACGCCTGTCTGGTCTTCGCCCTGGCCGAACTCTCCGCCATCCTCCCCACGGCGGGCGGCGGTTACGGCTTCGCCCGGCGGGCGCTCGGCACCTGGGGCGGCTTCCTGACGGGAACCGCCATCCTCATCGAGTACATCCTCGCCCCCGCCGCCATCTCCCTCTTCATCGGCGACTACGTCGAATCGCTCGGCCTGTTCGGCCTCACCTCCGGCTGGCCCGTCTACCTCGCCTGCTTCGCGATCTTCATCGGCATCCACCTCTGGGGCGTCGGCGAGGCGCTCCGCTTCAGCCTGGTGGTGACCGTCATCGCGGTGGCCGCGCTGCTGGTCTTCGCCGTCGGCGCGTTCACCGAGTTCGACGCGGGCCGCCTCAACGACATCCCGGCCGACGCCTCCGCCTTCGGCTCCTCCTCCTGGCTGCCGTACGGACTCCTCGGGATCTGGGCCGCGTTCCCCTTCGGCATGTGGTTCTTCCTCGGAGTGGAGGGTGTTCCGCTCGCCGCCGAGGAGGCCAAGGACCCGGTCCGCTCGATGCCCAAGGCCCTGGCCATCTCGCTGGCCGTGCTGGTCTTCCTGGCCCTCATCACCTTCGTCTCCGCCACCGGCGCCCAGGGGGCGAACGCCATCAAGGAGGCCGGGAACCCGCTCGTGGTGGCCCTCCAGGGCGACGGCGAACCGACCGCCCTGAGCCGCTTCGTGAACTACGCGGGCCTCGCCGGACTCGTCGCCTCCTTCTTCTCCCTGATCTTCGCCGGATCCCGCCAGCTCTTCGCCCTCTCCCGGGCGGGCTATCTGCCCCGCTTCCTCTCCCTCACCAACCGCCGCAAGTCCCCCTACCTCGGCCTGCTGATCCCCGGCGTCATCGGCTTCACGCTCGCCGCCTGGAGCGGCAACGGCGGCCGGATGCTGAACGTCGCCGTCTTCGGCGCCACCATCAGCTACGCCCTCATGGCCCTCTCCCACCTGGTGCTGCGCCGCCGCGAACCGGAGCTGCCGCGCCCCTACCGCACTCCCGGCGGCGCGCTCACCTCGTCCGTCGCCTTCGCTCTGGCATGCTCGGCCCTGGTGGCGACCTTCCTGGTGGACCGCGACGCGGCGTTCATCGCGCTCGCCGTGTACGCGGTGGCGCTCGCCTACTTCGCCTTCTACAGCCGTCACCGGCTGGTCGCGGGAGCCCCGGAGGAGGAGTTCGCCGCACTGGCGGCGGCCGAGGCCGAACTGGCCCGCGACTGATCACGCCGGGCGCCCCGGCCGCCGACGTCTGTCCCGACCGACCCGAAGGAGTACGTTCCATGCCCCGGCCCGTCATCGGCATCAGCACCTACCAGGACCCCGCCCGGTGGGGGGTGTGGGAGATGCCCGCGGTGCTGCTCCCCGCCGCCTATCCGCGCCTCGTCCGGGCGGCGGGCGGGCTCGCGGTGCTGCTGCCGCCCGATGACGCCGAGGACGCGGCCCGGGACACCGTCGCCGCTCTGGACGGGCTGGTGATCGCCGGGGGAGCGGACGTCGAGCCTGCCCGGTACGGGGCGGTCGCCGACCCCCGTACCGGCCCCCCGGCCCGCGAACGCGACGCCTGGGAGCTGGCGTTGATCCGGGCGGCGATCGACCAGCAGGTCCCCCTGCTCGGCATCTGCCGGGGCATGCAGCTGCTCAACGTCGCCCTCGGCGGCACGCTGATCCAGCACCTGGAGGACCACACCGGCGGCCTCGGCGTCTTCGGCAGCCACGCGGTGACCCCCGTGACCGGCACCGCGTACGCGGACGCCGTCCCCGAGACCGCGATGGTCCCCGCCTACCACCACCAGGCGGTCGACCGCCTCGGCACCGGCCTGGTGGCCTCCGCCCACGCCCCGGACGGGACGGTGGAGGCCCTGGAACTCCCGGACCACGCAAGCCTGGTGCTCGGGGTGCAGTGGCATCCGGAGATGGGCCGGGACACCCGGGTCATGGCCGCCCTGGTCCGGGCTGCCGGGGAGCGGGTGGCGTCGACCCCTCGAACCCCGGACCGGAGTAGTCGGGCCCCGCGAACGCCGGTGAGCTGAACCGCGATCCGCGACTCTCGCCCGCACCCGGCGCGGCCACCGCCGCCTCGGCCAGCTCCTGGAGGAGGAACGGCCGGATCCCCCGGTCGCGCAACGCCACGAGCCACGCCTGACGGGCCTGGGCGAGTGCGGGGACATCGCCGGCATCGACGGCGGCGGACGGACCCGGCACGGCCACCGCGTCCGCCGCCGACTGCCTCGCCGCCGTCCGGTAGAGGGCGACCACACTGACCAGGGCCGTGACCGCCGCGACCACCAGACTGAACCAGCCCGCGCCGACCAGGGTGTCCGCCAGGGCGGACAGGGCACCGGCGAGCCGCAGACCGTACCCGAGCACCAGGAACGTCGCCGCGGCCACGGCGGCGAGCACCGGTGTCAGCACCCCGAGGACCGCCAGCACTCCGGCCCCCGGACGCTCCTGATCGCCGGGACCGGAGAGCGGCGTCGCCCCGGCGCCCCGTCGCCCGCCCTGCGCGCCCCGCACCCGCAGCCGCAGGGCCGTGTACCTCCGGTACTCCGCGTCGGCGGCGGCCGTCGTGCGTGCCACGGCCGCCAGACCCCGGACGCGCAGCCGGTCGGCGGGGGCTCCCGAGCGCTCCAGCAGACATCGGATCTCCGGGGAGGCGATCACCTCGTCGAGCGCGCTCGCGTAGTCGGATCTGTCCTCGTCCCCGAGCCGGGAAGGTCTGCCCATGCTGTCCCTCGGTCGATACGTGCGTCGGTACGTGCGCTGATACGTGTGGGGCGGGGAGCTACAGGTGCTGCGCGACCGCGGGCATGAGGTCCTGGAAGGTCCGGCCGTCCGCCGCCGCGCCGATCGCGGTCATCTGCCAGCCCGAGCCGGTGCGCTGGACCTTGGCCATGATCTGGGCGGTGTGCCGCCCGCCACCGGTCAGGGTGTACCGGGCCAGCTCCTGGCCGTTGCTCTCGTCGACCAGCCGGCAGAAGGCCGCCTCGACCTCCTCGAAGGTCTGGCCGGTGAACGAGTTCACCGTGAAGACGATCTGGTCCACATGGGCGGGTACGCGCCGCAGGTCGACGACGATGGACTCGTCGTCGCCGCCCTGGCCCGCCCCGCCGACCCGGTTGTCCCCGGTGTGCTGGACCGAGCCGTCGTCGCTGGTCAGATGCTGGAAGAAGACCACGTCCTGCGGGTCCCGGCCGGCGAAGAGCACCGCCGAGGCGTCCAGGTCGATCTCGCGCGCGGTCAGCCGCGCCAGAAATCCCTTGCGGGGAGCGGACTTCCAGCCGAGACCCATCCGTACGACGTCGAGCTCGCCGCCGCCGGACTTGGTGAGGCTGACCTGCTGGCCCTTGGTGAGGTTGATCGTCATCGTTCCGCCTTCCGTGATCGTGTCCGAGCGACTCAGAGACTGACGCCGAAGTCGGCGACGATGCCGCTCAGCCCGGATGCGTAACCCTGCCCGACCGCACGGAACTTCCACTCCGCGCCGTGCCGGTACAGCTCGCCGAAGACCATCGCCGTCTCGGTGGAGGCGTCCTCGCTGAGGTCGTAGCGGGCGATCTCCGCGCCGCCCGCCTGGTTCACCACCCGGATGTACGCGTTGCGGACCTGGCCGAAACTCTGGCCCCGGCTCTGGGCGTCGTGGATCGAGACCGGGAACACGATCTTCGCGACGTCCGCGGGCACCGAGGCGAGATCGACCTTGACGATCTCGTCGTCGCCCTCGCCCTCACCGGTGAGGTTGTCGCCGGTGTGCTCGACCGAACCGTCGGGGCTCTTCAGGTTGTTGTAGAAGACGAAGTGGCCGTTGGACAGCACCTTGCCCGACTCGTCGCAGAGCAGCGCGCTCGCGTCCAGGTCGTAGTCGGTGCCGGTGGTGGTACGGACGTCCCAGCCGAGACCGACGAGGACCGCGGTCAGCCCGGGGGCCTCCTTGCTCAGCGAGACGTTTCCGCCCTTGGCGAGGCTCACACCCATGTTCTTCTCCCTTTGTCCGGCAGCGGTGAGGAAAATCTACAGCACTGTAGATTTGCCGGGCCGGGAGGCGGGCGGGCCACGGGCGGACGAGTGGCGTGCGCCGGACGGGTACGGGCCGTCCGCGCCGGTCGGTGGCCCGCCCCTCCGTCGGCTGGATACGATTCCCCGATGCCCGGCGGGTCCAGTGCCACGGCCGGGTGGCCGAACGGGGAGATCCGGACGGCGAGACGGAGACGACGGAGAGAGGGGCCGCGCCGTGAACGCCGAAAGAGCCGGTGGCGAACGGGAGACGCCCGCCCGCAGGCGCGGCCAGGGCGAGCTGGAGGCCCAGGTGCTGTCGGTGCTGGGCGAGGCGAGCGAACCGGTGACCGCCGCCTGGGTGCTGGAGCGGCTCGACGCGGACCTCTCGTACAGCACGGTCATCACCATCCTGACCCGGCTGCACGCCAAGCAGGCGGTCACGCGCACCGGGCGGGGGCGCCCCGTCCTGTGGGAGCCCGTCGCGAACGAGGCGGGGCTCGCCGCCCTGCGGATGCGCCGGCTCCTCGACAAGCAGAGCGACCGGGACGCGGTGCTCTCCAGCTTCGTCTCCGTCCTCTCCTCCCACGACGAGGACCTGCTGCGGTCCCTGCTCGCCGAGAGCGGACCCGACGACACCGGCGCGCCCTCGGGCCGGCCGGAGCGCTGACGATGGGGGTCTTCGTCTACCTGCCCCTCGTGCTGCCCCTGACCGCGCTGCCCATCGCGCGCCTGGCCGAACAGCATCTGCACCCCCGCAGAGCCGCCCGGCTGCTCACCACCGTCGCCGTCATCCTCGCCTCCTGCAGCCTGCTCTGCCTCGGGCTGCTGGTCGTCGTGGGAACCGCCCAGCTGCCCGGCAACCCGCTGCCCGACGGCTGGTCCGACGACGAGGTCCGCGAGGCCGTGCCGCACGACGCGTTCGCGGGCAAGGCGTCCATCCTGGCGCTCGTCGTCGTGACCGGGGCCTGCGGATCCATCGTCCACCGCCACTTCCGCTTCCGGGCCCGGGCCCACCGGGCGCTCCGGGGGCTGGGAGGGGCCGACGGCATCGCCGTGCTGCCCGACGCCACGCCGTACGCCTACGCGCTGCCCGGCTCCCCGGGAAAGGTGATGGTCTCCACGGGGATGCTCGCCTCCCTCGAACCGGCAGAGCACCGGGCCCTGTTCGCCCACGAGCGGGCCCATCTGGCGGGCCGCCATCACCGGCTGCTGCTCGCGACCCGGCTGGCCGGCTGTGTCAACCCCCTGCTGTGGCCGCTGGTCGGGGCCCTGGTCTACAGCACGGAGCGCTGGGCGGACGAGGAGGCGGCCCGGGTCACCGGCGACCGCCGGCTGACCGCCCGCGCGGTCGGCAAGGCGGCGCTCGTCGCCCGCCCGGTGCCCGGCGGCGCGGTCTTCGCCGCCTTCGCCACCGCGGGCCCGGTGCCCCGCCGGGTGGCGGCGCTCCTGGGGCCGGTGCCGCCGGACCGCGGTTGGCCCCCGGCCCTCACCCCGGCCGGGGCCGCCGCGCTCGTCGCGGCGGCCGGGGCGACCGTCTCCGCACTGTCCTCACTCAACGCGGCCGTCGCCCTGTTCCTCGTCCTGAAGGCGGCGACCCCGCTGTAAGGGGTATCCGTTCAGTCCGGATGCATTCCCTTTGGTGTGATGCGCCCCCTTTGGCGTACGGTTCTCGCCACGGAGGCCGCCCCCGAAGAACTCCTCTACGTCGCTGTAGAGTTCATGGACCGCAGGCCCGGCCGTGGGCAGAGCCGGAACGTGCCGGTGCGGCGGAG
This sequence comes from Streptomyces sindenensis, assembly GCF_014649035.1. Taxonomy (GTDB): domain Bacteria; phylum Actinomycetota; class Actinomycetes; order Streptomycetales; family Streptomycetaceae; genus Streptomyces; species Streptomyces sindenensis. Next base: position 23,717 of record NZ_BMSG01000039.1, read on the forward strand.
CGGGCCCCACCCCTCCACACAGTGGCTGGAACCACCCAGCCGGACAGGAGCCACGCGTTGTACGCCAGTACGGGCCCTTCGGGGCCTGACCTCCGCCCTCCGAGGGCTGACTTCCACCGCGTCCGGTCCGCCGACGCGGCCACGGGCCGGCCCGGCCGCCGCCGCTCCCGCGGGGCGGAATCCTGATGATTGCCGCGCTTCTCGGTCTCCTGGCCGTCTTCGTCCTGACCGCGGGAACCGGCTACTTCGTGGCCCAGGAGTTCGCTTACGTCTCCGCCGACCGCCTCACCCTCTCCCGGGAGGCCGCGGCCGGTGACAAGCGGGCCGCCCGCGCCGTGCAGGTGCTGGAGCGCCTCTCGTTCATGCTCTCCGGCGCGCAGCTCGGCATCACCGTCACCGGGCTGGTCGTGGGCTTCCTCGCCGAACCGTCCGTCTCCACGCTCCTGCGGCCCGTCCTCAGCGGCACCGGCGTGCCCGACGGCGTGGTCTCCGGCATCTCCGTCGTGCTGTCCTTCGTGGTGGCGACCGTCATCCAGATGGTCCTGGGGGAACTCGCCCCCAAGAACCTGGCCCTCGCCGTCCCCGAGCGGATGGCGAAGTCCCTGGCCGCCTCCACCCTGATCTACCTCCGGGCCGTCGGCCCGGTGATCCACATCTTCGACAGCGCGGCCGATCGGCTCCTGCGCCGGATCGGTGTCGAACCCGTCGAGGAGCTGCATCACGGCGCCACCCTGGAGGAGCTGGGCCACCTCATCGGCGAATCCCGCGAACAGGGCGAGCTGCCCGCCGCCACCGCCGAACTGATCGACCACGCCCTGGAGTTCTCCGAGCGGACCCTGGGTGAGGTGATGGTCCCGCGCGCCGACGTCGCCTTCGTCCGCCGCGACGCCCCCGCCTCCGAGGCCGTCGAGCTGATCGCCCGGCACGGGCACTCCACCTACCCGGTGCTCGGTGACCACCCCGACGACCCGGCCGGCGTCCTCGGCGTACGGGAACTGATGCGGCTGCCCGCCTCGGAGATCGGCCGCACCACCGTCGGCTCCCTGGCCCGCCGCCCCCTCCTGCTGCCGGAACTGCTCAAGCTCCCGGCGGCGGTCGCGCAGATGCGGGAGCGGGACGACGAGTTCGCCGTGGTCCTGGACGAGCACGGCGGTCTCGCCGGGATCGTCACGTACGAGGACATCGCCGAGGAGCTCGTCGGGGACATCGCCGACGAGTCCGACACCGTCGTCGAACTCGCGGTCGCCGACGGCTCCGGCTGGGTCGTGGACGCGGGCCGTCGCCTCGACGAGATCGAGGAGGCCACCGGGGTCGAACTGCCTCAGGAGAGCGACGACTACGACACCCTGGCCGGACTGATCATCGACCGGCTCGGCCGCTTCCCGACAGTGGGGGACCGGCTGACCGTCCCCGGCGTCCGGATCACCGTCCGGACGCTGGACCGGCACGTCGCCGAGTACGTCCGCATCGAGCGCGAGGACCGCACCGCTGACGCCGATCGGGCCGCCGGCGCCGATCGCACCGGACAGGAGCCGCAGGCATGAGCTTCCCCCTGGCCCTCTTCGTGACCGTCCTGCTGCTGATCGGCAGCGGCTTCTTCGTCGCCGCCGAATTCGCCCTCGTCGCCTCCAGACGACACCGCATGGAACAGGCCGCCGCCCGCGGTCAGCGCGGTGCCAGGGCGGCGCTCGCCGGAATGCGCGAGCTGTCGCTGATGCTGGCGGGCGCCCAGCTCGGCATCACCATCTGCACCCTGGGCCTCGGATCCGTCTCCAAGCCCGCCATCTCGCACGAGCTGGATCCGCTGCTGGAGAAGCTCGGACTGCCCGCGGCCCTCAGCTACGGCATCGCCTTCGCGCTGGCGATGATCATCGTCGTCTTCCTGCACATGGTGGTCGGCGAAATGGCCCCGAAATCCTGGGCCATCGCCCACCCGGAGCGCTCGGCGATGCTCCTGAGCCCGGCCTTCCGGGCCCTGGTCAACGCCGTACGCCCGCTGATCCGGCTGATGAACTGGATCAGCAACGGCCTGGTGCGGCTCTGCCGGGTCACCCCGCGCGACGAGCTGACCTCGGTGCACAACCGGGACCAGCTCACTCACCTGATCGAGGAGTCCGAGCGGCTGGGGCTGATCAGCCAGGGCGACTCCGGCCTGATGACCCGGTCCCTGACCGAACCGCAGGCCCCGGTCTCCACCGTGCGGATCCCGGCCGAGCGGATCGCGACCGTCCGGGCCGACGCGGGGCTCGACGAGGTCCTGGCCACCGCCGCCGACGCCGACCGCACCCGCCTGCTGGTACGGGACGGGGAGGAGGTCCTCGGGTCGGTGCACGCCCGGGACGCCCTCGTGGCCCGCGCCGGAGGCCGGGCGGTCCTCGCCCGGGACCTGGCCCGCCCGGTCCCGGAACTCGCCCCGGACGCCACCGCGGCGCACGCGGTGGAGCAGTTGCGGGAGCGGCGCGCCACGATCGCCGTCGTCCGGGACGGGGACGGGCGGATCACCGGACTGGTCAGCCTGGACGACCTGCTCGCCAGGCTGCTGCACCCGCCGACGGCCGCCTGACCGGCGTTACAGGTCCCGACGCTCGGTCGCCTCCCCGCGGATCACCCGGGGAGACGACCGGGCGTCGTCGTTCGCGGCGCCCGTCCCGGCGCCCGGGGGACCGGCCCGCGAGGCGTCCTGCTCCTTGAGGGCCCGCTTCTCGCTCTTGAGGATGCGGGCGGCCTTGCCTGCGGACCGCACCAGATCCGGCAGCCTCTTGATGCTCAGGACCACCACGATCACGAGAAGAACAAGGGTGAGTTCGCCGATCCCCAACATGGCTGCTGCTTTCTCTGGAGCGGTCTGTGACGGAGGCAATCTACAGGTCTGTAGAGTATCCGCTCGCGGGTTCCGTGATCAGGCCGCCCGGGCAACCTCCCTACCGGCGAGTCCTCTTCGGCGGCCTCGGGGCCGGGACGAGGCGGAACGCCGTGTTGAGGACATGGTCGGCCACATCGCGCGAGGGCTTGTCCGTGAGGTCGGTGAGCAGCCGGGCCAGGAGGTCGAGGAGGAACGGCGATCCCATGACGTACCGGTTGAGCACCGGCTGGAAGCCGGAGCGGCTGAAGAGCAGATCGGCCGCGGTGTTGCCCAGCCGGTAGTAGCGGCCCCAGCGGCGGTTCATCTCCACCGGGTAGCCGCGCAGCACCTGTTCGCGGCGGTGCCCCTGAGGGTGCGCCAGGGCGAGGGCCGTGGTCTCGGCGGCCACCTCGCCCGCCTCCATCGCCTGGGCGATGCCCTCACCGTTCCAGGGGCTCACCATCCCGCCGGAGTCACCGGCCAGCAACAGCCCCCGGGCGTACAGCGGATGGCGGTTGAAACCGAGGGGCAGGGCGGCGCTGCGCACCGGCCCCTCCGCGTTCTCCTCGCGCAGCCCCCACTGCTCCGGAGTGCGGGCCAGCCACTGGTCCAGGGTGGCGCGCAGGTCCGCCTTGCCGTGCCGCCGGTGGGGGAGCGCCCCCAGCCCGACGTTGACCCGGCCGTCGCCCATCGGGAAGATCCAGCCGTAGCCGGGGAGGTACGGACCTCCGCCGGGAAAGCGGAGGTCGGCCCACAGCTCCAGGTACTCCTCCCGGGAGCGTTCCGGGCTGCGGTAGTAGCGCCGGGCGGCGGTCGCGATCTGGCGTCGCGGGTCCCGCTCCAGGCCCAGCGCCAGGGCGAGACGGGCGGACGCCCCGTCGGCGGCGATGACGACCGGCGCGCGGAAGTCGACCGGGTCCGGCACGTCCGGGGAGTCCGAGGACGCGGCGACCCCGGTGACCCGGCCCGCCCGGTCCGTCAGCGGCCGCTCCGCCTTCCAGCCGCTGTGGAGCCGAGCCCCCGCCGCCACGGCGTGCCGGGCCAGGATGTCGTCGAAGTCGTGCCGGCTGCGGGAGAGGCCGAAGTCCGGGTAGCGGCCCAGCGCCGGCCACTCGATGTGCACCCGGTGCTTCCCGGCCACCCAGCGCATCCCGCGTGAACGCGTCCAGCCCGGTGCGGTGATGTCGACGCCCATCCGGATGAGCTGGTGCACCGCCCGCGGGGTGAGGCCGTCACCGCAGACCTTCTCCCGGGGGAAGCGGGCCTTCTCCAGCAGGATCACGTCCACCCCGGCGCGCGCCAGGTGGTACGCGGCCGAAGAGCCGGCCGGGCCCGCCCCCACCACGATCACCTGGGCGTCCGTCTCCGTACGGGACGGCTCCCGTGCGTCCGTGTCCGTCGGCTGCTCCCGCATGACCACCCCTTCGTCAACGGCCGTTGCCTGCCCGGGGCGGCGGCCCCGGGCAACATCATCGATCAGGACGGGCCGGGGCGATACCCGGCGTCCGGACAACGGGCGTGGCAGGAGGGGGCGTTCGTCCGGCCGGTGGGTCAGCCCTCGCCGCTCCGGGCCGCCGCCGCGGCGACCTGGTGCAGCGTCCGTCCCGTACGGGCGGACCGGGCGTGGTACGGGTCGGGTGAGCCGGGCCGGTCGCGTACGGCGAGGCGGTCGTTGGCCTTGATCAGCAGCCAGGCCTCATGGCCGCCGCTGTCCGGCTCGTCGCCCTTCTGGACGCGGGTGAGCGCGAACTCGCCGTGCAGCTTCGACCCGTACAGCCAGAACGTCGCGTGGCCCAGCTCCAGGGACTCGGAGAAGGGGACGGAGTCGCCCTGGCCGTCGTGCCCGAGCGGCCGGTAGGTGCCCTGGTCCCAGACGATGACCGTGCCGCTGCCGGACTCGCCCCGGGGGATGACCCCCTCGAACTCGCGGTACTCCAGAGCGTGATCCTCCGTCGGCACGGCGAGCCGCCGGTCGCTGGGGTTCTCCGACGGCCCGCGGGGCACCGCCCAGGACTTCAGTACGCCGTCGACCTCCAGCCGGAAGTCGAAGTGCAGCCGTCGCGCGTCATGGATCTGCACGACGAAGTGGGGTCGCGGTGTGCCGTCGTTCTCCACGTCGTGCTCCCTTCGCGCCCGGTCCGTATCTCCACTCTGCCGCCGCCCGGGGGGAACCGCACGACGGGACCGCCGCCTTCAGATGCATATGCCGATGAACCATGCCGTTCCTTCTCCGGTCCGGACCAAGTTATTGACGGCTCCTGTGGCACTCCCTTAAATCAAGAATTGAAATATGCGCCCGAGGAGATCGCCCCAACCGTTCACCTCTCGGCGTTGACCTGTCATGCGCATGCACTTCATGTGCATGTCCCCCCACGCGAAGTGATGTGATGACCGTGCACCCCACGCACTCCACGGCGCGCAGCGTCTCCCGGCGCCGCCGCGTCGCCCTCCACGCGGCGGCGCTGCTCTGCTGTTCCGCCATCCTCACCGCACTCCCCGGCGGAGCGTCCGCCGCACCCGCCGCCGACTCCCCGGCCCCTGGACCGGGCGCCATGGCCGTCGCCTTCGAGGACCAGTTCGACGGGCCGGCCGGCGCCGGCGTGGACGGAGGCAAGTGGCAGATCGAGACCGGCGACAACGTCAACAACCACGAGCGGCAGTACTACACGCCGGGCAACGGCAACGCCGCCCTCGACGGCCAGGGCAACCTCGTGATCACCGCCCGGAAGGAGAACCCGGGCAACTACCAGTGCTGGTACGGGGCATGCCGGTACACCTCGTCCCGGCTCAACACCTCCGGAAAGTTCGCCGCCGCCTACGGCCATGTCGAAGCCCGGATCAAGATCCCGCGCGGCCAGGGCATCTGGCCCGCCTTCTGGATGCTGGGCGACGACTTCGGCAACGTCGGCTGGCCCGACAGCGGCGAGATCGACATCATGGAGAACGTCGGCTTCGAGCCCGGCACGGTCCACGGCACCCTGCACGGCCCCGGCTACTCCGGTTCGGGCGGCATCGGCGCCGCCTACACCCTGCCCAACGGCCAGGCGTTCGCCGACGACTTCCACACCTTCGCCGTCGACTGGGCACCCGACTCCATCACCTGGTCCGTCGACGGCAACGTCTTCCAGCGACGCACCCCCGCCGACCTGGGCGGCAACCAGTGGGTGTTCAACAAGCCCTTCTTCCTCATCCTGAACCTCGCGGTCGGCGGCTACTGGCCCGGCGACCCCGACGGCTCCACCCGGTTCCCGCAGCAGATGGTCATCGACTACGTCCGGGTGACGACGTCGTGACGACCGGCGGCTGACCGGGAGCCCCGGAAACGTGGACGGCGGCAGAGGTGCTCCTGCCGCCGTCCGCCCCGTCCCCCTCCACCCGCCCGCCCCGCCCGGCACGAGAAGCGGAATAGCATGATCCTCATGGAACAGCGCACACTCGGCAGGACCGGCCGTGACGTCTCGGTCGTCGGACAGGGCACCTGGCAACTCGGCGGTGACTGGGGCGAGGTCGCGGAGGACGACGCGTTCGACGTCCTCGACGCGGCCGTCGAATCCGGCGTCACCTTCTTCGACACCGCGGACGTGTACGGGGACGGCCGCAGCGAACAGCTCATCGGCCGCTACCTCAAGAACCGCCCCGACGCGGACGTCTTCGTCGCCACCAAGATGGGCCGCCGGGCCGACCAGGTGCCGGAGAACTACGTCCTGGACAACTTCCGCGCCTGGAACGACCGTTCCCGGGCCAACCTCGGCACCGACACACTCGACCTCGTGCAACTGCACTGCCCGCCCAGCAGCGTCTACTCCTCCGACGCCGTCTACGACGCCCTGGACACCCTGGTCGCCGAGCAGCGGATCGCCGCCTACGCGGTGAGCGTCGAGACCTGCGCGGAGGCGCTGGCCGCCATCGCGCGCCCCGGCGTGGCGAGCGTGCAGATCATCCTCAACCCGTTCCGCCTCAAGCCGCTCGACGAGGTCCTCCCGGCGGCCGCCGCCGCGGGCGTCGGCATCATCGCCCGGGTCCCCCTCGCCTCCGGCCTGCTCTCCGGCAAGTACACCAAGGACACCGTCTTCGGCCCGGAGGACCACCGGACGTACAACCGGCACGGCGAGGCGTTCGACCAGGGCGAGACGTTCTCCGGCATCGACTACGCCACCGGCGTCGCCGCGGCCGCCGAGTTCGCCGGGCTGGCCCCGGAGGGCGCCACCCCCGCGCAGACCGCGCTGCGCTGGATCATCCAGCAGCCGGGCGTCACCAGTGTGATCCCCGGGGCGCGTTCGGTGGAACAGACCCGCGCCAACGCGGCTGCCGCCGCCCTGCCGCCGCTGCCGCAGAGCACGCTGGACGCCGTGCGGGAGCTGTACGACCGGTCGATCCGCGCGGAGGTCCACGGCCGCTGGTGATGGCGGCGGACGGGGAGTGATGAACGGGGGAGCGGTGAGCGGGACTCAGTCGTCCCGCTCGTCCTCCCCGTCCTCTTCTCCGTCCCCGTCGCGCTCCTGCTGCGCGTCCTGCTGCTGCGTGCCCTGCTGCTGATCGCCGTCGCCGGCGTCCCGGGAGGGGGCCGACGGGGCCGAGGACGGGCTCTGGTCCGGCGTACCGGCGGAGCTGGAGTCCGGGGAGAACAGGATCATTCCCAGATACACGGCGACCAGGAACGTCGCCGTGCCCGCGATGGCGCTGGCCACCCTGGGGCGCCGCCGGATCGCCTCGCGGGTGCTGCGACGACGGGCCGGAGCCGAACGGGCCGGCGCCTGCCGTCTGCGCCCCGTGGGCCCCGGAAGCCGGTACGTCGTGGGGCCGACCGGTGCGGACGGGGCCGCGGGGGAGGGCTTCGGCGCCATGGGGGCGGTCGCCCGGTGCGATGGGGGCGTCTGCGCGGGGAGGGGCTCCGGCAGGCCGCGCCAGGCGTCGGTGCGGAACCAGTCGGAGACCTGCTGTGCGGTGGGCCGCTCCTCCGGCTGTTTGGCCAGCAGCCCGAGCAGATACGCGTCGAAGGCGGCGGAGATCTCCACACCGTGCTGCCGCAGCGGGACCGGCGGGGTGTCGACATGCTGGTACAGCGTCGCAGTCGCCGTGTCGGAGCGGAACGGGGGCTGCCCGAGCAGCAGTTGATAGACGACGCAGCCCAGGGAGTACATGTCGGAGGCCGAGTCGGCCGTACGCCCCAGCGCCCGCTCGGGGGCCAGATAGAGGCTGGTGCCGACGATGTGACCGGCCGTCGTCAGCGCGGTCGAGGGGTCGTCGACGAACTGGGCGATCCCGAAGTCGCCGATCTTCACCGACCCGTCCGCGTCCAGCATGAGGTTGCCCGGCTTGATGTCGCGGTGGACGATGCCCTGGCGGTGCGCGGCGGCGAGTCCGGCGGCCGCCTGGCCGGCGATCCGGGCGACCAGTTCGGGATGGACGCGCTCCTGGGCGGCCAGCAGGTCGCCGAGGCTCTGGCCCTCGACCAGCTCCATCACCAGGAAGAACCGGTCCTCCCAGGCGCCGAAGTCGAACACCGCCACCAGATGCGGATGGCTCAGCCGGGCGGCGGTCTGGGCCTCCAGCCGGAAGCGGGCGGTCGACGAGGCGTCCGCCTGGTCCCCCAGCAGGAGCTTCACGGCCACGGCCCGTCCCAGGACCTCGTCCGTGGCGCGCCACACCTCGCCCATGCCGCCACGACCGATGGGGGATACCAATCGGTACCGACCAGCTACCAGCACCTGTACACCTATCTCGAATCGTCGCCCGCTCCGGCTGTCGGCACCCCGGGGCACCCGGTCTCCGACGGAGTCCGGGGCGGTGCGGTGAACGACATGATCAGGATATCGGTCCGGCGGGCCCCGGATACCCCGACGGCCCCTTTACCGGACTCGGCTGACGGCCCGCCACATCTACCGGGCACTGCCGCATGCGCGGACGGCTCGGCGGCCGGGAGTCCCCATCCGCCGAGCCGTCCGCCGGACCATCGCTCCGGTCACCCGGCAGCGGCCCCGGGGCCGGGCCCCGGCCGGTCGCGGTCGCCCGCCGCGCGGCCCACGGACTCCACCAGCGGTAGCACCCGGTGCGCCACCCGCTCGCGCAGGGCCACATCGGTCCGGGTCCTGACGACCCCCGGCAGCTGGATCAGCCGCTGGATCACGTCCTCCAGGTGCCCGTTGTCCCGGGCGACGACGCGGGTCAGCAGATCGCCGCCGCCCGTCGTCGAGAACGCCTCGATGATCTCGGGCACGGCCGCCAGCGCGTCACCCACCTCGACCAGATGCCCCTGGGTGACCTCCAGGTGGACGAAGGCGAGCACGGGGTGGCCGAGCGCGGCGGGGGAGAGGGTCGGCCCGGTGCCGGTGATCACGCCGTCGCGCTCCAGCCGGTCGAGCCGCGCCTGCAGGGTGCCGCGGGCCACGCCGAGGATGCGCGCGTACTCCCGGACGCTGGTGCGCGGCTGCTCGATCAGCAGGCGCAGGATCCGGGTGTCGAGAGCGTCCACCGCCATGATCCGCCGATCTCCTTCCGAGCCGTCCTGTCCGGCCCCGACTGTACCCAGGGCGAGAGGGCCGTCCCGGAACAGCGAGGCCGCGACAGGCGCATCACCCGTCGTCCGTGGCCCCCCGTCCCCCGTGGCCCCCCGTCGTCCGTGGCCGCCCGTCGTCCGTCACCCGTAGGACGACGACAGCACGGCCATCACCACGACCGTCAGGGCGAACTGGACCACGGCGGCAGCCCGGAACCGCCCCCAGCACAGGGCCACCCCGATCGCCGTCAGCAGGCCCCCGCTCCACAGCAGCTCCGTCACCGGGAGGGCGGCGTCCTCACCGTTGTGCGCCGCGGCCCAGCCCCGCATGCCGACGGCGAGCCAGGCGTAACCGCCCACCAGGATGTCGAGCGGCAGGAGGCCCAGGAACACCAGAAGGTTCGCCGTGCCGGTGCGCGGCTCGCGCCGCCGCCCCAAGCCGGCCGTGCGCATCCCCGTGTGCGTGTCCATGTCCATGACGGGATCCTGCGCCGGGGAGGCTCTCCGGGGATGAGTACGCGTACTTATCCCGGGACGGCCCGTCTCGTCCCCGGATGGTCCGTTGGCACGCTGGTGGCCGAATATCCGCCCATTTCACTGGTCCATTGGTACAGGATATTCCTCCCGGTTTGATCCAAGGGTTCGGCAGATGCTGCAATGGTGGCGTCGATGGCGCTGCGGACTTCCGCGGCGCCTTTTTCATGCGAGTTCTGCGGCGACGCGGAAGGGGTGGAAGCGTGCTGAAGAGGGTGTTCGTGGCGCCGGACCCGGGGCGGGTCCGGCTGCGCTTCGCCTGCCGTGCCGTGGTCGGCATCGGCCTCGCCGTCGTGCTGTGCGGGCTAGTCGGGCATTCGCTCGTCGCGGCCATCACCGGCGGCCTCGCGGCTCTGCTCGCCCTCTTCACCGTGACCGACCCGACGGTGCGCGGGCAGGCCGCCACCACCGCCCTGCTCCCCGTCGCCGGTCTGCCCGTCCTCGCCGTCGCGGCGGCCCTACACGACCAGCCCCTCGCCCGGGACCTGGTCTTCCTCGCCGTGCTGGGGGCCGGCGTGTACGCCCGGCGCTGGGGGCCGCGCGGGCACGCGCTGGGCGTCTTCGCGTTCATGATGTTCTTCGCCGCCCAGTTCCTGCACACCGTGCCCGGCCAGCTCCACGAGCTGTACGCCGCCGTGGCGCTGTCGCTGTGCGCCTCGTCCACCGTTCGCTTCGGCCTCTGGTGCTACGAGCGAGGGCTCCCCGCCGCCGCCCAGCCCGCGCCACCGGAGATCCGGGGGCGGCTGCGCGTCACCACCCGGCAGGCCGTCCAGGCCACCCTGGGCGGGGCCTTCGCGCTCGGCATCGGGCAGGTCCTGTCCGACGAACGGTGGTACTGGGCGGTCGGCGCCACCTGGTGGGTCTTCGTCAACACCACCTCGCGCGGCGAAACGCTCGTCCGCGGATTCCGCCGGGTCCTCGGGACCGTGATCGGCATCGTCTCCGGCTTCGCGGTGGCCATCCCGCTCGACGGCGCCGCCGTCCCGACCGCCGCCGTCGTCGCGGTCGGCGTCTTCGGCATCTTCTACACGGCGGCGGTCTCGTACAGCTGGATGATGTTCTTCGTGACGCTGATGGCCGGCATGCTCTACGGCTCGCTCGGCGTCCTGGACGCCGCCCTGCTCTGGCTGCGCGTCGCGGAGACCGCCGTCGGCGCGCTCGGCGCGGTGCTCGCCGTGCTGCTGGTGCTCCCCGTCACCACCCACGCCATCACCGACGCGTGGATCCAGAAGGCGCTGCGGTGCGTCCACGCCTGCACGGCCGAGGCGGCCGACCGGCTCGCCGGGTCGACGCTCGCCGACCCCGCGCCCCGCGTCGCCGAGCTGGAGATGCTGCTCGGCCGGGTCAGGCTCTCCCTCGCACCGCTGGTGCACCCCCTGAGTCCGCTGCCGGCCCGCAAGGTGCGCGCCCGCCAGGTGATCGCGCTGCTGGACGACTGCGTACGGGAGGTACGGGGTCTGGCCTCCATCGCCGCCGACCCGGACGCCTCGCACGACGCGCGGTTGTCCGCCGCGTGCTCCCGGGTGGAGGCGGCCGTCGAAGCCCTGACCGCGCCCGAGGGTGCCCGCGGCTTCCACCTGCCCGAACTGCCCGCCGCTGCCGTGGACCCGGCCCTGGCCCACCTGCATGGCCTGGAGCGAGCGCTCGCCGGACTCGTCAGCCCGCTGAGCCACGCCCCGCGCGCGGCGTCCACGAGCGCCTGACGTCCGGCGCCGTGCGCTTCCGACGCACGGTCGAGTCCGCTGTACGGCCGAGCCCCGCACGGTCGAGTCCGCTGTACGACCGAGATGGCCCTTTTGCTCTCATATGTCCCACATGGCAGCCTTGCCCGTAAGGGGAGGAGCAAGGTGAGAGTCCGCTGCCGCCGTCCTCGACCGGGCGGTGGCCCGAGCATGTGGAGATGGACAGCGTGGCAACATCCCTGCAGCACAAGCCGCATACCGGACACGATCACGCGCACGGCGAAGGCTGTGGACACGTGGCGGTCCCCCACGACGATCACGTCGACTACGTGCACGACGGTCATCTGCACCGTGCGCACGAAGGCCACGCGGACGAGTGCGAGGCCGCCGGTCACCACGAGCACGCCGGCCACGACCACGTGCACGGTGAGAGCTGCGGGCACGTGGCGGTCCCGCACGGCGACCACCTGGACTATGTGCACGACGGCCACCGCCATGCGGCTCACGCCGGCCACTGGGACGATCACTGACCCTTCCCCGGGCCGGCTGAAGGGTGCCGGTGGCTCACTCTCCGAGTGACCGCCCGCCCCTGGCCGACGATGCCCTGGATTGGTCTGGACCGCAGCGGCCTGCCTGCTACCGTCGCCCGTGAAGATCGCGGCGACGGTGAAGAGGGGTAGCGCAATGATCGGCAACAGCGCCGGGCGGGCATTCTTGGGGTCGTTCACCTCGGCGGGCGGGCTCGGCATCACCGCCGCCTCCGTGGACCGGGAGACCGGAGCCCTGACCGTCCTCGGGTCCACGGACGCCGTGCCCGACCCCTCCTTCCTCGCGGTCGGCCCCGGCGAGAGCGGCACGCTCCTGTACGCCGTCGGGGAAAGCGCCCCGGGCGTCGCCGCCGCCTTCGCCGTCGACGGGGACGTACCGACGCTCCTGGGCCCCGCCCAGGCTGTCGACGGCGATGCGCCCACCCACCTCGCGCTCGCCGCGAACCACCTGGTCACCGCCAACTACACCTCCGGCAGCGTCACCGCCCTGCCGGTCCTCGCCGACGGCACCCTCGGGGCGGCGGTCTCGGTGCTCCAACACGAGGGCAGCGGCCCCGACGCCGACCGTCAGGAGGCCCCGCACGCCCACCAGGTCCTCGCCGACCCCTCCGGGAACTGGCTGGTCAGCGTGGATCTGGGCACCGACTCCGTACGCGTCTGCGCCCTGGACCCCGCCACCGGGGCCCTGCGTCCGCACGGCGAGACGGCGCTGCGTCCGGGCACCGGACCGCGCCATCTGGCCTTCCACCCCTCGGGCGCCCTCGCCTACGTCCTGGGCGAGCTGGAACCGACTCTCACCGTGTGCCGCTGGGACGCGGCTACGGGCCGCCTCGACGTCCTCGGGGAGACCCCGGTGCTGCCCGAGCACGAGACGGCCGACGAGGCGGTGCGCACCTATCCGTCCGAGGTGGTCGTGGCCCGCGACGGTCGCTTCCTGTGGACCGCCAACCGCGGGCACGACAGCATCTCGGTGCTCACCCTCGACGAGAGCGGCGAGAAGGCGGCCCTGGTGGCAACCGTCGGCTGTGGCGGCCGCTGGCCGCGCGACCTCACCCTCGACCCGAGCGGCCAGTGGCTGTACGCGGCCAATGAGCACTCGGGGAACGTCAGCTGGTTCGCCGTGGACGCCGAGACCGGCATCCCGCGACACGCGGGCTCGGTCGAGGCCCCCGCCGTCTCCTGCGTCGTCCTGGTCTGACCTCGGCCCCTGCGGCCGGTCGGCCGGGCCCGGCCACGGCAGCCCGGGAACAGCGCGGCGGGCCCGGACCGGGGATTTTTCCTCCGGTCCGGGCCCGCCGCGCTGTCCGGCTTCCCGAGCCGCCGCCCGAGGGCGACGGCCTCCGGTCAGTGCGCCTGAGCTCCCTGGGTGCCCTGCGGCGTCGCCGGCGTGATGCCCAGCGTCGTGGCGTACAGGGACAGCACGAGCTTGCCGATCGCCGGGTAGGCGCCCAGCGGCTCGGCCGTCGCGCAGCCCGCCTCCTTCGCCGCGGTGTCCAGCAGGCCGGGGTCGACCTCCGGGCCCACCAGGTAGGGCGCCAGCGCCAGCTGCGCGGAACCCGAGCCCTGCAACTGCTCCGCGATCGCGGCGACCGAGCCCTCCACGTCCAGCGCGGCGGCCATCACCGGCACGGCGAGCCGGGCGGCCAGCAGCATGCCGGTGATCCCCGCGGCCTGCACGGCCTCTTCCCCGCCCACGGTGGCCAGCACGATGCCGTCGGCGGCCGTGGCGACGGTGAACAGCCGGGCGCGGTCGGCACGCGCGAGACCGGCCTCCGACAGCCGTACGTGCAGGGCCTCGGCGAGCAGCGGGTGCGGGCCGAGCACATCGGTCAGCTCGGCCTGCGTACCGCTGTCCATCACGGCCTGCCGTATCCGCCGGATCAGCGCGCTGTCCGGACCCGCGAGCAGCGGGACCACGACGGCGGACGGACCGGTGGGCTCGGCGACCTCACGGCCGGCCGCGACAGCCTGCTCGAAGCGCGCGACGCGCTCGGCGGCGTTGTGGGTGAGAACGGTGGCAAGGGTCGGGTACTCGGCATCGTCGCCGTCGAGGTAGCCGATCCGGGCGTTGAGGCCGGGCAGCTCGGAACGGGCGATGCTGATCACTTCATCGGCCAGGCTGCGCGTGGCCGATGAAGGGGTACCGGGAACGGCGAGAACGAGCGCGGCAGCGCCCTCGGGTGCGACCACGGGCTCCGGGCGGCGGTGCCGTCCGGACTGGCGAGGTCGCGGCATTCGTACAGGCAGGCCGGAAGCGGGCCCAGTGGGGGTGCTCATGGCGCCGCATGCTACTGGTTTTGCCTGCCCCTCTGTTCGGGGAGGGGCAGGTCGAGCGTTAACTATCCGCTTATGTCCGATGAGTGATGTACCACCGGAGTGTCCCTGTCTGTCGGCTCGCTGTTTCCCCCGGTTCGCCCGTTCGTCCTTCCCTCCGTCACCCTGACCGGGGGGAGGCGCGCACCACTGGATCCGCGTGCTGTCCGGTCTCCTGCTCCAGGGGTACGAACAGCATCGTCGGGTGACGCGGCAGACGCAGGTCCCCGGCCGCCAGGGCGCGCGCGATCCGGAGTGCGCCCGTCAGTGGATCGCCCGTCGCGACGGTCACCCGGGCCCCCGGGAGCAGCTGTGCCAGTTCCTCGCGCAGAGGTGCGATCAGCGGTTCGCCCATCCGGAACAGGCCGCCGGTCAGGGCCACTTCGCCGGTCCCGCCGCCCTCGCCCGGCTCACCGTCCGATCCGGCGGGCGCCGGGCACACGGCCGCCGCCGCCTCCGCGACATGGCCCGCGGCCTGCCGCAGAATGCCGGCGGCGATGGGGTCCGCTCCGGCGCACGCCGCCACCTCAGGGGCGAACGAGGCCAGCACGGCCGGCCGGTCGGAGCGTGGGTAGAGCAACCCCGGCAGCTCCTCCGCCGGCCCGAACACGGCCCGCAGCCGGTCCAGCAGCGCGGCGGAACCGCCACGCCGCCCGTCATGGGCCCGCATCGCCGCGTCCAGCCCGGCCCGGCCGATCCACGCGCCGCCGCCGCTGTCACCCAGAAGATGACCCCACCCGTCGGCCCTGTGCCACTCCTTCAGGTCCGTACCGAGGGCGATCATGCCCGTGCCGCCGGCGACGACCGCGCCCGGGCGCTGCCCCACCGCGCCCGCGTAGGCCGTCACCGCGTCGGCGGCCAGCGCCACCCGGCGTGCCCCCAGGGCTTGCGCGAGTGCGCCGGGAAGCTCCGCCCGCAACCGCTCGCCCAGCGTGGCCATCCCGGCGGCCCCGATCGCCACCGCCGCGACCTCACCCGCCGGAACGCCGTCCGCCGGAACGCCGTGAGCTCGCGGGGCGTCGCTCCGGCCTTCCGCCGACGCGGCGGCCGAAGCCCGGTCCAGCAGCTCCCGGGCGGCGGGCAGCAGCTGATCCAGCAGATGCCCGGCGTCGATACCGCCCGGACCCGTCCGTACCGGCTCGGCGCAGACCGTCGTCGCGAGGGGCCCCGGCTCCTTCACCCGGCCGAGCGCCACCCGCAGCCCGGAGCCCCCGGAGTCGACGCCGAGGACATACGCACCGGGACCGGCCGGATCGCCGACCGGCCCGGTGCGGGCCCCGGCCGGCCCGGGATGGGTCACGGAAGCCGCCAGTCCACCGGCTGCGCTCCCTGGCGCTCCAGCAGTTCGTTGACCCGGCTGAACGGCCGCGAACCGAAGAAGCCCCGGTCCGCGGACATGGGGGAGGGGTGCGCGGACTCGATCGCCGGGTAGTCACCCAGCAGCGGGCGCAGATTGCGGGCGTCCCGCCCCCACAGGACCGACACCAGCGGAGTGCCCCGGGCCACCAGCGCCTTGATCGCCTGCTCGGTCACCTCTTCCCAGCCCTTGCCCCGGTGGGCGGCGGGCCGCCGCGGCGCGGTGGTCAGTGCCCTGTTGAGCAGCAGCACCCCCTGCCTGGTCCACGGAGTGAGATCGCCGTTGGACGGCCTGGGCAGCCCCAGATCCCCGTGCAGCTCCCGGAAGATGTTCTCCAGGCTGCCCGGCAGCGGCCGGACGTCGGGGGCCACCGCGAAGCTCAGCCCGATCGCGTGTCCCGGGGTGGGATACGGATCCTGGCCGACGACCAGCACTCTCACCTCCTCGAACGGCTGCTGGAACGCTCGCAGTACGTGCGCCCCGGAGGGCAGGTACGTGCGTCCCGCCGCGATCTCCGCGCGGAGGAAGTCGCCCATAGCGGCGATGCGTTCGGCGACGGGTTCGAGGGCGTCGGCCCACCCCGGCTCGATGATCTCTTTCAACGGTCGTGCTGCCACGGCCCGCACTCTACTGCTGATACGACCACTCCGATCAACTGCCGTCGGTGCTCCCGCCGGCGACCCGTCAGCCGAGCGCCACCGCCCGTACGCACAGGACGTCCGGCAGATGGGAGGCGAGCTGCTGCCAGCTGTCCCCGTCGTCCGCGCTGGCGTACAACTCGCCGTTGCGGTTGCCGAAGTAGACCCCGGCGGGGTCGGCGTCGTCGGTGCAGAGTGCGTCCCGCAGCACGGTGCCGTAGTGCGCCCCGTCCGGCAGGCCCTCGGAGAGCGGCTCCCAGGTGAGCCCCGCGTCGGTCGTACGGAACACCCGGCAGCGGTGCTCCGCCGGAACCCGGTCGGCGTCGGCGTTGATCGGGAAGACGTATGCCGTATCGCCTCGGTGCGGGTGTGCGACGGCGGCGAACCCGAAGTCGGAGGGCAGCCCCGCGCCGATGTCGCTCCAGTGGTCACCGGCGTCGTCGCTGCGGAACACGCCCCAGTGGTTCTGGAGATAGAGCCGGTCCGGGTCGGCCGCGTCCCGGGTGACCTTGTGGACGCACTGCCCGAACTCCGGGTCCGGGTCCGGGAGGAAGACCGCGGAGACGCCCCTGTTCGACGGCTCCCAGCTCGCCCCGCCGTCCTTCGTCCGGAACACCCCCGCCGTCGACACGGCGACCGTCACGGCCCTGGCGTCCCGGGAGTCGGTCAGGATGGTGTGCAGCCCCTCACCGCCGCCGCCCGGCTCCCACCGGGAGCGGGTCGGGTGCTCCCAGAGCGGACGGACCAGCTCGAACGACTCGCCCCGGTCCTCGGAGCGGAACAGCGCGGCCGGTTCGGTGCCCGCGTAGACCACGTCCGGTGCCTCGGGGCCCGCCGGATGCAACTGCCAGACCCGCTCCAGCGAAGCCCCGGTGGACTTGGGGAACTTCACCGCGGGCTGCCGTGGCTCCACCCAGGTCTCGCCCAGATCGTCCGAGTGGAAGACGGACGGCCCCCAGTGCGCGCTGTCCCCGCCGACCAGGATTCTCGGGGTGTCCCCCCTGGTGTCCACGGCCACCGAGTAGATCGCCTGCGCGTTGAAGTGCGGGCCCGTGATCTCCCAGGTCCCGCCGCGTCTGCGGCCGATGAAGAGACCTTTGCGGGTGCCTGTGGTGAGCAATACATCGGTCATGGTCCTGGACCTCCCGAAACGACGCTGTGCCGGAACAGTGCCAGTCTGCACCCGGCCACTGACAGCGGCTCGCGCACACGCCCGCCGCCCGCCCAGCCGCCCCAAGGGGTGCGGTTCCTGGGACGGCCCGCGTGTCCGGCTCCCTTGACCGGTGTCCGGTGGCGGTTCTAGCGTCCGAGCTTCGTAGAAAGCGCTTGCGGTGCAGTCGGGGGACCGTGCCGCCCAGACCCAGGAGCTCCCGTGGTGACCTTCGAAGGACTGCCCGGCGCCGTCGCCGTCTCGCATCTGACCGTCTATGACTGGCCTGCGGCCGACGGGCTGCGCGGGGGCACCCCGCATCTCCACCTGACCTGCTCGGAGGGGTACGTCGTGGTGGGTGGCAGCGGCTCCGTGCAGACCCTCACGGCCGCCGGGTACCGGGAGACCCCGCTGACCCCCGGGGCGCTGGTCTGGTTCACTCCCGGCACCATCCACCGCCTGGTCAACGAGGACGGGCTGGGTCTCATCGTGCTGATGCAGAACAGCGGGCTGCCCGAGGCGGGCGACGCCGTGCTCACGCTGCCGCCCGGCAGGCTGAAGGACCCGGACGACTACCGCACGGCGGTGGCGCTCCCGGTGGACGCCGGGGAGGCCGTGCAGGAGAAGGCGGCGCGGGCCCGGCGCGACCTCGCCGTCGAAGGGTTCCTGGCCCTGCGCGAGGCCGTGGAGGACGGCGACCGGGAGCCGCTGGCCGCGTTCCACCGGGCCGCCGCCGCGCTCGTCCGTCCCCGTACGGGGGAGTGGCGCACCCGCTGGGAGAACGGGGCCGCCACGGCCGCCGCCGCGACCGCCCACCAGCTCGACGCCCTGGGCCGGGGCGAGGCCGGCCACCTCGCCGACGCCCGCGTCCACGCCGAACGCCCCTCGGCGTACGGCAGGTTCGGCATGTGCGGCCGCCTGGACGTCTACCGCACCTGACCTCACCGCGCCGAGCGGCCCCGCCGGACGGTGACCGCCGGACGCCGATCCGGCCGAGCCGCCCTGTCGGCCGCCGGGCCCGCTCGTACGGCCGGCCGCCGGGTGCTGACATCCTGGTGGCGGCCGGACAGGGACCGGAGACGGCCAGGGCCAGGAACACCGAGGAGACGACGATGAGCAGCGGGAACGGGATCACGGACGCCGACGGCCACCCTGTGCGGATCGCGGTCACCCCGGCCACTCCGGGGGAAGACCCCGCCTCCGCACCCCGTATCGGCATCCGGCTCACACCCTCGGCGGGTGAGCTCGTCTGGTCCTGCACCCCCGAGGCGGCCCGCGAGCTGGCCGCCGAACTCCTCAGGGCGGCCGAGGAGACCGAGAACGCGCCGGCGGGGCGCCCCGTCACGGTCGAGGCGGGCCGACTGCGCCGCGGCGACGTGCGCGCCGGCGACCGTGCCATGACCGTGGAGAGCGCCCGTACCGACGGCGCCACGGTCCATGTCACCTGGAAGTCCGGGGCGGGGCGCAGCTGGACCCAGGCCTACGCCGCCGATGCCGCCATCACCCTCAAGCGGCGCCTCCCCGAAGGCCGTTGACGCCGGAGGCCCTCATGTCCCGGGCGGGACGACAGCACGTGGCCGCAGCGGGCCCGCCACGTCGGTAGGGTGGCCCGTGATGTTTACCGAAAAGGGCCCCACCGTGCGCGAACTGGCCGTCCAGGCGCTCTCCTCGATCGAGCACGGTTACGACCTGCTCGCCCCGAAGTTCGACCACACGCCCTACCGCACCCCGGACCGCGTGCTCGACGCCGTCGCCGTCGAGGTGCGTCGGCTCGGCCCCTTCGACACCGGCCTCGACGTCTGCTGCGGCACCGGCGCGGGGGTGGGCGTACTCCGGCAGCTGTGCCGTGAGCGGGTTGTCGGGGTCGACTTCAGCGCGGGCATGCTCGCGGAGGCCCGGGCCGCATTCCCACCCGGGGGAGAGGGGCCGGCAGGGGAGGCCGCGGCCGCAGCGGGACCAGCCGCAGCGGGGCCAGCCGCAGGGAGGCCGGCAGTCGACTGGGTACGGGCCGACGTCCGCTCCCTGCCCTTCGCCCCCGTCTTCGATCTCGCTGTGAGCTTCGGTGCGTTCGGCCATTTCCTGCCCGCCGAACGCTTCGGCCTCTTCGCCGAGGTGTACGGATCGCTGCGGCCGGGCGGTCGGTTCGTCTTCCCGATCGGCGCCCCGCCCCCGGTGGGATCCCGCGCCTACTGGACGTTGCTCGGCTTCGACGCGGCGATGCGCGTGCGCAACGCCCTGTGGCGCCCGCGGTTCGTCATGTACTACCGCACGTTCCGGCTCGGCGACGTGCTGGAGGACCTGACGCAGGCCGGATTCGCCGTGCGGCTGATGCCGCTCACCGAACTGGGCCGCCGCCCCGACGGCAGCCCCCGCGCCCGCCTGGTGGTGGCGACCCGGGAGTGACCGCGCGGGCCGCTCATCGGTTCTCGTCCCGGGCCGCCGCCAGCAGCCCCGCCCAGTCGGGGATCTTCACCGGGCCGCGCCCCAGCGAACGGCCCAGTTCCGCCTCCGCGCGCTCGATCGACAGCCAACCGGTCCACTCCACCGGCCGCAGCCCCCACTCCCGGAGCACGGCCAGCGGATCGCCCGCCGCCGTACGCCGCGTCAGCGCGGCCGCGTCCGCCAGGAGCGAGCCCACCGTCTCCTTGGCGCAGGAGCGGTTCGAGCCGATCACCCCGGTCGGCCCCCGCTTGATCCACCCCGCCACGTACTCACCCGGCGACGGCACCCCGCCCCGCAGTACCCGGCCGGCCGCGTGCGGCACCGTTCCGCGCACCGGGTCGAACGGCAGCCCCGGAAGCTCCACCCCGCGATAGCCGACCGCCCGCAGGACGAGCTGTGCCTCGATGTCCTCGTAACGGCCGGTGTCCCGTACACCGCCCGTCCCGTCCGGGGCCGTCCGGGCGAACCGCACCCCGGCCACCCGCCCGCCGCGCTCCAGCAGTTCCACCGGCCGCAGGAAGAACCGCAGCCGGATACGGCGCCCCGCGTCACCGGCCGGGCCCCGTGCCCCGCCCGACTCGGCCCCGGCGGCACCCGCCCCGCACCCCGCCGACCAGCCGCGCAGCACCTCCAGGTTCCGCCGCACCACGGCGGGCAGCGGCAGGCCCCCGGGAAGGCCGTCCGGGGCGGCGTACGCCGGGTCGAGCGCCAGCTCCACCGGGTCGACGACGACTCGCGCTCCGGGCAGCGCTCCCAGCTCCCGCAGCTCCTTGGTGGTGAACCGGGCCTGGGAAGGGCCCCGGCGGCCCACGATGTGCACCTCGCGCACCCGGCTCTCCTCCAGCGCGCGCAGCGCGGCGCTGGGCACGTCGGTGCGGCGCAGTTCCCCGGCGCCGCGTGCCAGGATCCGGGCCACGTCGACCGCCACGTTGCCCACGCCGACCACGACGGCCGAGCGGGCGTCCAGGGCGTCCCGGGCGAACGGGTCGGCGCCGATGTCCGGGTGGGCGCTGTACCAGGAGACGAAGCGGGTGGCCGAGTAGCTGCCCGGCAGGTTCTCGCCCGGCACCGACAGCGCCCGGTCCGCCGACGCCCCGACGCAGTAGACGACCGCGTGGTACAGCTCCGCGAGCCGGGCGGGGGAGACCCCGCCGGCCCCGCCGACGCCGACGTTGCCCACGAAGGTGACCCGCTCGTCCTCCAGCACCGCCCGCAGGCTGTTCTGCAGCGACTTGATCTTCTCGTGGTCCGGGGCCACCCCGTACCGCACGAGTCCGTAAGGGGTGGGCAGCCGGTCCAGGACATGGACGCGTACATCGGGCACCAGCGACTGCTGGAGGAGGGCCTGGGCGGTGTAGACCCCGCTGGGGCCGGAACCGACGACGGCGACGGAGAGCACGGCGTACCTCTTTTCCCGAGGTGTCCTCCCGTTTCCCGAGGATTCCTCCAGGATGGCACCGCCGGGCGCGCGGAGCAGCGCAGCCGGGCGGTTCAGTCCAGCATCCCGCGCATCCGGTTGATCTCCACGGTCTGCTGGGCGACCACATCACCGGCCATCTCCTCGACGAAGATGTCGTTCCCCTCGCTGAGCGCCTCCGTGGCCATGGTGATCGCCCCCTGGTGGTGGGTGATCATCAGTTTCAGGAAGAGCTCGTCGAAGGCCGTGCCCTCGGCGGCGCGCAGCTTCCGCAGCTGGTCCTCGGTCGCCATGCCGGGCATCCGGGAGTGGTCGTGGTGCTGCTTGCGCCTGTCGCCGCCGTTTCGCTCAAGCCACCCCTCCATCGCGCCGATCTCCGGCTTCTGGCCCGCCGCTATGCGTTCCGCGAGCCGCTTGACGGCGCTCCCGGAGGCCCTTTTCGGGGCGAGTTCGGTCATCACGAGCGCTTGAGCGTGATGCTCGATCATCATCTGCGCATAGCGGAAGTCCGCGGAGTTGGCGGTGTCCCGACCGGTCTCCTCGGCGGCCTCCTCGGCGGAGAGCGTCCGGGCGGGCTCGCCCGGTCTGCCGGGCGCGACCACACCGGGACCCGCGTCCTTGGCCTTCTCCGACCTTCCGTCACCGCTGTCCGCGTCGCAGGCTCCCAGGACGAGCACGGCGGCAACCGCCGCCGCCGCGAGAGCGGTTGAGCGCAGAGCTGCGTTCCGGCGATGGATCAACACGGTGACCTCCTGTGCCACGGGGTTTGTTGCAGACCGTCCTAACACGCTTCCACCGGCCGAAGATCAAAAACTTTCCTTACGTCTCCGTTGCCATCTGTTGATGTGTACATGTGAGGGACGATACTGCCGGGGATGCATAGCCGTTCGACCCGAACGGATACAAGGGAGGACGCAGTGACCTCGTTGCACACCACCCGCGTGCGGCGCAGACGTCTGGGCGCGGTGGCAGCCGCGGCCGGACTCCTCGCCACGCTGCTGACGGCCACCACAGCGGCCGCGACCCCCGACCCGGGCGACGCCCCGGCCGAACGCGGTTCCGTCTCCAGGAGCGACCAGGCCGAGGCCAGGGCCGCGATAGCCGGCGGTGACATACCCGGCGTGGACGAGATCGTCCACAGCTCCAACATCAAGCACCTGACGAACGTGCCGAAGGGTGCCCTCACGAGCTTGAACACGGACCTCGCGTTCCAGGGGAAGTACGCGTTCGTCGGCAACTACGACGGCTTCGTCATCTACGACATCAGCAAGCCGAAGAAGCCCAGGACGGTCTCGCAGGTTCTCTGCCCCGGCGGGCAGAACGACATCTCGGTCTCCGGGAACCTGCTCTTCCTCTCGACGGACTCGTCGCGCAGCGACGACTCCTGCTCCAGCACCTCCCAGCCCGCCACGGAGAAGTCCTCCTGGGAGGGCATGAAGATCTTCGACATCAGCAACAAGCGGCAGCCCAAGTACATCGCCGCCGTCGAGACCGCCTGCGGTTCGCACACGCACACGCTGGTGCCGGACGGCAGGAAGAACGTGTACGTCTACGTCTCCTCGTACGCGCCCAACGAGGCGTTCCCGGACTGTCAGCCGCCGCACGACGGGATCTCCATCATCAAGGTGCCGCTCAAGGCGCCCCAGAAGGCCCGGGTCATCGACTTCCCGGTGCTCTTCCCGGACGGCGGCAACCCGGGAGCGCCCGAGAACCCCGGGGTCTCCAAGACGACCGGCTGCCACGACATCACGGTGCTGCCGTCGAAGGACCTGGCGGCCGGCGCCTGCATGGGTGACGGTCTGCTGTTCTCCATCGAGGACCCGGAGCGCCCGAAGATCATCGACCGGGTCCAGGACAACGTGAACTTCGCGTTCTGGCACTCGGCGACCTTCAACCAGGGCGCGAACAAGGTCGTCTTCACCGACGAGCTCGGCGGCGGCGGCGCGGCCACCTGCAACGAGCAGATCGGCCCCAAGCGCGGCGCCGACGGCATCTACGACATCGTCGGCAAGGGCGACAAGCGCAAGCTGGTCTTCCGCAGCTACTTCAAGATCGACCGCCACCAGGCCGACGCCGAGGTCTGCGTCGCCCACAACGGCTCGATCATCCCGGTGAAGGGCCGCGACCTGATGGTCCAGGCCTGGTACCAGGGTGGCATCTCCGTCTGGGACTTCACCGACTCGGCGAAGCCCGAGGAGATCGCCTTCTTCGAGCGCGGCCCGGTCACCCTCGACCGGGTCACCACGGCCGGCCCCTGGTCGGCGTACTACTACAACGGTCACATCTACTCCAGCGACATCGCCAAGGGCTTCGACGTGCTGAAGCTGGACGACCGGCGTACCGACCCGGCGGAGCGGGTGGAGCTGGACGAGCTCAACGCGCAGACCCAGCCGGACTACTTCGCCCGCTGATCCGTCAGCGCGTCGGACAGGAGGTTCGCCGGGCATTCCGGGGCCGGTGTCTCCCGGGCGGTCTTCCGCCCGCGAGACACCGGCCCCGGTGCGTGTGCCCCGCAAATTCATTGACCGATGAGCCGGGTCGGGACATCCTGGACCCCTGCGACGGCGGACCCCGCAACTCCGGTCCCCGGCGCGGTCCACGGCCATGCCCCGCGGGGCACGGCCGGAGGGTGTGCCCCGATCCGGCGACGCGGGGGATCGCCGGATCGGGCGCGATCTCTCACGGGCTGCCGGTCACGCTCCCGGTCACGGCGACGACGGCCGCAGCGGTCAGACGGCGGTGCGGACGCTCCCGCCGGCCGCGGCGGCCCACTCCACCAGCAGCCGCTGGTATTCCGCCTCGTCCTGCGGCGTCAGGGACCCGCCCGAACGCTGCCACAGGTCGCGGATCTCCGCGTTGACCTCGGCTGCGGAACGAGCGGACACGGACGACGACATCGGGGACATGCCCTCCAGGCTACGACCACGGGCGGCTTCCTTTACCCCCTCCGCGGCGGGATATGCCTCACATCCCGGACCGGTCTTCCTCGGCCCGTCCGTGGGCCTCGGCCCCTGCCCGTCGCGGGCCTCAGGCCGGGACGAGCCCCAGGGAACGCAGCCCGTCGGGCCGCTCCGGCACGGGCAGATGGTCCACGAACCGGACTTCGCAGCCCAGAGCGGCCGCACCCCCGTCCGCGACCCGGTTGTCACCCACCATGACCACGTCCGCCGGATCCCGGCCGATCAGCGCGCAGGCGATGCGGAACAGCTCCGCGGCGGGCTTCTGGAGCCCGTGCTCGAAGGACAGGGCGTAGGCGTCGACGAGGCCGTCGAGACCGTGCGCACGGAAGACCGGGCGCAGGTCCCACCCGATGTTGCTGACCACGCCGACCGCGATCCCCGCCTCCCGCAGCCCTTCCAGGACCTCCACCGCGTCCGGATAGGCCTGCCAGGCCTCCGGCCGCATATGGCGGGCGTACAGCGCGTCGTACAGCCCCGGATCGGGCAGGGCGACGGTTCGGGCCAGACCGGTGTACGCCTCGCGGTGCAGCGCGGGGGTGAGGTCCCGGCGGGCCATGGCGTCGGCCAGCCGATCCGGGACCCGGAGCGGCGGCGGACCGCCGGGGAGGGCACCGGCCTCCGTGAGCCCGGTCACGTACCGCTCGAAGTCCTCCGCCGGTACGTCGACGCCCTCCTCGCGCAGCACGGCGGCGAGCCAGTCCCGGACCGGCTCGATCCGGAACAGGGTCCCGGAGAAGTCGAACAGCACGCCTTCGGTCACCATCGGTGCGATCCCTCCCGCGGCGCCGCGAACCGGGCGTACCCGGCCGTGCTCAACGCCACCACGGCCACGCCCAGCAGAGCACCGCCCACGACATCGGTCAGCCAGTGCACCCCCAGGTATACCCGGGTCACCGCGACGCCCACCGCCGAGACCACCGCCACGGCCAGCGCCGCGCCCCACAGCCCGGGGCCCGCGCCGTACAGCCGCAGCAGCCACAGGAGCAGCCCGCAGCTCACGACGGCCGTCATCGCGTGCCCGGAGGGAAAGGCCGCGAACTGGGCCGAGTCCACCGGGTCGGGCCACTGCGGGCGCTCCCGGTCCACCGCGGCCTTCAGCCCCTGCTGGAGGCCGGTGGCGAGCAGGCTCGTCGCGGCCACCCACACGGCGAGCCGGTGCGCTCCCCGCCACCACAGGGCGACCACGGCCACCGCGATCAGGGCGCGCATGGTCCAGGGATCCCACACCCAGTCCGTCAGCACCCGGTTCACCCGGACCAGGCCGGGGTCGGCCACGGCATGCCGGTGCAGTGCGTCGGCGACCGACCGGTCCAGGGCCATCAGCGGCGACCAGCGCAGCGCCACCAGCACGAGCAGCACCACAGATGCCGCGCCGGCGACGACCCCGGCCCACAGGGCGGGTGCGGTGCGGGGGGAACGGTCCGGTGAACGGAAGGGGAAGAGGGGGGAGGACATGGGGGTGATCCTCGCGGAGGGCACCGCCCGAAGGCCAACCCGGGCACGGGACCGGGCCGGTCCGGGGAGGAGACCGAGCCGATCCGGGTACGGAACCGGGCCAACCCGGGTATGGAATGGGACCGGGCCGATCCGGGCACGGGACCGGGCCGATCCGGAGGCGGAACTCCGTCTTCCCCGGGGCTAGCCCAGGGCGCGGAGCCCCGGGACGAAGGCCACGACCACCGGGACGACCGGCACCAGCGCGGCGGCGGCCGTGAGCCGGAGCCTGCGGCCCGCCGTGAGCCGCTCGACCGGGGCCAGCAACCGGTTGACCCGGTGGGGCACTTCGGCCTGCGGGGTGGGGCAGGGGCCGAACACCCCGCGGTCCTCGTTGAGTCCGACCAGGGCGAGCGCGGTCGTCAGTCTGCCGAAGCGGCGTGATGCCACGTCGTCGGCGGCCAACTCGACCAGCCGGTGCATCTCGTCGCGGAACGCGGCGAACACCGGGATCTGGGGGAAGCCGATCGCCAGCGCGGACGAGCAGTGCAGCAACCAGTCGTGCCGGGCCTGGGCGTGCCCCTGCTCATGGGCGAGCACGGCGTCGAGCTGACGGCCCTTCAGCCGACCCAGCGCGGCGGTGGTGATGACGAGTTGCGGTGCGGTGCCGGGCAGCCACCAGGCGTCGGGGCGTTCGCCCTCCAGCACCACGAGACGGTCGGCCCCGGGCTCCTCGCCAGGCAGCAGCGGGGCGCGCACCAGCAGTTCCGCCCGACGCTGCTTGCGGCGACGCCGCGCCCGCCGGATCTCGCGCAGGAGCATCGTCCCGGACCACAGCCCGCCCAGCGCCAGCAGCACCGCGATGACCGCCGACCACGGCCCGTACGCCGCCAGGGCGTACGCCTCGACGACGGCGTGCGGGGCGGGGGCGAAGACATGGCCGCGGACCGCCTGCCAGGCGGCGGCCGCGCTCAACGTCATGGACAGGGCGAAGGACAGGAGCACCGCGGCCACCACACACTGCCAGACCCACAGGGCCACGACCGGCTCGCGCTCCGGCCACTGGGCCCGCGCCATCACGCGCGGGGTCACCAGGGCGGTCAGTGCACCGAGCAGCAGCAGCGCGAGGGAGACCAGCATGGCCTCAGCTTATGAGCGGCGGGCCGAGCGACGGTACGGCCGCGACGGTCAAGTGACGCAGGCCACTGTTTGACGGGGGTTCTGTCCCACTTCCCGTCTCACAAGGTGAGAAGCATGGCGAACATGCCGAGGCCCATCGTCAGCCGGCAGGCCGTCGCGAGCTCGGGCCGGCCGTCCGTCCCGCCCTCGAAACCGCCCGGCCCCCGGCCGATGGCACCCGTGCCGCCGACCGGGGTCACAGCGGCCCCCGGCAGCAGCCGGCCCGCCGAGCCCAGCACGTAGAACGCGTAGTAGACGAGCAGAGCCCCGGTCAGCAGGGGTATGCCGCCCGCTCCCGACGCCGCCCCGTGTCCGGCGTGGCCGCCCCCGCCGCCCGTCACCGCCGGGGCCATCGCCACGGCCATGTAGACCATGGCCAGCGAGCCGATCAGATGGTGCAGGTGGTGACCGCCGCGCAGGGCGGGCCGCAGCGCCCGCAGCGCGGCGGCGCCGAACAGCACCGCGTACACCGCCCAGGCCCAGCCCGGGGGCGACAGCACCGCCGCCGGGACGGCCATCGCCGCCATCCCGAAACCCATGAGCGCCTCGGAGCGCGCGGCGCGGCGTTCCCGACGCGTCCCGGTGCGGGTGCGCGGCAGGCAGTAAGCGCCACTCACCGCGCACAACACCATCAGCAGCCAGCCCGTCGCAGCCCCTCCGTGCACGGCGCGCCTCCCCCCCGTCGGACCTTCGGCACTGTTGCGGGTCGCCCCCATCGCTGCCCACCCGGACGCCGCCGAACCCGGCGCACAGGGGAGTGAAGGGAGCGCTCCGGGGCCCGCCGGGGGCGCTCCGGGTCGCGTTACCCTCGACCGGACGCGCGACAGCGACCGTACGCACGGCGGCACGCCGGCTCGCACGGCAGCAGAGGAACGGAGAGCCCCACCATGGACACCGCCACGCCCGACTCGGCCCGGCTGACCTTCCGTGACGCGACCGAGGCCGACGTCCCGGCGCTGGTGGTCCTGATCGAGTCCGCCTACCGGGGTGACTCCAGCCGCGCCGGCTGGACCACCGAGGCCGACATCCTCCAGGGGCAGCGGACCGACGAACAGGGTGTGCGCGACGTCATCGACGCTCCGGCGAGCAGGCTCATCGCGGTCGAGCGCGGCGGCGAACTCGTCGCCTGCTGTCAGCTCGAACACCGGGGCGACGCGGCCTACTTCGGCATGTTCGCGGTACGGCCCGGACTCCAGGGCGGCGGACTCGGCAAGCTGATCATCGCCGAGGCGGAGCGCACGGCGAAGGCGGGCTGGGACGTCGGCGAGATGCACATGACGGTCATCTCCGTGCGCGACGACCTGATCGCCTGGTACGAGCGCCGCGGCTACCGCCGTACGGGATCGCTCACCCCGTTCCCGTACGGCGACGAGCGCTTCGGCATTCCGCAGCGCGACGATCTGTTCTTCGAACTCCTCGTCAAGAGCATCTGACGGTCCGCCGGGCCGACCGCGTCGGACCGCCGCGCCCTTAAGCGGTGAAGCGGCCGGTGCGGCGGATCTCGGGGAAGTCGGTCGTCGCGCCGTCCAAGTTCAGGGCCCGGGCCAGGCGCAGGTGGTCCTGCGTGTTCACCACCCAGCCGATCACCTTCAGGCTCTCGGAGTGCGCCCGCTCCACCACCTCCAGGGTGAGGCGGCGGATGTTCAGCGCGAGCGTCGCCGCACCCGCCGCCTTCGCCCGGTCCACCACGTCCGCGCCCCAGCGGCTGGCGATGAGGACCGTCCGCACGCCGGGCACCAGCCGGGCGATCTCGGTGACGGCCTCGTCGTGGAACGAGGACACCTCCACCCGGCCGACGAGATCGCGCTCCAGCATCACGTCCGCCAGCGCGCGGGCCGCCGCCACATCCTTGATCTCCGCCTGGAGCGGGGAGGAGACGGCCTCCAGCACCTCCTCGAAGACGGGAATCCGCTCGCCCCGCCCGGCGTCGAGCTCACGCAGCTCCGCCAGGGTCTTGGCCGCGATCGGTCCGGTGCCGTCCGTCGTGCGGTCCACGTCCGCGTCGTGCATCACGGCGAGCGCGCCGTCCTTGCTGAGATGGAGATCCAGCTCGATGGCGTCCATGCCGGACGCCTCGGCGCGGACGAAGGAGCGCAGGGTGTTCTCGGGCTCGACGCCCATCACTCCGCGATGACCCAGGGTGAGAAATGACAAGGCGACCTCGTTTCCGTCGGCGGCTTCCCGTCGACTGCTCCTGCCCGCGCTGAGGTACGGCAATACGGCACTGGGGAGGGTAACGGCCCGGGCGCGGGATGTCCCACGCCGAGCGGGCCGGGACGCCCGGATTCGAGCAACACTGCGGGAACTGCGCGCCTGCCCGATATTTCACAGGAAAAACAGCGGCGACGATGAGGATGCGCAGGATAATTTTCAGGGCTCGCCTTGCCGTGGGGAAGCCTGCCCAGCTACGGTGATGTCACGCGAGGTTCTCCCGTGAAGGAAGTGTTATGACGGAAATTCTTGTGCACGACGCCACCGACGGCGCGATAGCTACGGCCCCCCGGGTCGTCGAGCACCCGGCCTGGCCCGTGCTCAGGGATGCCGTCGAGGAGATCCGGCCCTGGCAGTCCGAGGACGGATCCATCGACTTCGAGGCCGACGGCGCCCCGACCCCGGCCGACGTCGAGCGCGTCCTCGACCGGGTCATCGGTGCGGTCGAGGAGCTGTCCCCGCTCCTTCCGCACGACGCCGCCTACCACCGTGCGCTCGTCACCGACCTGCGCCGCTGGGCCGCCGACGGCTTCCGCGTCCCCGACTTCCTGGACTCGCTGCTCGCCTTCCAGCCCGCGAAGACGCGGGCCGACGGTCTCCAGCACCTCGTCGTCTTCGCGATGTACACGCAGAACGGCAACCCCGACCGCAACCTCGAAGCGGTCGTCCTCAAGATGGTCTGGCCCGAGTGGCTCGCCGACCTGGAGGCGAACCGCTACGACAACCCGCTCTTCTGCGGGATCACCTTCGAGGACTTCACCTCCGGCTACGACACCAACTCCGCGGTGCTCTTCCCGGAGACCATCGCCGTGCGCGAGGCCCCCGAGCGGTTCAGCTGGGGCGGCATCTTCTGCGACCGCGAGGCGGCCCGCTTCCGCCGTGTCACCGAGGCCTCCGTCGAACTGCTCGGCCTGGAGCTGCCGGACGACATCCGCGAGATGATCGGCGACCAGAAGCGCTGCGAGCAGGCGTTCGTCCTGTGGGACATGGTCCACGACCGCACCCACAGCCACGGCGACCTGCCGTTCGACCCGTTCATGATCAAGCAGCGTCAGCCGTTCTGGATGTACGGCCTGGAGGAGCTGCGCTGCGACCTCACCGCCTTCAAGGAGGCCGTGAAGCTGGAGTCCGAGGGCAACGCCCACGGCCGCGACGTCCAGTACGCCGTCCTCTTCGACCGGATGTTCCGCTTCCCCGTCTCCGGCGAGCGCGTCCGCAACTACGACGGCCTCGGCGGCCAGCTGCTCTTCGCCTACCTCCACAAGCACGACGTCGTCCGCTGGACCGACAACACCCTGAAGATCGACTGGGAGCGTGCCCCGCAGGTCACCAACCAGCTCTGCGGCGAGATCGAGCAGCTCTACCGCGACGGCATCGACCGCCCCAAGCTGGTCCACTGGTTCGCCGCGTACGACCTCGTCTCCACCTACCTCGCCCCGCACCCGGGATCGCGCTGGGCCAAGGGCCCCGACGCTCTCGACCTCTCACTTCCTCCTCGCAAGCTCGTCGACGACGTGCTTCCGGACGAGTTTCCCCTGAGCATGTTCTATGAGGCGCTCGCCAAGAAGCTGAAGAACGTGATTGCCTCCACCAAGGGAATCACCGCGGCGAACGACGAGCGGGCAGCCGCGTGAACCATTCTCCCGAGGAGGCGGTGGCCATGAACGGAAACGGCACGGGCGAGGGGACGGGTGCGCTCGAAGGAGCCGTGGTCGCGGTCGCCGGAGCGGCGGGACCCGCGGGCCGCGCGACGCTGCTGCGACTCGCCGAGGCGGGCGCCACCGTCGTCGGCTGCGACGCCAATCCCGAACGGCTCGCCGAGGCGGTGGACGCCGCCCGGTACGCCCACGGGGGCGCGACCGTCACCGGCGAGACCGTCGACCTGCTCGACCTCGACGCCACCCGGGACTGGGCCAAGCGCACCGAGGCCGAGTTCGGCCGCATCGACGGCCTGGTCCACCTCGTCGGCGGCTGGCGCGGCAGCAAGTCGTTCCAGGAGACCGTCCTGTCCGACTGGGACGCCCTGGAGAAGCTGCTCATCCGCACCGTCCAGTCGACCTCGCTGGCCTTCCAGGAGGCCCTGGAGCGCAGCGACAAGGGCCGCTATCTCCTGATCAGCGCCGCCGGAGCCAGCAAGCCCACCGCGGGCAACGCCGCCTACTCCGCCGCCAAGGCCGCGGCCGAGGCGTGGACCCTCGCGCTCGGCGACGCCTTCCGCAAGGCCGGGGGCGAGGACGGCCCGCGTACCGCTGCTGCCATCCTGGTGGTCAAGGCACTGGTGAACGACGCGATGCGCGCCGAGCGCCCCAATGCGAAGTTCGCGGGCTTCACCGACGTCACGGAGCTGGCCGAGGCCATCGCCGGCGTCTGGGACGAGCCCGCCCCCGAAGTGAACGGAAAGCGCCTGTGGCTGACCCCGCAACCGTGAGGACCGACGCGCGACGTCACCACGATCCGCAGGTACGCGGCTTCGCCAGTGACAACTACGCCGGAGCGCACCCGGAGGTCCTCGCGGCCATCGCGCTGGCCAACGGCGGCCACCAGGTCGCCTACGGCGAGGACGACTACACCGGTCACCTCCAGCGCGTCATGCACAGCCACTTCGGCCCCACCGCCGAGGCCTTCCCGGTCTTCAACGGCACCGGAGCCAACGTGGTCGCCCTCCAGGCGCTCACCGACCGCTGGGGAGCGGTCATCTGCGCCGAGTCCGCGCACATCAACGTGGACGAGGGCGGCGCGCCCGAACGCATGGGCGGCCTGAAGCTCCTCACCGTGCCCACCCCGGACGGCAAGCTCACCCCCGAGCTCATCGACCGGCAGGCGTACGGCTGGGACGACGAGCACCGGGCCATGCCGCAGGTCGTCTCGATCACCCAGAACACCGAGCTGGGCACCGTCTACACCCCCGACGAGATCCGGGCCATCTGCGACCACGCCCACGAGCGCGGCATGAAGGTGCACCTGGACGGGGCCCGGATAGCCAACGCCGCCGCCTCCCTGGACGTGCCGATGCGGACGTTCACCAACACGGTCGGCGTCGATGTGCTGTCTTTCGGCGGCACGAAGAACGGCGCGCTGTTCGGCGAGGCCGTCGTCGTGCTCAACCCGGACGCGGTGCGGGCGATGAAGCACCTGCGCAAGCTCTCCATGCAGCTCGCCTCCAAGATGCGCTTCGTCTCCGTCCAGCTGGAGGCGCTGCTCGCCAAGGACCTGTGGCTGCGCAACGCCCGGCACGCCAACGCCATGGCCCAGCGCCTCGCCGAGGGCGTCCGGGCGATCGACGGGGTGGAGATCCTCTACCCGGTCCAGGCCAACGCCGTGTTCGCCCGGCTCCCGCACGCGGTCACCGAGCGGCTCCAGGAGCGCTTCCGCTTCTACTTCTGGGACGAGGCGGCCGGAGACGTCCGCTGGATGTGCGCCTTCGACACCCGCGAGGACGACGTCGACGCCTTCCTTCAGGCGATCAAGGAAGAGATGGCGAGGTAGCACACTCCTTGCCCAATGCATGACTATGCGGTCGACCGGAAATCAATTGATCTCCGATCGACCGCTTCGTACGCTCCGGGACCATGCAGCTGATCCAGCAGTCCCCGGACATCGCCGCCTATCTGGCCGCCGACGAAGCCATCGACCATCACCACCCCCGGGTGCGGGAGGTGGCGGCCGGCCTGGCTCGTGAAGCCGACGACGCATACGCATACGCCCGTGCCGCCTTCACCTACGTACGCGACACCGTCCCGCACTCCGCGGACTCCGGCGATCCACGCGTCACCTGGCGCGCCTCCGACGTCCTCGCCACCCGCAACGGCATCTGCTACGCCAAGTCCATCGCGCTCACCGCGCTCCTCCGGGCCCACGCCGTCCCGGCCGGCCTCTGCTACCAGCGCCTCGCCGACGACGACGGGTCCAACCCCGTGGTCCACGGCCTGGTCGCGCTCAGGCTGCCCGGACACGACCGCTGGGCACGGGTGGACCCCCGGGGCAACAAACCGGGCATCGACGCGCGGTTCTCGCTGGAGGAGGAGCGGCTGGCGTGGACGGTACGCGAACACCTCGGGGAAGTGGACTACCCGACCGTCCACGCCGCAGCGCCGCCCGGAATCCTCCGCGCGCTGAGAAGCGCCCGGGACCGCACGGAACTCTGGCAGACCCTCCCCACGCACCTCTGAACGCACCCCGGGCCCCCGGCGTGCGTACGCGCCGGGGGCCCGGGGAAAGGGAGCGGAGAAGGCCGGTCAGCCGAGCTCGCGCGCCTCGGCGGGGGTCGGAGCCGTACCGCCGAGATGGGCCGGCACCCACCAGGTGTCGCTCGCGTCCTTCGGACGCACCGGATAGGCCCGCTGCGCCGCCTCCAGCAGCTCCTGGACCCGCTCCCGCAGCCGCCGGGTGATGGCGCCCGCGTACTGGTCGGCGGGTGCCTCCACGGGCTCGCCGACCCGGATCGTGACCGGGATGTGGCTGCGGGAGAAGTTGCGGGGCCGGCCCTTCGTCCAGAGCCGCTGCGTGCCCCAGAGTGCCATCGGGATCAGCGGAACCCCGGCTTCCTGGGCCAGGCGCGCGGCGCCCGACTTGAAGCTCTTCAGCGTGAAGGACTGCGAGATGGTGGCCTCGGGGAACACCCCGACGATCTCGCCGGAGCGCAGCGACCGCAGCGCGTGCGCGTAGGCGTCCTCGCCCTGCTTGCGGTCGACCGGGATGTGCTTCATCCCGCGCATCAGCGGACCGGAGATCCTGTGCCGGAAGACCGATTCCTTCGCCATGAACCGGACGAGCCGCTTCTGCGGAAGAGCCCCGAGGCCGGTGAAGATGAAGTCGAGATAGCTGATGTGGTTGCTGACCAGCACCGCACCACCGGTCTTCGGGATGTGCTCCGAACCCTGAGTGTCGATCTTCAGGTCGAGCGCCTTGAACATGGTGCGAGCGGCGCCGATGACCGGTCGATAGACGAGTTCTGCCATCTGAGGAAGACCCTTCTTCAGTGCCTGGGGAGGGTTCTCCCGGCGGAAGTTACGCAGCCGTAGGTTTTCGGCATTGTGGCGATGGTGCCCCATGCGCGGGCCCCTGGCCAGTCCCGGCGGACGCGGAGCGCGAGATTCTCGTCACGTGCGCGTGACCCGCACGCTGCGGGAATGCCGGGGCGGCAGCCGGTGCTGACCCCTGACGAAGAGCTCTGATCAGGAGGCACCAGGTGGACCGCCGGAACCGCGGACAGCGACTCGACGCCGACCGACTCGGCGCGGAGCTGGGGGAACGGGCGACGCTCGTCCAGTTCTCCAGCGCCTTTTGCCAGCCCTGCCGGGCCACCCGCCGTACGCTCGCCGAGGTGGCCGCAATGGTCGACGGGGTCGCCCACGTCGAGATCGACGCCGAGGACCGGCTCGCGCTGGTGCGGGAGCTGGACATCACGAAGACGCCGACCGTCCTGGTGCTCGACGCCGAGGGCGAGGTGGTCCGCCGGGCGTCCGGCCAGCCCCGCAAGGTCGACGTCGTCGCGGCGCTGGGGCACGCCATATGACGGACCGTGATCCATCTCGCACCTTCCGGAACCCTCTTGACCGCACGTACCACGCATCGTCAGTCTGACGTTATGCCGCCAGAAATCCTTCTCCACGGCCGGGTCCACGTGGACCTCGCACGCTGCGCGAGTGCTCGCTGTCCGGGTGTCTGAGCACCCACGGACCCGCATGCCACCCCCGCAGAAGGACACGTCCATGACGGCAACGCCCGACCTCGCCCCCGCCCCGGCGGTCGCCACGCCCGAACTCTTCCGCTCCGTCTTCCGCCGCCACGCCGCGGGCGTCGCCGTGATCACGGCCGCGGGGGAGCGTCCGGTCGGCTTCACCGCCACCTCGCTGACCTCCGTCGCCGCCGAACCCCCGCTGATCTCCTTCGGGATCGGTACGTCGTCCTCCAGCTGGCCCGTACTGTCCGACGCCGCGCACGTCGGCGTCCACATACTCGGCGAGCACCAGCGGGAACTGGCCGCGACCTTCGCCCGCAGCGGAGCCGACCGCTTCGGCCCGTCGACCGACTGGAGCAGCGGCCCCGAAGGCGTTCCGCTGCTGGCGGACGTGTCCGCCTGGCTGGTCTGCCGGGTCGTGAGCCGGGTCCCGGCCGGGGACCACCGCATCGTCATCGCCGAAGCCGTGGCGGGCTCGCCCTCGGGGGCCGCCCGCCCGCTGGTCTATCACCAGGGACGGTTCACGGCTCTGCGAGACTGAGGTCACGCACGCACGGGTCCGCCGCGTTGGCAAGGTCACAGTGCGGTGCGCTTGCTCAGGGGTAACAGCCTGGGTGTACTGGCGAGTAATATCGGCCTCGGAGCCTCGGTCGTCCTGACCGGATCCGGCCCGACAAGGCGCCTATGCTGCGTGCAACAAGGCAGCCCGGAAATGACGATGCAGTAGGAGAGCCGGCGTGAGCTTGAGGATCGTTGTCTGTGTGAAGTACGTGCCCGACGCGACCG
>NZ_BMSG01000040.1 GCF_014649035.1 Streptomyces sindenensis
CGCTCAACCAGATCCGTCATGCACGGATCAACGAACGATCACGCCATAAGAAACGACGTCTTAGTGCTCGGTTCCACTGCCGAAACGTCTGCCCCCCGACGCGACGTGTCGACGGGAGCAAGACTGCACGCTGCCGATAAACGAACGATGAACGTGCTGTCAGCCCTCGCTGGGGGACCTCGTCGAGGCGAGCAGGAGGGAGACCGACTCGCTCTCGGGGGCCTTCAGTTGGTCGAAGACGGAGAGCGCCTCCCGCCAGCAGACCTGCGCCCGGTCGGCCTGTCCTATGCCGTGCAGAGCCCGGCCCAGCACGGTGAGCACATTGGCGCGGCGCCACTCTCCGCCTATGTGGAGCAGCACGGTGAGCGCCTGCTCCGCCAGCGCGGCTGCCTGCGCCGGTTGCCCTGCGGTGAGTTGCACCTCGGCCAGCCGGA
This sequence comes from Streptomyces sindenensis, assembly GCF_014649035.1. GTDB lineage: Bacteria > Actinomycetota > Actinomycetes > Streptomycetales > Streptomycetaceae > Streptomyces > Streptomyces sindenensis. The sequence goes on from NZ_BMSG01000040.1 coordinate 435, forward strand.
ACAGCGTCATTCCCTCCCAGAGGCGCTGGCGGCTTTCCCGGAAGACGGCCAGGGCTTCGGTGAGCCGCCCTTCCGCCTCTTCCGGACGGTTCGCACGTGCCAGAGCCAGCCCCAAGGCGTAGCGGCCGTTCGCCAGCCGCAGGGTGAGGCCCATACGGTTGTAGAGAGCCACGCCCTCCTCTGCCAGCTTCACCGCACTGTCGGTCCGGCCCATGGCGAGATGGACGCGGGACAGATTGCACAGAGCGCTGGCCTCGCCCGCTTGGTTCCCGTCTGCGCGGAACGCCGTGCACGCCTGCCTCAGCAGGGTCTCGGCCTCGCCTTGCTGGTTGCGGTAACCGGCGATGATTCCCAGCTCGTTCGGCGCATTGCAGTGGGTCCACACATCGTCCACCGACGGGGCGAGCAGCATGGCCCTGCGGGCCTCGCCCTCCGCCTCGTCGAAACGACCAGCCATGCTGTGCACCTGCGCCAGCGTCGTCCGCGCCCGAGCCTCGGCGTACGGGTCGCCCACGTCCACGGCCGCGTCCCTGACCACGGTGGCCGCGGACTCGAACTGACGCGCGTTCGCACCGGACTCGGCGAGATCCTTCGAAGCCAGCAGAAGGCCCACAGCCCGCCGGACCGACGCAGCGTCACGATTCTGCTGCACGCAGGAGAGCAGGCACCCCGCTTCCGCGTAGAGCCAGTCGAGGGCGTGCTTGTGGTCGGTGAACGAGAGCCCCTCGTACTCCGTCGCCTCCAGGTGGTCCACGGTCCGGTCCCCCGGCCGCTCCAGCGCGTACACCCCCGCGGCCGTGGCCAGATAGAAGTCCAGCAGCCGCGACAACGCCGACTCCCGCTCCGCCGCCCGCTCGTCCCGCTCCGCGCACGCACGCGCGTAGAGGCGCACCAGGTCGTGGTAGCGGTAGCGGCCCGGGGCGGCCGATTCCACCAGGCTCGTGTCCACCAGGGCCTCCAGGAGGTCCTCCGCCGCGTGCGGGTCCAGGTCCAGGAGGGCGGCGGCCGCGGCCAGGGAGATGTCCGGGCCGTCCGCGAGGCCCAGGAGGCGGAAGGCGCGGGCCTGGGCCGGTTCCAGCTGGCCGTAGCCGAGCTCGAACGTGGCCTTCACCGCGAGGTCCCCCGCCTGGAGCTCGTCCAGCCGGCGCCGCTCGTCCGCGAGCTTCGCGGCCAGGACCGACACCGTCCAGGTGCGGCGCGCCGCTAGGCGGGAGGCGGCGATGCGGATCGCCAGGGGCAGGAAGCCGCACGCGGCCACCACGTCCAGGGCAGCCTCCCGCTCCGAGCCCACCCGCTCCGCGCCCACGATCCGGGTGAAGAGCTGGAGCGCCTCCTCCGGCGACATCACGTCCAGGTCCACCAGATGCGCCCCGGCCAGGTCCACCATCCGCACCCGGCTCGTCACCAGCGCCGCGCACCCCGGCGTACCGGGCAGCAACGGGCGGATCTGGGCCGCGTCATGGGCGTTGTCCAGCAGGATCAGGATCCGGCGGCCGTCCAGCGTCGAGCGGTACAGCGCGGCCCGCTCGTCCAGCGTGTCCGGGATCGCCGAGTCCGCCGTGCCGAGGGCGCGCAGGAACGAGCCGAGGACCGTCTCCGGCTCCGCCGCCCGCGCCCCCGCGCCCTGGAGGTCGACGTACAGCTGCCCGTCCGGGAAGTGCTTCCGGGCCTGGTGCGCGACGTGCACGGCCAGGGTCGTCTTGCCGACCCCGCCGATCCCCGCCACCGCGGAGACCGCCATGACCGAGCCCTCCGCCGTGGCCAGCCGGCCGCCCAGCTCCGACACGAACGCGGAGCGGCCGGTGAAGTCGGGCACCGTGGCGGGCAGCTGCGCCGGCTTCAACGGCGCGGGCGCGGGAGCCGGTTCGTCCGCCGGGCGGGCCAGCTCCTCGTCCGCGCGCAGGATCCGCTGCTGGAGCTGGGCCAGCTCGGGGCGCGGGTCCACGCCCAGCTCCTCGGAGAGGAGGCGGCGCGTGTCCGCGTACACGGCCAGCGCCTCCGCCTGCCGGCCGCTCCGGTACAGCGCCACCATCAGCAGCTCGCGCAGCCGCTCCCGCAGCGGGTGCGCCGCGGTCAGCGCGGTCAGCTCGGAGACCGCCTCCGCGTGGCAGCCGACCTCCAGGTCCAGGTCGAGCCGCGTCTCGGTGAGCTGGAGCCGCCACTCCTCCAGCCGGGTCCGCTGGTTGTCCGCGTACGGGCCGGGCACGGAGGCCAGCGCCTCACCGTCCCACAGGCCCAGCACCTTGTTGATCAGGGTGCGCGCCTGGCACCGGTCCCCGGCCGCCCGCGCCTTCTCCGCCTCGGCCGACAGGTCCTGCGCCAGAGTCAGGTCCAGCGCGCCCCGGTCGATCCGGATCGCGTACCCGCCCGACTCGCTCACCAGTGTGTCCTGGCCGAGGATCTTGCGCAGCCGGGAGGCGTACGTCCGGATCGTCGCCAGCGCCTGCGAGGGCGGGTCCTCGCCCCAGAACGCGTCGATCAGCTCGCCCGCGGTGGCCGTCCGGCCCTCGCGCAGCAGCAACGCGGTCAGCAGGGCACGCTGCTGGGGCGAGCCGGACGAGAGCAGCTCCGAGCCCCGCCAGGCCCGTACGGGGCCGAGCACGGTGAACCTGAGAGCGTCCGCCGTACCCGGTTTCTCCGGAGCACGCTGCTCCGGTACGCGCACGCGTGGCCCGCTGTCACGGTCCATTGATGCCCCCTGTCCTGCTCGCCTGCCGGTCCCGCTCGGCTGCGGATCCTGCGATGGTGCCCGCGCCCGAATGTCCCCCGTGCGCCGAAGTGCGGTGTGCATCCGGATGGCGCGGTACCGCTGGTATCGCGCTCAACAGTCTGCCTTGTCTCGGGCGGACTCGTCAGCAGTGGGTGACGCTCTGCACAAGCCCTCGACAACGATTCGGGAACCACGCCCCGTCGCATGCTCCCCGGCGCGCGCGCCGCCGGGTCCCACGTCCATGCCCGCACAGATAGCTGACGGTTCGTCAGATCGGCGCTACTTTGGAACGCATGGAGACCTTCCCGAAGATCATCTCGGTGGACGACCACACGGTGGAGCCCGCTCACGTCTGGCGGGACCGGCTCCCGTCCCGGTACGCCGACTCCGGTCCGCGCGTCGTCCGCGCGCCCCTGAAGGAAATGACCTTCCTCGGGGGAAAGTTCGCGCCCGTCATGGGCGCCAAGGGCGACGACGGTCCGGTCGGCGACTGGTGGGTGTACGAGGACCTGCACCGCCCGCTCACCCGCCTGGACACCGCCGTCGGCCACGACAGGGACGAGATCAAGCTGGAGATCATCACCTACGAGCAGATGCGTCCGGGCTCCTTCTCGGTCCCGGACCGGCTCGCCGACATGGACGTCAACCACGTCCAGTCCGCGCTCTGTTTCCCGACCTTCCCGCGCTTCTGCGGGCAGACGTTCACCGAGGCCAAGGACCGCGAGCTGGGGCTCCTCGGCGTACGCGCGTACAACGACTGGATGGTCGAGGAGTGGTGCGGCCCCGAGGCTCACGGCCGCCTCATCCCGCTCACCCTCGTCCCGCTGTGGGACGCGGAGCTCGCCGCCGCCGAGGTGCGGCGCAATGCCGCGCGGGGCGTACGCGCCGTCGCGTTCTCCGAGATACCTCCCCATCTGGGGCTTCCGTCCATACATGCGGACGACTGGGATCCGTTCCTCGCGGCCTGTGACGAGACGGGCACCGTCATCGCCATGCACATCGGCTCCTCGTCGCGGATGCCGTCCACCTCCGCCGATGCCCCGCCCGCCGTCGGCTCCACCATCACCTTCGCCAACTGCTGTTTCTCGATGGTCGACTGGCTGATGAGCGGCAAGTTCGAGCGCTTCCCCAACCTCAGGATCATGTATGCGGAGGGCCAGATCGGCTGGATCCCCTACATCCTGGAACGCGCCGACGTGGTCTGGGAGGAGAACCGCGCCTGGGGAGGCGTCGCCGAGAAGGTCCACCGCCCGCCGTCCGAACTCTTCGCCGAGCACGTCCACGGCTGCTTCTTCGACGACGCCTTCGGGCTGAGGAACCTCGACGCGATCGGCGTCGGCAACGTCCTGTACGAGACGGACTACCCGCACTCGGACTCCACCTGGCCCCGCTCCCGCGAGGTCGGCGAGGAGCAGATGGGCCACCTGGCCCCGGACGTCGTCGACCGGATCGTCCGCGGCAACGCCATCGAGCTGCTGGGACTCACCGAGGACGGGCTCTGGGCGGGAGCGTGAGCCTCGGTCCGTACGGGGACGAGACCGTGGCCCCTTCCCGTACGGGGACGAGACCGTGGCCCCTCCCCGTACGGGGACGAGACCGTGGCCCCTCCTCGTACGGCGGCCGCGTCAGGCCTTCGCCACCGGCTCCTGAAGCTCCGTCACCCACTGCTGCCGGTCCGGCGGGCACTCCAGGCTGACCTCGCGGGCGTACCCCGTGGAGCGGTAGCCGTTGGCCTCCAGCCAGCGGGCCAGGGTGTTGACCGCCGGCAGCACGTCGTCCATCGCGCCCCGGTGCACGATCGTCGCCGCCTCGAACGGCGGCAGCTCCACCACCCGCACCCCCGTGTCCCCGACCGCGCCCACCGGCGCCGACACGGTCACCCCGGCGTGCACGACGATCCCGCCGCCACCCCCGGGCTCGTCCTCGTACCGGGCGATCCCGGGGCCGGTGGGCCGGACGCCCGCGCCCTCCAGGAGCGGGAAGAGCCGCTCGTACAGCGGGCCGATCACCGGCCCGATGTCCTGCGGCTGGTAGCTCGCGGCCGTCCCGGTCAGCTCGGCCACCCGGACCGCGGAAACGGTCTTGATCACGATGTCGTCGGCAGGCATGCGCCCCTCGCTCTCGATCGACCGGAGCCTCGCCTCGACCCGGGCCAGCCGCGCCGAAGCGGCGGCCACCGCCTCCGCCAGCTCCGCCCGGCGCAGCCGCAGCATGCCGCGCAGCTCCTCCGGGCCCACCTGCTCGTCCAGGACCGCCCCCACCTGCTGGAGCGTGAAGCCGAGGTCCTTGAGCGCGATGATCCGGTTGAGCCGCGCGAGCTGGGCCGCGCCGTAGAAGCGGTAGCCGGTGGCGGGGTCGGTACGGTCCGGGCGCAGCAGCCCGATGGCGTCGTAGTGACGCAGCATCCGGGGCGACACCCGCCCGTACCTGGCGAAGTCTCCGATGGTGAACATGATGGCTCCACAGCACCCCTTCACACGGGGTCAAGGTCAAGCGGTACCGGGTTGCGGGCCGTGCACGGGCTCTCTACAGGCAGGAGCCCCGTTCCTCCGCCGAAGCGGGGGAGCGGGGCTCCTTGGGTGCTGCTATGTGCGGCCGCGATCGACCGACCCGGGCAACTAGGCCGGGGTGACGTTCTCAGCCTGCGGACCCTTGGGTCCCTGAGTGACGTCGAAGTTCACGACCTGGTTCTCCTCGAGGGAGCGGAACCCGGACGCGTTGATCGCGGAGTAGTGAACGAAGACATCCGGGCCGCCGCCGTCCTGGGCGATGAAGCCGAAGCCCTTTTCAGCGTTGAACCACTTGACGGTTCCGGTAGCCATAAGCCCTCCTTGGGCCAAAGGGTTGCCCTGCTCCAGAACCTGCAAACAAGTCTGAAAACTACAAAAGCCTGCGGGTTACATGCTCCGCAGGCTCTGTACTGCAAGGGAAACCAAACTGCAACTTGCGGGCGAGCCTAGCACGCAGTCTCCGGAGAGCGGTAGAGGGAAAGATCACTTCACCCGAAGGTTTGATCGCCCCGCCGGGCGCTCCGCGAGAGGCCCGTGAAAAGGGGCCGCACGGGCCCCGGTGGTGCTCGTGGCCGGATGCGGGTCTAGCCTCGCGATGTGGACAATTCAACCGTCTCCCCCCGCGAAGGCGACGACCGTCGCAGCCGGCCCCGCGTCGGCCACATCCAGTTCCTGAACTGCCTCCCCCTCTACTGGGGCCTGGCGCGGACGGGCACCCTGCTCGACCTGGAGCTCTCCAAGGACACGCCGGAGCGGCTCAGCGAGCAGCTGATCGGGGGAGACCTGGACATCGGCCCTGTCACCCTCGTGGAGTACCTGCGCAACGCCGACGACCTGGTGGCCTTCCCCGACATCGCGGTCGGCTGCGACGGGCCCGTCATGTCCTGCGTGATCGTCTCCCAGCTCCCGCTGGAGCAGCTCGACCGGGCCCGGGTGGCGCTCGGCTCGACCTCCCGCACCTCGGTGCGGCTGGCCCAGCTGCTGCTGGCCGAGCGCTACGGCGTCCGGCCCGACTACTACACCTGCCCGCCGGACCTGGGCCTGATGATGCAGGAGGCGGACGCGGCCGTGCTGATCGGCGACGCCGCGCTGCGCGCCAACCTGCACGACGCCCCCCGGCTCGGGCTCCAGGTCCACGATCTGGGCCAGATGTGGAAGGAGTGGACGGGGCTGCCGTTCGTCTTCGCCGTCTGGGCGGCCCGCAAGGACTTCCTCGCCGCGCACCCCGACCGGGCGGCCCAGGTCCACGAGGCGTTCCTGGCCTCCCGGGACCTCTCGCTGGAGGAGGTCACCAAGGTCGCGGAGCAGGCAGCCCGCTGGGAGGCCTTCGACGCGAAGGTGCTGGAGCAGTACTTCACGACGCTCGACTTCCGTTTCGGCCCGGACCAGCTGGCCGGCGTCCGCGAGTTCGCCCGCCGTACGGGCGCGGACACCGGCTACCCGGCGGACGTCCGGGTGGAGCTGCTCGACGTCTGAAGCCGGCAGCCCCTCCCGGAAAGGAAGGAATTCCCTTATCCCCTTCCCGGAACAGGTCTGCCGGATAGGCGCGCGGGGCAGTGAATGGTGGGTCGCGGAACAACACATTCGCGCCTTTCCCCGGGGCGAAATGGTCCCCTCCTGACCGGAGAAGGGGGAATGGTCCGGCCGTTTCCCGGTGACCACGCCGGGGGCGCCCCCTAGGCTTCGGTCCGGGTCCGGACCGACCACAGGGATTACCGTCCACGGTTTCACCGTCCGCAGGGATCATCCGCAGGGATCACAGGGTTCACAGGGGGAGTCCATATGCAGCCGCTGGAAGCGGGCGAACCGCACACCATCGGTGCCTACCGGCTGCTCGGCAGGCTCGGCGCGGGCGGGATGGGCCGGGTCTATCTCGGCCGCAGCGCGGGCGGACGTACGGTCGCGGTCAAGGTGGTCCACCCCCACTTCGCCCTCGACGAGCAGTTCCGCGCCCGGTTCCGGCGCGAGGTGGAGTCCGCCCGCCGCATCGGCGCCCAGTGGACGGCCCCGGTCCTGGACGCCGACCCGGACGCCCCGGTGCCGTGGGTGGCCACCGGTTACGTCGCGGGCCCCCCGCTCTCCCAGGCGATCACCGAGCACGGTCCGCTGCCCGAACACGCGGTGCGCACCCTGGGCGCGGGCCTGGCCGAGGCGCTCGCCGTCGTCCACGGGCAGGGGATCGTCCACCGCGATGTGAAGCCCTCCAACGTGCTGCTCGCCCTCGACGGCCCCCGCCTCATCGACTTCGGTATCGCCCGTGCCCTCGGCGCCACCGTCTCGCTCACCTCCACCGGGGTCTCCGTCGGCTCGCCCGGCTACATGGCGCCCGAGCAGATCCGGGGCCGGGACGTCTCCGGCGCGGCCGACGTCTTCTCGCTGGGCGCGGTCCTGGCGTACGCGGCGACGGGCGCCGCCCCCTTCCCGGGCGACTCCTCCGCCGTACTCCTCTACAAGGTGGTCCACGAGGAACCCGAGCTGGGCGATCTGGAGGGCGAACTGCGCGAGGTGGTCGCGGGCTGCCTCGCCAAGGACCCGGCGGACCGGCCCGCCCCGGCCGACCTCGCCCGGGCGCTCGCCCCCGGCGGGGCGGCGGCGATGGTGGCGGGCGGCTGGCTGCCGGGCCGGCTGGTGCGCGAGGTGAGCCGGTCGGCGGTGGCGCTGCTGGACCTGGAGCCGCAGGACGCGCCGGTGCAGTCGGGGCCGGTGCCGTTCAGCAGCGCGTCGCTGGGAGCGGGGATGGGGCAGCCGGGGCCCGGCCCCCGGCCCCGGCCGGGGGAGGCGGCGCCGGGCCGGGCCGGCGAATTCGGCCCGCCCGCCGCGAACCCGCAGGAAGCGCCGTACGGGGCACCCCGTCCGCGGGAAGCCTCACAGGAAGCGCCGAACCGGACACCCCATCCGGCGGAAGCCCTGCGGGAAGTGCCCCAGGAGGCCCCCCGGGAAGCATCCCAGCAGGCGCCGCAGGACGTGCCGTTCCGGGCGCCGCACCCCCAGGACGACGTCTACGGGACGCCGCATCCGCAGGACGGTCAGGACGACTACGGGACGCCGCCCCCTCCTCCGCCCCCGATGCCTCCGCGGGCCACGTCCGCCCCCGCCGGCCCCCCGCCCCCGGCGCACGCCGGGACCTACCGGCAGGGCGGCGGCACGCGCGGCACCCACGACACCGGCGGGCTGCCGGGGCAGCGCGGCGGCGACCCCCGCCTCTCCCTGACCGTCAGCGCCGAGAACCGGCAGGCCCCCGGCGAGCGGCGCGGCCGCCGGGTCAGCTGCACCGTCGCCCTGGCCGTGGCGGGCGCGCTCGCCGCCGTCACCCTCGGCACGGGGCTGCTCGACGGCCTCCTCCCGGGCGGCGACGCCGACCAGGGCAACGACAGCGCGGCGAACCCGTCGGCCGCGACCTCCACCGCACCCCCGCCGGCGGGGGAGAAGCCGACGCCCGCCGAGTCCGACGGCGGCGCGAGCGAGCCCCCGGTCGCCGCCCTGCCGAAGGCGTACGTCGGCACCTGGAAGGGCCCGGTCACCGAGAAGACCACCGGCCAGCCCCACGGCACGCTCACCGCCGTCTTCACCGAGGGCAAGCGCGGGGAGCGGGTCGTCCGGATGAGCACGACCATCTCCCAGCTCGGCCTCACCGTCACCTGCAACAGCGTCGGCACCCTCACCTCCGGCACCGCGAAGGAGCTGAACATCCGCGAGGCCACCGATCCGGACCGCCCCAGCACCCCCGGCCTGTGCACCACCACCGAGGCCGACCTGGTCTTCCGCCTCGCCGAGGACGGCACCCTGGGCTACCGCTCGAAGGAACGCGCCGCCGGTCTCCCGTACGGGAAGCTCACCCGGTCCGGCGACTGATCGCGCAAGGGGCTGGCGTAGGCTGGATCGGTCCGTGGATCCTCAGAAACCCGCCGAAAGGTGACAGCCCGGTGACCGAGAAGGCCGACCTTCAGCCCGTCCTCGACCGAGCCGCCGAAGGCGGTCGGATCACCCCGGAGGAGGCGCTCGACCTCTACCGGTCCGCGCCGCTGCACGCGCTGGGCGCCGCCGCCGACGCCGTACGCCGCCGCCGCTACGCCGGTACGGAGCACATCGCGACGTACATCATCGAGCGCAACATCAACTACACCAACGTGTGCGTCACGGCCTGCAAGTTCTGCGCCTTCTACGCCCCGCCCAAGGCCACCGACAAGGGCTGGACCCGTGACCTCGACGACATCCTGCGCCGCTGCGCGGAGACCGTGGAGCTCGGCGGCACCCAGATCATGTTCCAGGGCGGCCACCACCCGGACTTCGGTGTGGAGTATTACGAGGAGCACTTCTCCGCGATCAAGAAGGCGTACCCGCAGCTGGTCATCCACTCCCTCGGCGCCTCCGAGATCGAGCACATGGCCCGGATCTCCAAGGTCTCCGCCGAGGAGGCCATCAGCCGCATCCACGCCGCCGGGCTCGACTCCTTCGCCGGCGCGGGCGCCGAACTGCTGCCCGCCCGGCCGCGCACCGCCATCGCCCCGCTCAAGGAGTCCGGCGAGCGCTGGCTGGAGATCATGGAGATCGCGCACGGCCTCGGCGTCGAGTCGACCTCCACCATGCTGATGGGCACCGGCGAGACCAACGCCGAGCGCATCGAGCACCTGAGGATGATCCGGGACGTCCAGGACCGCACCGGCGGCTTCCGCGCCTTCATCCCGTACACCTACCAGCCGGAGAACAACAAGCTGAAGGGCCGCACGCAGGCCACGCTCTTCGAGTACCTGCGGATGATCGCCATCGCCCGGCTCTTCCTCGACAACGTCGCCCACATCCAGGGCTCCTGGCTCACCACCGGCAAGGAGGTCGGCCAGCTGTCGCTGCACTACGGCGCGGACGACCTCGGCTCGATCATGCTGGAGGAGAACGTCGTCTCCTCGGCCGGCGCCAAGCACCGCTCCAACCGGCTGGAGATCATCGACCTGATCCGCAAGGCGGACCGGGTCCCCGCCCAGCGCGCCACGACGTACGAGCACCTCGTCGTGCACGACGACCCGGCGAACGACCCGGTCGACGAGCGCGTCGTCTCGCACATCTCGTCCACCGCGATCGAGGGCGGCACGGCCCACCCGGAGCTGAAGCTCCTCAACGCCAACTAGGCCCTCGCCCCGTGCTGACGATCCATGCCGCGCCCCTGGTCCTCCCGGTGGGCGCGGCGGCCGTGGTGGACGGTGCCGTCGCGGTCGACGGCGACCGGATCGCCGCCCTCGGCCCGTACGAGGAGGTCGCCGCCGCGCACCCGGCCGCCCGCGTCCGCCGCTGGCCCGGCCTCCTCGCCCCCGGACTGCGCCAGGACCGGGCCCGGGAGCTGCTCACCCGCTGCTACCACCCGGACCCGCGCGAGGCCGACGAGCTCGGCGAACTCCCGCTGTGGGGTGAGGATTTCGAGCGGATCGCGGTGACGATGGACGCGACCCGGCGGGCCGGCAGCGTACGGCGCGGGCTCCAGCGGATGCTGCGGCACGGCACCACGCATGTGGCGGGCCCGTTCGGCGCGGACGACCCGGCGCTGCGGACGGCCGTCTCCCGGTCGGGGCTGGTCGTCGTCCGGGTCGCGCCGCCGCCAGTTCCGGTACCGCACGGCGTGCCCGGCCTCGACCCCTTCGCGGCGGGCGGCGATCTGGCCGGTACGGCGCACGGACCGCTGACCGTGGGCGGCCGGGCCGACCTCGCGGTCTTCGACGTGCCCGACGAGGCGGCGCTGTACGGGGGAGGCCCCCGGCCCTGCGTGGCGACCGTGCTCGCGGGGCGGCTGGTGCACCGCGCCCGCTGAGGCCGCTTCCGTACGGGGCCGGCTCACGCACCCGGGGGCCGCCCGTCGCCTCCAGGCGGCCCCGGCGGGCGTCACGGCACCTTCGGGCCGCCGAGGTAGCGCCCCTTCGCGTCGTACGGCCAGGCGTTGGCGACGCAGCCCTTCAGCCCGTTGATCTGCTGCATCATCGCGGGCGCGGGACGCCCCTTCCCCGGGCAGGTCTCATGGCCGTGCCCCAGCCAGTGGCCGACCTCGTGGTTCACGATCAGCGCCCGGTACTCGGAGACGGGCCCGTCGAACTGCGGTGAACCGAGCTGCCAGCGCTTCAGGTTGACCATCACCTTCTCGCCGCCCCGGCAGTTGACCTCGCCGCGCGTGTTCAGGCCGTACGCGCCGCACATCCGGTCCGTGGTCGCCGGGGTCGCGATCCGGATCACCAGCCCGGCCGGCCCGTCGGCGACCTGGCGGAACGAGTGCTCGCCGCCGTGGCTCCAGCCGCGCGGGTCGGCCAGGACCGCGGCGATGTCCTCGGCGGCCCGGTCGGGGTCGACGCCGATGCCGTTCTCCACCTCCACCCGGTAGGCGCTGCCCCTGCCCCCCGACGTGACGCCCGCGCGGGCCACGGTGAACGTGCCGGGGCCCGAGGCGGGGATGTCCTCGGCCCGGGGGGCGTCGGCGTCGGTACCCGCGTCGGCCTCGGCCGACGGGGTCGGGGCCGGCGGGGGAGTGGGTTCGGGGGCGTCCTCCAGCGGCTTCGACGCGTTGTCCGGTCCGCCGGCCGGGGCCGTACGGGAGGGTGCCGGGGCCGCGTCGGCCGGGCCGCCCCCGTGGAGCCAGGGGCGGCCGAGGAGGAGCGCCGCGCCCGCCGCCACCGCGAGCACCAGCACGGCCGACGCGAGCACCCGCCGCCGGCTCCGCTGCCGTCGCCGCATCCGTGACCGCGCCGCCGCCCGGGACCGGGGAGCGGGAGCCGACGGGGCCCGGGGCGGCGGCACGCGCAGCCGGAACGTGTCCTCGTCGCGGACCGGTTCCCCGTACGCGGGCGGCAGCGTCCCGGTCGTGCGGCGGCGCGTCACGATCGGCCCTCCGGGTGCCGGGTCTCCTCCGGGCCGGGCCCGGGCGGGGCCGACAGGGAGGGCGTGGGCGGCCCGGGGGGCGCGGGCGGCACGGCCTCGGACTCCGTCGGCGCGGGGGTGGTGGGGCTCGGCATGTCGGGGGATTGCTCCGTAGGTCGGGGGGACGGGGTGGATGAGGCGGCGGGGGGCGGGGCGGGGCGGGAGACGGCCGGCACCGAGGGCGCGGCGGGCCCCGTGTCCCCTCCCGGCAGCAGCCGGGGGCCGAGAGCGGAGAGTCCCAGGGTCAGCGCGGTGACCGCGACGAAGGCGCCCGCGACCGCGAACCCCCGCCTCCTGGACCGCCGCCGGTGGCCCTCCCGTACGGCGTCGGACACCAGATCGGGCTGGAGGGACAGGGTGCCGACGGTCCGGTGCAGGGCGTCACGGAACAACTCCTCGTCCCGGGCCTGCTTCTCGTCCCGGACCGGCTCTCCGTCACGATTGCGGCGCGGCAGGTGCTCGTGCGGTTCAAGTGACATGACCGGCCCTCAGCTTCCCGTGGAGTAGAGCTGGACGTCGCCCATCCGGGCGCGCAGGCGGACGAGTGAACGCGAGCACTGGCTCTTCACCGTGGACTCGCTGCACCGCAGCAGCGACGCCACGGTCTCCACGCTCAGATCGTCCCAGTAGCGCAGGACGACCATCGCCCGCGCTCTGGGCGGGAGTTCGGCGAGGAGGGCGAGCAGGGTGACCCGGAGGTCGGCGCCCGGTGCGGGATTGGGGTGCGGGCGGGGCGCGTTGCGGTTGTGGGCGAGCAGATCCCGTACGGAGCGACGGCGTTCGGCCACGAAGGTGCGCACCAGCACGGTCTTGGCGTAGGCGTCGAGGTTGTCCGCCCGGCTCGCCCTGCGCCAGTGCTGGAACAGCTTGGCCAGTGTCGTCTGCGTCAGGTCCTGCGCACCCTCGGTGTCTCCGCACAGCAGGTAGGCCGTCCGGTACAGCCGACGCTGCCCGGTCCTGGCGTACGCCTCGAACGCGGCGCGCTCGCCGTCCGCCATGGCGGGCTGAGCCCCTGCCGGCATCCGCCCTCCCCTCTCTCTCCTCGACCCCCACCCGTTACAGAGCACCCGTGTGCCGAAAAGGTTGAAGAGGAGTGAAGATCAGTTCGAGACGGGGTGTGCGCCGTCGCCTGCCCCGTCGCCGTGCCGGTCGGAGCCGTCCCGCCGGCTGGGGCTCCCGCGCCTGCTGTTCCAGCAGGCGCGTGGCCGTCGCGGGCGACCGCCCTCACTGATACCGGTGGCGCGGCTGCTTGAATGGAAGAGTGACCCGAGCCTCCCTGGAAAAGCAGCCGCACGAAGTCGCCTCGATGTTCGACGGTGTGGCGGCGAACTACGACCTGACCAACGATGTGATCTCGCTCGGCCAGGCCCGGCTGTGGCGCAAGGCGGTCGCGGCGGCGGTCGACGCCCGCCCCGCGCAGAAGATCCTCGACCTGGCGGCCGGTACGGCGACCTCCTCGCAGCCTTTCGTGAAGGCGGGCGCCTACGTCGTTCCGTGCGACTTCTCGCTCGGCATGCTCCAGGTGGGCAAGGAACGCCACCCGTGGATGCCGTTCACGGCGGGCGACGGCATGAGGCTGCCGTTCAAGGACGAGACGTTCGACACCGTCACGATCTCCTTCGGGCTGCGCAACATCCAGGACACCGGTGTCGCCCTGCGCGAGCTGTACCGGGTGACGAAGCCCGGCGGCCGGGTGGTGATCTGCGAGTTCTCCCAGCCGACCTGGACCCCGTTCCGCACGGTCTACACGGAGTACCTGATGCGGGCGATCCCGCCGGCCGCCCGCGCGGTGTCGTCCAACCCGGACGCGTACGTCTACCTCGCCGAGTCCATCCGCGACTGGCCCGACCAGCCCGCCCTCGCCGCACTGCTCCAGAAGGCGGGCTGGTCGAAGGTGGCGTGGCGCAACCTGACCGGCGGCGTGGTGGCCCTGCACCGGGCCACCCGCGCCTAGGTCCTGTCGGCCCAGGACCCCTCGTTCGGATCCGCGCTTCCGGGTCCTACAGCTCCAGCCGGAAGCAGACCGCCTCCGCGCCGCGCGGAGTCTCGTACGACTCGGCCCGCTGCATCCCGAGCCGGTCCGCGACCGCCATCGACCGGGCGTTACGGGAGTGGATCATCGCGACCACCTCGTCCACCCCGGCCGCCCGCACCCGCTCCAGCGCGGCGCGGGCGGCGGCGGTGGCGTACCCGCGCCCCCATGCCGTACGCCCCAGGCGCCAGCCGATCTCGACCGCGCCGACCGGCCCGTAATGCGTGTGCGGCCACGGCTGCGCCCCGGTGAAGCCGAGGACGGTGTCCGCCTCGTCCGTGAGCGTCCACAGGCAGTAGCCGAGCTCGGCGTCGTGGCGGCGCTGGCGGGCGGTGAGCTCCTCGTACACGGAGAAGTCCGCCCGGCGGCCGCCGAAGAACTCCATCACCTCGGGGTCGTCGAAGACCCGGTACCAGGTCAGGGCATCCTCGTCGGTCGGAACACGGAGGCGTACGGCGGGGGCCGAAGCGTGGGGCGTGGCAGGCGCGATCGACATGAGGGAGCCCTTCGGAGGGTTGATTCGCAGGCCCCCATAGACTGCACGGGACATGTGCCGCGCGGCACGCGAATTCGAGTCTTCGGGAGATCCGACCGTGACCGAGCCCCTCTCCGAGCACAGCGCGGATGTCATCGTCGTCGGAGCGGGCCCCGCCGGGTCCACGACCGCGTACTACCTCGCCAAGGCCGGACTCGACGTCCTGCTGCTGGAGAAGACCGCCTTCCCCCGCGAGAAGGTCTGCGGCGACGGGCTCACGCCCCGCGCCACGAAGCAGCTCGTCGCCATGGGGATCGACATCTCCGAAGAGGCGGGCTGGCTGCGCAACAAGGGCCTGCGCATCATCGGCGGCGGCGTCCGCCTCCAGCTCGACTGGCCGGAGCTGGCCTCCTACCCGGACTACGGACTGGTCCGCAAGCGCGACGACTTCGACGAGCAACTGGCCCGCCAGGCGCAGAAGGCCGGTGCCCGGCTGTACGAGCGCTGCAACGTGGGCGCCCCCATCCGCGACGAGCGCACGGGCCGCATCACCGGCGTCGAGGCGAAGATCGGGGAGGAGAAGACCCCGGTCACCTTCCACGCCCCGCTCGTCGTCGCCGCCGACGGCAACTCCACCCGGCTCTCCCTCGCCATGGGCCTGCACCGCCGCGAGGACCGCCCCATGGGCGTCGCCGTCCGTACGTACTTCACCTCGCCCCGCCACGACGACGACTACCTGGAGTCCTGGCTGGAGCTGTGGGACCGGCGCGGCGCCGAGGACCGGCTGCTGCCCGGCTACGGCTGGATCTTCGGCATGGGCGACGGCACCTCCAACGTCGGCCTCGGCATCCTCAACTCCTCCTCCGCCTTCAAGGAGCTGGACTGGCGCGAGGTCCTCAAGGCCTGGTGCGCCTCGATGCCGGAGGACTGGGGCTACACCCCCGAGAACATGACGATGCCCATCCGGGGCGCGGCCCTCCCCATGGCCTTCAACCGCCAGCCGCACTACACCAAGGGCCTCCTCCTGGTCGGCGACGCGGGCGGCATGGTCAACCCGTTCAACGGCGAGGGCATCGCGTACGCCATGGAGTCCGGCCAGATCGCGGCCGACGTCATCGTCCAGGCCCACGCCCGCGCCACCCCCGCCCAGCGTGAACTGGCCCTGAACAACTACCCGAAGGTGCTCAAGGAGACCTACGGCGGCTACTACACGATGGGCCGCGCCTTCGTGAAGCTGATCGGCAACCCGAAGGTCATGAAGGTCGCCACCCAGCGCGGCCTGACCCACCCGCTGCTGATGAAGTTCACGCTCAAGATGCTCGCCAACCTCACCGACCCGCAGGGCGGCGACGCGATGGACCGCATCATCAACGGGCTGTCGAAGGTGGCTCCGAAGGCCTGAAGCGGCCTGTCGAAGGTGGCTCCGAAGGCCCGAAACGGCCTGTCGAGGGTGGCTCCGAAGGCACGACGGAAGCCACGACCGGTGCGGTCGGGCGGTTTCGTTCCGCCCGCCGCACCGCCGGGCCCATGGCAGCCCCCGCGCCGAGGAACAGCGCCCCGAGCACCAGCCACCCCGGCGGCCCCCACGTGACGATCAGCGTGGTCAGCAGCAGCGGCCCGAGCATCCTGGCGACCGGCACCCCCGCCCCGAAGAACCCCTGGTACTGGCCCTGCCTCCCGGCCGGGGCGAGGTCGAAGCTGATCTGCCACGCCCCCGCCGACTGCCGCATCTCGCCCCACACCTGAAGCCCGGCGGCGACCAGCAGCACCGCGAACAGCGCCCACAGGGGCGCGTCCAGGGCGGAACCGGCGAAGACGGCGCACGAGAGCAGCATCAGGACCCCACCGCTGCGGACCGTACGCACGGCACTGGGCAGATCGCGTACGGCGGCGGCCGTACGGACCTGGAAGAGCATCACGGCCCCTGTGTTGAGCACCAGGAGTGCCGAGACGGTCCAGCCGGGTGCCGTGGTGTGCCCGGCGATCCAGAGCGGAACGGCCACGCTGATCAGCGGCATCCGGAGCAGCATGACCATGTTGAGCGCCGCGACGAGCGCGTACGGCCCGTCCCGCAGGACGGACGGGACCGGTGCCGGGCCCCCCTCCGCCGGGTCCCCTTCTGCCGGTGCCGGGGCCGTCCTACGCCTTGGCTCCGGAAGCCGCGCGAGCAGCAGCGCGCACCCCGCGAACGCGACGGCGTCCAGGGTCAGGACCGTGAGATAGGCGCCGGCCGTACCGACGTGCAGGGCCAGCCCGCCGAGCGCCGCCCCCAGTGCCAGTCCGGCGTTGAGGGCCGACTGCAGATGCGCGAGTACGCCGGTCCGCTCGCTCTTCCCCACGAGCCCGGCCAGCAGCGACTGCCGAGCGGCGGCCAGCCCGCACTGCGCGGTGGCGTAGGCGCAGGCCGCGAGCACGAACGGGAGGAACGACCGCACCCCGAGGAAGGCCGCCACGCAGACCGCGGTGGCGAGGGCCAGCGCGACGGCCGTCCCGCGCGGCCCTCGACGGTCGGCCAGGGCGCCGAGCGGCACCCCCGCGACCGCTCCCACCCCCCAGGCGAGCGTCAGGCCGAGTCCGATCTGCGCCGCCGAGAGACCGACGACCTGCGAGAAGTACAGCGCGGAACAGACGTAGTAGGCGCCGTCCCCCAGCGAGTTGACCAACTGGGCCACGGCGAGGCCGCGCGCCGGCCCGGCGGCGGGAATCCAGCGCACCGGCATGATTCGTCCCGGACGCGTGGCATGGGCAGCCACCAGCGCCGGGTTCGAATCTAGGGGAGCGGCCGGCCCTGTCCGTGGGCCATTCGAGGGCCTTGTGGCTGGGCCAATGACCGGCCTTGGGGCTCAGTCCCGGCCGGCCGCCTCGCGCGTGCGCTCGTAGTGCCGGGCCACCCGGGCCCGGTTGCCGCAGGACGGCTTGCACCACTCCTGGCGGCCGTGGCTCTTGATGAAGTACCGGACGCAGCGCGGCGCGTGGCAGGCGCGCAGCCGCTCGCGCTGCGGCCCGCTCAGGAAGTCGACGGCGTCGCGCGCCAGCGCCGCGACCAGCCGTACGCCCGGGTCGTCCTCGGCCGACAGCAGCCCTGAGGTGGGCGGCCCTTCGGCGGGCCAGTGCAGTTGGGGTGTCACCGGCTCCCGGGCCGCCGCGGCGTTGAGCAGTCCCAGAGCCTCGTCGAGGGGCAGCAGGCGGTGGGCGTCGGCCGGGCTGGGCGGGGCCGGGCTGACCACCCGCGCGAACAGGGCCCGGACGGCCCGCCGTACGCCGACGACCGCGTCCCTCACCCCCTCGTCCACGACCAGGTCCCCGGGGGCGGCCGCGAGAAGGCCGGGCTGCTGCTGCAGCCAGCGCTGCGCACCCCGGACCGTGTCCAGGTCGTCGAGAACCCCGCCGCCCCCGTCGTGGCGGATGGTGCCCGCCAGTTCCATCACAGGCCGCTGTGCCACCGCTCCTTGCCTCCTCCGCCTCTTGAAGGTCCGTGCTCCCCACTCTAGAGTCCTAATGCGAGAAGGAGAACAACCGTTAGTCGGGGGAGTGCTGCTCATGCTGCTTGCTCAGATCAGCGATCTGCACCTGGACGGCAGTGACCGCGCACGGGACCGGACGATCCGTGTCATGGACCATCTGCGGTCCCTGCCCCGCCCGGTCGACGCGTTGTTGGTCACCGGGGACATCGCCGACCACGCGGCGGAGGCCGAGTACGAGGAGGCCGTACGCCTGCTGGACGCGCCGTTCCCCGTCCTCGCGTGCCCCGGAAACCACGACGCCCGCCCCGCCTACCGCAAGGCGTTCCTCGGCGAGGCCCCGGGCACCGCGCCCGTCAACCGGGTCCACCACGTCGCCGGAACCGCCGTCCTGATGTGCGACGCGACCCTTCCCGGCCGTGACGAGGGGCGCCTCGACGCGGAGACGCTCGCCTGGATCGACGCCACGCTCGGCGCGCTCCCGGACGGTGTACCCGCGCTGATCGCCTTCCACCAGCCGCCCGTCGAACTCCACCATCCGCTGCCGGACGCCGGGATGCTCCAGGAGCCCGAGCGGCTCGCCGCCCTGCTCGACGCCCACCCGCGGGTCGTCGCCGTTCTCACCGGGCACGCCCACACGGCCGCGGCCTCGACCTTCGCGGGCCGCCCCCTGATCGTCGGACCCGCCGTCACCTGGACCCTGCGCCTGCCCTGGGAGGGGGACCGGCCCGCCGACCGGGACCAGCCGCCCGGCCTGGCATTCCACGTGCTGGGCGAGGACCGGAGGCTGACCACCCACTTCCGCGTCGTCCTCTGATCCGGACCACAGGTCTTAATCCTCGGCCCGCCAGGTGATCGTGTGCGATGATTTGCGCGCCTGCCGGGCCCGTCGGTGGCCCGGGCCGGCCGTGGCGGCGCGCGGTGCGTGCCACTGTCTTTGACGCACCCTCATATCGCTCCCCCACATCGCACCCTCATATAGCGCACCCTTTTATCGAACGCAGGCCTGCGGGGCACGGAACAAGCCGCTACAGCGCTGCTCGACCCCGAAGGACAGACAGCCATGACCACCGCTTCCCTGCCCCAGCACCAGGACCTCTTCCTGGAGCCCCGCTTCGCCGTGGACCTGACCGCGCCGGACGACGACGAGGACATCGACGCCGCCTACGACGCGCTCCCCGCCCCCACCACCTCCGCCCGGGAGCAGGAACGCCCGAACCGCCGCCCCCGCCGGCGGTAGGATCTCGCCCATGACGAGCCCCGAGTCGGACAGACTCCGGCCACCGGTGCGCCGGTGGCCGTGCCCGTGCTGAGCTCCGCCGACTGACCCCTCCCGGGTCACCGGCCCCTCCGTCACGGTTCCACGCCCGCCGGATCACCGCGGGCACGGGCCGTTCCCCCTCGCGTATGTGCTGGAGCACCGCCGTACGCGGCATGCGTGCCATCGGCCGATCACCGCCGGGCACTTCTTCGCGCCGCCCCGCCGGACCTCCGGCGCGGCCGTCCGCGCGGCCCGTATCCCCGCACCCGGTCTGTCTGTCCATCCGACGGTTCCGTCCAAGGGGCTACTCACCCATGCCATTCGCCGTCTACGTCCTCGGGCTCGCGGTCTTCGCCCAGGGCACCTCCGAGTTCATGCTGTCCGGACTTCTCTCCGGCATCGCCGCCGACCTCGACGTCTCCCTCTCCGCCGCCGGCCTTCTGACCTCCGCGTTCGCCGTCGGCATGGTCGTCGGCGCACCCCTCATGGCGCTGTTCAGCCGCGCCTGGCCACGCCGCCGCGCGCTGCTTCTCTTCCTCGCGGTGTTCGTCGCCGTCCATGCCGTCGGCGCTCTCACCCCCGGTTACGGGGTGCTCCTCGCGACCCGTTTCGTCGGGGCGATCGCCAACGCCGGATTCTGGGCGGTCGCTCTGAGCACCGCCGTCGCGATGGTCCCCGACCGGCTGAAGGGCCGGGCCACCGCCGTGGTGGTCGGCGGCGTGACGGTCGCTTGCGTGGTGGGCGTACCGGCCGGCGCGGTGCTCGGGGAGCGGTGGGGGTGGCGGTCGGCCTTCTGGGCGGTCGCGATCGTCTCGCTGCCCGCCTTCCTCGCGGTCCTGCGGACCATCCCGGGCGGCCGGGCCATCCCGGGCGGTGGCCGGGGCGGCTGGCGCGCGAGGGGTGGTACGGACGCGGGCACCGCTCCCGTATCCGAGGCCACTTCCGCGTGCGAGGCCGCTCCCGTATCCGAGGCCGCTCCCGCGTGCGAGGCCGCTCCCGTATCCGAGGCCGCTCCCGTATCCGAGGCCGCTTCAGCGTCCGAGGCCGTTTCCGTACGCGACGAACTGCGCGTCCTGACGGGCCCCCGGCTGCGGCGGGTCCTGCTCACGATGGCCCTGGTGCAGGGGGCGACCTTCTGCGCGTTCTCCTACCTGGAGCCGCTCCTCACCCGGGAGACGGGGCTGGGTGCGGGATGGGTGCCGGTGGCCCTGGCGCTCTTCGGGGCGGGGGCGTTCGCCGGGGTCACGGTGGCCGGCCGGTTCGCCGACGCCCACCCGGTCGCCGTCGTCGCCACGGGCATGGCCGCTCTCGCCGTCGGCTGGGCGGTGCTGGCCCTGGCGGCGGGCAGCCCGGTGCTCACCCTCGCCCTGGTCCCGTTGCTCGGCCTGCTCGCCTTCGGGACCGGCACCGCCCTGATCACCCGGGTCCTGGGGCTCGCCCCCGGAGCCCCGACGCTGGCCGGTGCCTTCTCGACGACCGCGTTCAACCTGGGCGCGACGGTGGGCCCGTGGGCGGGCGGCCTGGCCCTGGACGCGGGGTTCGGCCACCGGGCGCCTGCCGGAGTGAGCGCCCTGCTGATGGTGGCGGCGCTGCTTGTCGCCGCGACGACGGCGAAGAGCCGCCGCCCCCGAGCGGGGGAGCGGCGGCTCTCAGCGGTGAACAGGGGTGCCCGGGGGCGGGGGTGACTCAGAGGACGCGGACCGCGCCGGTCGGCCGGTCGTAGTCCAGGGAGCGCTGCACCGTGCCGGTGCTGGAGTTCTGCGCGCCGACGAACTCGCCGCCACCGACGTAGATCGCCACGTGGTACGCGCTGCCCGCGCCGCCCCAGTACAGGATGTCGCCGGGCAGGAGGTTGTCCAGGGAGACCTGGGTGCCGGCGGTCGACTGGGACTGCGAGACGCGCGGCAGGTCGATGCCCGCCGTGCGGTAGGCGGCCTGGACGAGGCCCGAGCAGTCCCACGCGTTCGGGCCGGTGCCGCCGGAGACGTACGCGTCGCCGACCTGGGCCTTGGCGAACGCCACGATGGAGGCGGCGGAACCGCTCACGTTCGAGGAGGAGGACGAGGACGGGGCGGAGGCGGAGCTTCCGGAGTCCGAGGAGCCGGAGGAGGCGCTGAGCGTCGTGCGCTCGGAGGTCCGGGAGGCGCGCTCGGCGCGCTCCTTGGCCTCCGCCTCGGCCCGGGCCTTCGCGGCGGCTTCGGCCTTCTTCTCGGCCTCGGCCTTGCGCACGGCCTCGGCGTGGGCCTTCTTGGCCGTCTTCGCGGCCTTCTCGGCGGCGGCGTCCTCGCTGGCCTGGATCTCCAGGTCGAGGGCGACCTGCTGCGTCGCCTGGGCGGAGGCGGCGACGGCGGTGGAGAGGCCGTCCGTGATCGTGGGCATCTCGATCGTCTGGGTCACCGGCTCGGCCTGGGCCGGACCGGCGGCACCCGCGACCGCGATGGTGCTGAGGAAGCCACCGGCAACTCCGGCCCGCAGTGCCGACTTCGAGGCGCGCTGACGGGGCTTCCGGTGGCTGGGTATGTGAGCGGTGTGGGACATGGGTACTAGCGCTATCAGGGCTGTAGGGGTCCCATCAAGAAAC
This sequence comes from Streptomyces sindenensis, assembly GCF_014649035.1. GTDB lineage: Bacteria > Actinomycetota > Actinomycetes > Streptomycetales > Streptomycetaceae > Streptomyces > Streptomyces sindenensis. The sequence goes on from NZ_BMSG01000040.1 coordinate 22,356, forward strand.
GTGTGTTGCGACACAGTTACGTTCGGAATCTGTGAATCCGCTTTCTGAGGCCCTTTATTGACGCCGTAACGGGCAAATCGGGCAGTCGTGATCAGGCCCGTGATCACTGCCTTTCGGTAATACGCCCGAATTGCCCGTCGCTTACCATCCGTTCACACCGATGGCCAAGCCCGGTTTCCTGACGCGAGGCGGAGGGTGGCGCAGGTCACAGAGTGCGTGTGTCGTCACGGGCAACCCTCGCGGGCGCGATGCGCGTGGGCGGGTCCGAGGGCGCGCGCTCCGGTGGGTGTTCTCCGGATCCCGGCCCGGGTCCCTCTTCGAAGGCTCCCGAAGCGTCCGTTCCGGAAGTTCGTGAATGCGTGCACATGTCCCCTTCGGTCCCGCTCACCCCTCGTCCGAGTGAGCGCCGAAGTCGACCGACGCCCTTATCACTCTCGGGCCGTCCACCGCCAATTTGCTTGTACTACCCGTCCATTGATAGCGCTGCACGCCTTTGACCAGCGGTAACACCGCCGAATGTCACGTCTCGTGATCACTCGGCCGCTTCGCGTACGAAGATCACCGCTCATACGACTTCATGATCGTTCGTCAGGTGGTGGAGATCACAAAGTCGTTGTCGTACCCCGTGTCGCAGATCACAGGGGACCGGGCATAGGATGCGGGGCAGTCGGGCTTGTGAACTGCCTCACATGTGCACGATCTTGGTGAGGTGGCGAGCCGGTCGCCCGATGCGGTCCAAAGGTCAAGGACGACTGGAAGGAGCGAGGAGCGTGAATGCCTACGCGCCCATCCTCGTGCTCGGCGCCCTCGGGGCAGGGTTTGCGATCTTCTCCGTGGTCATGGCCACGCTTATCGGCCCCAAGCGCTACAACCGGGCAAAGCTCGAAGCGTACGAGTGCGGTATCGAACCCACCCCGACTCCGGCCGGTGGCGGCCGCTTTCCCATCAAGTACTACCTGACGGCGATGCTTTTCATCGTCTTCGACATCGAGATCGTCTTCCTCTATCCCTGGGCGGTCTCCTTCGACGCCCTGGGGATCTTCGGGCTCGTGGAGATGCTGCTCTTCGTGCTCACCGTCTTCGTCGCCTACGCGTATGTGTGGCGTCGCGGCGGCCTGGAATGGGACTGAGGGGCTGAGGGGCACACCATGGGACTCGAAGAGAAACTGCCGAGCGGCTTCGTTCTGACCACGGTCGAGCAGGCCGCGGGCTGGGTGCGGAAGGCCTCCGTCTTCCCGGCCACGTTCGGACTGGCCTGCTGCGCCATCGAGATGATGACGACCGGCGCGGGCCGCTACGACCTGGCCCGGTTCGGGATGGAGGTCTTCCGCGGATCGCCGCGACAGGCGGACCTGATGATCGTCGCGGGTCGGGTGAGCCAGAAGATGGCGCCCGTCCTGCGGCAGGTCTACGACCAGATGCCGAATCCCAAGTGGGTCATCTCCATGGGGGTTTGCGCGTCATCTGGCGGTATGTTCAACAATTACGCCATTGTGCAGGGTGTTGATCACATTGTCCCGGTAGATATTTATTTGCCGGGTTGTCCGCCCCGTCCCGAGATGCTGCTGGACGCCATCCTCAAGCTCCACCAGAAGATCCAGGACGGCAAGCTCGGGGTCAACGCGGAGGAGGCCGCCCGCGAGGCCGAGGAAGCGGCCCTCAAGGCACTGCCCCTGATCGAGATGAAGGGGCTGCTGCGGTGAGCGACCACACCCACGGCGAGGGACAGAACGGCAACGCCGTACCCGCCCCGCGCGACACCGGCGGCGAGGTCATCCGCGTCCGCAAGGGCATGTTCGGCGCGAACAACGGCGGCGACACCTCCGGCTACGGCGGCCTCATCCGCACCGTCACCCTGCCGGGAGCCTCCTCCCGGCCCTACGGCGGCTGGTTCGACGAGGTGGCCGACGAGCTCGAAGGGGCCCTGGAGGAACAGGACCTGCTCCCCGAGAACGCCATCGAGAAGACCGTCGTCGACCGCGACGAGCTGACCTTCCACATCGCCCGCGAGCACCTGCTCCAGGTCGCCCGCACCCTGCGCGACGACCCCGCCCTGCGCTTCGAACTCTGTACGGGCGTGAGCGGCGTCCACTTCCCGGGCGACAAGGGCCGCGAGCTGCACGCCGTCTACCACCTGCGCTCGCTCACCCACGGCCGGCTCATCCGGCTGGAGGTGTCCGCCCCGGACAGCGACCCGCACATCCCGTCGCTCGTCGAGGTCTACCCGACCAACGACTGGCACGAGCGCGAGGCGTACGACTTCTTCGGGCTCATCTTCGACGGGCACCCGGCCCTGACCCGGATCATGATGCCGGACGACTGGCAGGGCTTCCCGCAGCGCAAGGACTACCCGCTCGGCGGCATCGCCGTCGAGTACAAGGGCGCCCAGATCCCGGCTCCGGACCAGCGGAGGTCGTACAGCTGATGACCACTCCCCACGCAACGCCCCGTGCCACGACCGAGGGGACTGTATATACAGTCACCGGCGGCGACTGGGACGAGGTCGTCGAATCCGCGGTGAAGTCCGACGACGAACGCATCATCGTCAACATGGGCCCCCAGCACCCGTCCACGCACGGCGTGCTCCGCCTCATCCTGGAGATCGACGGCGAGACCGTCACCGAGGCCCGCTGCGGCATCGGCTATCTCCACACCGGCATCGAGAAGAACCTCGAATTCCGCAACTGGACACAGGGCACCACCTTCGTCACGCGCATGGACTACCTGACGCCGTTCTTCAACGAGACGGCGTACTGCCTGGGCGTCGAGAAGCTCCTCGGCATCGAGGACCAGGTCCCCGACCGGGCCACCGTCATCCGCGTGCTGCTGATGGAGCTCAACCGGCTCTCCTCGCACCTGGTCTGCATCGCCACCGGCGGCATGGAGCTCGGCGCGACCACGATCATGATCTACGGCTTCCGCGATCGTGAACTGGTTCTCGACCTCTTCGAGCTGTTCACCGGACTGCGCATGAACCACGCGTTCGTCCGGCCCGGCGGCCTCGCCCAGGACCTGCCCCCGGGCGCGGTCGACCAGCTGCGCGAGTTCATCAAGACCATGAAGAAGAACCTGCCGGAGTACGACAAGCTCGCCACCGGCAACCCCATCTTCAAGGCCCGGATGAAGGACGTCGGCTACCTCGACCTCGCCGGCTGCATGGCGCTCGGCGCCACCGGCCCGGTGCTGCGCTCCGCCGGCCTCCCGAACGACCTGCGCAAGACCGACCCGTACTGCGGCTACGAGACCTACGACTTCGAGGTCCCCACCGCCGACACCTGCGACTCCTACGGACGCTTCCTCATCCGGCTGGAGGAGATGCGCCAGTCGCTGCGGATCATCGAGCAGTGCATCGAGCGCCTGGAGCCCGGGCCGGTCATGGTCGCCGACAAGAAGATCGCCTGGCCCGCCCAGCTCGCGCTCGGCCCCGACGGTCTCGGCAACTCGCTCGACCACATCCGCAACATCATGGGCACCTCCATGGAAGCCCTGATCCACCACTTCAAGCTGGTGACCGAGGGCTTCCGGGTCCCCGCCGGACAGACGTACACCGCCGTCGAGTCCCCCAAGGGCGAACTCGGCGTGCACGTCGTCTCCGACGGCGGCACCCGCCCCTACCGGGTCCACTTCCGCGACCCGTCCTTCACCAACCTGCAGGCCATGGCGGCGATGTGCGAAGGCGGCCAGGTCGCCGACGTCATCGTCGCCGTCGCGTCCATCGACCCCGTGATGGGAGGCGTCGACCGGTGACCACCTCACGCCAAGACGTCAGTCTGGGGATGCCGCAGCTCCCCGCCACCCCCTACCCGGCCGAGGTACGCGCCCGGCTCGACGCGGACGCCAAGGAGGTGCTCGCCCGCTACCCCGGCAGCCGCTCCGCCCTGCTGCCGCTGCTGCACCTCGTGCAGTCCGAGGAGGGCTACGTCTCCCGCACGGGCATCGCCTTCTGCGCCGAGACGCTCGACCTCACCACCGCCGAGGTCACCGCCGTCTCCACCTTCTACTCCATGTACCGGCGCAGGCCGAGCGGTGACTACCAGGTCGGCGTCTGCACCAACACCCTGTGCGCGGTCATGGGCGGCGACGCCATCTTCGACACGCTCAAGGAGCACCTCGGGGTCGGCAACAACGAGACCACCGACGACGGCAAGGTCACCCTCGAACACATCGAGTGCAACGCCGCCTGCGACTTCGCGCCCGTCGTGATGGTCAACTGGGAGTTCTTCGACAACCAGACGCCCGAGAGCGCCACGCGGCTCGTCGACGACCTGATCGCCGGACGGACCGTCGAGCCGACCCGGGGCGCCCCCCTCTGCTCGTACAAGGAGACCGCCCGCATCCTCGCCGGCTTCCCCGACGAGCGCCCCGGCGCCGTCGAGGCCACCGGCGGCGCGGGCCCCGCCTCCCTGATCGGGCTGAAGCTCGCCAAGGGAGAGGCGCTCCCCAAGGCACGCGTGGTCTCCCCGCGCGCCGGACAGCCCCAGACCGGTCAGGGGCACGACGCGCAGGTCCACGATCCGTCGCCGGCCGAGCGCCTCAGCTCGCACGACGCACCGCAGCAGACCTCGGCCTCCGACCCGGAGCACCCGGCCGGGCCCGCAGCCGAGGAGGGGGAGTGATGACCTTGGCCGCCGAGATCGACCACAACGGGACGAGCCCCGAGAAGCTGCTCGCCCCCGTCCTCTCCTCCTTCTGGGACCAGCCCGAGTCCTGGACGCTGGACACCTACCGCCGCCACGAGGGCTACGAAGGGCTGCGCAAAGCGCTGGCCATGGCGCCCGACGATCTCATCGCGTACGTCAAGGACTCCGGTCTGCGCGGCCGCGGCGGCGCGGGCTTCCCCACCGGGATGAAGTGGCAGTTCATCCCGCAGGGCGATGGCAAACCGCACTATCTGGTCGTCAACGCCGACGAGTCGGAGCCGGGGACCTGCAAGGACATCCCGCTCCTCTTCGCGAACCCGCACAGCCTCATCGAGGGCATCGTGATCGCCTGTTACGCGATCCGTTCGTCGCACGCGTTCATCTACCTGCGCGGCGAGGTCGTCCCCGTGCTGCGACGACTGCACGAGGCCGTACGAGAGGCGTACGAGGCGGGTTATCTGGGGACGAACATCCTGGGTTCAGGACTCGATCTGGAACTCACGGTGCACGCGGGTGCGGGTGCGTACATCTGTGGTGAGGAAACCGCGCTGCTCGACTCTCTCGAAGGACGGCGTGGCCAGCCCCGGCTGCGGCCCCCCTTCCCTGCGGTCGCCGGTCTGTACGCCTGTCCCACTGTGGTGAACAACGTCGAGTCCATCGCGTCGGTTCCCGCGATCCTGAACAAAGGCAAGGACTGGTTCAAGTCGATGGGCAGCGAGAAGTCCCCGGGCTTCACGCTCTACTCGCTCAGCGGCCATGTCACCAGCCCCGGCCAGTACGAGGCCCCGCTCGGCATCACGCTCCGCCAGCTCCTCGACATGAGCGGCGGCATGCGGGCCGGTCACCGCCTCAAGTTCTGGACCCCGGGCGGCTCCTCCACCCCGATGTTCACCGAGGAGCACCTCGACGTCCCCCTCGACTACGAGGGCGTCGGCGCCGCCGGATCCATGCTCGGCACCAAGGCGCTCCAGTGCTTCGACGAGACGACCTGCGTCGTGCGGGCCGTCACCCGCTGGACCGAGTTCTACGCCCACGAGTCCTGCGGCAAGTGCACACCCTGCCGCGAAGGGACGTACTGGCTGGTCCAGTTGCTCCGCGACATCGAGGCCGGCAAGGGCGAGATGGCCGACCTCGACAAGCTCAACGACATCGCCGACAACATCAACGGCAAGTCGTTCTGCGCGCTCGGCGACGGCGCGGCCTCGCCGATCTTCTCCTCGCTCAAGTACTTCCGCGAGGAGTACGAGCAGCACATCACCGGCAAGGGCTGCCCGTTCGACCCCGCCCGGTCCACGGCCTGGGCCGACGACAAGAACACCGACGGCAAGAACGCTCACCGGGGGGTGAACGCATGACAGTCACCACGAGTGCGCCCTCCGGGGGCGGCGAGGCGGCGGTTCCGCCCGAGGACCTGGTCACGCTGACCATCGACGGCATCGAGATCAGCGTCCCCAAGGGGACCCTGGTCATCCGGGCCGCCGAACTCCTCGGCATCGAGATCCCGCGCTTCTGCGACCACCCGCTCCTCGACCCGGCCGGCGCCTGCCGCCAGTGCATCGTCGAGGTCGAGGGCCAGCGCAAGCCGATGGCCTCCTGCACCATCACCTGCACCGACGGCATGGTCGTCAAGTCGCAGATCACCTCTCCTGTCGCCGAGAAGGCGCAGAAGGGCGTGATGGAGCTGCTGCTGATCAACCACCCGCTGGACTGCCCCGTCTGCGACAAGGGCGGCGAGTGCCCGCTCCAGAACCAGGCGATGTCGCACGGCGGCGCCGACTCCCGGTTCGAGGGGAAGAAGCGGACCTTCGAGAAGCCCGTCCCGATCTCCACCCAGGTGCTGCTGGACCGTGAGCGGTGCGTGCTCTGCGCCCGCTGCACCCGGTTCTCCAACCAGGTGGCGGGCGACCCGATGATCGAGCTGATCGAGCGCGGCGCGCTCCAGCAGGTCGGCACCGGCGAGGGCGACCCCTTCGAGTCGTACTTCTCCGGCAACACCATCCAGATCTGCCCGGTCGGCGCGCTGACCTCGGCGGCGTACCGGTTCCGCTCCCGCCCCTTCGACCTGGTCTCCACCCCCTCGGTGTGCGAGCAGTGCTCGGGGGGCTGCTCGACCCGGACCGACCACCGGCGCGGCAAGGTCATGCGGCGTCTCGCGGCCAACGAGCCCGAGGTCAACGAGGAGTGGCTCTGCGACAAGGGGAGGTTCGGCTTCCGCTACGCCCAGCAGCGCGACCGCCTCACCACCCCGCTGGTCCGCAACGCCGACGGCGAACTGGAGCCGGCGAGCTGGCCCGAGGCACTGGAAGCCGCGGCGGCCGGACTCCTCGCCGCCCGCGGCCGCACCGGTGTCCTGACCGGCGGCCGGCTGACCGTCGAGGACGCCTACGCGTACAGCAAGTTCGCCCGGGTCGCCCTCGACACCAACGACATCGACTTCCGCTCCCGGGTCCACAGCGCCGAGGAGGCCGACTTCCTGGCCGCCCGCGTCGCCGGACGCGGCCGGGACCTCGACGGCGAGGGTGTCACGTACACCGCCCTGGAGAAGGCCCCCGCGGTCCTGCTCGTCGGGTTCGAGTCCGAGGAGGAGGCCCCCGGCGTCTTCCTCAGGCTGCGCAAGGCCCACCGCAAGAGCGGCCAGAAGACGTTCGCGCTCGCCTCGCACGCCACCCGGGGCCTGGTGAAGGCGGGCGGCACGCTGCTGCCCGCCGCCCCCGGCACCGAGACCGAGTGGCTGGACGCGCTCGCGGGCGGCGTCGGACTGGAGGCCGAAGGGGCCGCGGCCGCCGAGGCGTTGCGCGCCGAGCACGCGCTGATCATCGTCGGCGAGCGGCTCGCGGGCGTGCCCGGCGCACTGTCCGCCGCGATCCGCACCGCCACCGCCACCGGCGCACGCTTGGTGTGGATCCCGCGCCGGGCGGGCGACCGGGGTGCGATCGAGGCGGGCGCGCTCCCCTCGCTGCTGCCCGGCGGCCGTCCGGCCACCGACCCGCGGGCCCGTGAGGAGGTCGCGGAGCTGTGGCGGCTGGCCGAACTGCCCTCCCGCCACGGCCGCGACACCGGCCAGATCGTCGAGGCCGCGGCCACCGGCGAACTGGGCGCGCTGCTCGTCGCCGGGGTCGGCGTCGAGGACCTGCCCGACCCGAACCGCGCCATCCAGGCGCTGAACGAGGTCGGCTTCCTGGTCTCCCTGGAGCTGCGGCCGAGCGCGGTCACCGCCCGGGCGGACGTGGTCTTCCCGGTCGCCGCCGTCGCCGAGAAGTCCGGCACCTTCCTCAACTGGGAGGGCCGGGTCCGGATGTTCCAGGCCGCGCTGAAGCCCGAGCAGATGCCCCGGACGCTCGCGCCGACCGACTCCCGGGTCCTGCACATGCTGGCCGACGCCATGGACGTGCACTTCGCGCTCCCGGACCTGACCGCCGCCCGCCGCGAGCTGGACCGGCTCGGCGGCTGGCAGGGCGGCCACGCGGACGACCCGCGCGAGGGCGCGCAGCCGCTGCCCCGGCCCGGCGACGGCGAGGCCGTCCTCGCGGGCCACCGCATGCTGCTCGACCTCGGCCGGCTCCAGGAGGGCGACACCGCTCTCGCCGGAACCCGGCACGCGGCCGTCGCCCGGCTCTCGCCGGTCACCGCCGCCGAGACCGGCGTCAAGGACGGCGACCTGCTCGCCGTCACCGGCCCCGCCGGCACCGTCGAACTGCCCCTTCAGGTCACCGACATGCCGGACCGGGTGGTCTGGGTGCCGCTGAACTCGGTGGGACGCGGCATCCCCGCCGACACCGGCGTCAACCCGGGCGGCCTCGTGCGGATCGGCCCCGCCGCCGCACCGGGCGCTCCCGTCGAACCATCGGAGGTACGAGCGTGACTGGCCTCGCCGCACTCACGACGGCGCCCGAGGGCGTCGTCCTCGCCGCCGAGGATCTCTCGATGTTCGGCACCGACCCCTGGTGGCTCATCGCCGTCAAGGCGGTCTTCTGCTTCGCGTTCCTGATGCTGATCGTGCTCTTCTCGATCGTCTGGGAGCGCAAGGTCGTCGCCTGGATGCAGCTGCGCATCGGCCCCAACCGGCACGGCCCCTGGGGGCTCCTCCAGTCGCTCGCCGACGGCGTCAAGCTGATGCTGAAGGAGGACGTGGTCGTCAAGGGCTCGGACAAGGCGGTCTACATCCTCGCCCCGATCCTCGCGGCGATCCCCGCCTTCATGGCGATCGCGGTCATCCCCTTCGGGCCGGCCGGCAACGAGATCTCCATCTTCGGCACCCGTACCACGATGCAGCTGACCGACCTGCCGATCGCCGCGCTGTACATCCTCGCGGTCGGCGCGGTCGGCGTGTACGGATTCGTCCTCGGCGGCTGGTCGTCGGGCTCGACGTACCCGCTGCTCGGCGGAATCCGCAGCTGTGCCCAGATGATCAGCTACGAGATCGCGATGGGCGCCGCCTTCGCCTCGGTCTTCCTCTACTCCGGGTCGATGTCGACCTCGACGATCGTGGAGGCGCAGGCGGACCGCTGGTACATCATCCTGCTCCCGGTCTCCTTCCTCATCTACATGGTGACCATGGTCGGTGAGGCCAGCCGGGCGCCGTTCGACATGCCGGAGTCCGAGGGCGACCTGGTCGGCGGCTTCAACACCGAGTACAGCTCGATCAAGTTCGCGATGTTCATGCTCGCCGAGTACATCCACATGGTGACCGTGTCGATGATCGCGGTGACGCTGTTCCTCGGCGGCTGGCGCGCTCCGTTCCCGGTCTCCGCGTTCTGGGAGGGGGCGAACCACGGCTGGTGGCCGATGCTCTGGTTCTTCCTCAAGCTCCAGGCGCTGATCTTCTTCTTCATCTGGCTGCGCGGCACCCTGCCCCGGGTCCGCTACGACCAGCTGATGAAGCTCGGCTGGAAGGTCCTCATCCCGGTCTCCGTGGTCTGGCTGATGCTCGTCGCCACCGTCCGCGCGCTGCGCAACGAGGGCTACGACTTCTCCCGGATCGTGCTGTACGTCGGCGCGGCCGTGATCGCGATCCTGCTGATCTCGTTCGTCGTCGACATGTTCCGCGACCGGCGGAGGCGGGCCGAGACGGAAGCGGCCGGACCCGAGCCCGCCTTCGACCCGATGGCGGGCGGGTATCCGGTGCCGCCGCTGCCCGGACAGACCCTGCCACCGGTGCCCCGGCGCAGGCCACGACGGGAGCGGGAGCTCGTTGTCAGTGGTGGGTCGGATACTCAGAGTGACGGAAACGCGAGTGACGGAAAGGAGGCCGGCGGTGTCTGAGAAACCAGAACTCACGGGCTCGTCGGGGTCCGCTGGGTCCTCGGGCGAATCGGGAGCGGCGGAGGAGAAGTTCCAGAACCCCGTGGCCGGCTTCGGCGTGACCTTCAAGGCCATGTTCAAGAAGCGGCTCACCGAGCAGTATCCGGAGACGCCGAAGACGACGGCGCCCCGCTTCCACGGCCGGCACCAGCTCAACCGCCACCCGGACGGCCTGGAGAAGTGCGTCGGCTGCGAGTTGTGCGCCTGGGCGTGTCCCGCCGACGCGATCTACGTGGAGGGCGCGGACAACACCGAGGAGGAGCGCTACTCCCCGGGCGAGCGCTACGGCCGCGTGTACCAGATCAATTACGCGCGCTGCATCCTGTGCGGACTCTGCATCGAGGCCTGCCCCACCCGGGCGCTCACGATGACGAACGAGTTCGAACTGGCCAACACCACCCGCGAGAGCCTCATCTACACCAAGGACGAGCTGCTCGCGGGGCTCCAGGAGGGCATGGTCGACAGCCCGCACGCGATCTACCCCGGCATGGACGAACAGGACTACTACCGGGGCGTGGTCACCGAGGCCGCCCCCGGCACCGTCCGGCAGACGGCCGTGTCCAAGGGCGAGAGCGACAAGGCCGACGAGGACCCCATCGAGTCGACCCGGGCCGCCGACGCCCGGCAGGACAAGGGGGTGGACGCGTGAACGCGCTGGCCGCAGCCACCACCACCTCCACCGGCGAGGCCGTCCAGTTCTGGGTCCTGGGCATCGTCGCCGTGATCGGCGCGCTCTCCACGGTCCTGCTGAAGAAGGCCGTGCACAGCGCGCTCTCCCTCGCCGGAACCATGATCATCCTCGCGGTGTTCTACCTCGCCAACGGGGCGTATTTCCTCGGCGTCGTCCAGGTCATCGTCTACACCGGCGCGATCATGATGCTGTTCCTCTTCGTCGTCATGCTCGTCGGTGTCACCGCTGAGGACTCCCTGAAGGAGACCCTCAAGGGGCAGCGCTGGCTGGCGGCCGGATGCTCCCTCGGGTTCGGCATCCTGCTGATCGCGGGCATCGGCAACGCCTCGCTCTCCACGTTCAACGGCCTCGGCGCGGCCAACGCCCGCCACGGGGGCAACGTCGAGGGACTCGCCAACCTCATCTTCACCAAGTACGTCTTCGCCTTCGAGATCACCGGCGCCCTGCTGATCACCGCATCCGTGGGGGCGATGGTGCTGACGCACCGCGAGCGCACCGAACGGGCCAAGAACCAGCGGGAGCTGGCCGAGCAGCGCGTGCGCGAGGGCAAGCACCTCCCGCCGCTCCCCGCACCCGGCGTCTACGCCCGGCACAACGCGGTGGACATCCCCGGTCTGCTCCCCGACGGCACGCCGTCCGAGCTCACCGTCATGCAGACGCTGCGGAAGCGCGGTCAGATCCGGGACGTGTCACAGGAGTCCCTCGCCGATCTCAAGGCCCTGGAGCAGCGCTCCGGGGAGCGGCTCGGACGTGAGGACGCGGACGCCGTGACGCGCGGGGCAGGTCCCGCGTCCGCGGCGGAGAATTCGGAGGCCGCTCAGTGAACCCGGTCAACTACCTGTATCTCGCGGCCCTGCTGTTCGCGATCGGCGCTTCCGGAGTGCTGATCCGGCGGAACGTGATCGTGCTGTTCATGTGCATCGAGCTGATGCTCAACGCGTGCAATCTGGCGCTCGTCACGTTCTCCCGGATGCACGGCAACCTCGACGGGCAGATCGTGGCGTTCTTCACGATGGTCGTCGCCGCCGCGGAAGTCGTCGTCGGGCTCGCGATCATCGTGTCGTTGTTCCGCTCCCGCCACTCGGCCTCGGTCGACGACGCCAGCCTGATGAAGCTGTAAGGGGTCGGAAACGTGGAGAACCTGATTGCGCTGCTCGTCGCGGCGCCCCTGCTCGGAGCGGCGGTCCTGCTCTGCGGCGGCCGCCGGCTCGACAAGACCGGCCACTGGCTCGGTACCGCGCTCGCCGCCGCCTCGTTCGTCGTCGGACTGATCCTCTTCACCGACATGCTGGGGAAGGGCGCCGAGGACCGGGCCCTGCACCAGCACCTGTTCAGCTGGATCCCGGTGGAAGGCTTCCAGGCCGACATCGCCTTCCAGCTCGACCAGTTGTCGATGACGTTCGTCCTGCTCATCACCGGTGTGGGCACGCTGATCCACATCTACTCCATCGGCTACATGGAGCACGACGAGCGCAGGCGCCGCTTCTTCGGCTATCTCAACCTGTTCCTCGCGGCGATGCTCATCCTGGTCATCGCCGACAACTACCTGCTGCTGTACTTCGGGTGGGAGGGCGTCGGCCTGGCGTCGTTCCTGCTCATCGGCTTCTGGCAGCACAAGCCCACCGCGGCCACCGCCGCGAAGAAGGCCTTCCTGGTCAACCGGGTCGGCGACATGGGCCTCTCGATCGCCATCATGCTGATGTTCACCACCTTCGGCACCTTCGCCTTCGGGCCGGTGCTGGAGTCGGCGGGCGAGACGAGCCAGGGCAAGCTGACGGCCATCGGCCTGATGCTGCTGCTGGCCGCCTGCGGCAAGTCGGCCCAGGTGCCGCTCCAGTCCTGGCTCGGCGACGCGATGGAGGGCCCGACCCCGGTCTCCGCCCTCATCCACGCCGCGACCATGGTCACCGCCGGTGTCTATCTGATCGTCCGCTCCGGCGCGATCTTCAACGCCGCCCCGGACGCCCAGCTGGTCGTCGTCATCGTCGGCGCGGTCACGCTGATCTTCGGTGCGATCGTCGGTTGCGCGAAGGACGACATCAAGAAGGCCCTCGCCGGCTCCACGATGTCGCAGATCGGGTACATGATCCTCGCCGCGGGGCTCGGCCCGATCGGCTACATCTTCGCGATCATGCACCTGGTGACGCACGGCTTCTTCAAGGCCGGGCTCTTCCTCGGCGCGGGCTCCGTCATGCACGGCATGAACGACGAGGTCGACATGCGCAAGTACGGCGGCCTGCGGAAGTACATGCCGGTCACCTTCATCACCTTCGGGCTCGGCTATCTGGCCATCATCGGCTTCCCCGGCCTGTCCGGCTTCTTCTCCAAGGACAAGATCATCGAGGCGGCCTTCGCCAAGGGCGGCACCGAGGGCTGGATCCTCGGCTCGGTCGCCCTGCTGGGCGCCGCGATCACCGCGTTCTACATGACGCGCGTGATGCTGATGACCTTCTTCGGCGAGAAGCGCTGGCAGCCGGACGCGGAAGGTCACGAACCGCACCCGCACGAGTCCCCGAGGTCGATGACCATCCCGATGATCGTGCTGGCCTTCGGTTCGGTCTTCGCGGGCGGGTTCTTCGCGATCGGCGACCGCTTCGTCAACTGGCTGGAGCCGGTCACCGGTTACGACCACGGGCACTCCCCGCTGAGCGCGGCCACGGTCACCGGAGCCACCGTGGTGGCCCTGGTCGTCGGCGTCGGCATCGCCTGGGCGATGTACGGCCGCAAGCCCGTCCCCGTCGTCGCCCCGCGCGGCTCGGTCCTCACCCGGGCCGCCCGCCGCGATCTCCTCCAGGACGACTTCAACCACGTGGTCCTGGTCCGCGGCGGCGAGCACCTCACCCGCTCGCTGGTCTACGTGGACCACTCCCTGGTCGACGGCGTCGTCAACGGCACGGCCGCTTCGGTCGGCGGGCTCTCCGGCCGGATGCGCAAGCTCCAGAACGGCTATGCCCGCACCTACGCGGTCTCGATGTTCGGCGGTGCGGCGGTCGTCATCGCCGCGACCCTGCTGATGAGGGCGGTCTGATCACATGTCCTTTCCCCTCCTGACCGCGACGGCGGCGCTCCCGGCGATCGGCGCGATCGCCACCGCCGCCGTCCCCGCGGCGCGGCGCACCGCGGCCAAATGGCTCGCGCTGCTCTTCTCGCTCGGCACGCTCGTCCTGGCGGCGGTCGTCTTCCTCCGCTTCGAACCGGGCGGCGACCGCTACCAGCTCACCGAGTCCCGGGCCTGGATCGCCGACTTCGGCGTCCGGTACGAACTGGGCGTCGACGGCATCGGGGTGGCGCTCCTCGGCCTCACCGCGCTGCTGATCCCCTTCGTCATCGCCGCCGCCTGGCACGATGCCGACCCCCTGGAGACCACGTCCACGCGCTGGCGTCCGACGCAGGGCTTCTTCGCCCTGATCCTCATGGTCGAGGCCATGGTGATCCTGTCGTTCGTCGCGACGGACGTCTTCCTCTTCTACATCCTGTTCGAAGCCATGCTCATCCCGATGTACTTCCTCATCGGCGGCTTCGGCGACCGGGCCCACACGGGCACCGACGAGAGCGCCGCGGCCCAGCGCTCGTACGCGGCGGTCAAGTTCCTCCTCTACAACCTGGCCGGCGGGCTGATCATGCTGGCCGCCGTCATCGGGCTCTACGTGGTCGCGGGCAGCTTCTCGCTCTCCGAGATCGCCGAGGCCCGCGCCAACGGCTCCCTGGAGATGGCGACCAGCACCGAGCGGTGGCTGTTCCTCGGGTTCTTCTTCGCCTTCGCAGTGAAGGCCCCGCTGTGGCCGCTGCACACCTGGCTGCCCAACGCGATGGGCGAGGCGACCGCCCCGGTCGCCGTGCTGATCACCGCGATCGTCGACAAGGTCGGCACCTTCGCGATGCTCCGCTTCTGCCTCGGGCTCTTCCCGGAGGCCAGCAAGTGGGCGACGCCGGTGGTCATCACCCTGGCGCTGATCTCCATCGTGTACGGGGCGCTCCTCGCGGTCGGCCAGCGCGACATCAAGCGGCTCATCGCCTACGCCTCGATCTCGCACTTCGGCTTCATCATCCTGGGCATCTTCGCGATGACCAGTCAGGGCCAGTCGGGCGCCACGCTCTACATGGTCAACCACGGCATCTCCACGGCCGCGCTGCTGCTGGTCGCCGGCTTCCTCATCACCCGGCGCGGTTCGCGGCTCATCGCGGACTACGGCGGGGTGCAGAAGGTCGCGCCGGTGCTCGCCGGGACGTTCCTCATCGGCGGGCTCGCCACCCTGTCGCTGCCCGGACTCGCCCCGTTCGTCAGTGAGTTCCTGGTCCTGGTCGGCACGTTCAGCGCGTATCCGGTGGCCGGCATCATCGCCACCTCCGGCATCGTGCTCGCCGCGCTCTACGTCCTGGTCCTTTACCAGCGCACGATGACCGGCCCGGTGCAGGAATCGGTCCGCTCGATGCCGGACCTCCGGGCCCGTGAGCTGGCGGTCGCGGTTCCGCTGATCGCCGTGCTGATCTTCCTGGGCGTCTTCCCGAAGCCGCTCACCGAGGTCGTCAACCCGGCGGTCGAGCACACCATGTCAGACGTACAGAAGAAGGACCCCCAGCCCGAGGTGGAGGCCGCCAAGTGAGCGCAACAGCTGTCCACAGTCTGTGGACGACGGCGAGCGGGGTGACAGCGGCGGCGCCGGGCGACTCGTTCTCGGCACCGAAGATCGAGTACACCCAGCTGATGCCGGTCCTGGTCATCGTGATCGCGGCCGTCCTCGGCATCCTGGTCGAGGCCTTCGTGCCGCGCCGGGCCCGCTACCACACCCAGCTCTTCCTGACCGTGGTGGCGGTGGCCGCCTCGTTCGCCGCGATCGTCGGCCTCGCCGCCGGGGGATACGGCACCACGAAGGCACAGATCGCGGCCATGGGCGCCATCGCGATCGACGGTCCCACCCTGTTCCTCCAAGGCACCATTCTCCTGGTCGCCATGGTCGCGGTGTTCACCTTCGCCGAACGGCGGCTCGATCCCAGCAGCAACGGCAACCGCGTCGACTCGTTCGCCGCCCAGCCCGGGGCCGTACCGGGCGGCGAGGGCGAGCAGGCCGCGGTCCGGGCCGGGTTCACCACCACCGAGGTCTTCCCGCTGCTCCTCTTCTCGGTGGCGGGGCTGCTGGTCTTCCCGGCCGCCAACGACCTGCTGACCCTCTTCGTCGCGCTGGAAGTCTTCTCGCTCCCGCTCTACCTCCTGTGCGCCGTCGCCCGCCGCAAGCGGCTGATGTCGCAGGAGGCGGCCGTGAAGTACTTCCTGCTCGGCGCGTTCTCCTCGGCGTTCCTGCTCTTCGGGATCGCCCTCATCTACGGCTACGCGGGCTCCCTGTCGTACGCCGAGATCGCCAACGTCGTCGACGGCTCGGTCCTGGAGATCGACCCCGCCCTCGCCGACACCATGGGCAACGACGCGCTGCTGCTCATCGGCGGCGCGATGATCCTGACCGGCCTGCTCTTCAAGGTCGGCGCGGTCCCGTTCCACATGTGGACCCCGGACGTCTACCAGGGCGCCCCGACCCCGGTCACCGGCTTCATGGCCGCGGCCACGAAGGTCGCCGCGTTCGGCGCGCTGCTGCGCCTGCTGTACGTGGCGCTGCCGGGCCTCACCTGGGACCTGCGGCCGGTCATGTGGGCGGTGGCCATCGTCACGATGCTGGGCGGGGCGATCGTCGCGATCACCCAGACCGACATCAAGCGCCTCCTGGCCTACTCCTCGATCGCGCACGCGGGCTTCATCCTCGCGGGCGTCATCGCGGCCAACCCGGAGGGCATCTCCTCGGTCCTCTTCTACCTGCTCGCCTACTCCTTCGTGACCGTCGGCGCGTTCGCCGTCGTCACGCTGGTGCGGGACGCGGGCGGCGAGGCCACCCACCTGTCGAAGTGGGCCGGGCTCGGCCGCCGCTCGCCGCTGGTCGCAGCCGTCTTCGCGGTGTTCCTGCTGGCCTTCGCGGGGATCCCGCTGACCTCCGGGTTCTCGGGCAAGTTCGCGGTGTTCAAGGCGGCCGCCGAGGGCGGGGCCGGGACGCTGGTCGTCGTCGGTGTGATCTCGTCGGCCGTGGCGGCGTTCTTCTACATCCGGGTGATCGTCCTGATGTTCTTCAGCGAGCCGAAGGCGGACGGCCCCACGGTCGCCGTCCCGTCCCCGCTGACCATGACGACGATCGGGGTCGGTGTCGCCGTCACCCTGGTGCTGGGCCTGGCCCCGCAGTACTTCCTGGACCTGGCGAGCCAGGCGGGGGTCTTCGTGCGGTAGCCCGCGCGGGGAGCCCCGCGGCAGGAGCGGCAGCGACGCCGGACGGTCGGTTATCCACAGACCGTCCGGCGTTGTCGTTCCCTCCGCCTATCGTGGACGGGGACGAGAGCAGGACGGGCAGGGGCCGGGCGAGCGGCCCCCGGGGGAACAGAGCATGGGGCGTGACCATGGATGAGACCACCTCGACGGTGACCGGCACCGACACCGGCGCGGACGGCGAGAGCGAGGCGCGCCGGACACTGCACCGCGTCTTCGGGTACGAGTCGTTCCGCGGCGAGCAGGGCGCGATCATCGAGCACGTGGTGGCGGGCGGCGACGCGGTCGTCCTCATGCCCACCGGCGGCGGAAAGTCCCTCTGCTACCAGATCCCGTCCCTGGTCCGGCGGGGCACCGGCGTCGTCGTCTCCCCGCTGATCGCCCTCATGCAGGACCAGGTCGACGCGCTGCGGGCGCTCGGTGTCCGGGCCGGCTTCATGAACTCCACGCAGGACTTCGACGAGCGCCGCTCGATGGAGGCGCAGTTCCTCGCGGGCGAGCTGGACATCCTCTACCTGGCGCCCGAGCGGCTGCGCCTGGACTCCACGCTCTCCCTGCTGGCCCGGGGCGAGGTCTCCGTCTTCGCGATCGACGAGGCGCACTGCGTCGCCCAGTGGGGCCACGACTTCCGCCCGGACTATCTGGCCCTGTCCGTGCTCGGCGAGCGCTGGCCGGACGTGCCGCGCATCGCACTGACGGCGACCGCGACGAACGCCACGCACGAGGAGATCACCCGCCGGCTCTCCATGCCGGACGCGAAGCACTTCGTGGCGAGCTTCGACCGGCCGAACATCCAGTACCGGATCGTGCCGAAGTCCGACCCCAAGAAGCAGCTGCTCTCCTTCCTCAAGGAGGAGCACCCCGGGGACGCGGGCATCGTCTACTGCCTCTCGCGCAATTCCACGGAGAAGACCGCGGAGTATCTGAGCCGCAACGGGGTGGAGGCCGTTCCGTACCACGCGGGCCTGGACGCGGCCACGCGCGCCGCCCACCAGGCGCGGTTCCTCCGCGAGGAGGGGCTCGTCGTCGTCGCGACGATCGCGTTCGGCATGGGCATCGACAAGCCGGACGTCCGCTTCGTCGCCCATGTCGACCTGCCCAAGTCCGTCGAGGGGTATTACCAGGAGACCGGCCGCGCGGGCCGGGACGGGGAGCCGTCCACGGCCTGGATGGCGTACGGACTCCAGGACGTCGTCCAGCAGCGCAAGCTCATCCAGGGCGGCGAGGGGGACGAGGCGTTCCGCCGCCGGGCCGCCTCCCACCTGGACTCCATGCTGGCCCTGTGCGAGACGGTCCAGTGCCGCCGGGCCCAGCTGCTGACCTACTTCGGCCAGGAGCCCACGGCCCCCGCCTGCGGCAACTGCGACACCTGCCTCACCCCGCCGGAGACCTGGGACGGCACGATCGCCGCGCAGAAGCTGCTCTCCACGGTGGTACGGCTGAAGCGCGAGCGGAACCAGAAGTTCGGCGCGGGCCAGATCATCGACATCCTGCTGGGCCGCAAGACCGCCAAGGTCATCCAGTTCGATCACGACCAGCTCTCCGTCTTCGGTATCGGCGAGGAACTGACCGAGGCGGAGTGGCGCGGCGTGGTCCGCCAACTGCTGGCCCAGGGCCTGCTGGCGGTCGAGGGGGAGTACGGCACGCTGGTCCTGACCGACGAGAGCGCGACGGTGCTCGGCCGGGAGCGGGAGGTGCTGCTCCGCAAGGAGCCGAAGAAGCCGACGTCCCGGTCGTCGTCGTCCTCGTCCGGTGGAGGCAGGGGCGGCAAGGCCAAGGCCGCCGCCGATCTTCCCGAGTCCGCCGTCCCGGTCTTCGAGGCGCTGCGCGCCTGGCGTGCGGCGCAGGCGAAGGAGCAGGGCGTCCCGGCGTACGTGATCTTCCACGACGCGACGCTGCGGGAGATCGCGTCGGCCCACCCGACGACGATCGGGGAGCTGGGAGGCATCAGCGGCCTCGGCGAGAAGAAACTCGCGACGTACGGGGAGGGCGTGCTGGAGGTCCTGGCCCAGACGTCCCCGGGGGCTGCCCCGGAGAAATCGGCGGCCCCCGCTCCCGCCCCTGCGGCCCCGGCTCCCGCACCCCGTGCGACGACGCGGCCGGCCCGCGCCGAGGCGATGGCGGCCCCGCAGCACAGCGACCCCGAGTTCGGCTGGGACGAGGAACCGCCCGAGTACGAGTGAGGAGCGTGGCCGGTCGGCGGGGCGGCGGGGCGGCGGGACCTATCCTCGGTCCGCCGCCCGGCGGCGGGCCGTGATCGCCGTGAGGTCCAGGTCCACGGTGAACGGCACCGACACCTTCATCCGGTCGTGGAAGATCCCCGTCGAGGTGTACGCACCGGTGGCCGGCTCCCGCTCGAAGACGTAGACCACGGCCCGCCCGTCGTGGTTCTCCACCCGCCAGTAGTGGGGGATCGTCGCGCGGGCGTACTTCACGGGCTTGGTCTCCCGGTCGCGGGACCGGGACTCCGGCGAGACGACCTCGATGGTCAGGCGCACCGACTCGGCGGGAAACCGGGTCTGGTTCGGGTCCTGGATGACGTCACCGTCGACGACGATCACATCGGGCTCGGGCCGGTTGTAGCGGTCGATGTCAATGGTGAACTCGCGCACGACCTCCAGCTCGGGCGGCGCCAGGGACTGCAGTTGCCATTCGAAGAAGCTGACCGCTCGCGAATGAAAAAGGGTCTGCGGACTCACGAAAACGAGGCTCCCGTCGATCAGCTCCGTGTGCGGAGGCAGATTCGGGAGTGTGTCCAGGTCATCGGCGGTCCAGCCGCCCTCGGGCGGGACCGCCCACCGCGGCTCGGAGGCCTCGGGTTCGATGCTCATCATTGCTCCCATGGGGAGGAGTCTCGCGATCCCGACCAGCGTATCCGCCGGGAACCGGATCCGGATGGCCCGAACGTGTGAACGCCTCCCGCCGGGGTGACGGGCCGGGCGGCGGAACCCGCCCCGGGCCGTCCGCCGTGGGCACGTCCGTCAGTCCCCGCCGCCTCCGCCCCCTCCGCAGCCCCCGCCCCCGCCCCCGTCGCTCCACCCGCTGCCGCTGTCATCGCTCCCGCCGCTGGACTGGTTCTGGCGGACGTTGTGGTGGACCGCCGAGGCGAACCAGAGGGCGCGGCGCGCGGTCTTCATCGCCAAGCGGCCCTCGCGGCCGATCGTGGCGAGGGTGCCGGCCAGCCCCGTCGCCGAGACGAGGCCCGCCAGGGCGCGGCTGCGCTGGTCCGGGAAGCCCCGGGCCTCCGCCTGGCCGAAGCGCCAGCGGGTCGCGCCCGTCAGGTCGGGGTCACCCGGGAAGTGGCGCTGGTAGCGGAAGACACCGAGAAAGCGGCGGGTCTCGCGGCGCAGGAGGCCGCGTTCGATCAGGTGGTCCAGGTGGCGTTCCTCGGCGTTGCGGCCGTACAGCCGGATCCACGCCCTGGCGCTGGTCCCCGGGCGGAAGCGCTTCTTCTTGCCGGACGGCGGGTCCAGCGTGGTCAGCAGCGACGCGAGCAGCGGGTGGGCCGGGTCCAGGGGGTTGACCACCTGGACCCGGCCGCGCTCCTCACGTATCCGGCCCTGGAGCTCCAGCTCCGCGAGGACCGCGCCCGCCGTGCCGTACCGCAGATGTGTGCGGTCGCAGAGCGGCTTGCCGCGCTCCGGGTCCAGCGTCAGCAGGAGCAGTTCCTCGGGCAGGGTCAGGTCGGATGCGTCGTGCGTCATGGAGCGGTGACGATCCTTCCGGTGACGTCGCCGAGGCCGACGCGGGTGCCGTGCGGGCCGGGGGCCCAGGCGGTCAGCGTGACCGTGTCGCCGTCCTCCAGGAACGTCCGCTTGCCCTCGGCCAGTTCGAGCGCGTCGCGGCCGTTCCAGGTCAGCTCCAGGAGCGAGCCGCGCTGGGCCGGCTCGGGGCCGCTGACCGTGCCGGAGCCGTACAGGTCGCCCGTTCGCAGCGACGCGCCGTTCACCGTCATGTGCGCGAGCTGCTGGGCCGCCGTCCAGTACATCGAGGCGAACGGCGGCTCGGCGACGACCTGGCCGTTGATCTCGACGGTGATCCGGATGTCGAAGCCGCCCGGCTCCTCGTCCTCGGCGTCGTCGAGGTAGGGGAGGAGCGGGAAGTCGCGCGCCGGGGGCGCGGTGCGGGCCGCGTCCAGGGCCTCCAGCGGGGTGACCCAGGCGGAGACGGAGGTGGCGAAGGACTTGCCGAGGAACGGGCCGAGCGGCACGTACTCCCAGGCCTGGAGGTCGCGTGCCGACCAGTCGTTGAGAAGGGAGAGCCCGAAGACGTGCTCGCGGAAGTCGGCCAGCGGGACCGGGGTGCCGTGCGCGGAGGGGACGCCGACGACGAAGCCGACCTCGGCCTCGATGTCGAGCTTCACCGAGGGCCCGAAGACGGGCGCCGGGTCGGTGGGGGCCTTGCGCTGGCCGCTGGGGCGTACGACGTCCGTACCGGAGACCACGACGGTGCCGGAGCGACCGTGGTAACCGATCGGCAGGTGCTTCCAGTTGGGGGTGAGCGCGTCGCCGTCCGGCCGGAAGATCCTGCCGACGTTGGTGGCGTGGTGCTCGCTGGCGTAGAAGTCGACGTAGTCCGCCACTTCGTACGGCAGGTGCAGGGTGACCGCGTCCACCGGGTGCAGCAGCGGCTCGATGTCGGCGCGGTGGGCGGGGACCGTCAGCCAGGCGGTGAGCGCGCGGCGCACATCGCTCCAGGCGGTGCGGCCCGCCGCGAGCAGCGGCGTCAGGCTCGGTTGGGCCAGCAGCCCCGCGTACGGGGAGCCCAGCGCGTGGGCGGCGGCCCCGGCGTCCAGGACGTGGTTGCCGATGCGGACACCGACCCGGCGCACGTCGGGGTGGTCGGGGGTGGAGAACACACCGTACGGAAGGTTGTGCGGGCCGAAGGGGTCGCCCTCGGCCAGATCGAGCGGGCTGCTCTGCTCGGGCATGTGGTGCTGCCTCGCTTTCCAGGTCGCGTTGGGGGACACGTTACGTCGGGGCTCCTACCCAGCGGCAGTGCCCTGACCATCCCCAACTGTGCGTATTGCCCGGAAAGTTCACCGGTTACCGTCGGTTCCCCCGGAAATCCGGAAGAACCGAGCCGGAAACACGAGCAGGAAACACGCGCAGGAAACACGAGCGGGCAGCAAGGCAGCCGCTCAGCCCGCCGTGCGCGGAATGCGCTTCTCCCAGGTGCGGTGGAAGACGACCTCCTCGCCGTCCTTGCAGATCACCTCGTCGGAGGTGATGAAGTCGTTCTCGTCGGCCGCGATCTCGGAGCGGGTCTCGATGCGGACGTCCCAGGACATCTCCGGCCGGTGCAGCCGGATCGCCCAGTCGCTGCGGGTCCGTGCGGAGAGCGGGTCGTCCTGCTGGATCGTGTACGTCTCCGACGCGTCCTCGGTGAATTCGAGGCCGTCGGGGTAGACCCGCGTACCGCCGTAGCGGGGGTCGACCTCCAGGCGCCACTCGCCCTTGGCGACATCGCGGACGACGAGGCGTTCGGGGCGCGGCTCCTCCAGGGTGACCGGGTAGACCACGCCGAGCGGTTCGGACTGTTCCGGTTCGCCGAAGGTGATCCCCGGGTCCTCGGTGTGGCGGCGCACCGGCAGCTCGACGAAGCTTCCGTCGGCGTCGAGCGTGAAGCCCGCCGAGCCGGCCTGCGGCCAGATCCAGGGCCAGTACGCGGAGGAGATCGCGATCCGGATGCGGTGGCCGGGCGGGAAGGTGTGGCCGATGCCGTTGAGGTCGAAGACCACGTCCTCACTCTCGCCGGGCGTCCAGTCGTCGTTGCGGTCGCGGCCGTTGCGGGCGGCGAGGTTGAGGACGCCGCGGGTGACGAGCGTCGAGGCGCCGTCCGGGGCGACGTCGCAGAGCCGGGCGATCGCCTGGCCGCGGGAGGCGTCCATCCGGAGGCGGAGCTTCACCCGGGGGCGGCCGAGGATCTCGATCGGCGCCTCCGTGACGGGGAATTCGAACGACACCGACTTGGCGTCCTCGTCCCGCTGGTCCGGGGGCAGATCCGCGTCGTTGCCGAACGGGAAGAAGCGGCCCGCGTCCAGACCGGTCTGCTGCGGCGAGGCGACGATCCGCTCGCCGCCCTGGAGGGCGTACGCCACCGGGGTCACGTTCTCCGAGGGCCAGGAAGCGTCTCCGACCCAGCGGCCGGGCAGCGTCCCGTAGACCGTGGCGGGCGGGTGCGAGCCGCTGATCCAGGACCGCAGCAGCGGCTCCCGCAGCACGCCCGTCTCCTTGCCCTTGAGGTGCTGGTCCCACCAGCGCAGCGTCTCCTGGAGGAAGCCGATCGCGGGCCCCGGGGGCAGCCCCCGGTCCGGGTACTGGTGCGACCACGGCCCGATGATCCCGCGTACCCGCCCCGGGTCGAGGTGCTCCACGAGCCGCAGGACGGTGTCGCGGTACGGATCGTGCCAGCCGCCCACCGCGAGGACGCCGGCCTTGATCGCGCCGTAGTCCTCGCAGACGCTTCCGTGCTTCCAGTAGGCGTCGCGGCTCTGGTGGGCGAGCCAGGTGTGGCTGAAGGGCTCGACGGCCTCCAGTCGCTTCAGCCACATCTCCTTCCACTCGTCGCCGACCTGCGCCGGGTCCGGCGGGCGGCAGACGAAGGCGAGCATGGTGGCCGCCCAGGCGTGCATGTCCACGGCGAGGACCGAGCCGCCCATGTAGTGCACGTCGTTGTCGTAGCGGTCGTCGGCCGAGCAGACGGTGACGATCGCCTTCAGCGGTTCGGGGGCGAGCGCGGCGATCTGGAGCGAGTTGAAGCCGCCCCAGGAGATCCCGAACATCCCGACCCGGCCCGAGCACCACTCCTGCTGGGCCAGCCAGTGGATGACGGCGACCCCGTCCTCCAGTTCCTGCGCGTCGTACTCGTCGCCCGGCAGCCCCTCGCTGTTCCCGTGCCCCCGGACGTCGACCCGTACGGAGGCGTAGCCGTGGCCCGCGTACCAGGGGTGGCGCTGCCAGTCGCGCGGCGCGGTCCAGTCGCTGAGCCGGTAGGGCAGGTACTCCAGCAGGGCGGGGACCGGTTCGTCGGTCAGCGGCCGCCAGATCCGGGCGTAGAGGAGGGTGCCGTCGGCCAGCGGGATACGGACGTCCTCGTGGGTGGTCTCGTACGGGAACCGGGTCGTGATGTTCATGGGATCACCTCGGTGGGGGACGGGGTGCTTCGAGCGGGCGGACGGGGCGGTGGGCGGGAGCGGGGGTGTGTGAGGTGTACGGGTCAGTGGACGGGGTGCATCGTGCGCTTCAGCCAGGGCGCGGCCAGGATCATCGCCACACCGGCCGCCACGGCGATCGCCCCGTTGACGCCGAAGTACGCGGGGTTGGAGACCTCGCCGTACAGCTTCACGATCTGGGCCTGGACGCCGTTGGCCAGGGCGAGGGAGAGGAACCACAGGGCCATCGTCTGGCTGGCGAACGCCTTCGGGGCGAGCTTGGTGGTGGCGGACATGCCGGAGGTCTCCAGCAGGATGTCGCCGAGCCCGAGCAGCAGGTACGAGCCGACGATCCACCAGGCGGCCATGCGGTACGTGTCGCTCGTGTGCCCGGAGGTCGGCAGGACCATGAGGAGGAAGGAGAGCCCGCCGAGGATCACCCCGAACGCGATCTTGTTGGAGGCGTGCGGCTGGCGCGGGCCCATCTTCGCCCAGACGGCGGCGACGACCGGGGCGAGCGCCACCTCGAAGGCGCCGAGCGCGGAGGCGTACCAGCTGGCCGGGAAGGTGAAGCCGAGGATCTCGGTCCGGGCGTTGGCCGACGCGAGCAGCATCATCGTCGAGTACGCCTGGAAGAGGATGAAGTTGAAGACGACGGACCCGAGGAAGAGGACGACGTACGGGCGGAGTCTGCCGCGTTCCTCGGCGGTGACCCGGGGGGAGCGGAACATCACCACGAAGTAGACGACCGGGGCGATGACCGAGATGACGGTGAGCACGTCGACGAACCGGTCCATCGTCAGCCGGCCCGCCAGGGCCAGCGCGGTGGCGGCGAGGGCGACCACGACCGCCCCGCCGACGATCAGCAGGACCGCGCGGCGCATCGCGTCGGGGGCCAGCGCGAACTCGGCCGCGTGCTTACGCCCGGCCAGGTGACGGCGGCCCACGACGTACTGGATCAGGCCGAAGGTCATACCGATCGCGGCGGCCGAGAAGCCCCAGTGCCAGCTCCAGTGCTCGCCGAGCCAGCCGGTGACCAGCGGTCCGGCGAACGCGCCGATGTTGATGCCCATGTAATAGAGGGCGAAGCCGGCGTCGCGCCGTTCGTCCTCGGTGCGGTAGAGCTTGCCGACCATGGCGGCCACATTGGGCTTGAGCAGGCCCGTTCCGGCACTGATCAGGCCGAGGCCCACCCAGGTCATGGCGTCGGTGGGGACGGCCATGGAGTAGTGGCCGCAGGCGATGAGGATGCCGCCGTACAGCACGGCCCGGTACGAGCCGAGGATCCGGTCGGCCAGCCAGCCGCCCGCCACGGAGACCAGATAGACCAGCGTGCCGTAGGCGGCGGCGACGGAGGCGGCGGTGCCGGGGTCCATGTCCATGCCGCCGTTCGCCACCGTGTCGGCGAAGAACAGCACCAGGATGGCCTGCATGCCCAGGAACGAGAACCGCTCCCAAACCTCCAGGCCGGACAGGGTCATCAGGCCCCGCGGCTGCCCGAAAAAGGCGTGGTCGTCCTCGGGCGGGGGCTGGGCCGGCTCGGTGGCGGCGGTGCTGTGGGACAAACCGGAGACTCCTGATCGTATGAGCTGATCCCGAACATACCGGCGGTCATGGGAAGCCGCCCACGGTGATCCATAGCGGACCGGATACGCTGAAGTTGATTCGAGAGACAGCGACACATCGACATTGCGTGTGATCGTCAGCAGACAGGAGATGTCCCCGTGACCGTCGTCGGGCCGTTCGGACTGCACGTGCGGGACCAGGCTCTTGAGGCCGATGTCCAGTCGGGCCTGGCCGCTGTCGAGGCAGGGCTGCTCGAAGCCACCAAGAGCGATGTCCCCTTCATCACGGACGCCGCGCAGCACCTGGTGCGTGCGGGGGGCAAGAGGTTCCGTCCCTTGCTGGTCATGCTCGCGTCACAGTTCGGGGATCCCGACGCGCCGGGGGTCGTCCCCTCGGCCGTCGTCGTCGAGCTGACCCACCTGGCCACCCTCTACCACGACGACGTGATGGACGAGGCCGACGTGCGGCGCGGGGTGCCCAGCGCCAACACCCGCTGGGGCAACTCGGTCGCCGTCCTCACCGGAGACTTCCTCTTCGCCCGCGCCTCCCACATCCTGGCCGACCTCGGCCCCGAGGCCGTCCGCATCCAGGCGGAGGCCTTCGAGCGGCTCGTCACCGGCCAGATCCTGGAGACCGCGGGCCCGCGCGACGGCCGCGACCCGGTCGACCACTACCTGGACGTGCTCAGCGGCAAGACCGGTTCGCTGGTCGCCGTCTCCGGCCGGTTCGGGGCGATGATGTCCGGCGCCGACGAGCGGACCGTGGACGTCCTCACCCAGTACGGCGAACGGCTCGGCATCGCCTTCCAGCTCGCCGACGACGTCCTCGACATCGCCTCCGACTCCCACGAGTCCGGCAAGACCCCCGGCACCGACCTGCGCGAGGGCATCTCGACGCTCCCGGTCCTGCGGCTGCGCGCCCAGGCGGCGGCCGACGGCAAGCCCGGCGACCTGGAGCTCGTCGAGCTGCTCGACGGGGACCTGAGCAGCGACGACGCCCTGGCCGAGGTGCTGCGTCGGCTGCGCGCCCACCCGGCGCTGGAGCAGGCCCGCCAGGACACCGTGCGCTACGCCCAGGAGGCGCGCGCCACGCTGGCGCCGCTGCCCGAGGGGTACGCGAAGGCCGCGCTGGAGGAGCTGTGCGACGCGGTGGTGCACCGCGCGGGCTGAGGCCGCGCCCCGGCCGCGCCCGGCCCTGCCCGCCGTCGGCTGACGTGGTGTCACCGGGTGGGCCACCCCTACGGGATGGCGTACAGGCTCCCTCCGGTTGTCATACCGAAGCAGTAGACGGAGTTGATTCCCCGGGCTGACGCTTCGAACCGTCCGATTTGGTCAGATGGTTATCAACGGAAGCCGCCGACCACGGAGGTAGGGCACACCATGGCACCGAACGACAGCGCAGAGACCACCGGAGAGGCCACGAGCACTGTCGTGGGCCGCCGGAAGGCGGCGCGCTACATCGTCCCCGTCGCGGTCGCGGGAGTGGCGGCCGCGACCATCGGACTCGTCCCGGCGCTCGCTGACTCCGGCGACCCGGACCTGCCGAAGATCAGCGCACAGGAACTCATCGAGAAGATCGCCGCCTCCGACGAGGAGCAGCTCTCCGGCACGTTCAAGATCAGCACGGACCTGGGTCTGCCCCTCGACGGCCTCGCGGGCTCGCTCGTACCGGGCGGCAGGGGCGGCGACAAGGACGGCGGCGCGGCGGCCCCGCAGGACAAGCTCATGGAGCTGACGTCCGGCACGCACACGCTGCGGGTGGCCGCCGACGGCCCGGAGCGGCAGAAGCTCTCCATCCTCGGGGACGCGTCCGAGTACAGCCTCATCCACAACCAGGGCGAGGTCTGGGCGTACGACAGCAAGTCCGACGAGGTCTACCACGCCGAGGCGCCCGAGGGCCGGGACGGCGGCGGCCGCGCGGAGAAGGCCCCGAAGGCTCCCGAGGGCGCTCCGGCCACCCCGAAGGACTTCGCCGAGCAGGCGCTCGCGGCGGCCGGGGACACCACCTCGGTGACCGTGGACGGCACGGCGCAGGTCGCCGGACGGGACGCGTACCAGCTGCTCATCAAGCCGAAGCAGTCCGGTTCGACGATCGGCTCGGTCCGGATCGCGGTGGACGCCGAGAACGGCGTACCGCTGAAGTTCACCCTGTCCGCGGCGAACGGCGGCAAGGCCGTCGTCGACGCCGGATTCACCAAGGTCGACTTCGCCCAGCCCGCCGCGTCCACCTTCGCCTTCACCCCGCCCAAGGGGGCCAAGGTGACCGAGGCCGACGAGCTGGAGACCGGCAAGGACGAGCGCGGCGCGATGCAGAAGGCGCTGCCCGGACAGCTGGCCGAGCTGGACGGCCTCGCGGGCGAGGGCGGCTTCAACGTCATCGGGGAGGGCTGGACCTCGATCGCCGAGTTCAGGTCCCCCGGCGGCAAGGGCCTCCCCGAAGCGGGCTCGGGCGACATGCCGGCCGAGGCGCAGGGCTTCCTCGACGCGCTCGGCGACAAGGTCACCGGGAAGTTCGGCTCGGGCACGGTCTTCAAGACGCGCCTGGTCAACGCCCTGCTGACGGACGACGGATCGGTGTACGTCGGAGCGGTGACGAAGGACGCGCTGGTGCGTGCGGCCGACGCCGCCGCGAAGTAGAACCTTGTCCGGGGCACCTGGAGACCCGGCCGCCGCGTCCTCCACGCACCCGCGTGGAGGGCGCGGCGGCCCCTGTGCTCGCTGAACCCCGCTCACTGAACCGCGCTCACGGAGAGGTGCGACCGTCATGACGGACACAGCGGCCGAGGCCGGGGACGCGGCGGCGCGGGACGCGCGGGCACGGGCCGTGCGGGCCACAGGTGCGGGCGTCGCGTCCCCCGCCGCCCCCGTCATCCGCACCCGTGGCCTGACCAAGCGCTACCGGGGCGGCCGGCCCGCCGTGGACGGCCTCGATCTGACCGTGCCCGCCGGCAGCGTCTTCGGCTTCCTCGGCCCCAACGGTTCCGGGAAGACCACCACGATCCGGATGCTGATGGGCCTCATCGACCCGACGTCCGGCACCGCCGAAGTGCTCGGCCGCCCGATGCCGGAGGCCGCCCGTACGGTGCTGCCGGAGGTCGGCGCGCTGATCGAGGGGCCCGCGCTGTACGGCTTCCTGAACGGCCGGGACAACCTCCTGCGGTACGACCGGGCCGACCCCACCGCCGACCCGCGCACCCGCCGGGCCCGCGTCGACGAAGCCCTGGCCCGGGTCGGGCTCGCCGCCGCCTCCGGGAAGAAGGCCAAGCAGTACTCGCTCGGCATGAAGCAGCGCCTGGGCCTGGCCGCCGCCCTGCTCCGGCCGCGCCGGCTGCTGGTCCTGGACGAGCCGACCAACGGCCTCGACCCGCAGGGCATGCGCGAGATCCGTCTGCTGGTGAGGGAGCTGGCGGCCGAGGGCACCACGGTGTTCCTCTCCTCCCACCTCCTGGACGAGATCGAGCAGGTCTGCACGCACGCGGCGGTGATGGCCCGGGGCCGGCTGATCGTCCAGGGCCCGGTCGCCGACCTCGCCGCGAGCGCCCGGGGCCGGCTCGCCGTCACCACCCCCGACCCCGGGGACGCCGCCCGCATCCTCAAGGAGCACGGGCTCACCGGTCTGAGCACCGACGGCGACCGGCTGACCGCCGACGCCCCGCCCGCCGCCGTGGACCTGGCCGACCTCAACGCGGCGCTGGTGGGCGGCGGGGTGCGGGTGCGGTTCTTCGGCGTGGAGCGGGGTTCGCTGGAGGACGCCTTCGTCGCACTCACGGGAGAGGGATTCGATGTCGCAGGCTGAGAAGTCGCCGGCCGAACGGGCGATTGACCCCGGTCCGCAGGGCTCCCGCAGTCCGCTGTGGACCCTGGGTCTCCTCCGCTCCGAGATCAGCACGCTGCTGCGCCGCCACCGCACCTACGCCCTGCTCGCCGTCCTCGCCGCCGTACCCGTACTCATCGGGATCGCGGTCCGGATCGAGACGGGCGGCGGTGGTGGCGGGGAGGGCGGTGCGGAAGGCGGGGCGGGCCCCGCCTTCCTCGCCCAGGTCACCAACAACGGCTTCTTCCTGGTCTTCGCCGCCCTCGCCGCGACGCTGCCGGTCTTCCTGCCGATGGCCGTCGGCGTCGTCGCGGGCGACGCGATCGCCGGCGAGGCGAGCAGCGGCACCCTGCGCTATCTGCTGGTCGCCCCGGCGGGCCGGACCCGACTGCTGCTCGTGAA
The DNA here is from genome assembly GCF_014649035.1 of Streptomyces sindenensis. GTDB lineage: Bacteria > Actinomycetota > Actinomycetes > Streptomycetales > Streptomycetaceae > Streptomyces > Streptomyces sindenensis. The sequence goes on from NZ_BMSG01000040.1 coordinate 52,223, forward strand.
GTACGCCTCCGTCCTCGCCTTCTGCCTGATCGCGACCCTCGTCGTGGCGGTGTCGGCGCTGGCGGTGGGCGCGCTGCTGTTCCCGGTGGGGGATGTCACCACGATCTCGGGGACCCGGATCGGCTTCGGCGAGGGGCTGGTGCGGGCGGGGCTGACCGCGCTGGTCGTGGCGGTGTCCCTGGCCGGTTTCGCCGCGATCGGGCTGTTCGTCTCGACGCTGACCGGCAGTGGGATCGGGGCGATGGCGGCCACGGTCGGACTGCTGATCACGGTGCAGATCCTGGACAGCATTCCGCAGCTGAGCGGCGTGCATCCGTACCTGTTCGCGCACTACTGGATGTCGTTCGCCGACGTCCTGCGCGAGCCGGTCTACTGGGACGACCTGAGCAAGAACTTCCAGTTGCAGGGGCTGTACGTCGCGGTGTTCGGCTCGGCGGCCTGGGCCCGCTTCACGGCCAAGGACATCACGGCGTAGGGGGCGCCCCCCGGAGGGGCGCGCAAGGTGGCCTGGCCGGATCGAATCGCCGGGTCCGCACGCGCCGTCGGCCGGGCGAGCCGTCCCCCGATCGGCTCGTCGCGGCACGAACGGCACGAACGGTGCGGACCATGGGAACGACACGACACGGTACGTTCCGTTTCCGCCTGGGTATGGTGCGGTCTTTGGCGACGAGATGTCAACAAGAGATTGGCTGGAACCCCCCTATGCTCACCGAATGATCACATCGCCGAGCAGTGTGCGACGTAGCGAACGATCACGCCGCGCGATCCTGCGGTCCGCCCTCGACCTCTGTACGGAGCGGGGGTACGGGCACGTCACGATAGAGGCCATCGCGGCCGACGCGGGAGTCAGCAAGAAGACGATCTACCGCTGGTGGCCCTCGAAGGGCGCGGTGTTGCTGGAGGCGTTCACGGACGCCCTGATCGACGCCACCCCGTTCGTCGACACCGGCGACATCGGCGCCGACCTGCGCTCGCACGTCGCCGGCGCGGTGAAGCTGCTCTCGGTCCCGCCCTTCGGCCCCGCCTACGCGGGCATCCTGTCCGAATTGCACCACGACGACCGCCTGGCCCAGCAACTGCGGGAAGAGCTGATCGACCCGCGCGTCGAGGAAGCGATCGGCCGGCTCCGCAGCGCCCAGGACCAGGGCCAGATCCCGCCCGGCGCGGACCTCCCGCTGGCCGTGGAGATGCTGTACGGCCCCGTCTACTACCGCCACGTGCTGCGCAAGCCGGTCCAGGACGAGGAGACGATCGCCACCCTGGTGGACCACGTCCTGCGGTCGCTGCGCGCGCCGGGGTACTGAGGCGCTACAGGAAGCACTCCAGGATCAGCGGCAGGTCCTGCAGCCAGTCCTGGAGGCGGGACTTCCGGCGCGCGACGAGGACGCACGGGTGGGCCGTGCCGTGGTGCGGGTGGACGACGACCTGGAGGTGCTTGGGGCCCTCGGCCGCATACGTCACGGTGCGGATCTCGGCCCAGGTGTACTGCGTCTCCGTGCCGGCCGGACCCAGCGTGATGCCCGAGGCGTCGATCAGGAGGGAGCTGCCCCGGCCGAGCGCCATGAACGTGAGGTCGGCCTCGTCGTCCGGTGCGCCGCCGACCGGGGCGAGTCCGGTCGGGACCTGGTGCGGCAGGAGGTGGTCGGACGGCGCCCGGTGCGGGGGCTGCTGCCAGTACGGCGGCGGGAAGGCGTTGGACGGGGCGTACGCCGGTGGCGGCGGCGTGACCACCGCGACGGTCGGGGCGTACGCCGCCGCGGGCGGGGACGGCACCGCGTCCGGGACGAACAGGTCCAGCAGGCCCGCCGGTGTGGGCCGCTCCTCCGGGGCCTTGGCCAGGCACGCGGCGAGGACCGGCCGTAGCCCCTGCGGCACGGCGTCCAGGTCCGGCGGCTCGTGCACCGACCGGTACATCAGGCCCATCGGCGTACCCGCTCCGAACGCGCTGCCGCCCGCCGCCGCGACGAGCACCGCACCCAGCGCGAACACGTCGGCGGCCCCGTCGACCTCCTGCCCCTGGGCCTGCTCCGGTGCCAGGAACCCCGGAGTGCCGAAGGCCGTACCGGTGGCCGTCAGCCGGGTCGACTCCAGCGCCCGGGCGATGCCGAAGTCCAGGACCCGGGGACCGTCCGGCGCGACGATGATGTTGCCGGGCTTCAGATCGCGGTGCACCAGCCCGCAGCCGTGGATCGCCGCCAACGCCTCGGCCAGCGCCGCGCCGAGCTGCCGCAGCCGCGCCTCGTCCATCGGCCCCTCGGCCTCCAGGAGCGCGGAGAGGGTGGGCCCGGGAACGTACGCCGTGGCCAGCCAGGGCGCCGCCGCGTCCGGGTCCGCGTCCACCACGGGGGCCGTGTGGAAGCCGCCCACGCTCCGCGCGGCGGCGACCTCGGCCCGGAACCGCTCCCGGAAGTGCGGGTCGCCCGCGAGCTCCGGTCGGGCCACCTTCACGGCCACCGCCCGCCCGCCACGGGAACGCGCCAGGTAGACGGTGCCCATCCCGCCGGCGCCCAACTCCCGCTCCACGATGTAACCACCGATACGTTCCGGCGGATTCACGCCGCCCGCCGCCCCGTGCTCCATACCCTGTACGCCCCCTCGCGCTCCGGCGGATCAGTATGACGCAGGCCCGGGGAGGCCGTCGGGAGGAGGCCCCGGGGGAGGCCGGCGGAGCGGCACGAGGAGGCCGCGTTCCTGCTCGGGCCCGACGGCCGCCTCGAACTGTCCGCCCACGGGCACGAGGTGACTGCGGGTCCGGGCGGGATGTACGTGGTGGGCGCGGGTGCCGCCCGCGCGGTACGCCCCGGCAGCCGGGGCACGCCGGTGCACGAAGGTGCACGCCGGTCATCCTGGCACGAGGCCGACCCACCGCCCCGGCACCCCGGCCGTCACACCCCTGCCGCCCACCGGTGGCCGGGTCCGGCGCGGCGGGTGATGCTGGACCGGCGCGTGCCGGAACCGGTAGTCCGGCGTGCCGGAGGCGGAGGGCGGGTGGATCCGTGGCGGACAGCGAGACCCCGGCCGGGGCGGGCCGGGCCGCGAGCCCGGGGGGCGGGTTCGACGAGGCGCTTCTCGCGACGCTGTTCTCCCAGTCCGCCGTCGGCCTCGTCGTGCTCGACCCGCAGCTCCGCCTGGTACGCGCCAACTCGCTCCTCGAAGGCGTGCAGACCGGGGAGTACATCGGAAGCCGCTTCACCGAGGCCGTCCGGCTCGACGACCCGGACGGCTCCGAGCAGCTCATGAAGCGGGTGCTGGCCGGTGAGGGCCCGGTGCGCGACCACCTCGTGCGGGGCCGGCTGCGCCGGATCCCCGGCGACCGGCAGTTCCTGACCTCCTTGTACCGCCTGGACGGCCCGGGCGGTACCGAAGCCCCCGCCCTCGGCCTGGTGGTCGCGTTCGCCGACGTCACCGAGCGGGAACGGGCCCGGGCCAGGGAAGCCGTGCTCGCCACCGTGCGGGACGCGGTCGGCGGCTCCCTCGACGTCGCCACCACCTGCCGCGCCTTCGCCGACGCCCTGGCACCCGGCTTCGCCGACCTCGCCGTCGTGGAGGTGGTGGACGACGTCCTGCGCGGTGTCGAGCCGCCGGTGGGCCCGATGCCGCCCGGGACCCCGCTGCGCCGCGCCGCGAGCGGCCGGTGCGACTCGGTCCGGGAGGCGGTGGAGGGCGGGAGCGGTGCCCGGGGGCGGGCGGCGGGCACGACCCGCCCCCTCCCCGTCCGTACGCCCTACGCGCTCGCCGCCGCCGACCTGCGGGCCCGGCTCGTCCCGCTCGGGCCCGACACCCCGTGGCTCGGCACCGACCCGGACGAGGCGCGCGCCGTCGCGGAGACCGGCGCGCACTCCCTGATCGCCGTGCCCCTCACGCTGCGGGGAGCCGTCCTCGGGCTGGTCAGCCTCTACCGCTGCGGGACCTCCGAACCCTTCGACGAGGACGATGTCTCCCTGGCCGTCTCGGCGGCCACCCGCACGTCCCTCGCCATCGACAACGCCCGCCGCTACGAACGCGAGCACGTCATCGCCTCCACGGTCCAGCGGCGGCTGCTCCCGCAGGCCGAGCGGCGGCAGGCCGCCGTCGAGACCGCGCACGTCCTGCTGCCCGGCCGGGACAGCGGCTGCTGGTTCGACACCATCGCCCTGTCCGGCGCCCGGACCGCGCTCGTCGTCGGCGGCGTCGCGGGCGAGGGCCTCCAGTCGGCCATCGCCATGGGCCAGTTGCGTACGGTCATCCAGGCCCTGGCCGGTCTCGACCTGGAGCCGGAGGAGGTCCTCGCCCGGCTCAAGGACACCGCCGACCGCCTCGCCCACGAACGCGCCTTGCTGCCGCCCGCCGACGGCCTCCACGGCGAACCCCTCAGCGCGAGCTGCGTCTACGGCGTGTACGACCCGTTCACCCGCACCTGCACCGTCGCCCGCGCCGGCCACCCCGCGCCGCTCGTCGTCGGCCCCGACGGGCGGGCGGTTCCCCTCGACGTACCGGAGGGGCCCGGGCTCTTCTCCGCCGACAGCGCCCTCTTCGCCCCCGCCGTCGTCACCCTGGAGCAGGGCAGCCTCCTGGCGTTCTGCACGGCCGACCTGCTCTCCGGCGACCGCGCCCCCGAACGCATCACCCAGGCCCTCGCCCGGCCGGGCCGCAGCCTCCAGCAGCTCGGCGACGACATCGTGTACGCGCTGCCGGAGGACACCCGCGCCGCCGGCGCTGCCCTGCTCCTGGCCCGTACGGGTACGGTCTCCGACCACCTGGTCGCGACCTGGGACCTCGCCGACGAGGCCACGACGCCCGCCACCGCCCGGGTGCTCGTCCGCGACCGGCTCCGGGGCTGGGGCCTGGACGAGGACACCGTTGACGCGACCGAGCTGATCGTCAGCGAACTCGTCACCAACGCGGTCCGCTACGGCACCCCACCGCTGCGGCTGCGCCTCCTGCTGGACTCCACGCTCACCTGCGAGGTCCACGACGGCTCCACGGCCGCCCCGCACCTGCGGCACGCCCGGACCGTCGACGAGGGCGGCCGGGGCCTGTTCATCGTCTCCCGCCTCGCCTCCCACTGGGGAGCGCGCCACGGGCCGGACGGCAAGGTGCTGTGGACGGAGCAGGAGTTGCCGGACGAGCCGCCGGACGAGCCGTCGGGTCCGGTGACTCGTCCGGCGACTTCGGCTGATCCGGTGGCTCCGGCCGATCGGGTGGATCCAGCGGCTTCGGCCGGCTGAATCGCCCCCGCAGCCCCCGCAGCCCCCGCAGCCCCGCCGCGCTCGCCGCGCTCACCGTGCCCGCCGCGCTGCCCGCCGATCGCGCGGAGCGGCCCGTATCGCGCACAGTGGTCCCCATGACGACCCCCGCGGAACTGCTCCGCTCCTTCGCCCGCACCCGTGCCTCCCTCGACGGCGAGGAGGTCACGTACTGGTGGTCCGGAGACGTCTACTCCTGGGCCCCCGACGAGCCCTACCAGCGCGTTTTCGGTTTCGAGGGGCTCAACGTCGCCCGTCTGGCCGAGGACGCCGAGGCCGGTCCCGACGCGTACCAACTGCTCACCCGTGAGGCCGCGTTCTACCTGGATCCCGTCAGCCGCGAGATCCTGGAGACCTGGCAGGACCTCCCGGTGGTGCACGTCTGGAACGACCCGGCCAACCAGAAGTGGCGCCCTTTCCCGATCCCCACGACCGACCTCGGGGACCAGGTCTGCTTCAGCCTGGAGATCCCGCTCGCCTACCCGTCGCCGCTGCCGGTCGCCCAGTACCCGGAGCACTCGGCGGGGGACACCTACAAGGCCCTGGAACTCTTCCAGTTCTTCGCGGACCGGGCCGATCTGGCGGGCCCCGCCCCCAGTGTTCCGGCCACCATGTCGTGGAGCCGGATGTCCCCGTGGCTGCCGTGGATGGCCCGGGGGCAGCGGCCCGGCGGTCTCACCTTCCACTGCCGGGGCCGCAAGCTCGGCACGTACACCGAGGTCCCCGAGCGCACCCGGGCCTACATCGCCGACCGCCACCCGGAGTTCGCGCACGCCCCGGAGCGGTGGAGCGAGCCGAACGAGACCAGCTGGACCTACTTCCGCAAGCTCAACCCGCCGCAGAGGTGAGGAGGTTCAGTCGGTGCGCGCGGCTCAGAAAGTGTTGGGTAAGCCGTTGATCACTCGCGGTTGAGGTCTTCGGTGAGGCGTCGG
>NZ_BMSG01000041.1 GCF_014649035.1 Streptomyces sindenensis
AGCCGAGGGCGGCGACGGCCGCGCCGACGCGTACGACGGGGACGAGCCAGCCGGCGTCGGCGGCCCGGGCGGCGTCCGTGAGTGGGGCGGTGGCGGAGGCGAGCCCGCCGGGCCCGAGGACGAGGAGGACGGAGACGGCGACGAGGGCGTAGACGACGAGGGTGATGCCGAGGGCGATCGGGATGGCGCGAGGAATGGTGCGGGCCGGGTCGCGGGCCTCCTCGCCGAGGGTCGCGATGCGGGCGTAACCGGCGAAGGCGAAGAACAGCAGCCCGGCCGCCTGGAGCACACCGGTGGCCGTGGCGTCCGTGCCGATCTCCAGGCGGGCCGCGTCCACCCCGTCGGACGTCAGGGAGGCGGTCGCGACGGCGGCGAGCACCGCCAGGACGACCGCGACGATCACGCGGGTGAGCAGGACGGACTTCTGGATGCCCGCGTAGTTGACGGCGGTCAGGGCCACCACGGCGGCCACCGCGATCGCGTGCGCCTGGCCCGGCCAGACGTAGGAGCCGACGGTCAACGCCATCGCCGCGCAGGAGGCGGTCTTGCCCACGACGAACGCCCACCCGGCCAGGTACCCCCAGAACGCGCCGAGCCGCTCCCGCCCGTAGACGTAGGTGCCGCCCGATGCCGGGTAGAGGGCGGCGAGCCGGGCGGAGGAGGTGGCGTTGCAGTACGCCACGACGGCGGCCAGGGCGAGGCCGAGCAGCAGGCCGGAGCCGGCGGCACGGGCGGCCGGGGCCAGCGAGGCGAAGATGCCGGCGCCGATCATCGACCCCAGGCCGATCATCACCGCGTCCGGCACGCCGATGTGCCGCCGGAGTTCGCCCGGGGGTGCGGGTACGGCTCCGCGCGGGGGCTTGCTGCTCACGCCTTGTCTCCTTGCGAACATGTTCAGCGGTCCGCCGCACGATAGACGACCGAGGTGACGCCCTCACCGCGAAGGGAAGGACGTGAGGGCGTCCGGGGCGGGAGAACCGGCGCGGCGGCGGCCATGAGCCCCGCGTGCCGCGTCGTGCGGCACACAGGGCGGCCCGCGTGGCTCAGCCTCCCCACAGCCAGGAGCCGTACTCCGCCGAGGTGACGAGTCGGCCCAGGCCGAAGGCGCAGGGAACGGGCACGAGCAGGAAGACACCGGCACGGACCAGGGAGGGCCCGACGACCGACACCACTTCGTGGGGGCCGGTGGTCGTGAGGAAGTCACGCCAGCGCAGGATCTCACCGGCGCTGCACGCCCAGAAGAACAGCCCGGCCATCAGGAAGACCGCGCCGGTCAGCAGTCCCAGATAGGTGGTCGCTTCCAGCAGGTCGACGCGGACGCCGTGATCCCGCACGACGAACGCGGCGGCCACGACGCAGATCGCAGCCCCCACGCCGTACGCCGCGCCGCGCGCCATGACGCCGCCCAGCCGCAGACGCGGTTCGAGCACCCCGTCCGCACCTCTGCTCAAGCGGACCATGTGCGTGCCCCCCGTCGTCCCCGCGTCGTCGAGCCGGTCGCTACGACGCGGCGAAGTCTACGAAGGACGTCCAGGTGGCGGGGGAGACGGTGAGCGCGGGGACGGTGAGGTCCTTGGAGTCGCGGACGTGGACGGTGTGGGGGCAGGCAGCCACCTCTACGCAGTCGCCGCCCTGGCTTCCGCTGTAGGTGGACTTGGACCAGGTGAGCGCTACCTCAACACAGTTGCCGCCCTCGCTGCCGCTGTAGCTGGACTTGAACCAGTGGAGGCCAGTGCTCATAGTTCCTCTGCCATCTTCTCGATCGTCTCCAGCGTCCTCTCCGGAGTGTATGCCTGGGCCCGGGTGACGCCATACTTGCCGAACAGGTTGCCCAACTGCGGTTGTTCGGTGACGAAGAAGCTGCCGCCCTGCCCCTCGATATAGGCGAGCTGCTGACGCTTGTCGGTCTCCAGCAGGACGAAGGGGCCGTCCAGCGCCGCGTGGTCCTCGCGGTCCGGATCCATCAGCTGGATCCGGACGTGCCGCAGCCGCGCCACATCGGCGAGGTGGTGGAGCTGGGCCTTCATGACGCGGCGGCCGCCGATCGGCCGGGTCAGCACGACCGTCTCCAGGACGAAGCTGATGTCGGGCAGCGGCCTGCGGGACAGCAGCCTCTGCCGTTCGAGCCGCGCGGCGACCTTCGCTTCGATCTCGTCGTCGTCATAGGTCGGGTACCGGCTCGTGAAGACTGCCCGTGCGTACGCCTCCGTCTGGAGCAGACCGGGCATGACGTGGTTCTCGTACTCGTGCCGGGCCCACGCCTTCTCCTCTTCCTCCGCGAACGGCGTGAACCAGCCCGGCAGCGGGTTGCGCCGCTCCGTCTGCTTCGGCGGCCTCGGTGCGGCGACCAACAGTGCACCTTGTGCACCCAGCACCTCGTCCGCCTTCTGCACGAAGACGTCCGTCGGCGGTCGGGCGCCCCGTTCCACCATCGCCACTTGGGACTTGGAGTAGCCGATCCGCTTGCCCAACTGATCCTGGGACAGCCCGGCCAGCACCCGGAAGTGCCGCAGCAGCAGACCGAACATCTCGGCGGTGCTTTCCGGCTGTTCACTGGAGTGCACGGGCTCACCTCGTATGTACACCACTGTTCACAACGTGCTTGTGACCCTGGTCACCGTACGTGTCTGCCGCGACGCTGAGCGCATGGAACTGAAGAATTCACCGGATCCGGCCCCCTTCTGCCCCTCCTGGATCCCCGCCTACGGTCACGCCCTCCGCCATGTCGGCATCCACTTCGACGCGGTCCGGGCCATCGGTCTGCTCGGCGAGGAGATCGCGTACGAGGTCATGCAGTTCACCGACTTCCAGGCCGGGCCCATCGTCCGCTCCGGCATCGGCGAGCGCAGCATGTACTTCCTGCTCGCGCCCGGGGCCGCCGCCGAGCACCGCTGGCCTCCCGGTGTGGAGGCGATGAGCCGGAGCGCGCGGGGCGATGCGTTCGTCGGGGTGCCCGCGCTGGGCGGGGGCACCTGGCCGCTGGACTGGCGGTCGCGGCCCACGGCCCAGGACCCGTTCGTGGACGGCGCGTTGCTGCACGAGATGGCCTGGCTGCGGGCGGGGTGCGCCGTGAGGGAGTGAGCGAGGCTGCCCACTCTCTGCGGTACTGTGATCACGTCATCACGCTCTGTGCCGCCAGTGGTGCATAGGGCGGCCCCCGGAAGTGTTACAGCACTAACCCGAGGGCCTTCATCACTAGTGGATCAGGAGTCCACCCGCGATGCTGTCGCATGTTATCCCGCCCCCCAGGGGCTACACGAAGGCCCCCAACGGGCTGATCCGCCACCCGCGCCTCGGCAGTGACGCGAAAATCCTCGTCCTGTACGTCCAGGGGCTGCCCGAAGAGGCCCGCGACAAGGCCCTGAGCGAGCACGCCCGCGCCCTGGGCATGACCGGGCGCGCCTACCAGAAGGCCAAGGCCGACCTCGTGACGTACGGGTACGTGCACGAGAAGCGGGAGACCGTCGCCGGGGGACGCTGGCGCACCGTACAGGTGTTCAGCAACGAGCCGCTGACCGATGACCAGGCCGCGCGCCTCCGTGCCGGTGCCCCCGCCAACGGGTACGCGAACACGGGTGGGTCCGGCGTGCCGGGCACGTCGCCCGCTCCGAGTGCGCACTTTCCGACCGTCGGTGAGCCGACCGGTCGGATGGCCGGTGGTCTCTTACCCGCGGACGAAGAACTGGGCGAAGACTCTTCCCGCCCACCCACCGAAGCGGCCGGGGACGCCGAGTCGCCGAGCGAGGAACCGGAACCGCCCTCGCGGGAAGAACTTCAGCTCGCCGAGCGCGTGTTGCTTTCGCTCCGGCACCAGGCCCGTCAGCTCACCCTCGGCGTGCGGGAGGCCCGCAAGCTGGCCGGGCTCGCCGCCGAGTGGCTGCGGCGGGGCGTGAGCGCCGGGGACCTGCGGCTGGCGCTCAGCAGCGCGCTGCCGGCGGACGGGGTGCGGACGGCCTTCGGGTTCCTGGCCCACCGGCTGGTGGAGAAGCTGCCCCCACGCCCGGAGGAGGCCGCGGACCCGGGGGATGGGGCGTGGTCCGCTCCGTCGCCGCCCTCCCGGCCGCTGCCCCTCATCGCCTGCGACGGACCCGGCGAGGAACACGTGTTCCGGCCGCACGAATCGTGGGTCACCACCTGCGGACCCTGCCACCGTGAGCAGCAACGCGCCTACTGGGCCGACCTGTCGGCCCGCGCCGAGGCCGACCCCGCGCCCCCGCCGCCCTCCTGGCGGGAGCGCGTCGCCGTCGAGATCCGGGCGAACGAGACCGCTTCCGGCTACGGGACCCTGGCCACGGCCACGTAGATGCCGCTGAACTCCTGCGTGGGCGCGGGCGTGTTGTTGAACCACTCCGGGGCCTTCACCAGGCCCGGGGCGACGATCTCCAGGCCCTCGAAGAACCGGGCGAACTCCTCGCGGCTCCGCAGGGCCAGCTGGATGCCGCCCTTCTTGTACTCGTCCCCGGCCTGCTCCCCCTTCTCCTCGTTCACGTCGGACGCGCCGTGGGACAGGACGACGTAACTGCCGGGCGCCATGGCGTCGGTCAGCGTACGGACGATGTCGATCGGCTTCTCGGCGTCGGGGAGGAAGTGGAGGAGGCCGAGCAGGGACAGGGCTATGGGGCGGTCGAAGTCCAGGGTCTCGCGGGCCGCGTCGAGGATGATCGCGGGCTCGCGGACATCCGCGTGGACGTAGTCCGTCACGCCCTCCGGGCGGCTGACCAGCAGCGCTTCCGCGTGCCGCAGGACGATGGGGTCGTTGTCGCAGTAGACGATCCGGGCGGAGGGGCGGATCTCCTGGGCCGTCTGGTGCAGGTTCGGCTCGGTGGGGATGCCCGTCCCGATGTCCAGGAACTGCGTCACGCCCTCGCCCGCCAGCCAGGCCGTCGCCCGGTTCATGAAGGAGCGCTGCTGCCGCGCGCCGACCTTCGCCTCGGCGGGCAGGAGTTCGGCCACCTGCTGGTCCACCGGGTAGTTGTCCTTGCCGCCCAGCAGCGCGTCGTAGACCCGGGCCGAGTGCGGCTTGCTGGTGTCGATCGGGGGGTGAGGCGCCTGTGCCGTCATGCCGGACTCCAGATAGACGTGGTGAGGACCAATCAGTCGACGCAGTCTGTCACAGCGCCTACGCGGTTGTGGCGGCCACCCAGTGGCCCACCAGGTCGGCGTAGAGCGGGCTCTCGTCCAGGAGTTGGGCATGTGTGCCGATGGCCGTGCGTTCGCCGTCGAGCACCAGGACGCGCGGCGCGCGCAGCGCGGAGCTGATGCGGTGCGCCACCACGACGAGCGTGGTGCCCCGTGCCGCGAACGCCCGCTCGGCCCGCTCCTCGGCCGCCGGGTCGAGGTGGCAGCACGCCTCGTCCAGCAGCACGATCGACGCCGGGGACACATGGGCGCGGGCCAGCGCCACGAGCTGCCGTTCACCGGAGGAGAGCGGGGGGCCGTCCAGGCCGACGGGCGCGTCCAGACCGCCGAGCCGGTCCACGAGGGCCCGCGCGCCCACGGCCGTCGCGGACGCGAGGAGGTCGGCGTCCCGGGCCCGCGGACGCAGGTAGCGCAGGTTGTCCCGCACGGTGCCGGTGAACACGTACGCCTCCTGCGGGATCAGCGTCACCGCCCGGTGGAGCCAGGCCCGGTCGACCTCCGTCACCGGCACGCCGCCCAGGGTCAGCCGGCCGCTGTCCGGCTCGGCCAGCCCGGCCAGCAGCGTGGTCAGGGTCGACTTGCCCGCACCGCTCGGCCCGACGACCGTCAGATGGGAACCGGCGGGGAGGTCGAGGGAGAGCCCGTCGATGACGGGTGCAGCTCCGGGCCCGTAGGCGTAGCCGACGTTCACCAGGGACAGGTCCGGGGAGCGCGGGGCCCGGGGCGAGGCGCCCGGACCCGGAGCCTGCCCGGGGGTGCGCCGTGCCGGAAGCGTCGACCGGCTCAACCGGCCCAGCACGGTGGCGAGCTGTACGCCCCACGAGCCGAGCACGGAGACGAGCGCGCGCAGGGCCGGAGCCACTCCGCCGACCAGGTAGCTGGTCGCGCCCAGCAGTTCGCCCACCGACAGTGCCCCCCGGTCCAGGAGCCGCGGAGCCGCCAGGAGGAGGACCAGCAGGGGGAGATGGCTGCCCAGCGACACCAGCAGCGTGTTGGCCGACGCGGTTCTCGCGACCGCCCGGACCGCATCGCGGTGGTCGGTGATCCGGGCGGACAGGACGTCGGCCACCCGGTCCCGGGCGCCGCACGCGACGACGTCCCGGATGCCGTCGAAGGTCTCCCCCGCCGCCGCCGTGAGCGCTTCCTCGGCCCGCAGTTGGCGGCGCTGGCGGCGGGCGAGTGCGCGGAGGCGGGGGGCGCAGAGGAGCAGGGTGAGCAGGACCGGGGGCAGGGTGACCGCCGCCACCGGGGCGGACAGGGCGGCCAGGCCCACGAACGCCATCAGCAGGGAGACGCCCAGCTGCCGGGCCGAGCGCAGCAGGGCGGAGACCAGCGCCCGCACGGACTCGACCTGGACCGTCAGCCGGGCCACGCCAGCGCCCGCCGTGTCCCGCGCTCCGGCCGCCGCGCGGTGCACGGCCCCTGCGGCCACAGCTGTCACCAGTTCGTCCCGCAGCGGCTCCACGATCCGTCCCAGCCACGGAGTCAGGGTCCGGGTCATCAGGGCGCGGAAGACCATCGCGGCCCCGAGCAGCCCGATCCAGAAGAAGCCTTCGGCCGGGCGGCCCGCCAGGAAGCCCCGGTCCAGGGCGGCGGCCACGAGGAGTCCGGAGGCGAGCGCCGGAACGGCCTCCAGCAGCGACCATCCCGCCACCGCCACCGCCGCTTTGCGGTGCTGCCGCAGGAACCCGGCGAACAGGTGCCGGTCGATGGGGCGCGGGGCCGCTTCGCTCATACCGGCTCCTGGGTGTGCGGATGCGTGTCGTGTCCTGGAGCACCTTCCGGTGCGGTGTCCGCCGCGAACAGAGCCCGGTAGTCGTCGCGTTGCCACAGATCCGCGTGCGTGCCCAGGGCGCGGACCCTGCCGTCCTCCAGCCAGGCCACCAGGTCGGCCCGCGCGGCGGTCGACACCCGGTGGGCGATCAGCACGCGGGTACGGTCCGACCAGGCCGAAGCGAGCGCGGAGCCGACCCGTGCTTCGGTGGCGGTGTCCAGGCTCGACAGGGCGTCGTCCAGGACGATCACCGCCGGGTCGTGGACCAACGCCCGTGCCAGGCCGAGACGTTGTACCTCGCCGCCGGAGAGGGGGGCGTCCGTGAGCGGGGTGTCGTAGCCACACGGCAGGCGGGTGATGAAGTCGTCCGCCCGGGCGGCCCCGGCGGCCGCGCCGACCTCCTCCCGCGAGGCGTCCGGGCGGGCGAAGGCGATCATCCCGGCCACGGTCGTCCCCAGCAGCGCGGGCCGCTCGAAGGCGTAGCCGACGGCGGCGCCCAGGGCCTGGGGGGTCAGCTCCGGCAGCGGTACGCCGTCGATGGCGACCAGGCCCGCGTCGGGCTCCCGCAGCCGCCCGATCAGCGCGGCCAGGGTGCTCTTGCCCGCCCCGGACCGGCCGACCACCGCGAGCGCCGTGCCCGCCGGGACGACGAGGTCCACGGAGTCCAGGACGAGCCGGTTTCCCGAACGTACCGTCACCCCCGACAGGGTCACCGTGCCGGGGCCGCCCGCCGGGCGGACCCGGGTGCCGGGTGCCGGGACCGGCTGGTCGACGACCTCGGCGACCCGACGCGCACCGGCGGCCGACATGCCGAGCGCGAAGAGGGCGTCGAGCTGGTCCAGCGCGGCCATCGCGAGCGCCGTGTACGCGACGACCGCGGCGAGTTCGCCCGCACTGATGTCACCGTGGAGCAGGGCGAGCCCCCCGGCACCGAGGACCAGCACCTCCACGGCCGGGATCAGCAGGCCCACCTGCCATCCGGTGTCCCGCTGGAGCGCCCAGACCCGGTGCCCGGTGCGGGACAACTCCGGCAGGGGTTCCAGGATCCGGCGCGTCTCGGCCGCCGCCGTGCCGCTCGCACCGATGGTCCGGGCCCCGCCCAGCGCTTCGAGCAGCAGGGCGGAGATCCTGCCCTGGGTCTCCTGGTACCGGAGGAAGAGCCCCGAGCCGCGGTTCATGAAGCTCCGGGCGATGAGCACCAACGGCGGTACGCCCAGCGAGAAGCAGAGCCCGATCCGCCAGTCGAGCAGCCAGAGCGCGACCACCCCGCCGAGCGAGGTCAGCACCGCCGTCGAAGCCGTGACCAGCGTGACCCCGGCCGATCCGGCCTGCGCGCACCCCGCGGAGAGCCGCCCCGCGAGATCCCCGGCGGGAAAGCCGGCCGTCCCCGGCACCCCCGCGTCCAGGGCGCGCCGGGCCAGGGAGCGGCGCAGGGCGGCCACCGTGCCGGAGCCGTATCCCCCGTTGGCGAGGGTCTGGAGCGCCCCGGTGGCGACGACGAGGGCGAGGAGCGCGGCGCACAGGAGGACGGGACCGGCGGCGGCCCGCCGGGCGACGACCGCGTCCAGGGCCCGAGCCATCGCCCAGGGGAACGCCAGCGTGCCGGCCGACCCGAGGACGGCCGTGACGGAGGCGAGGACGAACCAGCCACGCGTCCGGGCGGTCGCGTCCCACACCAGTCGCTGGGGAGACGTCATCGCGCTCCTTCCGGCCCTCCGTGGCTTCCGCGCGGGCGGCCGGGCACGGGGTGCGGTGAGTCGTGCGGACGGGAATCGAAGAGGGCGCATCCGTCGGACACCCGCGTGGGGATGTACGCGCGGACACGGCGTGCGCCGGGCAGGACCGGGACGGCCCTGCCCGGCGCACGGCTGCTACTGCTGCTCGATGCTGGTGATGGTGCAGGTCCAGGTGCACGTCTTGGTGCAGCCGGCCAGCGCGACGGACTCCTCGCCCTCAAGGGTCTGCAGCTCGTCGACGTCGACGGTCATGGTGTTGTCGATCATGGTGGTGTCCTTTCGTCGTGAGTGATGTGCCCGAACACCGCCGAGGGCCGGCGGTGTCGCACGGTCGCGTCGGCGACCGTGAGTTCAGGGGGGACGCGGTCCGGGACCCCGGCCGTCAGGAAGCTGACCAGCCGGTCGGTGAGTTCGGCCCCGCCCCGCTCCTGGAGCGGGTGGTGGCCGGCGCCCGCGATGTCGAGGCAGTCGTGGGGTGCGCGCCCCGGGCCGCCCGCTCCCGCCAGCGACCGGCGCAGCCGGCGCGTCTCGTCCACCGGCACGACGGGGTCGTCGGTGCCGTGCAGGGCGAGCAGCGGTACGCGGATGCGGTGGGCGAGGCGTTCGACGTCCCGGGGGCCGAGGTCGTCGTCCGGCGGCGCGCCCAGGCCGTGCCGGTCGATCAGCGCGCGCACGGCGGGCGTCGACCGCTCGCGCAGTCCGCGCGCGGACAGGAACGGGGCGATCACCGCGCAGCGCGCCCAGGCGTACGGGTCGGCGCACACGGCCAGCAGGGCGAGGAAGCCCCCGTAACTGGTGCCGAGGAGAACGGGCGGTTCCGCGTCCGGCGGGCGCTGCTCCGTGAGCGTACGGACCAGGACGCGGAGGTCCGCGAGATCGGGCACGCCCCACGCGCCGTGGATCGCCTCCGCGTGAGCCCGGCCGTAGCCGGTGCTGCCGCGCTGGTTGGGCGCCACGACGGCCGCCCCGGCCTCCGACAGGCGCGCGAGCACGGGGTCGTGGCCGAGCGTCCAGTGGGCCTCCGGTCCGCCGTGCAGTGCCACGACGACCGTGGGCGCGGTGCGCCAGTCGCCCAGCCGGACGGCCTCGAACCGCCCGGACGGGGTGGCGAACCACTCGGTGGGGGCGTGGGGAGCGGCGGAGGCGCCGGGGGTGGCGGACACGGCCCCGCTGGTGGCCGAAGGAGCATCCGACCCGCCGCTGTCCGGGACGGTGACCAGGTCGGCGGGACGGTCCGGGGTCGCGTACACGACACGCAGCCCGCTCTCGCTCCAGCCCGCGACGGGGTGGAACGCGCCCGGCGGCAGCGCGGCGGGCCGGGGCCGGTCCGCCGCCACGTCGTAGAGGAAGAGACGGGCCTGCGCGCCCCGGGAGACGCGTAGCGCGACCCGTTCACCCGCGGGATCGGCGGCCAGCGGAAGGACCGCTCCGTCCAGGGAGTTGAGCCGGTCCGGGAAGTCGAGCCGGGGCCGGTCGCCGAAGGTGGCGCGGGCGATCCGCAGCCGCCCGTCGCCGGGGTCGCTCGCCGTCAGCAGCAGCCCCGAGGCCGGGGCCGACAGCAGCAGCCGGTGGACGCGGCCGTCCGGCGACGACGGGAGAGCGCGCCGGCTCCCGTCGCGCAGGTCGAGGAAGGCGGGGCGGTGTCCGTCCGGCCCTTCGAGGTCCGTGGCGTAGCGGAAGCCCGTTCCGTCCAGCGGCAGGAGGGCGGTGATCCGGCCGGGCAGGTCCACGGGGTCGCTCAGCCGCAGCGGCGCGGAGCGTACCCGCCAGACGCGGGTACGGCCGTCGTGCGTGGTCTCCACCGCCAGCGCGAGCGTGCCGCGCGGGCCGCCGGGCACCAGGCGCAGCCCCCGCGCCTCGACGGACAGGCACTCGGCCGGGTCCTCGGCGGGGGCCGGGCCCCCGGTCCCGGGCTTCGCGGTCCCGGGCTCCCCGGTCACGGGCTCCGCGGTCACGGGCTCCGCGGTCACGTCTTCTGCTGACGCGGGGCGGGACAGCAGGAGCAGGTGGCGGCCGGAGCCCGCCGCGCCGCGCAGCCGCAGCAGCCCGCCGTCCTCGGTCGGCAGAACCTGGGTGGCGGTGGTCTCCACCGGGGCGCCCTCCCGGTAGCGGGGCGGGTCACCGGCGTACGGGAGGTGCGTGCCGTCGAGGTCCCACCACCCCGGGGCCAGCGCGCCGTCGGCCGTGGCCACCAGGCAGGCGGCGAAGCGGGACCGCGCCGAGAAACGGAAGCTGATGCGTTCCGGCCGCCGGTTCATCGCGCTCCCACCGCCGTACGCGGATGCCGTCCGGCGGGCGCGAAGAGGTCAGGGGTGTCCGGCATCCACAGCCGTGGGCCCCCGTCCCGCAGACGCAGCAGCATGCCGACCGTTCCGGCGGCACCGGTCTGGTAGCCGCCCGTGACCGCCTCCAGCGATTCGTCGGGCACCACCAGCAGGCCGTCGCGCCGAACGGCACGGGTACGGATGCACGCGGCCAACTCCCCTGCCTGGTCGCGGTACCGCACGTCGCCGAGCGCGGCGGACATGTCGAGCAGGAACTCCGCGTTCCCGGCGAGCCCGTGGCAGGCGGCGGGGGAGGAGAGCCACATGGCATCCCGTACCGCGGCCGCCGCGCCCACGGCGGCCTCCCGGTGGCGGTCGTCGCCGGTCCGCGCCCAGAGCCGGACCAGGAACGTGCCGATGCCCGAGGAGCCGCTGCACCAGTGCGTCTGCCCCACCGGCCCGTCGGCGTCCCGGTCCCCGGCCGCCCAGACCGCCCGGCCGTCCTCGACGCGGGCCAGCCGCACCAGGGTGTCGCCCGCCGTGCGAGCCGCCCAGAGGAAGCCCTCGTGTTCCGCCGCCGCCCCGGCGGCCAGCAGGAACGCGCCGATGCCCGCGATGCCGTGGGCGAACCCGTAGTGGCGGGCCCCGGCGAGGTTCGAGTCGAAGGCGGCCGGGACGGGCCAGATCACCCCGGCCGGGTGATCCTCGGCCGCCGCGACGATCGCCTCGGCGCAGGCGACCGCCCGATCGCGGAAGACCGGATCACCGGTCGTGCGCCAGAAGTGCAGTTGGGCCATTCCGGCCCCCGCCGCCCCGTGGCAGATGTCCCGGTTGGGCCAGTCGACGGGGACCGCGCGCGCCAGCGCGGCCGCCTCGGCGGCGACGTCCTCGTCGCCCAGCAGCAGCGCCGCGTCGAGCAGGGCCCAGGCCGTGCCGGAGCGGCCGAAGTGCAGCCCGGGCAGGAGCGTTCCGTCGGGTGTCCGGCCGGTCGGGAGATCGGCGAGACGCCGCCGCGTCCACTCCGTCAGCTCCGCCACCCCGTGCCGGACCTCGGGTCCCGCGCCCGCCGCCGCGGCCCGGGTGAGCACGGCGAGGACGCCGGCCGATCCGTACTGGACGTTCAGCGGGTCGGTGGTCGCGCCGAACGAGCTGACGTCCCAGAGGTGTCCGCCGCCGCCCGGGCGGGTGCGGAGCAGGTACGCGAGGCCATCGGCGATCAGCCGTTCGCGCTCCTCGTCGGCCAGGGCCGGAACGCCGCTCCCACCGGTGGCGCCCGTGCCCGTCGCCCGGGTTCCGCCCGTGGACCGGTGCTCGGTCCCGGTCAGCTCGACGAGAACCTTCCGTACCCGGGACAGCTCCCAGCGGCCTTCGGGGAGCGGGGCGCAGAGGGCGAGCAGCAGGGGCAGCAGCGGTTCCGCCCAGGGGCGATCGGCGATCGCCAGCGCGATCAGGGCCTCCGTACGGTCGCCCACCGGGCGGTCGTCGGGGGCCAGGAGCAGGTCGACACCCGTCGCCAGATGGAGCAGCACCGCGCCGAGGCCGTAGAGATCGCCCGCGTAGGTGGGAGCCGTGAAGTCGTAGTCCCGCAGTGAGGACACCTCGGGGCCGACATAGCCGGGGGTGTATCCGCGCCGGACCGGGACGCCCTCGGGGGCCAGGTACTCGACGTCGATGAGCCGGACCCGGCCCTCCGGCGTGACCATGAGGTTGTTCGGCGAGAGGTCGCGCAGCACCCGCCCGGTGCCGTGGACGGCCGCCACGATGTCCACGATCTGCCGGCCGAGGTCCAGGAACGTGGCGAGGTCCCGGACCGGGCGTTCCACCAGCCGGTCGCGCAGCGTCTGCCCCGGCACGAACTCCTGGGCCAGGAACAGGTTGCCGCCCTGGGAGAACAGCTCGATCGCGGCCGGAGTGAGGCCCAGCGGGGCCAGCGCCTCCAGCATCTCGGCCTCGTGGCGCAGGGTGTCCTGGAGGTCGGTGCCGTCCATGCGGACGCCGACGTGTGCCCGCGCCTCCTTCACCACGACCTGCCGGCCGGTGGTCTCGTCGGTCGCGAGGTACACCCCGCCCTTGAAGGCGTGCCGGATCGCCTTGGCGACCACGTAACGGCCGTTGAGGCGCACGGACTTCTTCCCCGGCGTCCGGGTCGGCTTCGCCGGTACGTCCGGCTCCCGCGACGGGCTCGGCCCGGCCCCCGGGGAAGTGCTCGGCTCCGGGAACGGCGGCGGCGCCCACGAAGGGGTGGTGACCCAGGCCTGCCGCCGGTCCTTCTCCAGTCCCCCGTCGGGACGGCGCAGCCGTACGTCCGTGTCCCCGTCGTTCGTCGTCGTGAGCACCCCGCCGAACACCCCGTAGCGGTAGTGGACGAGGCTGCCCGGGGCGTAGGGCCGGTCCGACAGGATGCGCGGGCCGCGCAGTCCCAGCGTCGCCTCGTGCAGCCGCCGGGCCAGTCGGCGGAACATCTCCGGCCCGTCGGGGTAGACCGTGATGAACTTTCCGCCGCCCCCGCGGTCGGCGCGCCCGCCGGTCAGCAGGGCGACCCGGTCCAGGGCTCCCGCGAACTTGAACGAGGCCCGTTCCTCGATCAGGACGTCGGCCGCCACCGCCAGGACCAGGGCCGCGGACAGCGGTGTGGCCGACAGGTGCAGCTTCCAGCCCTGCTCGCCGCTCCGATGGCCGCGCGGCCGGACCGAGCACCAGAACTCCCCCTGTTCGACCTGCCATCGCCTCGCGCCGCGCCGGTGCAGCACCCCTTCGACGATGCCGGGCAGCAGCCCGGTGTCCAGGGCGAAGAAGTTGCCGCTGTCGTGTTCGTCACGGTCCGTGCTCACGGGCGATCCTTCCTGGCCGGTGCGGTACGGTGCGGGCCTCGGCGGAGCCGGGGCCGCGCCGAAGAAGGGCGGGCGGCTCCGGGCGGGTTGATGACATGTCACATCCCTTTTTGGCAACGGGATATCGAAAGATCTGCCGAGTTGTCCGGGAATCACGACCAGCCTCGGCCGGGGTCCGCCTATCGTGGCTGCGAGCGATCCCCTGATCGCCACGGGTGACGTTAGCGGTGTGCCGAGGGGCCGGTGCACCACCCGTTCTGGGGGGTTGCGATCAAGGGGGGCCGCCGGATCGACACTGCCGAAACCGGGCTGCACCGGGCCCGGAAGACGATGGTCATCGCCACCGCGCTGTATCGCGGCAGTCATCTGACCGCAGGAGGGGCGGTGGTCACGCAGCATCAGCGCGACCGCCTGTTCCCGTGGCTGGCACTGGTGGCCGCGATCGTGGCCACCGCTCTCATCTGGTTCATGGCGGCCCGGCACCGGCGGCTCGTTTCCTGGGCCGTGGGTCTGGACGTCCTGGTGATCGGCTGCCTGCTGCCCTTCGGGGCGTACGCCTGGGGCGGGGCCCGCACCCAGGAGTCGATCGCCTGGGTGATGCTCCTGGGCGGATCGGCCTCGGCCATGGCCGCGGTCGCCTTCGGAGCGCGCCTGCTCGCCGTGGCCGTGATGCTCCTGGTGGCCACGCATCTCGCCGGGTATCTCCTGGTGGAGGCGGACGCCTCCGTGACCGGCGCCCATCTCAACGCCGTGGTCTTCTCCGCCGTCGTCTCCTGGGTGCTCACCTGGTACCTCTGCCGGCAGGGCGAGCGGGTCGACTCGGCCAACCGGCGGGCGCTGGCCGCGGAGGCGCAGCGGGCCAGGTTCGCGGAGCGCGTCGCCCATCACAACGCCCTCCACGACACCGTCCTCGCCACGCTGACGGCCATCGCCCGCGGTGGCGTCGACGCCAACACCTCGATGATGCGCGAGCGGTGTGCGCGGGAAGCCGCGTACCTCAGGAGGCTGGTCGAGCAGGCGGACGACCGTGAGCAGGCCTCCGAGTTACGGGCCGCGCTGGAGGAGTCCGTACGCGCCGCCGAAGCGCTCGGGCTGCGGGTGTCCGCCCGCTATCACGAGCTGCCCGCCGTGCCCGGCGAGATAGCGCTGGCCATGGCACGGGCCGTGACCGAGTCGCTCAACAACGTGCGGTGCCACGCCGGTACGGGGCACGCCTTCCTGACCGCCGCCGGTGACTCCGGCCGGCTGATCGTCACCGTGGTCGACCGGGGCCGGGGTTTCGCCGTGGAAGGCGCCGGAGAGGAGGGGGCCGGCGGCTCGGCCGGAGCGGAGACCTCGGGCGGATCGGCGGTGCGGACCGCCCCCGCCCGGCGGAGCGGGATCGGGCTCGACCGTTCCGTGTACGCCCGGATGCGCGGCGTCGGAGGGCGGGCCTTCGTGGACAGCGCACCCGGCGAGGGCGTGCGCGTGGAGCTGAGATGGCCGGCGTGATCACCGTCGCGGTGGTGGACGACGACCGGATGCTGCGGGACGGCATCCGGTCATGGTTCGCGGGCGTCGAGGAGGTGGACCTCGTCGCCTGCGCCGCCACGGTCGACGAGCTGCTCGCCGGGCCCGGGGAGCCGCCGGACGTCGTGCTGCTGGACCTCATGCTCCGCGACGGCCGGCCGGTCGCCGACAACATCCGCCGGCTGCGGGCGGCGGGCAGCCGGGTGCTGATGATCAGCGTGGTGACGGACCGGGACCGGATCGTCGCGGCCATCACCGACGGCGCGGACGGCTTCCTCACGAAGGACCAGGAACTGTCCGTACTCGTCGAAGCCGTCGGCGAGATCGCGGCCGGGCGCACCGCCCACTCCCCGGAGCTGGCCTTCGCCCTGGCCTACGACCGGGGCCCCGCACGGCCCCGGCTCTCCCCTCAGGAGCGCGAGGTGCTGGTGGGGTACGCCTCCGGGCTCACGCTGAAGGCCACCGCCCGCAGGGCCGGGATCACGGCGAACACGGCGAAGTACTACCTGGACCGGGTGAAAGCGAAGTACCAGGAGGCGGGCCGGCCGACCTACACCAAGATCGACCTGGCGTCCCGGGTCCGCGAGGACGGCTGGCGTTGACCCGTAGGCGTACGGCATCCGAGGATCGCTGATGTGAGCCACCCTTCTGATCCGCCTCCGCCTCCGCCCTCGCCCTGGTCGCCGCCCTCGGGCGGGACACCCCGTACGGACGGGCCGCCGCCCTCGGGCGGCGCGCCCCGTACCGACGGGCCGCCGCCCTCACCCTGGGCCCAGCCCGGGAGCCCCTGGCAGACCGGACAGCCCGGGGGCCCTTGGCAGCCCGGACAGCCCGGACACGCCCAGCCGGGCGGGCAGGGCTGGGGCCGGCCCCCGGAGTGGAGCGGGCCGCCGGAGTGGAGCCGGCCGCCGGCCGGGCCGGTGCGGGCGCCCGCCGGGGCGCGCTACGACGAGCAGGGGCGCAACGGGCACGGGGGACGGTTCGGCTGGATCGGCGAGCTGTCGGCCGTCGGGGGGCTCGTCCTGTTGGCCGTCATGGTCGTCGGGATCGCCGGGATCGTCCTCGCGGAGCTGCTGGACGCGGCCCCCACGGACCCGGACAGCGACGCCTTCTTCGAGGACCCCGTCGTCGATCTGGTCATTCAGCTCGTCGGCATCGCGATCGCCATACCCATCGTCCTGGGGGGTGCCCGGGTGCTGGGCCGGCGGCCCGCCGGGACCGTGTCGTCCGTCGTCGGGCGGCTGCGCTGGGGCTGGCTGGGGCGGTGCGCCGCCGTGGGCTTCCCGCTGATGGTCCTGCAGATCGGTCTGCTCATCGCGTGGACCTGGAACGACGAGCCGATCGGGGAGTCGGGGAGCGGCTTCCCCGGGTGGCCCGTCTTCCTGCTGAGCCTGGCCGTGATCCTGGCGCTCGTCCCGTTCCAGGCCGCCGCCGAGGAGTACGTCTTCCGGGGCTGGCTGGTCCAGGTGATCGGCCGGGTCGCGCGTACGCCCTGGCCCGCCGTCGCGGTCGCGTCCCTGCTGTTCGCCCTGGCCCACGGGTTCGGCGAGCTCTCCGGCTTCCTCCTGCTGCTGTACTCGGCCCTGTGGTGGGGCTGGCTCGTGATCCGAACCGGTGGGCTCGAAGCCGTGATCGTCATGCACGTCGCGAACAACCTGCTGGCCTTCGGCCTGGCCGCCGGCTTCGGCGAACTGGCCAGCACGGAGACCGCCGCCGACGCCCCCTGGCAGGCCATGATCGCCGAACTCGTCTTCGCCCCGCTGTACTGCCTCACCGTGGCCCGGATCGCCGACCGCCGAGGGATCGAGCGGGTGAGCCCCTGACCTTGTTGGCCCCGTTGGCCCCGTTGGCCCCGTTGGCCCTGTTGGCCGGGGGGGCCGCCGGGGGGGCCGGGGGGCTCAGGGGCTCACGTCGTGCCGGCGCGTCCGACCGGCGAGGCGGCGCGGGGGCGCGGGGGAGCGCGCGCCGGGCCCGTGCAAAGCTGACGCGACAGGATCGGCCGGGGGCCGACCGGAACCGGGGGGATCGTGGAGCGTCAGCGCGTGTGGAAGTCCTGCGTCCCGGTGGCGGCGAACCTGCTGCTCGGGATCCCGGCCATCGTGCCGGCCTTCCTGATCTGGTACGTCCTGTCCAACGGGCCCCTGGCGGAGCTGGGGTGGACCGATCGGGAACCGACCGAGAACGACGGCTTGTGGCCGGGGCTGGTCATCGTCGTCCCGGTGGTGGCCTGCTTCGGCTGCCTGTGGACCCTGCTCAACCTGTGGATGCGGAGCAGGCTGGTGGCTGCGGCGCCCCCCGGCCCCTACTGGTCGCTGGCGCTGACGCTGACCCTCACCCCGTATCTGCTGGGCGTCGCCTTCGGCTGAGGAGCGCGGCCGTCGGGCCGGTTCGGCCTCAGAACTCCACGGTCAGCTGCGCGCGGACGTGCGCCCGCAGCACCCCCGCCATGTCCGTCGCGCAGTCGCTGATCAGCCACTGGATCTGGAGGCCGTCCATCAGTGCGATGAGCTGCTGCGCCGCGGCCGACGGATCGACGTCGTCCCGGAGTTCGCCCGCCTCCCGGGCCTGGAGGTAGGCGCGTTCGGTGTTGGCGACGGACGTGCGGTAGCGGGCCTCGAAGTACGCGTGGGCCGGGTGGTCGGGGGCCGTGGCCTCCGCCGCGACCACCGAGAACAGCTCGACGATCCCGCGCCGCTTGGCGTTCAGCTCGGCGAGATCCACCAGTCGGCGCAGATGGTCCACGCCCCGGGTGACGCCGAGCGCCAGCCACTCGTCGTCCACGTCGTCGCGGCGCTGGAGGACCGCGAGGAGCAGCGCCTCCTTCGTCGGGAAGTGGTGCAGGAGCCCCGGGTGGGAGATGCCGCAGCGGGTGGCGATGACGCGCAGTGACGCGCCCCGGTAGCCGGCCTCGCCGAACAGGGTCATCGCCTGATCGAGGATCTCCGTCCGCTTGGCCCGGCCCTTGGCGTAGCCGCGCTGCGTTCCCGGGGTCACGCGTCTTCACCCGCTGCCATGGCCACGCCTCTCTGCTTCCTCCCCAGATTCTCACAGGGGTGAATACTTACCAACCGGTCGGGATTGAGCGTACGGTACTGCGAGTGCCGCTCTCGCGGGCGCGGCCGTCGTGGCCGTGGCCGTCGTGACCGTCGTGAAAGGAAGTCCTGTGGGTCCCAAGCCGCCGTACCTCGACCCTGAGCTGCCCGTCGCGGAGCGGGTCGCCGACCTCCTGGGGCGCATGACGCTGCCCGAGAAGGTGGGCCAGATGCTCCAGCTCAACGCCAAGGAGGGCGTGCGGCACCTCGTCGAGGACCTGCACGCGGGCTCGATCCTGCACGCGTCCCCGGAGCGGGTGCGCGAGGCCGCCGCGCTCACCGCGCGGACCCGGCTGCGCATCCCGCTGCTCGTCGCGGAGGACTGCATCCACGGGCACTCGTTCTGGGAAGGGGCCACGATCTACCCGACGCAGCTCGGGATGGCCGCCACCTGGGACCCGGAGCTGGTGGAGCGGATCGCGCGGGCGACGGCGGTGGAGGTCGCGGCGACCGGGGTGCACTGGACGTTCTCGCCGGTGCTCTGCGTCACCCGGGACCTGCGGTGGGGCCGGGTGAGCGAGACGTTCGGCGAGGACCCGTTCCTGATCGGCGAGCTGGCCTCCGCGATGGTGCGTGGCTACCAGGGCGAGGGCCTGGACGACCCGACCGCGATCCTGGCCTGCGCCAAGCACTTCGCCGGGTACTCCGAGACCCAGGGCGGCCGGGACGCCAGCGAGGCGGACATCTCGCGCCGCAAGCTGCGCTCCTGGTTCCTGCCGCCGTTCGAGCGGGTCGCGAAGGAGGGGTGCCGGACCTTCATGCTCGGCTACCAGTCGATGGACGGTGTGCCGATCACCGTCAACGACTGGCTGCTCAACGAGGTGTTGCGCGGCGAGTGGGGCTACACCGGCACCCTGGTCACCGACTGGGACAACGTCGGCCGCATGGTGTGGGAGCAGAAGGTCTACGCCGACTACGCGCAGGCGTCGGCGGCTGCGGTCCGCGCGGGCAACGACATGGTGATGACCACGGCGGACTTCTTCGAGGGCGCCCAGGAGGCGGTGGCGCAGGGCGCGTTGGCGGAGGCGGAGATCGACGCCGCCGTAAGCCGCATCCTGACGCTCAAGTTCGAGCTCGGCCTCTTCGAGGACCCGCGCCACCCCGATGCCGGCCGGCAGGCCGAGGTCATCGGCAGCGGGGCGCACGCGGCGCTGAACCTGGAGGCGGCCCGCCGCTCGCTGGTGCTGCTGACGAACGACGGCATGCTGCCGTTCGCGGGCGGTCCGGAGGCCGGCGGGGAAGGGCGACGGGCGACGGGGACAGGCCCCCGTACGGTCGCGGTCGTCGGCCCCAACGCCGATGACGCGCAGACCCAGTTGGGCGACTGGGCGGGCTCCTCCGGGCAGGCCGACTGGCTCCCGGACGGCCAGCCGCGCGCCATGATCCGTACGGTCCTCGACGGCTTCCGCGACCACGTGCCCGCCGGCTGGACCGTCTCGTACGCGCCCGGCGCCCGGATCCTGGATGTCGGGCCCGACCCGGAGGGGGAGTTCTTCCCCGACGGGCAGCCCCGGCCCGAGGTCGTCCACCCGGCCGCCCCCGACGCGGAGTTGATCGCCGAGGCCGTCGCCGCCGCCGAGGCCGCCGACCACGTGGTGGCCGTCGTCGGCGACCGGATCGAGCTGATCGGCGAGGGCAAGTCGACGGCGACCCTCGAACTCGTCGGCGACCAGGTCGCGTTGCTGGACGCGCTGGCGGCCACGGGGAAGCCGCTGGTGGTCGTCGTCATCAGCTCCAAGCCGCTGGTGCTGCCGCCCTCCGCGCTCGGTGCGGCGGCGATCGTGTACGCGGCCAACCCGGGCATGCTCGGCGGCCGGGCGATCGCCGAACTGCTCCTCGGGCTGATCGAGCCGACCGGGCGGCTGCCGCTGTCCTTCGCCCGGCACGCGGGCCAGCAGCCGACGTACTACAACCAGGTGCGCGGCCAGCACGGCACCCGCTACGCGGACCTCACCCAGCGCCCGGCGTTCGCGTTCGGCGAGGGGCTGAGCTATTCGACGGTCGCCTACGCGGACCTGGAGGTGCTGACGGCGGTGGTCGGCGAATCGGAGACCGTACGGGCCCGGGTCACGGTGACCAACACGGGGGCGCGGCCCGCGCTGGAGACGGTCCAGGTGTATGTGAGCGACACGGTGACGTCGGTGACCTGGGCGGAGAAGGAGCTGAAGGCCTACCGGCAGGTGGCGCTGGCCCCGGGGGAGTCGCGCGAGGTCCTCTTCGAGCTGCCGGCGGCCGACTGCACGCTCGTGGACGCGGCGGGCGTGCGCACGGTGGAGCCGGGCCGCTTCGAGCTGCTGGTGGGCCCGTCGTCGCGGGACGAGGCGCTGCTGCGAGGGGAGTTCACCGTCAAGGGCTGAGCCCTGGACGGTGGGCGGCGGCGCCCGTCGGCGCGACCGCTCCCGCGTGCGCACGCGGGAGCGGTCGCGCCGGTGTGGCCCGGGGCCCGGAGCCGCCGGCGGTCGTCAGCGGACCTCGAAGAAGTCCACGTTGTGCCGGCTGACCTTGATGCCGAGCTTGACGAACCCGCCGTTGCGCTCGTCGCCCGCGTACTTGCTCCAGTACTGGCAGTGGAGGCCGGTCTCGGCCTCCTCTTCCACGGCCTTGGCCACCGGCAGCTCATCGCAGGAGAGCTTGCTGATGTCGCTGCGGCCCTTGTGCGAGGTCCAGAGGCGCTCGTAGGCGGCCTTGGCGACCAGAATGCTCTGCTTCGGGGTGCTGTTGTAGAACGTCAGGAAGCTGCCCGGCTTGTACTTCTCGCTGATCTCGATCTCGTACGGGACGGTCGCGCCCTCGTACGTCACGTTGCAGATGCTGACCGCGCTGGCCTTCTGGGTCACGCCGTCAGGGCAGTTCGCGCTGGTTTTCCCGGGCACCTTGAGGCGGCGGAGCAGGTCTTCCTGGAGCTTGTGCTCGACCTTCTCGGTGAACGACGCGCCGTTGGCGGGCTTGGGGAGGACCTTGAGCTTCGGGTCGGAGCTGGAGGCGACGACGTCGGCCTGCGGACCGGTCACCGGCACCGCGAGGTCCGCGCCCGGCTCCGGGGCCTTGGCCTCCTCGCCGGGGGCCTTGCCGGCGGAGTCCGCCGACGCGGAGGTGCGGGCGGAGTCGTCGCCCGAGGACGAGCCGCAGCCGGTCACGAGGATGCCGATGGCGGCCAGCCCGATGAGGTTCTTCGAGATACGCATAAAGGGAGCCTAAGTTGCGCCTGTGACAACGCTGTGTGGTCGAGGAGGCCGCTGCGACCCTGTGGGAGCCTTGCCAAAAGGGGCGTGAAGGGCGGAGAACGGGATATTCCAGTTTGCGTTCCGTACGTTCTGGACGGGTGATGGTGGCTCAGTCGAGAAGGACTCGTACCGGGAATGTGACGGGCGGCCCTCGTGGGCGACGCGGGCGGGGGAACTCCTCGGGTTCCCCGCCCGGGGCCCGTCACGGTCCGCCGTCGGTCCTCGTCAGCGCGTACAGGTCCCCGGAGTCCGGGTCGCCGATGTACTGGTAGAGGGTGGGCCGGCTCGCCGTGCCGCCGACGTTCCAGGCGTCGAAGCCGCACGAGTCGACGGTGATGTCCACCTCCTGCGACCAGGTGCTCGCGCCGGGCTCGTACGTCCAGGTGCCCTGCCCCGTGCAGCGGGTGTCCGCGCCCTTGGGGCCGTCCGGGTCCGTGGCGTCGTCCTCCGGGCCCCAGCCGCCGAGGTCGTCGTCGAGGTCCACGGCGGCGGCCCGCCCGTCCGCCGTGAGGGTGACCGTCCCGCCCTGTCCGTCGGACCAGCGACCGACGAGGTCCGCCGAGGTGAGCGCCGGCGGCCGGTACTCCTTGAGGACCCCCGTCGCCAGGCCGGTGCCGCCGAGGACGGCGGTGAGGACGATGGCCGCCACGCCCCACAGGAGCACCGGCTTGAAGATCCGCTCCCGGCGCGACCGCCAGAGCAGCGCCGGCACGGTGAGCGCGGCCGTGGTCAGGAACCACCCCAGGGCGACGGGGCCGGCCCCCGCACCGCCCGCCAGGGCGGCGACGGCGCCGACGACGACGAGCGAGACGGCCCCCGCCACCACCGGAACCCACCACCACACCTCACGCCCGCCGAACCTGCGCCCCAGTACGTCGCCGAGCCAGGCGGTGGGGAGGACGAGGCCCACGGACAGCGCGCCGGCGATCACGGTCCCGAACACGGCGAGCACGGGAAGAAGGAAGATGAACATCCCCGAACCGCCGCCCACGTTCGGTGATTCCTGGGTGAGGCCGTACACGACGGACACCACGAGGGCGAGCAGCGCCTCCAGGAGCAGTACCAGGATCGAGAGCAGCAGCGACAGTCCGAAGAGCCGCTTCTTCGCCGGTCTTCCTGACTTCTCCATCGTCAATCCCCCTCGCGCACGGTGATGTACGTGCGGCACGCCCGCCCGGGGGCGGCAGCCACGGTCATCGTGTCAGAGCTGTTTGAACGCGTTCAACACGGGGTGCCGTGGTGGAGAGGACGTGTGTGCGGGCGCACTCGGGGCGCGTAAAGAAAAAGCGTTTCCGCGTACGGGTATTACCCCGTACGGGTGTGGCGCGGCCGTCCGGACGGCGGTGGGGCGAGCACAATGGGGCGGCGGTTCGTGCAGAGGCGCGCAGGCCCCTCTCCCGCACCTTGCGCTCAAGGAGGACCGGTGGCGGACAGCTGGACGGTTCAGCGGACCGGGCCTGGGGACGCCGCGCGCACGCAGGCGCGGGAGCAACTTCTGGAAGCGGCCAGGGAGCTGTACGGCGTCAACGGATACCGGGCGACGGCCGAGCACGACGTGTGCGAGGCGGCCGGGGTGCCGGTCGAGGTGCTGCGCCAGGAGTACGGGTCACGGGAGGGGCTGCTCATCGCCCTCCACAACCGGGTCACGACGACCGGGCTGCGGGCGGCGGAGCGCGCCCTGCTGACCGAGGGCATCGACGACTGCTCGATCGAGGAACGGGTCCGGCTGCTCTTCGACGCGTACGTGGAGGCCGTCACCAGCGACCCGCGCGAGGCCCGCGTGACGTTCGTCGAAGTGCTGGGCGTGAGCGCCGTGGTGGACGAGCACTGCAAGCTCTGGCGGGCCCTGTGGACGGAGTTCCTGACGGGCGAGGCCGAGCGGGCGGTGGACCGGGGCGAGGCGGAGGACCGGGACCACCGGGTCGACGTGATGGTGATGGTCGGCACGGTCCACGAACTGATGGCCCACCACGCCCGCCGCTCCCGCCGGGCCCGCCCCGGCGAGGTCTCGGGCGAACTGACCCAGCTGGCCCTGACGATGCTGGGGTCGCAACGGAGCGGCTGAGGACCGCTCGGGCCCGCCCCGGGGCGCCCGCCGCCGACCGGGACGAGGGGGGAGGGGAGCGCCGCCGCTTCCGCCGTATCGGCCCTGGCTGACCAACCGGCCGCGTTCGACCCGCGGCGCGTGTTCTTCGCCCACGACTGCTCGGTGGGGAGCCGGCCTCGGGGCGCGTCAGCCCTTCACGGTGACCGGTGCGCCGACCAGCTCCGGCTGCCCCGCGTACGGGCCGCCCAGCCCCCACGCCCGGTGCATCGCGTCGGCGAAGGCCGCCGCCAGGAGGTGCTCGCCGGTCGGGCCGGGGTGCGTGCCGTCGTACGTGTCCGTGTGGATGTCGTAACCCGGCGGGCGCGAGGCCAGAAGGACGGGGGAGGGCGGGGTGCCGAGGTCGGCCACCGCCTTGGCCAGCAGTTCGTTGAAACGGTCGCAGGAGGCGGCGAAGGGGGCGTCCGTCTCGGCCCGGATGTTCGGTATCACCGGGAGCAGGACCATCCGCAGACGCGGGTTCGCCGTGCGGGCCGCCGTGATGAACGCGCGGGCGTTCGCCGCCGTCTGCTCGGCGTCCGTGTAGAAGCCGAGGTCTATCAGGCCCAGCGAGACCAGCAGGACGTCCGCCTCCGCCTCGCGCACCGCGTCCGCGATCACCGGGGCCATGTGCAGCCAGCCCTCGCCCCAGCCGGACAGGTGGCGGCGGGCGGCGGGCGGGAAGGCCGGGTCGGCGTACGTGTGGGAGAGCGGGGCGTCCGCATCGGCGTCGTACAGCGTCGAGCGCGGGCCGACGATCTCGTACGCGAGGCCGGGGAACGCCTCCAGGTGCCGCCACATCCGGTAACGCCAGGTGAAGTCGCCGGCGCGCCCGATGGTCATGGAATCGCCGACGAAGAGGAAACGCATGGCGTCATCATGGCCGATCACGGCTCCGGCCTGCGACGTGACGATGGACACTTGGGCCATGCGTTCGTATCCGACCGGCCCGGTGGGCACCCGTGCCGCCGCCCTCGCCGCCGCTCTCCTGCTGCTCTCCGGGGCCGGTCCCGCCGTGGCCGACGACGGGCGGCCCGACCGTGACTTCACGATCGAGGACCCCCGTATCACCGAGTCCAGCGGCCTCGCCGCCAGCCGCGCCCACCCCGGCGTCTACTGGACGCACAACGACAGCGACGACGGCCCCTACGTCTTCGCCGTCGACTCCCGGACCGGGAAGACCCTCGCGACCATCACCATGCGAGGAGTGGGGGAGCCGCGCGATGTCGAGGGCATCTCGATCGGGCCCGACGGCGACCTCTACGTCGGTGACATCGGGGACAACCTGGACGGTACGTGGAGCCATGTCTGGATCTACCGGTTCCCCGAACCGAAGCAGTTGCGCGACGCCACCGTCGACGCCGTCCAGTACGACGTGAAGTACGCCGACGGGGCCCGCAACGCCGAGGCGCTGATGGTCCACCCGAAGACCGGCCGCGTCTACATCGCCTCCAAGAACGAGGACGGCGGCGGCCTCTACGAAGGACCGGCGGAACTCACCGCCGGGGGCGTGAACACCTTCCGGCGGGTCGACGAGGTGCCGTGGGTCACGGACGGGGCCTTCTCGCCCGACGGGAAGCGGCTGGTGCTGCGCTCGTACTTCAGCGCCCGCGAGTACGCCTTCGAGAACGGCCGCCTCGGTGAGGACAGGTCCATCGCCGCCCCGTTCCAGCGGCAGGCGGAGTCGGTGACGTACACGGCGGACGGCTCGGCCCTGATGTTCGGCTCCGAGGGGGCGCGGAGTGACGTCGTCCGGGTGGAGGTGGAGGGCGGCGGCCCCGGGGGCGACCAGGGGCGGGGAAAGCCCTCGGGGAGCGGCGGTGGCGAGGCCGGTGACCAGGGCGGCGGTGGCGGGGAGGAGGGCGGCAAGGGCGGTGCCGGGCTCGGCGCGGCGATCGTCGTCGGGGCGGGCGTCCTGTGGTTCGCGCTCCGGCGGAAGCGGGGGCAGGGGGCTGGCTGAGGTCCTGGTTCCCCGGGTTCCGGGTTCGCTCAGTCCTCGTCCGTCACCGGCCACACCTCGTAGTGCAGCGTCCGGTCCCGCTTCAGCCGGTGCGCGAGCGGGACCAGCACGCCCTGCACGATCGGGTACTTGCGGGACAGCATCCGTGCCGCGTGCGTGTTCTCCTTCGTGCCCGGCCGCAGCAGCCGCGCGTGCGCGCTGATCCGCGGTCCGGTCGGGGCGCCCCGCACCGTGCAGGGGGCGAGCTCCACCCGCGGGTGGTTGCGCATCCGCTCGACCTTCCAGGCGGAGGAGAACGTGCGGATGAACGCGTGATCGCCCTCCACGGCGATGTTGACCGGTGTGCCGACGGAGGACCCGTCCTGGCGCCGAGTGGTCAGCAGGACGGTGTACTGCTTGACGAAAGGAGCGAGCTCCCGGCTGGCGTCCATATATCCATTGGGGCACGGGTCGGCCGCCCTGTCATGTGCGGGACGCCGCTCGTTCCGCCGCCCGCTCCCGGACCAGCGCGTCGAACCCGGCGATCAGCCGTTGCAGCCCGAACTCGAACTGGTCGAAGTCGGAGCTGAAGGTGTCCTCCGCCATGCCCGCCATTACCGGGTACGCGCCGCTGAGCATGGCCCGCTCCAGGTAGGGACGCTGGTTGTCCCAGAACGCCTCGTCGCTCAGCCCGGTCTGCGCCACCGCCTCCGCCGCGTCGGCCTGGGTGCGGGCGAGGCCCTCCACGAAGCTGTTCACCGCGATGATCACGCCGATCAGCTCCGGGTCCCGCAGTCCCATGCCGCGCAGGCCCGTGAGCGCGAGCTCCAGTCCGCGCAGGGCGCTGGGGCCGAGCACCGTACGGGCCTGGTTGATCTTCAGCAGCCAGGGGTGGCGGCGCAGGTTCTCCAGGTGCCCCCGGGCCATCCCGTCGATCGCCCCGCGCCAGTCGGCGGGCGGCTCGTCGGGGCGGGCGGCGAACGGTTCGCCCTGTACCCGGTCGAGCATCAGGTCCAGCAGCTCGGCCTTGCCGGGGACGTACCGGTAGAGCGACATCGTGCCCGTGCCCAGCTCGGTGGAGAGGCGGCGCATCGAGACGGCGGCCAGCCCCTCCGCGTCCGCGACGGCGACGGCGGCGGTGACGATCCGGTCCAGGGAGAGGCCCGGCTTGGGGCCGCGGCTTGGGCGCTCGCCGGTGCCCCACAGGAGCTCAAGGCTGCGCGCGATGTCGCCGCTCCCGGTGGCCGGCCCGTCCGCCTTCGACGCCGCCCCGGCTGTCGTTCCGTCGTTCGTCATGGGCTCAGCGTAGTGGGCCGAAATCAAAGTGAGTACACCGTACTCGTTATCGGGTACGGTGTACTCAGTTCGGGTGGCGGATCTGCGTCGGTCTGTCGTTCTCCGAGCGGAATCAGGGGGTATGTCATGTCCACATCCGGATACGCGGTGCTCGCTGAGGGGGTGGCGGGCGGCGGGACCTGGATCGAGGAACACGCGCTGCTGATGGCGGTGGTGTGGCCGCTGGTGATCACGCTGGTGTTCCTGCCGCTGGCGGTCCGCCGCTTCCAGCGACTGAGCCGGTGAGGGGCTGAACAGCCACTGGCTCGGAAAAGGGCGGTCGGGGCGGACACGCGGCGCGTAGGGTCGGGCAGCGTGCCGACGACTGCCGCCCCGCTGCCCATCACCCCGCCGCCCTTCACCACCGCCCGCCTCGACGCGCTCCCCCTCCAACCGGCGTACGCCGAGGAGATGGCGGCCGTCCTCGCGGACCCGGCGCTGTACGGGTTCACCGGGGGCGAGCCGCCGGCCCCGGCCGTGCTGCGGGCCCGGTACGAGCGTCAGTGCGCCGGTTCGCCGGACCCGGGGGAGCGGTGGTGGAACTGGGTGCTCCGGGTGCGTGCGGACGGGGAGGCGGGCGGGGGGCTCGCCGGGTACGTCCAGGCGACCGTACGGGGACCGCGCGCGGAGATCGCCTGGGTCGTGGGGACACCCTGGCAGGGCCGGGGTTACGCGACCGAGGCCGCGCAGGGCCTGGTGGCGCAGCTCGCCTCGGCCGGGGGTCTGCGGGAGATCGTCGCCCATATCCACCCCGACCACGCCGCGTCCGCCGCGGTGGCGGTGGCGGCGGGCCTCGGGCCGACCGGGGAGTGGGAGGGCGGCGAGCGGCGGTGGGCCGCGAGCGTGACACCGCCGCCGGTGCCGTGAGCCGGAGCTCCGTCAGCCGGGCGCCTCGCTGGGCGGGCTGCTCGCCTGGTACTCGACGATCCACGTCCCGGACGAGGAACTGCCGCGCGCCTTCGCGGAGTTCCACCGCGTGCTGGCGCCGGGCGGCTACGTACAGCTGGGTTTCCAGGTCGGCGACGAGCCGCGGCGGATGACGGAGGCCTGGGACCTGGAGGTCTCGCTCGTCTTCCACCGGCGGCAGCCGGAGCGAGTGGCCGAACTGCTGCGGGACGCGGGCCTGGACGTGGTGTCCCGGGTGTGGCGGGAGCGGGAGACGGACGGGCCGTTCCCGGAGCGGGCGCCGCAGGGGTTCGTCCTCGCACGCAGGCCCGTTGTCAGTGGCGGCTGTGAGGATGGGGACATCAGCGCGACGGACTGACCGGGCGCTGACGGACCGACCGGCACACGGATTGAGGGGGACCCCATGGGCGCCTGGGACATCGGCCACTTCGACAACGACACCGCGGCCGACTTCGGCGGCCGGGTGGACGACGCGGAGGCGGAGAAGAAGGCGGACGTGCTCCGGGACGTCCTGACCGCCGTGGCGGACACCGGCCCCGAGGACTATGTGGACGGCGGGGAGGAGGCGGTGGCCGCCGCCGCGCTGGTCGCCGCCCAGTGCCCCGGCGGCGACCCCGTCACCACGGCGTACGGCCCGAAGAACCCCCTGCCACCGCTCCCCGCCGGCCTGCGCCCGCTGGCCGTCCGCGCCCTGGACCGCCTCACCGCGAAGAACGCCGAGCCCCTGGACCTGTGGGCGGAGGCCGGCGCGGATCAGGAGTGGCTGGCGGGGATAGCCGCGCTGAGGGCGGTGCTGGCGGCGGCGCCGGGGGAGTGAGGGCGCGCGTTCAGGCGGGGGCCGGGTAGCTGCCCGTCGCGCCGTCGATCAGCTCGCGGACGATGTCCATGTGCCCGGCGTGCCGCAGCAGGTCCTCCAGCATGTGGATGAGCACCCAGCGCATCGAGACGACCCGCCCGTCCCACGCGGTGCCCGTCGTCTCCAGATCCGTCTCCCGGATCGCGGCGTCGGCGGCCGCCCGTGCGCGGGCGTAGAACGCGAGGATGTCGGCGATCGTCTCGTCCGGGCCGACCGTCATGTCCTCGGTCGCCGTGTCGAACCAGAACGTCTCGGTCGGCCGGCCGAACGCCGCGCAGAACCAGCCGTATTCGACGGTCGCCAGATGCTTGACCAGGCCGAGCAGATTGGTCCCGGTCGGGGTCATGGGCCGCCGCACCTGCTCGTCGTCCAGCCCTTCCAGTTTCCACAGCACGACGTCGCGGTGGCGGTCGAGGCTGATATGAAGGCTCTCCTTCTCGTCTCCGGTGTACGGAACGTGGGGGACACGGGGCGCCTGAGGCGCAGGGGAACTCATGTGCGAGACCTTAGTGGCGGCCCCTCGCCCGCGTCCTCAGCGTTTCGGGCTGCCCGCCCGCACGATCTCGTCGACGTCCAGGGAGACTTCGGCACCGATGGAGGCGGGCAGCGGGGCCTGCTGGCCGGGGGCGTAGACCTCGTGGCGGTCGTAGCCGGCGGGGAGCGGCTCGGTCAGGACGTGGACCCGGCCGTGCTTGCGGTCGACGATGACGTACACCGGGATCTTGGCCTGGGCGTAGGCGGTGACCTTGTTGCGGAGATCGTTCTGGTAGTTCCCGGAGGTGACCTCCAGGACGAGGCGGAAGCAGGTGGGGTCGTAGCTGTTGTTCTTGATCAGGTGGTCGTCGAAGTCTGCGTCGACGATCACCAGATCGGGGATCGCGAAGTCCTGGGGGCCGCCGGGGAGCCAGAGGCCGACGCCCTGGAGGACTTCGCTCTCGCCGTCGTCGAGACCTGCGGAGATGAAGGGGCGCATGAGCTTGGTGAGCGCGCGTGCGTGCGGGCCGTCCGCGGGTGGGGCCACGGTGATGACGCCTCCGATGATCTCGACGCGATGCCCCGGAAGCTGTTCCATGAGACGGTTGGCCGTTTCCAGCAGCGTTTCCGGCTCATCGTCACAGGGGTGCTCGACTGCTGCTGCAGACATTGCGGGCCTCCTGGAATGGGCTGGTGTCGAGAGCATCATCGTAGGGCGGGACTGCCCGAGACCGCGCTTCTGGCATATGCCACCCGGTCGAGCGAAGCAGAAACGGCCCGGCACCCACGTGGGTGCCGGGCCGTCTCCGTACGGCTGTACAGCCCTGGAGAACCGAAGCGCTACAGCTTCTCGATCACGTAGTCGATGCACGCCGTCAGCGCCTGCACGTCCGCCGGGTCGATCGCCGGGAACATCGCCACGCGCAGCTGGTTGCGGCCCAGCTTGCGGTACGGCTCGGTGTCCACGATGCCGTTGGCGCGCAGCACCTTGGCGACCGCCGCCGCGTCGATCTCGTCCGCGAAGTCGATCGTGCCGATGACCTGCGAGCGCTTCGCCGGGTCCGTGACGAACGGGGTGGCGTACTTCGACTCGTCGGCCCAGCCGTAGAGGTGGCCCGAGGACGCGGCCGTGCGGCCCGTCGTGAAGTCCAGGCCGCCCTGGGTGTTCATCCACTTCAACTGCTCGTTCAGCAGGAAGAGGGTGGACAGCGCCGGGGTGTTGTACGTCTGGTTCTTCAGCGAGTTGTCGATCGCCGTCGGCAGCGAGAAGAACTCCGGGATGTGCCGGCCCGAGGCGTGGATCCGGGCCGCGCGCTCCAGCGCCGCCGGGGAGAACACGCCGATCCACAGGCCGCCGTCGGAGGCGAAGGACTTCTGCGGGGCGAAGTAGTAGACGTCGGACTCGGTGATGTCGACCGGCAGGCCGCCCGCGCCCGAGGTGGCGTCCACCAGGACGAGCGCGCCCTCGTCGGCGCCCGCGACGCGCTTGACCGGCGCCGCGACACCCGTCGAGGTCTCGTTGTGGGTGAAGGCGTAGACGTCCACCCCCGCCTCGGCCCGCGGCTCCGGGTGGGTGCCCGGGTCGGAGGCGATGACGGTCGGGTCGGACAGCCAGGGCGCGAGCTTCGCGGCCTTGGCGAACTTCGACGAGAACTCGCCGAAGTTCAGGTGCTGGGACTTCGAGTCGATCAGACCGTGCGTCGCCACGTCCCAGAAGGCGGTGGAGCCGCCGTTGCCGAGGATGACCTCGTAACCCTCGGGCAGGGAGAAGAGCGCGCGCACACCGTCCCGCACCTCGCCGACCAGGTTCTTGACCGGGGCCTGGCGGTGGGACGTACCGAGGAGGGAGGTGCCGGTGGCGGCCAGCGCGTCGAGCGCCTCCGTCCGCACCTTGGAAGGACCGGCGCCGAAGCGTCCGTCGGCGGGCTTGATGTCAGCGGGAATCTGGATGTCGGCCACGGGACGGAGCGTAGTCCCTCGGTGGCACGGCTCCGTAACCGTGTCCGTCCGATGAGACATGCGCTCCGGCCCGTGGACGTCACCCGCGAGAAACGATCAGGCGTCGCCGCCGAACGGGCAGCCCAGCTTCACCGGCAGCTCGTGCAGGTCGTTCTGCGTCACGATCGGCTTGTTGCGCAGCTCGGACGCCGGGACCGCCAGGTCCAGTTCCGGGAAGCGCTCGTAGAGGGCCGGGAGCGCGATGCCCGCTTCCAGGCGGGAGAGGGCCGCGCCCGGGCAGACGTGCGGGCCGTGGCCGAAGGCGATGTGGCGGTTCGGCGTGCGGGCGGCGTCGAACTCGCCCGCCGTCGGGCCGTACTGCTCCTCGTCCCGGCCCAGCGCGCCGAACGAGACGATCAGGCCCTCGCCCTTCGGGAGGATCCTGTCGCCGACCTCGATGTCCTCCGTCGCGAAGCGGATCAGGACGTGCGAGGTCGGCGTGTTCCAGCGCAGCGTCTCCTCGATCACGCCGTCCCACCCGATCTCACCGCTGAGCACCTTCTTGCGCTGCTCCGGGTGGGTCTGGAGCGCCTCCACCACGTTGACGATCAGGCTGATCGTGGTCTCGTGTCCGGCGGCGATGATCAGTTGCAGCGTGTTGACGATCTCCTCGTCGGTGAGGTGGTCACCGTTCTCCGAGGCCGCGATCAGCGCGCTGGTGAGGTCGTCGCCCGGGTTCGCCCGCTTGTCGTCGACGATCTTCGTGAAGAGCGTCCCGAGGTCCGCCATCATCTGCGGGACCTCCTCCGGCGGGGTCTGCGTCGAGAAGAACTTCTCGAACAGCTCCTTCAGCCGCGGGTGGTCCGCCGCGTCGACGCCCATCAGCTCGCTGATCACGTTCATGGGCAGCGGGTAGGCGAACTCCGCCTTCAGGTCCACCGGTTCCCCGGCCGGGAGCGCCGCCAGCCTCTCCAGGCTCGCGTTCGTCAGCGCCTCGATGCCCGCCCGCAGCCGCTCCACCCGCTTCACGGTGAGCGCCTGCGCCACCAGCGTACGGAGCCGGCGGTGGTCGGCCCCGTCGACCGTCAGCATTGAGCGGCCCGGGTTGGCCAGGCCGATCAGCGGCCAGTCCATGGGTATCTCGCCCCGCTGCCAGGCGTTCCAGACGTTGATGTCCTTGACCAGCCGGCTGTCGGTGAGCAGCGCGCGGGCCTCCGCGTGGCGGGTGACCGCGTACACGTGTACACCGCCCGGCAGCTCCACCTCCGCCAGCGGACCGGCGGCCCGCAGCGCGGCGCTCTCGCCGTCGAGGTCTCTGACGAAGGGGTCGAGCGCGATACGGGTCATGCGGGGCCTCCGTGGCTTCCGGGTCTGCCGAGGGCAGGGGTGGGAGTGAAGAGCACCGGCAGGTCCGTCAGACCGCGCAGCCACGGCGACGGGCGGCGGGTGAGCTGCTCGGCGGGGAGGGCGAGGTCCACGTCCGGCAGCCGGTCGAGCAGGACCTCGATACCGGTACGGGCGATGACCTCGGCGGTCTCCTGGGCCGGGAACGGGCAGCGGTGCTCACCGTGGCCGAAGGAGAGGAAGGCGTTGTTGCCGCCGGTCAGCGCCGAGCCGTCGGTGCGCACCTGCGGGTCGCCGTTGGCCGCGGCCAGGCCCAGGAGCAGCAGGTCGCCGGCGCGGATGTGACGGCCGCCGAGGTGAGTGTCGCGGGCGGCCCAGCGGCCGGCCACGTTCTGCGTCGGGGTGTCCTCCCAGAGGACCTCGTTCATCGCCTCGGCGACGCTGTGCCGGCCGCCGGACAGCGAGGCGGCGAACCGGTCGTCGGTGAGCATCAGGCGCAGCGAGTTGCCCATCCAGTCGGCGGTCGGCTGGTGGCCGGCCGCCATCATCACCATGAGGTCCTGGGCGACCTCCTCGTCGGTGAAGCCGCCCACGTCCGCGAGCATCCGGGTGGCCACGTCGTCACCGGGCTCGGCGTGCTTGTCCGCCAGCAGCCGGAACATCGACGTGCCCAGGTGCTGCTGTCCGGCCAGCGCCCGCTCCCGGCCGTCGATCATGTCGTTGATCGCGCCGACCAGCGGGTGCGCCTCCTCGTCGGAGAAGCCGTAGATCCTGGCCAGGACCAGGGCGGGGAGCAGCTTGGCGTACTCCGCGATGATGTCGACCGAGCCCTTGGTGCAGAACCGGTCGATCAGTTCGTCGGCGAACTCCTCCGCGTACCGCTTCAGCGAGAACGGGTCGACGCCCTCCAGCGCGTTGCTGATCATCATCGCGCGGACGCTGTGGCGTTCGCCGACGGTGTAGAGGATCGAGGGCTGCTTGCGCCCGATCATCGGCAGCAGCGGCCAGTCGTCGGGGATGTGGTCCCACTGGTTCCACAGGTCGGAGTCCCGGCTGAAGAGGGCCGGGTCGCCGGTGACCTGGTGCAGTTCGCGGTAGCCGAGGACGAGCCAGGCGGGGACGTCGCCGTCGAGGACGACCGGCGCGATCGCCCCGTGGTCGCGCCGCAGGTCCCGGTAGAGCTGGACGGGGTCGCTCTGGAAGCGGGGCCCGGACAGCGGGACGGAGGTGTGGGTGACGGGGCAGCCGGAGACAGTGGTCACGGGGCGGGCTCCGGGGTCGGGCCGGCCGCCGCCAGGGCCGCCGTGGGCACGGCCGCCGCCGGGGCGGTCGTTTCGGCGGCCTGGAGGCGGGCGGCGGAGAGCGCGGCGAGGTGCTCGACGAGCGTGATCAGCACGTACTTGCTGGAGGACCGGTCACGCGCGTCGCACTCCACCAGCGGTACGTCGTCCGAGAGGTCCAGGGCCTCCCGGATCTGCTGCTCGCTGTGGAGCGGGCCGCCGAAGTCGTTGCACGCCACGATGAACGGCGTGCCGTGGTGCTCCAGGCGGTCGATGGCGTACCAGGAGTCGGCGAGCCGGCGGGTGTCGACGAGGACGACCGCGCCGAGCGTGCCGGAGAACAGCCGGTCCCACAGGAACCAGAAGCGCTCCTGTCCGGGCGCGCCGAAGAGGTACAGCACGGAGCGTTCGTCGAGCGTGATGCGGCCGAAGTCGAACGCCACCGTGGTGGACGTCTTGGCATGGACGCCGTCGAGGTCGTCGACGGCCTCGCCCGCGCGGGTCATGGTCTCCTCCGTGTTGAGCGGACGGATCTCGCTCACGGATCGGACCATGGTGGTCTTGCCGACGCCGAAGCCGCCCACGACAACGATCTTGAGTCCGTTGTCGGCGGTGGAGCTCAGGGTGGCGCGGTCAGAGGTTGCGGAGTCCAACGAGCACCTGTTCCAGGATGTCGGGGTCGGGGAGCCGGTCCGCGACACGGGCTGTACGGGGGTGGCGGGCGCTGATCCGGCCGGTGTCGAGCAGGTCGCAGAGCAGGATGCGGACGATGCTGACCGGCAGGTTCAGGCTCGCGGCGATCTCGACGACGGCGGTGGGGCCCTGGCACATCCGCAGGATCGCGACGTGCTCGGACTGCATCCCCGGGGACGGGTCGCACTCGGCGACGACGAGCGTCACCAGATCGAAGGCGGCGGAGTCGGACCGGCTGCGGCCCCCGGTGAGGGTGTACAGCCGGTCCGGATCGTCGTCGCGGCCCGGTCGGGGGCGGGGTGCCGTCGTCATACGGCCGGGGCCTCGGCGGGTTCGCGCGGCGGCGCGACGAGGTGCTCGCCGAGCTGCTCGACGAGCTCGCTCATGTTGTGGCCGACGAGGCCCACGTCGGAGTCCTCGTCGGCGACGACGGCCAGGTGGGCCCCGGCCCCCGCCTCGACGATGAACAGCACGCCGCCGTAGAACTCGGCCATCGCGGACCGTACGCCGCCGGTGCCGTCGCCGAACTCGATGGACGCGCCGTGCGACAGGCTCTGGATCCCGGCGGAGATGGCGGCCAGCTGGTCGGCCTGGTCGACGGAGAGCTCGGGGGTGCGGCACAGCTTGAGGCCGTCGCGGGACAGGACGAGGGCGTGGCGGGTACCGGGGGTGCGGTCGAGCAGCCCCTCCAGCAGCCAGTTGAGCTTCTCGTCGGTGGTCGCGGTCATCGGGTGTTGCCTTCCGGGTGCGGGGAGTTGGCTCGTACCGCCTTGCTGAAGGTGCTGAAGCGCGCTGCCTGGACCTTCGGGTCGGTGGTACGGGCCCGGGAGGAGTCGGCTCCGCCGGGGGCGGCGTGGCCGGTACGGGCTTCGGCTGCGGCCAGCGTGCGGCCGCGGCGGCGCTTGGGCAGCCCGCTCTCGCCGAACTCGGGCACGCTGCCGGTGGACTCGGAGACGGACTCGGACTCCGCCGCCGGGGTCAGGGGCGTGGGAGCCTCGTCCGTGGCGAGGGGCCGGGCCGCGGGAGCGGCGTCGGCGGGGCCCGTTCCGGCGGCCGAGGTGTGCGAGGGCTCGGGCTCGGCGGGGGCGGTGTCCACGGGGGCCGGGGCCGGGGCGGTGTCGGTCACGGTGGCCGCCCGGGCCGGCGTCTCGGCCGGGGCTGCCGGTGCCACCGGGGCCGCCGCGACCGCGCGGGAGATCAGCTCCTGAGGGAGCATCATCAGCGCGCCCGTGCCGCCGCGTGCGGACGGCCGGAACGAGACGGTCAGGCCGTGCTTACGGGCCAGCCGGCCGACGACCGCGAGCCCGAGGCGGGTGCCGGAGAGGTTGGTGAGGTCCTGGTGGTCGGCGGAGACCGCCCGCTCGGCGCGGCGCAGCTGCACCTCGCTCATGACGAGCCCGCTGTCCTCGACGGTGATGACGATGCCCGCCGGGACCTCCTCCACGTACACGTGCACCTCGGCGGTGGGCGGCGAGAAGTTGGCAGCGTTGTCGAGGAGCTCGGCGAGCGCGTGCATGACGCCCTCGGCCGCGTGACCGGCGATCGCGACATCGCTGGTGGAGTGGAGGCGGACCCGCTGGTAGCTGCCGATCCGGCCCATCGCGCCGCGCAGGATCGACTCCATGACGATCGGCTTCGCCCAGCGCCGGCCGGAACGGGCCCCGGTCAGCACGGCGATGGAGTCCGCGAGGCGGCCCGCCTGGGCGGTGCGGTGGTCGAGGTGGAGCAGGTCCCCCAGCACGGACTCGTCGGAGTGCCGGTGCTCCATCTCGCGGAGGTCGGCCAGCATGCTGGTGGCCAGGGCCTGCATCCGGCCCGCCGCGTTGGCGCAGGCGGCGACGGCCGCGGAGCGCTCGGTCTCGGCGCGGGTCGCACGGGCCGTCAGCCGGTCGACGCTGACCTGGAGACGCGCCTGTTCGGCGGCGGCCGCCGCGGAGATCCGCTCGTTCTCGGCGCGGGCCTCGGCGACGAGCCGGGAGGTCTCGGCGGCGGCCGCGCCCTTGATCCGGGCGGTCTCCGCCGTGAAGCGCTGGGCCTCGACGGCGGAGGCGGAGACCAGGCGCGAGGTCTCGGCGGTGAACCGCTGGGCGTCGGCGGCCCGCAGGGCGTGCAGCGTCCGCGCGGTCCCCAGGGTGTGGACGGTGACGGCCACGCAGACGCTCAGCAGCACGGCGGCTGCGCCCGCGCCCCAGGCCAGCGGGGTCCGTACCGTGTCGGGGGCCGTGGCGACGGCCCACAGGGTCAGCGTGCCGGTTACGGCTGCCGATATCAGCAGGGCGAGTGCGGTGGGCCGGTGTGAGGGGCGCAATCGGAGTCCTCGGTGGCGGACGGTGCGGGGCAGTGGGGCGAATTCAGGACACTTCGTCACGGGTACGGGCGATCCTGCACAACTGGAACTGATAGTTCCTGCGCAAGTCTTGGTCACTATAGGAGACTTGACGGTCTGTTTGGGAAGATCTTGTGGGCTTTTTTGAGCTACTTGTGCGCTTTCATCCGTGCGCATCCCAAGAGTTCATCTGCACCGACGGCATGCTGAAGGAATGGCCGAACAACATCGACCGCATTCCGGACCGCCCGCCGCGGCCTCCCCGGCGTTCGTCGCCGCGCTGCGCTCCGCCGTGCGCGGGGCGAGCGACTTCGGGCCCACCGCCAGGGCGTTGACGACGATGGACGCGTCCAACTACCGACGCGTCCCCCTCGGCGTGCTCGCCCCGCACGACGCCGACGACATCGCGGCCGCGCTGACCGTCTGCCAGGAGTACGGGGTGCCGGTCGTCCCGCGTGGCGGCGGCACGTCCATCGCCGGACAGGCCACCGGCACCGGCCTCGTCCTCGACCTCACCCGCCATCTGCGGACGATCCTCGACCTGGACCCCGCCGCCCGCACCGCCGTCGTCCAGCCCGGGGTGATCCTGGACGACCTGCGGGCCGCCGCCGCACCCCACGGACTGACCTTCGGCCCCGACCCGTCCACCCACAGCCGCTGCACCCTCGGCGGGATGATCGGCAACAACTCCTGCGGCGCGCACTCGGTGGCCTGGGGCACGACGGCGGACAACGTGCGGGGGCTCTCGGTGATCCGGTACGGCGGTGAGGCGCTGCGGCTGGAACAGGGGAGCGGCACCGGCCCGGCGGGCGCCGGCACAGGCGGGGCGGGGGCGTCCCTCGGCCCCCGGGGCGTGAGCGAACTCGTCGCCTCCCACCTCGCCCTCCTCCGCACCGGCTACCCCGACCTCCCGCGCCGCATCTCCGGGTACGCCATCGACGCGCTGCTCCCCGAGCACCCCGGCGGCCCCGACCCGGTCCGGGCGTTCTGCGGCAGCGAGGGCACCCTCGGCGTCGTCACCGAGGCCACCGTGCGCCTGGTCGAGGCGCCGCGCGCCCGCGCCCTGGCCGTCTTCGGGTACGCCGACGAGTCCGCCGCCGCCGAGGCCGCCCCCGGTCTCCTCCCGTACGGCCCGCTCACCGTCGAGGGCATGGCCGCCGACCTCGTACGCCAACCGCCCGGGCTGCTGCCGCGCGGGGCCGCCTGGCTGTTCGTCGAG
Source organism: Streptomyces sindenensis (assembly GCF_014649035.1). GTDB lineage: Bacteria > Actinomycetota > Actinomycetes > Streptomycetales > Streptomycetaceae > Streptomyces > Streptomyces sindenensis. Next base: position 37,963 of record NZ_BMSG01000041.1, read on the forward strand.
ACCGGAGGGGCCACCGGGGCCGAGGCCCGCGCGCACGCCGAACGCGTCCTGCGGGCGGCCGACGCGGTGGACGGGGCCGTCGTCACCGACCCGGCCGGGCAGCGGGCGCTGTGGCGGATCCGCGAGGACGCCGCCGGGACCGCGACCCGGATGCCCGACGGCAGTGAGGCCTGGCCCGGCTGGGAGGACTGCGCGGTACCGCCCGCCCGCCTCGGCTCCTACCTCCGCGACTTCCGGGCCCTCCTCGCCGAACACGGTCTGCGCGGCACCCCGTACGGCCACTTCGGCGACGGCTGCATCCACGTCCGGATCGACTTCGACCTCATCACCGAGGCCGGGGTGGCCCGCTTCCGCCGGTTCTCCGAGGAGACGGCCGACCTCGTCGTCGCGCACGGCGGCTCCCTCAGCGGCGAGCACGGCGACGGGCAGGCGCGCGCGGAGCTGCTGCCCCGGATGTACGGGGACGGGCTCGTGGCGCTCTTCGGCCGGTTCAAGGACCTGTGGGACCCGGACGGCGGCCTGAACCCGGGGATGCTGGCCCGCCCGGACCGCCTCGACGAGAATCTCCGCTTCGCCGTCCTCCCGAAGCGCCCGGTGGACGTGGAGTTCGGCTATCCGCAGGACGGCGGGGACTTCACGGGCGCGGTCCGCCGCTGCGTCGGCGTCGCCAAGTGCCGTACGACTCAGGCGAGCGGCGCGGGCGTCATGTGCCCGTCCTTCCGCGCGACCGGCGAGGAGGCCCACTCGACCCGGGGCCGGGCCCGGCTCCTCCACGAGATGCTGGCGGGCGAGGTGATCACGGACGGCTGGCGCAGCACGGAGGTCCGGGACGCGCTCGACCTGTGCCTGTCCTGCAAGGGCTGCCGCAGCGACTGCCCGGTGGGCGTCGACATGGCCACGTACAAGGCGGAGTTCCTGCACCATTACTACCGGGGCAGGCTCCGGCCCGCCGCCCACTACGCGATGGGCCGCCTCCCGCGGTGGCTGCGCCTCGCCGCCCCCTTCGCCCGCCCGCTCAACGCCCTCGCCCGGCTGCGCCCGCTCGCCGCGCTCGCGAAGCGGCTGGCGGGGATCGCACCCGAACGGACGATCCCGGTGCTGGCGACGGAGACGTACAGCCGGTGGCTGCGCCGGAGGCAGGGGAGCGGGACGCGGATCCTCTCCGCCGGGCGGGTGGTGCACCTCTGGGCGGACACCTTCACCGAGCACCTGTCCCCGCAGGTCGGCCGGGCGGCGGTGCGGGTGCTGGAGGAGGCGACGGGGCGTACGGTGCTGCCGCCCGTCCCCGGACTGTGCTGCGGCCTCACCTATGTGTCGACCGGGCAGCTCGACGCGGCCCGCCGGGTGATGCGTCGCACCCTGGACCGGCTGGACCTCCTCCCCGGGCAGCCGCTCGTCGTCCTGGAGCCGAGCTGCGCCGCCACCCTCCGCACCGATCTGCCCGAACTCCTCCCCGACGACCCGCGCGCCGCCGAACTCGCCTCGGCAGTGCGGACGTTCGCCCAGTACGTGGAGGAGTACGCCCCCGACTGGACGCCGCCCCGCCTGGACCGCCCGGCCGTCGGTCAGACGCACTGCCACCAGCACGCGGTCCTCGGTGAAGCGGCGGAGGGGCGACTGCGCGAACGGCTGGGCCTGACCGGCGAACTCAGCGGCGGCTGCTGCGGGCTCGCGGGAAACTTCGGCTTCGAGAAGGGCCATTGGGAGGTGTCGGTCGCCTGCGCGGAGGAACGGCTGCTCCCCGCCGTACGGGAGGCGGAACCGGGGGCGGAACTCCTCGCGGACGGCTTCTCCTGCCGTACGCAGCTCGACCAGCTGGCCGGGCGGCGGGCCCGGCATCTGGCGGAGGTCGTCGCGGAGGCCATGGGGGAGGGTGCGGGGGAGGGTGCGCCGAAGCGTGTCTGAAGGGTCGGCCCCTTCTCGGCGTCATGGCCTCCGGGCGACGATCTCGCGGGCCAGGGAGGCCAGTTGAGGGAGGGCCGGGTGGCCCGGCGCGTCACGGCGGGCGAGCAGGACCGGGACGCCCGGAGCGTCGTCGAGCGGGACGTAGGCGACCCCCGCGTGCGGATGCAGCTCCGCGGTCGACGTCGTGGACACCCCGCTGCCGCGGCCGGCGGCGATGGCGGTGAGCCAGTCGTCGGTGTTGCCGACGGTGAGCGTGGCGGCCGGGCGGGCGTGCGGCGGCCAGAGGTCCACGGTGGTGGTGCCGGAGACGGTGTTCAGGACGACGGGGCCGTCCGCGAGGTCGGCGAGTACGAGCGAGGGGCGCGCCGCGAGCGGCCCGTCCGCCGTCACCGCCGCCACCCGCACCTCGGTGAACAGCACTTCGGTGACCAGCCCCGGCGCGTCCACCGGCCCGCGCAGCAGCGCCGCGTCGACCTCGCCCCGGGCCAGTCCGGCGGTGCGGTCGTCGATCCGGAGCAGTTCCAGCGGGGTGCCCGGGAACCGCTCCTGCCAGGTCCGCAGCAGCGGTGTGGTGTGCGGCCCGAACGCGGACCAGGCGTGCCCGAGCCGCAGCGGCCAGGTGCGCAACCGTCCCGAGTCGAGCGCCTCGTCGAAGGCGGCGACCGCGGCGGCGGCCTTGTCGCGGAAGGCGAGGCCGTCGGGGGTGAGGGCGAGGTGATGGGTGGAGCGGTCGACGAGCCGGACTCCGAGGTGCCGCTCCAGTGCGGCGAGGGTGCGGGACACGGCGGGCTGGGTCAGCCGGAGGCGGGCGGCGGCGCGCGTGATGTTGAGCTCGTCGGCGACCGCCAGGAAGGCCCGCAGATGCCGGAGTTCCACGGGGCGGCCGGGGGAGGGTTCCTCGTTCATGCGCGGGAAGCATAACGAGAGCGTGATGGGCATTTCACGGAACGCGCGGGCGTCTTTACCGTGAAGGGAAACCCATGGCGGACGGAGTTCCGCATCCTGTACCGTCCAGTCCATTGCAGTGCACTGCAATGCACTGCAATGCACTGCAATGCAATGCACAGCACAGCAATGCACTGCACTGCACTGCACCTAATCGTCACCTACTCGCTCAGTCCGGAAGGCCCCCGTGAACGATCAGCGCAGCGCCGCCGAACCGGCCGCCGCAGCCGTCGCCGTACCCGAAGCGGTGACGGCACTCGAAGGCACCGGACGGTCCTGGGCCGACCGCCGGGCGGCGCTGGCGCCGATCGCCCTGGTGGTCGCCGGTGGCCTGTCCGTCCAGTTCGGCTCGGCCGTCGCGGCGCTGCTGATGCCGAAGGCGGGCGCGCTGGGCGTCGTCACCCTGCGGCTGGCCGCCGCCGCGCTGATCCTGCTGGTGGTCTGCCGCCCGAAGCTGCGCGGCCACTCGCGTGCCGACTGGGGCACGGTGCTGGCCTTCGGCCTCGCGATGGGCGGCATGAACACGCTCTTCTACCTGGCGCTGGACCGGATTCCGCTCGGTATCGCCGTCACCCTGGAGGTGCTGGGCCCCCTCGCCCTCTCGGTCTTCGCCTCCCGCCGCCTGATCAACGTCCTGTGGGCCGGGCTCGCCCTCGTCGGCGTGGTCCTGCTGGGCGGCGGCGGCTTCGACCGCCTCGACCCGCTCGGCGCGGCCTTCGCCCTGGGGGCCGGGGCGATGTGGGCGGCGTACATCGTGTTCAGCGCCCGCACCGGCCGCCGTTTCCCGCAGGCGGACGGGCTCGCGCTGGCCATGGTGGTCGCGGCGGTCCTCTCGCTGCCGCTCGGCATCATCGAGTCCGGGGCGAAGCTCACGGTCCCGTCCACGGTGGCGCTCGGCGCGGCGGTGGCGGTCCTCAGCTCGGTCCTTCCGTACACCCTGGAGCTGATGGCCCTGCGCCGGCTGCCCGCGCCCACGTTCGCCGTGATGATGAGCCTGGAGCCGGCCATCGCCGCCGGTGCGGGCTTCCTGATCCTGGACCAGGCCCTCTCCACGACGGACGCCCTCGCCATCGCCCTGGTCATCGGGGCGAGCATCGGCGCGGTGCGCAGCCGGTCGGGGTCGGCGCCACGGCGCGAGGCGTGAGGCGCGGTCGCCGGGGGCGGGAGAGGCCTCAGCAGTCGGCGGGCAGGATCCGGAAGGAGTCCAGCCCGGGAGTCAGCGGTGACATCGCGCGGAAGTCGCGCTGGTCGAGGGTGAAGATGCGATCTGTCCGGTAGCGGTCGGCCAGGACCACTCCGACGGCGTCGGCCAGGTCGAGCCCCAGGCCTTCGTGCTTCCGCCGGACCTCATGAGCGCTGTGCAAATCCGTGAGCTTGAGCTCGGCGAGGCGGTACTGCCCGTCGTCCATGCGGGAGTTCAGCGCCTCCATCACCTGCAGCGCCGCCGGGAACCCCAGGTCGCGGTGGACCAGGTGATCCAGTTCGGTGACGACGAGAGGGGAGATCGCCAGCCGCTCGTGCTCCAGGATTCTGGCCGCCGCGGCGTGCTCGGTCTGGGCGGCGTCGAAAGCGGCGTAGAGGGCCGAGGTGTCGGCGACGATGATCAACGGCGTGCGGCCCGTTCCTTGATGTGCGCGTAGACGGCGTCGTCCATCTCTTCGGGTGTGCGGGAGAGTCCGCTGTCGAAAACAGGCAGCTCACGGCTTCGCTTCGGTCGCTCCGCGCTGTCCAGCAGCATGGCAATGCCACGCCGGATGAGCTCGGCCTTGCTGACGCCGGTCGCGGACGACTCGGCGTCCAGTCGTACTTCCAATTCGTCCGGAAGATACACGGTCGTCTTTATCATGCTGTCCAATTTACCACCCTGCCCTACGTAGGGCAGGGTGGTAAACCACGGGCCGGACGCGCACCCCTCACCACCCGCACGGCGGCCCCAGCTCCGTGATGGAGTCGGCCAGTTCCGCCGGGCGCTCGGGCCACCCCGTCCGGTACCAGTGGTCGATGCGCCAGGACAGCCGCCGGGGCCACAGCGGGGTGGCGGGCAGGCGCTCCACCGGTACCCAGACCGGGGCGCCGCCGTAGTTGTCCAGCGTCTCGGGCGGGCCGACCTCGCCGGTCGCGGACACGAGGAAGTAGTGCTCGTGCCGGCCGTCCTTCCAGACCCGGGCGAGCTCGGGCCCGACGGTCCCGGCCAGGCCGGTCTCCTCCCCCAGCTCCCGCAGAACGGCCGCTTCCAGCGTCTCGCCCGCCTCGACCCCGCCGCCCGGAATCTCGTAGTTCGACCCGCCGTCCGCCTCGGTGAACCGGATCAGCAGCACGGCCCCGTCGCGGATGACGACCGCCCCGGCCCGCACCCGTACCGGCGGGACCGCCGCAGGATCGGCCAGGGCCACCGGACCCCGCGGCGCCGCGCCCCGCGCCCAGGCGCGCAGCACCGTCTCCGCCGTCCCGGCGGGCCGGATGCGGGCGTGCAGGGCCTCCGCCAGGGACAGGGCGACGCGTGGTGCGGCAGCAGCCCCGGGGCGCCCACCGGGAAAGGCGTGGTACGCGCCCTCCGCGTCGTGGTGGAGCTCCAGGATCAGCTTGCCGGCCTCGAACAGGACGGTCACCGGGCGGGTTTCGGCAGTCATCGACGGAGGCTAACGCGCCCCGGGGGCGGGCCGCGCCCGGAACGGGAATCCGGGCGGGCAGAAAATCATGCAAGCGTGCTTGATTGTTTCCCGGTGCGCTGCCATGCTCCTCGGCACCACACCCGGTCCCGAGGGGAGCGCACGTGTCCGCTGTCGTAGCCGTGATCGACGATCTGCGCGAAGAGAGCGACGAACTCGACGCACTGGTGGGGGAGTTGGACATCGCGGGCTGGCGCGGACCGACGCCCGCCGCGCGGTGGACCGTCGCCCACCAGATCGCCCACCTCAGCTGGACCGACGAGGTCGCGCTGCTGGCGGCCACCGAGCCGGACCGGTTCGGCGACGAGGTGGCCAAGGCCCTGGCCGCCCCCGACTCCTTCGTCGACGAGGCGGCCGACGCCCTGGTCGCCTCCCACGCCCCAAACGCCCTGCTCGCCCGCTGGCGGGAGGGCCGGGCCCGGCTCGACAAGGTCCTTCGCGACGCCCCGGACGGCACCCGGATCCCCTGGTACGGGCCGCCGATGAGCGTCGCGTCCATGGCGACCGCCCGGCTCATGGAGACCTGGGCCCACGGCCAGGACATCGCCGACGCCCTGGGCGTCACCCGGGCCCCGACCGCCCGGCTGCGCCATGTGGCGCGGATCGGCGTCCGGGCCCGGAACTACGCCTACGCGGTACGCGGCATCACCGCGCCCGACGGGGAGTTCCGCGTCGAACTCCACGCGGCGGACGGCGAGATGATCGCGTACGGGCCACAGGACGCCGACCAGCGCGTCACCGGGCCGCTCCTCGACTTCTGCCTCCTGGTCACCCAGCGCGCCCACCGCGACGACCTCGCGGTCACCGCTGAGGGGCGCGACGCCGACCAGTGGCTCTCCATCGCCCAGGCCTTCGCAGGGCCGCCGGGGCCGGGCCGGCTGCCGCGCGCGGAACAACCGGACCGCGCGGAGCCGGACGGACGCCGATGAGCGCCCACGCCGGGCCCGCACCCGAGGCCGCCCCCGCTCCCGCCCTCGCCCCCGTCCTCCGCATCGGCAACGCCTCCGGCTTCTACGGCGACCGCTTCGACGCCCTGCGCGACATGCTCACCGGCGGCCCCCTCGACGTCCTCACCGGCGACTACCTCGCCGAGCTGACCATGCTCATCCTCGGCCGCAGCCGCCTCAAGGACCCGCGGAAGGGCTACGCCACCACCTTCCTGCGCCAGTTGGAGGAGGGGCTCGGCCTCGCCCACGAGCGCGGGGTGAAGATCGTCGCCAACGCGGGCGGCCTCAACCCTGCCGGACTCGCTGACGCGGTACGGCAGTTGGGGGACAAGGTCGGCGTGCCCGTCACCGTGGCGCACGTCGAGGGCGACAGCCTGCCCGTCCCGGACGGGTTCCTCACCGCCAACGCCTACCTCGGCGGCTCCGGGATCGCCGCCTGTCTGCGGGCCGGGGCCGATGTCGTCGTGACCGGCCGGGTCACCGACGCGGCCCTGGTCACCGGGCCGGCCGCCGCCCACTTCGGCTGGGGCCCGGACGACCTGGACGCGCTCGCGGGGGCCGTGGTCGCCGGGCACGTCCTGGAGTGCGGTACACAGGCGACCGGCGGCAACCACGCCTTCTTCGGCGAGTACGACCCCGCCCGGCTCCGCCGCCCCGGCTTCCCGCTCGCCGAGATCCACGCCGACGGCTCGTCCGTCATCACCAAGCACGACGGTACGGGCGGGGTCGTCGACCTCTCCACCGTCACCGCCCAACTCCTCTACGAGACCGGCGGAGCCCGGTACGCGGGCCCCGACGTCACCGCCCGCCTCGACACCGTACGGCTCACCTCCGACGGCCCCGACCGGGTCCGCATCGACGGCGTACGCGGCGAGGCCCCGCCGCCCACCCTCAAGGCCGGGCTGACCCGGCTCGGCGGCTGGCGCAACGAGGTCGTCTTCGTCCTGACCGGACTCGACATCGAGGCCAAGGCGGCGCTGGTGCGGGACCAGTTCGCCGACGCCCTGGAGCGGGGCGGCACCCGCCCGCCCGCCGAGGTGCGCTGGGAGCTGTCCCGTACCGACCACGCCGACGCCGACACCGAGGAGCGGGCCAGCGCCCTGCTCCGGCTCGTCGTCCGCGACCAGGACGCCGAAGCGGTCGGCCGCACCGTCTCCGGGGCCGCCATCGAGCTGGCCCTCGGCAGCTACCCCGGCTTCCACGTCACCGCCCCGCCCGGAAAGGGCGCGCCCTACGGAGTGTTCGAGGCCAGGCCGGTACCGGCGGCGGAGGCCGAGCACCTCGCCGTGCTGCCGGACGGCAACCGGCTGGTCATCAAACCATCTGGAATCACGCAAGAGTTGGCCGAAGTCGAGCCACCGCCGCTGCCCGACCCGTACCCCTCCACCGCCACCCGGCGCGTCCCCCTCGGCCTGATCGCGGGCGCGCGCAGCGGTGACAAGGGCGGTGACGCCAACGTGGGCGTCTGGGTGCGCGACGACGCTGCCTGGCGGTGGCTGGCACATGAACTGAGCGTCGAGCGGTTCAAGGAACTTCTGCCGGAGACCGCCGGCTTGACCGTCGTCCGCCACGTCCTGCCCAACCTCCGCGCCCTGAACTTCACCGTCCACGGCCTCTTGGGCGAAGGCGTCGCCGCCCAGGCCCGGTTCGACCCGCAGGCGAAGGCGCTGGGGGAGTGGCTGCGATCGCGCCGGCTGCCCGTCCCGGTCGGGCTGCTCGAAGGCATCGAAGACCCGGAGGTGACCGCATGACCGTCCTGCCCACCGCGCTCGACACCAACAGCCCCGAGTACGCGTCGAATCGGGCCGCCATGGCGGAGAAGCTCGCCGAGCTGGAGACCGAGCACGCCAAGGCGCTGGCGGGCGGCGGCGAGAAGTACGTGGCCCGCCACCGGGGGCGCGGCAAGCTCCCGGCCCGGGAGCGGATCGAGCTGCTCGTCGATCCCGACACCCCGTTCCTGGAGCTGTCGCCGCTGGCCGCCTGGGGCAGCGATTACGCGGTCGGGGCCTCGCTCGTCACCGGGATCGGGGTGATCGAGGGCGTCGAGTGCCTGATCACCGCCAACGACCCGACCGTGCGCGGCGGGGCGTCGAACCCGTGGACGCTGAAGAAGGCCCTGCGCGCCAACGAAATCGCCTTCGCCAACCGCCTGCCCTGCGTCAGCCTGGTGGAGTCGGGCGGGGCCGACCTGCCCTCCCAGAAGGAGATCTTCATCCCCGGCGGGGCGCTCTTCCGGGACATCACCCGGCTCTCGGCCGCCCAAATCCCCACCGTGGCCGTCGTGTTCGGCAACTCCACCGCCGGAGGCGCGTACGTCCCCGGCATGTCCGACCACACCGTGATGATCAAGGAGCAGTCCAAGGTCTTCCTCGGCGGACCGCCCCTGGTGAAGATGGCCACCGGCGAGGAGAGCGACGACGAGTCCCTCGGCGGGGCCGAGATGCACGCCCGTACGTCGGGGCTCGCCGACCATTTCGCCGTGGACGAGCACGACGCGATCCGGCAGGCCCGCCGGATCGTCGCCCGGCTCAACTGGCGCAAGGCTCACCCCGACCCGGGCCCCGCCGAGCCGCCGAAGTACGACGAGGACGAGCTGCTCGGGATCGTGCCGGACGACCTGAAGGCCCCGTTCGACCCGCGCGAGGTCATCGCCCGGCTGGTCGACGGCTCGGACTTCGACGCGTTCAAGCCGCTGTACGGGACGAGCCTGGTCACGGGGTGGGCGCGGCTGCACGGCTACCCGGTCGGGATCCTCGCCAACGCCCAGGGGGTGCTGTTCAGCGAGGAGTCGCAGAAGGCCGCCCAGTTCATCCAGCTCGCCAACCAGCGGGACATCCCGCTCCTCTTCCTCCACAACACCACCGGCTACATGGTCGGCAAGGAGTACGAGCAGGGCGGCATCATCAAGCACGGCGCGATGATGATCAACGCGGTCGCCAACTCCAGGGTCCCGCACCTGTCGGTCCTGATGGGCGCGTCCTACGGGGCCGGGCACTACGGGATGTGCGGCCGGGCCTACGACCCGCGCTTCCTCTTCGCCTGGCCCAGCAGCAAGTCCGCCGTGATGGGCCCGCAGCAGTTGGCCGGGGTCCTCTCCATCGTGGCCCGCGCCTCGGCCGCCGCGAAGGGGCAGCCGTACGACGACGAGGCGGACGCCGGACTGCGCGCGATGGTGGAGCAGCAGATCGAGGCGGAGTCGCTGCCGGTGTTCCTGTCCGGGCGGCTGTACGACGACGGGGTCATCGACCCGCGCGACACCCGGACCGTCCTCGGGATGTGCCTGTCCGCGATCCACACCGCACCGGTCGAGGGCGCCCGTGGCGGCTTCGGCGTCTTCCGGATGTGAGGCCCAGATGACCACCGCTACCGATGGGGCCCGGATGACCATCACCACGTTGCTCGTCGCCAACCGGGGCGAGATCGCCTGCCGGATCTTCCGCACCTGCCGCGACCTGGGCATCACCACGGTCGCCGTGTACTCCGACGCGGACGCCGACGCCCTGCACGTACGGGAGGCTGACCTCGCCGTACGGCTGCCGGGCGCGGCCCCCGCCGACACCTATCTGCGCGGCGACCTCGTCGTGGCCGCCGCGCGGGCCGCCGGGGCGGACGCCGTGCACCCCGGCTACGGCTTCCTCTCCGAGAACGCCGCCTTCGCCGCCGCCGTGCAGGACGCCGGGCTGGTGTGGGTGGGGCCGCCGGTGAAGGCGATCGAGCTGATGGCCTCCAAGACCCGGGCGAAGGAGCTGATGGCGGGGGCGGGGGTGCCACTGCTGGCCCCGGTGGACCCGGCGACGGCGGGCGAGGCCGATCTGCCGCTGCTGCTCAAGGCGGCCTCCGGCGGCGGTGGGCGCGGCATGCGCGTCGTCCGCGAACTCGACGCCCTGCCGGGTGAGTTGCTGGCGGCGGCTGCTGAGGCCGCGTCCGCCTTCGGCGACGGGGAGGTCTTCGCCGAGCCGTACGTGGAGCGCGGCCGGCACGTCGAGGTCCAGGTGATGGCGGACGCGCACGGCACCGTGTGGGCGCTCGGGACCCGCGACTGCTCGCTCCAGCGCCGCCACCAGAAGGTCATCGAGGAGGCCCCCGCTCCCGGCCTGGACGAGGCGCTGCGCACGCGGCTCCACGAAGCGGCGGTGGCGGCGGCCCGAGCCGTGGACTACCGGGGCGCGGGCACCGTGGAGTTCCTGGTCTCCGCCGACGGCCGCCCGTACTTCCTGGAGATGAACACCCGCCTCCAGGTCGAACACCCGGTGACGGAAGCCGTGTTCGGGCTCGATCTCGTCGCCCTGCAACTGCGGGCGGCGGAAGGTGAACCGCTGCCGTCCCCCGAGCCCCCGCAGCCGTCCGGCCACGCGGTCGAGGCCCGGCTCTACGCCGAGGACCCGGCACGGGGCTGGCAGCCGCAGACCGGTGCGCTGCTCACCCTGGAGGTGCCGGAGGGCCCCGGCCTGCGCCTGGACACCGGCTACACCGGCGGGGACACCATCGGCGTGCACTACGACCCGATGATCGCCAAGGTGATCGCCCACGCCCCGACCCGCACCGAGGCCGTCCGGCTGCTCGCCCGAGCGCTGGAGCGGGCCCGCGTCCACGGTCCGGTCACCAACCGCGACCTGCTCGTCCGCTCGCTGCGCCACCCGGACTTCGCGGCGGCCCGCCCGGACACGGGGTTCTACGACCGGCACCTGGCGGACCTCACCGCCCCCGGAGCCGGCCGGGACCCCGCCACGGCCGCCCTCGCCGCGACCCTGGCGGAAGCCGTACGAGGCGCGGAAGCCGTACGGGGTGCGGAGGCCGCAGGGGGTGCGGGGGCCGTACGGGGCGCGGACGCCGTACGAGGAACCGAAGCGGGCCGGGGCGTATCGGCCCACCGCCCCGCCCCGGCCCGCTTCGGGGCCTGGCGCAACGTCCCCTCGCAGCCCCAGCGCAAGCGCTACCGCAGCGAACCCGACGGCACCGAGCACGAGGTGGCCTACCGCACCCCGCGCACCGGAATCCCGCAACCGTACGAGACCCCCGGCACCCGGGTCCTGACCGCGACCCCCGACCGCGTGACGCTCGAAGTGGACGGCGTGACCCGGCACTTCGCCATCACCGCGCACGGCGACCGGGTCCACGTGGACACCACCGACGCCTCGTACACCTTCACCGCCCTGCCCCGCTTCACCGACCCCGCCACGCACACCGCCCCCGGCTCCCTGCTCGCCCCGATGCCCGGGACCGTCGTCCGCCTGGCCGACGGCCTGACGACCGGGGTCACCGTCGAGGCCGGGCAGCCGCTGATCTGGCTGGAGGCGATGAAGATGGAGCACCGCATCCTCGCCCCCGCCTCCGGCACCCTCACCGCTCTGCACGCCGCCCCCGGCCATCAGGTCGAGGTCGGCGCGCTGCTCGCCGTGGTCCAGGAGGACCCGGCCGCCACCCCCGTACCCGTTCCCGTACCGGAGGAGACCGCATGAGCACCGCACGCACCGCCCTCGAAACCGAAGAGCACCAGGCCCTGCGCGCAGCCGTCGCCGCCCTCGGCAAGCGGTACGGGCGCGACTACATGACCACCGTCATCCGCGAGGGCAAGCACACCGACGAGCTGTGGGCGGAGGCCGCCAAGCTCGGCTACCTCGGGGTGAACCTTCCCGAGGAGTACGGCGGCGGAGGCGGCGGCATGGCCGAACTCTCGATCGTGCTGGAGGAGTTGGGCGCGGCCGGCTCTCCGCTGCTGATGATGATCGTGTCGCCCGCGATCTGCGGCACGGTCATCGCCCGGTTCGGTACGGAGGAGCAGAAGCGGACGTGGCTGCCGGGCCTCGCCGACGGCAGTCTCACCATGGCGTTCGGCATCACCGAGCCGGACGCCGGATCGAACTCCCACCGCATCACCACCACCGCCCGCCGCGACGGCGGCGACTGGGTCCTCACCGGACGCAAGGTCTTCGTCTCCGGTGTCGACATGGCCGACGCCACGCTGATCGTCGGGCGGACCGAGGACGCGCGCTCCGGGAAGCTGAAGCCCTGCCTGTTCATCGTCCCGCGCGATGCCCCCGGGTTCGGCCGGAACCGGATCGACATGGAACTGCACGCCCCGGAAAAGCAGTTCGAGCTGGTCCTGGACGATGTGCGGCTGCCGGCGAACGCCCTGGTCGGCGACGAGGACGCGGGCCTGCTCCAGCTCTTCGCCGGGCTGAACCCCGAGCGGATCATGACGGCCGCGTTCGGCATCGGGATGGGCCGCTTCGCACTCTCCAGGGCCGTCGAGTACGCCCGTACCCGCCAGGTCTGGAAGGAGCCCATCGGCTCGCACCAGGCCATCGCGCACCCGCTCGCCACCGCGCACATCGACCTGGAGCTGTCGCGCCTGATGATGCAGAAGGCGGCCCGGCTGTACGACGAGGGCGACGACATCGGGGCGGGCGAGGCGGCGAACATGGCGAAGTACGCGGCCGGGGAGGCGTGCGTGAAGGCCGTCGACCAGGCGGTGCACACGCTCGGCGGCAACGGCCTGACCCGGGAGTACGGCCTCGCGTCCCTGATCACCGCGTCACGGGTGGCCCGGATAGCCCCGGTCAGCCGCGAGATGATCCTGAACTACGTCTCGCACCAGTCGCTGGGCCTGCCGAAGTCGTACTAGCCCCGCTTTCCCGTTCCCCGCCGCCCGTTCCTCGTGATCTGATCCCGTCCGCCCTCTCCCCCTACCTCCCCCACAGGGGTAATTCTGACCTCCACACTCCACACCCGCACGGCGTCCCGCGCCGCCACCCGGGCGGCGCGGGCGACCGCGACGACAGGGGACCGCCATGGTGTTCCGCAGCGAGTACGCAGACGTAACGGCCCTCGACACACCCATCCACGACGCGGTCCTCGGCGAGGCCGCCGGGTTCGGTGACACCGTCGCCCTGATCGACGGGACGAACGGCATGTCCCTCACCTACGCCCAACTCGACGGCTTCCACCGGCGTATCGCCGCCGCGCTGGCCGAGGCGGGGCTCAGGAAGGGCGACGTCCTCGCCCTGCACAGCCCGAACACCATCGCCTACCCGGCGGTCTTCTACGGTGCCACCCGCGCCGGAGCCTCGGTCACCACGGTCCACCCGCTGGCCACGCCCGAGGAGTTCGCCAAGCAGCTCGCGGACAGCGGGGCGCAGTGGATCGTCACGGTCTCCCCGCTGCTGGCCACGGCCCGCCGAGCGGCCGAACTGGCGTGCGGTGTCCGGGAGATCTACGTATGCGACCAGGCGGAGGGGCACACCTCGATCCTGGACATGCTGTCCTCCACGGCTCCCGAGCCGGAGGTCGCGATCGACCCCGGCGAGGACGTGGCGGCCCTCCCGTACAGCTCCGGCACGACGGGCACGCCCAAGGGCGTGATGCTGACGCACCGGTCGATCGCGACCAACCTGGAGCAGCTGAGACCGTTCATCCCGATGAACGAGGGCGACCGCATCCTGGCGGTCCTGCCCTTCTTCCACATCTACGGCCTCACGGCGCTGATGAACGTGCCGCTGCGCTGCGGCTCGACGGTCGTCGTACTGCCCCGCTTCGACCTGGCGCAGTTCCTGGAGGCCATCCAGACCCACCGCATCTCCGGCCTGTACGTGGCGCCGCCGATCGTGCTGGCCCTCGCGAAGCACCCGCTGGTCGGGGAGTACGACCTGTCCTCGCTCCAGTACATCGTCAGCGCCGCCGCCCCGCTGGACGCCGAGCTGGCGGCGGCGTGCTCGGCCCGGCTGGGGGTGCCGCCGGTGCGGCAGGCGTACGGGATGACGGAGCTGTCGCCCGGCACGCACGTGGTGCCCCTCTCCGTCGAGCAGCCGCCGCCGGGCACGGTCGGCAAGCTGCTGCCGAACACCGAGATGCGGATCGTGTCGCTGGAGGACCCGGCGAAGGACGCGGAACCGGGGGCGGACGGCGAGATCCTGATCCGGGGCCCGCAGGTGATGAAGGGCTACCTGGGCCGCGCGGACGCCACGGCCGCGATGATCGACGAGGACGGCTGGGTGCACACGGGCGACGTCGGCCGGACCGACGAGGACGGCTGGCTGTACGTCGTCGACCGGGTGAAGGAGCTGATCAAGTACAAGGGCTACCAGGTGGCCCCCGCCGAGCTGGAGGCGCTGCTCCTGACGCACGAGGCGGTGGCGGACGCGGCGGTGATCGGGGTGTACGACGCGGAGGGCAACGAGGTCCCGAAGGCGTTCCTGGTCCGGGGACCGGGACCGGCGGCGGAGGGTCTGACGGCGGACGACGTCATGACGTACGTGGCCGAGCGCGTGTCTCCCTACAAGAAGGTGCGGCAGGCCGAGTTCATCGAGACGGTGCCCCGGGCGGCCTCCGGCAAGATCCTCCGGCGCGAGCTGCGCGACCGCGAGAAGACGAATCGTTCGGGAACATCGGAGGAGCAGTGACCCTGATCGCCACATCCCGGGACCGGGGCATCGCGACGCTGACGCTGGACTCCCCGGCCAACCGCAACGCGCTGTCGGCGGCGCTGGTGGGGGAGCTGCGTGAGGCTCTGGCGGGCTGTGCCGCCGACGACACCGTACGGGCGGTGGTGCTGACCCACACCGGATCGACGTTCTGCGCCGGGGCGGACCTGACGGCTCCGCCGGACCCGGAGGCGTTCGTGGGCCTCATGCGGGAGATCGTGGCACTGCCGAAGCCGGTCGTGGCCCGGGTGACCGGCCACGTCCGGGCGGGCGGCCTGGGCCTGCTGGCGGCCTGCGACATCGCGGTGGCGGGCGAGGGATCGTCCTTCGCCCTCACCGAGTCCCGCCTGGGCCTGGCCCCCGCGGTCATCTCCCTCACGCTGCTCCCGCGCCTGGACCGTACGGCGGCGAACCGCTACTACCTGACCGGGGAGAGGTTCGACGCGGCGGAGGCGGCGAGGATCGGCCTGGTCACGGTGGCCGCCGAGGACGTGGAGGAGGGCCTTGCCCCGGTCCTGGACGGACTGCGCCGGGCCTCACCTCAGGGGCTGGCCGCATCGAAGGAGCTGGTCACGGCTACGGTGCTGAGGAGCTTCGACCAGTACGCCGAAGACCTCATCGCCCGATCAGCGAAGCTGTTCGCCTCCGACGAGGCGAGGGAGGGGATGACGGCCTTCCTCGAACGACGGGACCCGGCATGGGTGCGGTGACACCTTCCTTCTCTGCCTCCCGGGCTGCGCACGCGCCCAAGCAGGACCGCAGCCGGGCGACGCGGCAACGGCTGCTGGAGGCGGCGGTGGCCTGTCTGGCCGAACACGGCTGGGCGGGCTCCACCGTCTCGGTGGTCGCGGAACGGGCCGGCGTCTCGCGGGGCGCGGCCCAGCACCACTTCCCGACCCGGGAGGACCTGTTCACGGGTGCGGTGGAGTACGTGGCCGAGGAACGCTCGGCCGCCCTGCGCGCGCTCCCCGTCCAGGGCCGCGCGGAGGTGGTCGCGGCCCTGGTCGACCTCTACACGGGCCCGCTGTTCCGGGCGGCGCTCCAGCTCTGGGTGGCCGCCTCCAACGAGGCCCAGCTCCGCCCGCGCGTCACGGAACTGGAGGCGCGGGTGGGCCGCGAGACCCACCGCATCGCGGTCGAACTCCTGGGCGCGGACGAGTCCCGCCCGGGCACCCGCGAAACGGTCCAGGGCCTCCTGGACATGGCCCGCGGCCTCGGCCTCGCCAACCTCCTCACCGACGACACGGCCCGCCGGGAGCGGGTGGTGGCGCAGTGGGCGGCGCTGGTGGAGGAGGGGCTGGGCTGAGGCCGGGGGGCGTTCTGGCCATCCGGCCCGACTTCGCGCCCCGCCCAGCGCTACGAAGTCGACTCAGCGGTACCGGATGACGTGCAGTGCCCGGACTCCGGTCGGGTCGAAGGACACCGGCTCTTCGGACGAGCCGTCGAGGAGCAGCACGCCGTCCGCCGTGGTGAGCCCGTTGACGAGCCATCCCACGGCCTCACGCCCCCGGCCGTCCGTCCGGCGGATCCAGACCAGAGCACGCGAGCCGGCCGGGAAGGACGACAGTTCGTCGGCCGCTGAGGACCAGGTCCGGTGGTCCGACGTCGACAGGACGGGCCCGAGCTCGGCGAGCGTCGACTCGAACCAGTCGGCGCGGCCGGGCGGGGGCGGCGGCGGGAACGTCCCGGTGCCGGGGCGCCCGCCGGAGTCCCAGTGGGCGAGCCAGTTCCAGGGGTCCGCATTCGGCAGGCCGAAGGGCTCGGCGGCGTCCTTGGGGACGACCAGTGTCGCGTCGAGCATGGTGTCCTGCCAGCGCCCGCTTTCCAGGTGGCGCTGCGTGTCGCAGGAGAAGACCCAGCCTCGCCGGGTTTCGTCGCCGGGGGTCGGACCGGCCAGCTCGGCCTGACCGCCGTAGGCTTTGTCCAGCCACAGCCGCGCCTTGGTGACGGCCGCCTCGAAGTCGTGCGCCTCCTGCTCCCAGGGCTGACGCGGAACCCTCATCGCCTCCGGCAGAGCCCTGAAGAAGACCAACTCGTGCACACCGTCGGTGTCCAACCGGGCGAGGGACGACGTCAGTCCGTCGAGAAAGACTACTTGTCCCTTGTTGTTGTGCGCGTAGACCAGATTGCCCGTGGCCTCCTGGCCGCCGATCTCGCGGCGCACCCACACCAGGCCCCGGGTGTCGGGGCCGGGCTCCGCGACAGCCTTCACGACCTCGTCCCAGCTGTCCGCACTCAGGCGCTCGAACTCCGGGAAGTACCGGCGGGTCAGCCTGCTCCACCAGCCGGGAGCCTCGTCCGAAGGCTGCCAGGCGAGCGCTGTGGAAGGGCTCCGGCCGATCGCCGAGTGCAGGGCCACGACAGCGCCACGAGCGTTGATCCTGCGCCCCTGGTCATGGACTCGGGCGACGGCCGCCTCGTACGAAGCGGCGGGCTCCAGGTCCGCGAGGGGCGCGCTCGGCGCGGGATGGAAGGGGGAGCTGCCGTCCTTGGGTACGACGACCGAGGACGCCAGCATCGGCGTGTGCGGGAACCCGGGCTGCTGCACGGTCCGGCAGGCCATGAGCCAGGCCGAGGCCGACTCGGCCACCGGCTGGGGTGCAGCCAGTTCCGCGAGGCTGCGGTAGGTATGGGCAAGCCAGGCCGCGGCCTGCTGGTCGGGGCGGAGCACGCTACTGCTCCTTCCGGGGCGGCCAGTTGCCCGCTGCTTGGAGGGCCATGTATTCCGCCGTCGGCGGGAAAGTGGGAGCGAAGTGCGCGGCGGACCGGTCGTGCGGCACCACGATCACGGAAGAAAACGGGGCCTGAGCGAAATCACCTGTTTCGATGTGCTCCTTGAAATCGAAGCGCACCGTCCAGCCGTAGGTGAACTCAATGGCTGTATCCGGGAGCATTACGATGGAATTTGCCCGGTCCGGGTGTGCGATCTTCTGCAGGAAAGCCTTGGCGCTTGCCACTGCTTCGTCTTTGGTCACCATTTACGGGGCTCCATTGCGATACGGGATATGCCCGATGGACGAGACGTTTCTCTCTAGAAATCCCAGAGTTCCGCTCTGGCCATCGAGGAACACTACGCCGTGCGGTGTGTTCACGGCATTGAAAATATGGGCGGTGCCGTCGGGGCGGCTGATGTAGACAGCACTCCTTGACCCTTCCCCGCGGGCTTGGAGGTCACGGATGATGTCATCGTAACTATCCACGAAGTCGTACGTGCCCTTGGGCCTGTCCTTGAGGCCGAGCTGCTCCGGCGGGATGTGGTCGCCGGCCTGCTTGGGTGCTGCGCTGACTTCGATGCCGTCCAGGCGGCGGTCCACGGTCACGGTGTTGTGACTGCAGTTCAGTGTGTATCCGTGCTGTCCCGTGTTGTTGACATCCCTCAGCCACGGGTATTCGGAATCGAGGAACTCCTGAGCTTTCGCCGGATTCACCGATTCGTAGTGGATGGCCTTCTCTTTCGCCGTATCCGTGCTGCGCGCGAGATCGCTCCACTTCGACGGGGCGGCGCCTGCGGCCTCGTCCGCGTACTTCAGTCCGAGGCGCGTGCCACCACGCACGAATCCTGCGCCCTTGGTGCCGACGAGTTCGGGAAGCAGCCGTCCGACGAACTCGGAGGGGTCTTTTTTGAACCCGTCCACCGCTGCCTTGACGATCCGCTCCGGGTGCGCTGCGGTCGACGTGAGCCCGGCCAACGTCATACTGACGTTCTGGGTGTACTCGGCGGGGTGGGTGATGTTGTAGGGGTCGAGAGGGTTGAGG
This sequence comes from Streptomyces sindenensis, assembly GCF_014649035.1. Classification (GTDB taxonomy): domain Bacteria; phylum Actinomycetota; class Actinomycetes; order Streptomycetales; family Streptomycetaceae; genus Streptomyces; species Streptomyces sindenensis. Next base: position 56,605 of record NZ_BMSG01000041.1, read on the forward strand.
CCGCGGGCGAAATTGAGCATTCCGGCAGCACCTTTGAGCGCGCCACCGGCGACGTGGGTGAGCTCGGTGTTCACGGCGTAGTAGCCGTCGATGACGTTGTCCCCGAGCCGGTCCAGCGGTGGGGGCTCGGCGGGCGCGTGTGCCAGCGCCTCCCTGATCTTGCCGCGGGCTCCTGCCGCAGCCGTGTTCCTCTGTCGGCGGGCCTCGGCGAGCTTCTCCCGAGCCGCCTCGATGTCGCCCCGGCCGGGATCCCTGAAGGGCTCTGGCACCGGGCCGGGATCCTGGTTCGCCTTGATCTTCGCGTTGTAGGCGTCGATGCGCTCGTTGTATGCCTTCACCGCCTGCTCGGAAGCCTGCTTGCCCTTCTTGTAAAGGGCGATGGACTCCTGCGCCTGCCCCTGCGCCCACTTGACGGTGTCGGAGTAGGTGTCCAGGGCCTTCCCAGCAGTCTCGCAGGCATCGGCGGCGTGAAGCCATTTAGAAGTCATCTCAATTGGCCCGATAGGCTGTGGCCTGTGGCGAGGATCGTTGAGCGGC
>NZ_BMSG01000042.1 GCF_014649035.1 Streptomyces sindenensis
GGCCTCGTCCGTTGCGCTCCACGGCCCATCACCCGATCGGTGGCCAACTCGAAGAAGCTCATTGATCTCGCCGATCAACCGCGCGGTCAGGTGAGGGTCGGCCCCCGCTTGGTAGTCGCGGATCGCAGCGTCGTGGTCCGAGAATTCGTCGGGCATGTCCTGCGAGAACCAACCGCCGAGGAACTGCCCCAGCTCTCCGAAGCGGGCGTGCCACTCCCAGTGGGTCTGCGGCGTGGCCGGGGGCGGTACCTCTCCGGACTCGATGCTGTGCTTGATGTGATCGGCCATCTCGGACAGCCAGCTCTGGGTCCGGGACTCGGGGAGCCCGAGGTCGGGCACCGCGTAGAACTCACCGAGCCGCAGCCGGAGGCGGCCGGGTGGGTTCCGTGCGTACTCGCGCAGTTGCTGTTCGGCAACGGAGAGAGCCCATGGCCTGGTGTGCCAGGTGTGCCGGAGGTAGGCCTGGAGGGCGGGCGGCATGGTGTCCGTCTCCCGGCTCTCGGCGTCCTGTCCGGCGAAGGCAGCGACAACGACGTCGAGTTCGCCGTACCGACGGTCGAACTCCAGCGGCTTCATGGACACTGCGGCACCTTCACAGGTAGATCGGGTAAGTGGCGTGGGCGGTCTCTTTGTCGGGATAGGTGGCGGAACGGGTACGCACGAATAATCCTCAATCGATGGTGAAGCCCCAGAAGGCGCCGACTTCGGTGGCTGAGAGAGCGATGACACCGCAATCCATGACGTGCTCGGTGAATCCTTCGTACGCCCCTTCCCGGCTGAACATGTCGGCGTGTGGCTTATTCCGTGCCGACACCGCATTGGTGAAGAACAGCGAATCTTCTCCGAACCGGTCCAGAACCTTGCGCGCGTGAGAGGTCAATTCTGCCTCTCGGGCGGAAAAATTCGGGATCCCGTTCGTCTGGAACCACTCCGCCTGGAGGGTGACCATGATCTGCTCGGCTCCCCTTCGGGACACCGGGCACACGCCGTTGAAATAGATCGGCGTGACGGTGCCAAAAGGACCGTTCGGGCCCGGGGGGTACGGGGCGCCGCCCGGAGCGGACACCAGCCATGGCCAACCGCGTGGATCCGCCGTCGCCAGCCGCATGACGTCGAGGGCGTCGCATCGCCAGTCGTCGTGTCGGCGCGCGCCCACGGCCGCGAACATCCCTTCCCCGAAGAGGGCGCGCAGGGAAAGGGTCCACGAGGCCTCGTCGATCCGCGTCATGTTCCGTACCTCGGTCTCCACACGTGCGCACTACGGGGGCGTTCGTCGTCTGGAGGGGAGAGCGCGACGAGTTGGGCCCAGGGTTTGCCCGCGAGCCAATGGTCGAACTTCCTCTGGCTGGACGGTTCGTCCAGAGCCGTCTGAGTTTATCGCTGCGCGTCCGCGAGGGTGGTGAACGTCGAGACGGCTTCGGGGTGAATGCCGGAAGGCCGGACGATCTGCTGATCCCTCAGACGCTGTTCCAGCTGCTCATCTGCCTTACCCACGTGCTTGTCCACCACATGGGCCCCGACCGTACCTTCCTGATTCGCGAGATCGAGCGGGTATTTGTGGTTGCTTTCTCGGTCGGCGCGCGGGCGCCGAAGGACTCCGCGCGTGCCGAATCCGCCCGGAACGTGGGGGCGCTGTTGTATGCCCCGTCCAGGGCTCCGTGGAGTTTGCTGAGCTCGTTGACCTGACGGCGCACGTGGTTGTTGTACGCCTCGACCGCCGAGCTCACGGATGCGCACGGCTTCCTTGGCCGCCGCGCGGTGCTTCTTCCGGTAGGCCTTCGCTGCGGGGCCCTGCCGGCGGGCCTCGATGGCGTCGACGACCGCGTCCATCCGCTGGACCTGTCTGTCCAGGTATCGCTGCATGTGGTCGAGGTCGTCGGCAAGCTTCGTCAAGTTCCTGTTGCTCACCCGCAGCCCGGGTTCCGTCGACACGCCCGCCCCCATGCTCAGTCACCGCTCAACTGATCAAACATGCTCAACTTGCGCACTTTAACAAAGGGGAATAGCCATTAGCTGGGGGGTTTACTTGTCATGAGGGGTGCGTTCTCGTCACTCTCCTGCGGTTCCCGCCGCTCAGTCCACACGCCGATGCGAGGTTGTCACACAGGAACAGCTTCGCGGTGACACGTGAGCCCCTCCGGCGACGTACGCTCCCCGCATGGACAGCGCAGAGTACGAGCGAAAGATCGCGCACCGCTTCGCCGCCTTCGACCAGGACGGCAACGGCTACATCGATCGCGCCGATTTCAATGCCGCAGCCGCCCGTCTGCTCACCGAGTTCGGGACGACGGCCCGCTGCGACAAGGGGCAGGCCCTCTACACCGGGGCCGAGGCCTTCTGGCAGGGCATGGCGGGGATCGCCGATGTGGACGGGGACCAGCGGGTCACCCGTGAGGAGTTCGTGGGCGGGGCGGTGAAGCGGCTGCGGGACAGTCCCGAGCGGTTCGCCGAGATCGCCCGGCCGTTCCTGCGGGCGGTCATCGCGGTCGCGGACGGTGGGAACGACGGCAGAGCGTCGGTGGCGAACGTGGAGCGGGCGCTCCGGGTCCTCGGGGCCAGCGCCGAGATCGCGGGGGTCGCCGCCCAGAGCCTGGACACCGACCGGGACGGGAAGGTCGCGGAGAGCGATGTGGTGTCGGCGCTCGCCGTGTACTTCACGGTGATCGAGCCCGACGCGTAGCCGCTCCCGGCGTTACGGGGACGGCGCACCCGCCCCCGTAACGCCTCCCTCAGCCGCCGAACCGTTCCCGCAGCCTGTACTTGAGCACCTTGCGCAGCGTCTCGTTGCGGGGCAGGGCGTCCACCAGCTCCACCTGCTCGGGGAGCTTGTGGCGGGCGAGCCCCGCGCCGAGCAGATGGGCGGAGAGCTCGGCCGACGTCAACGGCGGGGCGCCCGGAGGCTGTTCGATCACCGCGCAGACCCGTTCGCCGCGCTCCGGATCGGGCAGGCCGATCACCGCCGCGTCGGCCACCCCCGGGTGGGTGTGGAGCAGGTCCTCGATCTCCTTGGCGGAGATGTTCTCGCCCTTGCGGATGATGATGTCCTTCAGCCGCCCGGTGAGCGTGAGGTGTCCGCTCTCCCGGAGGAGGCCCACGTCCCCGGTGATCAGGAACCCCTCGGCGTCGAAGGCCCCGGCGGAAGCGGCGGTGTCCAGATAGCCCCGGCAGACCGCCTCCCCGCGCAGCCGTACCTCGCCCTCCACGCCGTACGGCAGCGGCTTGCCGTGCTCGTCGGTGATCCGGATGTCCATGCCCGCGGGAGGCCGGCCCTCCGTCGTGGCGAGGTTCTCCGCCGTGTCGTCCGGGGCGCCCATGGTGATCATCGGGACCTCGGTCATGCCGTAGCCGTGGGTGAGCTGGACCCCCATCTCCCGCACCACCGCGTGGTAGACCTCCGGCGGCTTCGGCGCCCCGCCGCCCGCGAGGAGGCGGAGGGACGGGATCAGCGGGTGGTCCGGGTCCTTGCGCTGCTCGGCCAGGAACATCGTGTAGAACGCCGTCGAGCCACCCGCCACGGTCACCCCGTGGCGCCGGTACTCCGCCAGCGCGTCCGGCAGCGCGAACTGCTCGAACATCACCGCCGGGAACCCGTACAGCAGCAGCATCACCGTGTAGTCGGGCCCGGCGACATGGGCGTACGGGAACGCCATCGAGCCCACGTCGTCCGCCTCCGGCCGCAGCGCGTGGGCGAGGCAGGAGCCGCCCGCGATCAGGGAGCGGTCGGTGTGCAGGACGCCCTTGGGGTCGGACGTGGTGCCCGAGGTCCAGTAGATCCAGCGGACCTCCTCGCCGGAGGCCGGCTCCGGCGGGGGCGGCAGGAGCGCCGGGTCGCCGTCGGGGAGGACGTCGTACGCCTCGAAGACGCGCGGCGGGTCCGGGAGTCCGGCGGCGATCCGCTCGGCCATCGCGGTGTGGTCGAAGCCCCGCCAGGTGCCCGGCACGGCGAAGAACGCCGCCCCCGACTCCCTGAGCGCGAACCGCACTTCGCGGTCCCGGTAGAACGGGATGACGGGAGACTGCACCGCCCCGAGCCGGGTCAGGGCGAAGGAGAGCAGGGCCGTCTCCAGCCGGGTCGGCAGCTGCCAGGCGACGACGGTCCCCGCCCGCACGCCCATCCCGTACAGCCCGGCGGCCACCCGCTCCGCGCGGTCCCGCAGTTCGCCGAAGGTCAGGGTCCTCTCCTCCTGGAGCAGGACCGGGCGGTCGGGGGTGAGGGCGGCGCGGGCCCCGATCAGCTCCCAGAAGGTGCGGGAGGCGCCCAGGGTGCGGGCGAGCGCGGTCACGTCGTTCACGGCGGTCACGGGGATCCCTCCGAACTGACGGCCGGTCAGATATTGCGCAGAGCGTAGGGCTCCGCGCCTTGTCGGTCCAGAGGTGCGGGGCTAGCCTGAAGGCCGCGATCTGATCTGACGGGCCATCAGAAAGCATCTCGCGGGCGGTCGGTCCGCCGGGTGCGCGGAGGGGACGGCACACACCATGACGGACACGGAACTGCCTCGGATCGTCAGCGTCGACGACCATGTGATCGAGCCCGCGCACCTCTTCTCCACCTGGCTCCCCGCGAAGTACCGCGAGCGCGGACCCCAGCCGCTCACGGAGGGCATCGGGGAGCTGGCGTACACGGGCGGGAAGTACGTCATCACGATGGACCCGGACGGGCCGCCCGCCGACTGGTGGATCTACGAGGACCTGAGGTTCCCGTACAAGCGGAACATCGCCGCCGTCGGCTTCGACCGCGACGACATGACCCTGGAGGGCATCACCCGGGCGGAGATGCGCCCCGGCTGCTGGGACCCTGCCGAACGCCTCAAGGACATGGATCTCAACCACGTCGAGGCGTCCCTCTGCTTCCCGACCTTCCCGCGATTCTGCGGGCAGACCTTCGCCGAGGGGCACGACAAGGAGGTCGCCCTGGCCTGTGTGCGCGCCTACAACGACTGGATGGTCGAGGAGTGGTGCGGGGACAGCGGCGGCCGGCTGATCCCGCTCTGCATCATCCCGCTCTGGGACATCGGCCTCGCGGTCGCCGAGATCAAGCGGAACGCGGCGAGGGGTGTCCGCGCGGTCACCTTCTCCGAGCTCCCCACCCACCTCGGGCTCCCGTCCATCCACACCGGCCACTGGGACCCGTTCTTCGCCGCATGCCAGGAGACCGGCACCGTCGTCAACATGCACATCGGGTCCAGCTCGCAGATGCCCGCCGCGTCCCCCGACGCCCCGCCCGCCGTGCAGGCCTCGCTCTCCTTCAACAACGCGATGGCCTCGATGATGGACTTCCTCTTCAGCGGGGTGCTGGTGAGGTTCCCGACGCTGAAACTGGCGTACAGCGAGGGGCAGATGGGGTGGATCCCGTACGCCCTGGAGCGCGCCGACGACGTGTGGGAGGAGCACCGGGCGTGGGGCGGGGTGCGCGATCTGATCCCCGAGCCGCCCTCCACGTACTACTACCGGCAGATGTTCTGCTGCTTCTTCCGCGACAAGCACGGGATCGCGTCGCTGGACGTCGTCGGCCGCGACAACGCCACCTTCGAGACCGACTACCCGCACGTGGACTCGACCTTCCCGCACACCAAGGAGGTCGCCCTCGACCACGTCAAGGGACTGGACGCGGAGACCGTCCACAAACTGATGCGCGGAAACGCGATCCGGATGCTCGGCCTGGACCTGGACAAGTAGGCGGCGGGCCGTGGATCTCGCGTACACGGAGGCCGAGGAGGAGTTCCGGGGCCGGTTGCGGGAGTGGCTGGCCGCCGTCCTCCCCGGCCTGACCGCCAAGCCTCCGCCCGACGACTGGCCCGCGCGCCGGGCGTACGACACCACCTGGCAGCGGATGCTGTACGACGCCGGGTACGCGGGTCTGCACTGGCCGGTGGACGCGGGCGGGCAGGGGGCCACCCCGACCCAGCACCTGATCTTCCTGGAGGAGACGGAGAGGGCGGGAGCCCCCTACGTCGGGGCGAACTTCGTCGGCCTGCTGCACGCGGGGCCCACGATCGCCGCCGAGGGCACGGCCGGACAGCGGGCCCGCTGGCTGCCCCCGGTGCTGCGCGGCGAGGAGATCTGGTGCCAGGGGTTCAGCGAGCCGGACGCGGGCTCCGACCTGGCGGCCCTGCGGACGCGGGCGGTGCGCGACGGGGACGACTACGTGGTCACCGGCCAGAAGATCTGGACCTCCCACGCCGAGGTCGCCGACTGGTGCGAACTGCTGGTGCGGACCGACCCGGACGCGCCGAAGCACCGCGGGATCAGCTGGCTCGCCATGCCGATGGACGCCCCCGGGATCACGGTCCGGCCGCTGCGGACGCTCGCCGGGTCCACCGAGTTCGCCGAGGTCTTCCTCGACGAGGTCCGGGTGCCGGCCTCCTGCCGGGTCGGGGCGGAGAACGACGGCTGGCGCGTCACCATGGTCACCCTCTCCTTCGAACGCGGCACCGCCTTCGTCGGCGAGGTCGTCGCCTGCCGCCGCACCCTGGAGGCGCTCGCCGACGAGGCCCGGCGGACGGGCCGATGGGACGACCCGGTCCTGCGGCGGAGGCTGGGCCGCCTGAACGCGCAATTCCGGGCCCTGTGGCGGCTCACGCAGGCGAACGTCAGCGAGTCGCAGCGCACGGGCGGGGTCCCCGGCGTCGGCGGCTCGGTCTTCAAGCTGCGCTACTCCGGGCTCCGCCAGGAGCTGTGCGAGGCGGCGGCGGAGGTGCTGGGCGCGGCGGACGCCTTCGACCTGGACCGGGACGAGGTCCTGGACCGGCTGTCCTCCCTCTCGTACACCATCGCCGCCGGCACCTCGCAGATCCAGCGCGACATCGTCGCCGAGCGCATCCTCGGCCTGCCGAAGGGGCGCTGAGGCCACCGTGGACTTCCAGCTCTCGGACGACCAGCGGGCCCTGCGGTCCGGTATGCGCGACCTGCTCGGCGCGGTCTTCGGCCCCGGCCGGCTGCGGGCGGCGGTGGAGCGGGACGGGGTCCTGGACCGGTCGCTGTGGCGGGAGCTGGGGGCGGCCGGGTTCTTCGCGCTGCGGCTGCCGGAGGACGCGGGCGGGGTGGGCCTCGGGCTGCCCGAGGCCGTGCTGCTCTTCGAGGAGACGGGCCGGGCGCTGCTGCCGGGCCCGCTGGTCGCCACGCACCTGGCGGCGGGCCGGGTGGAGGGGGCCGCCGAGGGCGAGGCGGTGGTGACGGCCGTGGACGCGGACCTGCCGGTGGCGCACCTGGCGGAGGCGGACGCGGTGCTGGTGGGGGCCGAGCCGCTCGCGGGGGAGCCGCTGACCGGGGAGGCGCTGCGCGCCTTCGTGGCCGCCGCCCGGCCCGTACGGTCGATGGACCCGCTCACCCCGCTGCACCGCGCTCCGGCGGGTACGGCAGCGGCGGCGGGGCGCGTGTCGGCGGCGGAGGGGTCCCGGGCGGCTTCGGAGCGCACGCGGGCGGATACGCGACGTGCCCCGGCCGCGACGGAGCGCACTCCGGCGCACGCCGGGCGGTTCCACTGCGAGGCCACGCTGCTCACCGCCGCCGAGCAGCTCGGCAGCGCCGTCCGGACCACCGAGGCGGCCGTTCAACACGCCGGGAGCCGCCAGCAGTTCGGATCGCCCATCGGATCGTTCCAGGCGGTCAAACATCTCTGCGCCGACATGCTCGCCCGCACCGAACCGGCCCGCGCCGCCGTGTACGCGGCAGCCGTGACCGGCGACCCGGTGGAGATCGCGGCGGCGAAACTCCTTGCCGACGAGGCGGCCGTCCGCAACGCCCGCGACTGCCTCCAGATCCACGGCGGGATGGGCTTCACCTGGGAGGCAGATGTTCACCTCCACCTGAAACGGGCCTGGATCCGGGCCGCCTCCTGGCTCTCCGGGGCCGGTGCCGAGGAGCTGCTGGCCGCCGATCTGGGGGCGGCGGGGCGGCTTCGGCGCAGCTCGACGGCGTACGGACGGCGGGCCCCGGAAGCAGGGGGCGGAGGGTGACGCAGCGCATCCGCCCGGTGGCGATACCGGGTTGTGTCCTTTGCGTGATTCGTCACCGGGTGGAGTCGGGGCCCGGCTCGGGTACGCTCCGTGGGATGCGAGTGGTTCTGGAACCGGGTGATCCGGGGGCGGCCTGTGCGGCGGCTCCGGTCCGGAGCGAGGGCTCTCGCCGGAGATGTGCCGGGCCTGCCCGAAGAGCGTTTCTCGCAGTCTCTGCGCGCTCCTGTTCGACTCTCCGCAGCGTGCGTCGCACAGTATGCACCACGCGTACTCCTTCGCGCTGGAATATGCCCGAAGCGCTTGTTGCGGTGACTGTACGTCAACCATGCTGTCGCGTAAGGGAATCACGTTCCGTGACCCTGAGGAGGCGCGAGGCGATGTGTCCGCCGGTTCGGATGGTGTGAGCGGTGCAGGTGCTTCAGGTTCAGCTGGAGGTCGGTCCGGATCCCGCAGAGGTCGGGCGGGCCCGTAGGTGGGCGCGGTCGCGTCTGGTCGGTTCCGGGATAGGGGATGACGAGCCGCTCGCCGAGACGCTCATCCTGTTGATCTCGGAGCTGGTCACCAACGCCGTCGTCCACACCGGGTGCCCCGCCGTGCTGCGGATGCTCTTCGGCGGGGGCGGGGCCTCCGGCGCGGCCGGGACCGTCCGGGTCGAGGTCGCCGACGCCAGCGACTGCCCGCCGATCCAGCGGCATGCCGCGGGCGAGGACACGGGCGGCCGGGGCCTGGAGCTGGTGGACGGGCTCGCCGACCGCTGGGGCTGGCTGCCGGAGGGCGCGGGCAAGCAGATCTGGTGCGAGGTCGACCGGAGTGGTCCGGTGCGGGCCGCGGCGCTGCCCACGGTGGTCGTCCAGGGCGGCGGCGAGGTGTGCGAACCGCCTTCGTGCGTCTTCACCGACAACCTGGCCTGAGACCCACCTGACCCGGGACCGCTCTACAGAACCGCCACCGGGGCGACCGGCGACCCGGTGGCCCCGGCGAACGGCTCCGGCGCGGCGGTGAGCAGGAAGGCGTACCGGCCCTCCTCCGCGCAGGCTGTGGACAGCGCCTCCAGGTTCCAGTTCTGGCCCTGGAGCAGGCCCATTTCGACCAGGTGCAGCGCGTGCACGGGCAGCCACAGGTCCGCGATCTCCGGCGGGAAGATCTCGAAGGTCAGGGTGTCGTTGGCGACGGCCGCGGCGTCCCGGGCGTGGAACCACTCGGGGGTGCGCACGGAGAGCCCCGGCGACGGGTGGCCGTACGCGTCCCGGTCCCCGTCCAGCGCGAGGCGCATCTGCCCCGTCCGTACGAGCACGATGTCCCCGGCCCGTACGCGTACGCCCCCGAACTCCTCCGCCGCCGCCAGGTCCTCCGGTGTGACGGCGTGATCGCCCGGCAGCCGGTCCACGCCCCGGGCGCGGGCGACGTCCAGGAGCACCCCGCGCGAGACGAGGTGCGCCACGGCGGCGATGGACGAGAACCGCGCTCCGGCGTGCGCCGTGATGGTGTCGGCGGGGCGGCCGTTGTAGATCCTCCCGCTGTGCGAGACATGGGGCAGGGCGTCCCAGTGGGTGGCTGCCTGGAGGCCCATCGTGACGGTGTCGTCGCTGGTGGCGATCGTGCCGGGGCCGAAGATCTCCTGGTTGATCTGGACCATGGTGTGCAGCGGATTGACCCGGCCCGGGATGAGCCCGCTCTGTACGCCGTCCTGTCGGAGCGGCAGTGCGAGCGGTATCCGGCGGCCGGTGCGGACGGTCGCCACCGCCTCCCGTACGACGGCGTCGGTGACCAGGTTGAGCGTCCCGAGTTCGTCCGCCTCGCCCCAGCGCCCCCAGTTGTTGACGCGCTCGGCGATCTCGTGGAACTCGGCCGGCAGGGACATGGGGACCTCCTGGGTCTTGTGCCGGAGTATCTGACTGCCCGTAAAATCTAACGGTCCGTCAGAAACAGCGGGAAGGGGCCGGGCGTGGGGAACTTCTTGGCAGGCAGAGTGGTCGCCGTGACGGGGGCCGGCCGGGGGATCGGACGGGCGGTCGCGCTCGCCGCGGCGGCGGAGGGGGCACGGGTCGTCGTCAACGACTACGGCGTCTCGGTCGAGGGCTCCGAACCCACCAGCGAGGTCGCCCGGTCCGTCGTCAAGGAGATCGAGGCGGCGGGCGGCACGGCGGTGGCGGTCGGGGACGACATCTCCACGATGGCGGGCGGGCAGCGGATCGTGGACACGGCGCTGGCGGAGTACGGCCGGCTCGACGGGGTGGTCTGCGTGGCCGGGATCCTGCGCGAGCGGATGCTGTTCAACATGTCGGAGCAGGAGTGGGACCCGGTCCTCGCGACGCACTTGAAGGGCACCTTCACCGTCTTCCGCGCCGCGTCGGCGGTGATGCGGAAGCAGGAGGGCGGGGGCACGCTGATCGGCTTCACCAGCGGTAACCACCAGGGCAGCGTCTCCCAGGCCAACTACAGCGCGGCGAAGGGCGGGATCATCTCGCTGGTCCGCAGCGCGGCGCTGGGCCTGCACCGGTACGGGGTCACGGCGAACGCGGTCGCGCCCGTCGCCCGGACCCGGATGTCGGCCGGGGTCCCGGTGGAGCTGAAGGAGATCGGGGAGCCGGAGGACGTGGCGGCGCTGGTCGTCTACCTGCTGAGCGAGCGGGCGCGGGCGGAGGGAATCACCGGCCAGGTGTACACGATCGCGGGCCCGAAGATCGCGGTCTGGGCCCAGCCGAGGGAGTTGCGGGCGGGGTACGCGGAGGGGGCGCCCTGGACCCCGGAACGGATCGCGGACTTCCTGCCGGGGACGGTGGGGGTGGACCCGATGCCGATGCTGGAGCGGGTGGCGGAGATGGCGGCGGCGGCGAAGTCGGGCGACCGCCCGAACACATCCAGCCCCTCCGACGGGCCCGCGCGGGACGACCGGGGCAATCCCAGCCCCTCCGGCGGTTGAGGAGCGGGGGCCTGGAGCCCCCCGGGGCGCTGCCCCGGACTCCGGGCCTCCATCGCCGGACGGGCTTGATTTCTGGAGGAACCCATGGACTTTCGTACCGAGGTGCGTACGTGGCTGGCGGACCACCTCGCCGACACCCCCGCCCCCGAGCCCCGCGCCTGGGAACGCGAATTGGGCGGAGCGGGCTGGATCGGCATCGGCTGGCCCGGCGAGGACGGCGAGACCTACGGCAACCGCCGCGCCACCCTTCCCGAACAGGTCGTCTGGGCCGAGGAGTACGCCCGCTCGACCGCCCCCGCCCGGATGGGCCACATCGGGGAGAACCTCCTCGCCCCGACCCTCATCACCTACGGCACCGAGGAGCAGAAGCGCCGCCATCTGCCCCCCGTCGCCCGGGGCGAGAGCCTCTGGTGCCAGGGGTACAGCGAACCGGGCGCGGGCTCCGACCTCGCCGGGATACGGACCACGGCCACCCCGGACGGCACCGGCGGCTATGCCGTGACCGGGCAGAAGATCTGGACCTCGCTCGCCCTCGACGCCGACCACTGCTTCGTCCTCGCCCGCACCGACCCCGGCTCCACCCGCCACCACGGGCTGTCGTTCCTGCTGCTGGACATGGACCAGCCGGGCCGGATCGAGGTGCGGCCGATCCGCCAGCTGACCGGGACCAGCGAGTTCAACGAGGTGTTCTTCGACGGGGCCCGGGCGACGGAGAACGTCGGCGGGGAGGGCAACGGCTGGCGGGTCGCCATGGGGCTGCTCGCCCGGGAGCGCGGGGTGTCCACCCTCGCCCAGCAGATCGGGTTCGCCGAGGAGCTGGGCCGGGTCGTCGCCGCCGCCGTGGCGAGCGGGGCCGCCGAGGACCCGGTCATCAGGGCCCGGCTCGTCCGCCAGTGGGCCGAGCTGGACACCATGCGCCGCCACGCCCTGCGCACCCTCGGCGCCACCGGCGACCCCGGCGCGCCCAGCGTGGCGAAGCTGCTGTGGGGCGGCTGGCACCAGCGGCTGGGGGAGCTGGCGGTGGAGGTCTCGGGCGAGGCGGGGGCGGTCGGCCCCGAGCCGTGGACGGCGGAGCGCGGTTACGAACTCGACGCCGCCCAGCACCTGTTCCTCTTCAGCCGGGCCGACACCATCTACGGCGGCTCCGACGAGATCCAGCGGAACATCATCGCCGAGCGGGTGCTCGGCCTACCGAGGGAGCCGAGATGAGAGGCGTCGTCTTCGACGGCACACGGACCGAGGTCGTCGACGACCTGGAGATACGCGGCCCGGGCCCCGGCGAGGTGCTGGTGGCGATCGCCGCCGCCGGGCTCTGTCACAGCGATCTGTCGGTGATCGACGGCACGATCCCCTTCCCCGCCCCCGTCGTGCTCGGCCACGAGGGCGCGGGCGTGGTGGAGGCGGTCGGGCCCGGTGTCGTCCACGTACGGCCCGGTGACCATGTCGCGCTGTCCACGCTCGCCAACTGCGGGGCCTGCGCCCAGTGCGACCGGGGCCGGCCGACCATGTGCCGCAAGGCGATCGGGAGGCCCGGACGGCCGTTCTCGCGGGGCGGCGAGCCGGTGTTCCAGTTCGCTTCCAACTCCGCCTTCGCCGAACGTACGGTCGTGCGCGCCGTCCAGGCCGTGAAGATCCCGGCCGATCTGCCCCTCACCTCGGCCGCCCTGATCGGCTGCGGCGTGCTGACCGGCGTCGGGGCCGTCCTGAACCGGGCGAAGGTGGGCCTCGGCGACAGCGTTGTGGTCCTCGGCACCGGCGGCATCGGCCTCAACGTGCTCCAGGGGGCCCGGCTGGCCGGTGCGCGCACCGTCGTCGCCGTCGACAGCAACCCGGCGAAGGAGGCGGTGGCCCGGCAGTTCGGCGCCACGCACTTCCTGGCCTCGGCCGAGGGGGTGCGCGACATCCTGCCCGACGGGGCCGACCACGCTTTCGAGTGCGTCGGCCGCACCGAGCTGATCCGCCAGGCGATCGACCTCCTGGACCGCCACGGGCAGGCGGTCCTGCTCGGCGTCCCGGCGGCGAGCGCCGAGGCGTCGTTCCTGGTCTCGTCGATGTACCTGGACAAGTCGATCCTGGGCTGCCGCTACGGGTCCTCGCGGCCGCAGCGCGACATCGCCCTGTACGCGGACCTCTACCGGGAGGGCCGGCTGCTGCTGGACGAGCTGGTGACGGAGACGTACCCGGTGGAGGACTTCGCCAAGGCGGCCGACGACGCGCACCACGGGCGGGTGGCCCGGGGGGTGCTGGTGTTCTGAGCCGACGGGTCCGCCGGGGCTCCCTGATACCTTCCAACGAAACTTTCAGTGGGTAGCAGGCAAGCGAGCCGGGGAAGGTGGCCGTCCATGGCCGGGTCGGACGCGAGGACTCCGCGCGAGCGCTATCGCGCCCAGGTGCGCGCCGAGATCAAGCAGCACGCCTGGGAGCAGATCGCCACGGCCGGGGCCTCCGCGCTCTCCCTCAACGCGATCGCCAAGCGGATGGGTGTCAGCGGGCCCGCGCTCTACCGCTACTTCGCCGGCCGTGACGAGCTGATCACCGAGCTCGTCGGGGACGCGTACCGCAGTCTCGCCGACGCCGTCCACGCGGCGGCCGTCACCGGCGCCGACCCGGCCGCCCTCGCGCACGTCCTGCGCGACTGGGCCCTGGCGGACCCCCACCGGTACTTCCTCGTCTACGGCACCCCCGTCCCGGGCTACCACGCGCCCGACGAGATCACCGGCATCTCGCGGGAGATCATGGCCGACCTGCTGACCGCCTGGGCGGCCGTCGAGCCGGACCCGCCCGCCTCGCCGTTCGCCGCCCACCTGGCGGACCACCGCGCCTGGGCCGGGGACCACCCGGCCCCGCCCGGGGTGCTGCGGCGTGCCCTCGCGTTCTGGACCCGGCTGCACGGGGTGCTGTCCCTGGAGCTGGCGGGCCACTTCACGGGCATGGGCTTCGACCCGGCCCTGCTGTTCCGGGCCGAGCTGGACGACCTGGTGGGGCGCACGGGCTGAGGCTCCCGGGCCGTGGCTCGTGGGCGGGGGCTCGCGGGCCGGGGCTCCTGGGCGGGGCTCGTGGGCGGGGGCTCGTGGGCCGGGGCTCGTGGGCGGGCCTAGACGTCCGCCGACGACCGGAACGTACGCCGGTAGGCCGTCGGCGGCACGCCCAGGGCCGCCTGGAGGTGCTGGCGCAGCGAGGTGGCCGTGCCGAAGCCCGCGTCCCGGGCGACCTGGTCGATGGACAGGTCCGTCGACTCCAGCAACTGGCGGGCCCGCTCCACCCGCTGCTGGGTGAGCCACTGGCCGGGGCTGATCCCGACCTCCTCGCGGAAGCGGCGCGTGAACGTCCGTACGCTCATGGCCTCCTGCTCCGCCATGTCCCGCAGCAGGATCGGCCGCTCCAGCCGGGCCAGTGCCCAGGCCCGGGCGGCCGTCGTGGTCGCGAACTGCGGTTCGGGGAGCGGGCGGTGGATGTACTGGGCCTGCCCGCCGTCCCGGTGCGGGGGCACCACCGTGCGGCGGGCGATCTCGTTCGCGACGGCCGCCCCGTGATCGCGCCGCACCAGGTGCAGGCAGAGGTCGATCCCGGCCGCGACCCCGGCGGAGGTCAGGACGTCGCCGTCGTCGATGAACAGGACGTCCGGGTCGACCCGGACCTGCGGGAAGACGCGCTGAAAGTGGTCGGCGGACGACCAGTGCGTGGTGGCGGGGCGGCCGTCGAGGTATCCGGCCGCCGCCAGCACGTAACTGCCGGTGCAGATGGAGACCATCCGGGTGCCGGGCCGGACCAGGGCCAGCGCGGCGGCCAGCTCCTCGGTGAGCCTGCCCTCCTCGAAGACCGGGCCCAGCTCGTAGGAGGCGGGGACGACCACGGTGTCGGCGGTGGCGAGCGCCTCCGGGCCGTGCTCCACGAGGACGGCGAAGTCCGCGTCGGTCCTGACCGGGCCGGGCGGGCGGATCGAGCAGGTCACCACGTCGTACAGTTTCCGGGCCGTGCCGTCCGCCTCCGTGCCGATGCTGCGGCCGAAGATCCGCTGCGGGATGCCCAGTTCGAACGGGAGCAGCCCGTCGAGGGCCAGGACGACGACGCGGTGCGGCATGACGGCCTCCTCGGAGACGAGCGGCGGCGGTATTGGTATAGACCAATGGTGGTACAGAGTAGCGACGTGATGAAGAAGCCGACAGAGCCCGCGTCCATTCCCGACGCGGACCGTGACACCCGCACGCCCCCGCGCTCGGACCCGTCCCCGAACCGGCCGCGGCGCACTCGCGATCGCACGGCTCGCACGGCTCGCACGGTCGCGGCGGTGGCGGCCGCCGGCACCGTCGCCGCGGGCCTCGCCGTACGCGCAGTGGCGGACGGGGCCTTCGCCAAGTACGCCGGCAGCGCGCTCTACACGGTCCTGCTCTGCGCACTCGTCGCCTTCTGCGCGCCCCGCGCCCGCCCTGTCGTGGTGGCCCTCACGGCGCTGGGTCTGAGCTGGACGGTGGAGTTCGCGCAGCTCACCGGCGTACCGGCGGAGCTGTCGGCACACAGCGCGGCGGCCCGGCTGGTCCTCGGTTCGACCTTCAACGCGCCGGATCTGTTCTGGTACGCGGTGGGGGCGGCCGGTGCGTGGGCGGTGCTCCGTGCGGCGGCCCGGGCCCGGGGCTGACGGCGGCCCGGGTCCTCACTTCTTGCCGCGGGCCCGTTCCTCGCTCGCCTGCATCTCCAGTATCGCGAAGACATGGGCGCTGGTGCGCCGCCGTGAGGTGCCGCTGACGACGAGCGCCGCGCCCGCCACGGCCGTGGGGACGGACAGGGCCAGGATGCCGACGAGTGCGGGCCAGTCGCGCTCCCCGGCGCACAGGGAAGGGCTGGTGTGCGAACGGCCGTACGCGAGCGGGGACTCGCACTCCAGGTCGCGGCCGGGGGAGGACGCGACGGTGTACGGAGCCAGCAGCAGGTAGCCGAGCCAGAGCAGCAGCCCGGCTGCCACGGCGGACAGACCCACTCCCCAGGCCACGCGGGCCCCGGCTCGGCGGTCGAACTCCTGGCGGACGGCCCAGTGCATGTCGCTCCTCGTGTCGTGTCGTGCCGTGCCGGGATCCGGCGGGCGACCTCTCTCGTTCAGGCGGCGATCGTACGCAGTGCCCGCGTCCGCGCCCGCCCGCTCCGGACCCTGCCGTCGTGGCCCGATCCCTGCGAACCATGTCCTTCAGGCCACTCGTAGGGAAAGCCCCAGGCCAAGAAGCTGGTCCACGTGACCGAGACCATCGAAAGCGCAGCCCGGGACGACCGCCGTCCGCCCCGCGAGGAGCCCCGCCGGCCCCGTCCCCGCGTACACCGGGCGTGGCTCGTCGCCGCCGTCACCTTCGTGACGATCATCGGCGGCGCGGCCTTCAACTCCCTGCCCGGCCTGCTCATCGACCCGCTCCACACCGAGTTCGGCTGGTCGCGCGGTGAGATCGGGCTCGCGGTCTCCATCGACATGGCGCTGTACGGGCTGACCGCGCCGTTCGCCGCCGCGCTCATGGACCGCTTCGGCATCCGGCGGGTCGTGGCGGTCGCGCTCACCATGGTGGCGGCCGGGGCGATCGCCAGTGTCTGGATGACCGCCTCCTGGCAACTGATGATCTACTGGGGCCTGTTGGTCGGCCTCGGCACCGGGTCCATGGCGATGGCGTTCGCCGCGACCGTCACCAACCGCTGGTTCGTCGCCCGCCGGGGCCTGGTCACCGGCATCCTCACCGCCGCCGGGGCCTCCGGGCAGCTCGTCTTCCTCCCGCTCTGCGCCTGGATCGTCGACGAACACGGCTGGCGGCCCGCCTCGGTCACCGTCGGCCTGGCGTCCCTCGTCGTCGTCCCGTTCGTCTGGCTCCTGATGCGCGACCATCCGGCCGATGTGGGACTCGCCCCGTACGGCGGTGCGTACGTGGCGAAGCCCGGGCCCGCCCGGGGTGCCGCGCGCCGAGCGGTGCGCGTGCTCGTCGACGCGGCCCGCACCGGCCCGTTCTGGCTGCTCGCGGGCGCCTTCGCGATCTGCGGGGCCTCCACCAACGGCCTGATCCGCACCCACTTCGTGCCCTCCGCCCACGACCACCACATGCCCATCACCGTGGCGGCCTCGCTGCTCGCCGTGATCGGGGTCTTCGACGTCATCGGCACGATCTTCTCCGGCTGGCTCACCGACCGCTTCGACGCCCGCAGGCTCCTCGCCGTCTACTACGCGCTGCGCGGGATCGCGCTGCTGTTCCTGCCGATGCTCATGGCCCCCGACGTGCGCCCGCCGATGGTCTTCTTCATCGTGTTCTACGGTCTCGACTGGGTCGCCACCGTCCCGCCGACCCTCGCGCTCTGCCGTGAGCAGTACGGCGACGACAGCGCGATCGTCTTCGGCTGGGTGCTGGCCTCGCACCAGGTGGGCGCGGCGGTGGTCGCGTTCCTCGGCGGCGTCGCGCGGGATGTGTTCGGCAGCTACGACGTGGTCTGGTACGCGGCGGGGGCGCTGTGTGCGATGGCGGCGCTGATGTCGCTGGTGGTCCGCCGCGTTCCGGCGCCGAAGGAGTCCCCCGCCGGCCGCTGAACGGCCGAGGCCCCGCTGTCGGCCGCCGTGGGCCGTGCACCGCCGGAGCCCCGGCTCAGCGACTGAGCCGGCCGAAGGCCCCCCGGTGGAACAGCAGCGGATCGCCCTCCCTTGCCGCGCCCAGCGCCTCGACCCGGCCCACCACGATGAGGTGGTCGCCGCCGGTGTGGACGGCGTGGATACGGCAGTCGATCCAGGCGGGTACGGAGTCGAGCAGCGGTGAACCGGTCGCCGGGGCGTCCTCGTAGGCCACGCCCGCGAACTTGTCCGCCCCGCTCACCGCGAACTTGCGGCACAGCGCGCCCTGTTCGGCCCCCAGGATGTTCACGCAGAACGCCCCGGCGCGGGCGATGCGCGGCCAGGTCGTCGACGTACGGGCGACCATGAAGGACACCAGCGGCGGGTCCAGCGAGAGCGAGGCGAAGGACTGGCAGGCGAAGCCCGTCGGGCCGTCCGTGTCGCGGGCGGTGACCACGGTGACGCCGCTGGCGAAGTGGCCCAGCACGCGCCGGAATTCGGCCGGCTCGACCGGCGGGCGCTCGTCGTCCCGGACGGCCCTCAGGTCCGGGCGGGGCAGCGCCTCCGGCGGTGTCTCCTGCGGTGTCCGCGGTGCGGCTGTCGTTGCGGCGCCGACGGACCTGAGGTATCGGACGGCGGTGGCGGCCATGCCTGCGTGTCCCATCACGCCGCCCATTAGAACTGACGATGCGTCAGATGTGAACCCGCGTGCGGGCCGGGCCGAGCCGGGCCGGGCCGAACCGGAGCAGGCTGGGCCGGAACCGGAGTGGGCCGGGCCGGAACCGGACCGGTCCGAGCCCCGGGTCCTATGTCCCGGTGCGCCGGGCGTAGTGGCGCTGCGCCTTCGCGCGGTTGCCGCACCCCGCCATGGAGCACCAGCGGCGCGTGCCGTTCTTGGACGTGTCGTGGAAGTGCAGGACGCAGGCGTCGTTCGCGCAGTGGCGGATGCGGTCGGGGCGGTCCGCGACGAGCCGTAGCCAGTTCTCCGCCGCGTACCAGGCGGGCAGCCAGGACGGCTCGTCGACCTCCACCACCGACTCCGGCAGCCCGCCGGGGCCCAGTGTGCAACGGATCCGGCCGTGGGCGAGGACCTCGTTCAGCCGGGCGCTGTCCTCCGGGGTGGCCGGATTGCGGTGTACGGCCGTGGCGGCGAGGGCGTCGAGCGCGGCGCGGGCGGTGAGCAGCCGGTCCAGCGTCGCGCGGTCGGCGGTGAGGGGGGCTTCGGGGGAGAGGGCGGCGGAGGAGGTGAGGGAGGTGCCGAGGGTGAGGTGCTCGCGTACCGGAGGGCTGTCGAGCCAGATGGCCAGGCCCGACACGGTATCCAGCAGGTCGTGCCGCCCGCCCCCGTCGATCCAGCGGGTGTTGAGCAGGTCGATGGCGAGCGGTTCGCCGGTCAGCGGCCGGGGGTCGGGCCCGGGAGGCTGCGTCACGGTCGGGCTCCTTCCGTCGTGGGGGAGGGGCGGGGCGGGGGCGGGGTGACCCATCGATGATAACCGGCCAAATCAAGATCACCGGTTTGCGCTGGTCGTTTCTAACCGGCAAAATGAATGACAACGGTTACGAGATGACCTCGTGGCCCCGACCTAAGGCACGGGATCGACCATGAGCAAGGCCAGGAACCTCCGGACCGGCCACGTCGGCCTCAACGTCACCGACCTCGACCGCTCGACCGCGTTCTACCGGGAGGTCTTCGCCTTCGACGTGCTGGCCGAGGGCAAGGACGCCGACCGCCGCTGGATCTTCCTCGGACGCGACTCCCGGCTCCTGGTGACCCTGTGGCAGCAGAGCGAAGGGGCGTTCGCCACGGCCCTCCCCGGCCTCCACCACCTCTCGTTCGAGGTGGACACGGTGGACGAGGTCCGAGCCGCCGAGGAGGCCCTGCGGGGGCTGGGAGCGGAGTTCTCCTACGAGGGCGTCGTCCCGCACGGCGAGAGCGGCACCTCGGGCGGCATCTTCTTCGCCGACCCCGACGGCATCCGCCTGGAGATCTACGCGCCCACCGGGGCCGACCCGGCGGACGCCCCGACCGCCGGTGCTCCCACCTGCGGATTCTTCTAGGCGTCGGCGGCTCGGTGCGAAAGGGCAGGGTGCGGACCATGAACGGATATCACCGGGGCGAAATCGCCGTGCAGGAGCGGGCGGGGCTGGCCCGGCGGGCGGCGAGTGCGGAGCGGGCCATCCGTTCCGACATCCCCGAGGTGGCGGCGGAGTTCCTCGGCCGGCAGCCCTTCCTGGTGGTGGGCGGCGCGGACCGGCAGGGGCGGATCTGGGCGACCCAGCTCACCGGCGAACCGGGGTTCCTGGCCGTCCCCGCGCCGGACGTCCTGACCGTCGACGCGCTGCCGCCGCCCGACGACCCGCTGGCGGGCCTGCTGTCCGGTGCCCACGGGGGTGGCAGCGGCGCGGCGGGACCCGCCCGGATCGGGATGATCGCCATCGAGCCCGCCACCCGTCGCCGGATGCGGATGAACGGGCGGGCGGTCCGCGACGGGAGCGGGCTCCGCGTCACCCTCGACCAGGCCGTCGCCAACTGCCCCAAGTACATCCAGGAACGCCACCCCCACCGGATCGCACCGGGCGGGGCGGGTGGGGGGCGGCGCGAGGTCACCGACGGGGACGCCCTGAGCCCCGCACAGCAGGAGGCGCTGCGGTCCGCCGACACCTTCTTCGTCGCCACCGCCTCCGACCGGGGCGACGCCGACGCCTCGCACCGGGGCGGCAACCCGGGCTTCGTCCAGGTCGTCACGCCCTGGCTGCTGCGCTGGCCCGACTATGCGGGCAACGGCATGTTCCTGACCCTGGGCAACCTCGAACTCAACCCCGCCGCAGGACTGTTCGTGCCCGACTGGGACACCGGCTCCGCCCTCCACCTGACCGGCGTCGCCCGCACGGTCTGGGACGCGGACGAGGTGGCCCGCATCCCGGGGGCGGAGCGGCTCGTCGAGTTCGAGATCACCGCCGTACGGGAGATCGCCGCCGCCTCCCCGCTGCGCTGGTCGGCCCCGGAGTTCCACCGCTTCAACCCGCCGGTGGGCTCCTGATGGTTCTCACCTCTATCAGTGGCCTCGGTACTCCGGCGTACGGCGCTCGACGAAGGAGGCCACGCCCTCGTCGGCGTCGCGCGTGGTCATGTTGATCTCCTGGGCGGCGGCCTCGGCCGCGAACGCAGTGGCCCGGTCGCCGTCCAGCGAGGCGTTCACCAGCTGCTTGGTCAGGGCGACGGCGCGGGTCGGACCGGCGGAGAGCCGGCCCGCCCACTCCCCGGCGAGGGCCTCCAACTCCGCGCCCGGGACGGTACGGTTGACGAGCCCCATCCGCTCCGCGTCCGCCGCCGACAGCGCGTCGCCGAAGAACATCAGCTCCTTCGCCCGCTGCGGCCCCACCAGCCGGGGCAGCAGATACGCGCCGCCGCCGTCCGGGACGAGCCCCCGGCGTACGAAGACCTCGACGAACGTCGCGGTGTCGGCCGCCAGGACCAGATCGCAGGCGAACGCCAGATGGGCACCGATCCCGGCCGCCGTACCGTTCACGGCGGCGATCACCGGCTTCTCGCAGTCCAGCACCGCGGCGATCAGCCGTTGCGCGCCGAGCCGGATGGTCCGGGACACGTCCCCGGGGGCCCGTTCGCGGGCCTGCGCCGGCGCGCCGCGCAGATCGGCGCCCGCGCAGAAGCCCCGGCCGGTGGCGGTGAGCACGACGGCCCGTACGGCGGGGTCGGCGGAGGCGTCGGCGAGGAGGGCGATGATCCGCTCGCGCTGGTCCCGGGTGACGGCGTTCATGGCCTCGGGCCGGTTGAGGGTGATCCACGAGACGCCGCCGTCCAGGGCGTGCAGCACGGTGGCTCCGGCGGGCCCGCCCCCTGCCGCCTCCGCGCTCACCGGCACACCGCCAGCGCGTCCAGGGCCACCGCGCCCTGGCCTCGGCCCAGCACCACCAGCGGGTTGATGTCCAGCTCGGCCAGGTCGTCGCCCAGCTCCAGGGCCATGCGCTGGACCCGCAGCACCACCTCCACCAGGGCGTCCACATCGACGGGGGCCCCGCCGCGCACCCCCTCCAGCAGCGCCCGGCCGCGCAGCTCGCCGAGCATCTCCCGGGCGTCCCGCTCGCCGAACGGCGGGACCCGGACCGCCGCGTCGTGCAGCACCTCCACCAGGATCCCGCCGAGCCCCACCGTGACCGTCGGGCCGAAGAGGGCGTCGTGGGTGACCCCGACCATCATCTCGACGCCCCGGTCGATCATCTGGCAGACCAGGATGCCGTCCAGGTCCACCGATTCGTACCGGGCGATGTCGGTCAACTCGCGGTAGGCGTCCCGGACCTGGCTGGCCGAGGTGAGGCCGACCTTCACCAGGCCCAGCTCCGTCTTGTGGGCGAGCCGGGGCCCGGACGCCTTCATCACCACCGGGTAGCCGACCGGCCCGGCGGCCCGTACGGCACCGGCCGCACTGGTCACCAACTGCTCGCGCGGCACCCGGATCCCGTACGCCCGCAGGAGCTGCTTCGCCGCGTGCTCGCTGAGTTGCCGGCCCGGGCGCAGCAGGTTCTGCGCCTTGCGGAAGGACGGCGACGGGGTGCGCGGGGCGTCCTCGAAGGGGGAGCGGTAGCGGTCGGTGAAGCGGTGGTGGTCCAAATAGGCCTTCACGGCGGTGACGCAGTTGCGCGCCGTACGGAAGGTGGCGAGGCGGGAGGAGCCCAGCAGGGTGGTGCGGTAGGCGTCCTCGGTGCCGACGGGGGAGCCCCAGACGACGCAGACCAGCTTGTCGGTGGCCTCCGCCGCGTCCGCCAGGTCCTTCGCGAGCCGGTCGCTCATCGGGGGGAACGGGCCGGTGATGGGGCAGATCAGCACCCCGACCGACGGGTCCGCGAGGATCGCGTCGATGATCTTCCGGCCGCGCAGGTCGCCGACCGGGTGGCCGCCGTTGTCGATCGGGTTGGCGACGTTCAGGTACTCCGGTATCCAGGTGTGCAGTTCGGCCTGCTTGTCCGGTGACAGGGCGGGCAGGGTGAGCCCCGCCGCCGTCGCGAGGTCCGCGAAGTGCGCGCCGGTGCCGCCGGAGATGGAGTAGACGGCCACGCCCTCGGCCTTCGGCGGGCGGGCCCGGGCCAGCAGGGCGGCGGTGTCCTGGAGTTCGTCCAGGCCGTCCACCCGGACCACCCCGAACTGCCGCATGGCCGCGTCCACCACCTGGTCCGCCCCGGTCAGCTTCCCGGTGTGGGAGGCGGCGGCCTCCGCCCCGGCCTCGGTGCGGCCCACCTTCACGGCGACGACCGGGACCTTGGCGCGGGCGGCCCGGTCGGCGGCGAGCAGGAAGGAGCGGCCGTCCTTGAGCCCCTCGACGTAACAGGCGATCGCCCCGACCTCCGGGAGCTGGGCGAAGTACGCCAGGAAGTCGGCGGTCTCCAGATCGGCCTCGTTGCCCGTGGGGGCCCAGTGCGAGAGCCGGATGCCCAGCTCCTGGAGGGCGTGGAGCGGGCGGCCCTGGTGCCCGGACTGGGTGATCAGGGCGATGGCGGGGCCCTCCAGATCGTCCCGGAACCGCTCGAAGGCGTTCAGGTTGGTGTTCGGCCCGAGCAGCCGCAGCCCGGACCGCTCCACGGCCGCCGCCAGCCGGGCCTGGGCGGCCGCGCCGGCCTCCCCGGTCTCGGCGAACCCGGAGGCGAACGCGACGGCGAACGGCACCTCGGCCTCGCCCAGCTCCTCGATCACCGGCAGCGGGTCCGCGACCAGCAGGACCGCGAGGTCGACCGGCTCGGGCAGCGCGGCGACCGAGCGGACGCACTCCCGGCCGAACACGGCCGGCCGGGCCGGGTGCACCGGATGCAGCCGGGCCCCGACCCGTTCGGCCCAGGCGATCAGCTGCCGGGTGATGCCGGTGTTGGGGCGGCCCTCGGCGTCGGAGGCCCCGACGACGGCCACCGAGCGGGGCCGGAAGAAGCGGTCCAGGTCGGGCACGGCCAGGTGCAGCGGACGCCCGCTGACGTCGAGGCCGCCCTGCCGCGTGGCGGTGGGCAGGCTGACGACGGCGGCGTGCGGCTCCTCGCCGCAGGCCACCACCCGGGCACGGAAGTCGGTGGTGAGGGTGCCGTGAGTCGATCCAAGCATCGTTCCGCCCACTCCTGCTCGATGGCCCGCCGGTGAACGGGCGGGACCGGCCAATTAGCTGACGCACTGTCAGGTTACTGAACTGACGCGACGTCAGGAATGGGTGTGCGGGCAAAGGCTCGTGCGGGCACGTGGGGTGAAGCCGTGGCTCGCGGTCGCGGGGCCCCCTGGCCTTCCGTCGGGCCGGATGGTCGGCCGGGGTTCACGGAAGGCGCTGTCGCGGGGCGTGGCTTGCCCTCGAAGTGGTGCTGGGTGCTGGGTGCTGGGTGCTGGATGTTCGGTGTTCGGTGTTCGGTGTCGAGGGACGGGGTATCTCGACCTTCAAGCCCGCCTGGTGTGACCTGTGATGCAGGACCGGCATGCTGTAGGCGCTGAGGGAGGGTGGAGGGGCCTGTGAGATCAAAGCCGGAGCCGATGTCCAGCCTGCGCGGTTCCGAGTTCGGCGTGGGGGTGGTGGGGCTCTGCTTTTCGGTCGCCCTGGGCTTCTTCCACGCGGCCACCCAGCCGGCCGGTGAGACGCTGCCACTCTGGCAACGGTCCCTTCAGGGAATCTCATTGAGCACGGCGCTGGGATATCCGGCCTGGCTGCACCTCAGATGCCGGGTGCTCCTGGGCAAGGACGGGCTGTTGATGCACAACAGGCTGACGGACATCCGGGTGCCGTACGGTCTCATCCAGCGCGTCCTCACCACGGACGGGCTCGGCGTCGAACTCAAGGACGGCCGCGTCCTCAAAAGCCCGGCCGTCGCCCCCTCGTTGAGCGGGAGACTCGAGGGCTACCAGTCCGCGAAGGAGTTCCGACGGGCGGTGCAGCCCCGGCTGACTCCGGCTGATCCCGCGCCGGAGGGCTCGGACATCGAGCGGCAGGTGCAGCTGTCCTGGGTGTTCTTCCCGGTGATGACCGCCGTTCACGGATTCTGGTACCTCCTGCTCCTCGCCGCGGAGTCATGAGGCACCAGTCGCCCGGGCAGTCTGGGCGGCCCCGGCAGCATGCGCGAAACCGCCGACCGGGTGCTCGTAGCCGCCCAACTGGGCGAGCCCGCATGGGCTGTGGGCGGCAGCTACCAGGTCGTACGCATCATCCGGCTCTCCCCCTCGCTCTGGGACGAGGGCTCGGTTCACGAGCAGGAACGTGGGCCGAGGCGCCGGTGTGGGCGTCGGAGCGGAGGTGGGCGTGCGGCCCGGCGCGGGAGTGCCGGACGCTCGGACATCCCTCCCGGACGCTGAGCCATGGGCGGGGACCGCCCCGCCGCGTGAGGCTGGTGCCATGACTCAGAATGACGCTTCCGCAGACGCGACCGCAGCAGCGGCCTCCGTGCAGGGACCCGTACTCGTGACCGGCGGCACCGGCAAGACCGGCCGCCGGGTGGTGGCCCGCCTCCGTGAGCTGGGGGTGGAGACCCGGGCGGCCTCGCGGTCCGGGGACACCCCGTTCGACTGGACGGACCCCACCACCTGGCAGGCCGCCCTGGACGGTGTCACCGCCGTCTACATCACCCCGCTCGACGCCTCGCCCTCCCCGACCCCCGCCTTCGTCGAACAGGCCGTCGCGAGCGGGGTGCGGCGGCTGGTGCTGCTCTCGGCCCGGGGGGCGGACGTGCCCGGCTACTTCGGCCCCTCCTACGAGGACGGCGGACCGCACGGCGAGGGGGAGCGGGCCGTCCGGGCCTCCGGGGTGACCTGGACGATCCTGCGGCCCGGCTGGTTCTCCCAGAACTTCAGCGAGGGCGTCTTCCTCGACGGCGTACGGGACGGGGAACTGGCCCTGCCCACCGGGGACGGGAGGGCCGCGTTCATCGACGCGGACGACATCGCGGACGTGGCCGTGGCCGCGCTCACCGAGGACGGCCACGCGGGCGAGGAGTACGGACTCTCGGGCCCGCGCGCGCTCGGCATCGCCGACGTCCTGGACGAGATCGCGAAGGAGACCGGGAAGCGCGCCGCGTACGTCCCCGTCGACGCCTCCGTCTTCCGGGCCGGGCTCATCGCCCAGGGCTTCCCGGAGGGGGAGGCCGACCTCTGGACCGACGCGCTGGAGCCGATCACGTCGAGCCGGGAGGCACCCGTCCTGGACGGCGTACGCCGGGCACTCGGCCGCGAGCCGCGCGACTTCGCGGACTTCGTGCGGGACGCGGCGGCACGGGGGGTCTGGGGCTGAGACCCGGGGCGGAGTGAGGGGGGCAGGCATAGCCCCCCACCCTGCCCCCCCGGGGGAGAGGTTGAGTTGCCGCGAGGCCGAGGTGATCGCCCTTCAGGTGGTTTTGGGTGAGAGTCCGCGGCGACCCAGGTATGGGACCGGCTCGCCCGTAAGCGCGTCGAGCAGCACGCGATCCGTGACCGGACGCTCCAACTCCACCGTTACCTGCCGCAATTTCCCCCGCTTTGTGCAGTTACCGCCTCTGTTCGTGCTCTGGACGGGGGACGACAGCACTACGCTGTCGCTCGTTTCCAAGGACTTCACCGCGGGGGCGTCCTCGCAGTTACCTTGGAGGACAATCACCGTCACCGAGAGGCCGTCCGCACTCGTCCGGACGAACTGGTGAATCGGATGTCCGGAGATGTTGCTCGTGGGGCCAATCGGAGGCCGGGGCGGCGTCGACGGGACGGCGGCAGCCCGCTTGAGGGGGGTGTCGTAGCCGTCCAGAGTAAAAAGCCAGGCCGGAACCGTCGCGGGCCCCCGACTGGTGACCAGCTTCATCTCCCCCAGCTTCGCTCCTGTCACGGAGAGGTGGGGTTCATCCTTGGCACTTGTACTGGCCAGAGCCCGGTACGAAGCGTCCGCTTCCACCAGCGGGCGTGTGAGGGCCGCTTTGCCACTCCACGTCACCCGGCCATCTTTCGGCCCGGTCGGCAGGCTGCCCCGCAGGACGAAGTTCTGACTCTCGTAGGCTTGCTCGTCGGCCTTGGTGCGCAGGCCGCCTTTCGGTAGTTGGGTCTGCTCCCCGGTGGGAAAGTAGCCGGCGCGGCGGACAGCAGATGCGGCCGAGCCGTCCCAGGCCGCAGCGACCTGCCGGGCGCGGTGTGCCAATTCGGCCGCGCCGTCATCGGCTGCTTTCTGGCTGCTGCACGCTGAGGCGCCGCCGATCCCAGCGGCCGACAAGGAGAACCCGACAACGAGAGGCACGAATCTCGATCGCCTCGTACGCATGTGACCTCCCAGATGACCGGACAACCGTTGTCCTGCCCTTGTGACGTGGCCGGGCCGGGCCGAGTTCCTGCGAGAGGCGTCAGAAGACCCGGAGACCACGCTCGTTCAGCACGGTCTGGACCTTGGTGAAGTAGTTGCGATAGGTACCGGAGGAGGAGGAGTTGCACACCGTCTCAGATGTACCGCCGGACAGAAGCCCCAGAGCCGTGGTTCCGTTGTGGGCCGGCCCACCGCTGTCGCCGCCGAGAGCGCAGACCGTGGACTCAAACATTCCGTACAGTCTCTGGCCCTCGATGTTCACCGTCACCGACGTCTTGGTTATGTGGCCTGTCGTGTCCCGGCTGACTGTTCCGGTCCTGCTGATTTTCTCCTTTTCCATCGGGTATCGGGACTTAGTGATCTGGCGATAGTCGCCATTTCCGTACCGGACGGTCCCGCGTGGGGTCACCGGGCCGTTCACCTTGATTGTGGCCCAGTCGCAGGCGCGAGTAGAGGAATCGCATTTCCCTGTGGTTCCGGTCCCGAAGTTGTACGCGTTCTGAGTGCCGATCTTGGCGCCCCCGTTGACGGCGTACCAGGTGACTCCTGTGCGCGGAGTGCAGTGTCCAGCGGTAAGCGTGTAGTAGGCTCCCGCCGAGTTTACGGTGTTAAATCCGGCACTGCATAACCCACCCTCCGAACGTATCCCGTCTCCCCCGCGGAGGTCGGTGGCCTTGAATATTAGATTACTGTCGATCTCATTAACGCTTATCGCGCCGGTGTGTGCTGCTGCGATCCTCTTGATCCTGTCCCGGGTGTCGGAGGAAGCTCCGTTGAAGATTTCGACGCTTACCTGGTTCGTTGATGCGTCGACGCCCCATGATGTGTGGGGGGTGTGCTCCAGCTCGTCAAGTTTGTGATGAATCGACTCAAGTTGGGCGGCGCTGCGGGTCACCATTCTTGGTGTCCCTCCCGCGTCGCGTACAGATTCTGCGGCTGCTTGGTCCGTGACGGTCACGACGATATTTCCCTCTTCGAGGTACACGCCACCGGTGCGGTCGGCGCCGAGCTCGTTCGCCAGCGAAGCCGCCTGCTCCGGCGATCGAAGCGGTTCAGGGGATTCTTCGCCGTAGGCTTGTGGCGCTGCGGTGATAGTTGTCAGGAGCGCGGCGGAGGATATCTGAGCGAATCTCTGCCGAACGTGCCACATGGGCGACTCCAGGAGTTGTGGCGAGGCTCGCGCGACCGCCGAGTTCGCCGTATGGAATTTTTCTGTGAAGCTGGATGGACAGTACGCAGGGCATCGTGATGTGCGCCAGGGAATCACTACATGCTGTCCTTCTTTGGCTGGATAGGGTGACTCTCTGTCCGATGTCGATACTCTGGAGTGTGGAATTCCAGATAGGGCTCGGGCGGCGTGGAAAGTTCTTTTCGTGAAGCGTGGCGCAGAGAGGGAAGGATCTTCTGAGCTGCTTTTCCCTTCCGGGGAAGGGGTGATCGCCCTGCGGTGGTGGCCCCGAGCTGCGGCTCGCCGGGGTGAGATCGGTGAGGTGGGGGAGTGGAATCTGTCGTCGCTGCCGACGACGGTGAGGATGCAGGCTACGGTCCTGACCTCCATGCCGGGCGTCGAGGCCAGGACTTCGAAAGAGGGGGCTGGGTCTATAGCTCCAAGCGGTGCTGAACCAGCGCGAAATTCTCGCCGGGCGGACGGAGGATCTTCTGGAAGCGGCTCACCCCGCCGGCGCCGCCGCCTCCACCGGGTCGGGGGCCGCCGCCGCGCGCCGGAACGCGCTCGGGCTCTCGCCGCGCACGCGCTTGAACGCCGCGCTGAACCCGAACGCGTCCGCGTAGCCGACCCGGCGGGCCACGGCCGCCACGGTCAGCTCGGGGCGGGTCAGCAGGTCGGCGGCGAGGGTCATGCGCCACTCGGTCAGATACGCCACGGGCCCGTCACCGACGAGTTCGGTGAACCGCTTCGCCAGGGTCGTCCGCGACACCCCCGCCCGGCTCGCCAGCTCCGCCGTCGTCCAGGGGTGCGCCGGGTCGTCGTGCATCGCCCGCAGGGCTGGGCCCGCGACCTCGTCGCCGAGCGCCCCGTACCACCCCGGCGGGTTCGCCTCGGGCCGGTCGAACCAGTCGCGCAGCGTGCACACCAGCATCCAGTCCAGCAGCCGGTCGAGCACGATCTGGTCCCCGGGGCGGCCCCGGCCGAGCTGCGCCTCCAGGTAGTCGCGCAAGGGTGCGCAGTCCTCCTCGTCGGGCACCACGACGGCCGGGGGCAGCGCCCGCAGGAGCCGCTGGGGAAGCTGCTCCTGTACGTCGTAGGCGGCAGCCAACAGCACCGTGGCGCAGTCGAATTCGGGGACTGAGCCCGATGCGGCGCCGCTGTCCCGGACCTGGCCCCAGCGCACCTCCCGTACGCCGCCGGCCCGCGCCGCCGTACCCTCCGACGGGTCGTCGGTGAAGACGAACGGGGCCGGCCCCCGGACGATCGCCGCCTCCCCGACCTCCACCCGCAGCGGTTCGCCGCCCTCCGGCACGATCCACCCCGCACCCCGCAGCGGCAGGCACAGGGTCAGATACGCCCCGTCCGTGAACCGCAGCGACCAGGGTGCGCACAGCACCGAACGGCCGAACACCGCGCCCCGGCCCCGCACGCCCCGCAACAGCTCGTCGAACACGTCCATGACGTCCACGATAAGCAGAGCCGCGACCATCCCTGACGCTCGCCTGTGCACGACGGACGGGCGCCCGTGGTCCCGCAGGCGGCCGCCGCGATGGACGGGGCCCCATGACGACGAAGAGCACCCACCGCACCCCGCCCGGCGTCCTCGCTCTCGGGGCCACCGGCAGGACCGGCAAGTGCTCGGCCGGGGAGGGCGGCGGACCCGGAGCCGTGGGCGCGGCGGAGCACGCCCACGGGGGTCCGGGCGTGGCCCCTGGGGCCTGCTCTAGGCGAACTGGCCCACCTGGTAGTCGCCGGCCGGCCGCTGGAGGATGACGTTCAGCCGGTTGAAGGTGTTGATCAGGGCGATCAGCGAGACCAGGGCGAGGAGTTGCTCCTCGTCGTAGTGCTTGGCGGCGTTCGCCCAGACGTCGTCCGGGACCCCGCCCGCCGCGTCCGCGATGCGGGTGCCCTGTTCCGTCAGTTCCAGCGCGGCGCGCTCGGCGTCGGTGAAGACGGTCGCCTCCCGCCAGGCGGCGATCAGGTTGAGGCGCAGCGAGGTCTCACCGGCCGCGGCGGCTTCCTCGGTGTGCATCTCCAGGCATCCGCCACAGCCGTTGATCTGGCTCGCGCGGATCTTGACCAGCTCCTGCGTCGCCGCGGGCAGCGACGTGCCTTCGACGATCTTTCCGGCCGCTACCAGGTGCTTGACGAGCTTGCCCGTGACCGGGCTGGCGAAGGCGTCGAGTCGGGCGTCCATGGTGTGCTCCTCTGCTGTCGTCCTCGGTTGCACACACAGGACGGAAGGAGCCCGGAAGGATGTGACATCGGCGCGGAGTGACGGCCGTCACAGCCTTGCGGTGGCCGGTGCGCCGCCCGCCGTGAGCGGCAGGTGTCAGCGGTGGCTCAGCACATTGACCACCCGGCCGTCGGGGTCCCGGACGAAGAACCTCCGCACGCCCCACTCCTCGTCCTGGAGCGGGTGGACGATCTCCGCGCCGCTCTCCCGTACGACGGCGTACACCGCGTCCACGTCGTCCACCTCGACGCTCAGATCGGGGACGACCGGGGCGGTCAGGTCGTGGGTCATGAAGCTGACCTGCTCCTGCGGGCCGGACGGCGAGGCGACGGTCGTGATCCAGCCGAGGTTCATGACCTCCTCGAAGCCGAGCAGGCCGTAGAAGTCCCGGTTCTCCTCGACCGCCTTCGTCCGGAGATTGGGCACGACGCGGCGAACGGTCATCATCGACTCCTCGGAAGAAGG
Organism: Streptomyces sindenensis; assembly: GCF_014649035.1. Taxonomy (GTDB): domain Bacteria; phylum Actinomycetota; class Actinomycetes; order Streptomycetales; family Streptomycetaceae; genus Streptomyces; species Streptomyces sindenensis. Next base: position 30,603 of record NZ_BMSG01000042.1, read on the forward strand.
GCTTCTGTCAGGTTGGCCCGGCCGTCGCGGAATTCCAGCGCGTCCGGCACCGGGTCCTCGCAGGCACGGTAGTGCCCCAGCCGGACCGTGCCGTCCTCCCACCGCAGGGTGTCGGGCGCGTGCGCGGCGAGCCGGCCGGGCCGCGCGCCGGCCTCCTCCGCCTCGTCCGGGTGGATCTCGGTCCGGGAGGTCGGAGCCCAGCCGCCGCCGGGGAGGCCGTCGCGGGCGGTCAGGGCCGAGCAGAGCGCGCCCGCCGTCCACAGCGCCGGCTCACCGCCCGCCCCGTTGCTGGTCCGGCAGCCCTCGCGCAGGTCGACCGTCACGGTCAGTTCGTAGACATCGCTCATGCGGCGCACCCTGGGCGGGGGCTCGGACAGTCCGCCCCGTCAGGCCGCCCGAACGGTGGCCGCCGCGTCGCGGAGCAGCCCGGGGGCCAGGCGGCGGTGGACGGCGGACAACGGCGGCCACACGGCACGGGCCAACCGGCGGTCGTAGCGCAGGAACGTACCCAGCGACACCTGCCCGTCGGCCGCCCGGACGACGAGGTTGCCGGTCAGGAACCAGGATGCCGCTTCGAGCCGGATCCAGTCCTCGCCGCGCTCGGCGATCCGCCATCCGGCCACGGTACCGGGCGACCGCCCCCGGCTGAGCCGGAGTCCGAGGAGGCCCCGCCAGATCAGCCGCTCCACGGGGTCGGGGACGTCGCCGAACAGGGCGCGTGCCCATAGCTCGGCCGTCGCTCCCGTGCCCGCGCCCACGTTGGTGTCCGCATCCGTGCCGGCGGTCGCGTCCGTGGAGAGGGTGAACACGTCGGCGTAGTCGATGCGCGACAGTGAACTGAGAGCACGGATGGGCCCGGGGATCTCGTGCGTCCCCACGGCCCGGCCGACGGCAAGACCGCCGCCGCCCTCCGCGCCCGGCCGGCCGCGGTCCCGCCACGCCTGTTCCCTCTGCCGGACGAGCGCCGGGAAGACGACGAGGCGTCGGAAGGGCGCGATGGCGGCCATGTACAGCCGCCCGCGCAGGCCGTTGGGCTTCACGAGGACCGCCATGCGCAGCTCGTGTCCACCGCTTCCGTCCGGCGCCAACCCCAGGTGGATCACCGCGTGGACAGTGGTGGTCGCCCGTTCGAGGGCGCACTCGTCGTCGAGTTCGTACAGGGAGGCGAGCGGGGCGAGTCCGGCGTCCGAGCGGCCGGGGGCCTCGCGGAGGTCGCGCGGCAGGCGGCCGCGCAGCGACGGGACCGGATCCCCGGCGCCCGTCAGGGGCTTGTCCCACCCCAGGAGGGCGCCGATCCTCCGGCGCACCGCGAACAGGAACCGGGACGACAGGGGGTCCTTCGCGGGTCCGGCGGAGGCCTGCATCGCGGTGAGCAGCGTGGGGAAGTCGTCCGGACCGGCGCCGGGCGTGCGCACGGCCCACACGTCCTCGACCCGGAAGTCGCCGGTGAGTTCGTGGACGCGCCAGGGGCGCTCGGTGTGGACGCGGTCGGGCAGTCGGGTCATCAGGGGCCCACCTTCTGTACGGCACCGTATACACGTAGGATAGCCACTTCTGTACGGTGCCGTACAGAAACGGTGCCATGCAGAAGACGGGAGGGATTGGGTGGCAACCGCCAGGACGCCCCGCGCGGCGTGGATCGACGCCGGACTGCGCGCGCTCGCGGCCGGGGGGCCGGACGCCGTGCGGATCGAGGTGCTGGCCAGGTCGCTCGGTGTGACCAAGGGCGGCTTCTACGGCTATTTCACCGACCGCCGCGCGCTGCTGGAGGAGATGCTCGACGCCTGGGAGCGCGATGTCACCGACGCCATCATCGAGAGCGTCCGTGCCGAGGGCGGCGACGCGCGGGCTCGGCTGCGCCATCTGTTCCGCATCGCGGGAAGCCCGGAAGGCGTGACCGCCGAGATGAGTACGGAGCTGGCGATCCGGGAGTGGTCGCGGCGCGATCCCGATGTCGCGCATCGCCTGCGGCGCGTCGACCGCCGCCGGATGGACTATCTGCGGGAGCTGTTCCGGGAGTTCTGCCGCGACGAGGACGAGGTGGAGATCCGCTGCACCATCGTGACGTCGGTGTGGATGGCGGCCCACTTCATCGCTTTCGACCACGGGGAGCGGACGCACGACGAAATCGAGGACTTGGTGTTGCGGCGCGTGCTCGACGAGCCACCGGGTGACGGCGACCCGGGCGGGGCGGCGCGGCCCTGAGGACCCGGCCTCGACGACCTCGAAGGTCTCGTTCAGCCCGCGCGCCGTGCGGTCAGCCCCGGCGCACCCTCAACGCGGCGCCCGCGCCACCCTCTTGGCGATCTTCTCCGCGTCCAGGGCCATCTCGCGCAGCATCCCGCTGATCGGATTGGTGAAGCCGGTGAAGTACAGCCCGGGGGCTCCCTTCGGTGACCGGCCGCCGTGGGTCACCGGGCGGCCCCGGCCGTCCAGGACGTCCAGGTGGCCGAGCAGCGGCTCCAGGGCGCGGTCGTAGCCGGTGGCGGCGATGACGGCGTCCGGGGTGAGCCGGGTGCCGTCGGCCAGGACCACCGTGTCCTTGTCGAAGGAGGCGACCGTCGCCACGGGGGTGACCCGGCCGGTCTTCACCGCGTCGATCAGGCCGACGTCCTGGACCGGGATCGCCCCCTCGCGGACCCGGGAGTAGAGGCCGGTGGCGGGACGCGGCAGGCCCCGGTCGGTCAGGTCGGGCACGGCGACCTTCGCCAGCAGAGCCCCCGCGCGGTCGACGAGCCGTACCGGCAGGCGGCGGACCAGGATGCCCGTGGCCTGGGCCGGCCAGCCGGCGGTGGAGCGGCGGACGATGTGCGGGGCCGTCCGGATCGCGATGCGCACGGCGGACGCCCCGCCCTCCGCCAGGTCCGCGGCGATCTCCGCGCCCGTGTTGCCGATGCCGACGACCAGGACGTCCTTCTCCGCGTACGGGGCCGGGTTCCGGTACGCCGCCGCGTGCAGCAGCTCGCCCGTGAACGTGTCGCGGCCTGGCCAGTCCGGTATGCGCGGGGTGTGGTTGAAGCCGGTCGCGACGACGACCGCGCGGCCCCGCAGGACCCGCCCGCCCGTTGCGGTGAGCTGCCAGTCGCCGGAGCCGTCGGGGGCCGGGTCGACCCGGGTCACCTCGACGCCCGTCACCACTTCCAGCGCGTGGTGCTCGGTGTACTTCTCCAGGTACCGCACCACGTCGTCCCGGCCCACCCAGCGCCCGAACTTCCGCGGCATCTTCAGCCCCGGCAGCGCCGACCAGCGGCGGGTGGTGTGCAGGTGCAGCCGGTCGTAGTGGCCGCGCCAGGACGCCCCGACCCGGTCCGACTTCTCCACGACCACCGCCCGCACCCCCCGGGCGCGCAGCGCGGCCGCGGTGGCGAGGCCGCCGGGGCCGCCGCCGATGACGTAGACGGGCCGGTCCTCCGTACGGTCGGTGAGGGCGACGGCGTCCGTACGGCCGGCCAGGGCGGCGGCGTCGTGACTGGATGCGGAGGACGTGCTGTTGGGCATGGTTCGGAGCGTAATCGCCCGCTCTGTTGATGGGTCTCGGTCAAGAGGGAAATCGATTGCGAATTGATCACGACCGGTGCGATGGGGCGACCGTGCACACCCGGGCGCCCCCGTCGGTCGGGCAAGGCCCATGCGTACGGGTCCCCGCGGATGTGGTCCGCCGGTACGGCGGCGGGCCGCGAACTCCCGGTGCTGTGGAAGGTGCCGCCCTTCCCGCTGGTGGGGCCGTGCCTGCCCTCGCCGTGGCCCTCGCCCTCGACGCGTTCGCCCGCGGCGGCGAGGCCGGGCGGGCGCTGGGTGCCGCCCCCGGGCGCGTACGCCTGCTCGGCACGGTGCTGCTCAGCGGCACGGTGCTGCCCAGCGGCGCGGCCGACGACGCTGAGGCCGTGCGGACTGTGCGGCCCCTTGCGCGGGCGCCCTCCGTCCGGTGAACTGACGTACCGTCAGAAAACTGTGAGGGGAGGGCCGATGCAGACGATCTGGCTCGGCGGCGCGGAGTGGCTGGCCGTCCTGCGCATAGGCCTCGGCCTGTGGTGGCTGGAGAGCTGGCGCCACAAGGACCGCAAGGGCTGGTTCGAACGCGGTACGGGGATCGCGTGGGCGGCGGACATCGCGGGCAAGCACCGCTGGGGCATGGTCCGCACGGGCTTCCGGTGGGTGGTCGAACCCCGCCCGAAGCTGATCGCGTACGTCATCGTCTACGCCGAACTGGCCCTGGGCCTGGGCCTGGTGACCGGCTTCCTCACCCCGGTCGCCCTCGTCGCGGGCCTTCTCCTCAACCTCCTCTACCTGACCCTGATGATCCACGACTGGGCCGAACAGGGGCAGAACGCGATGATGGCGCTGATCTCGCTCGTGGCGCTGCTGGCGATGGCGTGGCAGACCTGGTCGCTGGACGCGGCGCTGGGGCTGTTCCTGTGAGCGCCGACCGCGCCTCCACGGGCCCGCGCTTCGACCTCCCGGAGCCGGACGCCTTCACCCGCCCGTACTGGGACGCGGCGGCGGAGGGCCGGCTGCTGATCCGCCGCTGCGCCGGGTGCGGCCGGGCACACCACTATCCGCGCGAGTTCTGCCCGTACTGCTGGAGCGAGGACGTCCGCTGGGAGCCCGCGAGTGGGGAGGCGACCCTGTACACGTGGTCCGTCGTCCACCGCAACGACCTGCCGCCCTTCGGCTCCCGCGTTCCGTACGTCGCGGCCGTCGTCGACCTCGCCGAGGGGCCCCGGATGATGACGGAGATCGTGGAGTGCGCGCACGAGGCGCTGCGCGTCGGGATGGGCCTGACCGTCACCTTCCGGGAGGCGGGGGAGGGCGGCGGGGAGGCCGTGGCGGTGTTCCGGCCCGCAGACTGAGGGCCCCCGGGGGTCACTCCTCGGCCGCCTCCGGAGCCAACTGGGCCATCACCAGCCCGTGCAGCAGCTCCGGATCCACGAACTCGTCCTCCTCCGGCGGCCCGCACCGCCAGCTCAGCGGATACGTGTTGCCGTCCGCCGCCGGAATGCCCACCCACGCGTCACGCGTGGCCGGCCCGAAGCACTTCGCGCCCGGCGGCCAGTCGTGCCCTTCGCTCGCCCCCGGCGGAATCAGGAAGTACGTCCACCGCGCCCCCGACATCTCCCGCACCACCGGCCCCGGCTCGCCCTCGGTGAGGGTCGCCAGATGCTGGAGGACGGCCTCGCCCCGGACGCCCCGGAGCCGGATGGCGTCGAAGTGGATGCCGGTGAGGTGGAGTTGGTGACCGGAGTCGGGTACCCAATCGGGGTGCTTCTTGCTCGTCATGGCTACGAGCATTCCCCCGGCTGCGTAGCGTGACCAGCAGGACACGGTCCACATCGAGGCGATGTGGGGAGGGTGGTGACGGCTGTGGGGACGAGTGGTGAGCTGACGCACGGACGGCGGCTCGTGGGGGAGCTGATCCGTATCCACCGGGTGCGGGCGGGACATACCCAGAAGGCGGCGGCGGACCTGCTGCTGATCTCGGAATCCCTGATGGGAGCGGTCGAGCGGGCGGAACGCATCCCTTCACGGGACCTGCTGATGGACGCCGAACGGGCGTTCGCGGCGGACGGGGCGCTGGAGGCGTGCTGCGATCTGGTGGACGAGGAGAAGTACCCCGCGAAGATTCTGGACTGGGTTCGCCTGGAACGGCTCGCGCGTGTCATCAGCGCGTACGAAACGATGGTGATTCCGGGGCTGCTCCAGACCGAGGCGTACGCGCGGGCGTTGTACGAGGCGCGAGTACCGGCGTACACGGAGCAGGAAATCGTCCGGCACGTCGAAGCCCGGATGGAACGAAGTGCGGTGCTGACGCGGAAGGCGCCGCCACGGGTGGGGTACGTCATCGAGGAAGCGATCCTGGAACGCCCTATCGGTGGCGAGGCGGTGCTCAAGGAGCAGCTTCGGCACCTCCTGGAGTGCATGCGCACGATGAACCACCTGACACTTCAGGTCATGCCGACCCGCCGTCACACGCACGCCGGTCTCAACGGCCCGATGAAGCTGATGGCCACGGAGGACGGCCGTCCCCTCGTGTACCAGGAAGGGCAGGGGGGCGCTACGTTGATCTCCAAGCCCGAGCGGGTCAGCGACCTCTTCGACCTCTTCGGCACCCTGCGTGCGCAGGCGCTCAACCCTTGGGAGTCTGCCGAGTTCATCGAGAAGAAGGTGGCAGAACTGTGAAGACCGGGCCCGAACTGTTCTGGTTCAAGTCCAGTTACAGCAACAACGAGGGCGGCGAGTGCATCGAAGTCGCCTACGACTGGCGGAAGTCCAGTTACAGCAACAACGAGGGCGGGGCCTGCGTCGAGGTCGCCACCTGCCCCCACACCGTCCACGTCCGCGACTCCAAGGTCACCGACGGCCCCACCTTCGCCGTCGCCCCGGCCGCCTGGACCACGTTCCTGGACCACGCGGTCGCCAACGGCTGATCACAGCCCCGGCGCGCCCCACACCGGGAACCACCGGGACAGGTCCTTCTCCACCCGGAGGTCGTCGCCGAGGGCGCCCCGGACCTGGAGTTCCAGCTGGTTGTCCCGCTTCTCGGCGTCGCCGGGGAGTGGGGCGAACGGGTAGAACGTGCCCCGTTTGTAGAGGTAGACCAGCGCCAGCGACCGGCCCTCCGTGTTCCGGAAGCCGATCAGCGAGCACAGCAGGTGCGGGCCGAAGCCGCCGTCCTGGAGCATCGTGTTGACCGCGTGCAGGTCGTTGACCAGGCCCGCCGTGTCGTCGGCCGGGTGAGTGGCCAGCAGCCAGGTGTAGCCGTACGCGTCCCGGCTGAACTCCACCGGGATACCGCCGCGTTCCGTGTCCGCGTCCAGCAGTTCCCGTACGTCCTCCTGGAGGCGCGCGAAGCCGCCGCCCTCCACTCCTGCGAAGCAGACCGAACCCCGGCCGGTCGGGGTGAAGCCGGTGGCGGCCTGGAGGGTGAGGGCGGCGGAGGGGACGGCGAAGAGCTGGTCGAGGTCGGGGCGGACCGGTTTGCTCCGGCCGAGGATCGCGTCGAGCAGGCCCACGGGCGTGACTCCTTCGGTCGGTCGGGGTGGTCGGACGGTCAGCGGGACAGGTCCGTGGAGATGCGGGACAGCTGGTCCAGGCGCTGTTCCAGCGTCGGGTGCGAGGAGAACAGCCGGCCCAGGGACTCCTTCGCGGAGAACGCGGGCATGAAGTAGAACGCGTTGTACGGCTCCGCCTTCCGCAGGTCCTCCGTCGGGATGCGGGCCATCTGCCCGCTGACCTTCGTCAGGGCGGAGGCGAGCGCGGAGGGGCGTCCGGTGAGCAGGGCTGCGGCCCGGTCGGCGGACAGTTCGCGGTAGCGGGAGAGCAGCCGGGTCAGCAGGAAGCTGATCGCGTACACGACGGCGCTGATCAGCGGGATCAGGAGCAGCAGGATGCCCGCCGGGTCGTTGCCGGGGCGGCTGCGCGCGAAGCCGCCCCACAGGGCGATCCGGGTGATGATCCCGGCCAGCACACCCAGGAACGAGGCGATGGTCATGACGGCCACGTCCCGGTGTGCCACGTGCGACATCTCGTGGGCGAGGACCCCTTCCAGCTCCTCCGGCTCCAGCCGGCGCAGCAGGCCCGTCGTCGCGCAGACCAGGGCCGTCTTCTCGCTGCGTCCGGTCGCGAACGCGTTCGGTACGTCGCTCTCGGCGATCGCCACCTTCGGCTTCTGCATGTCCGCCAGCGCGCAGATACGGTCGATGGCGCCGTGCAGCTCGGGGGCCTGTTCGGGGGTGACCTCCCGGGCGCCCATGCCGTACGCGGCGATGCGGTCGCTGAACCAGAACTGGGCGATGAACATGCCGCCCGTGATGATCAGGATGATCGGCCAGGAGCCCCGCAGGGCCGCGAGGAGCACGCCCACGAAGACGACGTACAGCAGACCGATCAGGAACATGGTGGTGACCATGCGGCCGGTCAGGCCCCGGTCGGGGGCGTAACGGGAGCGGGCTCGCGGCATCGGTGCCTCCCAACAGCTCAGCTGTCTCCCATAGTGCCCCTTTACGGTGAGAACCGGATAAACGTGCTGTGTGCAGCTTCCTGCGCGGCTTCCTGTACCGGGTCAGGGCCAGAGCAGCTCCCGCGTCCAGTCGCCGTTCCCCTCGCCCACGTCGCGGCGGTAGCGCAGCCGGATGTGGCGGCGCCGGGCGTCGCCCTGGAAGAACTCGACCTCGGTCGGCTCGACGACGTACCGGGTCCAGGTCGGGGCCTCCGCGTCCGGTTCCGCCACCGCCCGGTCCCAGGCCGCGTCCGCCGTCCGGTGCAGCTCCGCCACCGAGCCGACGACCGCGCTCTGGGCTCCGGTCAGCGCGGCGGCGAGCGCCCCGGTGGACCGGGCGTGCAGGTCGGCGTGGCTCTCGGCCGGGGTGCAGCGGACGACGGGGCCCCGGACCCGTACCTGCCGGCCCTGTGCGGGCCAGTAGAAGCCGAGTGCGGCGTGCGGGCGGGCGGCGAGCTGGCGGCCCTTCGCACTGGTGGCGTGGGTGGCGAAGTGCCAGCCCCGCTCGTCGGCGTCGTGCAGGAGCAGCGTGCGTACGTCGGGGAGCCCCTCGGCGTCGGCCGTGGCCAGCGCCATCGCGTGCGGCTCGGGCTGTCCCGCCGCCACGGCCTCGGCGAACCAGGCGTGGAAGAGCGCGAGGGGCGCGGGCGGGGCCGCTTCCGGATCGAAGGCGGGCAGGTCGGTGTCCCAGACGCGCTGGGCGTGCAGCAGGTCGCGGAAGGAGCGCTGGGAGGTGGCGTCGTCGGTCATGGGGTCATTGGACCGCACGGGGGCGTCGGGTCGTGCAGCCCGGCCGGTGCGGGCCCATGGTGTAGCCCCATGAGACACAGCGCGCTACGGTGGAGCCATGAAGACCATTACGCAGCGGGAGTTCCGGAACAACTCCGCCGAGGTCATGGACGCGGTGGAGGGCGGCGAGACCTTCCACATCACCCGGAACGGCATAGAGGTCGCGGAGCTGCGTCCGATCAGTCGCAAGCGGCAGCTCAGTGCCGAGGAGCTCGTGGCCCGGCACCGGCGGCTGCCCCGGGTCGACGGCGACCTGCTGCGCCGTGAGGCGGACGAGTTCTTCGGCACGGAGGACCGGGTCGGCGACGACGACGTGTGGGAGCGCAACGGTGGCTGAGCGGTACCGCACGGGGGTGCTCGACACCTGTACGTACATCGACCTCGACCTGCTGGAGCCGGAGCGGCTGCCCGCGCTGCCCGCCCTCACCGCCGTATCGCTGGCCGAACTCCAGCAAGGTGTGGCGATGGCGAAGGACCCGCTGGTGCGGGCCGCCCGGACGGAGAAGCTGGGCGCGGCCGCGGCGGACTTCGAGCCGCTGCCCTTCGACGGGGACGCCGCCGCGCGGTACGGGACTCTCGTCGCCCTCGTCCTCGCGGCCCGGCGTGATCCCCGGCCGCGCCGCATGGACCTGATGATCGCGTCCATCGCGTCTGTCCGGGGCCTGCCGCTCTTCACGCGCAACGCCGACGACTTCAAGGGGCTGGAGAGCGTGGTCACCGTCGTCGGGGTCTGAGGGCGGGTCCGTCCCCCAGGGGCCCGCTCCCAGGGACCCCCAGGGACCCACTCTCAGGGACCCCAGGGGCCCGCTCCCAGGGACCCCCAGGGTCCGACTCCCAGGGACCCCAGGGATCCACTCCCAGGGGGCCACCCCAAGGGGGCCCGCCCCCTTAGGCCCGGCACCGTCCGCTCACCCCCGCCCCAGCACCACCGTCCCCGACGAGCAGAACCAGCCGCCCGTCCCCGACGCCACCGCCAGCTCCGGCAGTCCGCCCCCGGCCCTCACCACCTGCCGGGGTCCCGCCTCGCCGCGCAGCTGCCGTACCGCCTCCACCAGCAGGAAGAGTCCGCGCATCCCGGGGTGGCAGGCGGACAGGCCGCCGCCGTCCGTGTTCACCGGGAGCTCGCCGCGCAGCCCGGTGCGGCCCTCCTCGACAAACGCGCCGCCCTCGCCCTTCGCGCAGAAACCCAGGTCCTCCAGCGTCACCAGCGTCATGTAGGTGAACGCGTCGTAGATCTCGGCCAGGTCGATGTCGGCCGGCCGCACCCCGGCCCGCTCGAAGGCCAGGCGGCCGGAGACGGCGGCGGGGGAGACCGTGAAGTCCTCCCACGCGGACATCGACGCGTGCGAGGTGTGCTCCCCGGTGCCGAGGATCCACACCGGTGCCTTTGCCGTGTCCGGTACGTACTCCTCGGCGGCCAGCAGCACCGCGCAGCCCCCGTCGCTGCGGATACAGCAGTGCAGCTTGGTGAACGGGTCCGCGATCATGGGCCCCGACAGCACCTCGTCCACCGTGATCGGGTCCCGGAACATCGCCTCCGGGTTCGCCGCCGCGTTCGCCCGGGCCGTCACCGCCACCTCGGCGAGCTGCTCCAGCGTCGTGCCGTACGCGTGCATGTGGCGGCGGGCGGCCATCGCGTACTTGGCGATCAGGCTGTGCCCGTACGGCACCTCGAACTGCGCCGGCCCCCGCGCCCCGAACGACAGGTTCGACGTGCGGCGGCCCGCCTTGATGTCGGCCCGGGCCGTCGACCCGTAGACCAGCAGCACCGCCCTCGCCCGGCCCGCCGCGATCGCGTCCGCCGCGTGGGCGGCCATCACCTCCCAGGTGGCGCCGCCCACCGACGTCGAGTCGACCCAGGTCGGCCGCAGCCCCAGGTACTCGGCGACCTCGACCGGGGCCAGGGTCCCGAGCCCCGCCGAGGCGAAGCCGTCGACGGCCGAGCGATCGAGGCCGGAGTCGGCGAGGGCGCGGCGGGCGGCCTGGGCGTGCAGGGCGTACGGGGTGGCGTCGTCGACCCGCCCGCAGTCCGCGAGGGCGACACCGACGACAGCGACCCTGCGGGGGCGGGAAGCAGACATGAATCTGACGGTACATCAGATATGCGGTGCCGCAACCGCGCGTGCGCGACGCCTTCCGCACCCCGCGCCCCTGCGCGACTCTGGGAATTCCCGGCACCTGTCCTTAATATGACGACCCGTCAGGTCCGGGGTCGTCGGGGTGCCCCGGGTGGAAGGAGCCCGCCGATGGACGCCGCCCTCACCGCGGAAGCGCACGAGATCCGCCGTACCCTGCGCGACCTGCTCGCCCGGCATGCCGGACCCGGTGCCATCCCCGCCGCCGTGGGCACCGCCGAGGGCTACGACCCGGCCCTGTGGCATCGGCTCGCCGGGGATCTCGGGCTGCCGGGCCTCGCGCTCGCGGAGGAGTACGGCGGGGCCGGCTGCACGGTCGCCGAGCTGGCCCTCGCCTGCGAGGAGACCGGGCGGGTGCTGCTGCCCTCACCGCTGCTCGCCACCGCCGTCCTCGCCGCACCCCTGATCGCCGCCCTCGGCACCCCGGACCAGCGGGCCGCCCTCCTGCCCCGGATCGCCGACGGGACCCTGACCGCCGCCCTCGCCCTTCCCGGCGGCTCGCTCGCCACCGCCCTCGGCCTCACCGGCGACAACCGCGACGGAGCCTGGGCGGGAGGCGGCCGGGCCGGCGGCATCCAGGCCCGGGGGGAGGGCGGCGGTGCCCGGCGGCTGTACGGCGAGGCCGACCGGGTCCTGGACGGACACAGTGCCGGGCTGCTCCTGGTCGCCGCCCGCACCGGGGGATACCCGCGCGGCCGGACGCAGCTGTTCCTGGTGCCCGGCGATGCGCCCGGGCTGACCCGCACCCGGCTCACCGCCCTCGACGAGACCCGCCCCCTGGCCCGCGTCGAACTGCGCGACACCCCCGCCGAGCCGCTCGGCGCGGAGGACACCGCCGAGCGGCTCGGCGGGGCGCCCGCCGCCCTCGCCGCCGCCGGGCGCACGGCCGCCGCGATCCTCGCCGCCGAAGCGGTCGGGACGGCGGCGAGCGCCCTGGAGCGGACCGTGGAGTACGTGAAGGCGCGCGAACAGTTCGGCAGGCCCGTCGGCTCCTTCCAGGCCGTCAAGCACCGCCTCGCCGACCTGTACGTACGGGTCGAGGCGGCCCGCTCCGCCGCGTACCACGCCGCCCGCGACCCCGAGTCGGGGCCGCTCGCGCTCGCCCAGGCCCTGGAGTCGGCCAGGATCACCACCGGTGAGGCCGTCCAGCTGCACGGCGGCATCGGCTTCACCTGGGAGCACGAGGCGCACCGCTACCTCAAACGGGCGGCGGGCGACGACCTGCTCTTCGGCCCGGTCCACCGTCTGCGTGACCACGCGGCGGAACGGGCGGGACTCTTCGGGCCCGGACAGACACCGCTCGCCGCAGCGCGCGGGGCGGGCCTCCGGTGACCGGCGCCCGGGGTGTGCGCCTGGTCCAGCGGGTCTCCTCGACCCGGGCCTTCGCGCTGATCGCCCCGCATGTGGTCCCCGTGCTGGACCGGGCAGTGCACCGGCTCACCCGGGGCAGGGTGCTGCCCAGCGCCCGGATGCTGCCGGGGCTCGTCCTCACGGTGCCGGGGGCGCGCACGGGCCGGCCGAGGACCACCCCGCTGGCCTGTATGCCCGAGGGGGAGGTGGAGGGCGCCTGGATCCTGGTCGGCAGCAACTTCGGCCGTACGGGTCACCCGGCCTGGACCGCGAACCTGCTGGCCCGCCCGGACGCGGCCGTCGTCAACTGGCGCGGCCGGGACATCCGCGTACGCGCGACCCTGCTGGAGGGCGAGGAGCGGGCCCGGGTGTGGGAGGCCGCCCTCGCGTTCTGGCCGCCGTACGCGGCGTACCAGCGGCGGGTGGAACGGCAGATCCGGCTGTTCCGGCTGGAGCGGCGGTAGCGGAGGGGCGGCGGTGGCCGCAGGAGTGGCGGTGGCGGAGGGGCGGCGGTGGCCGCAGGCGTGGCGACCGGGGTGATGGCCGGGAATGTCCGGGGACGCCGACGGCGGACCACCCGCAGGGGTGCGTGGGGGTGGTCCGCCGTCGGTGAGACAGGACGGGGCGGGGCCTACTTCGTCGGCTTCTTGCCGGTGATGCCGAGGTGGACCAACAGGGCCAGATTGGGCCGGAGTTCGGCCTGCTTCACGCCCCAGGTGGTGAACCCCTTCTGGTGCGAGGCGACCGCGGCCAGCATCGCCACCAGGGAGCCCGCCATCGCCGCCGGGCTGACGTCCTTGTCGACCCTGCCCTTGCTCTGGAGCTCCTTCATCGAATCCGTGAGGGAGTTGGTGACCGAGTTCAGGATCTTCATGCGGATCTTGTAGAACCGTTTGTCCCCCTCGGCCGCGCCGAGGTCGATCACGCGGAGGATCGCGTCGTTGTGTCGCCAGAAGTCGAGGAATCCTTCGACGAGCTGCTCGGAGGTGGTCCAGCCGGCCTTGCCGACCCAGGAGCGTCCGGCGACCAGTTCGGTCAGTCCGGCACCCTCCTTGGCGACTTCCTCGGCGATTTCGAGGACGGCGCCCTCCACGTCGGGGAAGTACTGGTAGAAAGTCGCGGGTGAAGTCCCGGCCTTCCGGGCGACGTCGATGACTTTGACGTCCCGGTACGGCGAGGAGCTGAGCATCTCGCTGAGGCAGTCGAGCAGCTTCTGCCGCGTCGCCTGACCGCGTCGACCGGCCACGCGGCCGTCGACGGTGCGTACTTGTCCTGTCATGCCGTCAGCTTACCGAGGGGTGCTGGGAGCGCGATTCGGCCGACTGCAAATGGGGAACGGCGCAGGACCGGCGGGGTGCGCGGGGGCGGGGGGCGGCGGTTTTCGGCCGCGGTCCGCGCAGGCGGCGGAGCTGGGGGTGTTACGTACGGTAAATGTTATCAACAGCCTGTGGATAACATCGGTGGACAACTTTCGTCCACATGCTGGGCGCCTGCTTCGCCGATCGGTCGCATGTTCCCCATGGGTGCATCCGCCGGCACTCACGGTGCGTTCGCCGCGCCTCGGGGCGCGCGAGACCGGGGGCGACGTTACGTTGACTGTGACGGGCGTCACTGCTACGGAAGGACCCGGTCCCATGGCCGTATTCGCGCATTCCGCGCCGTGCTGGGCGGACGTGCAGCTCTCCGACCTCGAAGCGGGCAAGCGCTTCTACGGCGGGCTCTTCGGCTGGACCTTCCGGGCGGGCGACGGCATGCCCTTCGCGGACGCGCTCAGCGGTGGCCGTCTGGTCGCCGCGCTCGCCGCGAAGAAGGACGGCCGGATGCCCACGGCGTGGGGCGTCTACTTCTCCACCGAGGACATCCGGGCCACCGTCGCCTCGATCCGCGAGCACGGCGGCCAGATCATCACCGATCCCGTACGGGCGGGGCGCGCCGGGATCGTGGCGGAGGCGGCCGACCCCGGGGGCGCGGTCTTCGGGCTCTGGCAGCCGGAGGGACGCGCGGGCTTCGAGAAGCAGAACGACCCCGGTTCCTTCTGCTGGACCGAGGTCTACACCCGGCAGCCGGACCGCGTGGACCCCTTCTACGAGAAGGTCTTCGGCTTCCGCGGCACCGACCTGGACGAGGCGGGCCACGACGTCTCCGGCGACTCCGAGGCGCTGGTCGACTTCCGGATGTGGTCCCCCGAGGGCGTCGAACCGGGCCCGGACACCGCCGTCGGCGGCCGCAGCGTCATCACGGACGCCTTCCCGGCCGAGATGCCGAGCTACTTCCTCATCTACTTCGCCGTCGCCGACTGCGACGCCGCCGCCGAACTCGCCGTACAGCTCGGCGGCCGGGTCGCGCAGCCGCCGTTCGACATCCCCTACGGCAGGATGGCCGTGCTCCACGACGACCAGGGGGCCGCCTTCGCCGTACTGCAACCCGGCGAACTGCTTCCGTGACGGGTACGGGTGAACCCGGTGTGGACGGATACGGGATGAAGTGACATGGGACACCCCGATCCGCCCCCGGGTTCGCAACCGGGGCCCGGGCCAGGAAGAATCGGGGTGCGCGCAGGGCGGGATTCGATCGGGCGGTAATTCGCGGACTTCGTCGCCGAGGTCCGTACGGGGAGGTGGCAGGCAAGTGGTGGAGCAGCTGACGCAGCACGACCCGAGACGGATCGGCCCGTTCGAGGTGCTGGGACGGCTCGGGGCCGGCGGCATGGGGCTGGTCTATCTCGCCCGCTCGGCGTCCGGCCGGCGGGTGGCGATCAAGACGGTGCGGACCGAGCTCGCCGAGGACCAGCTCTTCCGGGTGCGCTTCACGCGCGAGGTCGAGGCCGCCCGCGCCGTCAGCGGGTTCTACACCGCCGCCGTGGTCGACGCCGACCCGCGCGCCGCCGTGCCCTGGCTCGCCACCGCCTACGTGCCCGCGCCGTCGCTCGAAGAGATAGTGAACGAGTGCGGGCCCATGCCGACGCAGGCCGTGCGCTGGCTGGCCGCCGGTATCGCCGAGGCCCTCCAGTCCATCCACGGCGCGGGCCTCGTCCACCGCGACCTGAAGCCGTCCAACGTCCTCGTCGTCGAGGACGGCCCCCGGGTGATCGACTTCGGCATCGCGTCCGGCGTCTCCAACACCCGCCTGACCATGACGAACGTCGCCGTCGGCACGCCCGCGTACATGTCGCCCGAGCAGGCCCGGGACTCCCGCAGCGTCACCGGGGCCAGCGACATCTTCTCGCTCGGCTCCACCCTCGTCTTCGCCGCCACCGGGCACGCCCCCTTCCACGGGGCCAACCCGGTCGAGACGGTGTTCATGCTGCTGCGCGAGGGCCCCGACCTGGAAGGGCTGCCCGACGACCTGCGGCCGCTGATCGAGTCCTGCATGCAGATGGACGCCACCCACCGGCCCAGCCCCGCCGACCTCCAGGCCCAGCTCGCCCCGCACCTCTTCGCCTCCGGCGGCGACGACAGCGGTACGGCGTCGGCCTGGCTGCCCTCCCGGGCCACCGCGATGATCGAGGCGCGCCGGGGCGGCGGACGGACCGCCCTGCCCGCGGCCCCCGTGTCGCCCCCGCCGCCCCCGCGGCAGCCCCCCAGGGCCCCGGAGCGGGACACCGCCTGGCGCAGCGGGGCCGATCTGCGCTCGCCCTCCCCGCTGGCCTCGCCCTCGCCGATGTCCGGCGGGCCCGCCCAGGCCCCCGCCCCGGCGGGACCGTCCGCGGCGCCCGACAGCGGGCCCGTCCAGCTGCCCGGCGCGAAGGTGCCCATCGGGCCCGGCCCGCGAGCGGGAGACGGGCGCGGGGCGGCCGCCGCGCACCCGGCCCCCGCGACCGGCTGGGTCCGCCCGCCCGCCGGGGTCAACGGCTCGTCCGCCGCGGCCGCCGCGCCCACGGCCCCCGTTACGGCCCCCGGCCCCGCCCCGGAGGCCCCCGCCCCCGACCGCTGGCGGCCCTGGCGCTTCCGCATGTCCAACGACGTGTGGGGCACGCCCGTCGTCTCCGGCGATCTGCTGTACGTGACGTCCTTCGAGGTCCACGCGCTGGACGTGGGCAACGGCCGACGCCAGTTCAAGACGCGGGACGTGGCCTGGGCGATGGCCGTCGAGGGCGGCAGGATCCACGCGTCGGACGGCCCCTCGCTGTACGCGCTGGACGCCACGACCGGCGCCGAGCAGTGGCGTCTGTCGACCGACGCCTGGGTGTACGCCCTCAAGGCCGACCGGGGCACGGTCCTGACCGCGACCCGGGGCGGCGGCGTACAGGGCTGGGAGGCGTCCAGCGGCGAGAAGCTGTGGGAGGTCACCGGCGCGCAGACCGACTTCGAGACGGCGGAGGCCGGGCCGGTCATCCACGACGGCACGGTGTACGTCTGGCAGGACGCCCGGCTGCGCGCCCTGGACGCCCGTACGGGCCTGGAGCGCTGGTCGTACCCGATCGGCGACGCGGCCTCCTGCGGCGGCGTCCCGGTCCGGGTCACCCCGGCCACCGACGGCTACGTCTACATCGCGGCGGGCACCCGCGTGCTGGCGGTGGAGACCGGCTCCGGCCGGGTGCGCTGGCACTTCGAGGCCCCGGCGGTCTTCCTCTCCCCGCCCGCGTTCGCGCCGGGCCCGGCGGTGACCGGCGGCGGGGTGTACCTCGCGGACTACCTCGGCACGGTGTACGCGCTGGACGCGACGACGGGCAAGGACCGGTGGCGGATCGCCACGGAGGCCCGCTCCTCCATCGAACCGGTGCTGGTCGCGGTGGGCAACGTGCACGTCGGCAGCGGCAGCGCGCTGTACACCCTGGACGCGGTCACCGGCACCCCCAAGTGGCGCTTCGCGGCGGGCGGCGACGTGGTGGGCGCGCCGGTGGTGGCGGACGGCCGGGTCCACTTCGGCTCGGCGGACCATGTGCTGTACACCCTGGACGCGGCGGGCGGCCAGCTCCGCTGGAAGCTGGCGACGGGCGGCGAGATCACGGGCTCGCCGGTGGCGCGGGCGGGCGTGGTGTACGCGTGCAGCAAGGACCGGTGCGTGTACGCGCTGGACGCGCTGAAGGGGACGGGCACGGGGAACCGGGCACGGACCTGAGCCGATGGCTCGGGGCGGGCGTCAGCCCCGCGGGGGAGGCGGCGGCCGGTGGGGCGGATGCACCGGGTCCCGGGGGTCGTCCTCCGGGTGCGGCGCCCGCGGATACGACCGCGTACGGGGATCACGGGGATCGGGCCCCGTGTACGGGTCCGCCTCCGGCTCCGGCCACGGTGACGTCTGCACGGACATCCCCGGCTCCTGCGTCGGCGGCCAGGTGTCCACCTGATCCGCGGCCGGCACGGCGAACGGCTCCACCGGCTCCCGCTTCCGCTCCGGCCCCCGCTCCCGCCGGCTCCGCCGGCCGCTCATCAGCAGCGCCCCGATCAGCATCAGCACCCCGCCCGCCAGCGCGTTCACCACCCCCACCTGCAACCCCGCCCCGTCCCCGCCCACCACCAGCGACCCCGCGGCCTGGCCCTGGCGGACCATCCACAGGATCGTGAAGCCCAGCGCCACCAGGCCCGCGAGGGCGACCACGAGGCGCGAGCGGAGCACCACACCCACGATCACCAGCAGCGCCGCCCCCAGGAACGGCAGCAGGATCGAGACCAGCATCCCCGACTCCGTGGCGGTGATCCCCCCGAAGAGGTCCGCCACCCGGTAGTCGTGCCCGACCCGGCCGGCGTACCAGTCGCGGAACGGGCTCAGCACGGCGGAGGCGGCCCCGGCCAGGGCGACGACGGAGCCGAGGACGTTGCGGATCATCGGCAGCCTCCAGAGGCGTACGCGGACGGCCCCCGTCCCCGACGCTACGCCCGGACGATCACCCCCGCCACGCAGACCATGACCGGACCGTGACAGGGTCATGACCTGAACAGGGGGTCCCGCGCGGCATGCTGAAGGTCGCAACGCACGCCACCGGCTCCACACACGGCAACGAAACGAAAAGGGGGGCTGCATCCATGATGCGGCAACAGACGAAGCTCGCGGCGGTCCTGGTCGTCGTGGTGCTCGCGCTCACCGGATTCTCGACCTCCAGCAGCGGCGGCAAGAGCGGCAAGAGCAAGGGCGGCAGTTCGAGCGGTGGCGGCTGCTCCAGCTCGAAGAAGAGCAACAACGGCTACCGCGACACCGACTACGACGACGACTACGACGACTCCTCGTCCTCCGGCTCGTCCGGCTCCTACTCCACCCCGACGCCCACCGCGTCCGACGGCGCCCCCGCCGTCCGGGTCATCCGCTGCGCCACGCCGCGCAAGGGAAAGCGCAAGGCGGTCACCTCCTCGCTGATCGAGGTGGAGGCGAACGGCCGGTACACCCAGGAGTACGAGATCGACGTGCGGTTCGTCGACGCCTTCGGCAAGACCGTGGACACGGCCGAGGCCACCACGACCCTCGACAGCGGCGAGTTCCGGACGCTCACCGTACGCATGGAGAGCCCCGGCAAGGTCTCCCGGGTCAAGCGCTGCGAAGTGACCGCCAAGGTGGTCTGACCGCGCGGCGCACCCGCTCACCGCACCCGGGGCTCCCCGCTCGCACCCCGCGCCCCGAACAGCTCCGCCTGCCGGTCCGGGGGCAGGTTGCCCAGGGCGATCAGCGCCGGGGCGTGGGCCATCGCCTGGGTCCTGGCCGCCTCCTTCGCGGACCACACCGCCCGGACCGTGCCCTGCACCGCGTCCGTCGGGTGGCCCGCGATCACGGCCGCCGACCGCAGCGCCGCCGCCACCGCGCCGCCCGGCTCCGTCACCTCGCTGACCAGCCCGACCGCGTACGCCCGCTCGGCGCTCAGCCGTTCCGCCGTGCCCATCAGGGACATCCGGGCGACTTCCCCGTACGGCATCCGCTGGGCCATCGCGATCGCCTCGTACGCCGAGACCATCCCGTACGTCGTGTGCGGGTCGAAGAACGTCGCCTCCCGGGACGCGACGACGAACTCCGCCTCGCCCAGCAGGTAGAACGCACCGCCGCAGGCCATCCCCTCCACCGCCGCGATCACCGGCTTCCACAGGTCGTTCGCCTTGGGCCCGATGCGCAGGAGCGGATCGTCGACGGCGTACGGGGAGGGGGGCTGCGGGACCGTGGCCGCCCGGTCGATCCCGGTACAGAAGGCGCGCGTACCGGCCCCGGTGAGGACAGCGGCCCGGACGTTCTCGTCGTACCGCAACTCCTGCCACAGTGCGGCGAGTTCCGCGGCGGTCTCCAGGTCGATCGCGTTGAGCCTCGCCGGCCGGTCGAGGGTGACGAGCGCGACCCCGGCGGCAGCCTCCCGCTCGATGCGCAGGGCCACCGCTCACCGCTCCAGGAGCCAGCGCACGAGCGTGACCGAGCCGCCCGGACCGGCCGGGCAGAACGCGGCCCGCACCGGGGCCCCGATCCGCAGCCGCGCCGGGTCGACGGAGTTCAGCGGTGCGTCGGGGGAGGCGACGACGTTCCCGGCCAGCCGGATCCGCGGGGCGTCCACCAGCTCCACCAACACCGCGTTGTACGGGGCCTGTTCCGCGTAGGCGGGAAGGAGCGGCGGGTGCGGGACGACGTACGACCAGAGCCGCCCGCGCCCGCTCGTCAGCAGCCACTCGCTCGCGAACGACCCGCAGTGCGGACAGCAGGGCCGGGGCGGGAAGCGGAGTTCGCCGCAGGCGGGGGAGGCGCAGGCCTGGACGCGGAGTTCGCCCCGGGCGGCGTAGGCCCAGAAGGGGGCGCCGTCCTCGTCGACGACGGGCGGCAGCAGGGAATCGGAGTCGGACATACTCATGGGTTCTCCTCAACTCCTCAGCAGGACAGCGGATGTCGGCACGCCCTCACCGGCGGTGACCAGGCAGGTGGCGGCGTCCGGCACCTGGGCGGTGGAGGTTCCGCGCAGTTGCTTGACGCCCTCGGTGATGAGGTTGAAGCCGTGGACGTACGCCTCGCTCAGCCCGCCCCCGCCGGTGTTGACCGGCAGCCGTCCGCCGCTCTCCAGCGCCCCGCCCTCGGTGAACGCCCCGCCCTCGCCGCGCGCGCAGAAGCCGTAGCCCTCCAGGGAGAGGGGGACGAGCGGGGTGAACGCGTCGTAGATCTGGGCCACATGGACGTCCTGCGGCCCGAAGTCGGCCTGTTTCCAGAGCTGTCGAGCTGCCGTCCAGGCGGGCCCGGTGAGCGGGTCGTCGTTCCAGTAGTTGACCATCCCGTGGTGCTGGGCGGGCAGCCCCTGGGCGACGGAGTGGAGGTAGACGGGCTTGTGCCGGCAGTCGCGGGCGCGCTCGGCGGAGACGATGACGCAGGCCAGCGCCCCGTCCGTCTCCAGGCAGTTGTCGAAGAGGCAGAGGGGTTCGCTGATCCAGCGGGAGGTCATGTACATCTCGCGGGTCAGCGGCCGGTCGTACATGATCGCGTCCGGGTTCTGGTTGGCCCGGTTGCGGCAGGCGAGGGCGACGTTGAAGAGGTGGTCGCGGGTGGCGCCGTACTCGTGCATGTAGCGCCGGGCGAGCATGCCGATCTCGTCGGCGGGACGCAGCAGCCCGTAGGGCCGGGTCCACTGTGCGGGGGTGGGGAGCTGTACGGCGGTGTTCTTCCACGGCCGGGGGCCCGACCCGCGCTTCCGTGACCGCCAGGCGACCCCCACGCTCGCCTGTCCGGTGGCGACGGCGGCGGCGAGATGGCCGAGGGTGGCGCAGGAACCCCCGCCTCCGTACCCCACCTTGCTGAAGAAGGTGACGTCCCCGGCCCCGATCGCCTTGGCGACCTCGACCTCGTCGGTCTCCTCCATGGTGTACGAGGCGAAGCCGTCGACCTCCGAGGGGGTGATGCCCGCGTCGTCGAGGGCGGCGAGGATCGCCCGGCAGGCGAGGGTCTTCTCGGACTCCGGCAGCCGTTTCGCGAACGCCGTCTGCCCTATCCCGACTATCGCCGTCGCGTCCTTGAGCGTCGCCATCCGCTGACCTCCCGCACCGTCGCCCCTGCTGACAGCGGCAGAGGCTACCGCTAATCTGACGGATAGTCAGCTAGTGCGGCGGCGGAAGGCGGGCGCGTGATGCGGGGCGACGAGGAGTGGGGCAGCATCCCGGGGCTGGTGCGGGCGGCGGCGACCCGGTACGGCCCCACCGAGGCGGTGGCCGACGGCCGCACGAGGCTCACGTACGCCGAGCTCGGCGCGCGGGTGGAGCGGGCAGCGGCGGCGTGCATGGCGGCCGGGGTGGAGCCCGGCGACCGGGTGGCGATCTGGGCCCCGAACACGACGGAGTGGATCGTCTCGGCGCTGGGGGCGGTGAGCGCGGGCGCGGTGCTGGTCCCCCTCAACACCCGCTTCAAGGGCGCGGAGGCGGCGCACATCCTGCGGCGCAGCCGGGCGAGGCTGCTGTTCGTGACGGGAACGTTCCTGGGCACGTCGTACGTGGCGTCGCTGCGCCGGGCGGAGGTGAGACTGCCGGACCTGGAACGCGTGGTGGTGCTGGCGGACACGGCTCCCGAGGACTACACGAGCTGGCCGGAGTTCCTGGCGGCGGGGGAGGGGGTGGAGCCCGCGGCGGTACGGGACCGGGCGGCCGGGATCGCTCCTTCATCGCCCTCCGACATCATCTACACGTCGGGCACGACGGGCGCGCCCAAGGGGGCGGTGATCACGCATGCGCAGACGCTGCGCGCGTACGGGATCTGGAGCGAGCTGGCGGGCCTGTGCGAGGGCGACCGCTATCTCATCGTGAACCCGTTCTTCCACACCTTCGGCTACAAGGCGGGGATCATCGCCTGCCTGATGCGGGGGGCCACGATGGTGCCGCAGCCGGTGTTCAACGTGGAC
The DNA here is from genome assembly GCF_014649035.1 of Streptomyces sindenensis. Taxonomy (GTDB): domain Bacteria; phylum Actinomycetota; class Actinomycetes; order Streptomycetales; family Streptomycetaceae; genus Streptomyces; species Streptomyces sindenensis. The sequence continues at coordinate 52,648 of NZ_BMSG01000042.1, forward strand.
ACGGTGCTGGCGAACATCGCGGCGGAGCGGATCTCGGTCCTCCCCGGCCCGCCGACCCTCCACCAGTCCCTCCTGGACCACCCGTCCCGCGACGCACACGACCTGTCGGCCCTGCGCCTGGTGGTGACGGGTGCGGCGGTGGTCCCCCTCCAGCTGGTGGAGCGCCTGCGCAACGAGCTGGGCATCGCCACGGTCCTCACGGCGTACGGCCTCTCCGAGGCGAGCGGCATCGTCACGATGTGCCGCCGGGACGACGCGCCGGAGACCGTGGCGACGACCTCGGGCCGTGCGATCCCCGGCACGGAGATCCGCGTCCTGGCGGAACCGGGCGCTCCGGGCGAGATCCAGGTCCGCGGCTTCCACGTGATGACCGGCTACTTCGAGGACCCGGACACGACGGCCGCCACGATGACCGAGGACGGCTGGCTCCGCACCGGCGACGTGGGCGTCCTGGACGCGGCGGGCAACCTGAGGATCACGGACCGGATCAAGGACATGTTCATCGTGGGCGGCTTCAACGCGTACCCGGCCGAGATAGAGCAGCTCCTCGGCCTCCACCCGGACGTGGCCGACGTCGCGGTCATCGGCGTCCCGGACCCGCGCCTCGGCGAGGTCGGCAAGGCGTACGCGGTCCGCCGCCGGGGCGCGACGCTCACCGCGGACGACCTGATCGCCTGGTCCCGCCGCGAGATGGCGAACTTCAAGGTCCCGAGGACGGTGGAGTTCGTCGCGGAACTCCCGCGCAACGCGAGCGGCAAGGTGGTGAAGGGGGAGCTGCGGGGGCTGTAGGCCCCGCCCCCGGACACGCGGGAGGGGCCCGAGCGTTTCCCCCGTCTCGGGCCCCTCACACATTCCCCCGTACCGCGACCGCGGCGGCTCCCCCTCGGCGCTGCCGTGATCGCTTCCCCCTCGGGCCCCCGCTCAGCGCGGGTCCGGCCCCGTCATGTGGCTGTCTGCGGCCTGGACCGTGGGCTCGCCCGTCATGTGGCTGTCCAAGGGCTGGACCGTGGGCTCGCCCGTCATGTGACTGTCCTGGGGCTTGACGTCGCCTGCGGTTCCGGGCTGAACCTGCGGCGGCTTGATCTTCTTCGCTTCGCTCATGGGTGAACTCCGTTACTCGGTGCGTGGATGGTTGGCGAAGCTCGTCCGGCTGCTCCCCCGTGGGCTGCCGGACGAGCTATTCAGAGCCGTTCACCTTAGACGTCGTTTCTTATGGCTATCAGAGCGGCATGAGAGCCTCCTGGCATGAGCTACGACCT
>NZ_BMSG01000043.1 GCF_014649035.1 Streptomyces sindenensis
CGACGACGAGGCGGCCTCCGGCGTTGAGGGTGGCGCCGGTGACGGTGTCGCCGGTGGTGACTTCCACGGGTACGGACTCGCCGGTGAGCATCGAGGCGTCCACGGCGGACGAGCCCTCGACCACGGTCCCGTCCGTCGCGATCTTCTCCCCGGGACGCACGACGAAGCGGTCCCCGACCTGCAATGCGGAGGTCGGGATCGTCGTCTCGGCGCCGTCGCGCAGGACGGTGACCTCCTTCGCCCCCAGCTCCAGCAGAGCCTTCAGCGCCGCCCCGGCCTTCCGCTTCGAGCGTGCCTCGAAGTAGCGCCCGGCGAGGATGAACGCCGTCACCCCGGCCGCGGCCTCCAGATAGATGTTCCCGGCGCCGTCGCTGCGGGCGATGGTGAACTCGAACGGGTGCGTCATCCCGACCATGCCCGCCGTCCCGAAGAACAGCGCCCACACCGACCACAGGAAGGCCGCCGACGTGCCGACGGAGATCAGCGTGTCCATCGTCGCCGCGCCGTGCTTCGCGTTCGTCCACGCGGCCCGGTGGAACGGCCAGGCGGCGTAGGTGACGACCGGTGCGGCCAGCGTCAGGGAGAGCCACTGCCAGTAGTCGAACTGGAGCGCCGGGACCATCGCCATCGCGATCACCGGTACGGCGAGGAGGACGGCGGTGATCAGCCGCTGGCGCAGGGCGGTGAGCCCGTCGTCGTCGGCCGCGCCCTGATCCGCGGCGGCGTCCTCCGGTGGCGGGGCGGCGGATTCGGCGGCGGGCGGTGCGGGCGGCCGCGCGGTGTAGCCGGTGGCCTCGACCGTCGCGATCAGATCGTCGACGGACACGTCGGCGCCCGCGTAGGTGACCTTCGCCTTCTCGGTGGCGTAGTTCACGGTGGCTTCGACGCCGTCCATCCGGTTGAGCTTCTTCTCGATACGGGCCGCGCACGAGGCGCAGGTCATCCCGCCGATCGCGAGCTCGACCGCGGTGGTTCCGGCGTCGGAGCCGGGGCCGGCGTCGGTGGTTGCGGTGGTGGCGGAGTGCGCGGACACGGGGGTCCTCCCTGAAGCCGTCCCAGATACCCCTAGGGGGTATCTCTGTCTTCTCCCATGTATACCCCCCTCCCCTATGAAGTGCAAGGCGTGGCGGGAGGGGTCCGTCACCCGCATGCGGGGCCGGGTCGCGCTCCGCCGTACCTGTGCGTTCAGATAGAGGGCTGCGCCGCCGGTCGGCCACCCGTAGGCTGGTCATTGGACTAGACCTATAGCCGTGTAGGTCGGCAGCCGTGCAGATCGCCGGCTGTGTATCGGACCTGTCGCTGTGTATCGGAGGAATGGGGACCCATGAGCAACCGTGCAGTCCTGGAGGTGATCGCTCTCGACGCGGAGGACGCGGTCGCCGCTCAGGCCGGTGGTGCAGACCGCCTGGAACTGGTCACCGACATGGCCGCCGACGGTCTCACCCCGTCCCGGGAGACCTTCGCGGCGATCAGGTCCGCCGTGGACATCCCGCTGCGCGTGATGCTCAGGACGGCGGACGGATTCGCCGCCGGTGACATCGACGTCCTGGTCGGCCGGGCCCGTGAGCTGCGGGAGGCAGGGGCCGACGAGTTCGTGTTCGGCTTCCTGGATACGGAGGGCCACGCCGATCTCGTCGCCGTCGAGCGGCTCGTCGCCGAGCTGGACGGCTGCCGTTGGACGTTCCACCGGGCGATCGACCGGGCCACGGACCGGGACGCCCTGCGCAAGCAGCTCGCGGACCTGCCGGGCCTCGACACGTTCCTCACGGCGGGCTCCCCGGCCGGGGTGGACGCCGGAATCCCGACCCTCCTGGCCGAGGCGGCCCGGAGCGGCGAGCCGGGATACCAGGCGCGGATCCTGGTCGGCGGCGGCCTCCACCTGCACCACCTGCCCCAGCTGCTGGCGGCACGGATCGACGCGTTCCACATCGGCGGCGCGGCCCGCCCCGCGGGCTGGTCGGCCCCGGTCGACGCGGCGGCGGTACGGGAGTGGCGGAAGGTGCTGGACGGCTGAGGCGCGACGGGGGGCGAGGGCGGGACTCAGGGACCGGAGAACCCCGCCCCCCCCACGGGCTCACGCCGCCAGCGCCTCCGGCAACGGAGCCGCGTGCAGCACGGTCAGCCCCGACACCGCACGGGTCAGCGCCACGTACAGCCGCCGCAACCCGGTCCGCTCGTCCGGCTCGCCGTCCACCACGGCCCCCGGCTCGTCCAGCACCACGTAGTCGTACTCCAGGCCCTTCGCCAGCGACGCGGGCACCAGCGTCAGCCGGGACGCGGCGGTGGTCTCCTCACCGGGCGACAGATACGCGTGCCCCGCCGCCTCCAGCGCCGCACCCAGCACCGGGATGCGGGCGTCGGCGGCGATCAGCCCGATCGACCCCTCGTGGCGCAGCGACTCCTCGCAGGCGGCGACGACGGCCGCGTCCAGCTCGTCCGCCGACGCCACCTCCCGTACGGCCAACGACCCCGGAGACTCCCGCACCGACTCCACCGCGGCCAGCCCCGGCGAGATCGCGGGCAGCAGCCGGGAGGCGTACGCGATGACCTCGCGCGGCACGCGGAAACCGGCCGTCAGCTCCTCCACCACCGCGTCCGCCTTGCCCAGGTGGAACAGCGCCTCGCTCCAGCTCTCCGTGGACCACGGCGTCGTCCCCTGCGCGAGGTCGCCGAGGACGGTGGCCGAACCGGTCGAGCAGCGCCGCCCCACCGCCCGGTACTGCATGGGGGACAGGTCCTGCGCCTCGTCGAGCACGACATGGCCGAGCGAGTGCGTACGGGCGACCAGGTCGCCGGCCTCGTCGATCAGCACGGCGTCGGCGGCCGACCACTTCGCGGACTTCACACTGCGGGCGGGCTTCGCCCACAGCAGCCGCTTCTGCTCCTCCTCGCTCAGCAGCCCCTCCGCGTGCGCGGCCAGGAACTCCGCGTCGGACAGCAGCCGCAGCACGACCTTCGCCGGGTCCACGGCGGGCCAGACGGCCTTGACGGCCGCCTTCACGGCGGGGTTGCGGGCCACCGCGTTCTGCACCCGGTCGTCGGGGGCCTCCCCGGCCTCCTCCATCCGTACGAGGACGGCGTGGGCGATCCGCTGCGGCAGCGCCTCGTGCGCGGCCCCGTACCGCATGTCGCGGGAGAGCAGCTCGTCGACCATCTCCTGGATCTCGTACGCGGGCACGCGCCAGCGCCGGGAGCCGCGCACCACGACGACCGGCTCGACGGGAGCGGTCACATGCGAGCGGATGGCCCGCCGCAGCACCTCGGCCATGCGGGCGTCGCCCTTGACGACGGCGGTGGCCGCCTCGTCCTCGCCCCGGACCTCGACGCCGGTGCGCACCAGGTCGTCGACGGTGGCCTGCTTCACCTCCAGCTCGCCGAGGGCGGGCAGCACCTGCTCGATGTAGTGGAGGAAGGAACGGTTCGGCCCGATGACGAGGGTGCCGGTGCGGGCGAGCCGCTCGCGGTGCGCGTACAGCAGGTACGCCACCCGGTGCAGGCCCACGGCGGTCTTCCCGGTGCCCGGCCCGCCCTGCACGCAGACGGTGCCGCCGAGCCTGCTGCGGACGATCTCGTCCTGCTCGGGCTGGATGGTGGCGACGATGTCGCGCATCGGGCCGACGCGGGGCCGCTCGATCTCCGCCTGGAGGAGCCGGCTGGTGTGCTCGGCCTCCGCCGGGTCGGTGAGGTGCTCGTCCTCGTACGCGGTCAGCTCGCCGCCGGTGTAGCCGAAGCGGCGGCGCAGCCCCACGTCCTGGGGGTTCGTGCGGGACGCCTGGTAGTACGGCTGGGAGACCGGCGCACGCCAGTCGATGACCATGGGGTCCCCGGCGGCGTCGTGGACGTGCCGGCGGCCGATGTAGAACCGCTCGCCGTCCGCGCCCTCGGCCAGCTCGCCGCCGACGGCGTGCAGATAGTCGAGGCGGCCGAAGAACAGCGGGGTGTGCGAGAGATCGGCGAGCGCCTTGATGCGGTCGTCGATCTGGGACTGGAGCACCGCGGCGTTGACCCAGTTCGCGGTGACGTCGCGGATGTCGAGGGCCTGGACGTCCTCGCGCATCCCGCGCAGTGCGGCGCGGGATGCGGCGAGATGGGCGCGCTCGTGCGCCAGGGGGTCGGTGGTGCCCGTGGGATCGGGGGTGGAATCGCTCTCTGCTACGTGCGCGGGCACGGTGTTGCCTCCGGCTCTTCAACGCAGGACGGCGGACCGCGCGCCGACGCCGGCCGGGGCCGGGCGGGGCGGTCCGCTCGGAAGGTTGGTTCGCGTGGGTGCCGTCCGGTTTCCGTCCGGCCGGCGGCGCTCCCCCGGCTGCCGGCAGCGAAGGGCCGGTACCACGGTGCGGGAGGCGGGCAGACCGGCGATTGTAGCCACAGGGCGGCGGACGGGCGAAACGAATTACGGGGCTCCGCCGCGCAGCGGACCGTACGCGGGCTCCACCCGGGGGAGTGCGTCCAAGGGATACCCGTAGGGGATGCCGGGCCCCGGCATGGCACCGCAGACCTACCCGCCCGCTCACCGGCTTCCGTCTGCGGGCCGACGCGCCCGAACGGGTGACGGGAGCACCATGGATACATGAGCACAGCGACCCTGAACCCACGCACGACCGGCCCCGCGCACGGCGCGACCGCGGTGACCGGCGACCACCGACCCCACCGCGTCGGCGACGCGCTGCGCGCCGTGAAGGTCTTCGTGACGACGGCGTTCGGCGTCGTCGTCCTGGGGGAGTACGCGGAAGAGGCGGGCGTACGGCGGGCCCGCTGAGGCCCCGCCGTATCCCTCCTGTTCCTCAGCTCTCCGCGAGCAGCTCGTCCGCGTCGACGATCCGGTACGCGTACCCCTGCTCGGCCAGGAAGCGCTGGCGGTGCGCCGCGAAGTCCTGGTCGATGGTGTCGCGGGCGACGACCGAGTAGAACCGGGCCTCGTGCCCGTCGGCCTTCGGCCGCAGGACGCGGCCGAGACGCTGGGCCTCCTCCTGGCGGGACCCGAAGGTGCCGGAGACCTGGATGGCGACGGTCGCTTCCGGCAGGTCGATGGAGAAGTTGGCGACCTTGGAGACGACGAGGACGCTGATCTCCCCGTTCCGGAACGCGTCGAAGAGCTTCTCGCGCTGGGCGTTGCTGGTCTCGCCCTTGATGACGGGCGCGTCCAGGTGTTCCCCCAGCTCATCGAGCTGGTCGATGTACTGCCCGATGACGAGGGTCTGCTCGCCCCGGTGCTTGCGCACCAGTGCCTCGGTCACCTTCCGCTTGGTGGCGGTGGTGGCGCAGAACCGGTACTTCTCCTCCGTCTCGGCGGTCGCGTAGGCGAGCCGCTCGGAGTCGGTGAGGTTGACGCGGACCTCGACGCAGTCGGCGGGCGCGATGTAGCCCTGCGCCTCGATCTCCTTCCAGGGCGCGTCGAACCGCTTGGGCCCGATGAGCGAGAACACGTCGGACTCCCGCCCGTCCTCCCGCACGAGGGTCGCGGTCAGCCCGAGCCGCCGCCGGGCCTGGAGATCGGCGGTGAACTTGAAGACGGGGGCGGGCAGCAGATGCACCTCGTCGTAGACGACCAGCCCCCAGTCGCGGGAGTCGAAGAGCTCCAGATGCGGGTAGACGCCCTTCCGCCGGGTGGTCAGCACCTGGTAGGTGGCGATGGTGACCGGCCGGATCTCCTTCTTCGTACCGCTGTACTCGCCGATCTCGTCCTCGGTGAGCGAGGTCCGCTTCACCAGCTCGTGCTTCCACTGCCGGGCGGAGACGGTGTTGGTGACGAGGATGAGCGTGGTGGCCTTCGCCTCGGCCATGGCACCGGCGCCGACGAGAGTCTTGCCCGCCCCGCACGGCAGCACGACCACCCCCGACCCACCGTGCCAGAACCCCTCGACGGCCTGCTTCTGGTACGGCCGCAGCGCCCAGCCGTCCTCGGCCAGCTCGATCGGGTGGGCTTCGCCGTCGACGTAACCGGCGAGGTCCTCGGCGGGCCATCCGAGCTTGAGCAGCGTCTGCTTGACCTGCCCGCGCTCGGAGGGGTGCACGGCCACGGTGTCCGGGTCGATCCGGGCGCCGACCAGCGGCTGGACCTTCTTCGACCGGAGGATCTCCTCCAGCACGGGCCGGTCGGTGGTGGTGAGGACGAGCCCGTGCACGGGGTGCTTGGACAGGGTGAGCCGCCCGTACCGCGCCATCGTCTCGGCGATGTCGACCAGGAGCGCGTGCGGCACGGGATACCGGGAGTACTCGACGAGCGCGTCGACGACCTGCTCGGCGTCGTGCCCGGCGGCGCGGGCGTTCCACAGCCCGAGCGGGGTGACCCGGTAGGTGTGGATGTGCTCGGGCGCACGCTCCAGCTCCGCGAACGGCGCGATGGCACGACGGCAGGCCTCGGCCAGGTCGTGGTCGACTTCGAGGAGCAGCGTCTTGTCGCTCTGGACGATGAGGGGTCCGGTCACGCGCTTCGGCCCTTTCTGCGGGGTACGGCCACGGCTGCGGCCAAACGTCCAGTGTGCCGCATCCGGCGGCGGGACGGGATGGGCCGATGTGCCGGGGCTCGGCTCTCCAGGATCCGCCGCACCGGGGAGTGTGCTGCCCCCGGTGTTCGCCCACCGGGCGATCGGGCGGCCCCGGTGGATGGGTGGCTGATACAAAGAGGTGCGTGCCGGCAGGGCGCCGGGGCCTCAGGCCCCGCGCCGCTGCGGCCCGAACCGCACCGGAACACCCGGGGAGTACAGCACGCTCAGCGGCCCCCCGACGGGCGCGGGCAGCCCGCCCGCCGCGATCAGATCCTCGTCGCACTCCAGCAGCTCCGCCCGGTGGAGCGGCCACCGGGGGTGGACGTTGGGGAGGTAGGCGGTCCGCCCGAGGAGCGAGGTGTGCAGGGCCCAACGGGCGGTCAGGAAGTGCTCCAGCGGGGTGGGCTCGGCGATCGCGTCACCGGGCCGGAGCACGATCCTGCTCCGTGCCCCGCGCGGACCGGGCCACCGGCGCCCGCTCGTGTACGTGACGGTGTCGCCGGACCGCTCGATGGCCATGCGGGACCACACGTAAGGCAACCGGACCGCGGCCCGCGCCACGATGACCGGGATGAGCCGGGAGGCGTCCAGGGAGCGGAAGACGACGGCGCGCCGCCCGCGTCCGTCGACGGAGTAGAGCCGGACATTGGTCTCGGGAAAGGTCCCCAGGTACGGAATCCCCGGCAGCCCGAGCACCCCCACCCGGTACATCCGGAACGCCACCAGCCCCACGTACGTCGTCGCCCCGTCGAAGGTGTCGGGCACCGTCCCCGGCGGCAGCAGCGGCGCCACGTCCGCCGGGTCGGCCGCCCAGTGCAGGAACGCCAGATCCCGCCAGGACTGCGTGAGCAGCGGAGGCATGGGCGCACCGGGCGGGTGCGGCGACACCGGTTCGGGGAGCCGGTCAGTGAAGGACATGCCCGCAGCATCGCAGACGGACCCGCCTGCCGACGGGGTGCGGCCGCCGCTACCCCTCCCCCTCCTCCGCCAGTTCCGCCACCCCCGTGATCCGGTGCAGCGGGTAGGTGCGGACCTCGTCGGCCGTGTGGTCGTAGGCCGTGACGAAGCCGCCCTCCACGCGGACCGGGGCGATCACGCGTTGGCTGGCGGCGCCGTCCGCGTTGACGTAGCCGATCCAGACCGTGGAGCCCGTCATCGCGGCCGCCTGGACCGTGGCCAGGGTCTCGGCGGGGGTGGTGCGGGGGAGGGTGCCGGAGGGGGCGGACCCCGTGGTGCCCTCCACCGGTTCCTTGCGGGCCACCGTGGCGGCCGTGTCGCCGGCCCGGATGGCCCGGACCGCCGCGCCCAGCAGGGTGTCGTCCGGGGTCGGCGGGCCCTCGGGGACGGGGGCGGGGGGCGTGCGGGGCGGGGTGCGGCGGGCGCCGGCGCGGGTGATCAGGACGTCGCCCTCGGCGGATTCGGCGGCCGGTGCGCAGCCCATGTCGCGCAGGGCTTCCAGGAGGGAGCCCGGGTCGGACTGGGCGGCCAGGACCGTGGGGGCCAGGCGGCGCAGGCGCAGGCCCGCGGAGCGGCGGTCGGCCAGGATCTCGTTGAGGACCGCCTCGTCGTCGCAGCGTACGTACGCCGACGCCGCCCCGATCCGCAGGTGCCCGTGGCGGCGGGCCACGTCGTCGATGAGATAGCTCAGCGGCTGCGGCACCGGCGTACGGCTGTGCGCGGCCAGGAACGCGTGCAGGTCGGCCGCCGCCTGCCCGGCGTCCAGGGCGCGGCGGACCGAGCCGGGTGTGAAGCGGTACACCGTCGCCCCGCCCTTCGACTCCACGTCGGCCAGGACGGAGAGCATGTCCGCCAGCGGGCGTTCCAGCGGGCCCGGGGCCACCGCCGTCAGGTCCGCCTGGAGCAGGACGTGGTCCAGGGGTTCGGGGAGGAGGGGTGCCAGGCGGGCGGCCGCCGCCTCCTCGCCCTCCTCCAGCAGCGCGCGGGCCTGTGCCGCCAGCGCTCCCCGGCCCGTGATGCCCAGCAACTCCGCCTCGTTGAGGGTCCAGAGCGCCAGGCGGGAGCGGAGATCCGTGCCCTCCGTCGTCGGTGCCGAACCGCGCAACGGGCGTTCCCAGCGCAGCCGTCGCAGCAGCGCCTCGGCCTCCGGCGCGGTGCCCGGAGGGAGTTCGGCGAACAGGGCCAGCACCCGGCGGCGTACCTCGGGGGCGGCCGAGCGGTCCAGCTCCGGGCCGAGCGCGGACAGGGCCCGCCCCTTGGCGTCCTGGCCGCCCACCAGGCCGGGGGTCCGGGTGGCGGCGAGCCAGGCGGTGGCCAGATGCGTCCAGCGGTTCTCGGCGGACAGGTCGAGCCACTCGTCGGACGCGGGCGTCGGAGCGTACCGCTCGTCGGTCTCCCCGTCGGAAGCCAGCAGCCCCGCCCCGTAGGCCAGTTCGATCCAGAACGCGGCGATCGGCTCGGTCACGTCCAGCGCCGTCGCGGCGCGCTTCAGCTCCCGTACGCTCAGGCCGCCCGCGCGCAGGATCGTCGGGCCGCCGCCGTCCCAGAGCTTCAGCAGCTCCTCGACCGTGGACAGCGCCATGAGCGCCTGGCCCGCCGCCGCCCTGTCCACAGCCTGTGGATCCCGTTCGGCCGCCGCCGCGACGGCCGGGGGGACCGGTTCCGGCACCCGGTGCGCGCGCCCGGCCCGCAGGTGGAGCGCCGCCTCGCGCGGAAGGACCACCGTCCGCGTGGACACCGGCAGCAACAGGCCCCGGTCGCGCAGCCACTTCACGGGAGGCGTGGGGTTGGGCGTGACCTCCCCGTACGGCGGCCCCCACACCAGCCGGTCCAGCACCGACAGCGCCTCCACCGGGGCCGTGTCCAGCAGGTCCGCCATCCGCGTCCGGTCCGTGAACAGCGCGGACAGCGCGGCCACCGCCGAGACCGGATCGTGCGTCGCGGGCAGGCCGGTCGCCGCCAGGATCTCCTGGAGGCGGCCCGGCGACATGCCCGCCGTCGCCTCCGCGACCGTGGGCCCCAGGCCCGTGGGGGAGGGGTGCTGCGGCGACGGGGCGAGCAGTTCGCGGGCGGTGCGCACCAGCCGCAGCCGGTCGTCCTCGCCCCAGACCAGAGCCTGTTCACGCAGCGTCGCCACTGCGCCCGGCAGCGCGGCGGTGATCGCCGCGCCCACATCGTCGCGCTGCTCGCCGTCGTCGAGACCGTCGCCGGTGAGCAGCGAGAGCAGCGTGTCGTACGGGGCCGGGTCCGGGGCCACCGCCAGCGCCTCGGCGGTCTGGAGCGCGAACCGGTCCAGGTGTTCCAGCGCCCGGACGACGGACGCCCGCGTGCCGGCCCGCGTGGCGAGCTGGGTGATGTCGTTCGGCACCGGGTTGAGGAGGTCGGGGCGGGCACGCAGCAGCCCGGCCAGCGATTCGTCGCCCCGGGCGCGCAGGGCTTCGGCGAGCGTGCGCGGTGGTGTGGTCGTCCCCATCCGTCCCACGGTAGCCGCTGGAACGCTACCGTCGGGGCAGGGCCGGGTAGAGGGGACGCACCGCGTGGGGATCGAGAGCGACCAGCTCGTGTACGACTACCTGAGCCGGGTCGGTGACCTGGCTCAGCAGCAACAGCTCCCGTCGGGCGCGCGGATGCGGCTCGTCTCGACGCTGCGGGGCGAGATCGACCGCCGCCGCAGCACGGAGGGCGCGGACTCCCCGGCGGCCGTGCGCCGCATCATCGGCAGGCTCGGCAGCCCCGACGAACTGGTCGCCGCGGCGGCGAGGTCCGGCGACGGCACGGTCCCGCTGCCATCCGCCCGGACCGGGCCGGGCAGCGGCGAACCGTCGCGGCGCGGGCTGCCCCGGCCCCGGAGCGGGCTGCTGCGCAAGGAGCCGCGGGAAGCCGGTCGAGCCGGCCCCCGCGAGGACGAGGGGCGGCAGGCCGCGGGCCCCCGGAAGCAGAAGCCGAAAGCCGGATTCGGGTGGGGCGCGTCGCGCCGTGATCGCGACGCCGGGGACGTACCGGAGGGGCGAACAGGCGCCGCCGACGGGGCTGCTGCCGCCGTGCCCCGTCCCGGGCCCGCCCCCGACGACGCACCCGCCTTCGACGACGACGCCCCTGCTCTCGACGACGCCCCGGGCCCCGACGACGTCCCGGGCCCCGGCGACGTCCCGGGCCCCGACGACGCCCCTGCCCGCGCCTGGCCCGATCCGTCCGCCCCGCACATGCTCGGCCAGGGCCAGGGGGGAGGAGCGGACGACGCGACCGACTGGTGGCGCCTGGAGCCCGGGCCCTTCGACGAGGGGACCGCCGTCCCCGGGTTCTTCGGCGGCATCGAGGCCCCGGAACTGCTCGGCAGGCGGCCGAGTCCCGTCGAGAGGGACGAGAAGGACCCGGAGGAGGAGAAGAGCGGCCCGCAGGGCGCGGGCGGTGCCGACGGGAAGGCCGACGACGCCGGGGAGGACGAGAGCACCGCCGCCCGCCGCCGCGCCCTGCGCCTGGTGAAGCTCCGCCGCCGCAAGCCCGCCCCCGTCGTCGCCGAGCCCGCGGTCGCCGCTCCCGGCCCTCGCGGTGGCTTCGCCCACCCGCTGCTGCTCCTGGCCGCCGTCCTGCTCATCGCCGGTGTGGTCACCGGTTCCTGGCTGCCGCTGGCGGGCGGCTGGCTCATCGCGTACAGCTCGCGCACCCTCTCCCGTACGGAGGCGAAGTGGGCGGCGCTCGGCCTCCCGGGCGTGGTGGCGGCCGGAGCCCTCGTGTGGGTGTGGGGGCGGATGGAGGGGCGCTGGGGCGAACCGATCCGCGAGGGCGCGATGCGGGACGTCCTGCTGGAGACCTGGCCGGTGGTCGTCCGGGTCGCCGCCGTCGCCTCCGCGCTCTACCTGGTGTGGCGGGCGCGGAGGCGGGCGTGACCGGTGTCGGAGCGGGCCCGGGGGCCCCTCCTCATGCCGTGCGGCGGACGCCGGCGAGGAGGGCGGCGACCATCCGCCGGGCGTCCGCCCGGTCGTAGTCCGGGCCGGTGATGCACAGGTTCCCGATGGCCCGCATCAGCGTGTACGCGCGGACGTCGGGGTCGGTCTCGTCGGCCGCGGTGCAGGCGTCGAGCAGCGTCGCGCAGGCCGGGACCAGCGTGTCGAGCATCAGGGCGTGCAGGTTCTCCAGCCCCGGGTCGCCGGAGCCCAGGGCGGCGCCGAGGCCGTGCTTGGTGACCAGGAACTCCACGAACGCGTCCGCCCAGCGGGTCAGGGCGGTGAACGGGGACGCCGATTCCGCCAGCAGCCGGGGCGCGAGCGCGCCGCACGTGTCGATCTGGTGCCGGTAGACCGCGGTGACCAGGTCCGCCCGGGTCGGGAAGTGGCGGTAGATCGTTCCGACGCCGACACCGGCGCGTTCGGCGATGTCGCGGATCGGCGCCTGGACGCCCTGGTCCACGAAGACCGCGGCCGCGGCCGCCACCACGGCCTCGCGGGTGCGCTGTGCGCGGGCCTGGCGTACTCCGAGCGATGCCGGCACGGGGCGGTCCTCCTGCACGAGTCCTCCTTCACGAGTCCGACTGCACGTTCACGAGTCCGGCTTCACGGACCCTTCCTTGTTCGCGGAACATTGTTCCGCTATTTTGGCGGAACAGCGTTCCGCGAAAGTGGCGGCGCGCCCTCCGCGAGAAAGTGTGGCTTCCCATGTCTGCTCAGCACCCGGACCGGCCGATCGTCGCGGTCAAGCCGATCACCGTTCCCGCCCCCGGCCGGGGCACGGACCTCCAGGTGAAGGTCACCGCCCCGCTGACCGGCCGGGACCTCCCCGTCATCGTGTTCTCGCACGGCAACGCGTGGTCCATGGACGGGTACGGACCCCTCGTCGACCGGTGGGCCGCCGCCGGGTTCGTCGTCGTACAGCCCACCCACCTGGACTCCCGCCGCAACGGCATCGGGTGGGACGACCCGCGCTTCGCCACGATCTGGCGCGTCCGGATATCCGACCTCCACGCCGTTCTGGACGGCCTGGGCGGCATCCTCGCCCTGGTGTCCGGCCTGGCGGACCGCGCCGACCTGGACCGGGTCGCGGTCGTCGGCCACTCCTGGGGCGCCCAGACCGCCGGCACGCTGCTCGGCGCCCGGGTGCTCGACGCCGACGGGGTGCCGGGGGAGGACTTCACGCACCCCGCGGTCTCGGCCGGCGCCCTGATCGCCGCGACCGGCACGGGCGAATCCCTCACCCCCTTCGCGGTCGAGCACCTTCCGTTCATGCGGCCCGACTACACCACGATGATCACGCCGGCCCTGGTCGTGGCGGGCGGCCGGGACCGGTCCCAGCTCTCCACCCGGGGGCCGGAGTGGTTCACCGACGCCTACCGGATCGGCCCGTCCCCGAAGAGCCTGCTGGTCATCGACGAGGGCGAGCACACCCTGGGCGGCCTCGCCGGGGAGAAGGTCGCGGAGACCACCGACGAGGACCCCGCCCGCGTCGCCCTCGTCGCCGACGCCGTCTCCGCCTACCTCCTCGACGCCCTCGGGATCGACGGCTCGGCGTGGGCGGCCTTCGAGAAGGCCGCCGCGGACGGTGCCGGCTGGGACGTCACCGGCAAGTGAGCCCGCCGGGGGCGTCCCACGCCCTCACTTGGTCAGGCTCTTGTGGAGTTCGCCGAGGATCTTGTCGGCCGCGGTGTAGCCGATGCCCTGGATCCACAGCTGGTCGTCGACCGCGAAGACCCTGCCGTTCTTCACCGCGTCCATGTTCTTCCACAGGCCGCTGCCGGTGGTCTGCGTCTCCTTGGCCTTCTTCGGGTCGCCGTACGTCGAGTGGAAGATCACACCCGTGTCCGCCAGGTCGATCTTCTCGGGGCTGACGTCGTAGGAGAAACCGTCCTTGGCCTTGTCGGTGATCGCGGGGCGGCCCAGCCCCACGTCGGCCAGGATGGTGGCGATGTAGTTCTTCCTGCCGTAGATGCGGATGTCCGCGCCCTCGACGAAGCGGACCACGTTGACCTCGGTCGCGGCGATCTTCTCCTTGCCGCCGAGCGCCTTCGTCACGTCCGCCACATGGTCCGTGTAGCCGTCCACGACCATCTTCGCCTCGGCCTCCTTGCCGAGAGCCTCCGCGTGGACCTGGAAGTTCTCCTTCCAGGGGTAGCCGGTGTTCTCCGTCATCACGGTCGGCGCGATCCTGGACAGCTCGGCGTACTTGTCGCCGTGCCGGATCTTGCTGGTGAGGATGAGGTCGGGCTTCAGGCCGGCGATGGCCTCCAGGTTCGGGGTCATCATCTGCCCGACGTCCTTGATGCCCGCGACCTGGTCCTTCGGCAGGTAGTTCAGGAAGCCCGACGCCACGTCCGCGTGGGTCGCGCCGACCGGCTTCACGCCGAGGGTGAGGGCCGAATCCAGTTCGGCGGTGTCCAGGACGACCACCCGCTGGGGCTCCTTCTTCACCTTCACGTCGCCCATCGCCGTCTTCACCGTCCGGGTGGCGTCGGAGGCGGGAGCGGAGTCGGAACCGGAGCCGGAGTCGCCGGACGAGCCGCAGGCGGCCAGGGACAGCGCGGCGACGGTCGTGAGGGACACGGCGGCCAGGGCGCGGGGGCGGAAGCTGCGCGGGGTCATGGTCGGAGGGCCTTTCCGGGAGTCGGAGCGGAGGCAGAGGCGGGATCGGAAGCAGCGGAGGAAGCGGAAGCGGAAGGGGAAGCCGGAGCGGGGGACGCGGGGGTCCAGGGGGCGCCCGGGACGACGAGCGGCGAGCCCGTCACCGGGTCCGGGACGATCACCGCCTCCAGCCCGAAGACCTCGGCGACGAGCTCGGCCGTCACGATGTCCCCGGGCGCGCCCTCCGCCACGATCCGGCCCTCCTTCATGGCGACCAGACGGTCCGCGTACCGGGCGGCCTGGTTGAGGTCGTGCAGCACGGTGACGACCGTGCGGCCCCGGGTGCCGTCCTCGGCAGGGGACGCCAACTGGCGTACCAGGTCCAGGACTTCCACCTGGTGCGCGATGTCCAGATACGTCGTCGGCTCGTCGAGCAGCAGCAGGTCCGTGTCCTGGGCCAGCGCCATCGCGATCCACACCCGCTGGCGCTGACCGCCCGACAGCTCGTCCACCGACCGGTCGGCCAGCGCCGTCACGTCCGTACGGGACATGGCGTCGGCGACCGCCCGCTCGTCCTCGTCCGACCACTGCTGCCACCAGCTCTGGTGCGGCTGGCGGCCCCGCGCGACGAGGTCGGAGACGGTGATCGCCTCGGGCGCCACCGGGGTCTGCGGGAGCAGTCCGATGGACCTGGCGATCTGCTTCGTCGGTATCCGCGCCAGCTCCGTGCCGTCCAGCAGGACCGCCCCGCCGCGCGGCCTCAGCAGCCGGCCGAGCGCCCGCAGGGTGGTGGACTTGCCGCAGGCGTTCGGGCCGACGATGACGGTGACCTGCCCGTCGGGCACGGCGAGGTCCAGATCGTGGACGACGGTGCGGTCCTCGTAGGCGAGTGTCAGGGAGCGCGCGGTCAGGCGGGACCCCGGCTGCGCTGCGTCGGTCGTCGGGCTCATGCGGTGCCTCCACTGCGGCCACGGTGACCGCGGATGATCAGCCAGATCAGATACGGGGCGCCGACCGCCGCCGTGAGGACGCCCACGGGCAGTTCGGTGGGCGAGAACAGCTTGCGGGCCAGCAGATCGCCGAGGACGACGATCACCGCGCCCAGCAGCGCCGAGGACAGCAGGGGGATCTGCGCGGTCCGGGTCATCCGGCGGGCGATCTGCGGGGCGAGCAGCGCCACGAAGTCCACCGGGCCCGCCGTGCCCGTCGCCACGGACGCCAGGACCACGCCGAGGGCGACGAGTCCGAGCCGTACGCGCCCCAGGCGTACGCCCAGGCCGGTCGCGGTGTCGTCGTCCATCGTGACGGTGCGCTGGGCGCGGGCCGCCCAGGCGATGGCGGGCAGCAGGACCAGCAGGGTCCAGCCGATCGGGGCGGTCTCCGACCAGCCCCGCCCGTTCAGCGAACCGGTCATCCAGATCTGCGCCTGCTGGGCGACGAGGTAGTCGCCCTTGGTCAGGAACAGCGTGGTCACCGACCGCAGGGCGACGGCGAAGCCGATGCCGATGAGGACGAAGCGGGTGGCGTGCAGGCCGCCGCGCCAGGCGAAGACGTAGACGAGCGCCGCTGCCGCGATGCCGCCGAGGACGGAGAGGTAGGGCAGGACGGTGTACGAGGTGATGCCGAAGGTCATCGCACCGACCGTGAGCGCGCTCGCGCCCTGGCTGATGCCGATGATGTCGGGGCTGGCCAGCGGGTTGCGTGCGACCGTCTGGATCAGCGCCCCGGCGACCCCGAACGCGACGCCGACCAGCAGCCCGACGACCATGCGCGGCAGCCGCAGCGTGCCCACGACCAACTCGGCCGATGACGGCTGCCCCAGGATCACCTTCACGACCTCGCCGGGCGCGACGAAGCTCTCCCCGACGCAGAGGTACGCGACGCAGACGGCGGCCAGCAGCACGACGAGACCGGCCGCGACGACGGACGCCCGCCGGTGCAGCAGGAACCGGCCACGGGGCCCGGCCTTCACGACGGAGTACCCGGCGGGCCGGACCCGTACGCCCTGCACGGCCACCGGCGACCCGCTCGTCCCGCTCGTCCCTTCGGTCCGGCTGGTCATGCCGGCACCGCCTTCCGGCGTACGAGGGCGACCAGGAACGGCACCCCGATCAGCGCCGTCATCACGCCCGCCGGGACCTCGCTCGGCGGGAACACGATCCGGCCGACGACGTCCGAGACGAGCAGCATCACGGGTCCGATCAGCGCCGCCATCGGCAGCACCCAGCGGTGGTCGTTGCCGACGACCGCGCGGGCGATGTGCGGGACGGCGAGTCCGATGAACGCGATCGGCCCGGCGGCGGCGACGCCGACCCCGGTCAGCACGGTCGCCCCGATGCCGCCGACGATTCGGACCGCCGCGACGTTCTGCCCGAGCCCTTTCGCCACGTCCTCGCCGAGGGCGAGCGCGTCCAGGCCGCGGGCGACGGCGAGCACGAGCACCGTCCCGACCACGAGGAACGGCCACACCTGCTGGACGACGTCCGCCTCCCGGCCGGCGACCGAGCCGACCTGCCAGAAGCGGAACTCGTCCAGCGCGGACGCCTTCGTGGTGAGGATCCCCATCGTCACCGACACCAGCAGCGCGTTGATCGCGGCCCCGCCGAGCGCGAGCTTCACGGGCGTCGCGCCACCGCGGCCCCTGGACGCGATGGCGTACACGGCGACCGAGGCCAGGGCCGCGCCCCCGAAGGCGAACCACACGTACCCGGTGAGCGTGTGGACCCCCGCGAACGCGATGGCCATCACCACGGCCACCGACGCGCCCTGGCTGATGCCGAGGA
This sequence comes from Streptomyces sindenensis, assembly GCF_014649035.1. Classification (GTDB taxonomy): domain Bacteria; phylum Actinomycetota; class Actinomycetes; order Streptomycetales; family Streptomycetaceae; genus Streptomyces; species Streptomyces sindenensis. The sequence continues at coordinate 16,777 of NZ_BMSG01000043.1, forward strand.
TGCCGGGGTCGGCGATGGGGTTACGGGTGATGCCCTGGAGCACCGTGCCCGCGAGGGCCAGCGCCGCGCCGACCATCAGCCCGATGAGCGTGCGCGGTATGCGCATGGTGCGGATCACCTCGGCGGCGTCCGAGTGCCCGCCGTGGAGCAGGGCGTCGACCACCTCGCCCGGCGGGATGGAGCGCGCGCCCACGGCGAGGCTCAGCAGGACGGCCAGCAGCAGGGCGACGACGGCGGCGGCCGTCGCGGTCGCGCGTCGGGAGAGGCGGGGCGCACGGGGTGCGCGGGGCACACCGGGTGGCGCGGCGGCCCGCACGGGCGCTGACGCTGACATGGGAACCAATCGGGACGGACGCGGAAGGCGAGCGAGTGGGACGGGCCGGACCGGACCGGGCCGGCCCGAGCCGGGTGGGATCGGGTCGGTCCGGTAAGGCTTGGCTAAGTGCGCGCTTCAGTCTAGGCGGCGCGATTTCGCCGCCGACGGGGGCCGGTCGGCAGAATGGCGGACATGGCTTCCACGGTTCAGTACCCCGCCCACCAGCCCCTGACGGTCGGCTTCGACCTCGACATGACGCTCATCGACTCCCGCCCCGGCATCGCCGCCGCCTACCGGGTCCTGGTCGCCAAGACGGGGGTGCCCATCGACATCGACCTGGTGGTGAGCCGCCTCGGGCCGCCGCTGGAGGCGGAGCTGGCCAACTGGTTCCCGGCGGCCGAGGTGCCCGCCGCCGCCGACCTCTACCGGGCGGCCTACCCCGACCACGCGATAGCCCCGAGCACGGCGCTCGCCGGGGCACGGGAGTCGGTGGCGGCGGTGCGGGCGCTCGGCGGCCGGGCGATCGTCGTCACGGCGAAGAACGAGCCGCACGCGAAGCTGCACCTGTCGTACCTCGGGATCGAGCCGGACACGGTGATCGGCTCGCTGTGGGCGGAGGCCAAGGGCGAGGCCCTGCGCGATCAGGGCGCGCGGGTGTACGTCGGCGACCACACCGGCGATGTGCGCGGAGCGCGGGTGGCCCGCGCGCTGTCGGTCGCGGTGACGACGGGCCCGTGCGACGCGGCGGAGCTGCGGACGGCGGGCGCAGACGTGGTGCTGGAGGACCTGACGGGCTTCCCGGCCTGGCTGGCGGCCTTCGCCGAGGAACAGGCGGCGTGAGCTAGAGCTCGGCGGACCGCTTCGGCGAGTTCACCCACGCCGATCGGACCACGCCCGCCCCGGCGATCAGGAACCCGACGCCCATCAGCATGCAGACGCCGTACGCGATCGGCGGGAACGGGTCCGTACCGAGGAACAGGGGGGCGACGGTGACCAGGGTGGCCAGTGCGCCGACGAAAAAGACGATCGCGCCGACCTGAACGAGCCGGTCGCCTGCGCCTGAAGGAGTAGTACTCACGCGACCAGGGTAGTTCCCAGCCCGGAGGAACTCTCCGGCGACGTCTTGTCACCGGCCGTAGGGCCATTAGCCTGGGACCGGGCGGGTCACGGTGACCCGCTGTATTGCTATCCGATGCTTTTCGGAGCCGTTTTCCGGCTCTCCCGCACACCGACGAGTACGAGGACGAGGACAGACGTGCCCACCGGCAAGGTCAAGTGGTTCAACAGTGAGAAGGGCTTCGGCTTTCTCTCCCGCGACGACGGCGGCGACGTCTTCGTCCACTCGTCGGTACTCCCTGCCGGAGTCGACGCACTCAAGCCCGGCCAGCGCGTGGAATTCGGCGTGGTCGCGGGCCAGCGCGGCGACCAGGCCCTCTCCGTGGTGGTCCTCGACCCCACCCCGTCCGTCGCGGCCGCACAGCGCCGCAAGCCGGACGAGCTGGCGTCGATCGTGCAGGATCTGACGACGGTCCTGGAGAACATCACGCCGCAGCTGGAGCGGGGCCGCTATCCCGACAAGGCCGCCGGAGCGAAGATCGCGGGCCTGCTGAGGGCGGTCGCCGACCAGCTCGACGTGTAGGCACGCGACGCGCGGATCCGGGACAGGCCCGGCGATCGGTCAGGCCTGGCTCTCGGCGAGGAGCCGGGTCGACCGGCCCAGGGCCGCGCGCACCGCGCCGCCCCTGGTCAGCGGTGCGCGGTCGACCCCGGCGAAGAGCGTGACGAGCGCGATGTCGGCGGCCACGGCCTGGCCCGTCGACCGCACCACCAGCTTCCGGCCGCCGCCGAGCCCCGACTGCTTCGCCGTGAGCGAGACCCCGGCGTCCTCGTCGTCGGCCCGGCGGGTCAGCACGAACCGCTTCCGGCTCACCGCCCGCAGCCGGTAGTGGTCGCCGCCGTACCGGAAGTGCAGGGCGCGGGCCCGGAGCGTCAGGCCGAAGCGGTTGCGCCGCAGGTGCACCGGGGCGTCGCCGACCCGGAGCGTCGCACCGTTGAGCGTCGGCAGATCGGTGGCCTCGGTGTGGATGCCGCGGGTCTCGAACACCGCCGTGGGTATCGAGGGGCCGCGCACCTCCGAGACCACGCTGCCCGGGGTGTGCTTGAGGGGCAGCGGGGCGGTGAGGACGACCTCGCCGAACTCCGGCACCGTGCCCCGGAGGCCGGAGCGCCGCTCGTGGGTGCGGCCTTCCTTCCAGAACTCCAGGGTGAACGGGCCGATCGCGGTGTGCACAGGGGGTTCCTTCGGTCGCTTGCCGCTTGCCGCTGCCGCTCGCCGTCGTCGGCCGTTCCCTCAGGGAAACGCCAGCGCGTCCGGCCCCAGCGGCGGGACCAGTCCCTCCGCCGCCGCGCGGGTGAGGAGGCCGCGGACCGCCGCGTAGCCGTCCTCACCGAGGTCGGCGGTGAACTCGTTCACGTACAGCCCGATGTGCTGGTCCGCGACGGCCGGGTCCATCTCCTGGGCGTGTTCCAGGACGTACGGGCGGGAGACCTCCGGGTGGTCCCAGGCGAGGCGGACCGAGCTGCGGGCGGCGTCGGCCAGGCGGCGCAGGGTGTCCTCGCCGAGGGAGCGTTTGGCGATGATCGCGCCGAGGGGGATCGGGAGGCCGGTGGTGTCCTCCCAGTGCCGGCCCAGGTCGGCCAGGTTGTGGAGCCCGAAGTTCCGGTACGTGAAGCGGGCCTCGTGGATGACCAGGCCGGCGTCCACCTTGCCGTCCCGTACGGCGGGCATGATCTCGTCGAACGGCATCACGACGACCTCGCCGACGCCGTCCGGGACCATCTCCGCCGCCCAGAGCCGGAACAGCAGGTACGCCGTCGAGCGCTCGCTCGGCACGGCGACGGTCCGGCCGGTCAGGTCGAGGCCCAGCTCCTTGCCGAGGACCAGCGGACCGCAGCCCCGGCCCAGCGCTCCGCCGCACGGCAGCAGCGCGTACTCGTCCAGGACCCAGGGCAGCACCGCGTACGACACCTTCAGGACGTCCAGCTCGCCGCGTTCGGCCATGCCGTTGGTGATGTCGATGTCGGCGAAGGTCACGTCCAGCGCGGGCGCGCCGGGGACCCGGCCGTGCGCCCAGGCGTCGAAGACGAAGGTGTCGTTGGGGCAGGGCGAGTACGCGATCCGGATCGCGTCCCCGGCCGGGGAGCCACTGGCCGCGGTGCCAGTGCCGGTGCCGGTGCCGGTGCCGGTTTCGGTTTCGTTCGTCATGCCGGTTCAACCTTCCGGGTTCTCGTGGCTGTTCCAGCCCTCCAGTACGGGTGCCGCCGCCCCGAACGCGTCCGTGAGCGCGGCCAGCGCGTCGCCGATGCGCCAGGCGTCCCGGTCCCGGGGGCCGACGGCGTTCGAGACGGCCCGCACCTCCAGTACGGGCACGCCGGCCCGGGCGGCGGCCTCCGCGACCCCGAAGCCCTCCATCGCCTCGGCCAGCGCCCCCGGGTGCGCGGCGAGCAGGGCGCCGGCGCGTTCGGCGGTGCCGGTCACGGTGGAGACGGTGAGCACGGGGCCGGTGGCCGCGCCGGTGGCGGCCGCCACCTTCCGTACCAGCACGGGCGGCGGGGCGAAGCGGTCCCGGCCGAAGCCGAGCGCCGTGACCGGCAGGAAGCCGTCGGCGGTCTCCGCGCCCAGGTCGGCGGCGACGATGCCGTCCGCCACGACCAGTGAGCCGAGCGGGGTCACGGGGGTGAACGCCCCGCCGATCCCGGCCGAGACGACCAGCCCGTACGGAGCGGCCGCCGAGGCCCCCGACGCCAGGGCGAAGGCGGTGGCCGCCGCAGCGGCGGCCGGGCCCGCACCGCCCGCCAGGACGTCGAACGCACCGCGGCGGTGCAGTTCGGCCCCCGGCAGGGGCACGCGCTCCGCAGAGCCCCCGGAAGCGTCCCCGAACGCACGCGTGACCGCGTCCCGTTCCACCGGGACCGCGGTCACGACGAGCACACGCACGGATGTCAGCCTCAAAGTCGAGGACGGGGAGCAGAGGGGAAGAGGTGATCCCGGGGCGCCGGGGTCAGTCCTTGTTCTTGTTCTCGAACCGGAACTGCCAGATGCCCGTGAGCTTCTTGCCCTTGGTCTCCACGATGGAGACGTTCGTCTCCTCGGCGGTCTGGCCCGTCTGGCTGGCGAGGAACGCGTTGCCGGGGATCGTCCGGTACGTGTTCTTGTACGGCTCCTGCTCGGCCTGCTGGCCGTTGATGAAGAGCGTCCAGCCGTTCTCGGCGATCTCGGGGTCGACGCCGAAGCGGACCTTGTCGTCCATGGAGATCTTGACGACCTTGCCCGACTTCTTGTTCAGGCAGCCCTGGATCAGCGATTCCTTGATCGCATCGCCGTCGTTGTAGCAGGTGGCCTCGGTGTTCACCGAGTCGCTGCCGACCGTCACGGTCGCGAGCGGCGTCGGCTTGTCGCAGGCGGACAGGACAAGGAGTCCCGCGGACACGGCACCAAGAGCGACGCCGATTCGACGGCCCTTACCGGAGAAGAACGCAACGGTCATGGGGCGAAGGCTATCGGTCGCCTCCGCTCACGCCACGCGGGGGTGCGGCGTGCCGCGCCGTGCGGCCCCCAGGAGGCCCCGTACGGAGGTGGCCGCCCCGAGCGCCAGGATGCCCGCGGCGACCGACATGCCGAGCACCGCGTTGAGCGGCAGGGCGATGCCGATTCCGCCGCCGACCACCCAGGCCATCTGGAGCAACGTCTCCGACCGGGCGAACGCCGAGGTGCGGACTTCCTCGGGCACGTCCCGCTGGATCATCGCGTCGAGCGACAGCTTGGACAGGGCCTGGGTGAAGCCCGCGACCGCGCCGAGGGCCGCCACCAGAACGGTGGAGAAGAACACGGCGGCCAGGACCGCCACGCTCAGCGCGAGCCCCAGCACCGTGGCGATGATCACCTCGGGGCCGCGCGCCCGGAGCCAGGAGCCCACCGCCGTACCGCAGGCGTTGCCGACCCCGGCCGCCACGCCGACGATGCCGAGCGAGACCGCCGCGCTCTGCCCCGCCAGCGGGTGCTCGCGCAGCAGGAACGCCAGGAAGAAGATGAGGAAGCCGGAGAGGGCCCGGTGCGCGGCGTTGGCCTGGAGGCCGTGCAGGACGGACCCGCCGACGGACCGCAGACCCGGCGGCCGCTCCTTGGCCGGTCTCTCCCCGTCGCCGGCCCTGCCGCGGCCTCTGAGCAGCCCGGCCCGGGTGCTGCCCGTCCGACCGGACGCCCTGCCGGGGGCGGGCCGCGCGGGGATCTCGTCGTGGTGCGGGTCGACCAGCCGCGCCCGGCGCTCGCCCTTCGCGGAGTCGACCTTGTGCGGCAGGGTGAAGGCGAGGAAGGTCCCCGCCACGAAGATCGCGCAGGCCCCGTAGAGCGGCCAGGCGGAACCGATGGTCTGGAGCCCGGCCCCGATCGGGGCCGCGATCCCGGTGGCCAGCAGCCCGGCCAGGGTGACCCGGGAGTTGGCCTTCACCAGGGAGAAATTCGGTGGCAGGAGGCGTGGCACGACCGCGCTGCGCACCACGCCGTACGCCTTCGACGAGACCAGGACGCCCAGTGCGGCCGGATACAGCTCCAGACCGCCGGTGGCGACCGCGCCCGACATGGTGAGCGCCAGCAGCGCACGGGCCAGCATCGCGCCCGCCATCGCGGCCCGGCGGCCGTGCGGCAGACGGTCCAGCAGCGGGCCGATCACCGGGGCGAGGAGGGTGAAGGGGGCCATGGTGATGGCGAGGTAGAGGGCGACGCGCCCGCGCGCCTCGTCGGTCGGCACGGAGAAGAAGACGGTGGAGGCGAGAGCGACGGTGATCATGACGTCGCCCGCGCCGTTCACGGCGTGCAGCTCGATCAGCTTGCCGAGGCCGGATTCCCCGGCGCCGTGGGCGTGTGTCGCCTTGCGGATGGAGCGCGCCGTGCCGGTGAACGGGGCGCGCAGGGCACGGCCCGTCGCCCGTCCCGCCCTGCGGAACGGGCCGGGACCGTCGTGCGACCTGGCGGCAGTCACCCCGTCATAGTGCCCCAACCCCGGCCGGTATGAACGGTGATCGGCCGGGGACTCGCGCGGGGCGCCGAGGTTGACGCCTGTCGGGCGAGCAGGGCCGGCCGTGCCGTACGGGGGCGGGGGCCGGTCGCCGGGCGCCGGCCGCGGGGAACGGATCCGGCACGTTTGGGACGGGCAGGTGGGCGCAGAGCGGCGGAGAGGGTAGCGTGCGTAACGCGCCACCGGCGGTTGTTCTTGGCCGCGCGCCTCTCGGCGATCCCGCAGAATGGGTGGCAGAAGGCGCGCCCGAGGCAGGCACAACGGGTGTGGACGTCGACGCGGCCCCCAGGTCCGCTCCGCCCGCACCTGTCTGGCCGAAACGGCAATCGTGCAGCAGCTGGCGCGCTCGTGAGACTGGCGTATGGAGAGAAGCGAAGACCTGTGAGTGCTGCGACGACCACGCGAAGCCGTGCGACCCGTACGACCCGTACCCCCGTTCCCGACCGCCTGTGCGCCGAGGCGGTCGACCTCGCTCGCTCGGCCGCCGAGGAGGCCGCCGCGCCCGGAGTGGTCGGTGAGCACGTCGGCGTGGTCTCCGAGGGGGACCGGGTCGTCACGCACTACTTCGAGGCCAAGGAGCCCGGCTACCGGGGCTGGCGCTGGGCGGTGACGGTGGCGCGGGCCTCCCGCGCGAAGAACGTCACCCTGGACGAAACGGTGCTGCTGCCCGGGGCGGACGCGCTCCTGGCCCCCGAGTGGGTGCCGTGGAGCGAGCGGCTGCGCCCCGGCGACATGGGCCCCGGGGACCTGCTGCCCACCGAGGCGGAGGACCTGCGCCTGGAGCCGGGCTGGACCGGCGAGGACGAGCCGCCGCCGAACTCGATCGTCTCCGAGGAGCTGGCGGAGCTCGTCGACGCGGAGGACGCCGAGCTGACGGACCGGCCGGTGGCCGCGACCAGCCGGGGTTCCATCGCCGCGGTGGCGGAGGAGCTGGGCACGCGCCGGGCGCGGGTGCTGTCGCGGTACGGGCTGCACGAGGCGGCCGACCGCTGGGACGAGGCGTTCGGCCCGAAGACGCCGATGGCCCAGGCGGCTCCGGCGACGTGTGTCAGCTGTGCGTTCCTGATCCCGATGGCGGGCTCGCTGAAGCAGGCCTTCGGGGTGTGCGCGAACGAGTTCGGCCCGGCGGACGGTCATGTGGTGTCGCTGGCGTACGGGTGCGGTGGGCACTCGGAGGCCGCGGTGATGCCGAAGCCGGTGCGGCCGGCGGATCATGCGCTGGACACGATGCGGGTGGACGCGTACGCGTTGCGGCCGGAGCGGGGCGAGGGGTCGGTGCCGGCCGAGGCGGACGGCGCGTCGGAGGACCTGGGGCACTCCTGACGCTCCTGCCCGCACCCCCCAGCCCGTCCGGCGATTGAGGACGGAACCGTCGACGTGGTGTCGGGTGCCACCGCAGGGTCCTGCGCACCAGGCACCTGTTCAGTGACCCCCGCCCCGGCCAAGGGTTCCGTCCTCAAACGCCGGACGGGCTGGAATGGCGGCCCCCCGGACCACCGCAAGGGTTCCGTCCTCAAACGCCGGACGGGCTGGAACGGATCGTCGGACGGGCCGGAACCGGTCGCCGGACGGGCCGAAGGGGCGGCCGGACGGGAGCGCGGGGCGGCGCGCGCGGTACCTTCGGGCGCACACTGGGCCGCACAGGCATACGCGGGCCACCCACAACGCGGACGGAGTCGAGAGCGTGAGCATGAAGGCGACCGAGGGGGCCGATCCGTTCGGGACGGCACGGCTGCGGCGCGGCGTGCTCGACGCATGGGGCGCCGGGCCCGCCCGGTTCCGGGAGGACGCCAACGCCGAGGAGGACCTCGCGCTCGGCGGCTACCGCGACCGCCTCGTCGTCGAGCTGGCCCAGAACGCCGCCGACGCCGCCGCCCGCGCCCAGGCCCCCGGCCGGCTCCGCCTCACCCTGCACCCCGCCGCCCCCGGCGACCCGGACGCCCGCTGCGTGCTGGCCGCCGCCAACAACGGCGCACCGCTCGACGCGACCGGCGTGGAGTCCCTGTCCACCCTGCGGGCCTCCGCCAAGCGCGAGGGGCACGAATCCTCCGTCGGCCGCTTCGGCGTCGGGTTCGCCGCCGTGCTCGCGGTCAGCGACGAACCGGCGGTGCTCGGCCGGCACGGCGGTGTCCGCTGGTCGCTGGCCGAGGCGCGCGAGCTGGCCCGCCAGGCGGCCGTCGGCTCCCCCGGCCTCGGGGACGAGCTGCGCCGCCGCGACGGACACGTACCGCTGCTGCGCCTGCCGCTGCCCGCCGAGGGCTCCGCGCCCGAGGGGTACGACACCGTCGTCGTGCTGCCGCTGCGCGACGGCACCGCCGAGGACCTGGTGGCCCGGCTGCTGGCCGCCGTGGACGACGCGCTGCTGCTCACCCTGCCCGGCCTGGACGAGATCGTCATCGAGACCCCGGACGGCACACGGACCCTGAGCCGGTCGCAGCACGGCCCGTACACGCACATCGACGACTCGGCGCGCGGCCTGAACCGCTGGCGCACCGTCCTGCACCACGGGCCCGTCGAGCCCGCCCTGCTCGCCGACCGTCCGGTCGAGGAGCGGCTGCGTCCGCACTGGTCGGTGACCTGGGCGGTCCCGGTCGACGAGTCCGGCGCCCCGCTCCGCCCCCGTACGGCACCGGTCGTGCACGCCCCGACCCCCACCGACGAACCCCTCGGCATCCCCGCCCTGCTCATCGCCTCGCTGCCGCTGGACACCGCCCGCAGGCACCCCGCGCCGGGGCCGCTGACGGACTTCCTGGTGGAGCGGGCGGCCGACGCGTACGCCGAGCTGCTGGGTGACTGGCGGCCCGTGTCGACCGGGACGATCGACCTGGTGCCCGGCCAGCTGGGCAAGGGCGCGCTGGACGGGGCCCTGCGCGGGGCGATCCTGGCCCGGCTGCCGCGCGTGCCGTTCCTGGAGCCCGCCGCGCCCCGGGGCCCCGAGGCGGAGCAGAGCTGGACGGACGACTGGGACCGTGCCGAGGACCAGGACCGTACGGAGGACACCGCCTCCGCCGCCTCCGCCCTGCGGCCCGTCGAGGCCGAGGTCGTCGAGGGCGTCGGGGCCGAGACCGTGACCGTCCTCGCCGAGGTGCTGCCCTGTCTGCTGCCCGCCGGTCTGGAGCGGCGCACCGAGCTGCGCACCCTCGGGGTCGCCCGGGTCCCGCTGACCGAGGCGATCGACCGCCTCGCCGGTCTGGAGCGTGACCCCGCCTGGTGGCACCGGCTCTACGACAGCCTCGCGGGCACCGACCCCGACCGGCTCACCGGCCTCCCCGTCCCGCTCGCCGGTGACCCGGAGGACGAGCAGGCCGGTCGCCCGCCGCGCACGACGATCGGGCCGCGCCAGATCCTCCTGCCCCTCCCGGACGCGCTGACCGGCCCTGTCCTCGGCCGCCTCTCCCGGCTCGGCCTGAAGGTCGCCCACCCGGACGCCACCCACCCCCTCCTGGAGAAGCTCGGAGCCCTGCCCGCCACACCCCGCGCCGTACTGACGACCCCTCAAGTGCGGGCAGCGGTGGCCGGATCGCTCGACGCGGGGGAGATCTGGGACGAGGACGCGCTCGACGCCGACGAGCTGGCCGATACCGTGCTCACCCTGGTGCGCGACGCCGAGCTCGCCCCCGGCGACGAGCCGTGGCTCGGCGCGCTCGCCCTCCCCGACGAGGACGGTGAACCGGCCCCCGCCGGTGAACTCGTCCTTCCCGGGAGCCCGTTCGCCCAGATCATGCGGGAGGGGGAACTCGCCCTCGTCGAGCAGGAGATGGCCGACCGCTGGGGCGAGGGCCCGCTGGCCGCCTGCGGGGTGCTCGCCACCTTCGCCCTCGTCCGGGCCGCCGACGTCGTCCTCGACCCGGACGAACTGGAGCCCCGCGACAGCGACTTCGCCGAACCCGACGACGCCGGACTGCTGGACGCCGTCGACGTCTGGTGCGAGGACCTGCTCGATCAGTTGCCCGAGACGCCCGTGCCGCCGGTCGCCACCGAGATCGTCGCCGTACGGGATCTGGACCTGGTCGACGACGACGCCTGGCCGCAGGCGCTCGCGATGCTGGCCCAGCCGCCGTTGCGCGACGCGCTGACGCAGCCCGTGCGGGTGCTGCTCCCGGACGGCACGACGCGGTCCGTGCGCGCGTACACCGCGTGGTGGCTGCGCGACCACCCCGTGCTGGACGGCCGCCGCCCCGCCGGACTGCGCTCGGCGGGCGGCGACCCGCTGCTGGCCGGGCTGTACGACGCGGTGGACGCGACCGGCTTCGACGACGCCCAGGTGCTGCGCGCCCTCGGGGTGCGCACGTCGGTCGCCGCCCTGCTGGACGAGCCCGGCGGCGCCGCCGAACTGCTGGGCCGGCTCGCCGACGAGGACCGCCCCGTCACCCCCGTACAGCTGCACGCGCTCTACACGGCGCTCGCCGAACTCGACCCGGACCAGGTGACGTTGCCGGACGAGCTGCGCGCGGTGGTGGACGGGGAGGTGGCCGTGGTCGACGCGTCGGACGCCGTGATCGCGGACGCCCCGGACGTGCTGCCGCTGACGGAGGGCCTGCCCCTGCTCCCCGTGGCCCCGTCCCGGGCCGCCGAGCTGGCCGACCTGCTCCAGGTGCGACGCCTCGGCGAGACGGTCGAGGCGGACGTCACCAGCGAGGGCGAGGAACACCGCGTACCGGAGTCGGTCCGCGTCCTGCTCGGCCCCGCCACCCCCGACACCTACCTTGAGCACCCCGAACTCCGCGCGGGCGGCGTCGAACTGGACTGGCGCCGCACCCCGGACGGCGTCGTCCACGCCGCCACCCTGGAGGGTGTGGCGGCGGGTCTCGCCTGGGCGGCGGGCCAGTGGCCCCGCCGCTTCGAGGTCGCGGCACTGCTGGAGGACCCGTCGCGTACGGAGGAGCTGGCGCGGGACCGCTGGTTCGACTGAGGGCCGGCGGATTCCCGGGAGTGAGCTGCGAGTTCACAGGAAAGTCACAGATCCGCACAACCGTTCACCTGATTCGCCTGTCTGTTCCTGTGAGCCAAGAGGCTCATGGACCAGATGGGTCCCGCCGGGCTGACGGTACAAGCGCGCCCCGGGGCCCCTTCTCCACTTGGGGACACATGCGTATTCGTGCCACCGTGGCCGCCGTTTCCGGCGCCCTGGCCCTTTCCGCTTTCGCAGTACCGGCCGCGCAGGCCGATGACGGCCGTTCCTGGAGCCCGGACAGCGGCTTCACCGCCACCCAGCCCTCGGCCGGGGAGAAGTCGAAGCGCGGGTTCGCCGCCGCGCAGGCCGCCGCCGCCCCGAAGATCACCTCGGCGGTCGTCAACGGCGGCAAGCCGATTCCGGTCGGGACCAAGTCGAAGCAGACGGTGCCCTTCACCGCCACGGCCACCGCCGAGGCCGGTGTCGGCGGCGTCGCCGCGTTCATCTGGATCGGCTCGTCCGTCGAGGACGAGGACAGCTTCGGCTTCGGCCCGAACGGGAAGTCGATCTCCTGCAAGGTGGTCAGCGCGACCACCTCGACCTGCAAGGGCACCATCACCCTCGACCCGGGCCTGCTGATCAACTCCGATGCGACCTGGTGGCGCGTCGGCGCGTCGGCCGTCACCGAGGAGGGGGAGGAGTTCCAGCACGAGGCTCTCTCCAAGGTCCGCGTGCAGCGCTTCTCCAAGCTGACCGTGAACGCCTCCCCGGAGCCGGTGAAGAAGGGCAAGACCATCACGGTCACCGGCAAGCTGACCCGCGCCAACTGGGACACCGGCACGTACAAGGGCTACAGCGCGCAGGCCGTGAAGCTCCAGTTCAAGAAGAAGGGCGCCACGAGCTACACGACGGTCAAGACCGTCAAGACCAGCTCCACCGGCACCCTGAAGACCACCGTCAAGGCCTCGGCCGACGGCACGTGGCGCTACAGCTTCGCCGGCACCCCGAGCACCCCGGCGGTCTCGGCCAAGGGCGACTTCGTCGACGTGAAGTAGCCCGCACCCGCACAGCGGGACCGGCACCCAGAAGCCCCCGGGAGGACCGCCGCCCCCGGGGGCTTCCCCGTGTCCGCTGTCCGCGGCCTACGCCCCGAAGCGCCGCCCCACCCAGCGCCAGACGAACTCCAGCAGGACCGCCGCCGCCACCGCGATGCCGACCGCCGTCCACGGCATCGTCGTGCCGACCAGCTTCAGCGCGAAGAAGTCCTGGAGCCAGGGCACCACGAGCACGATCAGGAAGCCGAGCCCCATCGCCGCCACCAGGCCGATCCGCCACCAGGTGTACGGGCGGGCGATGATCGCCAGGACCCACATCGAGACCAGGAACAGCGTCAGCGTCGCCGCGCTCGTCTCGGCCTCCAGCGCGCCCTCGCCGCTGTAGTGGTGCCGCGCCACCAGGTACGTCGCGAAGGTGGCCGTCGCCGCGACGATGCCCGAGGGGATCGCGTACCGCATGACCCGGCGTACGAAGTGGGGCTGGGCCCGTTCCTTGTTGGGCGCGAGCGCCAGGAAGAACGCCGGGACGCCGATGGTCAGCGTGGACAGCAGGGTCAGGTGGCGGGGCAGGAACGGGTACTCCACCTGGGTGCAGACCACCAGGATCGCCAGCAGCACCGAGTAGACCGTCTTGGTCAGGAAGAGCGTCGCGACCCGGGTGATGTTGCCGATCACCCGGCGGCCCTCGGCCACCACCGACGGCAGTGTCGCGAAGCTGTTGTTCAGCAGCACGATCTGCGCCACCGCCCGCGTCGCCTCCGAGCCCGAGCCCATCGAGACGCCGATGTCGGCGTCCTTGAGGGCCAGCACGTCGTTCACGCCGTCGCCGGTCATCGCGACCGTGTGGCCGCGCGACTGGAGGGCCGCCACCATGTCCCGCTTCTGCTGCGGGGTGACCCGGCCGAACACCGCGTGCCCCTCCATGGCCGTGGCCATCTCGTCCGGGTCGGTGGGCAGCCGGCGGGCGTCCAGCGTGTTCTCCGCGCCCGCCAGACCCAGCTTCCCGGCGACCGCGCCGACCGAGACCGCGTTGTCGCCGGAGATGACCTTGGTGGCCACGTTCTGGTCGGCGAAGTAGGCGAGCGTGTCGCCCGCGTCCGGCCGCAGCCGCTGCTCCAGGACGACCAGGGCGGTGGGGGCGGCTCCGGCGGCGGCGCCGGGCGCGTCCAGGTCGTGGCCCCGCACACGGGCCAGCAGCAGCACCCGCAGCCCCTGCTCGTTGAGCTGCTCGATCTCGGCGAGGGTCGTGTCGCCCTCGGGCAGCAGGACGTCGGGTGCGCCGAGGAGCCAGGCGGAAGCCGCCCCCTCGGCCTCGGTGAACGCCGCGCCGCTGTACTTGCGCGCGGAGGAGAAGGGCATCGCGTCCGTGACCGTCCAGGCGGCCTCTTCCCGCTGCGGGTACGCGTCGATGATGGCCTGGAGGCTGGCGTTGGGCCGGGGGTCCGATGCGCCGAACGTCCGCAGGACCTCCTCGACGTACGCCTCGTCGCTCCCGTTCAGCGGCCGGACCTCCGTGACGTCCATGCCGCCCTCGGTCAGCGTGCCCGTCTTGTCCAGGCAGACCACGTCGACCCGGGCCAGGCCCTCGATGGCCGGCAGCTCCTGCACCAGGCACTGCTTGCGGCCCAGGCGGACGACACCGATGGCGAAGGCCACGGAGGTGAGGAGCACCAGGCCCTCGGGGATCATCGGGACGATGCCGCCGACGGTCCGGGCGACGGAGTCCTTGAAGTTGTTGTCCTTCACCACCAGTTGGCTGATGACCAGCCCGATCGCCGTCGGCACCATCATCCACGTGACGTACTTGAGGATCGTGCTGATGCCGCTGCGCAGCTCCGAGTGGACGAGCGTGAAGCGCGACGCCTCCTCGGCGAGCTGCGCGGCGTACGCCTCGCGCCCCACTTTCGTCGCGGTGAACGCCCCGCCGCCCGCGACGACGAAGCTGCCCGACATCACCGGGTCACCGGCCCGCTTGAGCACCGGGTCGGCCTCCCCGGTCAGCAGCGACTCGTCGACCTCCAGGCTGTCGGCCTCGGCGACCGTGCCGTCCACGACCACCTTGTCCCCGGGGCCCAGCTCGACCAGGTCGCCGAGGACGATCTCGGAGGTGGAGATCTCGGCGGCGACCCCGTCGCGCCGCACGGTCGGCTTCGCCTCGCCGATCACCGCGAGGCTGTCCAGGGTCCGCTTGGCCCGCCACTCCTGGATGATGCCGATGCCGGTGTTGGCGACGATCACGAAGCCGAAGAGGCTGTCCTGGATCGGCGCGACGAACAGCATGATCACCCAGAGCACGCCGATGATCAGGTTGAACCGGGTGAAGACGTTGGCCCGGACGATTTCGGTGACCGAGCGCGAGGAGCGTACGGGTACGTCGTTGACCTGACCGCGCGCGACCCGTTCGGCGACCTCGGCGGTGCTCAGACCGTCCGGGCGATGGGGCGGCGGCGGTGGCTCCACGGGGTGCACGGGATCGAGTTCCGCCCCCGCGTCGATCATGGCCGGCCGGGAGGGGCCGGGGGTCTGCTCCCCGGAGGAATCGAGTGCCCGCTGCGTCATGGGTCCGACGTTACGGGCGCGCGCGCCCGATCTCCCGCCGGGGGGGGCCGAAGATCCGACCAGGGGAGGACGAAGTCGGTCCCGTGGTCGTACGGAGACGCGAGCGGGTCAGGCGGTTCGGTCCGGCCGGTCGCCGCTCAGCGCCCTGCCCGCCGCCTCGGCTCCGGCGGCGTCCTTGACCTCGGCCCGGGCCGCGTGGCGCTTGAGGGCGGCGTCGCGGCCGCGCACGTACCAGATGCCGATCAGGCCGAGTCCGGCGCCGGCCAGCGGGGTCCAGACCCACCAGGTGTGGCCGCGGTCGGCGAACCAGCCGTAGAAGGGGAGCTGGGCGAGGAAGAGGACGAACCAGAGGATCGTGCCGCCGACGACGGTGGCGACGACGGGGCCCTCCAGGGGTTCGGGGGCCTCGTGCTTCGGTGTCCACTTCTCCATGTGTTCAGTGTATGGGGCTCCCGTACGGACCATCCGGTCGACGGGTGACGGGGCGGTCGGCCCAGGGGTCTACGCGCGGAGATAGCGATCTTCGCTTGATGTATTCATACTGAATCTGCTTTGGGCTGGCTCGAATTGTTCGTCGGAACATCCAAATTCGATCACCTCTCGTCCTTTGCTCCGCCTCCCCTACGTACGACTGAGGTCACCCATGCCCCCCTCGGCCACCGCTCCGGTCGACTCCCCGCCTCCCGCGGCTCCGCAGCCCCGGGGCAGCCTGGACCGGTTCTTCAAGATCTCCGAGCGGGGGTCGACCGTCGCCCGTGAGTTCCGCGGCGGGTTCGCCACGTTCTTCGCGATGGCGTACATCATCGTGCTCAACCCGATCATCCTGGGCAGCGCGAAGGACATGTACGGCCATCAGCTCGACAACGGTCAGCTGGTCACCGCCACCGTGCTCTCCGCCGCGTTCTCCACGCTGCTGATGGGCGTCATCGGCAATGTGCCGATCGCGCTCGCCGCCGGCCTCGGCGTCAACACCGTGGTCGCACTCCAGCTCGCCCCCCGGATGAGCTGGCCGGACGCGATGGGCATGGTCGTCCTCGCGGGTGTCGTGGTGATGCTGCTGGTCGCCACCGGGCTGCGGGAACGCGTGATGAACGCCGTGCCCCGGTCGCTCCGCAAGGGCATCGCGATCGGTATCGGCCTGTTCATCCTGCTGATCGGCCTCGTCGACTCCGGTTTCGTCTCGCGCATGCCGGACGCCGCCCACACCACCGTGCCGCTCCAGCTCGGCGCCGACGGCCACCTCAACGGCTGGCCGGTTCTCGTCTTCGTCCTCGGCGCGCTGCTCACCCTCGCGCTGATCGTGCGCAAGGTGCCCGGCGCGATCCTGATCTCGATCATCGCCATGACGGTCGTCGCCCTGGTCATCGACGCGGTGGCGGGGCTGCCCGACGGGGCGTGGGGCCTGACGACGCCGTCGTGGCCGGGCAATCCGGTCTCCGCGCCGGACTTCGGGCTGCTCGGTGAGGTCAGCCTGTTCGGCGGCTTCGAGAAGGTCGGCTATCTGACCGGCGTGCTGTTCGTCTTCACCGTGCTGCTCTCCTGCTTCTTCGACGCGATGGGCACCATCCTGGGCGTCGGCGACGAGGCGAAGCTGATGGACGAGAAGGGCCACTTCCCCGGTATCAACAAGGTGCTGTTCGTGGACGGCATCGCGGTCGCCTCGGGCGGGGCGACCTCCGCCTCCGCCACCACGTGCTTCGTGGAGTCCACCGCGGGCGTCGGCGAGGGCGCCCGCACCGGACTGGCGAGCGTGGTGACCGGTCTGCTCTTCTCGGTGGCGCTGTTCGTCACACCGCTGGCGACCATGGTCCCGTCGCAGGCGGCCACGCCCGCCCTGCTGGCGGTCGGCTTCCTGATCATCGCGGGCTCGGTGCGGGACATCGACTGGAGCGACTACACGCTCGCGATCCCCGCGTTCCTCGCGATGGTGATGATGCCGTTCACGTACTCGATCACCAACGGCATCGGCATCGGCTTCGTCGCCTTCTCCGCGCTGCGGCTGGCGGCGGGCCGGGGCCGTGAGGTGCCGATCGCGATGTACGTGGTGTCGGCGGTCTTCGTCTTCTACTACGCGATGCCGGCGCTCGGCCTCACGTGATCGGGTCCCTGGTCACCGTGGGGCCCGTCGGCCCGCAGAGCTTCTCCGTCTCTCCGTAGAACTTCTCCGTCTCCTCGACGGCCACTTTGAAGCGTTCGTCGAAGTCGTCGCGGATGAGCGTCCGGACCACATAGTCCTGGACGCTCATTCCGCGTTTGGCGGCGTGCTGCCGGAGCCGGTCGAGCAGCTCACCGTCTATCCGCAGGCTGAGCACTGTCGATCCCATGCCCAGCAGGGTCGCCGCCCCGGAGCGCTTTTTGCGTCACTTTCCGCTGTCAACTCACTCGTTCGAGTGATCGGAATGTACGGGAGGTGTAATCGGGTGGTGTTTAGATTGGGTAATGAGTTACGCTAACAAACATGCCTGACCTGATCCACGACGGCGACAGTGCCGCCGCCGTGAGCTCCCTCCGCTCCGCCGTGATGCTGCTGGGCCGCCGCCTGAAGCACCAGCGTGTCGACGAGTCGCTGAGCCCCACCGAGATGTCGGTGCTCGGCACCCTGGCCCGCTGCGGCTCGGCCACCCCCGGCGAGCTGGCCCGCAAGGAGCACGTGCAGCCGCCGTCGATGACCCGCATCGTCGCGCTGCTGGAGGCGAAGGGGCTGGTCAGGCTGGAACCGCACCCCGATGACCGTCGGCAGAAGAGGGTCAGCCAGACCGAGCAGGCCGAGGCCATGCTCGCGGAGAGCCGCACCAAGCGGAACGCCTGGCTGGCCCACCTCGCCGAGGGCCTGGACGAGGACGAGTGGGAGACGCTTCGGGCCGCCGCGCCCGTGTTGGAGAAGCTCGCCCACCTGTGACCCCACGGGCGCGCCGACGGTGATCCACCCGCCGGGCCGTATCCCCGGATACGGCCGGGCCGGACCGGATACGGCCGGGCCGGACCGGATACGGCTGGACCGGACCGGATACGGCCGGACCGGACCGGATCACCGCCGGAGCGCCCGTCGTCACGTCCTCGTCGGACCGCACGCCGCAGACGTACGAGGAGATGAACCCTTTTGAGTACGGGACCCGGAGCAGACTCCGCCCCCGCACCGACTTCCACCCACGAGAGCAAGACCGGCGGGACCTTCTCGTCGCTGAAGATCCGCAACTACCGCCTGTTCGCCACGGGCGCCGTGATCTCCAACACCGGTACCTGGATGTCCCGCATCACGCAGGACTGGCTCGTGCTGAGCCTGACGGGTTCCGCCACCGCCGTAGGCATCACCACAGCCCTGCAGTTCCTTCCGATGCTGCTCTTCGGCCTGTACGGCGGAGTCATCGCCGACCGCCTCCCGAAGCGGCAGATCCTGCTCGTCAGCCAGGCCATGCTCGGCCTGTGCGGTATCGCGCTGGCCGTCCTGACCCTCTCCGGGGTCGTCGAGGTCTGGCACGTCTACCTGGTCGCGTTCCTGCTCGGCATGGTGACCGTCGTCGACAACCCGGCCCGCCAGTCGTTCGTCTCCGAGATGGTCGGCCCCGCGCAACTGCGCAACGCGGTCAGCCTGAACTCGGCGAACTTCCAGTCCGCCCGGCTCATCGGCCCCGCCGTCGCGGGCGTCCTGATCACCACGGTCGGCAGCGGCTGGGCGTTCCTGCTCAACGGCCTGTCCTTCCTGGCCCCGCTCATCGGCCTGCTGATGATGCGGAGAGACGAACTGCACGCCTCGGTGACCGTGCCCCGCGCCAAGGGCCAGCTCCGCGAGGGCCTTGCTTACGTCCGGGGCCGCCCCGAGCTGATCTGGCCGATCGTCCTGGTCGGCTTCGTCGGCACGTTCGGCTTCAACTTCCCGATCTGGCTGACCGCCTTCGCCGACGAGATCTTCGACGGCGGCGCGGGCATGTACTCCTTCTTCAACATCCTGATGGCGGCCGGTTCGCTGGCCGGTGCGCTGCTCTCGGCCCGCCGCCGCTCCTCGCGGCTGCGGATGCTGGTGGCGGCGGGCACGGCGTTCGGTCTGCTGGAGATCGCGGCTTCGCTCTCTCCGACCGTCTGGCTGTTCTCGATCCTCCTGGTCCCGATCGGCATGCTGGGCCTGACGACGAACATCACCGCGAACACGAGCGTCCAGATGGCCGCCGACCCGGAGATGCGGGGCCGGGTGATGAGCCTGTACATGATGGTCTTCGCCGGGGGTACGCCGGTGGGGGCCCCGATCGTCGGCTGGATCAGCGACACCTACGGCGCCCGCATCGGCTTCGCGGCCGGCGGCGCGATCTCGGTGATCGCCGCCCTGGCCGTCGGCTTCGCCCTCGCCCGCGTCGGCGGCCTCCGCCTGAAGGTCGACCTCCGTCCGGGCCGCCCCCACGTCCGCTTCGTGCCGCGCGAGCAACTGGCGACGGCGGCGTGAGCGAACGGAAAGGCGCCCTCCCCGGGAGCGGGGGAGGGCGCCTTTCGCGTGCCGGGGCGCGGGGTCAGTCGCGGGGGAAGGCGTCGGTGGCGAGGGTGAGGCCGACGACGGTCGAGGTCAGGTCGACGGGGGTGCCGAAGTCGAGGCTCAGCACGCTGCGGTACTCGTCCTCCTTCGGGAGCGTGTGCAGGTGCCAGGTCCCGGTGTACGGGTCGACGATGAGGTACACGGGGACACCGGCGGTGGTGTAGACGGCCTTCTTGATGCCGTAGTCGTTCGCCGCGGTGGCCTTCGAAATCACCTCGGCGACGAACTCGATGTCCTGGTAGCGCCAGCGGCCGTCCTCGCCCTTGACCGCGTCGGGCGAGAGGGCGACGACGTCGGAGGCGAAGCCGTTGAGGTGGCCGGGGAGGTCGATGCGTACGTCGGTCTTCAGCCGCCGGCGTTCGTACGTCGTGCGGAGCTGCTCCAAGATGTCAAAGGTGATCTCCCAGGTCGTGTCCCGCTGCGGCGACATGTGGACGGTCCCCTCGACGATCTCGACCTTGAAGCCCTCGGGGGTGGGCTCAAGCCACTCGAACATCTCGTCCAGAGTGCGCTCGTCGCTGGTGTCGGCCATGTCGATCCTGTCGGTGTCTACGACGGTCATCGTGCCGCTCCTCCCCGCTGCCCCACGGGCGTGCGGGCAGCCGCGTAGGACAACGATAGGCCCGGCGCCCAGGAGACGCCCGGACCTGCCAGACTCGCGCGCATGCGCAGCAGCGAACCCGGTCGTCCGGTCACCCAGCGGCTCTTCGCCGCCGTCCTGCCGCCCGCGTCGGCCGTGGCCGAACTCCGTACGGCACTCGCACCGCTGCACACCCTCCCCGGGGCGCGGGACCTGCGCTGGACGGGCCCCGAGGGCTGGCACTTCACGCTGGCGTTCTACGGGGAGGTGCCCGAGGACGTCACGCCGGAGCTGGAGGCGCGCCTGGAGCGGGCCGCGCGCCGTACCGCGCCCTTCGCGCTCCGGGTGCGCGGGGCCGGGCACTTCGGCGGGCGGGCGCTGTGGGCCGGGGCGGCGGGCGGGCTCGACACGCTGCGGCTGCTCGCGGAGCGCGCGGAGGCCGCCGCCCGGCGGGCCGGGCTCGCGACGGAGGAGCACCGCCGCTACACCCCGCACCTCACGCTGGCCCGCAGCCGGGGCGCGGCGGACCTGCGGCCCTTCGCCGCGGCGCTGGCGGGGTTCGAGGGGGAGCGCTGGGAGGCCGGGGAGCTCACGCTCGTACGGAGTCATCTGCCGGCGTCCGGGATGCCGGGGGAGCGGCCGCGCTACTCGGCGGTGCGGGCCTGGCCGCTGGCGGCTGAGGTGCCGCCATGAGACGGCCGGGGCGGCCCGGCGGACGTGCCGCTGAGCGGTTCCGTCACCACGGCCCGGGCGGCCTGGGCACCGGCCCGGTGGGCGGTGCCGCTACGCTCGAAGGGTGGACCCGAAGACCAGAAACCGCATCATGGCGGCCGTGCTCGTGCTGATATTCGTCGTCGTCGCCGTGGGGGCCGCCCTCGGCGGCTGAGGCGGTCGGCGTGCGCGGCGTACCGGGCGACGTCCCCGCGCCGCGCTGCGCCAGCGCCACCGCACCGATGACACCCACCGCGCCCAGCAGCTGGAGCGGTCCCAGCGTCTGCCCCATGAAGAGGTAGCCGAGGACCGTCGCGGCCAGGGGTGAGCCGAACGACAGGAACGATGCGGTGAGTGCCGGCAGCCGTGCTATGCCGTGGAACCACACGACGTACGCCAGCAGCGCCCCGATGATGCTCAGGTAGCCGAAGCCGCCGACGTTGCCCCAGGTCAGGCGGTCGGGGAGCGGTTCGCCGAGCAGGGTGACGGGCAGCAGGACGAGGCCGCCGACGGTGAGCTGCCACCCGGTGAACGCGACCAACGAGACCCCTTCGGGGCGCCCCCAGCGCTTCGTCAGCACGATGCCCGAGGCCATGCACACGGCCCCCAGGAGCCCGGCGAGTACGCCGACGCCGTCCAGGGCGGCCTGCGGCCGGAGGACCAGGAGTGCGACCCCGACGGCGGCAAGCAGGCAGGCGCCGATGTGCGGGAGCCGTATCCGGGCGCCGAGCAAGGGGGCGCCGAGGGCCAGCACGATCATCGGCTGGACGGCCATGACGAGGGCCGCCACGCCGCCGGGCAGGTGGTAGGCGGCGAGGAAGAGGAAGTAGAAGAAGGCGCCGATGTTCAGGACGCCCAGCACGGTCGCGCGCAGCCACCAGACGCCCCGGGGCAGAACGCGGGTCACCAGGAGCAGGATCAGCCCGGCGGGCAGGGCGCGCACGGTGGAGGCGAGCAGGGGACGGTCGGGCGGCAGGAACTCCGTGGTGACCAGGTAGGTGGAACCCCAGACGAGGGGCGCGAGGGCGGTGACGAAGGAGATCCGTACCTGGCTCTGTCGGGTCATACCGGTCTCCGTGACGTCGTCGGCGCGGGTGGCGCGGGTGGCGCGGGTGGCGCGGGCGAGGCGCGATGGGCGGGCTCCGGGGGCACGGGGGTCCTCACCGCCCGAAGGTCCCGCTGAAACAGGTCAGCGCGCGCTCCCGGCGGCCCGGGTGGGCGCGGGCCGTCTCCCAGACGGCGCCCCGGTCCTCCCGGTGGGCGGCCGACTTCGCGACGGACACGAGCATTACCGGCGCCACCTGGGGGCGGGGCCGCCCGCCCCCAGGTGGCGCCGGTGAGCGCGCGGAGTCCGGCCGGAGCGGCGACGGTGACGACGGACCGCGCCTGGAGGTTGAAGCCGGAGGGCGCCTGGAGCGCGAGGTCGGTCAGCCGCCGGAGGAGACCGGCGGGTATCGGGATCGGGTCGGCCCGGTAGTGGCGGACGCTGCGGCGGGGGCGGATGACACGGGCGACGGTGTCGAAGTCGCCGTTCGCGGGTCGGGCCGTGGTGTCCACGTAATCATTCGACGTCGAACTATCTCTCATGGAACGGAAAGGTAGGGCGGGAGGTAGGCTGACGTCAAACAGTTCGACGTCGAATTATCAGGAGTGGGGCCGGGCGATGGGCGAGACGGGGACGCGGACGCGGGACGCGGTCGACGACTTCCTGGACCAGTGGGCCGCCCTGCGGTCCGACCTGGACCTGGAAGCCATGGGTGCGGTGGGCCGACTCCTGCGGCTGACCCGGCTCGTCGAAAAGGAGGTCGGCCGGTACTTCGCCGAACACGGCATGGAGCGCTGGGAGTTCGATGTCCTCGCCACCCTCCGCCGCAGCGACCGCCCGCTCACCCCCAAGGAGCTGGCCGGGAGCGTCATGGTCAGCTCGGCCGCGCTGACGAACCGGATCGACCGCCTGGCCGCCCG
Source organism: Streptomyces sindenensis (assembly GCF_014649035.1). Lineage (GTDB taxonomy): Bacteria > Actinomycetota > Actinomycetes > Streptomycetales > Streptomycetaceae > Streptomyces > Streptomyces sindenensis. The sequence continues at coordinate 39,453 of NZ_BMSG01000043.1, forward strand.
GAACCTGGTCGCCCGGGAGACCGTCCCCGGCGACCGCCGCAGCCTGCACATCACGCTCACCGATGCCGGGCGGGCGCTCGTCGACGACACGGTGGAGGGGCATGTGCGCAACGAACGCAGGATGCTGGCCCGCCTGGACGAGAAGGACTGCGACGAACTGAACCGGCTGCTGCGGATGCTGCTGACCACCATGGAGGGCGACGCCTGAGGCAGACGCCCGACGCCGACGGGTGGCGCCGGACGGTTGGTGCCTACGGGCAGCGCCGGGCGGGGGCACCGACGGGCGGGGCCCGTTACCGCCGACAGGGGGCGGCGAGGGACACCCGGTCCTCGCGTCCTTGCTTGGAGTGGACTCGAAGGCGTTGGCTTGGGTGCCATGAAGTACACACAGCTCGGACGCACGGGACTCAAGGTCAGCCGGCTCGTCCTCGGGACGATGAACTTCGGCCCGCAGACGAACGAGTCGGACAGTCACGCGATCATGGACTCCGCGCTCGGCGCGGGCCTGAACTTCTTCGACACGGCCAACGTCTACGGCTGGGGCGAGAACAAGGGGCGCACCGAGGAGATTCTCGGCACCTGGTTCGCCCAGGGCGGCGGCCGGCGCGACAAGGTGGTCCTGGCCACCAAGATGTACGGGAACATGGGCGCCGACGGTGAGGCCTGGCCGAACCACGACAAGCTCTCGGCCGTGAACATCCGGCGCGCGGTCGACGCCTCGCTCAAACGCCTCCAGACCGACCACATCGACCTCTACCAGTTCCACCACGTCGACCGGAACACGCCCTTCGACGAGATCTGGCAGGCGATCGACGTCCTGGTCCAGCAGGGCAAGATCCTCTACGCCGGCTCGTCCAACTTCTCCGGCTACAAGATCGCCCAGGCCAACGAGCAGGCCGCCCGGCGCGGTTCGCTCGGCCTGGTCAGCGAGCAGTGCATCTACAACCTGGTCGAGCGCCGCGCCGAAATGGAGGTCATCCCGGCCGCGCAGGAGTACGGCCTGGGGGTCATTCCCTGGTCCCCGCTGCACGGCGGCCTGCTGGGCGGGGTGATCAAGAAGACGGCCGAGGGCGGACGCCGCGCCTCGGGCCGCGCGGCCGACGCCCTGGCCGACCCCGCGACCCGCGCCCAGCTCCAGGCGTACGAGGACCTCCTCGACAAGCACGGCCTGGAACCCGGCGAGGCGGCCCTGGCCTGGCTGCTGACCCGCCCCGGCATCACGGGCCCGATCGTCGGCCCGCGCACCGGCGAGCAGCTCGACAGCGCGCTGCGGGCACTTGAGCTGGAGCTCCCGGAGGCGGTCCTCACCGGCCTGGACGAGATCTTCCCGGGCCCGGGGCCGTCCCCGGAGGCGTTCGCCTGGTAGGAGCCGCGCCGGTGCCGCACGCGGGCCCGCTCCGGGGTGCTTCGGCCGGGGGCGGGCCTCACTCCTTCCCTGCGAACCCGTCCAGCGCCGCCAGCACCGCTCGCCGGGTCTCCGTGCCGCCCATGTGGCCCGCGTTGTCGATGATCGTCAGCTTGGCGTCCGGCCAGGCCCGGTCCAGTTCCCAGGCGGTGATCAGGGGGCCCGCGAGGTCGAAGCGGCCGTGGATCAGGGCGGCCGGGATGCCGGTCAGGCGGTGGGCGCGGGCGAGGAGTTGGCCTTCCTCCAGCCAGGCTCCGTGGGCGAAGTAGTGGGAGCAGATCCGGACGAGCGCCTGCTGGTCGCGGTCCGGGCGGCCGCTGTACGGGGGCGGGCCCGAGGACGCCTCCATCGAGACGACCGCGTCCTCCCAGGCGCACCAGTCCGCCGTCGCCTTCTCGCGTACGGCCGCGTCCTCGCTCTCCATCCGGCGGGCGTACGCCGCGACCAGGCCGGCCGGGTCGCTCGTCTCGGGGACGCCCGCGCGGAAGGCGGCCCAGGCCTCGGGGAAGAGCTGGCCCGCGCCCCGGTAGAGCCAGTCGATCTCGCTGCGGCGGGTCGTCGTCACCGCCTGGATCACCACCTCCGTGACCCGCTCCGGGTGCTCCTCGGCGTACGCCAGGATCAGCGTCGAGCCCCACGAGCCGCCGTACAGCAGCCACTTGTCGATGTCCAGGTGCTCCCGCAGGCGTTCCATGTCGGCGATCAGGTGGGCCGTCGTGTTGGAGGCCATATCCGTCGCCGGGTCGCTCGCGTGCGGCGTCGAGCGGCCGCAGCCCCGCTGGTCGAAGAGGACCACCCGGTAGCGGTCCGGGTCGAAGTACCGGCGGGAGCCGGGGGAGGAGCCGGACCCCGGGCCGCCGTGCACCACGAGGGCCGGCTTGCCGTCCGGGTTGCCGCACACCTCCCAGTACACGAGGTTGCCGTCCCCGACATCCAGCATGCCGCTCTCGTACGGCTCGATCGGCGGGTACCGCGTGTCGTCCCGTGGCCGGTCCATTGTCGCGTCCTCCTCGTGAGTCGGCCTGACAGGCTACGGCAGCGGCGTAGCCTGGGCGGCGTGAACGCTGCTCCCCGGGTCCTCGCCGTCATCGACGATCTGCTGTCCGCCGCCGCTCCCGGCGAGCGCGGCGCGCTCTGGCATCTGGCCGAGCCGGGGCGGGAGTTGGACGCCAACCTGGTGCGGCTGCCGTCCGGCGCCGAGGTCGGTGAGCATCAGGAGGACGTGCTCGATGTGCTGCTCGTGGTGCGGGAGGGGACGGGGCGCCTGAGGGCGGGCGGCCAGGTCCTGGACCTCGGGCCCGGCACCGTCCTCTGGCTGCCCCGGACGTCCCGGCGCGCCCTCGCGGCGGGGCCGGACGGGCTCACGTACCTCACCGTCCACCGCCGCCGCCCCGGCCTGGCGATCAAGCCGCCGAGCGGGGCGTACGAGGGCGGCGAGGGGCCCTGCATGCTGGACCGGGTCTGCCCGGAGTGCGGGAAGCTGTCGCAGGACCCCGCGCCGGTGTTCTGCAGCCGGTGCGGGGAGCGGTTCCCGGAGCGGTGAGACGGGGGCTCCGGCGCCACCGCGGCCTCAGTAGCCCTCGCACTCCGTCAGTTCCGGGCGTCCCGGCGGGTTCTTGTCGCCCACCAGGCCCGACAGGTTCTCCTTGTACATGTCCTCCCAGACCCGGCCGGCCAGGATCGTCCGCAGCGCCGAGCACACCTCGCCCTTCAGGATCGGCGACTTCGGCCGCATCGCCACGCCGTAGCCCTCCGCGCCCCGGATGTTCTCCAGCCGCCGCACCTTGCCCGGGTTGGCCTCGGCGTACCCGGCCAGAATGATGTCGTCCGAGGCCACCGCGTACACGTCGGACTTCGGGTCCAGCAGCCTGTCCAGGCAGTCCTGATAGGTGTTGGGCTGCGACTTCGCCATGGTGAAGCCCTGTTCCGGCAGTGCCTTCTCGTACGTCGAATCCCGGGCCGTGCACACCTCGACGCCCAGGTCCCGCAGATCACTGGAGTCGTTGATCGTGTACTTGGCCGACTTCTCGCGGACCAGGAAGCCGCGGCTCGCCTCGTAGTACGGGCCCGCGAAGTCGACGCTGTAGCCGTCGGGGCCGGCCGTCTTGCGGTCGTCGGTGATGCTGTAGGAAGCGATGACCAGGTCCACCTGCTTCGTCTTCAGCGCGGTGGACCGGTAGTCCGTGGCGACCGTCGTGAAGGCGACCTCGCCCTTGCCGTACCCCATGCTCTCGGCGATCGCGTAGGCCAGGTCGATGTCGTAACCCCGGTACGTACGCGTCTTCCTGTCGAACTTGCTCAGCCCGGGCTGGTCGTCCTTGACGCCGATCTCCAGGGTGGGGTGCGTGTCCTTCCACCGCTCCTGGCTGCCGCTGCCGTCCGGGCCCTCGCCCTGGCCCCGCGCCGAGCCCGTACGGTCGTCGGTCCCGCCGTCGCCGCCGCCCCGCGTGACCAGCCAGCCCGCGCCGGCCAGCAGGGACACGCACACCACGGCCGCCACGATCTGCCACCTCCGGTGCCGCGCGCGCCGCCCGCTCGCCGCGGGGGAGGGCGGAACGGGTTCCGGAGACCGAACGGGCGCGCGCGGCCCGGGCGTCGGGGGCGTAGGGGGTGTCGGGGGCGTCGAGGGGTTCGGGGTGGAGACCGCTGTGGGCGGGTGCGTCGCCGCTGCCGCGCCCGCGTTCGGCGCGGCGGGGTCGTCGAGCACCTCGCGGAGCATCGCCTCCGCTGTGGCCGCGTCCAGCCGCTGGCGGGGATCGGTCACCAACAGCCCCTGGACGACCGGGGCGAGGGGACCGGCGTACCGGAGAGCGGGGTCGGGGGTCTGCCGGATGCTCTCCTGGACCTCCCACACCTCGTGCCCGGCGAACGGCACACGGCCCTCGACCGCCTCGTACAGCGTGACGCCGAGCGCCCACAGGTCGGAGGCGGGGGTGGGGCCCGGGGAGGCGGGGGCGAAGAGCTCGGGGGCCAGGTAGGAGGGGGTGCCGATGACGCTGCCGGTCCGGGTCACCCGGTCCGCGCCCTCGAAGGTGGCGATGCCGAAGTCGACCAGGATCGCGAGGCCGTCGTCCCGGACGAGGACGTTGCCGGGCTTCACGTCGCGGTGGACGACCGATGCCGCGTGGACCGCCCGCAGGCCCTGAAGGACCTGGAGGGCGATGTTCGCGGCGCGGGGCACGGAGAGGACCCCGTCGCGGCTCAACAGGTCGCCGAGGGACCGTGCTTCGAGCAGTTTCATCACGATCCAGACCTGGTGGTCGGACTCGACCTGGTCGTGGACCGTCACCACGTTCTGATGCTCGATCTTGGCGATGGCCTCCGCCTCGCGCCGGGCGCGCTGCATCGCCGTCGCCTGCGTGCCCCCGGCCATGGCGGCCCGGTCGAGGAGGCCCTTCACGGCGACGAACCGGTTCAGCCGTCGGTCGTGGGCCTTCCAGACCTCGCCCATCCCGCCGCTGCCGATCCGTTCCAGCAGCTCGTAGCGGCCGTCGATCACGGTCCGGGGGGCGTCGCCCGCCCGGCGGTCGGCGAAGCGCCCGTCCCGCCCGTCGTCCGCTCTGCCGGTCCGGTCTTCGCTGTGCATACAACCCCCTGTGCACTACATGGACCAGCTCAGACTAGACACCTTCTAGCCCGCCGCGCCGCCGTTGCTCTTCAGCAACTGACCGTTGATCCACTGACCTTCGGGGGAGCAGAGGAAGTCCACCAGATGGGCGGTGTCCCGCGGGGTGCCGAGACGGCCGAGCGGGGTTCCCCGGACCAGGGACTCGCGCAGGTCGTCGGACATCCATCCGGTGTCGACCGGGCCGGGGTTGACGACGTTCGCCGTCACCCCGAGGTGGGCCAGCTCGTGGGCGGCGGCGAGCGTGATGCGGTCCAGGGCCCCCTTGCTCGCACCGTAGGGGAGGTTGCCCACGGTGTGGTCGCTGGTGAGCGCGACGATCCGGCCGGTGGCGGTGCCCGGTGCGCCGCGGAAGCGCAGACCGTACTCCCGGATCAGCAGCCAACTGGCCCGGGAGTTCACCGCGAAGTGCCGGTCGAACGCCTCCACGGTGGTGTCCAGCAGCCCCGAGTCCACCGACTCCGCGTGCGAGAGGACGAGCGCGGTCACCGGTCCGCCGAGGCGCTGCTCGGCCTCGTCGAAGATGCGGGCCGGCGCGTCGGGGCCGGTGAGGTCCGCCTCGATCGCCGCCGTACGGGCTCCGGCCTCCGCCAGCTCCTTCGCGATGGCCTCGGCGGCCCCGGCCTCGGCACCCCACTCCATCCGGCGGTCGTACGGCGTCCAGTAGGTGAAGGCGACGTCCCAGCCGGAGGCCGCCATGCGCCGCGCGATGCCCGCGCCGATGCCGATGCTGCGGCCGACGCCGGTGATCAGGGCGATGGGGCGGGACGGGGAGGACGCGGAGGGGGAGGGCTGCGCGGTGGTCGTCACGCGGTGATCCTTCGTGACCCGCAGGCGTACGTCAATGACGTTTCCGGTCACGCGGTGACCTGTGCTGACCTGCGGCGACCCATCTTCCTGGTGGGGTGACGCGATCTTTCTGTTTCCCCTCGGCACGCCCCGCTCCTAGCGTGGACAACGGAACCGCAACGAATGGTGCGTATCGGAGAAAGGGAGCCATGATGAGTGAGCAGCAGCAGTCGCTGAAGGGGAAGACCGCCGTCGTCGCCGGAGGCGCGAAGAACCTCGGGGGCCTGATCAGCCGCTCGCTCGGCGAGGCCGGAGCGAACGTCGTCGTCCACTACCACGGCGAGAACACCGCGGCCGATGCCGAGAAGACGGCGGAGGCCGTACGGGGCGCGGGCTCCCAGGCCGTCGTCGTCCGGGAGGACCTGACCCGCGTGGAGGGCGTGCGGAGCCTCTTCGACCAGGCGCTCGACGCCTTCGGCGGGGTGGACGTGGCGGTGAACACCACGGGCATGGTGCTGCGGAAGCCGATCGCCGAGACGACCGAGGAGGAGTACGACCGCATGTTCGCGATCAACTCCAAGGCGGCGTACTTCTTCCTCCAGGAGGCCGGTGCGCGCCTCAACGACGGCGGTCGCGTCGTCAGCCTGGTGACGTCCCTGCTCGCCGCGTTCACGGACGGGTACTCCACCTACGCGGGCGCCAAGGCCCCGCTGGAGCACTTCACCCGGGCGGCGGCCAAGGAGTTCGCGCCGCGCGGCATCGCGGTGAACAATGTGGCCCCGGGGCCGATGGACACGCCGTTCTTCTACCCGCAGGAGACCCCGGAGCGCGTGGAGTTCCACAAGTCCCAGGCGATGGGCGGCCGGCTGACGGAGATCGAGGACATCGCGCCGCTGGTCACGTTCCTCGTCACCCAGGGCGGCTGGATCACCGGTCAGACGATCTTCGCCAACGGTGGTTACACGGTCCGCTGACCCTTTTCGGGAGTACGGGAGTACGGGAGGCCGCGTGAGCCTGGACCTGCGCAAGCTGGAGCATCTCGTCGCCGTCGCCGAGGAGGGCGGGTTCACCCGGGCGGCCGAACGGCTGCACCTGAGCCAGCAGGCGCTGAGCACCTCGATCCGCACCCTGGAGCGGCACGTGGGCGTCCGGCTCCTGGACCGGGGCCACCAGCACGTGACCCCGACCCCGGCCGGGCAGGCCCTCATCGACGACGCCCGGGCGCTCAGCTCCCAGGCGCTCGCCGCCCTGGACCGGGCCCGCCGCATCGGGCGGGGCCGGGCCGGGCACCTGCGGATCGGCCACACCCCGGCGGTCACGGCGGAGGAGGTCGTCGAGCTGCTGACCCGGGCGGGCACGGAGGAGCAGGGCATACAGGCCCACGTCCGGCAGCTCTTCCCCGACGAACTGCGCGAACAACTCCTCACGGGTGCCTGCGATCTGGGCCTGAGCCGTGCCATGCCCGCCGACACCGGGCTGACCCGGGCCCGGATCGCCGAACACCGCCTGCGGGTCGCCGTCCCCGCCGGGGACCCGCTCGCCGCCCGCCCCGCCGTGGCCCTGGCCGACCTGCGCGGCCGGCCGCTCACGGTGTGGGGCGAGGTGGGCTCGTCCGCGTACACGGACCTCCTGATCGGCCTGTGCCGTCGGGCGGGCGTCGAACCGGACGTCCGGCGCAACCCGGTCCAGGGCACGCCGCCCGTCACCGCCGTCACCGCGACCGGCCGCATCGCCTTCGTCACGACGCCCCCGGGCCCGGCGGCGGGCGGCGCGGCGTACGTCGTCGACCTGGACCCGCCCGTCCATGTCCCGGTCCACGCGCTGTGGCCCGCGTACACGACGTGCCCGGGGCGGGACGTCTTCCTGAGCCGGACCGCTGAGGGGCGCAAGGAGAGGGACGACGTGCGGGGGTGAACCCGCCGACGGAGACTCGGGGGGAATCCCCGGGACGTCCGCTCCCGGGCGTACCGAGGAGGAACACGATGACCCCGTCGATCAGCGACCCGGTCGTGGAGAAGTTCATCGCCGCGGTGAACGCGGGCGACAAGGACGCCTTCTTCGCCGACGTCCTCACCGAGGACGCCACCATGTCCGACGACGGCAGCGAACGGGACCTGGCCGCCTGGACGGAGAAGGAGATCTTCTCGCCGCAGGCCAACGGGCGTATGAAAGTCGTGGACGCCTCCGACGACGGCCGTGTCCTCGTCGTCGACTACACGAACGACACCTGGGGCACGATGCGGACCCGCTGGGTCTTCACGGTCACCGGCGACCGCGTCAGCCGCTTCGAGACGGGCCAGGCGCCGTCCTGAGCCCCACCGGGGGCTCCCGGGCCCGGTCCTGCCCCCCGGGGCCGTCAGCCGGGCAACAGGATTCCGCACACCCTGCCCACCCGGTAGCCCGGCCCCGGAGGACGTTCTGCCGGTGTGCGGGCGGGAGGGCGCGGAGGTCACAGCCGGCGGTACGTGCGCCCGCCGCGCCGGGGAAGGGCCGCCGGGTCGTCGGGGCCGTTCCGGGTGGCCCGCAACGCCAGGTGGATCTCGGCGCGCACGGTGGCGTCGGCGAGGTTCTGGCCGAGGTGGTCGGCGCACTGGGTGAGCCAGTTGGACAGGGTGGTGCGGTGGACGTGCAGTTCGGCCGCCGCCGGGGCGGTCCTGGCGTGCTGCTCCAGCCAGCAGGCCAGCGCGATCCGCAGATGCGGCTCCAGGCCGCCGACCAGTCCGCGGGCCCAGGCCCGGACCGCCTCGGTGTCCAGGATCCCGGCGGGCAGCGTCTCCAGCCGGGCGGTGTCCCGGGCGGTGTCGCCGTCCCCGGGCTCGTCCTCGTCGGGGTCGGCGGAGGCGGGCGCGCGGAGGACGAGCAGCAGATGCGCCTGGACGGTGGCGTCCTCCAGGTCCGCGCGGAGCAGCCGGGCCAGCTCGCGTATCCGGGTCCGTACCGTACCGGCGGACAGACCGAGCGCGGCGGCGGCGCGGGGCTTGGAGCCGGTGCGGAGCCACACGAGGAGCAGATGCCGGTGGGCCGGGGTCAGCGGGCGCAGTACGGATCCCGCCCAGCGGGCGTACGGGGCGGCCGGCAGCAGCGGTGCGAGCCGGGAGGTGCCGACGGCGTCGGCGGGGACGATCCGGCGGTCGGGGGTGGCGCTGTGCCGGGCGGCGGCGGCGTCGCTGTGGGCGGTGGGCATCTCGGCCAGGGGCAGCGGCCCGGCCATGCCCGCGAGCAGGTGGTGGCGCTCACTCACCCGGGAGACCAGGCGCAGGACCCGCCCGTCGTCGCCGCCGCGGTGGAGTTCGGCGACGACGAGTTCGCCGTCCAGCCGGCCCAGCAGGGTGCAGGCGTCGGCGTGCGGGGCGAGCGAGGGGCGTACGGCCCGCCACAGGACCTGGTGGGCGGTGGGGACGTCGGCGCCGGTGAGCCGGTAGACCGTGACATGGGTGAGCCGGCTCCCGCCCAGGGTGTCGGCGACGGCGGTGGTGTGGCCGGCCAGCAGCAGCCGGACGAGGGTGGTGTGCAGCCGCATCTGCTCGCCCCGCAGCTCCGCCGCCCGCTGCCCGCGCACCTCCAGGAGGGCCGCGGTGGACGTGGCGACGCGGGCGGCCTGCTCAGGGGGGACGGCGGGGCCGGGGGCCAGGACGAGGACGGCTCCGGCCGCCGGGCGCTGGAGGCAGTGCGGGTGGTCCCGCGGATCGGCGGCCGCGTGCACCCCGTCGGCGGCCGCGGCGGCGGGGGTGCTGTAGACGGCCCCGGCGATCGGGTCGGCCAGCACCGCCCACCCCTGGACGAGCAGCGCGGCCTCCGCGATGAGATGGGCACCGGACCGGGTCGCCGCCCGCAGCAGCCGGTCCGTCGTCTCCCGCGCGGGCCGGGCATCGCCCGGGCAGGCTGCCTCGCGGCCGGTCGTACCTGTGGTGCTCATGGGCGAGAGCCTCTGCGGGCCGTGCGCGCCGCGTACGGGGGAGTCCCGTACGCGACACGGCAGTTGGGGGTGGGTGGGGGACGCGGATCAGGGAATGCGGGCGACCGCGCCCCAGCCGGCCCGGGCCGTGGTGGTGCCGGTGTTGGCGTCGGGCCGCCAGTTCGGCCAGGACACCATTCCCGGCTCCACCATCTCCAGCCCGTCGAAGAACGCGATCGTGGTCTCCGGCTCCCGGAAGATGTACGGGATCGCACCGCTGGCGTTGTACTCGTCCTGGACGGCCCGGTGGGCCTCGTCGGAGGCGGTGGAGTGGCTCAGCGAGAGGTAGCTGCCCGAGGGCAGGCGCTCCACCAGCCGTCGTACCAGGGACAGCGCGTCGTCCCAGTCCACGATGTGCCCGAGGACGTCACTGATCACGAGGGCGACCGGCTGTGTCAGATCGAGGGTCTTGGCCGCGCCCGTGAGGACGGTCTCGGTGTCGCGCATGTCCGCCTCGACGTAGGCGGTCGCACCTTCGGGGGCGCTGGTCAGCAGCGCGTGGACGTGCAGGAGCACCAGGGGGTCGTGGTCGACGTAGACGATCCGGGACTCCGGGGCTATCCGCTGGGCGACCTCGTGCGTGTTGTTCGCGGTCGGCAGCCCCGCCCCGACGTCGAGGAACTGCCGGATCCCGGCGTCCCGGGCGAGATAGGTGACGGTGCGGCGCAGGAAGTCCCGGGACTCCTTCGCGAACGTCTCGATCAGCGGGTACTTGCCCCGGTAGGCGTCGCCCGCCGCCCGGTCGGCCGGGAAGTTGTCCTTGCCGCCGAGCCAGTAGTTCCAGACACGTGCGGAGTGCGCGACGCTCGTGTCGATCTGCGCGGGCAGTTCAGGCCCATTTCCGGTCGTACTCATCCTGTAACACCTCTCTGGTTCGGGCCGGCCGTATCGCCATCACGCACGACACGTCCAGCATTCCCTGATACGTCTGCACGGGGTGGGGGCTGTCCCACACCTCCGCCGTGCCGGGCAGCCCGCCCTCCCGCACCACATGGTCCGCGATCTCCTGGATCTCCACCCGGTACAGGGAGAGCGCCGGGACACCGGTGAGCGGGTGCGGCGGTGCGTACTCGGGGTGCAGCTGCATCGTCACATCCCCGCGTTCGGCCGTCCGTTGAAGCATGTCGATCTGCTCGCGCATCACGTCGTCGTCGCCCACCTGGCAGCGCAGCGCGGTGACGGGCAGGACGGCCCAGAGCCGCGTCTGCTGTTCCTGGAGCCGCTTCTGACGCTCCGCCAGAAAGTCTGCCCGTCTCTGCCGCTCGGCCGCGTCCCGCTCCGGGGACATGACCTCGTCCACGGCCATCGCGTACGCCGGGGTGCGCAGCAGCAAGGGGACCAGCGCCGGATGCCAGGTGCGGACGACACTGGCGGCGGACTCCACGCTCATCAGGTCCATCAGCCAAGGCGCCATGGCGTCCCGCCAGGGATGCCACCAGCCGGGCATGTTCGCGGCGTTGAGCCGTCCCATGATGTCGTCGGTCTCCGCGGCCCCGGCCCCGTACAGGTCGAGCAGGGCGGACACCTGCCCCACATCGAGGGAGGTCTGCGCCTGTTCCAGCCGTCGCAGCGTCGAGGGATGCCAGCCCAGCTGCGTCGCCGCCTGCGGTACGGACAGGCCGACGCCCTCCCGCAGGCGCCGCAGGCGGGCCACCAGGACCAGGTGCCGTGCCGTACGGCCCGACCGTTCGCGTGCCACGGTTCCCCCTTCCCGCTCCGGTCCTGCTCCGGCTCGATCTGACCGACATTCCGCGCAGTCTGCGCACAGTGCACACAGCGCACCTTGCGACGCTCGCGCGGCGCTCCCAAGGTAAGCATGTCCGCCTCCCTCGCACGCCAACTCGGTAAGACCGGGCCGATCTTGCCCCATGCCCCTCCGACCACCCGCCACGGGTACTCCGTGGCCGTACTCCCGTTCTGCCGTTCCGTGCACCGTCGTTCCGGCGGCCCGTTCTCTGGAGCCCACCGCATGAACCACCCGACCGGCCTGTCCGACCCGACGCCGCTGAGCCGCCTGGCCGACGTGACCCCTCTGGTCCACCCGAAACTGCGGTCCGTCGTCACGGCTCCGAGGTCCGCCCAGCCCCGCCCGCTCGACCTGCGCGTCCGCGCCCAGCGGATCCAGATCGACGAGCTCGTCGTCGACGACCCCCACCAGGTGCTCGCCCACGCCCGGCAGGCGGCCCTCGACGACCCCGAGACGGCCGAGCGGTTGGGGTACAGCGCGACCGAACCGCTGCCGCTCCCGGACGCGGCCGCGCTGCTGTGCGCGCTCTACGACACGGACGCCCTCACGGCGATGGGCCTGCGCCTCACCCGCCACACGGTCCGCGTCTCCGCCTCCAACCAGCAGACGGAACCGGTCTCCTTGGTGCGGTCGACGACGCCGGAGGGCCAGGAGGACTGACCCCGGCGGCCGCTGCGGGGGAGACGGGCGCGGGGACGCTGGGCAGTGGCCGCAGCCCCGGGGCGGGGAGCAGCCGGCTACCGGGACGCGGCCCGGCGGATGCCGTACGCGGCTGCGCCGGCGAGCAGGACGGCGGCTCCGGCGAGCACGGAGGGCAGGGGCAGGGCGAAGGCCAGAACGAGGCAGCCGGCGAGGCCGACGATGGGGATGATCCGGGCCGGGCGGCCTTCGGCCGGAGTCAGGGTCCAGGCGGAGGCGTTGGCGATGGCGTAGTAGGCCAGGACGCCGAAGGAGGAGAACCCGATGGCCCCGCGTACGTCGGTGGTCGCGGCCGCGA
>NZ_BMSG01000044.1 GCF_014649035.1 Streptomyces sindenensis
AGCCGAGGGCGGCGACGGCCGCGCCGACGCGTACGACGGGGACGAGCCAGCCGGCGTCGGCCGCCCGGGCGGCGTCCGTGAGTGGGGCGGTGGCGGAGGCGAGCCCGCCGGGCCCGAGGACGAGGAGGACGGAGACGGCGACGAGGGCGTAGACGACGAGGGTGATGCCGAGGGCGATCGGGATGGCGCGAGGAATGGTGCGGGCCGGGTCGCGGGCCTCCTCGCCGAGGGTCGCGATGCGGGCGTAACCGGCGAACGCGAAGAACAGCAGCCCGGCCGCCTGCAGCACACCGGTGGCCGTGGCGTCCGCACCGATCCCCAGGCGGGCCGCGTCCACCCCGTCGGACGTCAGGGAGGCGGTCGCGACGGCGGCGAGCACCGCCAGGACGACCGCCACGATGCCGCGCGTGAGCAGGACGGACTTCTGGATGCCCGCGTAGTTGACGGCGGTCAGGGCCACCACGGCGGCCACCGCGATCGCGTGCGCCTGGCCCGGCCAGACGTAGGAGCCGACGGTCAACGCCATCGCCGCGCAGGAGGCGGTCTTGCCCACGACGAACGCCCACCCGGCCAGGTAGCCCCAGAAGGGGCCGAGCCGTTCGCGCCCGTAGGCGTAGGTGCCGCCCGAGGCCGGGTAGAGGGCGGCGAGCCGGGCGGAGGAGGTGGCGTTGCAGTACGCCACGACGGCGGCCAGGGCGAGGCCGAGCAGCAGGCCGGAGCCGGCGGCACGGGCGGCCGGGGCCAGCGAGGCGAAGATGCCGGCGCCGATCATCGACCCCAGCCCGATCATCACCGCGTCCGGCACGCCAAGGCGCCGCCGGAGTTCGTCCGGGAGCCCGACTGCGGGCGGAGGCATGCTGCTCACGGCGTTCTCTCCTTGCCGAATGCGCACCGCGGGCAGTTCGGCGGTGCGCGGGCACGATAGGCGATCGACCTGAACAGCACGCGGCTTGCCCCGCCTGTGGGCCGGGGTGCTGGTGTCGAGCGGGTCGCGCCTGGGCCTTCTTCGGTCAGCAGTTGGACCAGCTCGTCGGAGCGCCCCGGTTGGTCACGAGCTGCAGCAGCCGCCTGCTGGAGCCTCTTCGGCAGTTGCGCCGACCGTGGCGGGGGTGCCGAGCTGGGCGAGAGGCGGGGTGGTCGCGCAGCAGCCTTCGCTGTCCGTTTCCCTGGTGTCGGAGGTGTCGAAAAGGCCGGCTCCGCCGCAGACTCCGGTCTCGGGGAGGGTGAGTTCGACGCGGTCGGCGGAGGCGAGGTCGCCGGCGATCGCGGCGGCTACCGAGCGGACCTGCTCGTAGCCGGTCATCGCGAGGAACGTCGGGGCGCGGCCGTAGGACTTCATACCGACCAGGTATACGCCGGGTTCGGGGTGGGAGAGCTCGCGGTGGCCGTGGGGGTAGACGGTGCCGCAGGAGTGCTGGTTGGGGTCGATCAGTGGCGCGAGCTCGGCCGGGGCCTGGAGGCGCTCGTCGAGGTCCAGGCGCAGTTCGTTAAGGAAGGACAGGTCGGGGCGGAAGCCGGTCAGCACGATCAGCTCGTCGACGGAGTCCAGGCGGCGGCCGTCCTCGCCGACGAGGGTCAGGCGGCCGTCGGTGTCGCGTTCGACCGTTCGGTGCGGAAGCCGGTCACGGCGTCGGCGTGGCCCTCGTCGACTGCGGCCTTCGCTGCGAGGCCCAGGGCGCCGCGGGCGGGGAGCTGGTCGGCTTCGCCGCCGCCGAAGGTGGAGCCGGAGATGCCCCGGCGCAGGATCCAGACGCCCTTGGTGCCTGTGCCGTCCTTGGACTTGGCGAGGTCGGCGAGGTAGGCGAGGGCGGTGAACGCGGAGGCGCCGGATCCGATCACGGCGGTGCGCCTGCCTGCGTAGCGGGCGCGGGTGGCGGGGTTCTTGAGGTTCGGGACGCGGTAGGTGATCCGGTCGCTGGCCGCGTGTTCCCCGAGGGCGGCCAGGCCGCTGCCGCCGGCCGGGCTGGGTGTGGCCCATGTGCCGGAGGCGTCGATGACCGAGTGGGCGAAGATGCGTTCCTCGCGGCCGTCGGCGTGGGTGAGGTGCACGACGAAGGGCTGCTGCTCGCGGTCGGCGTCGACGATGCGGTCGCGGCCGGTACGCGAGACGCCGGTGACCGTGGTGCCGAGGCGGACCCGGTGGCCGAGGGTGTCGGCGAGCGGCTGGAGGTACTGCTCGGCCCAGTCGCCGCCGGAGGGATAGGTGTCAGGGTCGGGGCGGGTCCAGCCGGTGGAAGCGAGGAGCTTCTCGGCAACCGGGTCGATGACCTCGCCCCAGGTGGAGAACAGTCGCACGTGAGCCCACTCGCGCACTGCGGCGCCGGCCTGCCGGCCGGCTTCCAGAACGAGGGGTTCGATGCCCTGGTCGAGCAGGTGGGCGGCGGCGGCCAGGCCGGAGGGGCCTGCTCCGATCACGGCGACGGGCAGCTCGGGGGTGGCGGGCACGTTCACGGTGGCTCCTTGCGTGGTTCGACATCTGTCGATGGCTTGCGCGGCCCAGCGTCGCACCTGTATTGATGGGTGTCAACATAGACATCTATCGAATTCGTCGGATGGTTCACGGAGCACATCAACGCGCCGTCATCGGTGGCGGCCAGTCCGGACTCGCCACCGCCCGCGCGCTGCTGGGTCGCGGGCTGCGGCCGATGGTGGTGGAGGCGTCCGACCGTGCGGCCGGATCGGGGCGGCGCTCCTACGACAGCCTCACGCTGTTCTCGCCGGCCCGGTGCAACTCCCTGCCCTCTATGCCGGTCCCGGCGCCGACCGGGACCGCTGCCCGCATCGCGACGAGGCCGTCGCCTACCTCACCGGCTGTGCCGACCGTCTGGACGCCGGCATCTGCGTCGCTGCACGGTGTCGGCCGGGAGGCGGAGCAGATCGCCCGGCGCGTGGCCGCCCGGCTCGTGTGCCGATGGCGACCCTCCCCAGGCTGGTTCGACGTGTGTCAACATAGGCTTATGTCGAATGTGCAGGAGCTGCCGCTCCTCGACCCCACGGGTGGCCAGGGTGTGGTGCCGTGCTGCCCGCCGCTGACCGAGCGCCCCATGAGTGCCACGGAGGCCGAAACCGCTGCGCGGATGTTCAAGGCGCTCGGTGACCCGGTGCGGCTGCGGCTCTTCTCCGCCGTCGCCTCGCACGAGGGCGGGGAGGCGTGCGTGTGCGACATCTCCGACGTCGGCGTCTCCCAGCCCACCGTCTCCCACCACCTGAAGAAGCTCAAGGAGGCCGGTCTGCTCACCTCCGAGCGGCGCGGCACCTGGGTGTACTACCGGGTCGAGCCATCGGTGCTCGCGGCGATGGGCCAGTTGCTGGCCATGCCGGCCGCGGCCTGACAGTCGTACGGAAAGGGGGCGGGCGCAATGAGCGGGGTACTGAGTGCCGTGGCCGTGCCACTGGCGGCGGAGCACGCCGAGCAGGTGCTGGCGATCTACCAGGCGGGTGTCGACGAAGGGAACGCCACCTTCGAGACCACCGCCCCGGCGTGGGAAGCGTTCGACGCGGCGAAGCTGCCCGAGCACCGCTTCGCCGCCGTCGAGGGGAACGGGAAGGTGCTGGGGTGGGTTGCGGCGAGCCGGGTTTCCGACCGCTGCTCGTACGCGGGGGTGGTCGAGCACTCCGTCTACGTCCATCCGGCGGCTCGCGGTCGCGGGATCGCTTCCACCCTGCTCAGGGCGCTGATCGAATCGACCGAGCGGGCCGGTATCTGGACCGTCCAGTCCGGGATCTTCCCCGAGAACGCCGCCAGCCTCGCCGTGCATGAGCGGGCCGGCTTCCGGGTCATCGGCACGCGGGAGCGGATCGGGCGCCATCACGGCGTCTGGCGCGATGTCGTCCTTGTCGAGCGCCGCAGCCCGGCCATCACTTGAGCGTCAGCTCGACTGTAAGGTCTTATGTGCGGCATCGCGGGCAGGGCGACCGACGCCGATGAGTGTGGCTGACGCCGGGCCGGTCCGGTCCCTGAGCCGAGCCGCTCCAGTATCCGATCGGCTGAGTGGCCAGCATGTCATCGGTGGCGGCAGGGTTCGCCGGTGCCTGGTCAGCGGTCGTAGCCATCAGCGATTCCGTGATCGCGACGCTACATTTTCCCCGGAGCGCTGAACCACCGGAATGGACTATTCACTGCAACTCGTCCTGGGTGTGAGCCGGAACGCCGACCACCGTCATCCTCAGGGCCGCCGCGGCCTCACGACATCCGACCCGGCCCGACGCGGCGACTGCTGACGACCGCTCGCCCCCCGCGGCCAGCTGGTCGATTCACGAAACCGCACTGGATTATTAGGACGTCGGGAAGGAAGGGCGCGTCCAGTTGCTCGTGGCGCTGATGACCGCACGGGCTCGCCAGGTGCCCGCGTCGGCCTTGACCCGGAGCGTCGCGGCGCACGGCGCCCGCGCGGGCGCCGTGCAGGATGGTCAGGTGCGTAGCGCTTCTCGTAGTCGGCGAGGTAGTCGAGGCCGCGTCAGCGCAGGTGGTAGCCGGCGGCAAGCCCTGCCTGGCCGCCGCCGACCACCACCACGTCCGTGTGCTGGGTCACGGGGCGGTCGTCACCGTGCCCGGGGAGAACTTCCGTCGCCAGGCGAGCGCGACGTAGACCAGGCCGATCAGGACCGGGACTTCGATGAGCGGTCCGACGACGCCGGACAGGGCCTGGCCGGAGGTGACGCCGAAGGTGGCGATGGCGACCGCGATGGCCAGCTCGAAGTTGTTGCCCGCCGCGGTGAACGCCAGGGTCGTGGTGCGGTCGTAGGCCAGGCCCAGGCCCTTGCCGAGGAGGAACGTGCCGAAGAACATGACCGCGAAGTACACCAGCAGCGGCAGCGCGATCCGGGCCACGTCCAGCGGCTGCGAGGTGATGGTCTTGCCCTGGAGGGCGAAGAGGATGACGATCGTGAACAGCAGCCCGTACAGGGCCCACGGGCCGATCATCGGCAGGAACTTCGCCTCGTAGTCCTCGCGGCCCATCTTCTGCTCGCCGATGCGGCGGGTCAGGAAGCCGGCCAGCAGCGGGATGCCGAGGAAGATGATCACGTTCAGTGCGATGTGCCAGACGGACACGTCCAGGCCCTGGCCGTCGCCGAGGTTCATCCACCGGGGCAGCAGGTCGAGGTAGAACCAGCCGAGCAGGCCGAACGCGATCACCTGGAAGACGGAGTTCAGGGCGACCAGGACGGCGGCGGCCTCACGGTCGCCGCAGGCGAGGTCGTTCCAGATGATGACCATGGCGATGCACCGGGCGAGACCGACGATGATCAGACCGGTGCGGTACTCGGGCAGATCCGGCAGGAAGATCCACGCCAGGGCGAACATCACCGCCGGGCCGACGATCCAGTTGATGACCAGCGAGGAGACCAGGAGCTTGCGGTCGCTGGTCACGCGGTCGAGCCGGTCGTAGCGGACCTTCGCCAGGACCGGGTACATCATCGCGAGCAGGCCGAGGGAGATCGGCAGGGAGATCCCGCCGATCTCGATCTTCGCGAGCGCGTCGTTCATCCCCGGGATCAGGCGGCCCAGGCCCAGACCGACGGCCATGGCGAGCAGAATCCACACCGCGAGGCAGCGGTCGAGGGTTGAAAGCTTCCTTACGATCGAGTCGCCGCCCCCACCGCCCTTCGGAGCGGAGGCGGTGGTGGGCTCGGTGGCGGTCACGGGCAGGCCCTCTTGTTCTCGGCGGCGGTGCGGGCCGAGGCAGCGAGCTCGGCGAACTGCTCGGACAGGCCGGCCAAGACCTCGGGCTTGAGCTTGTAGTAGGTGAAGCGGCCGCACGGCTCGGTCTCCACGATCCCGGCCTCGCGCAGCACCTTCATGTGGTTGGACAGATTGGTCTGCTTGGCTCCGGTCTCCTCGACCAGGTGCGTCGTGCAGAGCGTTTCGCGCGCGAGCAGGGTCACGATCTTCAGGCGGAGCGGATCGCCCAGCACCCGGATCACATCAGGATCGACTGAAGTCAGCATGCGCTGATACTCTCACATCACTATCTGCTGATACCAGCAGGGGCTGAAGTCATTGGCGGCTGGGTTCCGCCATGCGACGAGAGAGAGCGATCACCATGGCCGACAAGCCGTCCGTCCTGTTCGTCTGCGTCCACAACGCCGGCCGCTCCCAGATGGCCGCCGCGTGGCTGACCCACCTGGCCGGCGACCGCGTCGAGGTCCGCTCCGCAGGCTCCAACCCCGGCGACCGGGTCAACCCGGCCGCCGTCGAGGCCATGGCCGAGGTCGGCATCGACATCTCCGCCGAGACGCCGAAGATCCTCACCGTCGACGCGGTCCGCGAGTCGGACGTCTGCATCACCATGGGCTGCGGCGACACCTGCCCCGTCTTCCCCGGCAAGCGCTACCTCGACTGGAAGCTGGAGGACCCGGCCGGCCAAGGCGTCGAGGCCGTCCGCCCGATCCGCGACGAGATCAAGACCCTGGTCGAGGGCCTGATCGCCGAGATCGCCCCGGCGAAGCCGGAGGTGACGGCGTGAGTGGGATACGCGACGTCGTCATCATCGGCTCCGGCCCCGCCGGATACTCCGCCGCGCTCTACGCCGCCCGAGCCCAGCGGCGGGCCCCTGCTTTCGGTTAGCGGCATCGTCATCGGTGGCTCCCTCACGACCACCACCGAGGTCGAGAACTTCCCCGGTCTCCCCGACATGGTCTCCGCGACGGGTATGCCGAGCCGGGACGGGGGCTCGCCACTCTCGAGGCTGCGCCATGGCGGGCGACTGGCGAGACCGGTCACGGGCCGTTGGTTCCGTGCTGCGGATGGGCCGGCGCGAAAGGAGACCCTGATCGACCTCGGTGGACGGCTGACGCTCTTTCCGGCCCGCGCTTCCCTTCGCTCGGTGCCCGGTTTCCTTCACCGCCCCGAGCAGGACTGAGCTGGAGACGGCAACCGGCCGGCATCGACCGGTTGAGAGCGGCGACGCTGCGCCTGCTCGCCGGCGCCTCGCGGTTGGAGGAGGCCGCAACCCGGATGCGGGAGGCATGGCAGACCTCGCCGACGAGGTGTGGTTACCGGACAGAGCTGCCGTTGCCGAAGGCGCCCGAGCTCAACCCGGCAAAGTGTCTGTCCGGAACGGCGCGCAAGCTTTGCTCGGACCTGGCACCGGCGAGGTCACCCCAGAGCAAGATCACTTATGGGACAGCCCTCAGTGTCGGGCCATGTCCTCGATCAAGTGCCCGCGTTTACTGAAAACACGGTGCGTGCTGTGGCCGCCGTTCGTCGGCTTCGTGATGAGTGGCAGCCAGAGGCAGGGCGCGGTCGCGGCGCACGTTCCGGGTCTGTCCTCGCCCGGCGATGCGCTCCTCAGCGGAGGTGAGAGGGCTGGCGAGGGCAACGATCCCACCCGACCCCTGCGCGCGCCGCCAAGGGATTCCATCGCCGAAGTCGATAGGCGGGGCTATCCTCAGGGTTGCCTTAACGGAGTTTGGTGGACACCAACAAGGACAATGCCAACCGTCAGGTCCGGCTGTCGTTCCTCGGGTAACGCTGCCTCTGTCGCTGTCTCACTGTAGGAGTGATGTCCGGCCGCACCAAGGTGAGAGGCGCGGCTCCGGGCAGGGCCGGGGCGAGCGGCCGAGACGGCGACCGCGGCCTCCACGGCGGTGATGTGGTCCCGCAGCCCGGAGACGTCGGCCGGTGACGCGTGCCAGCGGGCTCGGAGAGCTGGGGTTTTCGCCGCACAGCGACGATGCATGGTTCGCGGGCGCGCCCTGGCGCGCTCCCGCTCTCAACGCGTCGCTACACGCTTGCGGGAGACCGACGGTGCCGATCACGCGGTGGTTCTGGCAGTGCACGAATTCCTCCCGCCCCGACCGTCGCGGCGTCGCACATACGTGAACGCGTGGCGCCAGGCGTCGCGAGGGCCTCCACGGTGCCGACGCCGCGCCCCTTCGTCGACGGGTGCCCAGGAAGGCATGGCCGCTTTGAGGTCTCGTCAGGTACGTGCTGAACACCACCCCGCCCAGCACGGACGGGCACGCCGCGCTGGGCGGGCGCTCCGGGTCGCGCGGGCTTGACCGACGGCTGGAGACGCGAGGCCCGGGTGCCTCCGGTGTGGATGATGCGGCGTCCGCCATGGGCGGTGTGCCCGAACCGCCGGTGAAAGCAAGGCAATTGGAGAGGGGCGCTCGACGTATTGACTACGACCAAGACGAACGCCATGGTACGGGAGAGCGCTCTCCCGAGTTCTCTCGCTCCAGCGGATGGTCGCTGTGCCCAACTTTGGCGTGCCTCTGACGGAGTCGACCACCCTCGAACCAGGCGGTGGGGCCCCAGTCGGCTCCGCCGCCCGCGCCACCACGCACCACGCAGAGATCTGTCCACCGAAGTCGCGTGCGTGTCCGCGTACACGCGCACGCCTCACCCCGCGTGCAGGAGATCCTCATGAGATCGAGTCCGAGAAGGCTTCCCGTACTTCTCGTCGGAACAGCACTCGTAGCCAGTGTCCTCGGTATCGGGACCATCGCCTCCGCTACGGACGCCGGCGCCCCTCCCGTCACCACCACTGCGGCCGCAGCGGACCACAGCGGTCACACCGCGGCGGTGTCCACCCGGGCATCAGGTGATGACGCCGACGGGGACGGCTACATCCCGGCCGTTCCCCAGGTCACCGGCGTCGTCCCGTCCACGGCCACCCCGCCCCCGGCCTACCATCACGAGTTCCAGGCCGGCTGCTCCGTCACCCACACCGCCCCGGACGACCCGATCGTCTACCCGGGTCAGTTCGGCAGGTCCCATGACCACACCTTCATGGGCAACACCACGACGGACGCGGCCAGTACCACTGGCTCGCTCTACGGAGGCGACACCTCCTGCAAGGTGCCCGTGGACGCCTCCGCGTACTGGATGCCCTCGCTCTACAAGGGCGATCAGAAGATTCTGCCCGTCGGCCCGCAGGTCATCTACTACAAAGCGGGCGTCACCGACTACCGGAGCGTGCGGCCCTTCCCCAAGGGGCTGCGGTTCGTCGTCGGCAATCCGATGCAGAGCGCCGAGGAGTTCCGCAGCCACAAGGGCTTCGTCGAGGGGTGGGAATGCGGTGAGAGCTTCTTCAACACCGACATCCCGGCGAACTGTCCCAGCAGGCCCGACGTGCAGCTGAACCTGCGCATGCAGGCACCCAGCTGCTGGGACGGAAAGTACCTGGACACCCCCGATCACCGGGCCCACATGGCCTACCCGGTCGTCAAGCCCGGAACCAACGACAACATGTGCCCGCCCTCCCACCCGGTCGCCCTGCCGATGATCGAGTTCAAGATGGCGTGGCCGGTCAACGGCGACATGAGCCAGGTACGTCTGGCGAGTGGCCGCGGCTACTCCTTCCACTACGACTTCTTCAACGCGTGGGAGGAGCGCACTCTCAAAGCCCTGGTCGACCATTGCATCGTCGGCGGCCTGCAGTGCGACACCCGCGGCTTCGACCTCTACCGCCCCGAACGCGGAGCCGCCCTGACCACCGACCACCGCCTGCCGTAGACCCGGCAGACCGCTCTGCCCCACAGCCCGGCCGCTTCCCGCCCTCTCCGGGACGCTGCCGGGCTGTTTCACGAGTCCGTCCCGCGGTACGACGGTCTGACCCCAACTCCCCGGTACCGGTGGGGAAGTGGGTGGCGAAGGCCGATGACAGCCCGGGGCGCCGGAGCCCCGGGCCGGACGCGCCGCGTTTCCGCAGGTGCGGACGAGGCCGTGCGGTCGGGCGACCGGGACGCCGTGCGTGCGTCGGCACCCGGCCGGGTGCCGACGCCACCCCCGTACAGAAGTAGCGGCTTAATAAAAGATGAAAGAAAAGGGCGGTCAGGGTCCTTGACCGTGACTGGCGTGACAGGCAAGGTTCCGGGAGAGCGCTCTCCCGTCGCAGATTGATTTCGAGGAGCACCCGCATGCCCGCAGTCGGCATATCCCCAACGGCCCCGGTGTCCCACGGCACCGGCCGCCGTACCCCCAGGCCGAGACCGGTGACCCGCGGCATCGTCGCCGCGATGGCCACCGCTCTGGCCGCTACCCTTCTCGCCTTCGTCCCCGCCACGCAGGCCGAGGCCGCACCCGTCCTGCTCTCGCAGGGCAAGCCGGTCACCGCGTCCAGCGAGGAGAACTACGGCACGCCGGCCACCGCGGCCGTCGACGGCAACGCCAACACCCGTTGGTCCAGCGCCGCTTCCGACCCGCAGTGGATCCGCGTCGACCTCGGCGCGACCACGCAGCTCAGCCAGGTCGTCCTGGACTGGGAGACGGCGTACGGCAAGGGCTACCGGGTCGAACTCTCGACCAACGGCTCCACCTGGTCGACCGCCTACCAGACCACCACCGGTGACGGCGGCAGGGACACCCTGAACATCAGCGGCGAGGCCCGCTACGTCCGGGTGTACGGCACCGCGCGCGGCACCGGATACGGCTTCTCCCTCTGGGAGTTCAAGGTGTACGGCGAGTCCGGCGGCACCGGCGGCCCGCAGCTGCCCGGCGGCGGCGACCTCGGCCCGAACGTGCACGTCTTCGACCCCTCGACGCCCAACATCCAGGCCAAGCTGGACGAGGTGTTCGACCAGCAGGAGGCCTCGCACTTCGGCAACGGGCGGCACCAGTTCCTCTTCAAGCCCGGCACCTACAACAACCTCAACGCCGAGATCGGCTTCTACACCTCGATCTCCGGCCTCGGCCTCAAGCCCGACGACACCACCATCAACGGTGACGTGACCGTCGACGCCGGCTGGTTCAACGGCAACGCGACGCAGAACTTCTGGCGGTCGGCCGAGAACCTGGCCGTCAACCCGGTCAGCGGCACCAACCGCTGGGCCGTCTCGCAGGCCGCGTCCTTCCGCCGCATGCACGTGAAGGGCGGCCTCAACCTGGCCCCGAACGGCTACGGTTGGGCCAGCGGCGGCTACATCGCCGACTCCAAGATCGACGGCCAGGTCGGCAACTACTCGCAGCAGCAGTGGTACACCCGCGAGAGCTCGATCGGCGGCTGGTCCAACTCCGTCTGGAACCAGACCTTCTCGGGCGTCGAGGGCGCACCCGCCACCTCGTTCCCGGAGCCCCGCTACACCACGCTCCCGACCACGCCGATCTCGCGCGAGAAGCCGTTCCTCTACCTCGACGGCGACACGTACAAGGTCTTCGTCCCGGCCAAGCGCACCAACGCGCGCGGCGTCTCCTGGAACGGCACCCCGCAGGGCACGTCGATCGGCCTGGACAAGTTCTACATCGTCAAGCCCGGCGCCACCGCCGCCACGATCAACCAGGCGCTGTCCCAGGGCCTCAACCTCCTCTTCACGCCCGGCATTTACCACGTCGACCAGACCATCGACGTGAACCGCGCGAACACGGTCGTCCTCGGCCTCGGCCTCGCGACGATCATCCCGGACAACGGTGTGACCGCGATGAAGGTCGCCGACGTCGACGGCGTCAAGCTGGCCGGCTTCCTGATCGACGCCGGTACGGTCAACTCCCCGACCCTGCTGGAGCTCGGCCCGCAGAACTCCTCCGCCGACCACTCCGCCAACCCCACCTCCATCCAGGACGTCTACGTCCGCATCGGCGGCGCGGGCGCGGGCAGGGCGACCACCTCCATCGCCGTCCACAGCGACGACGTGATCATCGACCACACCTGGGTGTGGCGCGCCGACCACGGTGAAGGCGTCGGCTGGGAGACCAACCGCGCCGACTACGGGGTCCGGGTCCACGGCGATGACGTGCTGGCCACCGGCCTCTTCGTGGAGCACTTCAACAAGTACGACGTCGAGTGGTACGGCGAGCGCGGCCGCACGATCTTCTACCAGAACGAGAAGGCGTACGACGCACCCGACCAGGCCGCCATCCAGAACGGTGACACGAAGGGCTATGCCGCCTACCGGGTCGACGACTCGGTCGACGTCCACGAGGGCTGGGGGATGGGCAGTTACTGCAACTACAACGTCGATCCGACCATCCGCCAGGACCACGGCTTCAAGGCCCCGGTGAAGCCGGGCGTGAAGTTCCACAGCCTGCTGGTGGTGTCGCTCGGCGGAATGGGCCATTACAACCACGTCATCAACAACACCGGAGCCTCCACGGTCCCGGCCGGCACCTCCACCGTGCCGTCCATGGTGGTCTCCTTTCCCTGATCCGTCCCACGCGGTGCACCACTGACCTGCGGAGGACGACTCCCGGGCCGGGCCTGACCCCGGCCCGGGACACCTCCCTGCTCCACCTGCCTGGCTCTCTCCCCACGGACGGCCGCCGTCCTCCCCGACGGCGGCCGTCCGCGTCCCCTGACCCTCTCCATCCCCCTCACCCTCTTCAGGAGCCGCAATGCCTGCCTTGCCCCACCACCGCACACCCGCCCCGCCCTCCCTCCGCGGACCCGCGCTCACCCTGACCCTCGCCGCCCTGCTCGCCTCCTCCCTCACCGTGATGGCCGCGCCCACCGAGGCGCACGCCGCCGACCCCCTGATCTCCCAGGGCAAGCCCGCCACCGCCTCCTCGCAGGAGGGTGACGGTCTCTCCGCCGCTCACGCCGTCGACGGGAACCTCACCGGTACCCGCTGGTCCAGCCAGTGGTCCGACCCGCAGTGGATCCGGATCGACCTGGGCAAGCGGTCCGACCTGAGCCGGGCCGTGCTGACCTGGGAGGGCGCCTACGGCAAGGCATACGAGATCCAGGCCAGCGACAACGGCACCGACTGGACCACTCTGAGGAAGGTCACCGACGGCGACGGGGGCACCGACGACCTCGCCCTCACCGGCTCCGGCCGCTATGTCCGGATGCTCGGCACCGCCCGCCCCGGCGGATACGGCTACTCCCTCTGGGAGTTCCAGGTCTACGGCACCCAGGGTGACACCCCGCCCCCGGCCGGCGGCGCCGTCAAGGTCACCGGGGGCCAGGGCGCGTGGCAGCTCACCGTCGGAGGACAGCCCTACACCGTCAAAGGCCTGACCTGGGGGCCGTCCATGGCGGACGCTCCGAGGTACATGCCCGACCTGAAGTCGATGGGCGTCAACACCGTCCGCACCTGGGGCACGGACGCGAGCACCAAGCCGCTCCTCGACGCGGCCGCCGCGAACGGTCTGCGCGTCATGAACGGTTTCTGGCTCCAGCCCGGCGGTGGCCCCGGCAGCGGCGGCTGCGTGAACTACGTCACCGACACCGCGTACAAGTCGACGATGCTCACCGAGATCGCCAAGTGGGTCGAGACCTACAAGGACCATCCCGCGACCCTCATGTGGAACGTCGGCAACGAGTCCGTCCTCGGCCTCCAGAATTGCTACAGCGGCACCGAACTGGAAGCCCAGCGCAACGCGTACACGACCTTCGTCAACGACGCCGCCAAGAGGATCCACTCCATCGACGCCGACCATCCGGTGACCTCCACCGACGCATGGACGGGCGCCTGGCCGTACTACAAGCGCAACGCCCCCGACCTCGATCTGTACTCGATGAACGCCTACGGGGACATCTGCGGCGTCCACCAGGACTGGGTGGAGGGCGGCTACACCAAGCCCTACATCATCACCGAGACCGGCCCCGAGGGTGAGTGGGAGGTGCCGGACGACGCCAACGGCGTACCCGACGAGCCCACCGACGTACAGAAGCGCGACGGCTACACCAAGGCCTGGGACTGCATCACGGGACATCAGGGCGTGGCCCTGGGCGCGACCCTCTTCCACTACGGCCTCGAACACGACTTCGGCGGCGTGTGGTTCAACCTGGTCCCCGACGGCCTGAAGCGGCTGTCGTACTACTCGGTGAAGAGGGCGTTCACGGGCTCCAACGCCGGCGACAACCTGCCGCCGGTCATCAGCGGCATGACGGTGACACCGGCCGGGTATGCGCCGGCGGGAGGGGAGTTCACCGTACGGGCGGACGTCCGCGACCCCGAGAACGACCCGGTGACGAACAAGATCTTCCTCAGCGGCAACTACGCCAACGGCGACAAGCGACTCGTTCCGGCGCAGTTCCGGTCCACGGGCAACGGCACGTTCGCGGTCACCGCACCCGAGAAGCTCGGCGTGTGGAAGGTCTACATCCAGTCGGAGGACGGGAAGGGCAACGCGGGCATCGAGACGAAGTCGGTCAAGGTCGTCGCGCCGCCGATGACCGGCACCAACGTGGCCCTCGGCAAGCCGACCACAGCTTCCAGCTCGCAGGCGTCGTACGGTGACTGCCCCTGCCCGCCGGAACGCGCCACGGACGGCCGGCTCGACACCCGCTGGGCCAGCGACTGGAGCGACCCGCAGTGGATAGCGGTCGACCTCGGCGCACGGACGCCCGTCCGCACGTTGCAGCTGGTGTGGGACCCGGCGTACGCCAAGTCGTACGAGGTCCAGGTCTCGGACGACGGCACGTCCTGGCGTACGGTCCACACCACGACGACCGGAAACGGTGACGTGGACACCATCGCGCTGGCCGAAACGGCCCGCCACGTACGGCTCCAGCTCACCGCACGCGGCACGGGCTGGGGCTACTCACTGCACGAGTTCGGCGTCTACAGCTGATCAGCTCGAAGCCTCGGAGCACATCACCCAGGAGGTTGAGGCGGCTGATCGACGTGATGCGGTGCCGGCTCGGGCGGAGGCAGGTGAAGGTCCGAGATGGCACCGCTGAGCGCAGACGCCCGGTCGGCACCGACCTCGCCGTCGCCGTCGCCGTCGATCAGCGCGTCGATCTCCCCGCACGCGGACCGGCTCCCCTCCGAGTCGGGCCGCCAGCCGTTGGCCCCGGTAGCGAAGGCCGAATCCGTCGTGCTGGTCTTCGGCACGGCCATGTCGTCGACGTAGACCTTGAGGGACGTCCCCGGCCTCGATCCTCACCCGGTGGGTCTGGCCGACCGCCCTCGTCAGCCGGGCCGTCGCCAGCGGTGTCCGTTCGTCGCCCGTCGCCTTGCCGAGGACCAGGCCCTTGACGGTCAGGTCGGCGTAGTAGCCGTGGAAGCCCTCGGTGCCGGTGCCGGTGCCCGGTCGCGAGACACGGAAGGCGAGGCCCGATGTGCTCCGGCTGTGCCGCAGGGTCACGTCGGCCTCGTAGACCAGGTCCGAGAAGTCGGTGTCCTGCAGCGAGAGACCACGGGAGGAGGACATGGCGGAGCACGCTCCGCGCTCGGGAGTCCAGTCGGCGCCACCGTACGTGCGCCAGCCGACCGCGTTGCCGTCGTCGAAGTTGTCCTTGACCCTCATGGTGACCGGACGGATCGTGCCGTCCTCGTTGAAGTGGATCCGGTCGTAGGCCAGGGTCCGGTGGTTGCCATCGGTCTCGCTCAGCAGAATCGAAGCGCTTCGACTCCTCTCTGGACAGTGATTGAGGGCGAGTCTAGGCTTCACGATGTCTGTGCATGTCAGGGTGCGAAGGGGAGCACCGTCAGGCGCTGTCGAAGCGCTTCGCCTGCCCTCCCTTGTGGTCGCCATCTGTAGGGGAGAAGCCGAATGGTCACGCTTGCCGAGGTCGCCCAGCACGCCGGAGTGTCCGCGAGCACGGTGAGCTACGTCCTCAGCGGCAAGCGGTCGATCTCCGCCTCCACCCGAAAACGGGTCGAGCACAGTATCCAGCAGCTGGGCTACCACCCCAACGCCGGCGCCCGTGCCCTCGCCAGCAGCAGGTCCAACATCATCGCGCTGATGGTGCCCCTGCGCACGGACATGTACGTGCCCGTGATGATGGAGATCGCCATGGCCGTCGCCACCAGTGCCCGTACGCACGGCTACGACGTCCTCCTGCTCACCGGCGAGGAGGGGCCGGCGGCCGTCCGGCGGATCGCGGGGAGTTCTCTGGCGGACGCGATGATCCTGATGGACGTCGAACTGCACGACGAGCGGCTGCCGCTGCTCCGTGAGTCGGGCCGGACCGCCGTCCTGATCGGCCTGCCGGCCGAGACCGGTGGGCTGACCTGTGTCGACCTCGACTTCGAGGCGACCGGTGCACTCTGCGTGGAGCATCTTGCCGCACTCGGACACCGCGAGGTGGCGGTGATCGGCGAGGCGGCCGCCGTCTACGAGCGGCACACCGGCTTCGCGGAACGGACCGTGGACGGCGTACGGGCGAAGGCGCGGGAGACCGGGATGAGGATCCTGCACCGTCCCTGCGAGGGCGGGTACGCGGCGACGGCCGGCACACTGGGCCGCGTCTTCGACGAACGGCCCGGAACGACCGGCTTCATCGTGCAGAACGAGGCCGCGGTCGAGCCTCTGCTCAACCTGCTCCAGCAGCAGGGACGAGCGGTGCCGGAGGACGTGTCCGTCGTGGCCGTCTGCCCCGAGCAGGTGGCCACGCAGGCCTCGGTGCGGCTCACCTCCGTGGCCATCCCGGCACAGGAGATGGGGCGCCGCGCAGTGGAACAGGTGGTCGCGAAGCTCGCCGGCCGGGGCACCGACGAGGTGGAACTGCTGGAGCCCGTCCTCACGGTGCGAGCGAGCACGGGACCGGCTCCGGCCTGAGTGACGACAGGGCCGGGCAGACCGCCGAAGCGGCCGGCGGGCGGCCCCACCAGCCCTTGGTGTCCTTGATCCACTTCAGGATCGGCAGGATGTCGACGGTGCCGCCGGTGTTCGGGTGGTTCGCCGTCACGCCCCAGTTGCTCGACGAGTCGGCCCAGATGGACTGGCTGCCCGCCCCGGAGCCCCAGATGTTGTTGTAGAGGATGTAGTCGTCGGACGTGGTGTAGTTGCCCCACCGCTCCGACGAGGTCCAGATCGCGGCGTGGGCCGGAGCCGCCGAGAAGCCGATCAGCGCGGCCACGGCTGCCGTCGAGGCCGGCAGGAGCCTGCTCAGGGTGGAATGTGCCACGGGGTGTTCCTTCCCTGCGGGGATGGAGGAGTGCTACCGCCGCCCCAGGGTGAGGACGCGGTCCACGCCGGCTGTCAGCTCCAGCGGAGCCGGGGGGTTTCCGGCGGAGGTCCCGATGAGTGCGTGCCTGTCACCCGTACGCAGATCGACCCGGGCGTCACGGGTGGGGCGCAGCACGGCGGTGGCACCGTCCTGCGACCACCGCAGGTCGAGGTGTGAGCCGAACCGCGTTCTTACGCCGAGGAGTTCGCCTGCCGCGTACGCCGCCGGGACTGCCGGCAGCAGCACCAGGCGGCCGGGCGCGGACTGGACGAGCGACTCGATCACGGCGGCGGGCAGGCTGTGGGCCGCGTCCGCGTTGTAGACGTTCCGGGACGGGTAGTGCGCGCTCATCAACGAGTCGTGGAAGAAGTCTCCGCCCAGTACCGCGTCCAGTGCCGCCGACACCCGGGAGGGGTCCCGCAGCCGGGCGGCGATCAGCGCGTGGTGCAGATGTCCGTGGGCGGAGTCGTTCTCCGAGCCGCGCAGTTCCAGGGCGCGGTGTGCGGCCGCGGCCAGCTCCGGGGTGTCGTACGGGTTGATCGCGTCCAGCGGCCACACCGGATAGAGGTGGCTCAGATGGCGGTGGTCGTACGTCTCCCGCAGGCCCGGCCACGCCCACTCGGCGAGCGCCCCGTCCTCGTTCACGCGGTACGCCGGGAGCCGGGCCGCGCGTGACCGCCACCGTCCGGCGGACGGGTGCCCGGGGGCGTGTCCGGCGGCCGTCGTCAGGGCGTGGCGGGCCGCGGCGATGTCCATCGTCGCGTTCACCGTCACCCAGCTCGCGTTGGCCGGCCGGTTCTCGGGGGAGTACGAGGGCACCACCGCGAGGTTCCCGTCCGGGTCCTCACGGCTGAGGAAGTCCTCGTAGAACAGCGCCGCTTCGACGAGCGCGCCGGTCAGAGCGGCGTCCGGGGTGCCCGTCGTGACCTCGGCGTGTTCCAGCAGCGGCTGCAGCAGCCAGTCGGCTCCCGCTGTCCACAGATGCAGCGGATAGGCGCGCTGGAAGTGTCGTGTGTGGCCCGACGCGCCGTCCGTGTGGGAGGGCGCGACGATGCCCCGCGCTCCGAAGAGCGCCCGGGCGTTGTCCTGCCAGTCGGACAACTGCCCGTGCACGAGGGACGCGTGGGCCTCGGTGACCTCCGGGAGCGCGGCTGCCGCGGCGGAGGCGACCTGGAGGTTGAGGTTGGCGTTCGTGGTGAAGGCCCCGGACCAGGCCGTGTCCCAGTCGCCGGTCCACAGACCGGTCAGCCGGGGCGGCAGCGCCCCCGAGGAGGACAGCAGGTGGTAGCGGCCCGCCGCGAAGAGCCGCTCCAGGAGCGCGGGGGACTTCGGTCTGCGCAGCAGCTCGCTGCCGGGCAGCTCCCGCTCCGGCGCCGCGTCCCGCAGCGTGAAGGAGGCACGCCCGTACGCGGTCCGGTGCGGCGGCCGGTGGCGCTCCAGAAGGGTGGCGTAGTCCTCGCGAGGCAGAGCCGCCCACAGCTTCCCGGGGTCGGGGTGGTCGGCCCCCCTGACGACCCGGGTCGTCAGGGTGAGGCTCCGTGCCCCCTCGATCCGGATGCCCTCGCCGGCCACGGAGACACGGCCGCCGTCCACCCGCGCCACGGTGACGCCCGTGTACCCCAGCCCGCTGTCCGGATAGCCCACCCGCAGAGCCAGGCGCGCACCGTCCGGGGTCAGGACCGCGCAGCGGCCGACCGCCAGCCGCGCGGGGGCGCCGGGCAGCGCGTGGTCCAGGACGATGTCCGCGGTCAGTCCGAGGTCCGTGATGTGCTGCACGATCACGTCGTCGGCCCGTGACACGAAGACGCTGCTCCTCCATGCCTCGTACGACGCGGTCACCTCGCCCGACGTGAAGTCGACCTCGCGCCGGTATCCGGCGCCCGCCTCGTGCGGCCCCCGTGCGCGGCGCACGCACGTCCGGAACGCCGGGTGGAAGGGCTGCACCCACACCAGCGGGCGGCCGGCGCCGAAGTCCTCCGCGGCCGTCGTGTCCCCGGACAGGAGCGCGTCCTGGAGGCGGTGGAGCCGGTCGGCGAGCTCCGGCGGACGCAGGTCCTCGCTGCCGTTGGGCCGCACCAGGAAGTGGTGGTTGACGATCACCCGGTCGTCGGCCGGGTCTCCGTAGACCATCGCCCCGTGACGGCCGTTCCCGCTGAGGAACGCGTCTTCCCAGCGGGCGGCCGGACGGGGTTCCCACGTGCCGTCGATCATGCCGGGACGTCTTTGAGCACGGCGACGCCGTAGCGGTCCAGCTCCACCCCGCCGTCGGCCTCGGCCCCCGTGAGCAGGTCGAGGTGGCGGCCCGGCAGCTCCACCACGGCCGGTGCCCGGCCGTGGTTCAGCAGGAAGAGCAGCTCGCCGCGCCGCACCGCCTCGACGCCGGAGGGCAGTCCTTCCAGCACGGGGCGTACGCCGGCCTCGGCAGCCGCCCGGGCGAGCAGGTCCCGCAGCGACCCGGGCTCGGGCAGCGTCGAGACGTACCACGCGCCGCCCTTGCGGAGCACCGCGGGAAGACCGTCCAGCTCGCCCTCCCGGTAGGCGGCCACCGTCTCCGCGCTGCCGTCGGGTTCCAGCTCCTCCGACCACAGCGTGCCCCGGAAACCGTCGCACGCGACCGTCGCTCCCGCGTCCAGCGGCCACCACTCGTGCACCGTACGGATACCGAACAGCTCACGCAGTCTGCCGTCCATGCCACCCGGCCTGATCCGGTCGTCGACGTCCGCGACTCCGGTGAAGAACCCGCACACGAGGGTGCCGCCCCCTCGCACATACGCGACGAGGTTGTCGATCGCCGCGTCACCGAGGAGGTGGAGCTGAGGCACGAGCACCAGCCGGTACGCGCTCAGATCCGCCTCGGGGCGGGCGAACTCCATGCCGACACCGCTGTCCCACAGCCCCCGGTGCCAGGCCCGCAACAGCTCCGGGTACGACACGAGGCGGGACGGCCGGCCCTCCTGGGTGCTCGACCACCACGCGTCCCAGTCGTGCAGCACGGCGACCTCGGCCGGTACCTCGGTGCCGGTCACCTCGGCGCCGATCAGCGCGAGTTCGGCGCCGATGCGCTTGACCTCCCCGAAGGTGCGGCCACTCTCACCGGCGTGGCTCAGCATCCCGGAGTGGAACTTCTCGGCCCCCTGCCGGGACTGCCGCCACTGGAAGTAGCAGAGCGCGTCCGCGCCTCTCGCCACCGACTGGAGCGACCAGAGCCGGTTGAGGCCGGCGGGTTTGGGACGGTTGACGCCACGCCAGTTCACCGACCCGGCCGCCTGTTCCATCACCATCCACGGCCCTCGGGCCTGCGAGCGGGTCATGTCGGCCAGCATCGCGTTGTACTGTCCGGCGCGCGGGTCCGTCGGGTCCGGGTAGATGTCGACGGAGACGATGTCCTCCTGCTCCGCCCAGGCCCAGGCGTCCTGGCCCGACCACAGCGGCATGAAGTTGGTCGTCACCGGGATGTGCGGGGTGTGCCGGGCGACGATGTCCCGTTCGGCGGTGTAGCACTCCATCAGGGCGTCGGAGGTGAAGCGTTTGAAGTCCAGTTCCTGGGCCGGATTCCGCGTGTACTGCGCCTTGCGCGGCGGCAGGATCTCCGCCCAGGTGTCGTAGCGCTGGCTCCAGAACGCCGTGCCCCAGGCCTCGTTCAGCGCCTCCAGGGTGGTGTACCGGGAGGCCAGCCAGCGTCGGAAGTGCGCGCCGGTCTCGTCGCACCAGCAGTGCGTGCAGTACTCGTTGTTGATGTGCCACATGGTCAGCGCGGGATGACCGGCGTACCGTGCCGCGAGGTCCTCCGTGAGGGCTGCCGCACAGCGCCGGTACACCGGTGAGCTGGGGCAGAAGTGCTGCCGGGAGCCGTAGTTGACGACCGAGCCGTCCTCGGTGCGGGGCAGTGTCTCCGGGTGCAGGGCCCCCATCCACGGCGGTGGCGAGGAGGTCGGGGTGGCGAGGACGACGCCGATGCCGCCTGCGTGCAGGAGGTCCAGCAGCCGGTCCAGCCAGTCGAACTCCCGGACGCCGGGGCGGGGTTCGATCTTCGCCCAGGAGAAGACACCGACGGTCGCGGAGTTGACCCCGGCCTCCTTCATCAGCCGGACGTCGTCGGCCCACACCTCTTCGGGCCACTGCTCGGGGTTGTAGTCGCCTCCGAAGAGGAGGCGGCCACGGGTGGCGTCGTGCAGGGACGGCATGGATGTCTCCTTCCTCCCGGGCAAGTCCTCACCGGGGGTCTGCGTACTGGATGCCGCGGCCGTTGGTGCCCAGATAGACACGGCCGTGGACGCGGGGGTCGCCGGTGACGACCTCGCCGGTCCACCCCCACTGGTGGGCGTCGTCGTTGATACGGACCCAGGTCGCGCCCGCGTCGTCCGAGCGGAGCACGGCCACGCCCTCGTACGTCGCCGTGACCCGCCCGGTCTGGAAGACCGCCGGGTAGCCCGCCCGCCCCCTCCCCGGGGCGGCCTTGCCGAAGCCGAGGGCGTACGAGGCCTGGCAGCCGGCCACCGGCCTGAACGTGTGGCCGCCGTCGTTCGAGCGCAGGAGGCCGTCGTCCTTGGCGGAGAGCCACAGATCGCCCGAGCGTCCGGGAGCCGCGGCGATACGGAACTGGACGTCCCCCGAAGGGAGCCCGGTCGCGCCCTCGGTGAAGGTCGCCCCCTTGTCCGTGGAGAGGAAGACCGCCCCCGTGTCCGTGTCGTACACGTAGAAGCGCCTCGGATCGAGCGGATCGGCGACCGGTGTGCCGCCCTTGGGGAACGTGGGCACCTCCGCCCACGTCGCCCCGCCGTCCGTGGAGCGGTGCGCGGCGTACTTGGTGCCGTCCCAGTGGATGAACGTCCACAACAGCGTCGCCCCGTCGGCGGAGACCGCCACCGGGCCGGGAGCCGAAGGTGCGATCGCCGGCTGGGACGCGAACGGCTGCCAGCTCGCCCCGCCGTCGCGGGAGTACGCACCGGCCGGTCCGGATCCCGAGGGCCAGCCCGTCCGCACGACGTACGACGGCTTCAGCGTGGCCAGGGCCAGGCCCGTCGCCGTGCCGAAGACCGGGTTCGACGCCATGCCGCGCGCAGGGGATGCGGTCAGTCGGTCATGACGCATGACCCCGATGTCGCCCAGGCCGCTGAGCAGCAGGGCTCCCGAGGGCGGTGCGATCAGCTGGCGTACCGAGGACTCCTCCAGTCCGCGGATCTCGGGGGCCCAGTGGACCAGGTCGCGGGTCCCGTAGATCGTGGCGCCGGTGCCGTGGACGATGTGCCGCGCGTCGTACGGGTCGACCGCCACGGCCTGGATCCACCAGCCGAACTTGGGCTCCCCGCCCCACTTCAGATACGGCGTCTCCGAGACGTCCAGCACCGCCGTGTCCTTGAGGGAGGTCCAGCTCGCCCCGCCGTCCGTGGAACGGAACAGGGTGTCCACCGGACCCCAGCGGTTGTTCGTGGAGACCACCACGGTGCCGGGGCGGGAGGCGGCCACGGCCACTCCGCCGTACCCGAACGCGTCGCCGTCGCCCGGGGCCACCGGAGTCACGTCTCTCCAGGCTCCGGTCACGGTGTCGAGGCGGTGCACCGAGCCGTCGGCCTGGTTGTTCGGGCCCGGCCCGTCCGCGTAACTCACGTACAGCGCACGGCTGCCCGCGTCGTACGCCGCGCGGACCGGCACCTTCGTCGCGGCTCCGGCGGACGGCTGCCCGGGTACGGCCTCCCAGCCGCCGGAGGTGTCCTTGCGGTAGAGCACCGTGCCGCCGTCCGCCCAGCCCGCGTACACCGTCCGGCCGGCCGCCACCAGCAGGGTGACGCCCTGGCCGCCCGCCGACGGCGTGGCCGGGAAGGAGGTGTCGGCGGCCCAGGTGGCACCCCGGTCCGTGGAGCGCAGCAGCCCGTCGTGGCGCGTTCCGAGCCAGAGCGTGTCACTGTCACGCGGATCGACGAGGAGCCGCTCGCCACAGCCCCGGCCGTCCTCGTTGGCCCCGAGGCGCACCGTGAGATCGGCGCGTGACCACGTCGCCCCGCGGTCCTCGGACCTGAGCACCGCACCAGGGGAGGCGAACGGCTGTGTGTAGGTCCCGAGGGCCAGGTACAGCCGGTCGGGGTGCGCCGGGTCGACGGCCATCGCCTCGACGCCCGTCAGGTTCCAGTCGTCCCAGCCGATGTGGTCGGTGAGCGCCGTCCACCGGGACCTGCGGTCGTCCCAGCGGTAGGCGCCGCCGATGTCCGTGCGGGCGTAGGCGAGACCTCGCACGGCCGGATGGAACAGGACGCCCGTCACGAAGCCCGTCCCGCCGATCGCCGCGGTGCGCCAGCGGTGCGGCTGGGTCTTCCCGGGGCGCCGGGCGGCCGAGGCCGTGCCCGAGGCCGGCAGCACGGAGGCGGAGGCCGCGACCACCGCCGCACCGGCCAGGACGGTGCGGCGCCGGGGACGCGGGGCGGGTTCTGGCTGCGGGACGGAAGAAACACGCATGGCGAAAGACCCTCCGGTGGGCAGTGACGGGTGAGTGCGGTGCGGGAGGCGTTGATCAGCCCTTGACGGCGCCGGTGAGCATGCCTTCCTTGAAGTGCTTCTGCACGAACGGTGAGAGGACCGCGACCGGGATCAGCGCCAGCACCATGACCGCCATCTGGACGGCGAGCAGTGACAGGTGGCCGGTGTTGATGACCTGCGTCAGACCGGTGGGCCGCTCCTGTTTCAGGACCAGTTGGTTCATCACGTTCTGGAGCGGCATCATCTCCGGGTCGCTGAGGTAGAGGGACGCGTTGAACCAGGCGCTCCAGTAGCCGACCGCGTAGAAGAGCGTGATCACCGCGATGACCGCGCGGGACAGGGGCATGATGATCTGCCACAGGATGCGGAAGTCACCCGCCCCGTCGATGCGGGCGCTCTCGACGAGCTCCTGGGCCGTACTCATGAAGAAGGCGCGCAGGACCAGGATGTTGAAGACGTTCAGCGCGCTCGGGAGGATCAGGGCCAGGTAGGAGTCGGTGAGGCCGAGCCCCTGGACCACCAGGTAGGTGGGGATAAGGCCCGCCCCGAAGAACATCGTGGCGAGCATGAACAGCAGCAGCGGACGGTGGAGCACCGATCCCGGCCGGGACAGGCCGTAGGCGCACATGACCGACACGGCCATGCTGAAGAGCGTCCCCACCACGGTCACGCAGATGCTGACCACCGCGGCTCGGGTGACCTGGCCGCCGCCCAGGAGCTCCTGGTAGGCGACGAACGTGATGCCGCGAGGGATCACCACCAGCCCGCCCGCGTCGGTGATGGTCCGCACCGAGGACAGACTGGTCACGACCACGACCCAGAGCGGGAAGAGCACGGCCAGACAGGCCAGGACGAGGACCACGCCCTTGGAAGCGAGCCCCGCCTTCGTCGGCTCCTCCTCCCACACCGGCCGCAGCCGGCCACGCGTACCGGGCTTGGTCCCGGCCACGCCGGTCATGCGGTAGAGCAGGCCGCTCATTTCTTGTACACCCCCTGCTCGCCCATGAGATGGGCGACCTTGTTGGCACCGAGGACCAGCAGCAGACCGAAGACTCCCTTGACGATCCCGACGGCCGCCGCATAGCTGAAGCCGCCGTACTGGATGCCCACGTTCCACACGTAGGTATCGAGGACCTCGGAGGCGCCCGGGCCGACGGCCGTGCGCTGGAGCAGGATCTGCTCGAAGCCCACGGTGAGCGCGTTGCCCACCTGGAGGACCAGCAGAAGGGCCACGACCGGGCGCAGGGCGGGCAGGGTGACGTGCCACATCCGGCGCCAGCGGTTCGCACCGTCCATCGCGCTCGCCTCGTAGAGTTCCGGGCTGACCGAGGCCAGCGCGGCGAGGAAGACGATGACGCCCCAGCCGGCGTCCTTCCAGATCATCTCGAAGGTGATCAGGAACTTGAACAGGCCGGGGTTCGTCATGAGGTCGAAGCCCTCATGACCCCTCTCCCGCAGCGTCTGCGCGATGAGTCCCGCGCCGCCGAACATCTGCTGGAAGACCGTGATGACCAGGACCCAGGAGAAGAAGTGCGGCAGGTAGAGGATCGCCTGCGCCACAGCCCGGACCCGGGGCCGCACAAAGCTGTTGATGAACAGGGCGAGCAGGACGGGCACCGGGAAGAACAGCGTCAGCTGCAACAGGAAGATCGTCAGGGTGTTGCCCAGCGCCGACCAGAACAGCCGGTCGTTCACCATCTGCTGGAACCACTCGAAGCCGACCCAGGGGCTCTGCAGGATCGCCTGGACGGCGTTGTCCGCGATGTACGGGTCGTAGTCCTGGAAGGCGACGACGTTGCCCGCCAGGGGGATGTAGGCGAAGACCAGCAGCAGCAGCATCGCCGGCAGGGTCATCAGCAGCAGCGTCCGGTCGCGCCGCAGCCGGTGCCGCAGGGGCACCTTCGCGGTCACCCGTACGTCTTCGGGGGGCGCCCCGTCCTTCTCGGCAGGCGTCGACGCGGGGAATTGCCGCGCGCGCCGGTCATCTGTGCTCAGTGACATGTCAGGAGGCCGACTCACCGGTCTCGTCGAGCAGCTTCTTGTACCAGTCGCGCAGCTTGTCGCCGCCCCTGGCCTTCCAGTCCGAGACCTGCTGCTGCATGTCGCCGACCTTCCTGCGGCCGCGCACGATGTCCTTCTCCATGGCCTCGAACTGCGCGTTGAGCTCGGTGTACCGGGCGGGCTCCTGGATCTGCATCCCGTGGAACAGCGGCTTCTTCAGGTGCGCTCCCTGGCGCTGCTGCCACTCGACGACGCCCTTGGCGACGTCCGGAAAGTCCGGGTAGGCGCGGTACGGCTTGGAGGTGGCGATGTACTCGTAGGTGGCGAAGACCTCGTTGTTGCCCTGCTCGTTCTTGACGAGGACGCCGTCCTCCAGGCTGTGGTGGGTGCCTTCCAGGCCGTACGCCCGCAGGCGCTGTTCCCTGCTCCCGTACGGCGCTGCGGTGAAGTTCGCCAGGGCGAGGAGGTCCTCGACGACCTTCTCGCCGGCTTTCTCGCTGACGAAGCACCAGAGGTTGGAGGGGGACGCCTCGTAGATGACGGGGTCACCGCCGTCGTGGGCGAAGAAGTCCATCGCCCCCATCCGGAAGTCCGGCCTGTCCAGCCGCTGCACGGCGGTCGCGGCGTACCAGTCGGAGATGTCCGCGTTGTACATCATGACGTTGCCCGAGGAGAAGGTGGTGCGCATGTCGCCCGTCTCCGCCTTGGCGTCCGGGTGCACGAAGCCGGCCGAGTACAGCGAGCGTGACCACTCCAGTGCCTCCAGGTACTCCTGGGTCTCGTAGCGGTTCACCAGCTTGCCGTCGACCAGTTGCCAGTAATAGGGCTTCTCCGGCAGCACCCCGAAGAAGACGAACGCCGACCACGTCATGTCGCTGCACGCCCATACCTTGCTCCTGGGCGCGTTGATCTCCTTGCAGAGGTCGTAGAACTCCTTCGTGGTGGCCGGGACCTCGTACCCCTTCTTCTCGAACAGGTCGGCGCGGTAGAAGGGGGTGATGTTGGGCGTGGCCTCGGCGGGCATGGGTATCCCGCGCAGCCGGCCGGCGAAGATGCCGCGCTGCCAGGCGCCGGTGGGAATGGCCGCCAGGTTGGGATACGCCTTGACCTTGTCGCCCGACAGGTAGGGGCCCAGGTCCGCGAACTTGTTGGCGATGGCGCTCGGGATCTTGCCTCCGAGCTCCCAGCCCGGGATGACGACGGCGTCCGGGATGGAGCTGGAGGCGAGCACCGCGCCGAGCTTCTGCCCGTAGACGTTGCCGTCCTGGTTCTGCCACTTGACCTTGACGCCGGCCGCCGTGTCCATGGCTGTCCAGTAGGCGTTGCCCTCGCCGGGCGAGGTGCCCCAGAGCGGCGCCATGATGCTGATCTCGCTGCCCTTGCCCAGCTTCTCGGGCACCGACACCGCCAGCTCGGCGGCGGGGAGCGCCGTCGTGAAACCGTCGGCCGAGCCGTTCTTGCTGGGGATGTCCGGGGTGACGGTCGTCGAGGGCACATACGCGGGAAGGATGTCCTTCAGCTTCTGACCGGTGGTGGTGCCCTCGTTCTTCGAGCCACCGGAACCGCCGCCGCAGGCGGCGAGAAACGGCATGCCGCCGCCCACGGCTGCCGCGACAACCACGGAGGAGGCGAGGAATCGTCTCCGGCTGGGAGCGGAGGGGGAGTTCGGCGTCATTGCGTCAACCCTTCGTGGTGCGACAGGGCGGCGCGCGGCGGCGACTGCCGCTGGGCTCTGTCGCTGAGGTAGGGGCGTTACCGGCCGAGCCGGCCGGAACGGAACCGGCTGAGCTGAAGCGGTCGACGGGCTGCTAGTCGAAGCGCTTCGATGTTGCAGCGAGGTTAAGTGAAGGGTGTCGGCCGCACAAGAGTTCGTTTCGATATTCGTCCGACCCGTATCCGAACCACTTCCCGGCTTGATGGCACGCCGATCTGCCCGGAAGAGGCTCCTGGGGGCGGCCGCGCCCTTGACACTCGCGGGGTCGTCCGATGAGCATCGAAGCGCTTCGAACGATCTTCTCCCCGCCCCGCGCTGGAAGATGACTTGGCGCCGGCAGACCGGAATACCTCCCACCTCTTCAAGGGGACCCGCACGTGACGGACCATCCACTTCCCTTCCGCGACCCGCGGCTGTCCTTCTCCCGGCGCGCCGACGATCTGCTCGGACGGCTCACGTCCGACGAGCGGATCGCGATGCTGCACCAGTTCGCCCCGGCGGTGGAGCGGCTGGGGCTCGGCCCGTTCCGTACCGGACAGGAGGCCCTCCACGGGGTCGCCTGGATGGGGCCCGCCACCGTCTTCCCGCAGGCCGTCGGCCTCGGCGCCACCTGGAACGACGACCTGGTCCGCCGGATCGGGGAGGCCGTCGGCAACGAGGTGCGGGCCAAGCGTGCCCAGGACGACCGCGTCGGGCTCAACGTCTGGGCGCCGACCGTGAATCTGCTCCGCCACCCGCTGTGGGGCCGCGGCGAGGAGGGGTACTCCGAGGACCCGGCTCTCACCTCCGCCATCGCCGTCGCCTACACCCGGGGACTGCGCGGGGACCACCCCCGCTACTGGCGCACCGCACCCGTGCTCAAGCACTGGCTCGCACACAACAACGAGACCGACCGCGACACCGCGTCCTCCTCGGTCCGCCCGCGCGTCCTGCACGAGTACGACCTGCGGGCCTTCCGCGACGCGGTGCGGGCGGGTGCGGTGGCCGGCGTCATGCCCGCCTACAACCTGGTCAACGGCCGCCCGAACCACGTCTCCCCGCTGCTGGGGCAGTACCTGCGCCGTTGGACCGACCAGCCGCTGGTGGTCTGCTCGGACGCGGGCGCCCCTTCCAACCTGGTCGACTCCGAGCACTACTTCGACACCCACGAGGAGGCCACCGCGGCCTCCCTGAAGGCGGGTGTCGACAGCTTCACCGACCACGGCACGGATTCCACCGTCATGACGGGACGCATCCGCGACGCGCTCGCGAAGGGGCTCATCGACGAGAGCTACATCGACACGGCGGTCCGCCGTCTGCTCGCCATGCGCTTCGCGCTCGGCGAGTTCGACCCGGAGCTCGACCCGTACGCGCAGGTCGACGACCTGGACACCGAGGAGCACCGGGCTCTGGCCCTGGAGGCCGCCGAGCAGGCGGTCGTCCTGCTCAAGAACGACGGCCTGCTGCCCCTGGAACCGAAGCAGGGCCGGACCGTCGCGGTCGTGGGACTGCTCGCGGACGCCTGCAAGCTCGACTGGTACAGCGGCACGCTCCTGCACCGCTCGACGCCGCTCGACGGAATCCGCGCACGGTACGGCGCAGAGAACGTCCTCTTCGCGGAGGGCGTGGACCGGGTCAGGCTGAAGAGCTCCGACGGCTGGGTCCACGTACCCGCCGCCGACGGGGCGGCGGAAGGCGGGGCGCGCGGC
This sequence comes from Streptomyces sindenensis, assembly GCF_014649035.1. Taxonomy (GTDB): domain Bacteria; phylum Actinomycetota; class Actinomycetes; order Streptomycetales; family Streptomycetaceae; genus Streptomyces; species Streptomyces sindenensis. The sequence continues at coordinate 28,656 of NZ_BMSG01000044.1, forward strand.
GCCGAAGGCGCCCTGGACCCGGCCCTCCTCGCGGGCCGCACCGACCTGCCTCCGCTGACCTGCGGCGACGAGCCAACCGAACTGGCCCTCGTCGACTGGGGCGACGGCGTCCTGACCCTGCGTACCGACGAGGGGCTCCATCTCTCCGTCGCCGACGACGGGTACGTCAGGGCGTCCGCGGACGAGCCGGGCGGCTGGGTCGTCCAGGAGACGTTCCGCCTGGAAGCGGTGGAGGGAACCGCCGACGGGTACCGCCTGCTGCACCTCGGGACCGGTGGGTACGTCTCGGTCGCCGCCGACGGCGCGAAGGTTGCCGACGCGGGCGGGAAGATCTCCCGGAACGACGCCACGGTCTTCGAACGGGAGACCGTCGAGCGCGGCGCCGACGCGGTGGCCCGCGTCGCCGCGGCCGCCGACACCGTGGTCGTCGTGGCGGGCAACGACCCCCATATCAACGGCCGCGAGACCGAGGACCGTACGACCCTCGCCCTCCCCGCCCAGCAGGACCGGCTGTGGCGCGCCGCGCACGCCGCCAACCCCCGTACGGTCCTCGTCCTGGCCTCCGCCTACCCCTACGCGGTCGGCGACGCGGCGGACGGACTGCCGGCCCTGCTCTGGACGGCCCACGGGGGGCAGGCGGCTGGTACCGCGCTCGCCCGCGTCCTCGCGGGCGACGTGTCCCCGGCGGGCCGGCTCCCGCAGACCTGGTACGCGAGCGACGACGATCTGCCCGGCCTGCTCGACTACGACATCATCGGCTCCCGGCAGACGTACCTCTACTTCGACGGCACGCCCCTCTTCCCGTTCGGCCACGGCCTCGGTTACGCCGACTTCACGTACTCGGCCCTGCGCACGGAGGTGGACGGCGAGCGGCTGCGCGTGGCACTGACCGTCACCAACGACGGCGGGCCCGCCGCCGACGAGGTGGTGCAGCTCTACGTACGGGCGGCCGGACCCGCCAAGACGGCCGAACCCGCCCGCGAGGGACCGGGGCGCCGGCTCCCCGGCCTCGGCGATCCCCGGGATCTGCCGCGGCGCAAGCTGGTCGCCCACCGTCGGGTGCACCTTGCGCCCGGCGCGGCGGAGCACATCGCATGCGAACTGCCCGTGGAGGAGTTGGGGCACTGGAGTGTGGCACACGGCCGGTGGACCGTGGAGCCGGGCACCTACGAGATCCTCGCGGGAGCGTCGAGCGCCGACATCCGGCTCATCGCGTCAGCGGTCGTCGACGGAGAGGCACAGGGCCCCCGGCCGGTGGCGACGCACGGTCTGGAGGCCGTCGACTACGACCGGCAGAAGGACACGGAGATCCTCGACCGCACGAAGACGGAGGGTGACGTCGTGGCGCCCGCGTCCGCCGACGAGGAGGGGAGCCTCGTCTACCGGGCGTGCGACTTCGGCGAGGGGGTGTCCGGACTGAGGTTCCTGGCCTCGGGCGAGGGGAGCATCACCGTGAGCGTGAGCGGCCACAGCCTGGCGCTCCAGCTCCCGGACACCGGCGGACCGTACGCGTACCGCACCTTCGAGGCCGCGCTGGACCTCCGGGGGGTGCACGAGATGGGCATCGGCCTCCGGGGCACCGTGCGCCTCGCCCGCGTGGACGTCGTTCCCGCCACGAAGGAGACCGCATGAAGTTCACCGACGGCTTCTGGCTCATGCGCGAGGGCGTCCGAGCCTCGTACGCGACCGAGATCCGTGATCTGCGCGTCGAGGCCGACCGGTTCACCGCGTACGCCGCGGTGAAGCGTGTCGCGGCGCGCGGCGACACGCTCAACACCCCGCTGATCACCGTCGAGTGCTTCTCCCCGGCCGAGGGCGTCATCGGCGTCCGTACCACCCATCACGCGGGCAAGGCCCGCCGGGGGCCGGACTTCACGATCCTGCCGGACGACACCACGGCGCCCGCGGCCCGCACCCGCCGGGACGGTGCGGCAACGGAACTCACCAGCGGGCCACTGACGTTGCGGATGGACGGTGAGGGCCCCTGGGGCATCTCCTTCCTCGATGCCGACGGCCGGCGCCTCACCGGGGTGGACCCGAAGGGCACGGCATTCGCGACCGCACCCGACGGCACACACCACATGATCGCCCAACTGGCCCTGGACGTAGGGGAGTACGTTTACGGACTCGGTGAGCGCTTCACCCCGTTCGTCAAGAACGGGCAGACCGTCGACATCTGGCAGGCCGACGGTGGCACCAGCAGCGAACTGGCCTACAAGAACATCCCGTTCTACCTGTCCTCACGCGGCTACGGCGTCTTCGTCAACCACCCCGGCAAGGTCTCCTTCGAGGTCGGCTCGGAGTCGGTCGGGCAGGTGCAGTTCAGCGTCGAGGACCAGTCGCTGGAGTACTACATCGTCGCCGGCCCGACGCCGAAGGACGTCCTGTCCCGCTACACGGCCCTGACCGGCAGACCCGCGCTGCCGCCGGCCTGGTCCTTCGGCCTGTGGCTGACCACGTCCTTCTGCACGTCCTACGACGAGCAGACCGTCACCTCCTTCGTCGACGGCATGGCGGAGCGCGGGATCCCGCTCAGCGTCTTCCACTTCGACTGTTTCTGGATGCGCGAGTACCAGTGGTCGGACTTCCTGTGGGACCCGGAGGTCTTCCCCGACCCCGAGGCGATGCTGGCCCGCCTCAAGGAGCGGGGCCTGCGCATCAGCATGTGGATCAACCCCTACATCGCCCAGAAGTCGGCCCTGTTCGCGGAGGGCGCCGAACGCGGCTACCTGGTGAGGCGCGCCAACGGTGACGTCTGGCAGTGGGATCTGTGGCAGCCGGGGATGGCGCTCGTCGACTTCACCAACCCGGCCGCCCGCGCCTGGTACAACGACAAGCTGCGTCTTCTGCTCGACCAGGGTGTCGACTGCTTCAAGACGGACTTCGGCGAGCGCATCCCCACGGACGTCGTCTGGCACGACGGCTCCGACCCGGAGCGGATGCACAACTACTACGCGCAGATCTACAACCGCACCGTCTTCGAACTTCTGGAGAAGGAGCGCGGAGCGGGGGAGGCGGTGCTCTTCGCCCGGTCGGCGACGGCGGGCGGACAGCAGTTCCCGGTGCACTGGGGCGGTGACTGCTTCGCCTCCTTCACCGCCATGGCCGAGTCCCTGCGCGGCGGGCTGTCGCTGAGCCTGTCCGGCTTCGGTTTCTGGAGCCACGACATCGGCGGCTTCGAGGGCACCCCCGACCCGGCGGTCTTCAAACGCTGGCTGGCCTTCGGCCTGCTGTCCTCGCACAGTCGGCTCCACGGCAACGTCTCCTACCGGGTGCCGTGGGAGTTCGGCGAGCAAGCCGTCGACGTGGCACGGAAGTTCACCCTGCTCAAGCACCGCCTCATGCCCTACCTCTACGGAGTTGCCGCCGAGGCGCACCGTACGGGCATCCCGATGATGCGGCCCATGCTGGTGGAGTTCCCCGGCGACCCCGCCTGCCGCACCCTGGACAGGCAGTACATGCTCGGCCCGGACCTGCTGGTCGCGCCGGTCTTCACCGAGGACGGCGAGGTCGAGTACTACGTCCCCGAGGGCACCTGGACCTCACTGCTGACCGGCGAACGCGTCACCGGCCCCGCCTGGCGGCACGAGACGCACGGCTTCGACAGTCTGCCGCTGCTGGTCAGGGACGGAGCCGTACTCCCGTGGGGCGCCGACGACCAGCGCCCGGACGGGGACTGGCTGGACGGCCTCACCCTGCGGATCTTCGGCACCGGTACGGACGCGCGCACGGTCACCGTGCCGGACCTGACCGGCGCCCCGGCGGTGGAGTTCCACGTCGTGCGGGACGGGGCCGGCGCCCGCGTCACGGCGGAGGGGGCCGACCGGGTCTTCCGGGTGACCGTCGATGGATCCGACGCGGCGGGGGAGGGGACCGGGACGGTTGTCGTCGCCTGAACTCCGCCCACCACCGCGCAGCCCGCTGGGCCCCGCCATGGGTGCCCGGCGGCGCTGCCGCTCCCTGGGGCAGCGCCTGGGGCCGAGGCCGCCGCCCCGGTCCTGGGAGAGGCCCCTCCCCGCCCTTGGGTTGCCTTCCTGCCCGGTGTGTACCGGACCGGACGGTGCCGTGGCTGCGACCACCGTCCGGCCCGGAGTCTCAGTGCCCCGTCGCGCTTGCGAGGGGGGCGTGCTCGTGAGCGCAGCTCTCGTCGAACCCGTAGGTGTCCCACGCGGGGGAGGGGTCCTCGGCGGGCGGCTCTTCGCCCTCCCGCATGAGACAGACGGTCAGAGCCGCCCGCAGCGAGTCCGTGTCCAGGTGCGTGCCGATGAACACGAGTTCCTGGGCGTAGCGGTTGTCGGCGGCCCGCGCGGCGGACGGCTCGAAGCGCGCCACCGAGCCGGCCTGTGACCACAGTCCCGTCACCCGGGGCCGGCTGGCGAGAGTGAAGAAGCCCTTGGAGCGCAGGACCTGTCCGTGGGTGCCGCTGTCGAGCGACTCGGTCAGGAAGGTCCACAGCCGCCCCGGGTGAAACAACTCCGCGGAGCGGAAGACGGTGGAGGAGATGCCGTACTCCTCCGTCTCGGGGACGTGGTCGCCGTTGAGCTCCATCACCCAGCCCGGAGCCTGTTGCGCCCGCTCCAGGTCGAACCGGGCCGTGCCCAGGACCTCGCCGACGGGTACGCGACCTCGCACCGCGGGCACGAGGTGAGCGGCTGGGTTCAGGCGGGCGAGAGCGGCCCGGAGCCGGTCGGCGGCCGCGTCATCGACGAGGTCGAGTTTGTTGATGACGATGACGTCGGCGAACTCGATCTGGTCCATCAGCAGGTCGCTGACCGTGCGTTCGTCGTCCTCGTACTGGTCCAGGCCCCGTTCGGCCAGTTCGTCACCGCCGGCCAGCTCGGGCAGGAAGTTGGCGGCGTCCACGACCGTGACCATCGTGTCGAGGCGGGCCAGGTCGCTGAGGGTGGCCCCGTCGTCGCGGGCGAAGGCGAAGGTGGCGGCCACCGGCATGGGCTCCGAGATCCCGGACGACTCGATCAGCAGGTAGTCGAAGCGCCCCTCGCGCGCCAGCCGGTCCACCTCCTCCAGCAGGTCGTCCCGCAGGGTGCAGCAGATGCACCCGTTGGTCATCTCAACCAGGCGTTCCTCGGTGCGCGACAAGGCCGCATCGCCGCCGCGTACCAGGGCGGCGTCGATGTTGATCTCGCTCATGTCGTTGACGATGACGGCGACGCGCAGGCCCTCCCGGTTGGTGAGGACGTGGTTGAGCAGGGTCGTCTTGCCGGCGCCGAGGAAGCCCGACAGGACGGTGACGGGAAGGAGCGGTGCGGGGGCGGCGGTGTGCATGCGGGTATCAGCCTTCGGGACGGAGCAGACCGCGCTCGTACGCCCGGGCCAGCTGCTGGGGGACGCGGTACGGCACGCCGTCCACGGTCACGGTCGTGAGCTGAGGCGTCACGGCCTTCCACTGTGCGCGGCGGTGCCGGGTGTTGCTGCGCGACATCTTGCGTTTGGGTACGGCCATGGTGACCTCCGTGGGCGGGTGGTGGACGGGAACGACCCTACATGAAAATGAATGTCGTTCCGAAGTGGCGCTGACGTGGGCGTCACCCCGTGGCTGCGCCGGCGACGGCCGTGAGGTGACGTGACGTGACGTGACGTGAAAGCGTCCGCGTCGGAGTGCACGGCGAGGCGATCGCCGGGGGGGTGAGGGGTGGAGTTGATGCCCAGGCCGACTGGGAGCGAGGGGGACCGTGTATCTGGTCAGCCACCTCATCGCCAGGGTTGACGCATGCCCGCGGCCTGGCAGGGGCGCGTCAGCGGTGCCGGCCAATGCCGGTCGCGGTGCAGTCCCTGGTCGCAGGCCCTGGAGACCCTGGGGGGCCCTGCGGATGGCCGTGCGCGGCTGTCGGAACAGCCTCATGGCCGCCACCGGGTGCTGGGGCGGCGCCCCGGACCGACCCGCGATGCCGCAGGTTGACGACGTGGTTGCCGGGATCTGGTCGCAATCCGTTGAGGATCGCTGAAGAGCCGAGCCTGGCGGTGCGCGTTCTGGGAGCCGAGCGGCAGTTCTGCTTGACGTTACTCGAAACCGATGTCCCCTATCTGCTCGAATGACGGCTCCCCTTGAATAACGGGAACGTCAAGTTCCTCGCGCAGCGCAGCCCGGAGGAAATTGGTAAAGGTCATCTCGAAAATGAACCACGCCCCCATTTCCACCGCGACCTGCCACTGCTTTCTGTGCTCGTCAGGGGGAACAAGAAAGATGTGGTTGCCTGAAATTGATCTAGCAACTGCAAAGTATCCGCCCTCTTCCGGGTGTATGGGGTGCCGGTGCGCATGGGGATCACTTTGAGCCGTCTCTCCGTACGAGAGGGATGCCTGATCCCATAGCGATTCGAGGCGCAGGCCGTGATCTCCTCTCGCGGCTCGTGGATGAAAGAGGTAAACCTGATCATTGATGCACCCCGGCCCGTAAGCGGAGACGAACTCCTTGTAGTCGGCGGGTAGAGTGATGTGGTTCCTTCTTTCAACGGCTTCCCAGTCTGTGTCCGTATCGCCGTTGGCCAGGGGTGCCCCTAGAAGTTCACGGAACTGAATGTTCTGCACCTGATGACCTTTGTGAGTAGGGGTATCCGCCAGTAGCGCGAAGGGTGTCAGTGTTGCGGGCCGCACACGTTTCGCGGCCGCCGGCCATGGCATCGGCAGGGGGTTTCGCTCGCATTGAGCTTCCTGGGCTGATAGCCCCCCGAACGCCGACGGGAGGATTTCCTGACCGCCGACAGTCGGCGGGTGCGGACGCCGCCTGCGCGGTGCGGGAGTCCGTTTGGGGGCAGCGCGGACGAGCACCAGGCCGAGGTCCCGGCGAGAGGAAGCCGACCCGCCCCACGGTCGATGCCGACGCCCTTGTCGTACAGGGCGTCGGCATCGGCGTGAAGAAGTGGCGACGGGGGCGGGATGTTCTCCCGGCCGTGTGGGCCTCGGAGGAGAACGGGTGATGCCTGGTCAGCGGCGGCCGGAGGCCAGGTAGGCGAGGAACTGGCCGCCGCCCGGCTCGATGTCGGCGGTCACCGGCAGCCCGGGCACCAGTCGGGAGAACCGGTCCACCAGCCAGTCCGCCGCTTCCTGCGCGTCCCGCCTGGTCGGACAACGGCCCACCATCTCGCGGCCCCCCTTGCGCTCCAGCCTCCCGGCAACGGTGATCAGCGGCGCGGGTTCGACCACGTACAGGTGGTCCGGCCAGGCGATGACCACTTTGACCGCACCCTTGCGGGTGTTGCATCCGCGGTGCGCGAGCCGCTCGGCGACCTTGGCCTTCCGGTCGGCGGTCCGGCTGTCGACGCTGGGCCCCCGCGGGTCGTTCACCGACGTGTCGAGGTCGACCGCCTCGTCGCACACCCAGCACCGTCGGCCGTCGCGCTCGGCCACGTCATCAAGGAGACTCATCCGGGCAGGTTAGCCCACCCGGCCGCGCAGCCCAGGCGTTCGGCGGGCCGGCGACGGGCTCGCAGCGGCAGTGGCGCACAACCGGGTGGGGTGCGCGGTCACCCCGCGGTGCGCAGGTCACCGAGCTTCGCTTCCCAGGAACTCCGTTCGATGTGGCGCACCTTCTGTCACCGACGCACCCCGTGCCCTGCGTGGCGCTCCTCGCTCCGGCCGAGGGAATCTCCCCGCTGGCCCATCTCGGTCCCGGGCCGGGAGGCCGGGGCTGCGGACCTCGGATGTGAGCCCGGTGAGCTGGCCCGCCCGGACCACCGGGCCGTGCCGAACTCCGCCGCTGATGGCGTTGTGCAGGGGTGCCCGACGGGCCGCAGCCGCGTCGGCCGGCCTCTGGCTCAGGCCTGCCGACGGACGATCAGACGCTGGAGCACGATGAAGGCCAGCAGGAGAGCGCCGATGACGATCTTCGTCCACCAGGAACTGAGCGTGCCCTCGAAGGAGATCAACGACTGTACGGTGCCGAGGACCAGCACCCCCACCACCGACCCCACCAGGTAGCCGGTCCCGCCCGCGAGGAGGGTCCCTCCGATGACGACGGCGGCGATGACGTCGAGTTCCATGCCGACGGCGTGCAGACCGTAGCCGGAGAGCATGTAGAGGCTGAAGATCAGGCCGCCCAGCGCGGAGCAGAAACCGCTCACCACATAGACGCCGACCTTGGCCCGGCTGGTGGCCAAGCCCATCAGGCGGGCCGAGGACTCACTGCCGCCCACCGCGTAGACGGTCCGGCCGAAGCGGGTCAGGTGCAGGACGTACAGGGCGGCCAGGACCACGGCCAGCGCGATCACGACGCTGTAGGTCAGGGTGATGTCGCCCGGCAGCGTGATGGCCCCGCTCGCGAACTCACGGAACGCGGGCTCGGTGATGGAGACCGACTCGACACTGATGAGGAAGCACAGCCCGCGGGCCAGGAACATGCCTGCCAGCGTGACGATGAAGGGCTGGACTTCGAAGTGGTGGATGACCAGACCCATGAGCAGACCCAGGGTGGCGCCGGAACCGAGGACCGTGATGATCGACAGCAGCGGAGGCCATCCCGCGTTGAGCGTGGCCGCGGCGATCATGGTCGAGAGGGCGGCGACCGCGCCGACCGAGAGGTCGATGCCGCCGGTCAGGATGACGAAGGTCATGCCCACCGCGAGGACGATGAGGAAGGCGTTGTCGACGAACAGGTTCGCGACCACCTGCCCCGACGCGAAGTTCTCGTACCGGACCGATCCGGCTCCGAAGGTGACCACGAACACCGCGAAGGTGGCGATCACGGGCAGGAAACGCTGGGGAAAGCGCGCGGAGGAAAGAGCCAAGGTGCTCATCCGGCGGCCACCTCCTGGGAGCGGGACGTAGGAACGGCGGTCTTACGGCGTGCGCGGAGCATCCTCGTCGTCCGGGGCGACTGGAGCAGGCAGACGGCGATCACCACGACGGCCTTGAAGATCAGCGTGACGTTGGTCGGGACACCGATGGTGTAGACGGTGGTGGTCAGCGTCTGGATCACGAGAGCGCCCAGCATCGTCCCGGCGAGGGAGTACCTTCCTCCGGCCAGCGAGGTGCCCCCGATGACGACCGCGAGGATGGCGTCCATCTCGATCCACAGACCGGCGTTGTTGGCGTCGGCGGCGTTCACGTTGGAGCTGATCATCAGGCCCGCGACCCCCGCGCACAGACCGGCGAAGACGTAGACCGTCCAGATGATCGTGCGGGAGCGTACACCCGCGAGCTCGCCCGCCTTGGGGTTGATCCCCACGGCTTCGATGAGCATGCCCAGCGCGGTTCGGCGGGTGATGAGGGCGACGGCCGTCAGGACGGCGAGGCTGATCAGGATCGCGATCGGCAGGACGAGGAAGCCCGAGCCGATCTGCCGGTAGAGCGGATCCTTGACGGTGACGATCTGGCCCTCGGTGAGCAGCATGGCGCCGCCGCGGCCCGCCGTCATCAGGACCAGGGTGGCGATGATCGGCTGGATCCCGAGGACGGAGACCAGGAAGCCGTTCCACAGCCCGAGCAGGACGCAGACGCTCAGAGCCAGCAGCACCGCGGTCGCCGCGTTCCCGCCGCCGGATATGTAGGTGCAGGCGATCGCGCCGGCGATGGCGGCGACGGCTCCCACGGACAGGTCGATGCCGCGGGTGGCGATGACCAGAGTCATGCCGACGGCGATCAGGAGCGTCGGCGCTCCGTTGCGCAGGATGTCGACCATGCTGCCGAAGAGGTGCCCGTCCTGGATCCGGAGTTCCACGAAGGACGGCTCGACGGCGATGTTGAGGACGATCAGCGCGCCCAGGGCGACGAGCGGCCACAGCAGCCGCCCGCGCGTCACGAAGCCACCGCCGCGGTGTGGTTGTCGCTCGGAGCGGCGATAACAGACATGATCTTGTCCACCGACACGTCCTGGCCGGTCAGTTCGGCCACCTTGTGCCGGTCGCGCAGGACGACGACCCGGTCGGACACGCGTACCACTTCTTCCAGTTCGGCGGAGATGAACAGCACCGCCATGCCCTCACCTGCGAGGTCGGCCACGACCTTCTGGATGTGCGCCTTGGCGCCGATGTCGATGCCCCGGGTGGGTTCGTCGAGGATGAGCAGCCGGGGCTTGGTGACCAGCCAGCGTGCGAGCAGCACCTTCTGCTGGTTTCCGCCGGAAAGGGTGCTCATGATGGCGTCGGGGTCGGCAGGACGGATGTCCAGCTTCTCTATGTACTCCCTCACCAGCGCGTCGGAGGTGCGCCGCGGGATGGGGCGTGCCCACCCCCGGGCGGCCTGCAGGGCGAGCACGAGGTTGTCGCGGATACTGAGGTCGGCGACGACCCCTTCGGCCTTGCGGTCCTCGGAGCAGAAGGCCACGCCCTGGGCGATCATCGCCCGGGGGCCGCGGGGGCGGTGCTCCCGGCCGTCGAACGTGAGAGTTCCGGTATGCGCGCGGTCCGCGCCGAAGAGCATGCGGGCCAGTTCGGTGCGGCCCGAGCCGAGCAGACCGGCCAGACCGACGACCTCCCCGGCGTGGATCTCCAGGTCGACGGGGGCGATCGCTCCCGTACGGCCCAGGGCGACGGCGGTGAGGAGCGGCGCGGTGCCGGGAGCCCGCGCCTCCGAGCGCCGCTGCACCTCCTCCAGCACTCCCAGTTCGCGGCCGAGCATCGCTGCGACGAGTTCGATGTGGTTCATCTCGGACGGCAGGTACTCGCCGACGAGTGAGCCGTTGCGCAGGACGGTCATGCGGTCCGCGATCTCGTAGACCTGGTCGAGGAAGTGGGAGACGAAAAGGATGGCCACTCCGTCGTCGCGCAGCACGCGCACGATGCGGAAGAGCTCGGCGACCTCGTCGGCGTCCAGGCTGGAGGTGGGCTCGTCCAGCACCAGGACGCGTGCGTCCACGACCAGCGCCCTCGCGATCGCCACGAGTTGCTGCACAGCGATCGGGTGGGAGCCCAGAAGAGAGCCGGGGTCGATGGACAGCCCGACGCGGGTGAGCAGTTCCTTCGCCCGCGCGCGCATGGCCCGTCCGTCGATGTGTCCCAGCCGGCGTGGCTCGCGGCCCAGCAGGATGTTCTCCGCCACCGAGAGGTTGGGCAGGAGGTTGACCTCCTGGTAGACGGTGCTGATCCCGGCATCCTGCGCTTGGCCGGGCGCGTCGAAAGCGATCGGTTCGCCATGCAGGTGGATGACGCCTGTCGTCGGAGGGTGCACGCCGGTGAGTGCCTTGATGAGGGTGGACTTGCCTGCCCCGTTCTCGCCCATCAGAGCGTGCACTTCACCGGGGAGCAGACGGAAGTCGACACCCGAGAGAGCTTTGACGCCGGGGAACTCGACGCTGATGTCGCGCATCTCGACCACCGGGGTGCCGGTAGGCGCGGAGGAATCGGTCATGACCAGTGCTTTCGTCGTGGGTGCAGCCCCTGCCACCGGCACGAGGGGCGCGGTGGCAGGGACTGGAGCTCTTGGATCAGTACTGCCGGTCGGGCAGCGCCTTCTTCGCCTGCTCGGGCGTGAAGGTGGTCTCCTCGGTGACTACCCGCTTGGGGACCTTCTCGCCGTCCACGACCTTCTTGGCGAGCTCCATGAGCTGGTCGCCGAGGAGCGGGTTGCATTCGACGATGTAGTTGATCTCCCCGTCGGCCAACGCCTGCATCCCGTCCTTGACGGCGTCAACAGTGATGATCTTGATGTCCTTGCCGGGCTTCTTGCCGGCCGCCTTGATGGCTTCGATGGCACCCAGGCCCATGTCGTCGTTGTGGGCGTAGACGACGTCGACGTCGGGGTGGGAGCGCAGGAGGGCCTCCATGACCTGCTTGCCGCCGGAGCGGGTGAAGTCGCCGCTCTGGGAGGCCTTGATCTTGATGTCGGGGCGCGCGGCGATCTTCTCCTCGAAGCCCTTCTTGCGGTCGATGGCCGGCGCGGCGCCGGTGGTGCCCTGCAGTTCCACCACGTTGACGGGGCCCTCGGTGTTCTGGACCAGCCACTCGCCGGCCTTCTCGCCCTCCTCGACGAAGTCGGAGCCGAGGAACGTCTCGTACAGGGTGTCGTCGTCGGAGTCGACCGCGCGGTCGGTCAGGATCACGGGGATGCGGGCCCGCTTGGCTTCCAGCAGCACCGCGTCCCAGCCGGTCTCCACCACCGGGCTGAAGGCGATGACATCGACCTTCTGCTGGATGTAGGAGCGGATGGCCTTGATCTGGTTTTCCTGCTTCTGCTGGGCATCGGAGAACTTCAGCTCGATGCCCGCTGTCTTCGCGGACTGCTGGATGGACTTGGTGTTGGCCGTACGCCAGCCGCTCTCGGCGCCGACCTGGGCGAAGCCCATGGTGAGCTCGCCGCTGTCGCCGTCCTTGGCCGAGGAGCCCCCCGAACCACACGCCGTCAGTGTGGCGAGCAGCAGAACGCTGACACCCGTGGCGATCTTCTTCAACACTGCTTCCTCCGTGCTCAACTGTGCCCACTCGGGTGGCGAGCTTCGCGTGACCGGAGTCACTGGTGCATCAGAGTGAACGCTCACATCTGCCCAGTCAACCCCTTCGTTACGGCGATTTTGCCCATCTGAAGGCGGGAGAGAGGATGAGATATGTTAGCGCTCATCATTGAGAAGCCCTTGATGCTCACGAGGCTCGGGGCGTTCCGCGCCCGGCTCACGGCGGACGCGGGGAGGGGTGCGCTGGCTGTCGGCCCCCTAGCCTGGTTAAGGTTCGGGTGCCGCGTCCCTGCGTGGTCCCTCACAGGTGTCGGGCAGGAAGAAACGGCGGAGTCAGGAGATGCAGGTGGAGGACACCGCGGCGGCTGCCCGGGTACGCGAGCCGGCGATGACGGATGTGGCGCGGCTTGCCGGCGTCTCCCACCAGACGGTCTCCCGCGTCCTCAACGGGCATCCCAATGTCCGGGAGCAGACGCGGCTGAGAGTGCGTGCCGCCATCGCCGAGCTGGGGTACCGCCCCAACCGCGCCGCGCGCACCCTGGTGACCGGCCGGTCCCAGCAGATCGGCGTGGTGGCGCAGAACTCGACCCTGTACGGGCCCACCTCCATGCTGGCCGCCTTCGAACTGGCCGCCGCGGCCCAGGGCTTCGCGGTGAGTGTGCGGCGGGTGCGCGTCCTCGACCGCTCCTCCATCGCCGCGGCGGTGGAGCACCACCGCGACCAGCGGGTCGCCGGCATCGTGGTCATCGCCCCCACCGCCTCCGCCGACGAGGCGCTGGCGGAGATCCCGGCCGATGTCCCCCTGGTCGCCGTCGACGGGGACCCCGGCCGGGGCGGAGCCCTGGTCACGGTCGACCAGGAGGAGGGCGCCTTCGCCGCCACCCGGCACCTGCTGGAGGCCGGGCACCAGACCGTGTGGCACATCTCGGGCCCGTCCGACTGGTTCGACGCCGCCGGCCGGGCGCGCGGGTGGCGGCGGGCTCTGCAAGAGGCCGGCGCGGAGATCCCGCCCGTCAGTTCCGCGGACTGGAGCGCGGCCTCCGGCTATCGCGCGGGCCAGATGCTGGCCCGTATGCCGGATGTGACCGCGGTGTTCGCGGCCAACGACCACCTTGCGCTCGGAGCCATCCGCGCCCTGGCCGAGCGGGGCCGTCGCGTCCCTCGCGACGTGAGCATCGTCGGATTCGACGACGTACCCGAGGCCGAGTTCTTCTCGCCCCCGCTGACCACGATGCGCCCCGACTTCGACGGGGTGGCCACCGAGACCCTCAGCCTTCTGCTGGCCCGGATCGAGGGCGAGTCGGGGCCCTCGCTGCGCACGCTCAACCCCACGCTCATCCCGCGGGAGAGCGTCGCGGCTCCGCGCGACTGAGCCAAGCCCTCGGTCGATCTTCTTGATTCCTGCCTGAGCACGCTCACATGCCCAGACATTCCTGTCGGTGGATGTCTTGACGCGCAGATTGTTAGCGATAACACTTCGGATGTCCTTCTACGAACGATCAAAGGTGGCTTCATGGCCGACGAACCTGACTCCCTCGTAGTCGGTGTCGACTACGGCACGCTGTCCGGGCGGGCCGTAGTGGTGCGGGTCCGCGACGGTGCCGAGCTGGGCACGGGCGTCCATGCCTACCGTCACGGCGTCATCGACCGGACCCTGCCCGCGACGGGCCGGGCTCTCCCGCCCGACTGGGCGCTGCAGGTTCCCGAGGACTATCTCGATGTCCTGCGGATTGCCGTGCCGGCCGCGATCGCGGACGCCGGGGTCGATCCGGCCCGAGTGATCGGAATCGGGACCGACTTCACCGCCTGCACGATGGTGCCGACCACCGGGGACGGAACCCCGCTGTGTGACCTGCCCGAGCTCGCCGGGAATCCGCACGCCTACGTCAAGCTCTGGCGCCACCACGCCGCCCAGCCGCAGGCCGACCGGATCAACGCCCTGGCGCGGGAACGCGGGGAGAAGTGGCTGCCGAGGTACGGAGGGCTGATCTCCTCGGAGTGGGAGTTCGCCAAGGCGCTGCAGTTGCTGGAGGAGGCGCCCGAGGTGTACTCGGCCATGGAGCGGTGGGTCGAGGCCGCCGACTGGATCGTCTGGCGACTCACCGGGGCGTACGTACGCAACGCCTGCAGCGCCGGTTACAAGGGGATCCACCAGGACGGCGAGTACCCCGCCGCGGGCTTCCTCGCCCAACTGAACCCGGCCTTCGCCGACTTCGTGACCGAGAAGCTGGACCAGCCCATCGGCCGGCTCGGCGACCGGGCCGGCGGTCTGAGCGCCGAGGCCGCGGCCTGGACCGGACTGCCGCAGGGCATCGCGGTCGCCGTCGGAAACGTCGACGCCCACGTCACCGCACCGGCGGCCGGCGCCGTGGAGCCCGGCCAACTGGTCGCGATCATGGGCACCTCCACCTGCCACGTCCTCAACGGCGACACCCTGCGCGAGGTCCCCGGCATGTGCGGCGTGGTCGACGGCGGCATCGTCGACGGGTTGTGGGGCTACGAGGCCGGGCAGAGCGGCGTGGGGGACATCTTCGCCTGGTACATCGAGCACCAGGTCCCCGAGAGCTGCCACGTGCAGGCCCGGGCACGCGGCCTCTCCGTCCATGAACTGCTCACCGAACTGGCGGCGAACCAGCGGGTCGGTGAGCATGGACTGATCGCCCTCGACTGGCACAGCGGCAACCGCTCGGTGCTCGTCGACCACGAACTGTCCGGGATGGTTCTGGGACAGACCCTCTCCACCCGGCCCGAGGACGTCTACCGCGCACTGCTCGAAGCCACCGCGTTCGGCACGCGCACGATCGTGGAGACCTTCACCGCCGCGGGCGTACCCGTCGATGAGGTCATCATCGCCGGCGGCCTGGTGCGCAACGCGTTCCTGATGCAGCTCTACTCCGACATCCTCGGCATGCCGCTGTCGATCATCCGCTCCACCCAGGGGCCGGCCCTCGGGTCGGCGCTCCACGCGGCCGTGGCCGCGGGCGCGCACCCCGACGTCCGGTCCGCAGCCACCGCCATGGGCTCGGTCGACCGGGCCGTCTACCGACCGCGCCCCGCGGAGGCCGCCGCCTACGACCGGCTCTTCGCCGAGTACACCGCCCTGCACGACCACTTCGGCCGGGGCGGCAACGACGTCATGCGCAGACTGCGCGCCATGCGCCGCTCTGCCATCGAATCGAAGGAGAAGTGATGGACGCCGCCGACAGCGTGAAGAATCTCCGCCAGACCGTCGCTGACCTGCACCGCGAACTGACGCGATACGGGCTGGTGATCTGGACCGCCGGAAACGTCTCGGCCCGCGTTCCGGGGGAGGACCTCATGGTCATCAAGCCCTCCGGCGTGTCCTACGACGACCTCAGCGCGGACACCATGGTCGTGACCGACCTGCACGGCAACCTGGTCGAGGGCGACCTGGCGCCGTCCTCGGACACCGCCGCCCACGCGTACGTCTACCGGCACATGCCCGAGGTCGGCGGCGTGGTTCACACCCACTCGCCGTACGCCACCGCCTGGGCCGCGCGCGGCGAACCCATCCCGTGCGTGCTGACCATGATCGCCGACGAGTTCGGCGGCGAGGTCCCGGTCGGCCCCTTCGCGCTGATCGGCGACGACTCCATCGGACGCGGCATCGTGGAAACCCTCCGCGACAGCCGCTCGCCCGCCGTCCTCATGCGCAGCCATGGCCCCTTCACCGTCGGCTGCGACGCGCGTGCGGCGGTGAAGGCGGCCGTCATGGTCGAGGACGTGGCCCGCACCGTCCATTACGCCCACCAGCTCGGTACCCCGGACGCCATCGACGCGGCCGCCGTGGACCGGCTCTACGAGCGCTACCAGAACGTCTACGGCCAGTGAGCCCACGAGGGGAAGACCGATGAACACCACAACCAAGCCGCAGATCTGGTTCCTGACGGGGAGCCAGCACCTCTACGGCGCCGAGACCCTGAACCAGGTCGCGGAGCAGTCGGCCAGGATCCAGGAGATGCTGGCCGCTTCCGGGCGGATCGGCGCCGACATCGTGGGCAAGCCGGTCCTGACCGAGGCCTCCGCCATCAGGCGGACACTGGAGGCGGCCAACACCGACCCGGACTGTGTCGGGGTGGTCGCGTGGATGCACACCTTCTCTCCCGCGAAGATGTGGATCTCCGGGCTCGACGCGCTGCGCAAGCCGCTGCTGCACCTGCACACCCAGCTCAACCGGGAACTGCCGTGGTCGTCCATCGACATGGACTTCATGAACCTCAACCAGGCCGCCCACGGCGACCGTGAGTTCGGCTACATACAGACCCGCATCGGGGTGGCCCGCAAGACCGTGGTGGGCCATGTGGCCGACCCGGAGGTCGTCAGGCGGGTGGACGACTGGGTCCGGGCGGCCACCGGCATCCACCGCATGCGCAACCTCCGTCTGGCGCGGTTCGGTGACAACATGCGCGACGTGGCCGTGACCGAGGGCGACAAGGTGGAGGCGGAACTCCGGTTCGGCGTCAGCGTCAACACCTACGGCGTCAACGACCTCGTCGAGCTCGTCGACGCCGTGACCGCGGCCGAGATCGACAAGCTCGTCGGCGAGTACTCGGAACTCTACCGACTGACACCGGAGTTGATGCGGGGCGGCGATCGCCACTCCTCGCTGCGCGATGCGGCCGCCATCGAGGCCGGTCTGCGCCGGTTCCTGGAACAGGGCGGCTTCGGCGCCTTCACCACCAACTTCGAGGACCTCGGCGGACTGCGTCAGCTCCCCGGCCTGGCCGTCCAGCGGCTCATGGCCGAGGGTTACGGCTTCGGAGGCGAGGGCGACTGGAAGACCTCCGCACTGCTCGCCGCCGCGAAGGCCATGGGACCGCGGGCCTCGTTCATGGAGGACTACACCTACCACTTCGGGCCCGGCACGCCCAAGACCCTTGGCGCCCACATGCTCGAAGTCTGCCCCTCGATCGCTGACGCCCGGCCGTCCTGCGAGATCCACCCCCTGTCGATCGGCGGGCGTGAGGACCCGGTGCGCCTGGTGTTCGACGCCGCGGCCGGCCCCGCCACGGTGATCGGTCTGGCCGACATGGGCGACCGTTTCCGGCTCGTCGCCAACGACATCGATGTCGTCCTGCCGGACGAGCCGCTGCCGTGCCTGCCGGTGGCGCGGGCCGTGTGGGAGCCGCGGCCCTCGCTGTCCACCTCCGCCGAGTGCTGGCTGATGGCCGGCGGCCCGCACCACACGGTTCTCACCACGGTGGGCTCGGATGTGCTGCGTGACTTCGCGCAGATGGCCGGCACCGAACTGGTGATGATCGACGACAGCACGACGGCCCACGACTTCGCGGACCGTCTCCGCTGGAACCAGGCGTACCACCGGCTCGCCCAGGGGATGTGACCCGGGCCGAGGCGTGACGCGGCCCTCCCGCAGGAGGGAAGCCCCGCCCGGCCGGTCAGCCCGAGGCGCTCGCCGGTGCTCGCCGACGAGAGCCGCAGCGTCCACACCGAAGGCTGTCCACCCGGCGGGCCTGCCCGCCCGCCCGGCGGATCGCTCGCCGCAGCACCGAGCGGGGGTGCCCGGCGGGGGGTGCGCTGTACCGAACGGCCCCCGCCGGTGCGGACGGTGCCCCGACCGCGGATGCGGCCGGGGCACCGTCCGGGCCCGACAGTCACGTGGGTGGGCCGCTGCTGTGGCGCGCCACGAGGCAGTCCTGCGAGGAACCGCACGGCCGCCGCGCGCCGCTGAGGATCAACGCCCCGGACGGCATCCGGCTCCTGCGCCGCGGCCGCCCGACGGCTGTGCCTCGACCCCCGATGCGCCCGAGCTGTCTCTCGAACACCTGGGGACCCGGGCGCGGATCGGAAGCGGGCCGTCCTTGGTTCGACGGCCCGTATTCCCTCCGGCCCGTATCCCTCCCCCCCCCGTGGCCCCGCTGTACGCCCGCGACAGCGCTTTTCCGCGCCCGTCCGGCGTGGGCCTCTTCGAGGTTCTGTGGTGTGCCATCGGCCACTCGACGGCACACCCCATGCGGCGCTCTGCCGGCGCTCGCCCGTCACTGTCACCGATGGCCTCGACGCACGGATCGAGCCGCCGGTCGTCCAGGACGGACACCGCCTCGCGGACGTTGTCTGTTCTCGTCGGGGCGGACCACCAGAGGGCCCACCCCTCCCGGAGCTCGACACGGTGCTTCGGGAGGGGCGGGCTGGACGACAGGAGTTACTGGGAGACGATCACTCCCGCGCACGGAAACGCGTACGCCCATGATCCGGGCATGCCCCACCCTGACGACCTACCACTGACGACAACAGCGATAGGCCGATCGAAGAGCCACTGCCTACGTGGTGGAGTAGGTGGCGTCGGCCCGGTCCAGCGCCGAGTTCACCGGCTGCAACTGCAGAAGGCTGTCGTAGTGCCGCAGGTAGCGGCCCGGGTAGTTGAACGACTCGAAGGAGAGACCGGCCGACGCGTCGGCCAGACCGGGCCTGCGGTGGTAGGAGGCGTCACCGGAGAACAGAGAGGATCCGTCGTTCCTCTCCAGCCAGACCTCGAACCCCTTGTGGCGCAGGTAGTGGCCGGGGAAGTTCGCCGACTCCAGGGAGACCGTGCCGTTGCCGGCCAGTCCGCTGACGATGCGGAACTGCGAGTCGGCGAGGTCGGTGACGTTCGCCTCCACCCGGGCGCGCAGACCTGAGTGGCGGATGTACCGGTCGGGGAAGTTGAACGAGGAGAAGCGGACGGGGGTGGGGCCTTCGGCGACGGGTATGCCGAAGTTGGGAGTGCCGTCGCTGTTCCAGTACAGCTTCTGCATCCGGGTCTGCCGGTTGGGGTCGTTCAGCGGGTCGCCGTTGATGTCCCGGTAGGTACGGGAGTGGTAGACCATGATGTCCGACGCGCCGTCCTCGGAGACGGTGAAGGAGTTGTGGCCCGGACCGTACTGGCTCGTGGCCGTGTTGCTGGTGAAGACGGGCGTGGGCTTCTTGGACCAGGAGGCGGGGTTCAGCAGATCGGCCGTCCGGTCGGCCGTCAGGAGCCCCAGGCAGTAGTTGCTGTCGGTGGCACTGGCGGAGAAGGTCATGAAGACCTTGTCGCCCTTGCTGATGAAGGCCGGCCCCTCATTGACCCGGTGGCCTCTGGTCTCCCACGCGTGGGTGGGGGAGGCGATGCGGGCCGGGCGACCGCTGATGGTCCAGGGGTTGGACATCCGGGCGATGTAGATGCCCGTGCCGTCGCCGACCGCGGGGTCGGTCTGTGCCCAGCTCAGGTAGCGGGTGCCGTTGTGCACGAAGGTGGTGGCGTCCAGGGAGAACGTGTTCAGCGGCAGACTGATCCTCCCCTTCTCGCTCCAGGCGCCGGTGAGCGGATTGGCGGCACTCGACTCCAGGACGTACGGACGGATCGCCCAGGGGTCGTCGGCGGGGGCAGCGGCGAAGTAGACGTACCACTTGCCGTCGATGAAGTGGATCTCCGGGGCCCAGATGTGTGCGCCCATGTCACCGGTGGCGTGCTTGGTCCAGATCGTTGTCTCGGGGGCGGTCGACAGCCCCTGAAGCGTGGTGGCCCGGCGGAGGATGATGCGGTCGTAGGCGGGAACGGTCGCGGTGTAGTAGTAGAAGCCGTCCGTGTGCTTGTGGATGTGCGGATCGGCGCGTTGCTGGGCGATCGGATTCACGAACGTCGCCGCCGGGGTGGGCGCAGCCGCCGAGGCGGGGGCGGGTATACCGATCGACAGCACGGCCAGGACGGCCGACGCGGTGAGCAGACCGCGACTTCTGAGCCTCACGGGAATCTCCTTCGTCGATGATGCGAGGGCGGCAGCGGGCCGGTGTCCTGCGTTCGCTCCGGGCGGGAGCAGCGCGGGCGGGGCGGCCGGGCCCGCGCGCGGGAAAGCGGAGGGCGCCGGGGAAGGCTGTGCCCACGAGCCGTGCGCCCACCCGCCCGCTCGGCGGTCGGCCCGGCAGCGGCCCTTCGAGGACGGCGCGGTCACGAAGGGTCTTTTCTGGACGACACGGCTCCTCCCGAGAACGAGTAGAGCGGGTACGCGGTGAATCGGCCCGGCCCTCACCGACGAGCGGTCGAAGGAGGCCTCAAGCGATGTGAACGTTAACAGTGCTTGTTCGTCGGCTCAATCCCTCGGAAACAACTCCTCGTGTCGGCCGAACTCTGCGGCGGGCGGCTCCTGTTCGCCGGACAAGCCCTGGCCAAACGTCGCGAAGCATTGACATCGGCCGCGCCGGCGAGGAGGCGGCGTGACGGAGGAGGGCGGTTCCGCGGTCCGCCTGTTCAGATGCCGACCGGCAGTGAACTGCCGGTCGGCACACGAGTGTTATCGATAACAGAAGGGGTTGTCGGTGGTGGATGCGTGAGCTACGTTACGTGCTGCTCACCGCCCTCGGTCCGGCGTTCGTGCCCACCGCGGGCAAGCCGCTGACGAGGGGAGTTCGCGGTTGACCGCGTCGGGCCGGTCAGGGAAACCGACGCTGCCGGGCGACGGACACCGGGCGCCTTCTCGGTGGCCGCGAGAACGAAGGGTCCGGGCCGGCGGAGGCCGAAAGCACCGCTGCTCCACTGCGTCATGCCCTGCACACGCATGACCTCTTCGCTCTGCCGGGCCGCCACGTTCCCTCGTGAGCCGGGTCCGGCGGACCCGGACTGGTCGTCCTTCCGCTCCCTCAACCACCCCGCACGCCATCTCCGGCACGCGGGCCTCGCTCTGCGCGTCGATGAGGCGGTGAACGCCGGCGACCGTGCCGACGCGACCTTCCGCGTCGGGTACTGACCTGTCACCGATCCGCGACGGGCCACCCGGGCCACCCACCCCGGGGCCGCTCCTCGCGTGTGGTGTGCGCGAGGAACGGCCCCGGTGCCCGACCCTGACCGCTCTCCAGCTTCTTTTGCCCCTCACCCAGCACGACCGACGCCCCAGGAGGCACGGTGTCATTCGCTCGACAACGAACATCGACAGGACGACTTCTCCTGTTCGCGGTAGCTCTCGTCACCATGATGAGCATCAACCTCATCGGATCCCCCCGGGCCGAGGCGGCGCCCGGCCCCTCCTTCACCAATCCGGCGGTCGGCGCACCGAACAGCGCCGACCCGACCTTGGTGTACCACGAGGGCTTCTACTACTACGTCGCCACCACGTGGTCGTCCGACATCGTCATGCGTCGGTCGCCGACGCTGGCCGGTCTGCGCGACGCCCCGGAGCGCCTGGTCTTCCGCACCGGCGGGAGCGCCATGTGGGCGCCGCACCTGGAGATGGTCGGTGGCCGCTGGTACCTGTACTACTCGATCGAGCAGAGCGGCGGGCCCCGCAGGACGCACGTCCTGGAAAGCGCCGGGCGTGACCCCCTGGGTCCGTACACCGACCGCGGCATCATCGACCTCATGCCCGACAACGGCTGGGCCATCGACGCGAGCCTGCTGAAGCTCAACGGCAGCCTCTACATGACGTTCTCCGCCTTCGCCCCGCAGGACAACCTGCAGTCGATCTACATCGCGCCGATGGTGAACCCCTGGACCGCCGGCGCGACCGGGACGCGGATCTCGGCCCCGACCCTGGCCTGGGAGCGGCAGGACGGAGCGGTCAACGAGGGGTCGTTCGCCCTGCAGCGTGACGGGCGTACCTTCCTCACGTACTCGGCCAGCCACTGCAACGGCCCCAACTACAAGCTGGGCATGCTGGAGTACCGGGGCGGCAGCCCTCTCGCCGCCGCGTCGTGGACCAAGCACGCCGAACCCGTATTCCAGCGCGACGACGCCGCAGGCGTCTTCGGGCCGGGGCACCACTCGTTCTTCTCCTCGCCCGACGGCAGCGAGACCTGGATCGCCTACCACGCGAACGCGTCGGCCGCGCAGGGCTGCGGGACGTCGCGCACCACCCGCGTGCAGAAGATCTCCTGGAAGGCGGACGGCACGCCCGATCTCGGCACCCCGGTGTCCACCTCGACCGTCGTCCAGGGACCGTCCGGCGAGGCGGGCGCCGCACCGACACCGGTCGCACTCCGCAACCGGCACAGCCGCCTGTGCCTGGACGACCGTGACTGGGCGACCGCACCCGGGTCGGCCGTACAGCAGTGGGCCTGCAACGGGGCCGCGGTACAGGACTGGGCCATGGTGCCGGTGAGCGGCGGCTACTACCAGATCCGCAACCGGCACAGTGGTCTGTGCCTGGACAACTACAACTGGGGGACAGAGCCGGGTGCCGAGGTCCGGCAGTGGACCTGCAACGGAAACAACGCTCAGCAGTGGCGCGTCAGTGCGGTGGGGGAGGGCTTCTCCACTTTCAGCAACCGGCACAGTGGTCTGTGCCTGGACAACTACAACTGGGCGACCGCGCCGGGTGCCGAGGTCCGGCAGTGGACCTGCAACGCAAACAACGCCCAGCAGTGGAGCATCGGCTGATCATCGGTCTCCGGGCGGGAGCGCCCACGCCCCTTCGGCTGCGCTCTACGCCTTATGCCGTGTGAGCCGCACCCGATGGCTGCCATCAGAGCCCGGCAGCCATCGGGTGCGGTCCTCGACGAGGGGCACCGCGGAGCGGGCCTGCTCCGCGTCCTACACCTGACGTGCCGGAGCTTCCGAGGGGGCGAGGCGCTTGAGCTCTGCCTCGGTCGACTTGAGCAGGTCGTTCCAGGACGCTTCGAACTTCTCGACGCCTTCGTCTT
>NZ_BMSG01000045.1 GCF_014649035.1 Streptomyces sindenensis
CGAAGATCACCGCCGTCGACTACAAGCAGCAGTTGATCAGTTACCCAACACTTTCTGAGGCAGGCGGCCGGCACCCTCACATGATCATCACAGCCGCCGTCCGGGGGAAGCCCCGGGCGGCGCGCCGCGCGGTGCTTGCATCACCCGACACCGAGTGACCGGATTAATAGGATTCGCTCACTTATGGACGGGTCCGCTGCCGGACCACGTCTCCGTCACGGAGGTGATGTCGTGTCAGGCAGGATTCTGCGCGCGGTCTGCACGACCGTGCTGACCACGGCGCTCACGGTCTCGCCCGCCATCGTCGCGGCGGCCGAGCCCGGACCCGTGCCGTCGGAGGAGACCGACACGACGGACGCGGAAACGGACGCGGACACGGCGGACGAAGAAGCGGCGGATGCGGCGGACGCGGACGAAGAGGCAGCGGACGCGGCGGAAGCGGACGCAACGGACCAGGACGCGGCGGAGGTCGACGCCGGGACCGCTCTCGCCGCCCCCGAGGCGCCCAGGAGCGTCGCCGCCCTGCTACGCGAACTCCAGACCCGCTACCAGGCGGCGGAGGAGGCGAGCGAGACCTACAACGCCACCGCCGAGAAGCTGAAGCAGCGCACGGCGCAGCTGAAGAAGGTGAACGCGGACCTGGCGAAGGCGCGGGCCGCGCTGGAGGTCAGCCGCGGGGACGCCGGGCGGCTGGCCCGGGAGCAGTACCAGGGGCGTACGGAGTTCTCCGCGTACCTCCGGCTGCTGCTGGCCCACGATCCCCAGCGGGCCCTGGACCAGAGCCACGTCGTGGGGCGGCTCGCGGCGAACCGCGCGGCCACGGTGGACCGGCTCACCGACGCCGCCCGGCGGGCCGACCGGCTGGCGGCCGCCTCCCGCAAGGCGCTGGACCAGCAGAAGAATCTGGCCGCACGGCAGAAGAAGCAGCGCGACGCCGTGAACGGCAAGCTCAGGGAGGTCGAAGGGCTGCTGGCCACGCTCTCCGAGGAGCAGATCGCCCAGCTCGCCGGTCTCGAACAGCAGGGGGTGGACAAGGCCCAGCGGGAGCTGGTGGCCTCCGGGGCGCTCAGCTCCACCCGGCCGCCCACCCGGCAGGGTGGCGACGCGGTGGCGTACGCGGTCCGGCAGATCGGCAAGCCGTACGTGTGGGGGGCCGAGGGCCCCGACTCCTTCGACTGCTCCGGGCTCACCTCCCAGGCCTGGTCGGCGGCGGGCCGGACGATCCCGCGCACCTCGCAGGAGCAGTGGAAGCAGCTCCCGAGGGTGCCGGTCTCCGCGCTGCGCCCCGGCGACCTGGTGATCTACTTCCCCAAGGCGACCCATGTGGCGCTGTACATCGGCGACGGCCTGGTGGTGCAGGCGCCCCGCCCCGGCGCGAAGGTCAAGGTGTCACCGCTGGCGTCGAACCCGCTGCTGGGAGCCGTACGCCCCGACCCCGGCGGCACCCCGCTGTCCACGTACACCCGCCCGGAGCTGCCCGAGGGCGCACGCGACGGCGCGGACACGGGGTACAGCACGGACGCGGCGCCCGACGCCTCGTAGGCAGTCGGCAGTCGGCCGTCGGCAGTCGGCAGTCGGCAGTCGGCAGTCGGCAGTCGGCGGGAACGGATCGGCGGCCGGACCGGCGGTGCGGGTCCGGCCGCCGAAGCGGGTGTGTTCCTCAGGCCCCGGCGACCGAGGCCAGGTACGCGTTCGTCTTCTCGGGCTCGTAGAAGAAGTTCTCGAAGTCCGCCGGGTCGTTGAACCCGTTGGCGAAGCGGTTCGCGACCGGCTGGAGCTGACCGGCGGCGCCGATCAGGTTCAGCACGTGCTCCGGCGGGACGCCGAGCATGGCGTTGGTCCACTTGGTGACGTGCTGGGCGGTCTCCCAGTAACGGTCGAAGGTGGACTGCATCCACGCCGCGTCGAACTCCTTGTCGCCGTGCTCGATGATCGAGTCCAGGTAGGAGTTGGCGCACTTGGACGCCGAGTTGGAGCCCTGGCCGGTGATCGGGTCGTTGGCCACGACGACGTCCGCCACGCCGAGGACCAGGCCGCCGCCGGGCAGCCGCCCGATCGGCTTGCGGACCGTGGGGGCGTAGCGGCCGGCGAGGGTGCCGTTGGCGTCGGTCAGCTCGACCTTGGTGGCGCGGGCGTACTCCCACGGCGTGAACTTCTCCATCAGCTCCAGGGTCTTGGCCAGGTGCTCGGAGGGGTCCTTGACACCCTGGAAGGCGTCGAGCGGTCCGCCCGGGATGCCCTCCCAGAAGAGGATGTCGGCGCGGCCGGAGGTGGTGAGCGTCGGCATGACGAACAGCTCCCCGACGCCCGGCACCAGGTTGCAGCGGACCGCGTCGAACTCCGGGTGCTCCGGGCGCGGGCCCATGCCGTGGACGTAGGCGACGGCCAGCGCGCGCTGCGGGGCGTCGAACGGGGAACGGGCCGCGTCCCGGCCGAACATGGAGACCAGCTCGCCCTTGCCGGCCGAGACCATCACCAGGTCGTAGGTGCGGGAGAAGTAGTCGAGGTCGGAGACGGCCGCCCCGTGGATGACGAGCTGTCCGCCGCGCTGGGCGAAGGTCTCCATCCAGCCGGCCATCTTCACGCGCTGGTCGACGGACTGGGCGTACCCGTCCAGCTTGCCGACCCAGTCGATGGCGCGGGAGGAGTCGGGGGCGGCGACCGAGACGCCGAGTCCCTCGATCTTCGGGGCCTGGGACTCCCAGAAGTTCAGCTGGTAGTCCCGCTCGTGCTGGAGCGCGGTGTGGAACATGCACTGCGTCGACATGACCCGCCCGGAGCGGATCTCGTCGGCGGTCCGGTTGGACATCAGGGTGACTTCGTAGCCTCTGGACTGCAGCCCCAGGGCCAGCTGGAGCCCGGACTGACCGGCTCCGACTATGAGTATCTTCCGCATCGCGGCTCTCCGTGCTCCGTCGTTTCTGATTCGAGGCGTCAGGCGGGTGTGACGTCGAGAGCATGGCCCACGAGGGCCAGCAGTGACTCGACGACGGTGATCCTGTTACGCGCGTCCATGATCACTATCGGCACCTGCGGCGGTACGGTCAGGGCCTCCCTGACGTCCTCCGCCTCGTAACCGGGCGTCCCCTCGAAGTGGTTGACCGCCACGATGTAGGGAAGGCCGCAGCTCTCGAAGTAGTCGAGCGCCGGGAAGCAGTCCTCCAGACGCCGGGTGTCGGCGAGGACGACCGCGCCGATCGCCCCGCGCACCAGGTCGTCCCACATGAACCAGAAGCGCTGCTGGCCCGGGGTGCCGAAGACGTACAGAACGAGGTCGTCGTCGAGGGTGAGACGGCCGAAGTCCATGGCCACCGTCGTGGTGGTCTTGTCGGGCGTCGCGGAGAGGTCGTCGGTCTCCTCGCTGGCCTGGGTCATCAGCGCTTCGGTCTGGAGCGGTGTGATCTCGGAGACCGAGCCGACGAACGTCGTCTTGCCGACGCCGAATCCGCCCGCCACCACGATCTTGGTGGCGGTGGGGGCGCGGGTGTGGTCGAGCTGCCAGGCCTGGAGGGCTTCCTCCGGCTGTTCCCGGGGCTGCGAGGGCCGGTCGTCCCGGGACCCCGGCTGGCGCGGGGCGAAGAGCGGCGCCTCAGAGACGGCGGAGTCCATTGAGCACCCTTTCGAGCAGTGCGCGGTCGGGCTGGCCGGTGCCGTGACCGGTTCCGTACACGCGGATCTTTCCTTGGTCGGCCAGGTCGCTGAGCAGCACCCGGACGACTCCGAGCGGCATCTTGAGCAGGGCCGAGATCTCCGCGACCGTACGCATGCGGCGGCAGATTTCGACGATGGCCTGGAGCTCCGGCATGACCCGCGACGCGAGGTTGCCGTTGGTGAGTTCGCGGCGCTCCTCGGGTGCTTCGAGGGCGGCGACGAACGTCTCGACCAGCAGGACGTGCCCGAACCGGGTGCGGCCGCCGGTGAGGGAGTACGGGCGGACCCGGGCGGGTCGCTTGTCGGCCCCGCGGACGGGGAGCCGGGGCGCGGGTTCCGCTGCGGCGGTGGTCACAGGGCGCTCTCCATCGATTTGCGCAGCTCGCTGCGGAGTTCGGGGGTGAGGACGTGTCCGGCCCGGCCGACGAAGAGGGCCATGTGGTACGCGACGACGCTCATGTCGCAGTCCGGGGTGGCGTGGACGCCGAGGAGGGAACCGTCGCTGATCGACATGACGAAGACGCTGCCCTCGTCCATGGCGACCATCGTCTGTTTCACACCGCCGCCGTCCATCAGCTTCGCGGCTCCGACGGTCAGCGAACCGATGCCGGAGACGATCGTGGCCAGGTCGGCGCTGGATCTCTTGGGGCCGTCCGACGGTCCGGCGGCCTTCGTCTCGTGATGGCCGGGGTCGGAGGAGAGCAGCATCAGACCGTCGGACGAGACGACGGTGACCGAGTGGACCCCTGGCACCTCCTCCACGAGATTGCTCAGCAACCAGTGAAGGTTCCGGGCCTCGGTACTCAGCCCGAATGTGCTGGGCGCAGTCAACTGCGTGCCTCCTCGACTGTGTCCCCCGTCTCTTCGTTCCCTGTGTCCTGTGCGGCGCTTGTGACGTGTGCGGTGGTGCTCTGGTGCCCGGTACGCCCTGTGGGTACGCCCCCGGGTCCGGCGACGGCGATGCCGCCGGTCTCGGCGATCTCCGCCTCGACGTCGCGCCGGCCCTCCTTGGCGGCCTGGTGGAAGCTGCCGAGCCGGCGGCGCAGGGCGTCCCGGTCGAGGCTGCCGGCGCGGCCGGGGGCGGAGGCCGAGCCGTCCGGCCGGACCACCTTCGGGGTGCGCTTGGGCAGTCCCTTGTCGGTGACACGGCCGGCCTCGGGGCGGCGCGGGCCGGGAACGGTCTCGGCGGGGGCGGCGGTCGGCTCGGCTGTCCCGGGCGCTCCGGGCGCTCCGGCCGCCTCGGCGTGGGGCGCGGGGCGGAACGCCGGCCCGTCCGGGTCCTGGTCGCCGGGTCCGGTCTCGGCCGGGCGTTCGTGGCGGTCGGGGCCGATGGCGTACGGGTCGGCGGTCGGTGCGGCCTCTGCCGCCGGGGCTGCGGGCGGCTTCGGCAGCCGGACCTGGAGCGTGATCTCGGAGTCGGTCTCGACGGCGGTCCCGACGCCGGTCTCGACGTCGGCTTCCGCATCCGAGTCCGCGCCCGATCCCGCGTCCTTCCCGGCTGCGGACTCGGCTTCCGTGACCGGCTGCTGGGCGTCCTGCGCCTGCTCCCCCGGCGGTACGTCAGCGGCTTCCCGGCTCTCGTCGGCGTTCTCGGAGGCGGCGTTCTCGCGGATCGTCCGCTCGGCGGCGGCGATCATCGGGTCGGCGTCGGCCGGGCCGGGCTCGGCGTCCGCCAGCGTCGCGGCTGTGTCCTCCGCGTCGACGGCCGAGTCGGACGGCGCGGCCGACTCGGACGGCGCGGCCGACTCGGACGGCGCGGCCGACTGCGGCGAACGGCTGGGCAGGGCGTTGGAGTTGGCCTCCGCCACCGAGCCCGGCAGGTTGAGCGTGGGCGCCTCACCGGGCAGTTGCACGGCGGGCGGGGTGGCGGCGGGCAGCGTCTTGGGCAGCAGGGCCTGCGGCAGGACGACGACGGCCGTCACTCCACTCCCCTTCTGCTCACGCAACTGGACCCGCACCCCGTGCCGGGCGGCCAGCAGCGACGTCACCTGGAGACCGAGGCCGGCGCCGTCGGCATTCTGCTCACCGACCTCGAACGAGGCCGGGTCCGCCAGCCTGGCATTCAGCTCGTCCATCCGGACGGTCGACATGCCGATGCCCTCGTCCGACACGGAGAGCATCACCTCGCCGCTCTCCAGCAGCCAGCCGGACAGCTCGACATGGGAGTCCGGCGGGGAGAAGGAGGTGGCGTTCTCCAGGAGTTCGGCCAGCAGATGGCTGAGGTCGTCGGCGGCGAACCCGGCGATCTGGGCGTGCGGCGGCAGGGACTGGATGGTGACGCGCTCGTACCGCTCGATCTCGCTGACGGCGGCGCGCGCCACGTCCACCAGCGGGATCGGCCCGGCGTGGCCGTGGCCGTGCTCGGCACCCGCGAGGACGAGCATGTTCTCGCTGTGGCGGCGCATGACCGTGGCCATGTGGTCGAGCTTGAAGAGCGTGGCCAGGCGCTCCGGGTCCTGCTCCCGCTCCTCCAGTCCCTCGATGACGCCGAGCTGCCGCTCGACCAGGCCGAGGGTGCGCAGCGAGAGGTTGACGAAGGTGTGGTGGACCGTGTTCTTCAGCTGTCCCAGCTGGGTGGTCAGCTCGGCGGTCCGCTCCTGGAGTTCGGTCCGCTGCCCGGCCAGGGCTTCCCGGCTCTTGATCAGGCCGGACCGTTCGGCGGTGAGGCTCTCGACGCGTCCGCCGAGGTCCTGGTGGAGCTCGGTGAGCCGGCCGTGGAGGGCGTTCATCGACCGGACGACCTGGGCGAACTCGTCGTTGCGGCCGGTGTAGCGGACCGGTTCGGCGCTCGAAGGGTCCTCGGCCAGGCGCGCGGCACCGATCCGCAGGACGGCGAGCGGCTGGGTGAGGGTGCGGGCGACGGCGGTGGAGACGCCGACGGCGAGCAGGAAGCAGCCGCCGAGCAGGGCGATGGCCAGTTCGAGGGCGGTGACGTCGTCGTCGCGCAGCCCCTCCAGGTGCCGGACCTGGCCGGTGGTCAGGGCGGACTCGACGCTGCGCATCCGGTCGACCCGGGCGGAGAGCGCGGCCTCCAGCTTCTGCGGGCTGACCCCGCGCTCCGCCTCCGACAGCTCTGGGCGGTCGGTGAGGCGGGTGAGGTACTTCTCCGCGTCGTTGACCTCGGGGCCGGTGACGGTGGCGGAGAGCTTGTCACGGGCCTCCGGGTCCGCCGCCTGGTCGAAGTCGGCGAGCGCGGCCAGCTCCCGTACCCGGGCCTGCTGGGCGGCGGCGCTCAGCGCGTCGCGGTCGCGGTCGGCGCGGGTGGCGCCCTCGTCCTGGGTCTGCACGGGCAGCCCGGTGAAGGGGTCGGTCTGCGGGGCCGTCGGCTCGGGGCTCGGCACGGCGAGCGCGGCGAGGAGGAGCCCGCGGGTGGCGGAGGCCTGTTCGGAGGCGCCGCCGAGGGTGAGCGGGGCCCGGGTGGCGTCGGCGGCGCGCGGCGGGGTCTTCTCCGCCAGTTCGGCGGCGATGCCGTGCAGCTTGGCGATGAGGTCGGAGTACGCCCGGTGCGCCTCCAGGGCGGAGCCCTTGCCGGTCAGCGCGGTACGGCGGAGGGAGGCGACCGTCGAGAGGTCCCGGCGGAGGGCCGCGGAGGCCGCCTCGTGGATCTCGTCGATCTGCTGGTCGACCCGGGTGGTGCGGGCGGCGCGGTTCTTCGCGCCCTCGTCGCCGTCGCCCTCCTCGGCCCGGCCGGCGGCGATGTACGCGGTGACGGCGTCACGCTCGTCGGCGAGGGAGTGCCCGAGGGTGACCGCCTGCTGGTTCAGCTCGGCGAGGGTGACCAGCCGCTGGGACTCGGTGAGGTCGGCGGAGGCGCCGAGCACGGCGGGGGTGCCCGCCGCCACGACGATGACGCCGACGACCGCGACCCCGGCGACCAGTCGGCTGCGCACCCGCACGGTCCGCTTGTCCGCACCGGACGCACCGGGTGCCGGAGGCGTCGCCCCGGAACCGTCGCGCGTCGTGCCCTTGCTCCGCGGCCGCTTCTTCTGCACCGGTGCTCGCAATCTTGACTCGTCCACCCTTGAAGCAGAGGTGACGCACGGTCACATGGAAGGGCGCCCCGCTCCTGGTACGGCTTCCGACCATTCCAGCGCTTGTGAGAGGGGGGCGCGCATCAACCGCTCCGCCACTCGAAGGAGTGAACATCACTCCGGAGTTGGCGAACAAGTCTCCCCCGCCGCAGCCCTGACCATGCGTGGACCACGGGGTGGAACTTCCGCTCCGCCTTTGGCAGGATGCCCGCCCGCACGCTTCCCGGAGCCCCTCCCTCCGGCGGGTACGCCCGCGTTGACCTGCTGGTACAGGCCATCTTCGGCCGCGTGGGGGGATGGTGAAGGGCTCGTGCAGACTGGCGGTATGCGCATCGAACTCGCCACCGTTCCCGGCAGCCCCGAACGCCCCAACGAGGACTGGGTCTCCGGGACTCTTCCCGCGTCCGGCCAGGGTGGCGTGCTGGTGCTGCTCGACGGCGTCACCCCGCCACGCGGGGATGACGGTTGTGTGCACTCGGTCCCGTGGTTCACCGCGCGGCTGGGCGGCGCACTGGTGGAACTGTCCGGTTCCCGCCCTGATCTGCCCCTGGCCGAGATCCTGGCCGCGGC
Organism: Streptomyces sindenensis; assembly: GCF_014649035.1. Classification (GTDB taxonomy): domain Bacteria; phylum Actinomycetota; class Actinomycetes; order Streptomycetales; family Streptomycetaceae; genus Streptomyces; species Streptomyces sindenensis. The sequence goes on from NZ_BMSG01000045.1 coordinate 8,253, forward strand.
CATCTCCCGTACAGCCGAAGCCCATCGGGTCACCTGTGACCTTTCTCACGTACGGACGCCTCAGGCGACGGTGGCCCTGGCACGCTGGAACGAACGCGCGATCGAGTACCTGGTGCTGTCCGACGCGGTCCTGTTGCTGGAGTCCTCCGACGGCGCGGTCCGGGCGGTCCTGGACGACCGGCTGACGCGGCTGCCGCCGGGCTCGCTCGCCTCGAACGAGATCGCCGACGCCACGGTGCGCAACAAGGAGGGCGGCTTCTTCACGGCCGCCGCCGATCCGGCCGTGGCCTCGCGGGCGGTGACCGGCAGCGTCCCGGCGGCGGACGTCCGGGCGCTGGCCGCGCTCACGGACGGCGCGGCCCGCTGGACGGAGATGTTCGGCGAGGGCGACTGGGCGGACACGCTGGGGCTGCTGCGCAAGGCGGGGCCCCAGGGGCTGATCGACCGGGTGCGGGAGCTGGAGGAGGCCGACGCGGCGGCCGGGCGCGTACGGCTGCGGCGCGGCAAGACGCACGACGACGCGACCGCGCTCCTGGTGGAGCCGGCCTGACCGGCGGTCCCGGGCCGGGTCAGCTCTCCGCGCGGGCGTTCAGCTGGTGCAGGAGCCGGGCCAGCTCGGCGACTTCCGTCCGGTCCCAGTCGGCCAGCTTGCGCACATAGCGGCCGCGGCGGGCGTCCCGGACGCTGCGGAAGCGGGCCAGGCCGTCCTCGGTGAGGTGGACGAGCCAGGCGCGCCCGTCGGCCGGATCGGGTTCGCGGGCCACCAGGCCGAGGTTCTCCAAGGAGTGCAACTGGCGGCTCATGGTGGCCTTGCCGACACCGAAGTAGGCGGCCAGCTCGGTGGCCCGCTGCCGGCCCGCCGCCTCCAGACGGACGAGCAGACCGTAGGCGGCGGGCTCCAGTTCGGGGTGGACCTCCCGGGCCATCTCGCCGGAGCTGGCGCGCGCCCGGCGCAGGAACACGGCCAGCTCACGCTCCAGCGCCAGGAACGCGCTGTCCACGCCGCTCACGCCGGACGCGCCCGGCTCCGGCCCGCTGTCGTCTCCGCGCACGTCAGTACCCCTCGTACGGTTCCCTGCCGATGAAAGCTTCTGCCGCGACCCGTCATCGGCGCAGCTCGGCCAGTATTTCGCAGGAGTGGGCCGACCACGCCGACCCGGCCCCGATCCGGGGTCCGCGGCCACCTCGACCCCACTATGCACTCGATGTATACGTGCTCTGTATAGTCATCGCCGTACCGCACACCTGTGCGGAATTTCCCGCGCAGAGGAGTGGTGTGTCGTGCCCGGAAAGATGCCGTTGCCCGGCATGAGGTTGGCTGCGGTGCTGGTGACGGCGGTCACACTGACGTTGAGCGGCTGCTCGATGGAGACGACCGCGCCCGGTTCGGCGCGCGGGGAGGCGGCGTCCGACGCCAAGGGCGAGTTCGGTCCGGTCGACTGCCGCAAGGCCAAGTGCATAGCCCTGACCTTCGACGCGGGCCCGGGCGAGGACACGCCGGAGCTGCTGGACATCCTCAAGGAGAAGAAGGTGCACGCCACCTTCTTCCTGCTCGGCAAGCACCACGTCGTCAAGCACCCCGACGTGGTGCGGCGCATCGAGGACGAGGGCCACGAGGTCGCCAACCACACCTGGACGCACAAGGTCCTGACCGACCAGAAGCCGGACGGGATACGGGCCGAACTGGAGAAGACCCAGCTGGCCATCGAGAAGATCACCGGCAAGAAGCCCCGGCTGATGCGTCCGCCGCAGGGCCGCACCGACGACACGGTCTCGGAGATCAGCAAGGACCTCGGGCTCTCCCAGGTGCTGTGGAGCGCCACCGCCAAGGACTACTCGACGAACGACTCCGCGCTGATCAAGAAGCGGATCCTGGACCAGGCGAGCAAGGACGGCGTCATCCTGCTGCACGACATCTACAAGGGCACCGTCCCCGCCGTGCCCGGGATCATCGACGCGCTCCAGAAGGACGGCTACACCTTCGTGACCGTCCCCGAGCTGATGGCCCCGGCCGAGCCGCAGCCGGGCACGATCTACCGCCCCTGAGCCGCGAGCCCCTGAGCAGCGGGCCCCGGAGACCACGCCCGTGCGCCACGGCCCGGCCCCGCGGAACGGCCCGCCGTCCGCCGAAGCGGAGAGCGGGCCGTCCTGGGATCGGGCCGTCGTGGGCACGGTCAGGCAGCCGCGGCCGGAATCCTCTCCTCCGCCTGGGCCGTGGCCGGGGCGAGGGCGATCTCCAGCACCTGGCGGACGTCCGTGACCGGGTGGACGTCCAGCTTCTCCAGCACCTCGGCCGGGACGTCGTCCAGGTCGGCCTCGTTGCGCTGGGGGATCACCACGGTCGTGATGCCCGCCCGGTGCGCGGCCAGCAGCTTCTGCTTGACGCCGCCGATCGGCAGCACCCGCCCGGTCAGCGACACCTCACCGGTCATCGCCACATCCGTACGGACGAGGCGTCCGGAGAGCAGCGAGGCCAGCGCCGTGGTCAGCGTGATGCCGGCGCTCGGGCCGTCCTTGGGGACCGCGCCCGCCGGGAAGTGGACGTGCACGCCCCGGTCCTTGAGGTCGCCGACCGGCAGCTCCAGCTCCGCGCCGTGCGACCGCAGGAAGCTCAGCGCGATCTGCGCCGACTCCTTCATGACGTCCCCGAGCTGACCGGTCAGGGTCAGTCCGGACGCCCCGGTCTCCGGGTCGGCGAGGGACGCCTCGACGAAGAGGACGTCGCCGCCCGCCCCGGTCACCGCGAGTCCGGTGGCCACACCCGGCACCGCGGTGCGGCGCTCGGCCGGGTCCTGCGCGGACTCGGGCACGTGGTGCGGACGCCCGATCAGGCCGCGCAGATCCGCGTCGGTCACCGTGAACGGCAGCTCGCGGTCGCCCAGTTCGTGCTGGGCCGCGACCTTGCGGAGCAGCCGGGCGACCGACCGCTCCAGATTCCGTACGCCCGCCTCGCGGGTGTACTCGCCGGCCAGCTTGCGCAGCGCCGACTCCTCCAGGGTGACCTCGTCCTTCTCCAGGCCCGCCCGCTCCAGCTGGCGCGGGAGCAGGTGGTCCCGGGCGATGACGACCTTCTCGTCCTCGGTGTAACCGTCGAGACGGACCAGCTCCATGCGGTCGAGCAGGGCCTCGGGGATGGCTTCGAGGACGTTGGCGGTGGCCAGGAAGACCACGTCGCTGAGGTCGAGCTCGACCTCCAGGTAGTGGTCGCGGAAGGTGTGGTTCTGCGCCGGGTCGAGGACTTCGAGGAGGGCGGCGGCCGGGTCGCCCCGGAAGTCGGAGCCGACCTTGTCGATCTCGTCGAGCAGGACCACCGGGTTCATCGAGCCGGCCTCCTTGATGGCCCGCACGATCCGGCCGGGGAGCGCGCCCACGTACGTACGCCGGTGGCCCCGGATCTCCGCCTCGTCCCGGACGCCGCCGAGCGCGACGCGGACGAACTTGCGGCCCATGGCGTGCGCGACGGACTCGCCGAGCGAGGTCTTGCCGACGCCGGGCGGCCCGACGAGGGCGAGGACCGCACCGCCGCGACGGCCGCCGACGACACCGAGGCCCCGGTCGGCGCGCCGCTTGCGCACCGCCAGGTACTCGGTGATGCGTTCCTTCACGTCGGCGAGGCCGGCGTGCTCGGCGTCCAGGACCTCCTGGGCGCCGCGGATGTCGTAGGCGTCCTCGGTGCGCTCGGTCCAGGGCAGTTCGAGGACGGTGTCCAGCCAGGTGCGGATCCAGGAGCCCTCGGGCGACTGATCGCTCGCCCGCTCCAGCTTCTCGACCTCCTTGAGCGCGGCCTCGCGGACGTGCTCAGGCAGGTCGGCGGCCTCGACGCGGGCCCGGTAGTCGTCGGACTCGCCCTCCGGGTCGCCGTTGAGCTCGGCGAGCTCCTTGCGTACGGCGTCCAGCTGGCGGCGCAGCAGGAATTCGCGCTGCTGCTTGTCGACGCCGTCCTGGACGTCCTTGGCGATGGACTCGGCGACGTCCTGTTCGGCGAGGTGCTCGCTCAGCCACTGGATGGCGAGCTTCAGCCGGGCGATCGGGTCCACGGTCTCCAAGAGCTGGACCTTCTGGGCGGTGGAGAGGAACGGTGAGTATCCGGAGTTGTCGGCGAGCGCGGAGACGTCGTCGATCTGCTGGACCCGGTCCACGACCTGCCAGGCGCCGCGCTTCTTCAGCCAGCTGGTGGCGAGCGCCTTGTACTCCTTGACCAGCTCGGCGGCCGATCCGGGCAGCGGGTCGGGGGCGGTGGTCTCCAGCACGGTCCCCTCGACCCAGAGCGCCCGGCCGGGACCGCTGGTCCCGGCTCCGATGCGGACCCGGTCGCGGGCCCGGATGAGGGCGCCCGGGTCGCCGTCCGACAGGCGTCCGACCTGCTCGACGGTGCCGAGGACACCGGTCCCCGTGTACGTGCCGTCGATCCGCGGGACCAGCAGCACCTGGGGCTTGCCGCCGCCGGGGCGGGCTGCGGCCTGCGCGGCCTCGACGGCGGCGCGCACCTCGGTGTCGGACAGGTCCAGCGGCACCACCATGCCGGGCAGGACGACCTCGTCGTCGAGCGGCAGCACGGGCAGGTCGATCGGTGTGAACGCCTGGGACTCGTTAGTCATGATCTCCCCTTCGGCAGGCAAGTTGAGCTATGTGGACTCAATGCTTGTGAGTCGCCGAATGTTCCCCGATCGATGTTCGCTCTGGGCGATCAGGCCGCCCGGCCGCCCGCCGACCCCTGGCACCAGGGCGCCCCTCCTCGTCCGGGAGCGATCCGCAGCGGGCAGTTGTTCCCTCGCCCGATACGGGAAAGGCGCTGGCCCTCGCCCCGCGCGGCGGGAAGGATGGACGGGCACCGACCGCCACGACCGGATACCGGAGAACCGCCCCCATGTCCGCGACATCCCTCTGGCCCGCCCCCGAACCGACGGCGACACCGCCCGTGCGCTCCGCGAGCGACGCCCCCGTCGTGCTCGACCGCCGCGACGGCCCCTTCGGCGAGGTCGTCCTGCGTGAGCGCGGGGAGCACTTCGAGATCATCGCCAACGGCTGCTTCCTGATGGACACCTCCGACGGGCGCTCCGAGCGGCTGCTGATCGACGCCGCGCTGGCCGCGCTGCCCGCCGGCCGGACCGGCCCGTCGGTGCTCATCGGCGGCCTGGGCGTCGGGTTCTCCCTGGTGCGGGCCGCCGAGGAGGGGCGCTGGGGGCGGATCACGGTCGTGGAGCGGGAGCAGGCGATCGTGGACTGGCACCGGGACGGGCCGCTGGACCGGATCTCCGGACCCGCGCTGGCCGACCCCAGGGCCGGGATCCTGCACACGGACCTGGTGGCCCACCTCCGTACCACCACGGAGCGTTACGACGCGCTCTGCCTGGACATCGACAACGGGCCCGACTGGACGGTCACGGAGGGCAACGAAAGCCTCTACTCGCCCGCCGGTCTGGCGCACTGCCACGACCGGCTGACCCCGGGCGGCGTGCTCGCCGTCTGGTCCGCGCAGCCGTCGCCCGCCTTCGAACAGGCATTGCGGAATGCCGGGTTCAGCGGGGTTCGGACGGAAGAAGTGGCCGTTGCCCGAGGTGTGCCCGACGTGGTCCATCTCGCACTCCGGGCCGGCTGAATCCCCCTCCCGGTATGCACGGCCCGGCGGTGGCACGGGCCAACCGGCACAAGGCAGACGATCCGGCGGACCGCCCGGCCCGGACTCGTCGCCCCGGGGCAACACCCTGCGTAGCCGGGAGCCCTCCGCTGCCCTTACGCTGCTGACCGGCACACGGGATCACCCACGAAAACCACGAGCGAAGACCGTGTCTCCGGGGGAATGGCTCCCGCGAGAACGGGCAGGGGCGGGGCGATGGAACAGACACACACCACCCACAACGGCGTCGCGGCCACCCCGGGGGCTCAGCGCCGGGTGCTGGTGGTCGAGGACGACGCCACGATCGTCGACGCCATTTCCGCCCGGCTGCGGGCGGAGGGCTTCCTGGTGCAGACCGCGCTGGACGGCCCCGCGGCCGTGGACGCGGCCGAGGCCTGGCAGCCCGATCTGATGGTGCTCGACATCATGCTCCCGGGCTTCGACGGCCTGGAGGTCTGCCGCCGGGTGCAGGCGGCGCGCCCGGTGCCGGTGCTGATGCTCACCGCACGCGACGACGAGACCGACATGCTGGTCGGGCTCGGGGTCGGCGCCGACGACTACATGACCAAGCCGTTCTCGATGCGGGAGCTGGCCGCCCGGGTGCACGTGCTGCTGCGCCGGGTGGAGCGGGCCGCGCTGGCCGCCGTCACCCCGCGCAGCGGGATACTGCGCCTGGGTGAGCTGGAGATCGACCACGCGCAGCGCCGGGTCCGGGTGCGCGCCGAGGACGTCCACCTCACGCCCACCGAGTTCGACCTGCTGGTCTGCCTCGCCAACACCCCGCGCGCGGTGCTCTCCCGGGAGCAGCTGCTGGCCGAGGTGTGGGACTGGGCGGACGCCTCGGGCACCCGCACGGTCGACAGCCACATCAAGGCGCTGCGCCGGAAGATCGGCGCGGAGCGGATCCGTACGGTGCACGGCGTGGGATACGCCCTGGAGACTCCGGCCCCATGACCCGGCCAGGGTCCGGACTGCGGCCCTTCTCCATCAAGGCCAAGCTCGGCACGCTCGTCGTGGTCTCGGTGTTCATCACCACGGGCCTGCTGATCGTCGCACTGCGGACCCGTACGGAGTTCCGCTTCATCACGGTGTTCTCGGTCATCGCCACGCTGCTGATCACCCAGTTCGTGGCGCACGGTCTGACCGCGCCGCTGGACGAGATGAGAGCGGTGGCCCGGTCGATCTCGCACGGCGACTACACGCGCCGGGTGAGCGGCGCCGGGCGGCGGGACGAGCTGGGCGACCTGGCGCAGACGATCAACCGCATGGCGGACGATCTGGAGGCGGAGGACCGGCATCGAAAAGAGCTGGTCGCCAATGTCAGCCATGAGCTGCGTACGCCCATCGCGGCGCTGAGAGCCGTGCTGGAGAACGTGGTGGACGGGGTGTCCGCCGCCGATCCGGAGACGATGCGCACCGCGTTGAAACAGACGGAGCGGCTCGGCCGGCTGGTCGAGACGCTGCTGGACCTGTCGCGCCTGGACAACGGGGTCATCGCACTCAAGGCACGCCGCTTCGAGGTCTGGCCGTATCTGTCGGGCGTACTGAAGGAGGCCAATCTCGCCGCCTCGCAGCGACGCCTGTCCTCGGGTTCGGGCAATCACTCCCGTACGGACGTCCATCTGCATCTGGACGTCTCGCCGCCGGAGCTCACCGCGCACGCGGACGCCGAGCGGCTGCACCAGGTGGTCGCGAACCTCATCGACAACGCGGTCAAGCACAGCCCGCCGCACGGCCGGGTGACGGTGCTGGCGCGGCGCGGGGCCCGCCCCGAGTCGCTGGAGCTGGAAGTCATGGACGAGGGGCCCGGCATCCCGGAGGCGGAGCGCCACCGGGTGTTCGAGCGTTTCAACCGGGGCCAGGCGCCCTCCCCGCACGGTCCGGGCAGCGACGGCGGTACGGGCCTGGGGCTCGCCATCGCCCGTTGGGCGGTCGATCTGCACGGCGGCCGGATCAGGGTGGCCGAATCCGTACGGGGCTGCCGGATCCAGGTCACCCTCCCGGGAATCCCCGAGCAGCACGGTTGACGGTCTCGTTGGCATAGGGTCGAACCGGAAGGGCACGTTCATCCGTGTCCTGCCAGTAGGGGGCCTCAAGGGGATACGGTCGCGGGACCGTATCCACGGTCCCGCGTACCCGAAGTGCAGTGGAACCTCGCTTGTTTCCCGCCATTTCCTGCGCCGAAACCCGCCCTTCGATGTGATGTGCACGACGAAGCACCGGCCCGGCCTGCAAGGAACGGTTCGGGGGGCGTAGCCTTGATTTCCGCTGTCCATCACCTTGTGAAGCGGAAGAGGGCGGTTGCCGCCGTGTCGTCTCAGTCCCCCAGTAACTCAAGCGTCTCGACCGACCAAGCCAGCCCGGGCACCAACCCGGCCGCGGCTTTCGGCGCCAATGAATGGCTCGTCGACGAGATCTACCAGCAGTACCTCCAGGATCCCAGTTCGGTCGATCGCGCCTGGTGGGACTTCTTCGCCGACTACAAGCCGGGTACCGCCGGCACGGCGGACAAGCCCGCTCCCGGGGCCTCGGGGGCCCCGGTGACCGAGGCCGCCGCCCCTGCCGCGGCCGCTGCGGCTCCGGCTCCGGCGAAGGCCGCGCCCGCCGCCGCTCCGGCCGCCCCCGCGCAGCCGGCCCCGGCGAAGGCCGCCCCGGCGGCTCCGGCGAAGCCCGCGGCCGCGAAGCCCGCCGCCGCGCCCGCCAAGCCCCAGGCGAAGGCCGACGAGTCCACCGAGGCCCCGGCCGGCCCGGAGTACGTGACGCTGCGCGGCCCCTCGGCCGCCGTCGCGAAGAACATGAACGCCTCACTGGAGCTGCCGACGGCCACGTCCGTCCGCGCGGTCCCGGTGAAGCTGCTCTTCGACAACCGCATCGTCATCAACAACCACCTCAAGCGCGCCCGCGGCGGGAAGATCTCCTTCACGCACCTCATCGGGTACGCGATGGTGCAGGCCCTCAAGGCCATGCCGTCGATGAACTACTCCTTCGCGGAGAAGGACGGCAAGCCGACCCTGGTCAAGCCGGAGCACGTCAACCTGGGTCTGGCCATCGACCTGGTCAAGCCGAACGGCGACCGCCAGCTGGTCGTCGCGGCCATCAAGAAGGCCGAGACGCTCAACTTCTTCGAGTTCTGGCAGGCGTACGAGGACATCGTCCGGCGCGCCCGCATCGGCAAGCTCGGCATGGACGACTTCACCGGTGTCACCGCCTCGCTGACCAACCCCGGCGGCATCGGCACCGTCCACTCGGTGCCCCGCCTGATGCCCGGTCAGGGCCTCATCATGGGCGTCGGCGCGATGGACTACCCGGCGGAGTTCCAGGGCACCTCGCAGGACACCCTCAACAAGCTCGGCATCTCGAAGGTCATGACGCTCACGTCGACCTACGACCACCGGGTCATCCAGGGCGCCGCCTCCGGCGAGTTCCTGCGCGTCCTCTCCCAGCTGCTGCTCGGCGAGAACGAGTTCTACGACGAGATCTTCAAGGCGCTGCGCATCCCCTACGAGCCGGTCCGCTGGCTCAAGGACATCGACGCCTCGCACGACGACGACGTCACCAAGGCCGCGCGGGTCTTCGAGCTGATCCACTCCTACCGGGTCCGGGGCCACGTCATGGCCGACACCGACCCGCTGGAGTACCACCAGCGCAAGCACCCCGACCTGGACATCACCGAGCACGGCCTCACCCTGTGGGACCTGGAGCGCGAGTTCGCGGTCGGCGGTTTCGCCGGCAAGACGATGATGAAGCTCCGCGACATCCTCGGCGTGCTCCGTGAGTCGTACTGCCGCACCACCGGCATCGAGTTCATGCACATCCAGGACCCGAAGCAGCGCAAGTGGCTCCAGGACCGGGTGGAGCGCCCGCGCCCGAAGCCGGAGCGCGAGGAGCAGCTGCGCATCCTGCGCCGGCTGAACGCCGCGGAGGCGTTCGAGACGTTCCTGCAGACGAAGTACGTCGGCCAGAAGCGGTTCTCGCTGGAGGGCGGCGAGTCCGTCATCCCGCTGCTCGACGCCGTCCTCGACTCCGCCGCCGAGGCCCGCCTCGACGAGGTCGTCATCGGCATGGCCCACCGCGGCCGCCTGAACGTCCTGGCGAACATCGTCGGCAAGTCGTACGCGCAGATCTTCCGCGAGTTCGAGGGCAACCTCGACCCGCGCTCGATGCACGGCTCCGGCGACGTCAAGTACCACCTGGGCGCCGAGGGCACCTTCACCGGTCTGGACGGCGAGCAGATCAAGGTCTCGCTGGCCGCCAACCCCTCGCACCTGGAGGCGGTCGACCCGGTCCTGGAGGGCATCGCCCGCGCCAAGCAGGACATCATCAACAAGGGCGGTACGGACTTCACGGTCCTGCCGGTCGCGCTCCACGGCGACGCGGCCTTCGCGGGCCAGGGCGTCGTCGCCGAGACGCTCAACATGTCGCAGCTGCGCGGCTACCGCACCGGCGGCACCGTGCACGTGGTGATCAACAACCAGGTCGGCTTCACCGCCGCCCCGGAGTCCTCGCGCTCCTCGATGTACGCCACCGACGTGGCGCGCATGATCGAGGCGCCGATCATCCACGTCAACGGCGACGACCCGGAGGCCGTGGTCCGCGTCGCGCGGCTCGCCTTCGAGTTCCGGCAGGCGTTCAACAAGGACGTCGTGATCGACCTCATCTGCTACCGCCGCCGCGGTCACAACGAGGGCGACAACCCGGAGTTCACCAACCCGCAGATGTACACCCTGATCGACAAGAAGCGCTCGGTGCGCAAGCTCTACACCGAGTCCCTCATCGGTCGCGGCGACATCACTCTGGAAGAGGCGGAGCAGGCGCTCCAGGACTTCCAGGGTCAGCTGGAGAAGGTGTTCGCCGAGGTCCGCGAGGCCACCTCGCAGCCGGCCTCCCCGCACGTCCCGGAGCCGCAGGCCGCGTTCCCGGTGGCCGTCGAGACGGCCGTCTCCGCCGAGGTCGTCAAGCGGATCGCCGAGTCCCAGGTCAACATCCCCGACTCGATCACCGTGCACCCGCGTCTGCTGCCGCAGATGCAGCGTCGCGCCGCCTCGGTGGAGAACGGCACGATCGACTGGGGCATGGGCGAGACCCTGGCCATCGGTTCGCTGCTGATGGAGGGCACCCCGGTCCGGCTCGCCGGCCAGGACAGCCGCCGCGGCACCTTCGGCCAGCGCCACGCGGTCCTGGTCGACCAGGTCACCGGCGAGGACTACACCCCGCTGCTGTACCTGGCGGACGACCAGGCCCGGTACAACGTCTACGACTCGCTGCTCAGCGAGTACGCGGCGATGGGCTTCGAGTACGGCTACTCGCTGGCCCGCCCGGAGTCGCTGGTCATCTGGGAGGCCCAGTTCGGTGACTTCGTCAACGGCGCGCAGACCGTCGTGGACGAGTTCATCTCCTCGGCCGAGCAGAAGTGGGGCCAGACCTCCGGCGTCACGCTGCTCCTGCCGCACGGCTACGAGGGCCAGGGCCCGGACCACAGCTCCGCCCGCCCCGAGCGCTTCCTCCAGATGTGCGCGCAGGACAACATGACGGTCGCGATGCCGACCCTGCCGTCGAACTACTTCCACCTGCTGCGCTGGCAGGTGCACAACCCGCACCACAAGCCGCTCATCGTCTTCACCCCGAAGTCGATGCTGCGTCTGAAGGCCGCGGCCTCGTCCATCGAGGAGTTCACCTCCGGCGGCTTCCGTCCGGTGATCGGCGACGACACCGTCAAGGCGGAGGACGTCCGCAAGGTCGTCTTCGTCGCGGGCAAGCTCTTCTACGACCTGGACGCCGAGCGGGAGAAGCGCGGCGACACGGAGACCGCGATCATCCGGCTGGAGCGGCTGTACCCGCTGCCGGGTGCGGAGATCCAGGCCGAGATCGCGAAGTACCCGAACGCCGAGAAGTACCTGTGGGCGCAGGAGGAGCCGGCGAACCAGGGTGCGTGGCCGTTCATCGCGCTCAACCTGATCGACCACCTGGACCTCGCGGTCGGCGCGGACGTGCCGCACGGCGAGCGCCTGCGCCGCATCTCGCGGCCGCACGGCTCGTCCCCGGCGGTCGGCTCGGCCAAGCGTCACCAGGCGGAGCAGACGCAGCTGGTCAACGAGGTCTTCGAGGCCTGAGGACCGTAACGCCGAACACCCCGGGGACCCGGTTCCGCGCATGTCGCGGGGCCGGGTCCCCGGCGCTTCCCCGCTGGATATCCTTCTCCCATGTACTTCACGGACCGTGGCATCGAGGAACTGGAGAAGCGGCGCGGCGAGGAGGAGGTCACCTTCGAGTGGCTCGCCGAGCAGCTGCGGACGTTCGTCGACCTCAACCCCGACTTCGAGGTGCCCGTCGAGCGCCTCGCGACCTGGCTGGCCCGGCTGGACGACGAGGACGACGAGGACGCGTGACCTTCGGGGCCTGATCGGCCCGGCTCAGGACGTGCCCGCCCTGGCCCGCTCGTACGCGAGCCCCAGCGCGCCCTGCGCCAGCAGAACCGCGCCGGCCGCCGCCCAGCCGCCGCTGCGGCGTCGCGCGCCCCATAGCAGGAGCGGAAGCCCGGCCGCGAGCTGGACGGCGGCGACGGCCCGGGCCCGGGGGCCGCGTACCCAGGGACCGACCCGGCTGCTCTCGACCGCGTCCAGTTCGACCCGTACGGCATCGCGCCAGCCGGCCCATTCGACGCGGTCCACCTGGCGCTGCGCCGCCGCGACGCTGCGCAGCCGGTCGGCGCTCTCGCCCGGGGAGAGTCCGGCGGGCAGGGTCAGTCCGGTGCCGGTGAGCACGGCGAGCAGACCGCGCAGCCGGGCCTCCGCGTCCGCCTCCGGATCGGGGCGGGTCAGCTGCTCCAACGCCTGTACGTCGAGCACCGGGTCGAGACCGAGCCGGGCGGCGAAGGTGCGCATGGCCTCGTCCTCGCCGACCGGGGTGCCGTCGGTCAGCCAGATGTAGCCCACAGGCCGGCGGAATCCGGCGGCGAGGGTGTATCCGGCCCGGTCGGCGTCCCACCACAGGGCGAGCACCGGCCAGGTGGAGCCGACGGCGAGCGCGGTGGCCCAGCCGCCGAGGATCCGGTCGACCGGCTCGGCGTCCTGTTCCGCGCCCCCGGCCCGCCAGGGCTTCCCCTCCGGGACGAGCACGCTCCACTCCTCGCCCGCGCGGACCAGCAGCATCTGCTCGCGCAGCAGGTGGGCGAGCGGCCGTACGGTCTCGGGATCGGCCCGGCAGAGCAGGAGGGCCCCGGTGGATGTCGCGTTCATGGCTCATACGCTAGGGCAATATGCCCATGTTTGATCGTTTTTGCAGGCATGGTGCTGACCTCCACCGGGGCGCGACCTCCCTTGACTTCCCCCATCCGCGATATATCGTGTTCTTCACGAGACGCGATATGTTGCGTTGCCACGCTTCCCGGGAGGTCATATCCATGCCTGTGTCGACATGGACCATCGATGAGCCTCGGAAGCTCTCCTTCGACGATCCGGTGACGGCGCTCCAGGTGCGTATCGTCGACGGCACGGTCAACGTGGTCGGGACCGACGAACCGGGCGCCCGGCTGGAGGTCTCCGCGATCGAGGGGCCGCCGCTGATCGTGACCCAGGAGGACGGCCGGCTCACCGTGGCGTACGAGGATCTGCCCTGGCAGGACCTGCTGCGCTGGCTCGACCCCAAGGGCCGCCGCCGCAGCGCCGTCGTCTCGCTCGTCGTGCCCACGACGGCCTCGGTCGAGGTCGGCGTGATCGGCGCGGGGGCCGTCGTCTCCGGCATCGGCGGCCGCACCGAGGTCCGCGGCATCACGGGGGACGCCACGCTCGTCGGGCTGACGGGCGCGGTGCGCGGGGAGTCGGTGTCGGGCAGCCTGGAGGCCCAGAGCGTCACGGGGGACCTGCGCTTCCAGTCCGTGGCCGGTGATCTGACGGTGATCGACGGGGCGGGGGCCTCGGTCCGGGCCGAGTCGGTCAGCGGTGACATGGTGCTGGACGTCGACCCGTCCGGGAAGCCCACGGACATCCGGCTGACCTCGGTATCCGGCGAGATCGCGATCCGGCTGCCGCACCCGGCGGACGCCAGGGTCGAGGCGAACACCGCGAGCGGGGCCGTCTCCAACGCCTTCGAGGACCTGCGGGTCGGCGGGCACTGGGGCGCGAAGAAGATCACCGGCACCCTGGGCGCCGGGACGGGGACCCTGCGGGCGACGACCGTGTCGGGTTCGATCGCCCTCCTGCGCAGGCCGCCCGCCGAGGACGACGCGTACGCCGCCGAGCCGACCGGAAAGGTTCTCTGACATGCCCCCCGTATTCGCCCACGGCCGACTGCGCCTGTATCTCCTCAAGCTGCTGGACGAGGCTCCGCGCCACGGCTACGAGATCATCCGCCTGCTGGAGGAACGCTTCCAGGGCCTCTACGCCCCCTCCGCCGGCACGGTCTACCCGCGGCTGGCCAAGCTGGAGGCCGAGGGCCTGGTCACCCACGCCACCGAGGGCGGCCGCAAGGTCTACTCGATCACCGACGCCGGCCGCGAGGAGCTGGCGGGCCGCAGCGGCGAACTGGCCGACCTGGAGCTGGAGATCCGCGACTCGCTCTCCGAGCTGGCCGCCGAGATACGCGATGACGTACGGGGCGCGGCGGGCCGGCTCCGCAGCGATGTGCGGGCGGCGGCGTCGGAGTCCCGGCACGGCACGAAGGCCGGGTCCGGGTCCGGGTCCGGCAAGGCGAAGGGGAAAGGGAAGGGCGATTCCTCGTCCCCCTTCGGTGACTTCGGGGACTTCGGCAACCTCGGCAGTCTGGGCGACCTCGGCGACAGCGAGGCGTGGCGCACGGCGAAGGAGGAGCTGCGCCGGGCCAAGCAGGAGTGGAAGGAGCAGGCCCGCCGGGCGAAGGACGAGTCCCGGCGCGCCCGCGAGGACGCCCAGCAGGCCCGCCGCCAGGCCGAGGAGGCCCAGGAGAAGGCGCGGGAGCAGATGCAGAACGCCGCCCGCCAGGTGCAGGAGCACTTCGCCCGGGGCGACTGGCCCTCCGGGGTACGGGAAGGCCTCGCGGAGATCACCGGCCAGCTCGGCGGCTTCGCCCGGTCCGGCGCCTGGCCTCCGTTCGGCAAGCCCGGCCCGGAGCCCGCCCCGCCCGTCCAGGACCCGGCCCCCGGCGCGGACTGGGGGCAGGACGTGCCGACGACGGGCGACCCGGTGCGCGATCTGGACCGCTTGCTGGACCGGTTCCGCGACGGCATCCGGGACACGGCCCGCGATCACGGGGTGACGGAGGCCCGGCTCGCGGAGGCCCGCCGCCACCTGGGCGAGGCGGCGGCGCGGATCGAGGCGCTGCTGACGGCGGAGGACGAGGACGGCAAACGGGCCTGAGAGGGGGCGGGGAGGCAGCCCCGCCCCCTCCGCTCACCCGGCCTGGGCGTGCCCCTGGCCCGCCGCGCCGTCGTCGGAGCCGTACAGCGCGCGCAGCACGGCCGTGCGGGTCGCGCCGTGCTCGGCGAGGACGTCGGCGACGGATCCGGGCTTCGCGGTGAGGGCCAGGAGGAGGTGCTCCTCGCCGATGAACCGGTCACCGCGGCCGAGGGCGGCCCGGAGGGAGTTCTCCAGCACGGTCTTCGCACCCGGGGTGAAGGGGCGGTGCCCGGACCACCACCACCGGCGGCCACCACGGCCGGCGTCGAGGGCGCCCTCGCCGTGGGTTTCCTCGACACGGGAGACGATCGCGCCGACGTCGATCCCGAGACCGGCGAGGGCCTCGGTGTCGGCCCTGGTCAGTCCGCCACGGCGGCGGGCCTCGGCGAAGGACGCCTCCAGGGCGGACCGGCGGTCGTGGAGGCCGAGCGCGGTGACGGCGAACGCGGCCCGGCCGCCCTCCTGTTCCAGCAGCGCGAGCAGCAGGTGTTCCTCGGTGACCGAGCCGGCTCCGGCCCGCTCGGCCTGAGCCACGGCCCCCTTCACGGTCGCGCGGGCCCCTCGGGTGAATCGCTCGAACATCAACGCCTCCCGTACTTCTTGTGCACGGCCTGCCGGCTGACGCCCAGCTCGGCGGCGATCTCCTGCCAGGACCAGCCCTGCTCGCGGGCGCTTGCGACTTGTACGGCTTCGAGCTGCTCCAGCAGCCGCCGCAGCGCGGCCACCGCCCGCAGCCCGACGCGCGGGTCGCGGTCACCGGCGCGCGCGGCCAGATCCGTTGCTTCGGTCATGACGTCAACCTACGTTGACATCTGTCGCGCGTCAATGGAAGTTGACAACATCGTCGGCGAGGCGAGCATGCCGCTCGACGTCGTACCGGACCTTGCCGTACCGCAGCTTGGCCCGTTCGATGCCCTCGGACGCGAATCCGGAGCGGGTCGCGACCCGGCAGGAGGCGACGTTGTCGGTGCGGTGTCCCAGCTCCAGCCGGTACAGCCCGAGCTCGTCGAAGGCCCAGCGAGCGAGGGCCCGCACGCCGGCCGGGGCGACGCCCCGGCCGCGGGCGGATTCGGTGGTCCAGTAGGAGACCCAGCCGCTGTCGTGCGTCCGGTTGACGACGTTGAGGGCCACACAGCCGAGCGCCTCGCCGTCCTCCCCCACGACGGCCCAGGAGTAGCCGGTGCACGCCCCTCGTTCGCGCGCGCGTTCCGCGATCCAGGCCAGCGCCCCGGACCGGTCGTCCACGGGCCGGTCCGTCTGGCGGTCCATCTCGGCCGGGGCGAACGCGCGGAGGACCGCCGAGGCGTCGTCGGGCAGCCAGGGGCGCAGCAGAAACCCTTCAGGGGTGGTCAGTTCGTCCATAAGGGCCAGCTTCCCGCACGGTCACCACCACCTCCGCCCCGGGCCACGCCACGACGGCCGGCCATCCCCCGCGCGCCCCGTCGCCGAGGACGCGGGCGGCGCCGGTGACGGAGACACGCCACCCCCGGGAGGAGGGCGGCAGGGACAGCTCCGTCACCCCGGGCCGGACGGCGGCCCGGTAGGCGAGGCGGTAGGTGCGCGTACCCGCGTCGTACGTGTCGGAGCGGACGGTTCCGGCGACGGCCGGGGCGTACGGGGTGGCGGTCTGCTCCTTGTTCGTACGGAATCGGCCGCGCTCGTCGACCGCGCAGTAGCCGCCGCCGTAGCACCAGACGTACCCCGCCCAGCCGGAGCTGTAGCGGTTCAGCGAGGCGACGGCCTCCCGGTAGAAGCGGCCCATGTTGGGGAGGGCGTTGTTCAGCGGCCCCCACTCCCCCACGACCACGGGCATCCGGTGGCGGGCCGGATAGGCGGTGACGGCGGCCTCGTACGCCTCGATCCAGCCCGCGTCCGGGTCGTAGTCGGCGCCCGCCTCCATGGCGGTGTTGTAGAAGTGCGGGGCGTACACGGTCCGGCTGTCCTCGATGCGCCCCAGCCCGGTGGGCACGCCCTCGCCGACGATGGGGGTCGGCTCGACGAAGATCCAGGTGGAGCGGTCCTTCGCCCGGACGGCGCGGGCGAGGCGGTTGTACAGGGGCGTGAGGTGCTCGGCCTCGATGCGGCGGGCGGCGGTCGGCAGGTCCTCGCCGGGGCGCAGCTCCCCCATGGGCTCGTTGATCAGGTCGTAGCCGATGACGGCGGGGTGGCGGCCGAACCGTTCGGCGAGGAGCTGCCACATGGCGGCCTGGGCGCGCTGGAGGTCGGGGTCCTCGTAGAGGTGGGTGAAGGCCCGCTGCACGGCGGGCTGGAAGTACTCGGAGAACCAGTCGTCGGGGTTCGGGGTGAACGGCAGCCCGTCGGTCCTGGTGGCCCATTCCGGGATGCCCCGGTGCCCGAACGCGGGCCCGAAGACGTCCTGGTGGGCATCGATGAGGACGTGGACGCGGTGTTTGCGGGCCCAGTCGAGGATGCGCTCGATCCTGTGGAGGTAGCGGGCGCTGTACTGCCCGCGCCGGGGCTCCAGATCGTCCCAGAAGACCAGCAGCCGGGCGAAGTTGAAGCCGTTGGCGCGCAGGTCGCGGAAGTGGCGTTCGGTGATGGCGCTGAGGGCGTCCTCGCCGCGGTTCGCCTTGTCCTCGACGTTCCAGCCGCGCAGGGTGAGGGTGCGGCCCCGGTCGTCGGTGAGAGGCGGAAGGGCGCGTTCGTACGCGGACGAGGAAGGGGACGGGGACGAGGAGCGGGGTGCGGGGCGCGCCGAGGCGGCGGGGGCGAGGGCCCCCGCCGCGAGCACGGACGCGACGACAAGTGCCATGAGTGCTCTGCCCATTCGCATGGGCGGCATCCCATCAGCAAAGCTGAGACTTGTTCAAGTATCTGTGGTGGAGCAGTTCTTGCGGGCCTAGGGGGTGGGCGTGAGCACGATCTTCCCGAACAGGTCGCCGGACTCCAGCCGCTGGAACCCCTCGCGGGCCCGGTCGAGCGGCAGCACCTCGTCGATGACCGGTCGCACGCCGGTGGTGGCGCAGAACGCGAGCAGGTCCTCCAGCTCGTCCTTGGACCCCATGGTGGAGCCGACGACCTTCAGCTCCAGGAAGAAGATCCGGGTCAGCTCGGCGTGCGCGGGCCGGTCACCGCTGGTGGCCCCGGAGATGACGAGCGTGCCGCCGGGGCGCAGCGACTTCACGGAGTGGGACCAGGTGGCGGCCCCCACGGTCTCGATGACGGCGTCCACGCGCTGCGGAAGCCGGGCACCGGGCTCGTACGCCTCCAGCGCGCCGAGTTCGACCGCCCGCTCGCGCTTGGCCTTGTCCCGGCTGGTGGCGAAGACCCGCAGCCCGGCGGCCTTCCCGAGCACGATCGCGGCGGTGGCGACCCCGCCGCCGGCGCCCTGGACGAGCACGGAATCCCCGGGCCGCACCCCGGCGTTGGTGAACAGCATCCGGTACGCGGTGAGCCAGGCGGTCGGCAGGCAGGCGGCCTCGGCGAAGCTGAGCCCCTCCGGCTTGGGGAGGATGTTCCAGGTGGGGACGGTGACCTGCTCGGCGAAGGTGCCCTGGTAGCGCTCGGTGAGGATGGAGCGCGGCTCCTTCGGCCCGACACCGTGCCCGGACTGCCCGATGACGGAGTGCAGGACGACTTCGTTGCCGTCCTGGTCGACGCCGGCCGCGTCGCAGCCGAGGATCATCGGCAGCCGGTCCTGCGGCAGGCCGACGCCGCGCAGGGACCAGAGATCGTGGTGGTTGAGGGAAGCGGCCCGGACGGTGACGGTGGACCACCCGGGACGCGCCTCGGGGGCCGGGCGATCGCCCAGCTCCAGGCCGTCGAGGGGCTGGTCGGGGTCGATGCGGGCTGCGTAGGCGGCGAACATGGGTCGACGATAGGCGGGCCGGGTCCTCGGCGAAACCGCCTCCCCGTGTGACGCGCACCAACAAACCCAGCGCCTGCGGCGTTCGAGCCGCACCACTGAGCCCCTGCGGCGCTTGAGCAGCGGGTTCCGGGGCTCCGCCCCCAGGCCCCCGCCGCTCAAGCGCCGCAGGGGCTGGGCACAGGGGCGGGCCCCGTACGAGTACGGGCCCCGCCCCTCACGCATAGCTCGGCTACAACCTCAGCGCCGAGCCACCCCCTCCGCCCGCGCCGCCGCGGCCACGGCGGCCGTGACGGCAGGCGCGACCCGCTCGTCGAACGGGGAGGGGATCACGTAGTCCGCCGCCAGCTCATCGCCCACGACGTCCGCCAGCGCGTTCGCCGCGGCGATCTTCATGCCCTCCGTGATCCGGGAGGCCCGGACCTGGAGCGCGCCCGCGAAGATGCCCGGGAAGGCGAGCACGTTGTTGATCTGGTTCGGGAAGTCCGACCGCCCGGTCGCCACCACGGCCGCGTACTTGTGCGCGACCTCCGGGTGGACCTCGGGGTTCGGGTTGGCCATCGCGAAGACGTACGCGCCGGGCGCCATCGACGCCACCGCCGCCTCCGGGACCGTACCGCCGGAGACGCCGATGAAGACGTCCGCACCGGCCAGCGCCTGCTCCAGCGAACCGGAGATCCCGGCCCGGTTCGTCAGCTCGGCCAACTCGCGCTTGACCTCGGTGAGGTCGTCGCGGTCGCGGCTGACGATGCCCTTGCGGTCGGCCACCGCGACGTCGCCGATCCCCGCCTCCAGCAGGAACTTGGCGATGGCCACGCCCGCCGCGCCCGCACCGGAGATGACACCGCGCAGATCGCCCAGCGTCCGCCCGGAGAGCTTCGCGGCGTTGCGCAGGGCGGCGAGGGTGACGACCGCGGTGCCGTGCTGGTCGTCGTGGAAGACCGGGATGTCCAGCCGCTCCTGGAGCTTGCGCTCGATCTCGAAGCAGCGGGGGGCAGAGATGTCCTCCAGGTTCACGCCGCCGAAGGACGGGGCGAGCCGGACGACGGTGTCGACGATCTCGTCGGCGTCGGTGGTCGCGAGCGCGATCGGCACCGCGTCGACGCCGCCGAACTGCTTGAAGAGGATGGCCTTGCCCTCCATCACGGGGAGGGACGCCTCGGGGCCGATGTCGCCGAGGCCGAGCACGGCGGTGCCGTCCGTCACGACGGCCACGACCTGGGACTTCCAGGTGTAGTCGTGGACGAGCTCGGGGTTGTCGGCGATGGCGCTGCACACTTTCGCCACTCCGGGCGTGTACGCCAGGGAGAGGTCGTCCTTGTCCCGGATCGGGACGGTGGACTGCACGGCCATCTTCCCGCCCCGGTGGAGGGCGAAGGCCGGATCGAAGGGCTCGTCGGCCCCGGTGCCCGTCGCGCGCGTGCGCTGGATGCCACGGTCGGTGGCGTTGTCGATGGTGCTGTCGCTGCGAGGATTGACGATCTCCGCTGCCATGGTGTTGACCCCTTAAGTCTTCATCGTTTGAGGGTGGCCACTCCTGGTTGAGGAGGGGTGGGCGGGCACCGCGTACGTGCCCCGCACCGAGCGGTTGGCCCGCCCTGGCAGGGAGAGGTACATACGCGCGGGCGCGCCGCACACGCGCCCTGAGCCCCGGATGAGGGGTGTAAACGTCTTTCTTACCGGACGAACGGTGTTACGGACGAGTCCATATCGACGCGGTGACGTGACTCATAGTCGAATATCTGGACAAGTCGGCAAACCGGCATAAATGCCGTCCACCAGTCGAGACGCACCGAAGATTCTCCGGCGGGGGGAATGAATCCCTGCAGAAGGTCCGGTCCCGAGGTACCGGCCGTTGATGTTCGGGGGTCGCCCGTTATCCGATTTTGACATGGCAGGACCCCTGAATGGGCCAGTCCGAATGGCAGGATGCCGTTCACACGAGGTGGCGACACTCGAAGGTGCGTGCCAAGCCGCCCCATCAGTACCTCACCCTCACCTGCCGGAGGATCCCGACATGACCGCAAGCACCACGCGTCGTACGACCGCCAGGGCCCGGATCGCGGCGGTCGGCGCCATCGCGGTCGCCGGCACGCTGCTCCTCACCGCCTGTGGCGACCAGACCGACAGCGCCTCCCAGGAGAGCGGCAGCGGCAAGGAGACCAAGAGCGGCGCTCCGCTCTTCTCGAAGCTGCCGGAGAAGTACCAGAAGTCCGGTGTGATCAAGGTCGGCACGAATGCCGAATACGCCCCGATGGAGTCCGTGGAGAACGGGAAGATCGTGGGTGTCGACCCCGATCTGGCCGCCGCGCTCGGCAAGCAGCTCGGTGTGAAGTTCGAGTTCACCTCGGGTTCCTTCGACGGCCTCATCACCGCCCTGAACTCCGGCCGCCACGACATCGCGATGTCGTCGATCACGGACAACAAGCAGCGCCAGGAGGGTCTGGACGACTCCGGCAAGAAGCTGGGCGAGGGCGTCGACTTCGTCGACTACTTCCTGGCCGGCACCGCCGTGTACACCAAGAAGGGCAACCCGCAGAACATCAAGTCCATCGAGGACCTGTGCGGGAAGCCCGCGGCGGTGCAGCGCGGCACCACGTACGAGGAGGCCCTCAAGAAGCAGTCGAAGGCCTGCACGGACGGCGGCGAGAAGGCCATCAAGATCGAGTCGTTCGAGAACGACACCGAGGCACAGACCCGCGTCAAGTCCGGCGGTTCGGTCGCCGGCGTCAACGACTACCCGGTCGCGGTCGACCTGGCCCGCAAGGCCGACGGCGGCAACGCGTTCGAGGTCGTGGGCGAGCAGGTCGACGCCGGCCCGTTCGGCATCGCCGTCAAGAAGGACAACACGGGGCTGCGTGACGCCCTGAAGGAGGCCGTCGACGCGATCATCGCCGACGGTTCGTACCAGAAGGTGCTCGACAAGTGGGGCGCCGGTACGGGAGCGATCGACAAGGCCGCCATCAACGGCGGCAAGTGACCGGACGCTTCACCGAAGGGCAGTCACCATGACTGACAAGTTCGACAAGACACCCGCCGCCCCACCGGCCGGCCAGGTGTCCGTCTCCAAGGCCGCCACCACGGCCCCGGAGAACATCAAGGCCATTCCCGTCCGCCACGTCGGCCGTTGGATCAGCGGCGTCGTGGTCATCGGCCTCCTCGTCGCTCTCGTGTACGCCTTCTCGCAGGGCAACATCCAGTGGCAGGCCGTCGGCGACAAGCTGTTCGACAAGAACGTCGTCGCCGGTGCGGGCCGCACCCTGCTGATCAGCGTCCTCGCGATGGTGCTCGGCGTGATCCTCGGCATCGTGCTCGCCGTGATGCGGCTGTCGAAGAACCCGGTCACCAGCTGGGTGGCCTGGCTGTACATCTGGTTCTTCCGGGGCACCCCGGTCTACGTACAGCTGCTGCTCTGGTTCAACCTGGCGCTCATCTTCCCGGTGCTGAACATCCCGTTCATCTACAAGGACGAGATGACGGACGTCATGACCCCGTTCATGTGCGCCCTGCTGGGTCTCGCGCTGAACGAGGCCGCCTACATGGCGGAGATCTGCCGCGCCGGCATCCAGTCCGTCGACGAGGGCCAGACCGAGGCCTCGCACGCGCTGGGCATGACCCAGGCGAAGACCATGCGCCGCGTGGTCCTGCCGCAGGCGCTGCGGGTGATCATCCCGCCGACCGGCAACGAGTTCATCAACATGCTGAAGACCTCGTCGCTCGTCTACGCGGTCACGTACAACGAACTGCTCCGCTCCACCTCGCAGATCGGCTCCACGTCGTACGCGGTGATGGAGATGCTGTTCGTCGCGTCCATCTGGTACATCGTGATGACCAGTGTGTTCAGCGTCGGCCAGTACTACCTGGAGCGCCGCTTCGCCCGCGGCTCGCTGCGTTCGCTGCCGCTCACGCCGTGGCAGCGCGTCAAGGTCAACCTCACCGCGTTCGGCAACCGGCCCTCCGGAGGTGTCTCCGCATGACCACCCCCATGGTGAAGGCCGAGGGCGTCCACAAGTCCTTCGGCGCCGCCCACATCCTCAAGGGCATCGACCTGGAGGTCGCCCCGCGTGAGGTGTTCTGCCTGATCGGCCCGTCCGGCTCCGGCAAGTCGACCTTCCTGCGGTGCATCAACCACCTGGAGAAGATCAACGCCGGCCGGCTCTCGGTCGACGGCGAGCTGGTCGGCTACCGGCAGAAGGGCGACAAGCTCTACGAGCTGAGGGACAGCGAGGTCGCCCTCCAGCGCCGCGACATCGGCATGGTCTTCCAGCGCTTCAACCTGTTCCCGCACATGACGGCGCTGGAGAACGTCATGGAGGCGCCGATCCAGGTCAAGGGCGAGGCCAAGGCCGTGGCCCGGGCCCGCGCCGAGAAGCTGCTGGACCGGGTGGGCCTCGCCGACAAGGCGAAGAACTACCCCTCGCAGCTCTCCGGCGGCCAGCAGCAGCGCGTGGCCATCGCCCGCGCGCTGGCCATGGAGCCGAAGCTGATGCTCTTCGACGAGCCGACCTCCGCGCTCGACCCCGAGCTGGTCGGCGACGTCCTGGACGTCATGCGGGGCCTCGCCGAGGACGGCATGACGATGATCGTCGTCACCCACGAGATGGGCTTCGCCCGCGAGGTGGGCGACGCGCTGGTCTTCATGGACGACGGCGTGGTGGTCGAGTCGGGCCACCCGCGCGAGGTGCTGACCAACCCGCAGCACGACCGCACGAAGTCGTTCCTGTCGAAGGTGCTGTAGCGGCGGGCTGACAGCCGATGCGGAAGAGGGCGGTACGGACACATGTCCGTACCGCCCTCTTCGTCCTGCTCCCGCGCCCTGCTTCACTTCACCGCGAGGACCAGGCTGTCCGAGGGGGACGCCCACACCGCGCGGGCCTCACCGAAGCCGGAGGCGACGAGCGTACGGGCGTGCCAGTCGACGGAGGGCATGTCGCCGTCCGCGTGCTCGCCGTAGATCTTGAACCGCTCGGCGGTGGGTGCGGCGAGGACGGGGTCCTTGGCGGCGACGGCCCACCACTCCGCCCAGTCCAGGGCGCCCGCGGCCTTGGCGCGGTCCATCGCGGCGTGCCGGTGGGCGCGCTCGGCGGCGTTGATGCGGGGCGTGCCGGTGTCGATCATGTGGTCGGCGTTCATGAAGACCCCGCCGTCCCGGACGAGCCCGCCGAGCTGCCCGTACAGCGCGGCGAGCGGCTCGCTGTGCAGCCAGTGCAGGGCGGTGGCGGTGAGGACGGCGTCGTACGAGGTGTGGGGCAGCCGCTCGGTCCAGTCCGGGTCCTTGAGGTCGGCGGTGACGAAGGTGACCCGGTCGTCGCCTTCGAAGGTGCCGCGGGCGATGGCCAGGAGCGCGGGGTCGAGATCGACGCCGGTACTCGTGGCGTTCGGGAACCGCTTGAGGAGCCGGTCCGTAATACTTCCCGTACCGCACGCGAGGTCGAGCACCCGCGGTTCCGGTCCGACGACCGCCTCGACCATGTCCAGCATCACCCGGAACCGCTCCTCGCGGTCGGGCATGTACCACTCCTGCTGCCGGTCCCAGCTCTCCTGCCAGGACTGCCAGTCGGTGCCCGTAGCCGTCTCCGTCACATCAGCCTCCACGCCATACCTGCCGTAATGCCTGATAGAACCTCTCGACCATTACACTGGTCGATGCCCCGACTCTAGACCGACGCCGTAAGGACTACAAGTGGAACTGGCCTCTTACTCGGACTACGCCGTGCGCCTGGTCAACACCGAGGAGCCGGCCCGCAGCAAGGACACGCTCATCTCCGTCGAGGCGGTCCGGGAGCTCTTCGGCGGCAGCCGGCAGGCGGCACGGCGGGCGACGGAGGCGGACGTGACCCGGTTCCGTTCCGTACGGGCACGGCTGCGCGCGGTCTTCGAGGCCGCGGACGACGGCGAGGAGACACTCGCGGTCGACCTGCTGAACTCGCTGCTGCTGGAATTCCCGGTGAGCCCGCAGATCTCGGGGCACGACTTCCGGGACGAGGACGGCAGGCCGGACTGGCACATGCACCTGGCGGACCACCCGTCGAACGCGACCGCGGGCTACGCGGCCATCGCGGCGATGGGCCTGGCCTTCCACCTCACCGAGCACGGCGTGGACCGGCTCGGCCTCTGCGAGGCGGCACCCTGCCGCAACGCCTACCTGGACACGTCCACCAACCGCTCCAGGCGCTACTGCTCGGACCGCTGCGCGACCCGGGCGAACGTGGCCGCCTACCGGGCCCGCAAGCGCGAGGAGGCCGAGCGCACCGGCCGCAGCGCGGAGACCGCCCAGCCCAGCACCGCCGTCACCGACCGCTGACCCTTCGCCAGGGGCCGGTAGCGGGCCCGCACCCGGGCCAGCACGAGCTCCTCGGGCACGACCCCGTAATCCGTGCTGTCCCCGCCCGCGAAGGTGTTGTCGCCCCGGACCCACCATCCACCGGGCCGCCGCTCGACGGCCCGCTTCACCACCAGCAGATCCTGCTGGAAGGGGTGCCGCAGGATGACCACGTCACCGGGGCGGACGGGCACGCCGTACTGCACGAGCAGCAGATCGCCGTGGTAGAGCGTGGGCACCATCGAGGGCCCCGTCACCTCCACCACCCGCAGCGGACGCCGCGTCACCCGCCCGCCCCCGGACACCTGTCGCCGCTCCGGCATCTGCGCCACCGTCCGCTCCTCCTCCGTACACCGTCCCGTAGGACGCCCTTCCGCGGACCGCCCCGTACATTCGGCCGACGGCCCGATTCTCACACCGGACTTTTGACCTAAGCCCCTGGGGCAGCCACGGAAAGCGGCACTCCACGGAGTAATGTCCCACCTGAGAAGACGATCACGAGGAGGACAGCTCCATGCTTTCCCGCCTGTTTGCCCCCAAGGTGAAGGTCAGCGCCCACTGCGACCTGCCCTGCGGCGTGTACGACCCGGCCCAGGCCCGCATCGAGGCCGAGTCGGTCAAGGCCGTCCAGGAGAAGTACCAGGCCAACGAGGACGCGGACTTCCGCACCCGCGCGGTCCTGATCAAGGAGCAGCGCGCCGAGCTCGCGAAGCACCACGTCTCGGTGCTCTGGAGCGACTACTTCAAGCCCCCGCACTTCGAGAAGTACCCGGAGCTGCACCAGCTCATCAACGACACCCTGAAGGCGCTCTCCGCGGCCAAGGGTTCGAACGACCCGAAGACGGGCCAGAAGGCGCTGGACCTGATCGCCGAGGTCGACCGGATCTTCTGGGAGACCAAGAAGGCCTGATCACCCGCACAGGGTTCGACGGCCCCGGTCCGCACGTTTCGCGTGCGGACCGGGGCCGTTCCCCGTCCGGCCACCGGCCCCGGTCCGCACCCGGTCCACAGGCCGCCGTAAAACGGCGTCCATCACGGACCGGGTGCGGTCTTTTCTTCGCCGCCCAACTCGCCGGCGTGGAGACGGCGGTACGCGCCGACCGGCCGGAGCCGCACTCCCGGGCCGCGTCCCCCACGTCATACCTGAGAGCCACCCCGCAGGTGCCCTCCCGAGCGGGACGTCGACTACCGCCGCTCCTCCCTACCTTCTGTACCGGAAGCACCCCAGGACCCCGGTACGGAAGGACCCCTCCCCATGCCCGACCGCCCGCGCAGACCCCGTCTGCGCCGCTCCCTGCTCGCCGCCCTCGTCACCTTCGCCGTGGCCGTGCCGGTGTCCGGGGCGGCCCGTCCCGAGGCCGTGCCCGCCCCCGCGCCGACCGTGCTCGGGCCGCTGCGGGACGCGGGTGCGGCGGCGCTGGCGGAGCGGTACGCCGTCAGCCGGAGCGACATCCGGGCGGCCGGGCGGGCGGCGGAGGCGCACGGGGACCTGAAGCGGGCGGACTCGCTGCGGGGGATGGCCGCGCCGGGGCGGCAGTTCCTGTCCTTCGACGGGCGGGACGGCGGCCGGAGCGTGGAGGTCGTGGGCGAGCTGTCCTCGGCTCGGCGGATCGCCGTCCTGGTGCCGGGAGCCGGTGTCGGCCTGGACGCGTACGGGCGGCTGCGGCGCGACGCGACCGCCCTGCGCCGGGAGTTGGGCGAGGGCGGGGCCGTCGTCGTCTGGCTGGGGTACCGCTCACCCGCCACCGTCAGCCCGGCCGCCCTGACGACCGGGCGGGCCGACGACGCCGCGCCGGGGCTGCGGGCCCTGGTGGACGAGGTGCGCGCCGTGCGCCCCGCCGCCCGGATCAGCCTGCTCTGCCACTCGTACGGTTCGGTGATCTGCGCCCGGTCCGCACCGGGGACCTCCGCCGACGCCCTCGTCCTCTACGGCAGCCCCGGGGTCGGCAGCGACGATGCCACCGCGCTCCGTACCGGTGCGCGGGTGTGGGCGGGGCGCGGCGGTGACGACTGGATCGCCCGCGTGCCCCACGTCCGGGTGCGGGTGCCGTTCGTGGCCACGGTGGGGTTCGGGACCGATCCGGTGACGGAGGAGTTCGGGGCCGAGGTGTTCGACGCGGGCGACGGCGGCCACAGCGACTATCTGCTGCGCGGTTCGCGTTCGCTGACGAATCTGGCCCGGATCGTGGCCGGTGCCGAACCGCTGGGGGCCTCCCGATGACCGGGCTCGTCGCGCGGATCGAGGCCGCCACCCCGCCCGGCCGCGACCGGGCCGTCGACGCCCTGCGGGCCCTGGCGATCCTCGGCGTCGTGGGCGGGCACTGGCTGGTCACCGCGCTCGTGGCCGACAGCGGCACGGTGCGCGGGGCGAGTCCGCTGACCGCCATGCCGCACCTCGCCCCCGTCTCCTGGGTGTTCCAGACGCTCGCGGTGTTCTTCCTGGTCGGCGGGATGGTGGCGGCGGGGAGTTGGGCCTCGGCACGGAAGCGGGGTGTGCCGTACGGGCCGTGGGTGGGCGGCCGTCTGGCTCGGCTGTTCCGGCCGGTGGCGGCGGTGCTGGTGGTGTGGACGCTCGCGGCTGCGGCGATGCTGGCGGCCGGGGCGGGCGAGTCGACCGTCCGGGCGCTGGGCAAGCTGGTCTGGTCCCCGCTGTGGTTCCTGCTGGTCTTCGCCGTGCTGACCGCGCTGACTCCGCTGGTGGCGCGGCTGCACCCGATGTGGCCGCTCGTGATCGTGCTGCACGTCGACCTCGTACGCCTGGGTCTGGGCGGTCCGCGGGAGCTGGGGTGGGTCAACGTGGTCGCGGGGTGGCTGGTGCCGTACTGCCTGGGGGCGCTGGTGGCCCGGGGCGGGCTGCGCGGCCGGAGGAGCCGCTGGGCGCTGCTGCTCGGCGGGGCGACGGCGGCGGCCGGACTCGTGCTGTGGGCCGGCTATCCGGCGTCCATGGTCGGCGTTCCGGGCGGCCGGATGTCCAACCTGGACCCGCCGAGCCCGGCCGCCGTCGCGTTCGGCCTGGCCCAGTGCGGGGCGGCGCTGCTCCTGCTCGGGCCACTGCGCCGGGTGCTGCGCAGGCCCGCCGCGTGGGCCGCGGTGGCGGTGGTGAACCTGGCGGCGATGACCGTGTTCCTCTGGCACCAGACCGCGATGATCGTGGTGACGACGAGCGCGCTGCTGCTCGCGGACGGGCCGCTGCCGGGGCTGCACACCGTGCCCGACGGAGCCGGCTGGGTGGCCGCCCGACTGCTCTGGCTGCCGGTGTTCGCCCTGGCGCTGCTGGGGTGCTGGGCGGCGTTCCGGGGTTACGAGCAGGGCGGACGCCGTACGGTCGGGGGCTCCCTCGTCGTGCGGGAGGCCGCCCCCGAGCGGAAGGGACGGGCGCGTCGTGCCTAGTCTGTGGGCTGGTCGAGCCGAGGGGGCGGTGGGGGCCGTGACGTCATCGAGAGCGGTGCGCCTGCGGGCGGCGGTGCGCCGTGCGCCGCGTGCGCTGTACGAGGAGCTGTGGGCCGCGCCCGCCGACCGGGTGCCGCGCATGGGGGAGCCGGGCGCGCCGGCGTGGCGGCCGTCATTGCTGGTGCTGCTGATCATCGCGGCCGCCTGCTTCGCGGTGCCCCGTACCAACGAGCTGGTCACGGACGCGAGCAACGGAGTCAGCGGGTGGGCGGTGCTGGCCGCCCTGGCGCAGTCCGTGGTGCTGGTGGCCGGGATGATCCGCCCGGTCGGGGCCTGGTGGGCGGCGACCGCGCTCTCGGTGACCACGGTCCTGGTCACCGAGCCGGTCATGAGCCCGGACCGGCTGTTCCCCTGGAGCGTCATGGGGATGGTGTTCCAGGGCGGGGCGCTGTTCTTGCTGGCGCTGCGCGTCCCGCTGCGCCGCGCGACGGGGGCGCTGGCCCTCACCCTGCTGGCGGGCATGGCCCTCACGCTGCACCAGACGCAGCGGCACAACCTCGACCTGGACCGCTCCGCGCCGGTGTTCGTCGTCGCCCTGGTCCTCGGCGCGGCGTTGCGCAGCCTGCGCCTGGCCCGTGAGGACCTCGTCGTCCAGGCCGGGTTGACGGCCGAGGAGCGGGCGCGGCGCACCCTGCTGGAGGAGCGCAACCGGATCGCGCGCGAGCTGCACGACGTGGTCGCCCACCACATGTCGGTGATCTCCATCCAGGCGCAGGTCGCCCCGCATCTGGTGGAGCACCCCACCGAGGAGTTGCGGGAGAATCTCACCGGCATCCGCGAGAACGCGCTCGAAGCCCTCACCGAACTGCGCCGGGTGCTGGGGGTCCTGCGCTCGGAGGAGGCGCCCGCGCAGAGTGCGCGGCATGCCCCGCAGCCCGGTCTCGACCGGCTCGGCGAGCTGGTCGCCACCGTGCGTTCCACCGGTCTCGCCGTCACCGTCTCCACCACCGGCGACCCCCGCCCCCTCCCGCCGGGCGTCGAGCTGTCCGCGTACCGCATCGTGCAGGAGTCCCTGAGCAATGTGATGCGCCACGCGCCCGGGGCGAGCGCCGAGGTGGTGATCGGCCACCGGCCCGCCGGGCTGACCGTCCGGGTCGTCAACTCCCCGCCCAAGCGACCGGCCGCCCCGTCCCCCGGCGTACGCCACGGACTGCTCGGGATGCGTGAGCGCGCGGCGATGCTCGGCGGCGAACTGGCCACCGGACCGACCCCCGACGGCGGCTGGGAAGTCACCGCGATCCTGCCCGGCACCAGCACGCAGACCACCCGGACGACCGAGGAAGCCCGATGAATCCACCCATCCGTGCCGTGATCGCCGACGACCAGATGATGGTCCGCCAGGGCTTCACGGTGCTGCTCGACGCCGAGCCGGACATCGAGGTCGTCGGCCAGGCCGTGAACGGGCTCGACGCGATCGACAAGGTCGCCGAACTCACCCCGGACGTCGTCCTGATGGACATCCGGATGCCGGAGCTGGGCGGCATCGAGGCGACCCGGCGGATCACCTCCCCCGAGGGCTCGACGGTGAAGGTGCTCGTCCTGACCACGTTCGATCTCGACGAGTACGTCTACGAGGCCCTGCGTGCGGGCGCCTCCGGCTTTCTGCTCAAGGACGCCTCCGCCGATGAACTCGCCCATGCCGTCCGGGTGGTGGCGGCGGGCGACGCCCTGCTCTCCCCCAACATCACCAAGCGGCTGATCGTGGAGTTCTCCCGGACGGCCGGGGCGCCCCGCGCCCCGCTCAAGGAGCGGGTCGGGGACCTGACCGAGCGGGAGACGGAGGTGCTGACGCTGATCGCGGGCGGCCTGTCGAACGCCGAGATCGCCCGGCAGCTGATCGTCGCCGAGCAGACGGTGAAGACCCATGTGGGCCGCATCCTGGTCAAGTTGAGCCTCCGCGACCGGACCCAGGCGGCG
This sequence comes from Streptomyces sindenensis, assembly GCF_014649035.1. Classification (GTDB taxonomy): domain Bacteria; phylum Actinomycetota; class Actinomycetes; order Streptomycetales; family Streptomycetaceae; genus Streptomyces; species Streptomyces sindenensis. Next base: position 38,753 of record NZ_BMSG01000045.1, read on the forward strand.
GTGTTCGCGTACGAGTCGGGGCTGGTCCGCCCGGCGGGCCTCTGACCACCCGGGCCGGGCGCGGGGCCCGTTCCGTAGGATCGGCTCCGTGACAACGGGGAACGGGGCAGGAACAGGGGGCGTCGGTACGGTGCCGCCCACGGAGATCGAGCGCGCGCTGTCCGCCGCCGTCGGGGCCGGGAGCGCCGACGCGGTGGTGGAACTGCTCGCGCGGACCCGGCTGTACGTGCTCGTCGCCCGGCTGCACGCGGACATCCCCGGCTGGACGGCCCCGCTGCCCACGATCCGTGACGAGGCCACCCGGCGGACCTGCGTCCCGGTCCTGACCCAGGGGATGCTGCCGCCCTGGCACCCGGAGTGGGTCTTCCGCGAGGTGGGTCTCGGCGAACTGGCCCGGACCTGGCCGTACGACGTGCGCCGCCTCGCGGTGAACCACGGCACCCCGTACGCGGCGATGGTCGACGCCCGGCCCGGGCGCCTCAAGGCCTGGCTGAAGGCCGCCGAACGCCTCGGCGGGACCGAGCGGGGGATGCTGCTCACCGACAGCGGCGGGCCCCTGCACGGCCCGCTCGCCCACGGACTGGCGCTCGGCGCCCACCTGGCCGTCACCAACGGCCTCGTCTGGAACCGGCTCGGCGCCGCCTACGAGGACTACGCGACCGACCGGGCCCGGCTGCGCCGTCCGTGGGGCATCCAGCACCGCGCCGAGTACCGCGACCGCCTCGCGTCGCTGATGAAGTACCAGCTGGTCGGGCGCGTCCAGGAAGCCGTCCTGCGCACCCGGCACACCCTGGCCGCCCGCACGGGGCGGACACCGGCGCGCGAGGAGTGGGCCGAGGCGGTGGGCCGGGCGTTCGCCGCGCGTGACGCCTACGACCGGGCCCTGGCGGAACGGTCGTTGCGCTGGATCACCCTGTACGAGGACAAGCTCCGGGCCGATGGCGCGCTAGCCCCGGACGGCCGCGTCGACACCCTGGCCGCCTTCGACCTGGGCCGGGCGGTCAACGTCGTACGGCTCGCGCTCGGCGCCCGGTACACCGACCCGTACGAGGCCGAGCAGGACGTCCTGCGCCTGGGCGAACTCGCCCGGAGCGCCTGCTCCTCCTGGCCGGACTTCTCCCTCGGCTACCTCATGGCCCGGCTGGTCCACCGCGCGGAGGACGACGGCCCGGAGGCGGCGGAGGACACGTACCAACAGTCGCTCGCCGAGCACCGCACCCTGACCCAGGACCCCACCGGCCCCTACCGGAACCTCCCCTGGTCATGAACCTCATGAATCCGCATCCGATCCCCGACCCGGGCTCTCACGCCGCTCCCCCGGCCCCCGGGGCGCCCGGGTCCGCGCCCTGGGCCCCCGCCCCCTGGGTTCCGCCGTCCGAGACCGAGCAGCTCCTCCACGAGGCCGCCCTGCGCGGCGACGTGCGGGGCCAACTGGCCGCGCTGGCCGGGACGGAGCTGTACATCCCGGCCCCGCGCGCCGAGGTGGACGCCGATCCGGACACCGTGATGTGGCGACGGCACGTCGACCCGGCGGGCTTCGTCTGCCGGCCGCTCCTCACCCGGGGCATGCTGCCCGCGTGGCACCCGGACTGGGTCTTCCGCGGGGTCTCGCTGCGGTGGGTCGCCGAGTTCGGCTGGTCCGATCCGCAGGTGTGGCTGGGCGTGAACGTGGGAACGCCCGGTCAGTTGCTGCTGCCCACCGCCCCGCCCGACCTGGCCCTGTGGCAGCGGGCGTACGCGGAGAACGACCGGGCGTCGGGCAACCGGCTCGTCGCCCTGCGGCACGGCGCGCTGCACGGGCCGCTGGCGTACGGGCTGGCCTGCGGGGTGCATCTGGCGATCGGGAACGCCGTCCCGTGGAACGAGGTCGGCACCGTCTACCGCGAGTACGTCGACGAGCGCGAGCAGCTCCGCGACTCCTGGGGCATCACCGGCCACGAGGGGTGGCGCCGGGAGCTGGACTTCCTGCTGGACGCGGCCAACAGCCCGCCGGAACCGGACTTCGCGCTGCGCGCCCGCGAACAGCTGGCGGCGGCCATCGGGGAAGCCCCCTCGGCGGATCTGTGGCGGGAGACCGCCGCCGGTCACGCCCAGGACCTCGGGGCCGACGCGAGCACGGTCAAGGGCATCGAGGACCTGGTGCGCCGGATCATGCGCTACGAGGCCCGGTTCCGCGCGGACGGGCTGCTGCCGCCGGAGGGCCGGGTGCGCACGACGGTGGCGTACGACTACGGGCGGGCGGTGAACCTGGCGCGCTGGGGGTTGTCGGCGCGGTTCTGCGGTCCGGCCGACGCGGAGGCGGCGATCGTGTACGCCGGGGCGCTGAGCAAGTCGGCGTACCGCTCGTGGGAGGAGTTCTCCGCCGGGTACGCGCTGGGGCGGGTGCTGCGGTTCGACGAGGAGGAGTACGGGCCGTTCTACGAACAGAACGTCCTCGCCCACCGTCTGCTGACGGAGAGCGAGGGCAGTCCGTGGCGTCACATCCCGTGGCGCTGAGGCGGGGGTCTCCCGGTCAGCCGCCGGGGAGCAGATGGCGGTAGCTGTCCGGGTTCTCCACCAGGAACTGGGCGAAGCTCTGCGCCGGACGTCCCGTGAGCGTGGGCACCGCGTCGGAGACGGCGGCCAGCTCGCCGTTGGCGATCGCCTCGTACGAGGTGACCCAGCCGGCCACTTCCCAGTCCTCGGCCCCGTAACCGGCCCGGGAGGCGTAGGCCTCCTCCCGGGTCTCGGGGACGTAGACGACGGGCCGTCCGGTGACCCGGCTCAGCTCGTCGGCCGCCTCGGCGAGGGTGAACGCCTCGGGCCCGGTGAGGTCGTAGACCCGGCCGTCGTGGTCCGTGCCCTCGTCCAGCAGGACGGCCGCCGCCGCGTCGGCGATGTCCTCGTGGGCGACGGCCGCCACCCGCCCGTCGCCGCCGGGTCCGCGCAGGACGCCGTCGGTCCCGGTCATCGCGGGCAGCCCCGCGAGGTACCAGTTGTCCCGCAGGAAGGTGTGGCGGAGCTCGGCGGTACGGATGTGGGCCTCGGTGTCCCAGTGGTCGCGGGCGAAGGTGAACGTGGCGTCGGGCGCGGCCCCTTGGAAGGAGACGTACACGATCCGCTCCACCCCCACCGCCACGGCGGCGTCGATGGCGGTGGTGTGCTCGCGGACCCGGTACGGGCTCTCGTGGGCGGAGACCAGGAACAGCGTGTGGGCTCCGTCGAGGGCGCGGCGCATGGCCTCCCCGTCGCCGTAGGGGGCGGGGGGCGCGTGGTCGGCGCCGGGGATGTCGGGCAGCCGGGCGGGGTCGCGGCCGAGGAGCCGCACGGGGACACCGGTCCGGGCCAGCCGTCGGGCGACCCGGCCGCCGACCGCTCCGCTCGCTCCGGTCACCGCGGTGAGGGGGCCGATCACTGGGATTCCTCTTCCTCTCGTCGGTCGTGGTACCAGTCGGCCAGGGACCGCACCTCGACGACCGCGCCTACGGGAAGCGGGCCGTACAGATGCGGGAACTCCTCGCCGCCGGGCTTCATCGCCTCGTACCGGACGGGATCGGTGAGGCGGCCGGGGTCGACGACCAGGACCACGAGGTCCCGGTCGTCGCCCCCGTAGAGCATCCGCGCCACACCGGGGAGTTGGTGGGGCAGCGAGAGATGGATGAAGCCCTCCTCCTGGAGGGTGCGGCCGCGGGTGGACGTCTCGTACGTCCCTGTCCCGCGGGCCGCCTCCCACAGAGGTGCTTCGGCGAGGTGCAGCAGCGGTTCGGTCATCGAACCACGCTAACGGGCGCTGCTTCGCGCCGGTCAGAAGGTGCGGCGACGAGCCCTGCGCGTGGCCACGAGGACCGTACCGCCGGCGGCCACCAGCGCTGCCGCGATGGACCCGATGATCCATTCGCCGCCGCGGGAGCCGGTGTCGGGCAGCTCACCCGGGTGGCTCGGCGAGTGCGTGGGGCGCGGCGTGTGGTGGGTGGCGGTCGGGGTCGGCGTCGGCTCGGTGGGGGAAGGCGTCGGCTCGGTGGGGGTAGGGGTCGGGTCGGTGGGCGTCGGCGTGGGATCCGTCGGGGTCGGGGTCGGGTCCGTCGGCGTCGGGGTGGGATCCGTCGGGGTCGGCGTCGGGTCCGTCGGCGTCGGCGTGGGATCCGTCGGGGTCGGCGTCGGGTCCGTCGGCGTCGGCGTCGGGTCCGTCGGCGTCGGCGTCGGGTCCGTCGGCGTCGGGGTCGGATCCGTCGGCGTCGGCGTCGGGTCGGGGGTGCACGACGGCAGGTCCCCGTCGAAGGGGTACGCGTGAATCTCCTGGCCGCCCGACTGGCCCTGTGAGGTGTGGGTGAGCGAACCCGCCGTGTAGAAGCGTCCGTTGGTACCACTCATGCTGAGTACGGTGGCGCTCGTCGGCTGGCCGACCAGGACGCTGCCCTCGAACTGGGCCGGGCCCGTCAGCGACAGGTCGGTGGCGTCCGGGAAGTTCCACAGCAGGTTCTCGCGGAGGCCCTCGTTGGGGAACGAACCCATGAACGTGGCGACGCTGCGGGTGCTGCCGTACACGTTGACCAGGACGGTCGCGCCCTCGGGGATCCCGTTGAACACGAACCCCGTGTTGCCGCCCGCCTCCGACTCCAGGTCCGCGTCCACGTCGAAGATCTGGATCGCGGACGTGCCGTCGCCGGTGAACGTCATGACGTCACCGACCTGCTGCCACGTGCCCGTCGCTTCCCGGTGCTCGGCGCCGTCGTACGCGTAGCACTGACTGGCCTCGGTGAGCTGCGGGCGCAGCTGGGTGAAGGGGGCTGCCGCGTCCCCGTCGAAGCGGGGGGCGGTGGTGGGGTTCACCGTGCCCGTGAGCTCCCCCGCGTACGCGACGCGGCCGGAGTGCTCACCCTCCTCGGCGAGGAGGCGCTGGCCTTCGGCGATGGTGATGTCACCGCCCGTCGTCAGGTAGTCGGAGCCGTCCGGCGGCGGGACCCGCGAGCCGACACCCGCGATACCGACGTTGTAGACCTGAGAGACCCCCGCCCGCTTGTTCATGTCGAACTCGCCGAGCGTGACGACCTTGCCCTCCGCCTCGGCCGCCGCCTCGCGGACCAGGAAGTCCCCGCCGACGAAGACGTTGATGTTGCTGTCGAAGCCGACGACCGGACCGTTGTTGGGATCGTTCCAGCTGGGCGGGCAGGAGCTGCCGAGGCAGGGTCCCAGTCCGCCCGGCAGCGGATCGGCCCCCGCGGCCGGGGCCAGCACGCCCACCATCGCCGCGGCCGTGGCCACTGTCACTGCTGCCCGGATTGCGTTGCCGCGCCTGCGCGCCTTCTGTTCCATGCCGCGCAATATGCATGCTCACCACATTGTCGTTTTGTATGACACGCCACTCTTGCCCGGTTACGTAGGCCTATAGGTGGTTTCTTCGCGCGACACGCGCGCGGGAGTGGCAGGGTCGGAGCGCACGAGTGTCAGGGCGCCGACGCGTCGGCAGCCGTCAGAGCGCCAGCAGCTTCGCCTCCAGCTCGGGGTCGAGGCCGACGGCCGGGCGGTCGGGGCGCCGGGGCGCGGTGCCGCCGAGCGCCCGCAGCCAGGCCCACGTGTCCGCGACGGTCTCGACCACCGGGCGGCAGCGCAGCCCCGCCGCGTACGCCTTGGTGTGGTCGCCCCGGTGGAGCGTGTCGTACAGCTCGCCCGGCGGCAGCCAGATCGGCAGGTCGCTCCAGGGCTCGGCCCCGGCGGCCAGCAGCACCTCGGGATCGGTCCAGCGCAGCTCGGCGTCGGAGCCGGTGGCCCGTACACAGGCCCCCAGCAGCTCGCCCATGGTCGCGTGGCCGGGGCGGCTGACGGTGTTGTACGGGCCGTGGAGGCCGTCCGCCGCCGCGTCCAGGATCCACGCCGCCAGGTCCCGGGCGTCGATGTACTGGAGCTCGGTGCCGGGCCGGCCGGGGGCGATCACCGGTCCGCCGCGGGCGATACGCGACAGCCACCAGGGAAGCCGGCCGATGTTCTCCCCGGGGCCGATGATCAGCCCGGCCCGCGCCAGCAGGGCCCGGTCCCCGAAGACGTCGAGGGCGGCCAGCTCGCCGCCGCGCTTGGCCAGGTCGTACGGCGCGTCCCCGCCGGCGTCGGGCGAGGCCCCGGTCACCAGCGGGCCGTCCTCGTCGAGCCCGGGGGCGGCCGGATGGGCGTACACCGAGCGGCTGGAGACGTAACTGAAGTGCCCCGCCCGGCCGGACAGCAGACGGGCGGCGTCCCGGACGGCCGCCGGGGCGCCGCTCCAGGTGTCGACGACCAGGTCCCAGTCCCGCCCGCTCTCCGCCAGTGCCGCGAGCCCCCGCGCGCCCGCGGTCCGGTCCCCGGTCAGCGCGCTCACACCGGGCGGGGGCGCGTGGCGGCCGCGGTGGAACACCGTGACGTCCCAGCCCCGCTCCAGCGCGGCGTCGGTGACGGCCCGTCCGACGAACTCCGTACCGCCCAGCATCAGAAGCCTCATGGAACGACTCTGCCCACCGGCGGACGGCAAAGGAACCCGGGCACGCTGTCAGCGGAACGGGGAACTCTCCGGGGCGCGCGGAACCATACGGGTCAGGACGTACGGGCGAGCGGGGAGCGGTGGCGCAGGAGCCACTCGTGGTAGCCGCTCGCCCGTCGTGCGGCGTCCCGGTAGGCGTCCTCCAACTGCGCGTACACCACCTCGATGTCGGTCCCGGGCCGGGACGCCAGGAGGAGGCGGACGGCGAGCGGATCGCCCAGCAGCGGGCGGATCACCATGTCGTCGCGCGGGCCCGACGTCGGCTGACAGGGGGCGACCGCCTCGCCGAGCACGACGAGGGAGGCGGCGGTGAGGTAGTCGCCGTGCAGGACCGGCGGGTTCAGTCCGGCGGCGCCGAGCACCCGGCGTACCCCGTCCCACTCGCCGTCCACCGTCGGATCGACCATCCACGGATCGCCCGCCAGATCGCCGAGTTCCACCACGCGGCGGCGGGCGGCCGGGTGGTCCCGGGAGAGGGAGATGAACTGCGGTTCCCGGTCCACGAGTACGCGCTGCTCCAGGCCCTCCGGCAAGGTGAGCGGACAGCCCTCCACCTCGTGCACGAACGCAACGTCCAGGCGGCCCGCCGCGACCGAGCGCAGCAGCGCGTGGGCGGAGACGTCGACCCGCAGGGAGATGTCGGTGCCGGGCAGGGCGACCCGCAGTCGGCGCAGCCAGCCGCCGATGACCCGGCTCGCGGTGGAGCCGATGCGCAGCCGGGGGCCGCGGGGACGGGCGGCCTCGGCCTCCGCCAGCGCGGTGGCGACCAGGTCGCTCATACCGTCGACGAGGGGCCGGGCCCGGCTCAGGACGGCACGCCCCAGGGGGGTCGGGCGGCAGCCGGTCCGTTCACGGAGGAACAGTTCGGCACCGAGAACGTTCTCGATCCGTTGCAGCTGAGTGGTCAGGGAGGGCTGGCTCACGCCGAGGCGACGGGCCGCCCGGTGCAGACTGCCCGCGTCGGCGATGGCGCACAGCGCCCTGAGGTGTCTCACCTCCAGCTCCATGCTGCGGAGACTATGACCGCCACCAGTCGCACGCCAGACGTCGCTGTCCCAACAAACGGCCTTATTTCACCGAGTGTTGGCCAACAGGACGGGCGCCCGCACCAGTTCGGTCACCGGGGATAGGGCGGCCCTATCCCCGTTTGACATCATCCGCGACGCCTGTCGGCTCCACCACACTCTCCCCGTACCGCCCCCACGCCGGGCCCCTACCCAGGGCACCCCCACGGCATGGGTTCACCGGATCCGTAGGAGACCCCCCATGAGACACCTCAGGACCGTTCTCGCCTCCGCAGTCGCCGGTCTCGGCCTCGTGGCGACGCTGGGCGCCGCACCCGCCGTGACCGCCGCTCCGGCCCCCGTCACGCCCACGACGTCCACCGCCTCGACCATCGCCGCCTACACCGGGTCGAGCGAGAACGCCGCGGCCAACAAGGCGTTCCACGACGCGGTCATGAAGTCGGTCGCGAAGAAGCGGGCGGCCAACCCGGGAGCGCTGGCGGTCACCGTCACGTACAACGCGTCCAGCGCCCCGAGCTTCCGCACCCAGATAGCCCGCAGCACCCAGATCTGGAACAGCTCGGTCTCCAACGTCCGCCTCCAGGAGGGCTCCAACGCGGACTTCCGGTACTACGAGGGCAACGACTCCCGGGGCTCCTACGCGAGCACCGACGGGCACGGCCGCGGCTACATCTTCCTGGACTACCGGCAGAACCAGCAGTACAACTCGACCCGCGTCACCACCCACGAGACCGGGCACGTCCTCGGCCTCCCCGACACCTACTCCGGCCCGTGCAGCCAGCTGATGTCGGGCGGCGGCCCCGGCCCGTCCTGCACCAACGCCCAGCCGGACTACAACGAGCGGGCCCGGGTCGACCAGCTGTGGCGCTACGGGTTCGCCGCCGCGGCCTCCTGACTCGTACACGGCATCGCTGCGCACCCCGTTCCGCACCACCGTGCGGCTCCCCACGAGGGAGCAGGAGGCCGGTCCCCCGTCCCGGGGCCGGCCTGCCCCCCGCCGCTTCACACAGAGGGCCGTTCCGTCTCCGGAGCGGCCCTCTGCGCTGTCCGGCGCCGGGGTCAGGCGTCGAGTTCGTTACGGACGAGGGTCAGCAGTTCGTCCTCGGTCATGCCCAGGTCCCGGGCGTCGGCGACCACTTCGCGGACTCTCTCCAGCAGCCGGGCGCGCTGCGGCGAGGCGCCCGCGGTGATCGCCGCGCCCCGGCCCCGGCGCAGCTCGATGAGCCCTTCCTCGCGCAGCCGTTGGTAGCCGCGCAGCACGGTGTGGACGTTCACGCCGAGGGATGCGGCGAGCGCCCGGGCGGCGGGCAGCCGCTCACCCGGGGCCACCGTGCCCTCGGCGACCGCTCGCCGGACGGAGGCGGCGATCTGGTCGCCGAGCGGCACGGTGGAGGTCGGATCGACCCGGAAGAGCATGGTCAGCGCCCCGCCCGCTGCCGGTCGAGCAGCGTGTTGAGCAGAGCGGCGCCGGTGGCCGAGTCCGCGACGGTGACGGCGAACTCGCGGCCGCTCGTCAGGCTGACGACGATGGCCTCGCCCGAGCGGGTGATGACCCCGCTGCGCTCGGGGCGGATGCGATAGCCCCAGCCGCCGTACTCCGCGAGGGCGTTGACCGGGCGGCTGTCCGCGATCTCCATCCGCTCCAGCGGCACCCGCACCCGGGGCCGGGGCAGCAGGCCGGAGACGGTGAGGCCGCGCCGGTCCACGGTGACGTGGGGGCGGCAGAAGGTGCCCGTCACCAGGGCGAACAGAATCAGCGGCACCCCGATGAACCAGCTCTGCTCCCGGCCCGCGGTGACACCGGCCGCCAGCAGCACCAGCACGGCGACCGGTGCCCACCAGGCGCCGATGCCGCACCCCCAGGCGGCCACCTCGCCGTCGGCGAGCAGGATCCTCTCCCTGGTCGCCGGGCCGGGGCGACGCGGGTCCTCGGGCAGCGGGGCCGACCGGGACAGCAGCGCCCCGAGGGCTCCGGCGAGGGCGGCCGCCGCGAGGGCCGCCGCGATGTGCCACAGCGGGAGCCCGTCGGCCGGACCGCCTTCGGGGCCGTCCACGTTGACGAACAGGACGGCGACCAGCAGATAGCCGAGGAACGCGGCCACGGCGAAACCTCCGCCGATGAACCAGCGGTCGGCGCGGCCGTGGAGCCCGCCCCTGACCGCGATGAACGCCCACAGCGCACCGAGCACGAGCAGCGAGGGGAGCGTGAAGAGCAGATAGGCGCCGAGGCTCATGAACCCGTCGGCGGATCCGCCGGCGTCGAAGTGGACGGCCAGCCGGTCGGGCAGGCGGTCCTCGACGGCGGCGTAGAGCGTGAGGTCGATGAAGAGTGCGAGCAGAAAGGGCAGGGCGGCGAGAGCGACGCGGCCAAGGTTCTTGCTGGTCATGGAAAACCTCCGTTGTTCGCATGCTAGTAGAACAATATGGCGGAGGCAACGGAGCGGCGCGGAGGAGACGCGCGTCCGCCCCGTACCGGGACGCGGTACGGGGCGGAGGCGAGCGGGTCGGCAGGGACGCGGGGGCGGGAGGCCGGCGGTGACCGGGAGAGCGCCGGTCACCGGGTAGCCGGTGGCGGCTGGACGGCTTCGGGTCAGGCCGCCCCGGACCGGGCGAAACAGGCCTCAACGCTGACGTCGTCCGGCAGGAGCCGCTGGACAGCCGCCAGGGCCGCGGCGAAGTCACGTTCGGCGCGGGCCGATTCGTACACCGCGCCGTCCAGGTGGAGGGCGAGATGGAAATCCGGTTCGGCCCGGCGCAGGGAGAGCAGACAACTGAGCGTGGCGGGGCGGGGCGTGCCCGCGACGAGAACGGGCAGCGGTCGGTCCCACTCCAGGACGCAGTCGGCGAGCACGCCGTCCCGCAGACCGAACGTTCCGTTCTCCGGCGGCACGCCCGCGACGGGCCTCAGGCCGTCGAAGCTCTCGCCCTCGAAATCGGCCCCTCTGATCCGGATCCGGATCCACTGTCCGTCCGTGGTGAGAACGACGGAATCGGAACCCTTGTGGTCCCGGTACCAGCCGGCCCACGACTCATCTGTCATGGGCAGGGACTGTAGCCCCTGCCACCGACATCAACCCGCTTGGGGCTCCCGCCACATGGGGTACATCGGCGGGCCGTCCGGCAGGTCGACCGTGCGGCCGAGGAAGCGGAATCCGAGCCGCTCGTACAGCGCCCGGCTCCGGGCACTGCTCGCCTCCAGATAGGCCGGCAGCCCCTCCCGGTCGCAGCGTTCGAGCTCGGCCCCGATCAGCTCCGCCCCGATGCCCTCTCCCTGGCGGTCGGGGCGGACGCCGATCATCAGCAGGTAGGCGTGCGCGCGGTCGTGCGGGTGAACCGCCCCGGTGAGCCTGCCCACCAGCTCGCAACGCTCGTTGTCCGGGTCGGCGGTCTCACGCATCAGGGCGGGCGTGGGGTCCTCCTCCTCCGGGGCCCCGGCGGGCACCGTCAGCCACAGGGCCACGGCCGCCTCGTCCTCGGCGATGTCGATACGGCCCTCGTCGAGGGCGACGTCGACGAAGACACCGAGGAACTTCCCGTGGACCGCGCGCCGGTGCGCCTCGTCGGGGAACACCCAGCCGCTGACCGGGTCGTCGTGGAAGGCCTCCTCCATGACCGAGACGACGAGCCCCCGGTCGCGTCGCTCCGCCTGCTGAATCCGTATACCCATGACGGGCCGCCGCCTCTCTGCGCTGCCTTCCTTCAACCAACCTCCGGAATACTAGAGTTGACAGGGTGTCGCCGGTCACCCGAGGTGGGTCAGCTGGTCCGGCGGGTGACGAATTCGGCCAGCGCCAGCAGGTCGCCCGCCGCGCTCGGGTCGGGGACCGCCCGGGAGAGGTGGTGGACCGCCCGGGCCATCCGGTCGGCCGCGCAGCCCTGGGCCCAGTCGCGCCCGCCGGCCCGGTCCACCGCGTCGGCCGCCCTGCTCACGTCGGCGGCGGTGTTCATGGGCCCCCGGTAGAGCGCGGCGAGTTCGGCGGCGGCCGGGGTGCCCGAGGTGAGGGCGGCGACCACGGGCAGGGACTTCTTGTGGGCGGAGAGGTCGGCCCCGACAGGCTTGCCGGTGCGGTCGGGGTCGCCCCAGATGCCGATCAGGTCGTCGATGAGCTGGAACGAGAGCCCCGCCTCCCGGCCGAACCCGTCCATCGCCCGGACCGCCCGGTCCTCCGCCCCGGCGTAGAGGGCGCCGAGCGCGCAGGCGCAGCCGAGCAGGGCGCCGGTCTTGGCGGTCGCCATGGTGAGGCATTCGTCGAGGGTGACCTCGTCGGGTCCGCGCTCCTCGAAGGCGCAGTCCGCCTGCTGGCCCGCGCACAGCTCGATGACACAGGTGGAGAGCCGGGAGACGGCGGGCGCGGCGGCCGGATGGGCGTCCTCGGCCAGCAGCCGCTGGGCGAGGGCGAGCATGGCGTCGCCGGTGATGATGGCGTCCGGGACACCGAAGACCGCCCAGGCGGTGGGCCGGTGCCTGCGGGTGGTGTCCTCGTCGATGACGTCGTCGTGGAGCAGGGTGAAGTTGTGGGCGAGTTCGACGGCGACGGCGGCCCGGATCGCGCGTTCCGGATCGCCACCGAGCGCGCGGGCGGCGGCCAGCACGAGGGCCGGCCTGATGGCTTTTCCGGCCTGGCCGGAGGCCGGGGTTCCATCGGCGTTCTGCCAGCCGAAGTGGTACATCGCGATGCGGCGTATGGCGCCGGGCAACGACTCCACGGCCGATCGCAGATGCGGGTCGACGACGACGCGGGTGCGCTCCAGGAGCGCGGCGGCCTCGTGCCCTTCCGTCGCT
>NZ_BMSG01000046.1 GCF_014649035.1 Streptomyces sindenensis
TCTGGGTCGTGCGTCGCTGACTTCTGAGCGGTTTGTGGCTGATCCTTTCGGTGGTGCTGGTGGGCGGATGTACCGGACGGGGGACATCGCGCGGTGGCGGGTGGATGGGGAGCTGGAGTTTCTGGGGCGGGCGGATCATCAGGTCAAGCTCCGTGGTCACCGGATCGAGTTGGGTGAGATCGAGACGGTGTTGGGGGAGGTTCCCGAGGTCGGGCAGGCCGCTGTGGTCGTGCGTGAGGATTCGGTCGGTTCGCAGCAGCTCGTCGCGTATGTCGTGGCCGCGCCGGGTGGGCCGGTTCCCCTTGTGGGTGGGCTGCGTGCCCATGTCGGGGGGAGTCTGCCCGAGTACATGGTGCCTGCTGCGTATGTGGTCCTGGACGCGCTGCCGTTGACTCCCAACGGCAAGCTCGACCGTGCGGCTTTGCCGGCTCCCGAGTTCGGCACCGCGGCGGGACGCGGACCGCGCACACCGCGCGAAGAGGTCCTGTGCGGCCTGTTCGCCGAAGTGCTCGACCTGCCCAAGGTGGGCATCGACGACAACTTCTTCGAACTCGGTGGCAACTCGATTCGGTCGGCCCTGTTGGTCAACCGCGTCCGCACCACCTTCGCGGCCGACATCCCGCTGCGCGTGCTGTGGGACGCACCGACGGTCGCCCAGCTCGCGGAGCGGTTCTCCGTCGGCGCCTCGGACGGAGACGACGAACAGTTCGGCGTTCTGCTGCCGCTGCGCACCGGCGGCGAGGGTGCCCCGCTCTTCTGCGTGCACCCTGTCGGCGGCCTGAGCAGCGTCTACGCCGGCCTGTTGCGGTACGTCACCGGCCGCCCGGTCTACGGCCTCCAGTCGCGGGGCCTGGCCACGGCGGAGGAACTCCCGGACACCATGGAGGACATGGCGGCGGACTACCTGGCCCATATGCGCAGGGTCCAGCCCCAGGGCCCCTACCACCTCCTCGGCTGGTCGATGGGCGCGAACATCGCGCAGGCCATCGCCCTCCTGCTCGAGCAGGAGGGCGAAGAGGCCGCGGTGCTGATCTCCCTGGACAAGGTCCCGGTCACCGAGGCGCCGGCCGGGGACGAGGCCGCCATCGACGAACAGGACGTCTACGCCGGTCTGCTGTCGATGGTCGGGGCGGACCCGGCCGAACTCGGCGAAGGCCCGCTGACCGCGGAGCTGACCTGGGAGATCCTCGAACGCGCGGGCAGCGCGCTGGCCGGCATCGAGCGCGGCCACGTCTCCCGGTTCGCCGAGGTGGCCGCGAACAACCGGCGGATCGAGGTGAGCTGGCGTCCCGCGCCGGTCCGGACCACGGTCCTCGCGTTCGTCGCCACACCCGACCCGGTCGCCGACCGGCACCTCGTACGGCAGTCCGCCGAGGCCTGGCGCCCGTTCGTGACCGGCCCGGTCGAGACGTACCAGGTGACCGCCGCTCACGCGGAGATGACCAGGCCCGGGCCGATCGCCGAGATCGGACGGGTGCTCGCCGAGCGCCTTGCCGACTTCAAGTGACGTCGGCTCTCGCCCGCTGACGGCGGCCCGGCCGGACGCATTGACCGGCCGGGCCGCCGTCCGCCCCTGATGTGCCACGACCGTTCATGACCGCGCCCACGAACACGACCGCCACGCACGACGAGACGAGAAGCCGACGCATGAAGACTCCGACCCGCTTCCTGGCCGAGGACCTCGGCACGGTCAACCTCGCCGACCCGGCGACGTACCACTCCCACGACCTTGCGGGGTACTGGCGCACGCTGCGCACCGAACGACCGGTCTTCCGGCACTCGGAGTCCCCCCAGGGGCCGCCCTTCTGGGTGATCTCCCGCTACGCCGACGTCATGAACATCTACCGCGACGGCGATCGCTTCGTCTCGGCCAAGGGCAACCTGCTGACCACGCTCCTCAACGGCGGTGACTCGGCCGCCGGCAAGATGCTCGCCGTCACCGACGGCACCCGGCACCGTGAGGTACGCAAGGTGCTGTTGAAGGCGTTCTCACCCAAGAAACTCGACCAGGTGGCCGACCGGGTGCGTCGCAACACCCGCGCCCGGGTCGCCTCCGTGGTCGAGCGTGGCTCCTGCGACTTCGCCTCGGACGTCGCCGTGCACATCCCGATGACCACGATCTGCGATCTGCTGGGTGTTCCCGAAGAGGACCGGGACATGCTGCTCAAGCTCAACAAGTCGGCCCTCAGTTCCGATGACCCGGATGCGACCGAGGACGACGAGCGCATGGCCCGCAACCAGATCCTCATGTACTTCTCCGAGCTGGCCGAGGAGCGCCGTGAGGACCCGCAGGACGACGTGATCAGTGCGCTGGCCACCGCGACGATCGACGGAAAGGAACTCACCGAGGACGAGATCGTCTTCAACTGCTACAGCCTGATCATCGGCGGTGACGAGACCAGCCGACTCTCCATGATCGGCGGAGTGCAGGCGTTCACGGAGTTCCCGGACCAGTGGGAGGCCCTGCGTACCGGAGCGGTGAGCGTCGAGTCGGCCACGGAGGAGATCCTCCGCTGGGTCACACCCACCATGCACTTCGGCCGGGTCGCCCGCTACGACACCGTCCTGCACGGAGAACTGATCAAGGCCGGTGACCCGGTGACGCTCTGGCACAGTTCGGCCAACTTCGACGAGGAGACCTTCGGCGATCCGTACAGGTTCGACCTCGCCCGGACGCCGAACAAGCACGTGACATTCGGTTACGGACCGCACTTCTGCCTCGGCGCCTACCTGGCCAGGGTCGAGATCGCCGCGCTGTTGACGAACCTGGTCGAGATGGTCTCCCGGATCGACCTCTCCGGCGAGGTCGTCAGGATCCACTCCAACTTCCTGAGCGGGATCAGCGGCCTCCCTGTCATGTTCACCCCCTCGGGGGCATTTCGCGGCGTCTGAGCGCGGCTCCCGGACGTACCGCGTGGCGGGATCCGGCTCTCCATGCGCCCGGTCCCGCGTACGCGGTGGAACGTCTCGGAGATGTGCACGATCACCCGGCACGGCCGGTTGCCGGTTGTTGTACCCCCCCGGCGCCCCCGGTGCCCGCCCTCTGGCCGGTGGGGCGGCCCGCTGTCCGACGCCGAGGTAGTCGCTGCCTTCGAGCAGACCGCTGCCGGCATCCGAGAACGCATTCGCGAGCTGGGTTTCTCCGGAACAGGGGCGTTCTATGTGTGGCACGACGAGCAGGCAGGGCGGCTCCGGTGCTCGACCGGCTCCGTGCCTGCGGATGAGTCGCCGTTCAACGGCCCCTACGTGGTTTCCGGCCAGCTGGCTCCGGTCGTCGAGAGGTTTCTGGCCGACAGCACGCCCGGCATCGTCGCCTGGCCGGATCTGGACGACGCGGAGAGTCGCCCGGAGCAGGCCGGGGCAGAGCCTGAGATTCCGTACTTGCGTGTCCGGACCAGCAGCGTCGGGACCTCACTGAACGCCTGTGCTGTGAAGCCCCCGGTGGAGTTGGCACTCCTGCCCGAGCGCCGGCGTGGGCACGGAGCCGGTTACGGCGGTTGAACCACGGTCGGCTCGACCTCGACCGGCTGTGGACGGTACCGGCCGGCCGGTACCGCGTTTCGACGCCCGGCATCTGGTCCTGGCGGTCGACGTGTCGCCAGGGCTACGCACGGACGCACTGTGCTCGGCGGAGCGCCTGTTCTGCTACGTCTACGGCCGGGCGAAGACCGCATCACAGGTCATTCCGGGCCGACCCCGTTCCTTCGTGGCCGCGCTGGAGCCGGGCGCCACGTTCTGGACCGCGATCCCGGACGCGGTCCGGCTCGGCCCAGCGGACGACGCGGTAGAAGTGTGGATGCTGTGGTCTTTCGAGAGCGGACGCATTCGGGGTATGCGTGCCGGAACTCCGCTCAGTGTGACATCCGTGGGCATGACGCTTGCTCGGCTGAAGACGTTTTGTACCGAGCCGTCACCAAAGGGCTTGTCACTACGAACGTGGCAGAGAATTGGCACATCCTACGTAAGGCGCGCAAGGCGGAGCGGAAGACCAGGGAAGTAGTTCCGCCGTGGGATGTTACGGAAGTTCAGAAGTCCGTTGAGGTAATGCGGGTGGATCGGCTCTCTGCTCCGCTGCTGCTCTCGCTCATGGGCCTGATTCCGGCAGAAGTCCGTGGAATGCGCTGGGAGCTTATCGACCTGGAGAGCGAAACCTTCTGATCGCCAGCGCCCGCACCATGAGGGAATCTGACCGTGGCGGAGAAGGTCACCAGGTCAATGGCGAGCGACAGAGCACTCCCGTGACCCCGCCATGGTGGCCACCGCTCTCCGGTGGTTCAAGGCGATTCGGGCGGCTGAGAGGCCCGCGCTGGGGGCTGACTGCGTCGACTCCAGCCATATGGCCGTGAACGAAACCGAGGCGATCCTCACCGCCGGGCAACTCCGTACACGGACCTATCTGCTCATGGCGATTGCAATGCCGCGTCGAGTGCGTTTCCATTACGCCCGCGCCTCGTGTTTTACCTAGCTCGCCAACAATGCGGTGCTTGATCATATTCCTGCTGGGTGGGCCGGACACACCAACATCAAGGCCACCAGGGGCTGGTACGTGAAGCCGGATGTTGAAGACCTGCGGGGGGTCGCTCAGGCTTTGGGTGGCCTCGTCACGGCGGAGGGCGGGGTGCGTGAGGAATTGTGAGATGTGGGAGTGTGTGAGACGTGAGTGAGACCAAGATCGAAACGATGAAGTACCAGGTGGATGGCCCTGAGGATGCACCTTGGCTGGTGCTCGGTCCTAGCCTCGGTACTACATGGCACATGTGGGACCGCCAGATCCCCGAGCTGTCCCAGCACTGGCGGGTCTTCCGCTACGACCTGCCCGGCCACGGTGGCGCGCCCGCCCACGCCGCCGACTCCGTCTCCGAACTGGGCGACCGGCTGCTCGCGACCCTGGACGGACTCGGCGTCCAGCGCTTCGGCTACGCGGGCTGTTCGATCGGCGGGGCGATCGGCGCGGACCTGGCCCTGCGCCACCCGCACCGGGTCGCCTCGCTGGCGCTCGTCGCCTCCTCGCCCCGGTTCGGCACGGCCGACGAGTTCCGCCGGCGCGGGGTGATCGTCCGCACCAACGGCCTGGAGCCGATGGCCCGCACCGCGCCTGAGCGCTGGTTCACCCCCGGCTTCGCCGCCGCGCAGCCCGCCATCGTGGAGTGGGCCGTCCAGATGGTCCGCACCACCGATCCCGGCTGCTACATCGCCGCCTGCGAGGCGCTCGCGGCGTTCGACATCCGCGGTGCCCTGGACCGGATCGGCGTCCCCACCCTCGTGCTCGTCGGGGCTGAGGACCAGGTCACCGGGCCCGCCGAGGCCCGGACCCTGGTCGCCGGGATACCGGACGCCCGCCTCGCCCTCGTCCCCGGTGCCTCCCACCTCGCGCCCGTGGAGCAGCCCGCCGCCGTCAGCGACCTGCTGCTGATGCACTTCTCCACCGCCTGGCAGCAGGACACCTCGGCCGCGATCCCCGTGCTGCCCCACGTCACCGCGCCCGCCGCGCCCGCCGCGCCGTTCGTCCCGGTGGCCGAGATCACCCCGGCCGCCGCAGCGCCCGACGCCGTCGCGCCGACCCCGGACCACCGGTACGAGCAGGGCATGAAGGTCCGCCGAGAGGTGCTGGGCGACGCACATGTCGACGCGGTGAACGACCTGGCCGACGCCTTCACCGAGGACTTCCAGGAGCTGGTCACCCGCTACGCCTGGGGCGAGGTCTGGAGCCGCGACGGCCTCGACCGCCGCACCCGCAGCGTCATCACGCTCACCGCGCTCGTCGCCTCCGGTCATCTGGAGGGCCTGGCCGCGCACACCCGGGCCGCCCTGCGCAACGGTCTGACGCCCGCCGAGATCAAGGAAGTTCTGCTCCAGAGTGCCGTCTACTGCGGCATCCCGGCCGCCGGAGCCGCCTTCGCCGTGGCGCAGGAGGTGATCCAGGAGGAAACCACCCCGCCCACGTAGCAGGATGGGGCCATGAACGCATCGCCGGGGGCACTCACCCTCACCAAGAAGACCCACTCCTGCGTCCGGATCGAGAAGGAGGGGCGGACCCTGGTCATCGATCCCGGAGGCTTCTCCGAGGACGACGCGGCGCTCGGCGCGGACGTCATGCTGGTGACGCACGAGCACCCCGACCACTTCAACGAGGCGCGGCTGCGCGCGGGCCTGGAGGCCAATCCCGCCGCCGAGATCTGGACGCTCCGCAGCGTCGCCGAGCAGCTCTCGGCCGCCTTCCCGGGCCGGGTGCACACCGTGGGCGACGGGGACGCCTTCTCCGCCGCCGGATTCGACGTCACCGTGCACGGCGAGCTGCACGCGGTGATCCACCCGGACATCCCCAGGATCACCAACGTCGGCTTCCTCGTGGACGGTTCGGTCTTCCACCCCGGCGACGCGCTCACCGTCCCCGAGCGCCCCGTGGACACCCTGCTGCTGCCGGTGATGGCCCCCTGGAGCAAGATCTCCGAGGTCATCGACTACGTACGCGAGGTGAAGCCGCGGCGCGCCATCGACGTCCACGACGCCCTGCTGACCGATCTGGCCCGCCCGATCTACGACAACCAGATCGGGGCCCTGGGCGGCGCGGACCACGGCCGGCTGGCCCCGGGCGGCACCACCGAGCTGTGAGCCCGGCGGCCGCTGTCAGTGGGAGCGGCTAGGTTGGCTGCCATGCGCATCGCCACCTATAACGTCAATTCGATCACCGCCCGGCTGCCGAGGCTTCTGGCCTGGCTGGAGAGCAGCGGCACCGATGTGCTGTGCATCCAGGAGACCAAGTGCACGGCGGAGCAGTTCCCCGCCGAAGCCCTGCGCGAGGCGGGGTACGAATCCGCGGTCAACGCCACGGGCCGGTGGAACGGGGTCGCGCTGCTCTCCCGCGTCGGCCTCGCCGACGTCGTCACCGGGCTGCCCGGCGGCCCGGAGTACGACGGCGTGCAGGAGCCCCGCGCGATCTCGGCGACCTGCGGCCCGCTGCGCCTCTGGTCGGTGTACGTGCCCAACGGCCGCGAGGTCGAGCACGAGCACTACGCGTACAAGCTGCGCTGGCTGGAGGCCCTGCGGAAGGCCGTGGCGGCGGACGCCGCCGGGTCGCTGCCCTTCGCGGTCCTGGGCGACTTCAACGTGGCCCCGACCGACGAGGACGTCTGGGACCCGGCGCTGTTCGAGGGTGCCACGCATGTGACGCCCGCCGAGCGCGCCGCCCTCGCGGCCCTGGAGGCGGAGGGCCTGAGCGAGGTCCACCCCCGCCCCCTGAAGTACGACCGCGCCTACACCTTCTGGGACTACCGCGAGCTGCGGTTCCCCAAGAACAAGGGCATGCGGATTGACCTGACCTTCGGCAACGCGCCGTTCACCGCCGCCGTCAAGGACAGTTACGTCGACCGTGAGGAGCGCAAGGGCAAGGGCGCGTCCGACCACGCTCCCGTGGTGGTCGACCTCGACCTCTGAGCGGAAGCGGGCAGGGGGCGGGCGGAGACGGGCGGAGACGGGCCGGTAGTGAGCGCAAGGGCCTGTTCACAGGGAGGCGGGAGGCCGCGCAGCACGTGACAACCTAAGGTTGACACCCTCGGGGTGTCAACCTACGGTTGTCACATGACGCAGCCTCTTCCCGTCACCCCTTCCGTACGCCTCGACGACCTGATCGAGGCCATCAAGAAGACCAACGACGACGCCCTGGAGCAGCTCTCCGGCGCGGTCCTCGCCGCCGACCACCTCGGAGACGTGGCCGACCACCTCATCGGCCACTTCGTGGACCAGGCCCGCCGCTCCGGCGCTTCCTGGACCGACATCGGCCGGAGCATGGGGGTCACCCGCCAGGCCGCCCAGAAGCGCTTCGTGCCCAAGAAGGGCGAGGGCTCATCGGAGCTGGACCCGAACGAGGGCTTCAACCGCTTCACCCCGCGCGCCCGCAACGTGGTGGTCGCCTCCCACAACGAGGCCCAGGCCGCCCGGCACGCCGAGATCGTCCCCGCCCACCTGATCCTCGGCCTGCTCGCCGAACCCGAGGCCATCGCCGCCCGCGTCCTCGTCGGACAGGGCGTGCGGCCGGACGCCCTGCGGGCGGCGGCGACCGCCGCGCTGCCCGCCCCGGTGGACGAGGCGCCCGAGCTGATCCCGTACGACGCCGACGCCAAGAAGGTCCTGGAGCTGACCTTCCGCGAGGCCCTGCGTCTCGGCCACAACTACGTCGGCACCGAGCACATCCTGCTGGCGCTGCTGGAGTTCGAGGACGGCTCCGGCGTGCTCACCGGCCTCGGCCTGGGCAAGGAGGCCGTGTCCGCGGCTGTGGAGCGGGCGGTGGGTGAGGCGGCCGGGGCTCTCCGGCAGGAGTCCTGAGGCCCCGACGGCCCCGCGTTCCTGGGCGGCGGGCTCAGTGTGCCGAGAATCCGCCGTCCACGAACAGCGACTGCCCGGTGACGTACGCCGAGGAGCGCCCCGCCAGGAAAACGGCGGCCCCCGCGAAGTCGTCCGCGAGGCCGTTGCGGCCGATCAGGGTCCGGGCGGCCAGCGACGCGACCTTCTCCGGATCCGACTGGAGGTGCGCGTTCAGCGGGGTCAGCACGAACCCGGGCACCAGGCTGTTCACGGTGACCCCGTGCGGCGACCACGCCTCGGCCTGCGAGCGGGTCAGTGACTCCAGGCCGCCCTTGGACACTCCGTAGGCGCCGCTGCTCACGAAGGCCCGGTGCGCCTGCTGCGACGTGACGTGGATGATCCGCCCGTACCCCCGCTCGGCCATGCCCGGCCCGAACCGCTGCCCCAGCAGGAACGGCGCCTTCAGGTTCACCGCCATCGTGGTGTCCCAGACGTCCTCACCCAGCTCGGTCATCGGCGGGCGCAGATTGATCCCGGCGCAGTTCACCAGGATGTCCGGCTCCCCGAAGGCCGCCGCGGCCTCCTCCGCCCCCGCGCGCACCCCTCCGGAGGTGCTCAGGTCCGCGCTGACCCAGGCGGCCCGGCAGCCCTCGGCGGTCAGCTCGTCCACGGTCGACCGCAGCTCGGCCTCCCGGCGGGCCACCACGACGACGCTCGCTCCGGCCCGGGCCAGGGCGCCGGTGATCGCCCGGCCGATGCCGGAGCTGCCGCCGGTGACCACCGCCACCCGGCCTTCCAGCGAGAACAGTTCCGCGACGTAGGTCTGTGCACTCATGTACGCACCTTAGATACGCGCTCGGATTCACGGTCGGGGCGGGGTGGGGGACCGGTGAACGCCGCGCGCCCTGTGGTGCGGAACCTGGCCGGGATGGGACCCTAGTGGTATGAACATCCCTTTCTTGGACAACTGGCGTAAGCGTCAGGGTGGTACGCAGTCGGGCACGCTCGCCGCCGCCGTCGAGACGGACCCCGACGGTGTGGCCGAGCTGCTCGCCGAATGCGAACTGCTGCGCGTCCGGGCGGGGCAGCAAGGACTCGAACTCGACGACACCCCCGCCTCGTTGACCGCGCTCGACCAGCTGCCGCCCCGCTGGCGCGACGACCCCGAGGAACTGCCCTGGCTCGGCAACGACGCCGGTCTCTATCTCGGCACGGTGATCGTGCGGACGGTGCCGGGCGCCGCGTGGGACATCTGGCCGAGCGGTCAGCCCGTGGTGCGGCTGGAGTCGGGGCGGGAGATCGACGTCGTCTCGGCCGGACTCGACTGGGCGGTGGCCGGCAGTCCGGAGCTCTCCCAGGTGTACGCGGAGTCCGCCGAGAACTGAACAGGGCCGGAGGGGGCCGCTCTCCTCGGCTAATCCAGTTAAAAAGCCTTTTGCGCCATTTACGCGTGTCGGGTGCGAAGTCCCTTTTCGCGATGGATAGTTTGCGCTGACCTCGACACAGCGACAAGTGGGTAGGGCAGCGCATGGCCGTCGATCCTTTGATCGAACTGAGGGACGTCAACAAACACTTCGGGGAGTTGCACGTACTTCGGGACATCAATCTCACCGTCGGCCGCGGGGAGGTGGTGGTGGTCATCGGCCCCTCCGGCTCGGGGAAATCGACCCTGTGCCGGGCGATCAACCGGCTGGAGGCGATCGAGTCCGGCAGCATCACGATCGACGGCAGACCCCTCCCCGCCGAGGGCAAGGGGCTGGCCCAGCTCCGCGCCGAAGTCGGCATGGTCTTCCAGTCGTTCAACCTCTTCGCCCACAAGACCGTGCTGGACAACGTGTCGCTGGCGCAGCTCAAGGTCCGCAAGCGCAAGAAGGAGGAGGCCGACCGGCGCTCCCGCGAACTGCTGGAGCGGGTCGGGCTGGCCGCCCACGCCGACAAGTTCCCCGCCCAGCTCTCCGGCGGCCAGCAGCAGCGCGTGGCCATCGCCCGCGCCCTGGCCATGGACCCCAAGGCACTCCTGTTCGACGAGCCGACGTCGGCGCTCGACCCGGAGATGATCAACGAGGTCCTGGAGGTCATGCAGCAGCTGGCCCGGGAGGGCATGACGATGATCGTGGTCACCCACGAGATGGGCTTCGCCCGCTCCGCCGCCAACCGCGTGGTCTTCATGGCCGACGGCTGCGTCGTCGAGGACCGCGTCCCGGAGGACTTCTTCACGTCCCCGTCGAGCGACCGCGCCAAGGACTTCCTGTCCAAGATCCTCAAGCACTGAGGGGGATTCCGTGTTGCGTACGAGGAACACGCGTACGGGCAGGGCCGCCGCTCTCGTGGCCGGTCTCCTGCTCGCCGCACTCGCCGCGGGCTGCGGCAAGGACGGCAGCCCGCCGGTCAAGGGCCCCAAGGCGGAGGCCCTGCCGGTGTACCAGGTCGACACCGCCTTCGACCTGCCCGACTCCCGCACCTGGACCAAGGCGAAGAGGCGCGGCTATCTCATCGTCGGAGCCAAGGAGGACCAGCCCTACCTGGGGGAGAAGGACCCGGCGAGCGGGACCTACTCCGGGTTCGACATCGAGATCGCCCGCATGATGGCCGCCTCGATCGGCTTCGACCCGAAGACGATCCGCTTCCGCACGATCGCCTCCGCCAACCGCGAGACGGCCCTGCAGAACGGCCAGATCGACTACTACGTCGGCACCTACACCATCAACGACATGCGCAAGAAGCTCGTCGGCTTCGCGGGCCCCTACTACATGGCCGGCCAGGGACTGCTGGTGCGCACCGACGAGGACGACATCAACGGCCCCCAGGACCTGGCGGGGAAGACCGTCTGCTCGGCGGCCGGCTCCACGCCCTACCAGCGGATCGCCGCCGACTACCCCCGGGCGACCCTTGTCGCGTACGACACGTACTCGATCTGCGTCGACAACCTCCTCACCTACCAGGTCGACGTCGTCACCACCGACGACGCGATCCTGCTGGGCTTCGCCGCCAAGGCGCCCGACGAGATGAAGGTCGTCGGCAAACCCTTCTCGCAGGAGCCGTACGGCATCGGCGTACCGCGCGGCGACAATGCCCTGCGCAACGCCCTCAACGACGCCCTGGAGGCCAACGAGCGAGACGGCAACTGGAAGAAGGCGTACGAAGCGACGCTCGGCCTCTCCGGAGCGCCCGCGCCGACCCCGCCGCCCATCGACCGCTACCCGGCGACCTGAGGGGACGCGCCTCACCCATGGACGTACTGACAGAGAACTTCTCCCTCTACGGCAAGGGCTTCCTCGGCACCGTCGAACTGACCGTCTACGCCTCGGCGCTGGCGCTCGTCCTCGGCTTCCTGATGGCGTCCTGCCGGGTCGCGCCCGTCGGCTCCCTCCGGGTGCTGGGCACGGTCTGGGTCACCGTGCTCCGCAACACCCCGCTGACGCTGCTGTTCTTCGCGGTCCTGCTCGGCCTGCCCCGCTTCGGGCTCGTCCTGCCGTTCCAGCTCTTCGCCGTCATCGCGCTCGGCTGCTACACCTCGGCGTTCATCTGCGAGGTGCTGCGCTCCGGCATCAACACCGTGCCCAAGGGCCAGGGCGAGGCAGCCCGCAGCCTCGGCATGAACTTCGGCCAGACCCTGAGCAGCGTGGTCCTGCCGCAGGCGTTCCGGTCGGTGATCCCGCCGGTCGGCTCGACCCTGATCGCGCTGGCGAAGAACTCCGCCATCGCCGGGGCGTTCAGCGTCACCGAACTCCTCGGCACCTACAAGACGCTCAACGAACTCGGCTACAGCATCATCTGGTCCTTCGTCTGGATCGCCGTCGGCTACCTGATCATCACCCTGACCATCAGCGCGGTGTTCAACGTGATGGAGAAGCGCTGGGGAGTCGCACGATGACCAAGACCCTCACCCGTAAGGCGTCCCGGGCCTCGGCGCCCGAGGCCACCGCGCTCTACGACATCCCCGGGCCGGAGACCCGCAGGCGGCACCTGATGTACGGGATCGCCTCCACGGTGGTGATCCTGGCGCTGTTCGGCTGGATCGTCTACCTGCTGTTCGACACCGACCAGTTCACCGCGCAGAAGTGGGCGCCCTTCGAGTACAAGGGCATTCAGGAACTGCTGCTGCGCGGGCTTGGCAACACCCTCAAGGCGTTCGCGTACGCGGCGGTCCTCTCGCTCGCGCTCGGCGCGGTCCTCGCCGTCGGCCGGCTCTCCGAGCACCGGGTGCTGCGCTGGATCTCCACCCTGCTGGTCGAGTTCTTCCGGGCCATGCCCGTGCTCGTGATGATCTTCTTCATCTTCGTGGCGCTGAAGGTCCAGCCGCTGCCCGCCCTCGTCACCGGGCTGACCCTCTACAACGGCTCCGTCCTCGCGGAGGTGTTCCGCACCGGGATCAACGCCGTGGACCGGGGCCAGCGCGAGGCGGCGTACGCGCTCGGCATGCGCAAGACCCAGGTCACCACGTACGTCCTCGCGCCGCAGGCGGTACGCGCGATGCTGCCGACCATCATCAGCCAGCTGGTGGTCGCGCTGAAGGACACCTCGCTCGGCTATCTGATCACCTACGAGGAATTCCTCCACGCCGGAAAGCTGATCGCGTCGAATCTCGACTATGATCTTCCCTTCATCCCCGTCGTGATGGTGATCTCGCCGATCTACATCGGGATGTGCATGCTGCTCTCGTGGTTCGCCACCTGGGTGGCCAAGAGGCAGCGGCGCAACCTGAAAACCAGAGCGGTCGGGGTCGCCCCGGCCGAACCGGGGACGCTGCTGCCGGGAGGGCAGTAGCCGGGCAGTGCCCGCCGGCAGCAGTCGGTGATCACTTCTCGCGCGGCGGGACCGGGAGATGACCCGGGTCCGTTCCGGGCGAGGAGAAGGTCAGCTGCGCGCCGGTCGGGTCGTGCCCGATGTACAGCGGATCGACGGTGTCGATCACCAGGACGAGCCGGTGACCGGCCGGGACGTCGTAGGCCGTGGAGAAGGGCTCCAGGACTACGGGGAACGGCCGGCCCGGCTTCGTGCCCGGTGACCGCATTGCGCGGCTCGTTCGAGGGTGCGAACGGGTGCCACCGGGTCACTTCAGGGCGCTTTTGACCTGCCAGTCCGTCCAGGAGAGATTCCACGCGCCGTAGCCGTTGCCCTCGGCGACCGTGCCCTTGGCCTCCGCGCCGGTCATCTCGAACGGGTCACCCACCCGCACCTGCCCGTACAGCGCGGCGGCGTCGCCGTCGCCCATCCCGAGGCAGCCCGAACTCCGGTTGGCCCGGCCGAAGAAGCCAGCGTTCCACGGTGCCGCGTGGGCGTACATCCCCGACCAGGTCAGCCGCATCGAGTAGTCGACCATCTTGTCGTAGGCGTCGCCCAGGCCCACCGTCTCGGAACGCATGTTGATCGTGCCCTCCTTCGACATCAGGACCGCCGTGCCCCGCCAGGACGCCTTCTCGCCGCCCGGGGTGCCCGCCGACATCGGCAGGTCCATGACCTGCTTCCCGTCCCGGTGCAGGGAGAGCCGATGCCTGTCGAGGTCGACCCTGACCACCTGGGCCGCGCCGACCGTGAACGTCGTCGCGTAGTCGCGGACGAACCAGCCGCCGTCCGCCCCCGTGTCGACTCCGTTCAGCCGCGCGTCCAGGGTGACCTTCGTGCCGGGCTTCCAGTACTCCTTCGGCCGCCAGTCGACACGGTCCTTGCCCGAGTAGTCCTGGAGCCAGCCCCAGGAGCCCTCGGTGTCGTTGGAGGTGGACACCTTCAGGGCCTTCTCCACCGCGGCCTTGTTCTTCACCGGGTGGTCGAAGACGACGGACAGCGGCTGGGCGATGCCCACGGTCGTGTTCTTGCCCGGCGCCAGAGACAGCTTGTTGACCTTCTCGGCCTCGGCGGTGGCGAACGTCGCCCGGTCGCTGCCGCCGTCCGCGTCGGTCGCCTCGACCGTGTACGCGGTGCCCGGCGCGGCGACCCGCTCGGACGTCCAGGTCCGGCCGTCGGCGGATATCCTTCCGGCCAGCGGGTCGCCCTCGCCCGGCTTGACCGACACGGACTTCAGCTTCCCGTGCGCCAGTTCCACCTTCACCGGCTCGCCGGGCGCCGCCGCCTCGCCCCGGAGGTTCACCGTGATCCTGGTGTCGGGGGCCTTGGCGTCCCCGCCCACCTCGGCGGAGCCCGAACCGCCGCCCGAGCACGCGGTGAGCGCGGCGGCGAGCAGCGCCGCGGGCCCGGTCAGGGCGAGCCGGGCCCTTTGGCCGGCCGAAGCGGAACAACGGATGCGCGGGCGTGCGGAACTCACGGAAAGACCTCCAGGGCTGGGTGCTCAACAGCAAAGAGGTGATTTCCCCCATGTCGGGTTCCTCGCACGCACCGGAAAATCCGGTCGCTTTCACCGCGTTACGATCGCCCGTCGGCCGGCACGAGGAACGCGGGGGACCACCAGTGAGCGCGACCACCACCAGCACCACCGGCCCCCCGGGCCGGAGCACCTCGGTGCTGCGCAGCGGGGCCGTGATGGCGGCGGGCTGAACGCGGTCTTCGTCCCCGAACTGGTCCGCGCGGCCAAGGAGCACGCCGACGGCGGAGCCGCGTACACCGACCGGCTGCTCACCCTGTGCACGATCGGCCTCCTCGCCCTCACCGCGCTCGCCGTGGCGGCGGCCCCCGTCGTCGTCGGCCTCTACACCGACTACGACGGCCGCCAGGCGGAGCTGACGATCGCGCTGGCCCGCTGCTGCCTGCCGCAGATCCTCTTCTACGGGCTCTTCACGCTGCTCGGACAGGTCCTCAACGCACGCGGCCGGTTCGGCGCGATGATGTGGGCCCCGGTCCTCAACAACATCCTTATCACCGGGGTGTTCGGCCTCTACATCGCCATCGCCACGAACTCTGACGGCACCCTCACCGACACGCACGCCCGCCTCCTCGGCTGGGGCACCACCGCGGGTACAGCCGTACAGACGCTCGCCCTCATACCCGCGCTGCGCGCCGCGAAGTTCCGCTGGCGGCCCCGGTTCGACCGGCGCGGCAGCGGACTGACCCTGGCCGATACGCGCCGCCGGCTGGCTGGTGCTGCTCGTCCTCACCAACCAGCTCGCGTACTGGGTCGTCACCCGGCTCTCCACCGCCAGCGGGCTCCACGCCGCCGAGCAGAGCGTCGCGGGCGGGGCGGGCTACACCGCGTACAGCTACGCCTATCAGCTCTGGGTCGTCCCGCAGGGCATCATCACGGTCTCGCTGGTCACCGCCCTGATGCCCCGGATGAGCAGGTACGCCGCCGACGGCGACCTCGCCGGGGTGCGGCGCGACGTCGCGTACGCCCTGCGCACCAGCGCCGCCGCCGTGGTGCCCGCCGCCACCGCCCTGCTGGTACTCGCGCCCTGGGTGATCGGCTCCGTCTTCGGGTACGGGCGCACCACCCCCGCCGACATCACGGTGATGGCCGGAATCATGATGGCGCGGATTGCGGAGAGGGCCGGCGACGTGGCGGCGGCCGGGGCCGGGACGCTCGCTCTGCTCCTCGGCGTGGTGCTGCTGGCCAGGCCGCTCGGGATAGGGGAGATCACCGCGATGCCGGCGTCCGGCCGGGCCCGGCTGCGCCGCTGAGGCGGGCCCGGTCAGCCGCGCGCCCGGTGCGAGACGGGCGTACTGGGGGCGGGGGACTGGGCCTCGCGGGTTACATCGCCGACCAGCTCGACCACATCGGGGCCGTACGCCTGGGAGTTGACGACCTTCAGCAGCAGGCAGAACGACTTGTTCCCGTGCTTGCGGCGCAGCTTGTCGTGGTTGCGGGCGACATAACGGGTGGCGGCCTGATTGGTGATGGCCCGCTGACCGCAGAACAGGAAGACCGGGCGGGACTCCTGACCACCTGTCAGCCGTGCGAGCAGGACGTACTCCGAGGTGCCCGGCTCCATCCGGTAGCGTTCCGAGCCGACCTGGAACGCCACCCGGTCCGGCCCCGGGTCCTGCTCGACGTTGATCCGCACCCCGGGCAGCAGGGTCCGCAGATGCGCCGCCATCCGCTGGTTGGACGTCGGGCCGCCGACGCAGTACTCCGTACGCTCCCCGAACCCCTGCTGGGCCGTGTCGTGGGTGACGATCTGCGCGTGGGCCCCGCAGTCCTTGATGAGCGCGGAGAGTTCGAGCAGGGCGAAGGCGTCGTGCCGGTGCACCGCTCCCTCGGCGCCCGCGTAGCGGTTGACGACCAGCAGGCATTCGGAGTTCGACGGCAGCCCGAAGAAGGCCTGTTTGCGCCGGAGCCCCCGCCGCCAGAGATAGGTTCGGGCGAGCCAGCCCAGCGAGGCACTGATCCCGGCGGCTATCACGCCCAGCACGATGTTGCGCACGTCGTCCGTCATGGGCGCGCATGGTATCGGTCATTCGGGTAACCGTTCGAGGCGGTCCTGACGATCCCGGATCCCCGGGGCTACCCTGCGGGCGAGATCCGTTGACTGGAGGTACGTATGCGCCGTTCCGTCGGTCGGAACACGTCCCTGCTGGCCGTACTCGCCGTGGTCGCCTCGATCGGAGCCGCCGCCCCGGCGACCTCGGCGGCAACCACCACGCCACGCCCCGTGCCGCCCAAGTCCCCGGTGGCGGTGGGCCACGGGGGAGCGGTGTCGAGTGTCGACCCGGACGCGTCGGCCGCCGGGATCGAGGTGCTGCGCAAGGGCGGCAACGCGGTGGACGCGGCCGTGGCCACGGCCGCGGCGCTCGGCGTCACGGAGCCCTATTCGGCGGGCATCGGCGGCGGTGGCTACTTCGTCCACTACGACGCGAAGACGCGCCAGGTGCGGACCATCGACGGCCGCGAGACCGCCCCGCGCAGTGCCGACGCCTCCCTGTTCCTGGAGGACGGCAAGCCGATCCCGTTCGAGGAGGGGGTGACGAGCGGCCTGGGCGTCGGCACACCCGGCACCCCGGCCACCTGGGAGCGGGCGCTGGACGCGTGGGGCTCCAAGTCCCTGCGTACGCTGCTAAAACCGGCCGAACGCCTGGCCCGGGACGGCTTCGTCGTGGACGGCACCTTCCGCTCGCAGACGGCCGCCAACCAGGCCCGGTTCGCCGACTTCCCGGCCTCCGCGAAGCTCTTCCTGCCGGGCGGTGAACTCCCCGTCGTCGGCTCGGTGTTCAAGAACCCCGACCTGGCGCGTACGTACGAGAAGCTCGGCCGCGAGGGCGTCGGCGCGCTGTACCGGGGCGCGTTGGCCGACGACATCGTCCGTACGGTGCGCAAGCCGCCCGTCGACCCGGACGCCACCCGGGTCGTCCGCCCCGGCGATCTGACCCGCGAGGACCTGGCCTCGTACCGGACCCTGCGCAAGGACCCGACCCGGGTGAACTACCGGGGCCTGCACGTCTACGGCATGGCCCCTTCCTCGTCCGGCGGCACCGGCGTCGGCGAGGCCCTCAACATCCTGGAGTCCACCGACCTCTCCCGGGCCGACCGGACCCAGTACCTCCACCGGCTCATCGAGGCGAGCCGGATCGCGTTCGCCGACCGGGGCCGCTGGCTCGGCGACCCCGACTTCGAGGACGTACCGACACAGGAGTTGCTGAGTCAGCGCTTCGCGGACTCCCGGGCGTGCCTGATCCGTGACGACAAGGCGCTGACCAGCCCGCTGGCGCCGGGAGACCCGCGAAACCCGGAGCGGTGCGGCAGTGGCGGCACGGCCGCGCCGACGACGTACGAGGGCGAGAACACCACCCACCTGACGACGGCCGACAAGTGGGGCAACGTCGTCGCCTACACGCTGACGATCGAGTCCACCGGCGGCAGCGCCATCACGGTGCCCGGGCGGGGCTTCCTGCTCAACAACGAGCTGACCGACTTCTCCTTCGCGCCTGCCAACCCGGCGGTCCACGACCCGAACCTGCCGGGGCCGGGCAAGCGGCCGCGCTCGTCGATCTCCCCGACCATCGTGCTGAAGCACGGCAAGCCGGTCCTCGCCCTCGGCTCGCCGGGCGGGGCCACCATCATCACGACCGTCCTCCAGTCGCTCACCGGACACCTGGACCGGGGGCTCCCCCTGGTCGACGCGATCGCCGCGCCGCGCGCCAGCCAGCGCAACGCGCCGACGACCGACATCGAGCCGGGCCTGTGGAACAGCCCGGTCCGCGCGGAGCTGGAGAAGCTCGGTCACGCCTTCAGGCAGAACCCGGAGATCGGCGCCGCCACCGGGGTGCAGCGGCTGCCCGACGGCCGCTGGCTGGCGGCGGCGGAAAAGGTGCGCCGTGGCGGGGGCTCGGCCATGGTGGTGCATCCGGGCCGCGGGCACTGAGGCGGGAGGGGGCGCGCCGCCGGACGCCGACACCGGGGCCCGCACGGGCCCTCGCCTACAGGAAGGGCCCTTCCGCACCATGCGTACCCGCCTGCTCGCCCTGACATCCGCCGCCTGCGGCGTCGCGCTCCTCGGAGCGGCGGCGCTGCCCGCGTCCGCGTCCGACCCCGCGTCCGCGTCCGACCCCGCGTCCGCCTTCGGCCGGGACGCGGACGCGGACGCGGACACGGGGCCGGACGAGGTGACCGCCGCCGAACTGCTCGCCGAGGTCCGCGCCTGTTCGCGGATCTCGAAGGGCAGGTACCGCACCGACAGCGGCAGCGCCAAGGCCACGGTCCCGGTCTGCGGCACGCGGGACGCCGTGTTCTGGAAGGCGGACATGGACATCGACTGTGACGGCCGGAAGACCAGGGCCTGCAACCGGAAGACCGATCCGTACTTCCTGCCGGAGACCGCGTTCCAGAGCTCCCGCGGCAAGCCCCTCGACTCCGCCGCGCTGCCCCATGTGGTCGTACCGGGCCCGAGCAAGGTGTGGGACTACCGGCAGTCGGGGCTGACCGGCGGCAGCGTGGTGGCGGTCGTGTACCGGGACCGGGTGCGGTACGGCGTGATCGGCGACACCGGCCCCACGGGCATCATCGGGGAGGCGTCGTACGCCATGGCGAAGGCGCTGGGCATCGACCCCGACCCGTCGACCGGGGGCGCCGAGTCCGGCGTCACCTACATCGCGTTCAAGGACTCCCGTATCTCCCCGATCGAGAGCCGCGCGCGGGCGCGGAGCCGGGGAGCGGCCCTGGCCGGGGAGTTCGTCGGGCGCTCGTAGGCCGGGGCCGGGGTCGCCCGCCCGGAGAGGTGCTCAGAGTGCGGTCAGGACGCGCGGGCCGTCGTTCGTGATCGCCACCGTGTGCTCGGCGTGCGAGGCCCGGCTGCCGTCCGTCGTCCGCAGTGTCCAGCCGTCGGGGTCGTGGCGGAACGCGTCGAGGCCCCCGGCGAGCAGCATCGGTTCGATGGCCAGGACCATCCCGTGCCGCAGCGCCATGCCGCGCCCCGCCCGTCCCTCGTTCGGCACGGAGGGGGCCTCGTGCATGGACCGGCCGATGCCGTGGCCGCCGTAGCCCTCCAGGATGCCGTAGCCCGCGTCGCGGCAGACCGTGCCGATCGCGTGGGCGATGTCGCCGATCCGGTTGCCGACCACGGCCGCGGCGATCCCGGCCGCCAGGGCCTCGTTCGCGGTGGCGATGAGCCGGGTGTCCTCCGGGCGGGCCTCGCCCACGGTGAAACTGACCGCCGAGTCGCCGGCCCAGCCGCCGAGGAGGGCACCCGCGTCCACGCTGACCAGGTCCCCGTCCCGCAGCGGCTCGGCGGAGGGGACGCCGTGTACGACCGCGTCGTTGACGGAGACGCAGATGACGGCCGGGAACGGAGTCGGCGCGAAGTGCGGCTTGTAGTTCAGGAAGGGGGAGCCGGCCCCGGCCTCGCTCAGCACCTCGCGGGCCGCTTCGTCCAGCTCGCGGGGGGTCACGCCGACCGCTGCCACCTCCCGCGCCCGGGTCAGGATCCGCGCGACGACCCGGCCGGCCTCGCGCATCGCGTCGAGCTGTGTGTCTGTCTTGATGTGCACCATGCCCATTACTATACCGGTCGAAGCGGTATAGTAATGACGGTATAGAAATGGCATCCCGTGTAGGATGGCCGCATGGTCCGTACCCCTCTGACCCCCGAAGAGCGCCTGCGCGGCGAACGGCTCGGCGCGCTGCTCCGCGCGGCGCGCGGGGAGCGCAGCATGGCCGCCGTCGCCGCGAGTGCCGGGATCTCCGCGGAGACCCTCCGGAAGATCGAGACCGGCCGCGCCCCCACCCCCGCCTTCTTCACCGTGGCCGCCCTCGCCGGTGCGCTGGGTCTCTCGCTGGACGAGATCCTCGGCCGCTGCGCGGCGGAGCCGGCGGCGACCGGGGCGCCGGCTCCGGTGCCTGCCGCGGTGCCGCTGATCGCGTAGCGGCTCGGCGGCCGGGACGGGCAGGGCGTAGGGTCGCGCCCGTGACTCTCCAGGACTTCGCGCGCAGCGAGTACGTCAGCCTGACCACGTTCCGGAAGAACGGCACACCCGTCGCCACGCCCGTCTGGGCCGCCGCCGAGGGGGACGTTCTGTACGTCTGGACCCGCTCCGACTCGTGGAAGGTGAAGCGGCTCCGCGGCAACGGCAAGGTCGTCGTCACCGTCTGCGATGTACGCGGCCGGATCGCCGAAGGAGCCCCCAGCGCCGAGGGCGAGGCCAGGCTCCTCGACGAGGACGGCACGCGCGCGGCGCGCAAACTCCTGGCCCGCAAGTACACGTGGAAGTTCTGGCTCGTCGACTGGCCCGCCACCATCGCCCGCCTCGGCAAGCGGCCGCACACCGGGATCGCCATCACGTTCTGAGCCTTCTGGTCTTCTGGGTCCTCTGCGCCTACTGCGCTTTCTGGGCCTGCTGGGCCCGGGGGCGCGCGGCCCGACGGCCGCGCTCCCGCCGCAGCGTGCCCGAAAGCTGCGCGTAGCCGCCCCGTAACACGACTGCGGTCGAATGCCTCCGGACCGTAAGGCTCCAGTCCACGGTCGGCGGTCGGCGAGGGCGACGATGACGGTGCATCAACAGGCTTACGAAGTAGGGGCGTTCGCGCAGTACCTGCGGGATCTGGTGGCGCGCCTGGACCCCGGGCGGGGTTGGTACGGGGTCTTCGCCCGGCGCGACCCGGCGGGTATGCGGTCCTGCCTCGAAGGGGTGGAGATTCCGCCCTGGGACGTGGTGGAGTCCCTGCTCGCGGACCTCGCGGCCCTGCACGGCACCCGGTTCGCCGAGCAGGTCTCGGTCCGGGCCGCCGCGCTGTACTCCGCGTCCGCCGCCGCGTACGACCGGCGGCCCGGCGGGCGCCAGGAGCTGGTCCACCGGCTGGAGTTGATGGTCCGCGAGCAGCACCGGGCGGCGGAGCGCCTGCGCGGCGCGGGGCCCGGCGCGCCGGACCCGGCCGAACCGGACGCGCTGGCCTGGGCCCGCGACGACCACGAACGGGCCACCGCCCGCTGCGCGGAGCTCCGCAAGCGGCTGGCGGCGGTGACGGCCCCCGACGGCTGGTTCCGGGCGGAGGGCGACGAAAGGCCGCGCGCGGGGACGGACGGGGCTGTGGCCTCCGGGCCCGCCGGGGGTGCTGGAGCGGGCCGGGTTCCGCAGCCGCGCACCGAGGCCGGGGACGCGGAGTCCGGGCACCCGCGGGGCCGGGGGTCGGCGATCGAGGGCGAACCGGAGGGGGCGGACGCTCCGCGCCTGGACGTCCCCGCCGAGACCTACGCCCCGGAGGACCCCGCCCCCACCGCCGCCCCCCGGCGCAAGAAGCCCCGTGGTGCCCGGTTCGCCGGGCTGGAGGGGGACGAGGAAGGGGCGGCCGAGTACGCCCTGCGCCGCTGCCCGGGCCGGTCGAACCCGAACACTCCGGCGCACCCGCCCCGCGCGGCGCCCGATTCGGCGGTGCGGAGACGGAAGGCCACGGGGGCCGAGGAAGTCGCGAAGGCCACGGAGGCCGGGGGCGCGGCGGGCGGGACCGGGCGGCCGGCGGCCCCACGGGCCCGGTCGTCCCGGATCCGGCCGCCGGGCAGGCCGTCGCCGGGGCCGTCGCCCGACTGCTCCGGCTGCGCGCCGAGGGCCGCGGCGGCGAGGCGCACGCCGTGCTCTGCGAGGTCGCGGCCTGGCCCGCGCCCCGGCTGCCGCTGCTCGCCCTCGCCCTGCACCGCGCCGGGCTCGCCGCCGACTGGACGACCCTGCTCTGGGAGGCGTCCTCGCTCCCGCCCGCCGGGTTCGCCGCAGCGGCGGGCGAGCTGGCCGCCGCCGGACGGGAGGCGGACTGCGGGCTGCTCCTGCGGCAGGGGGTCGCCCGGCCCGCCGCCGAAGTGGCCGACGCGGCGCTCGCCCTGGACGGTGCGGGCCGTCAGGACCGGGCACGGGACCTGCTCGGCGCCTTCGTCCGCGCACACACTCCGCAGGAGGCCGCCGAGCTGGCCGGGGCAGCCGGGGCCCGGTTGCTCCCGCTCCTCCTGGCGGCGGCCCGCGAGGTCTCGGGGGAGGCGGAGTGGGACCTGGTCCACGCGCTGAGGGTGGCGGGTGTGCCGGGGGTCTGAGGCCCCGGAACGCCGCCGAGGATCGAGAGCGTGTCCGTTGTGGACCGGTCGGGTGCGAAACATGATCGACTCCGCCGGTTCACGGCGATGGTCTTGCCCCGCCGGACACAGGGGCTTACGTTCTCCATCCATGCACCGATCTACGTGCGTAGAAAACGCGTGCAGGCTCTCTGACGCCGCGTCGAAGGAGCAGCTCATGTCCCACGTCGTACGCGCCGCACTCGTCCAGGCGACCTGGACCGGCGACACCGCATCGATGATTGCCAAGCACGAGGAGCACGCGCGCGAGGCCGCCCGGCAGGGGGCGAAGATCATCGGCTTCCAGGAGGTGTTCAACGCCCCCTACTTCTGCCAGGTCCAGGAGCCCGAGCACTACCGCTGGGCCGAGCCGGTCCCCGACGGGCCGACCGTCAGGCGCATGCAGGACCTGGCCCGCGAGACCGGCATGGTGATCGTCGTCCCGGTCTTCGAGATCGAGCAGTCCGGCTTCTACTACAACACCGCGGCCGTGATCGACGCCGACGGCTCCTACCTCGGCAAGTACCGCAAGCACCACATCCCGCAGGTCAAGGGATTCTGGGAGAAGTACTACTTCAAGCCCGGCAACGCCGGCTGGCCGGTCTTCGACACCGCCGTCGGCAAGGTCGGCGTCTACATCTGCTACGACCGGCACTTCCCCGAGGGATGGCGCCAACTCGGACTCGGCGGAGCCCAGCTGGTGTACAACCCGTCGGCCACCTCGCGCGGACTCTCCAGCCACCTCTGGCAGTTGGAGCAGCCGGCCTCCGCCGTCGCCAACGAGTACTTTGTTGCTGCGATCAACCGCGTCGGCCGCGAGGAGTACGGCGACAACGACTTCTACGGCACGAGCTACTTCGTCGACCCGCGCGGCCAGTTCGTCGGGGAGGTCGCCAGCGACAAGGAGGAGGAACTCGTCGTACGCGACCTGGACTTCGGCCTGATCGAGGAGGTCCGCACCCAGTGGGCCTTCTACCGGGACCGACGACCCGACGCCTACGACGGGCTGGTGGAACCGTGAGCGGACTGTACGAGCGCCACCTGGCCGTCAGCCCCGAGTGGCTGGCCCTCTACTACCGCCGGCCCATCGAACTCACCCACGGTGAGGGGCGCCACGTCTGGGACGCCGACGGCAACCGCTACCTCGACTTCTTCGGCGGCATCCTCACCACCATGACCGCCCACGCCCTGCCCGAGGTGACCAAGGCGGTCGCCGAGCAGGCCGGGCGGATCATCCACTCCTCCACGCTCTACCTCAATCGCCCGATGGTGGAGATGGCCGAGCGGATCGCCGCCCTCTCCGGCATCCCCGACGCCCGGGTCTTCTTCACCACCTCCGGCACCGAGGCCAACGACACGGCACTCCTGCTCGCCACCGCGTACCGCAGGTCCAACCAGATCCTCGCGATGCGCAACAGCTACCACGGCCGGTCGTTCTCCACCGTCTCGATCACCGGCAACCAGGCATGGTCGCCCACGAGTCTGTCTCCGCTCCAGTCGCTGTACGTCCACGGCGGCGTGCGCACCCGGGGCCCGTACGCCGAGTTGGACGACGAGGCGTTCATCCACGCCTGCGTGGCCGATCTGGAGGACCTCCTCGGGCACACCCGCAACCCGGCGGCCCTGATCGCCGAACCCGTGCAGGGCGTCGGCGGGTTCACCTCCCCGCCCGACGGGCTGTTCGCCGCGTTCCGCGAAGTCCTGGACCGGCACGGGGTGCTGTGGATCTCCGACGAGGTGCAGACCGGCTGGGGCCGCACCGGCGACCACTTCTGGGGGTGGCAGGCGCACGCCGAGAACGGGCCGCCGGACATCCTCACCTTCGCCAAGGGCATCGGCAACGGCATGTCCGTCGGGGGAGTGGTGGCCCGCGCCGAGGTGATGAACTGCCTCGACGCCAACTCCATCTCCACGTTCGGTGGTTCACCCATCACCATGGCGGCCTCGCTCGCCAACCTCTCGTACCTCCTGGAACACGATCTCCAGGGCAACGCCCGGCGCGTCGGCGGACTCCTCATCGAGCGGCTGCGGTCCGTCGCCGCCGCTTCCCCCGCCGTACGCGAGGTGCGCGGCCGGGGCCTGATGATCGGCATCGAGCTGGTGAAGCCCGGTACCGACGA
Organism: Streptomyces sindenensis; assembly: GCF_014649035.1. Classification (GTDB taxonomy): domain Bacteria; phylum Actinomycetota; class Actinomycetes; order Streptomycetales; family Streptomycetaceae; genus Streptomyces; species Streptomyces sindenensis. The sequence goes on from NZ_BMSG01000046.1 coordinate 24,833, forward strand.
GGCGGACCCGGAGGCCGCCGCGGCCGTCCTCGAAGCGGCCCGCGCCGGCGGGCTCCTCATCGGCAAGGGCGGCGGGCACCACACCAGCGTGCTGCGCATCGCCCCGCCGCTGACCCTGACCGTCGCCGAGGCCGAGGAAGGCGCGGCGATCCTCGCGGACGCCCTGCACGCGGCGGGCTGACACCCGCCCGCCGGCCCGCGTACGCCCACGAACCGCACGGGGCCGCCCCGGCCGCACGCCCTGAGGACCGGCCGGGGCGCCCCGAGTTGAGGAGATCCCATGAGTCGCACCGTCATCCACGGTGGCCTGGTCATCACCGCGTCCGACGAGATCCACGCCGATGTGCTCGTCGAGGGCGGCCGGATCGTCGCGCTCGCCGCCCACGGGACCGACGCCGCAGAGAGCTGGAGCGCCGGTCGGCGGATCGACGCGACGGGCAAGTACGTCATCCCGGGCGGCGTCGACGGGCACACCCACATGGAGATGCCGTTCGGCGGGACGTACGCCGCCGACACCTTCGAGACCGGCACCCGCGCCGCCGCCTGGGGCGGCACCACCACCATCGTCGACTTCGCCATCCAGAGCGTGGGCAAGTCGCTGCGCGAAGGGCTCGACGCCTGGTACGCCAAGGCCGACGGCAACTGCGCCATCGACTACGCCTTCCACATGATCCTCGCGGACGTGAACCCGTCCTCGCTCAAGGAGATGGACCGCCTCGTCTCCGAAGGCGTGACCTCCTTCAAGCTGTTCATGGCCTACCCCGGGGTCTTCTACTCCGATGACGGCCAGATCCTGCGCGCCATGCAACAGGCCTCCGGCAACGGCGGGTTGATCATGATGCACGCCGAGAACGGCATCGCCATCGACGTCCTGGTCGAGCAGGCTCTCGCCGCGGGCCACACCGACCCCCGCTACCACGGGGACGTCCGCAAGGTCGCCCTGGAGGCCGAGGCCACCCACCGCGCCGTCCAGCTCGCCCGGGTCGCCGGGTCCCCCCTCTACGTCGTCCACGTCTCCGCCGACGAGGCCGTGGAGGAGATCGCCGCCGCCCGCCACAAGGGCCTCCCGGTCTTCGGCGAGACGTGCCCGCAGTACCTGTTCCTCTCCACCGACAACCTCGCCGAGCCCGACTTCGAGGGCGCCAAGTACGTCTGCTCCACCCCGCTGCGCCCCAAGGAGCACCAGGAGACCCTGTGGCGCGGCCTGCGCAACAACGAACTCCAGGTCGTCTCCACCGACCACTGCCCCTTCTGCTTCTCGGGTCAGAAGGAGATGGGCCGGGGCGACTTCTCCAAGATCCCCAACGGCATGCCCGGCGTCGAACACCGCATGGACCTGCTGCACCAGGCCGTCGTGGACGGACACATCACCCGCCGCCGCTGGATCGAGATCGCCTGCGCCTCCCCGGCCCGGATGTTCGGCCTCTACCCGAAGAAGGGCACGATCGCCCCGGGCGCCGACGCCGACATCGTCATCTACGACCCGGAAGCCGAACAGACCCTCTCCGCCCAGACCCACCACATGAACGTCGACTACTCGGCGTACGAGGGCAAACGCATCACCGGCCAGGTCGAGACCGTGCTCTCGCGCGGCGAAGTCGTCATCGACGGGCGGAAGTTCACCGGCCGCGCCGGCCACGGCAACTACACCCCCCGCGCCACCTGTCAGTACCTCGACTAGGAGATCCCGCCATGGACTTCGGACTCGTCCTCCAGACGGACCCGCCCGCCTCCGCCGTCGTCGGCCTGATGCGGCGCGCCGAGCGCAACGGGTTCCGCTACGGCTGGACCTTCGACTCGGCGGTGCTCTGGCAGGAGCCGTTCGTCATCTACAGCCGCATCCTGGAGCACACGGAGAAGCTGACCGTGGGCCCGATGGTCACCAACCCGGGCACCCGCACCTGGGAGGTCACCGCCTCCACCTTCGCCACCCTCAACGACATGTACGGCAACCGCACCGTCTGCGGCATCGGGCGCGGCGACTCCGCGATGCGCGTCGCGGGCCGCCGGCCCAACACCCTGGCCCGCCTCGGCGAGGCCATCGACGTCATCCGGGACCTCGCCGAGGGCCGGGAGGCGACGGTCGACGGGCAGCCCGTGCGGATCCCCTGGGTGAAGGACGGGAGGCTGCCGGTGTGGATGGCGGCGTACGGGCCCAAGGCCCTGGCGCTGGCCGGGCAGAAGGCCGACGGCTTCATCCTCCAGCTCGCCGACCCCTTCCTCACCGAGTGGATGATCAAGGCGGTGCGGGACGCGGCGGCCGACGCCGGACGCGACCCCGACTCCGTCACCATCTGCGTCGCGGCCCCCGCCTACGTCGGCGACGACCTCGACCACGCCCGGGAGCAGTGCCGCTGGTTCGGCGGGATGGTCGGCAACCACGTCGCCGACCTGGTCGCCCGCTACGGCGAACACTCGGCCATGGTGCCCGACGAGCTGACCGCGTACATCGCCGGCCGCTCCGGCTACGACTACAGCCACCACGGCCGCACCGGAAACCCGGACACCGCCTTCGTCCCCGACGAGATCGTCGACCGGTTCTGTCTCCTCGGGCCCGCCCAGGCGCACATCGAGAAGCTCCGGGCGCTGCGGGACATGGGCGTCGACCAGTTCGCCGTCTACAACATGCACGACGCCCGCGAGGCGACCATCGACGCCTACGGATCCGAGATCATCCCCGCCCTGACCGACTGAGGCCCGCTTCCGGCCCCGCTGCCCGCCCGTACGCGCCCCGCCCGCATCGCCCCGCACGGCACCGCTCCCGAGCGAAGGGCTCCACCGCCATGACCGCCACCGTCCCGCCCACCCCACCGCCCCCGGACGCGATACCCGCGCCCGCCACCACGTCCGGCCGCGTCGAACTCGCCCCCGGACAGCTCCCCGACGACCCCCGCTTCGCCAACGACGACCTGCTGCCCGTCCCCGTGGAGCGGCGCACCTGGACGACGTACAACTTCGCGGCCCTGTGGATCGGGATGGCCCACAACATCCCGTCCTGGCTGCTCGCCTCCGGTCTGGTGGCGCTCGGCATGGACTGGAAACAGGCCGTGTTCACCATCGCGCTCGCCAATGTGATCGTGCTGGCCCCGATGCTGCTGACCGGCCACGCCGGACCCAAGTACGGCATCCCCTTCCCCGTTCTGGCCCGCGCCTCCTTCGGCCTGCGCGGCGCCAATCTGCCCGCCCTGATCCGGGCCGCCGTCGCCTGCGCGTGGTTCGGCATCCAGACCTGGATCGGCGGCGTCGGCATCTTCACGCTGCTGGGCAAGATCTTCGGCGGCTGGGCCGGCGCGGCGGAGATCGGCGGGCAGCCCTGGACGCTCTGGCTCTGCTTCGTCCTCTTCTGGGCCCTCGAACTGGCCATCATCTACCGGGGGATGGACACCCTGCGCCGCTTCGAGAACTGGGCGGCGCCCTTCGTGCTGGTCGGGGCGGTCGTGCTGCTCGTCTGGGTCGCGGTCAAGGCGGGCGGGTTCGGCCCGCTGCTGGACCAGCCGTCCGCGCTCGGCTGGGGCGCCGACTTCTGGCCGGTCTTCTTCCCCTCGCTGATGGGCATGATCGCCTTCTGGTCGACGCTCTCCCTCAACATCCCCGACTTCACCCGCTTCGGCGCGGGCCAACGCGCCCAGATCCGGGGCCAGTCGCTGGGTCTTCCGACCACGATGACGTTCTTCGCCCTGCTCTCGGTCTTCGTCACCTCCGGTTCGCAGGCGGTGTACGGGGTGGCCCTCTGGGACCCGGTCCAGCTCGTCGCCCGGACCGACAACGTCTTCGGCCTGGTCTTCGGTCTGGTGACCGTGCTGATCGCCACGGTCTCGGTGAACATCGCGGCGAACGTGGTCTCACCCGCGTACGACCTGGCGAACCTCGCGCCGAAGCTCATCAGCTTCCGGACCGGGGCGCTGATCACGGGCGTGATCGGGGTCGTCATCATGCCGTGGAAGCTCACCGAGACGCCCGAGCTGTACATCTTCACCTGGCTGGGTCTGGTCGGCGGTCTGCTCGGTACGGTGGCGGGCATCCTGATCGCCGACTACTGGATCATCCGCCGCACGGTCCTCGATCTCCCCGACCTCTACCGGCCGGGCGGCCGGTACTGGTACCGGAGCGGCTGGAACTGGCGGGCGGTGGTGGCCTTCGTGGCCGGCGGGGTCCTCGCGGTGGGCGGTTCGCACTCGGCCCCCGGGAAGGGCCCGTTCCCTGCCGACGGCCTGATCCCGCTCCTGAAGCCGCTGGCCGACTACGGCTGGGCGGTCGGGCTCGCCTCCTCGCTGCTGCTGTACGTGGCACTGACGCGGAGGCCGACGGCCCGGCCGGTCACACCGGGTTGACGCTGCGGCCCAGCAGGGCGGTGATGTCCACCGTCTCGTCCGCCGGGGGAGTGGCCGTGGGCACCGGCCGGTCGAAACCGGAGAAGTCCACGGTCCCTTCCCCGTCGGCGCTCCGCACGGTGATCCGCACCGGGTACGGCGTGCCCTCGGCGGCCACATAGGCCGTCAGGCGCTCGCCGCCCTCGGCCCGGGTCACGGGGACGGTCGGCGCGCCGTCCACGTCGGTCTTCGCGCCCTTCGTCAGCGTGTCGAGGTCGGCGGTGCCGACGTTGTCCGTGATCAGCTCGCGGAAGGTGTCGAGGTCGCAGACCTCGGTCATCTCCCGCAGCCGGGGGTCGTCGGCCGAGGCCTTCATGTAGCGGCCGTCGAGAATCGCGTCGAAGGCGGAACCGCCGATCGGCACATGGGTGTTCCAGAAGGCGGCGTCCGGCTTCAGCCAGACGTCGTCGCCGCGCTTCACGATCTCCACCGAACCGTCGTCGCCCATGTCCACGCCGCCCACGCAGTTCCCCTCGCGGTCCAGCGTGAGATCGACGCTCCCTTCCTCCCCGGTGCCGCCGACGCTGCCGCGGGCGCTCAGATGCAGGGACCGGACGTCGATCAGGGCGTCCCGGGCGCGTTCGGCGATCTCCTCGGCGGGGAGCGTGTCGATGTCGTCGTCAGCCCGCGCGAGGGTGCCACCCGTCACGGTGAGAGCGATCGCTGTCGCACCCGCGGCCGCCCGGGCGGCCCATCGGTGTCCGCTCACGTCGCCTCCTCAAAAGGCCCCGGTCAGGGCGTACGAACCAGGATGACCGGCACGTTCGAGCCTACGCCGGGACAGGGGGCGCCGCCCGGCGCGCATACGGAGAGTGAAGCGCCACGGTGTTTTCGGCCACGGAGCGTGGGCAGAGCTGCGGTGATCCCGCCCGGGATCACGTACGTACGCGGCACGGAGGAGACCATCGATGAACCTGTTCACGGGGACGAGGGGAACGAGGAGCAAGGGCTGCGCGGGCGCGGAGAAGGGCTCCCGGTCCGTCCTGCGGGCGCTCGCCGCCACGGCGACGGTGGCCGCGCTGGCCGTCTCGGTCACGTCGGCGACCGCGACCGCCGCCCCGCCCGCGATCCCGCCGGGTCTGTCCTGCGACACCGGCAAGCACGCCATCGACGACTACACGGGCTTCGCGCTCTGTCGCAACAACGGCAGCCAGACGCAGACCTTCTGGGTCCATCTGGTCTGCGGCTGGGCTCCGGACGTCGACGGCAACCACGTCACCCTCAGGCCCGGCGAGTCCGGCCAGTCCACCGCCCACTGCGGGAAGATCGGCACCGGGATCGGCGAGATCCACGTACGCCCGTGACGCGGGAGCCCTGAGACCCGGAAACACCTGCCGCACCGGCCGTACCGGCAACGCCTGGAGCGGCCCGAACGGTTGAGCGTGCCGCCTCCTCTCGTTACCCTCCAGTAAGTACGTGTGGGCGCAGCCGGGACGACCGGCCGGCCCCGCGACCCGAGGGAGGCGGCACGCCCATGTCCTCAGCGGAGCCCACCGAAGCCGAGCCGACCGGAGCGCGACCCACCGGGCAGACCGGCCCGGCCGTACGGCAATCCGGTCGCGCCCGCCGGCCGGCGGCCCCTGCCCCGTCGCCGCTCCCCGGACTTGCCGAGTGCGCCCGCCGGCTCGCCGACGCGACCACCACCTCCACCGCGCTCGTGGCCGACGCCCTCGCCCGGATCGAGGCCACCCAGCCCACCCTCAACGCCTTCCGCCACCTGCGGGCCCAGGCTGCGCTCGCCGAGGCGGCGGAGGCCGACCGCAGGCTCGCGGCGGGGGAGCGGCTGCCGCTCCTCGGTGTGCCGGTCGCCGTCAAGGACGACACCGATGTGGCGGGCCTGCCCACGCACTTCGGCTGCGACGGAGACCTGCCTTTGGCCGTGTCCGACAGCGAGGCGGTCCGCCGGCTGCGCGCCGCCGGAGCCGTCGTCGTCGGCAAGACCAACTCCTGCGAACTGGGCCAGTGGCCCTTCACCGAGGGAACCGCCTTCGGCGCCACCCGCAACCCGTGGAACACCGGGCACACCCCGGGCGGCTCGTCCGGCGGCTCCGCCGCCGCTGTCGCCGCCGGGCTCGTCCCCGCGGCGCTCGGCTCGGACGGAGCCGGATCCGTACGCATCCCCGCCGCGTGGACGCACCTCGTCGGCATCAAGCCGCAGCGCGGGCGCATCTCGGTCCACCCGCACAGCGACTCCTTCCAGGGGCTCACCGTCAACGGCCCCCTCGCCCGTACGGTCGCCGACGCCGCGCTGCTCCTGGACGCCGTCGCCGGAGCCCACCCCGAGGACCTCCACCGGCCGCCCGCCGTGCGTGCCGCCGACGCCGCCCGCCGCGACCCGGGCCGTCTGCGCATCGCGCTCGCCTGGCGTCCCCCGCTCACCCTCACCGGCGCCGGGCCGGACCCGGAGGTGCGCCGGGCCGTCACCGCGCTCGCCGACACCCTCGCCCGGCTCGGCCACCACGTCGAGGAGGCCCGCCCCCGGTACGGGCTGATCGGCCTCGCCTTCGTGCCCCGCGCCACCGTGGGCATCGCCGAGTTCGCCGCCCGGCACCCCGAACCGGCCCTGCTCGACCCGCGCACCCGCAGCGCCCTGCGCACCGGGACGCGGCTGGGTGGCCGGGTGGTGCGGGCCGCCCGCGCCCGCGAGGTGCGCCAGCACCGCAGGATCGGCGCCCTCTTCGACGCCTCCGGGTTCGACGTGCTGCTCACCCCGACCACGGCCGCGCCGCCGCCCCGGATCGGCAGGTTCGACGACCTGAGCGCCTGGCGCACCGACATCGCGATGGCCGCCGCCTGCCCCTACGCCTGGCCGTGGAACGTCCTCGGCTGGCCCGGGGTGAACGTCCCGGCCGGCTTCACCCGCTCCGGCCTCCCGGTCGGGGCCCAACTGCTCGGCCCCTCCCGCAGCGAGGAGCGACTGATCGCGCTCGCCGCCCAACTGGAGGACGAACTGCGCTGGTTCGAGCACCGGCCGCCGGTCTGACGGGCGCCCCTCACGCCCGGGCCGCGCCGGTGAACCCCTCCGCCACCCGCTCCACGGCCAGCATCGCGCCGAACGCGACCAGGTGGACCAGGCAGTGATCGGTGTACGGCTCCACCCGCCAGGCCTTCACGTCCTCGTCGGTGATCCGGTACGGGGCCCGCGCCGCGAGCAGAGCCAGCCGGGCGCCCGGCCGCTCCGCCCGGTCCGGCAGCCCCTCGCCGCTCAGCGGCAGGGGGCCGAACCCGTCCCAGGCGGCCACGGATTCCCGTACGAACGCGGCGTCCCGCTCCTCCAGCAGCCCGGCCCCCGCGTGCGCCGCCGACCGCAGGGCGCCGAAGGCCGCGCCCACCGGGGTGTCCGCCGCCCAGGCGGGCCGCGGGCCTTCGGTCCCCAGCAGCGGCAGGCTCAGCCCGGGCTCCGGACGGCCGCGCACCGCGCGCACGAGCGCCCGGCCCGCCTCGCTGTCCAGCAGCTCGTCCGGGTCCGCGCCACCGGACACCGACTCCTCGTCGATCAGGGCGGAAACGATCCGGTTGATGAAATGGAACGCCAGCGCCGAGCCCACGAACTCCGGTGCCTCGTCCGCCGAGAAGGGCGCCGGATTCCTCATGTCCTGTCCCCACGCGAGCAGGTGGGCGTGCCCCGGATCCGTCGGGCGCTCGCCCCGGGCCAGCGCCCCGGCCAGTTCCGGGTCGCCGCCCGCGTACAGCAGGAGGGTGTGCGCACCCACGCAGAACGGGCAGCGGTTGGCCAGCGACACCCCGTAGGTCACCAACTCCTTCTCCGTCCGGGACGCGTGGCCCGACAGGAGGGACTCCCGCATCAGCGCCCAGGCTCCCGCCATTAGATCGGGGGCCGATGACAGGGCGACGAAGGGCAGCGCGCCCTCGATGCCGAAGTCGCGGGTCACCTGTGCGTGGACGGCGGCAGTCGTTCCCGTCGTCCGGTCGAAGGGTTCGGGTGAGGTGAAGCGGAAAGGTGAGGTCATGCCCCCGATGCTGACCGGTCCGCGGGCTCCGGGTCGTCGTACGGGCGAAGGCGGTCCGGGCTGTTCCCGGCCGACGATCCGAACACCCCCGCTACTCCCCGGGGAGTAGCGTCGGGCCCCTCTGCAAGGAGGACGCGGCCCGCACCGGACCGGAGCTAGGCTGCCGGCCATGCAGGGGGACACGGGGAAGGGCGCCCACGGGGACGCGGAGAAGGGCGGGGCGCGGCGGGCGTACCTGCTCGACGGGGCGCTCGCCGCCGTCATCGCCGCCGCGGTCGCGGCCGCCGCCCTGGCCGCCTCCGCGCCGGGCCCCCTCGACCTGCTGCTCATCGTGACCGGCTCGCTCGCCCTGGCCGGACACCGCCGAGCCCCACGGGCGGTCCTGGCTCTCACCGCGCTCTGCCTCTTCGGGTACGTCGTCCATGCCGAGCCCGGCAGTTGGGCGGCCTTCCCGGTCGTCGTCGCCGTCCACGCGGCGGCCCGCGGCGGACACCGGGCGTACGGCATCGCGGCCGGGGCCGCCTTCCTCGCCGGCTACCTGGGCGTCCTCCTCGCCTCCGGGCCGGGGGCGGGGGAGACCGTCGAGCGGGCGTTGCTGCTGCTCGGGTGGTTCCTCTGCGCCGGAGTCACCGGACTGATCGACAAGAACTGGCAGGCCTATCTGCACCAGACGGAACAGCGTGCCCTGGACGCCGAACGGACGAGAGAGGAAACGGCGTTGCGCCGCGCGGGGGAAGAACGCCTGCGCATCGCACGTGAGTTGCACGACTCCCTCACCCACTCCATCTCCATCGTGAAGCTCCAGGCGGGAGTCGCCGTCCACCTCGCCCGCAAGCGCGGAATCGCCGTGGACCCCGCCCTGCTCGCGATCCAGGAAGCGGGCGGCGAGGCCATGCGCGAACTGCGCGCCACCCTGGAGGTCCTGCGCACGGACGGCCCGCAGGAGCCGCCCCCGGGCACGGGCCTGGCGCGGATCGGCGAGCTGACCGAGCGCGCCCGGGCCGCGGGCATCACGCTCTCCGTCCACATCGACGGCGGCGAACGCACCCTGCCCGCCGACGTCGACCGGACCGCGTACCGCATCGTCCAGGAAGCCCTGACCAACGTCGCCCGGCACGCCGGGCGGGCCAGGACCACCGTCCGGCTGGGCTACACCGACCATGCCCTCACCGTCGCGGTCGTCGACGAGGGCCCGTGCCCGCCCGGCGCGCCGATCACCCCGGGCACCGGCCTCACCGGCATGCGCGAACGCGTCGCCGCCCTCGGCGGCACCCTGACCGCGGCCCCACGCCCGGACGGCGGATTCGCCGTCCGGGCCGAACTGCCCCTCGCCCTGCCGCTGACCGGCACCGTGAGCACCCGGTGAGCGCGCGGGCCCTCCTGCGCGTCGCGATCATCGACGACCAGGCACTGATGCGCGCCGGATTCCGGGCCCTGCTGGACGCGGAGGACGACATCGAGGTCGTCGGGGAGGCGGCGGACGGCCGTGCCGGGCTGGACCTCCTGCGCGAGCACACCCCCGACGTGGCGCTCCTGGACATCACCATGCCCGTGATGACCGGGATCGAGGCCACCCACGCGATCGCCGCCGACCCGCTCCTCGCCGGAGTGCGCGTCGTCATTCTCACCAATTACGGACTGGACTCCTACGTCTTCGACGCGCTGCGCGCCGGGGCCGCGGGCTTCCTCCTCAAGGACACCGAGCCCGCGGAGCTGCTGCGGGCGATCCGGGTCGCCGCAGACGGCGACGCCCTCCTCTCGCCCGCGATCACCCGTCGGCTCATCGGCGAGTTCGTCGCCCGCCCGCCGGACCGGTCCACCGCCCCCGGCCTGGAGGTCCTCACCCGCCGTGAGCGCGAGGCCACCGCGCTGGCGGCCCGAGGTCTCAGCAACGAGGAGATCGCCGTCCACATGGTGGTCAGCCCCTACACCGCCAAGACCCATGTGAGCCGCGCGATGATCAAGCTCGGGGCCCGCGACCGGGCCCAGCTCGTGGTCTTCGCCTACGAGTCCGGGCTGGTCGAGCCCCGGTCGTGGGGCGACGGGAGCCCGGCCCCGGGCCGCTGAGGTGTCCACGGTGTGTGAAGCCGTGCGGGGGCCTTGTGGAGCCCGGCACGCCGAAGAGATATCTTGATGTCAAGCAATGTTGCAGACGTGGAGCGGAGCACCCGGTGACTGACTCGACCATCATCTATACGCACACCGACGAGGCCCCTGCCCTGGCGACCTACTCGTTCCTGCCCGTCGTCGAGGCCTACGCCTCGACCGCGGGTGTCACGGTCGAGCGCCGTGACATCTCCCTCGCGGGCCGGATCATCGCCAGTTTCCCGGAGCACCTCAAGGCCGAGCAGCGTATCGATGACGCACTCGCCGAGCTGGGCGAGCTGGCCAGGACGCCCGGCGCGAACATCATCAAGCTGCCGAACATCTCGGCGTCGATCCCGCAGCTCAAGGCCGCCATCGCCGAGCTCCAGGAGCAGGGCTACGCCCTCCCGGACTACCCGGACGACCCGCAGACCGACGCGGACAAGGACGTCCGCGCCCGGTACGACAAGGTCAAGGGCAGCGCCGTGAACCCGGTGCTGCGCGAGGGCAACTCCGACCGCCGCGCCCCCGCCTCCGTCAAGAACTACGCCAAGGCCCACCCGCACCGCATGGGCGCCTGGACGGCCGACTCGAAGACGAACGTCGCCACCATGGGCGTCGACGACTTCCGCTCCACCGAGAAGTCCGCGGTCGTCGCCGAGGACGGCACGCTCCGCATCGAGCTGCACGGCGACGACGGCACCACCACCGTGCTCCGTGAGTCCGTCCCCGTCCTCAAGGGCGAGGTCGTGGACGCGGCCGTCATGCGCGTCGCCGCGCTGCGCGAGTTCTTCACCGCGCAGGTCGCCCGCGCCAAGGCCGAGGGCGTGCTGTTCTCCCTGCACCTCAAGGCCACCATGATGAAGGTCTCCGACCCGATCATCTTCGGCCACGCGGTCCGCGCCTTCTTCCCGAACACCTTCGCCAAGTACGGCGACCAGCTCGCCGCCGCCGGCCTGACCCCCAACGACGGTCTGGGCGGCATCCTCAAGGGCCTCGGCTCGCTGCCGGACGTCGGCGCCGAGATCCAGGCGTCCTTCGAGGCCGAGCTCGCCGAGGGCCCCGCCCTCGCGATGGTCGACTCCGACAAGGGCATCACCAACCTGCACGTCCCCAGCGACGTCATCGTCGACGCCTCCATGCCCGCCATGATCCGCACCTCGGGTCACATGTGGGGCCCGGACGGCAACGAGGCCGACACCATCGCCGTCCTCCCGGACAGCAGCTACGCCGGTGTCTACCAGGTCGTCATCGACGACTGCCGCGCCAACGGCGCCTTCGACCCCGCCACCATGGGCTCGGTGCCCAACGTCGGTCTGATGGCGCAGAAGGCCGAGGAGTACGGCAGCCACGACAAGACCTTCGAGATCCCCGCCACCGGCACCGTGCGCGTCGTCGACGCGAGCGGCGCGGTCGTGCTGGAGCAGGCTGTCGGCGCCGGCGACATCTTCCGCATGTGCCAGACCAAGGACCTGCCGATCCAGGACTGGGTCAAGCTCGCCGTCACCCGCGCCCGCGCCACCGGCAACCCGGCCGTGTTCTGGCTGGACGAGACCCGCGCGCACGACGCCAACCTGATCGCCAAGGTCACGACGTACCTCGCCGACCACGACACGGACGGCCTGGACATCTCCATCAAGTCCCCGGCCGAGGCGACCGCGTTCTCCCTGGAGCGCATCCGGCGCGGCGAGGACACCATCTCCGTCACCGGCAACGTGCTCCGCGACTACCTCACGGACCTCTTCCCGATCCTGGAGCTGGGCACCAGCGCCAAGATGCTCTCCGTGGTCCCGCTGATGAACGGCGGCGGCCTCTTCGAGACCGGCGCGGGCGGCTCGGCCCCCAAGCACGTCCAGCAGCTCGTCAAGGAGAACTACCTCCGCTGGGACAGCCTGGGCGAGTTCCTGGCCCTCGCGGTCAGCTTCGAGCACCTGGCCACCACCACGGACAACGCGCGGGCCCAGGTCCTCGCCGACACCCTGGACCGGGCGACGGGCACCTTCCTCAACGAGGACAAGTCCCCGAGCCGTCGCCTCGGCGGCATCGACAACCGCGGCAGCCACTTCTACCTGGCCCTCTACTGGGCGCAGGAGCTGGCGCGGCAGACCGACGACGCCGAGCTCGCCGAGGCGTTCGCGCCGCTCGCCAAGACCCTGTCCGAGCAGGAGGAGACCATCGTCGCCGAGCTGATCGCGGTGCAGGGCTCCCCGGCCGAGATCGGCGGCTACTTCCAGCCCGACCCGGCCAAGGCCGCGGCGGTCATGCGCCCGTCCGCCACGTTCAACAACGCGATCGCGTCCCTCGGCTGACGTGACGTGAGACCGGGACGGCCGCGCCGCCCCGGTCCTTGACCGCCCCGGTCGGCCCTGGTGCCGACCGGGGCGGTTCGCGTGTGCGTGCCCCCGGACGGGTGAGGCCGCGGAGCCCGTACGGGTGTCCGGGGCAATCCGGCCGCCTCCCGGTTCCGAATGAGGAACGTGAGTATCAACCGCACCGCCCTGACCCGCACCGCCCTCGCCGCCCTGAGCGGACTGCTCGCGGGGTTCGCCGCGCTGACCGTCGCCGAACTCGTCTCGGCCGCCGTCAGACCCGAGGCGAGCCCCGTCACGGCGGTCGGCGGGGCCGCCATCGACCGGACGCCCACGGGGGTGAAGGACTGGGCGATCCGCACGTTCGGCGAGAACGACAAGATCGTCCTCCAGCTCGGGATCGTCGCCACCCTCGCCCTCTTCGCCGTCGCCGTCGGCCTGCTGGCGCTGCGCCACCGGCGTACGGGCTCCGCCGCCGTCCTGGTCTTCGGCGCGGTCGGCGCGGCGGCCGCCGTCAGCAGGCCGGACGCCACCGGGTTCACCGACGGGCTGCCGTCCCTGGCCGGCGCGGTGGCCGGGGCGATCCTGCTGTACGTCCTCGTCGGCAGGTTCACCCGGCCGCGCGCGGTCGCCGGGCAGGAGGGCGAGAGCGGCTGGGACCGGCGCGGCTTCCTGATCGCGGCCACCGCGGCGGCCGCCGCCTCCACCGCGGCGGGAGCCGTCGGCCGGGCGCTCAACGGCCGCAGCGCCCAGGACGCGATCGCCTCCCGGGACGCGGTCCGGCTCCCCGCCCCGGCCTCGCCCGCCGAGCCGGTCCCGGCAGGAGCACAGCCGAGGGTGCGCGGCATCAGCTCGTTCACCACCCCCAACGACGACTTCTACCGGGTCGACACCGCCCTCGTGATCCCCAAGGTCGACGCCGGCGCCTGGCGGCTGCGCATCCACGGCCAGGGCGTACGGAGGGACCTGGAGGTCAGCTACCGGGATCTGCTGGACCGGCCGCTGATCGAACGCGAGATCACCCTGTGCTGCGTCTCCAACGAGGTCGGCGGCCCCTACATCGGCCACGCCCGGTGGATCGGCGTCCGCCTGGCCGACCTGCTCAAGGAGGCCGGGGTCAAACCGCCGTCCCGGGGCGGCGAGGCGGACCAGATCATCGCCCGCTCGGTGGACGGCATGACGCTCGGCACCCCCGTCGAGGACGTCATGGACGGCCGGGACGCCATGCTCGCCGTCGGCATGAACGGCGAACCGCTGCCGTTCGTCCACGGGTTCCCCGTCCGGATGCTCGTGCCCGGACTGTACGGGTACGTCTCGGCCTGCAAGTGGATCGAGGACATCGAGCTGACCACGTTCGACGCCTACGACGCGTACTGGGTGAAGCGCGACTGGGCCCGGGAGGCCCCGATCAAGACGCAGTCCCGCATCGACACCCCCAAGCCCTTCGCGCGCCCCGAGGCGGGCACCGTCATGGTCGCGGGGGTGGCCTGGGCCCAGCACCGGGGCATCGAGAAGGTCGAGATCCGGGTCGACGACGGCCCCTGGCGGCCCGCCCAGCTCGCCGACCAGGCCACCGTCGACACCTGGCGTCAGTGGACCTACCCCTGGAAGGCGACCCCCGGCAGCCACACCCTCACCGTCCGCGCCACCGACGGGACGGGCGAGACGCAGACCGAGAAGCGCACGAAGACCGTTCCGGACGGGGCGAGCGGATGGCACTCGGTGGTCGTCAGCGTCGACTGACCACGACGGGCCCTCACGGGAGGAAGATCCTCCCCAGGGCCTCCTTCAACCCGCCCACCGTCGGCGGACCAAGACAGGCCGTCAGATACCCGTCCGGGCGGACGGCGAAGGCCGCGCCCTCGCCCGCCCCGTACCGGCGCGCGAACTCGCCCCGGCTGTCGTGGTGATGCGGGACGCCCGTCCACCGGGCCGTGACCCCGGCGGGCAGGATCCGGTGCGTCTCCATCCGGCCGTCGGTCAACTCCCTCGCGGCGCAGGCGAGATCGAAGGAGACGTCGCCCGCCGGGTGGTCCCCGTACACCAGCAGCACGTGCCCGCGACCGCGCAGCACGTCGAAGAGGCGCACCGGATGGGCGGCGATGTCCCCCGCGAGGCCGCCGCAGTCCGGGGCCCGGTCGCCCGGCCGCAGCGGGGCCGGATCGTCCGGAGCGAGGGGCGACACCAGCGGGCTCTCCCGGTAGCCGACCAGGAGTTGGGCCTCGCGCAGCACCAGCGTCTCCCGGTCCGTCGGGTCCGCCTGCACCCCCTCGGCGGCATGCCGCACGGTCCGGTCCACCACCTCCTCGCCGACCGGGCGCCGCTCCGCGTCGTACCCCGGGAGCACCCGCGGCCCCGCCGCCCCCTCGACGGCCAGCGCCAGCTTCCACGCCAGGTTGCAGGCGTCCTGGATCCCGGTGTTCATGCCCTGGGCGCCGGTCGGCGGATGGATGTGCGCCGCGTCCCCGGCGACGAACACCCGGCCCTCCCCGTACCGGTCCACCAGCCGGTGACTGATGCGGAAGACCGACGACCAGCGCAGCGCGGACGCCGTGACCGGCTCCGGCGCCAGCCGGTCCAGCACCTTCTGGATATCGGGGAGCGCGGGGGCCGTACCGCCCTGCAGGCCGTGCGCCACCCCGTCCCCGTCGCCCGCCGCACCGGAGAGCTGCCGCTCGGCGGACAGCTCCGGCGGCACGAGCATCGACATCCGGTAGCGGCCGTTCCCCGGCAGCGGGATGCAGACCAGCAGATCGTCGACCGTCCCGTCCTCGCCGCGGTGCATCGAGCGCACCCCGTACCCGGGCGGCAGGTCCCACCCCACCTCCACATCGGCGAGCATGTACTCCTCGGGGAACGCGCCGCCCTCGAAGGAGAGCCCGAGCCCCTTGCGTACCGCCGAGTGCGCCCCGTCGCAGCCCACCAGGAACCGCGAACGGACCTCCACCTCGTCCCCGGACGTGGTGGTGAGCCGGCTGGTCACTCCGGCGGGATCCTGGGCGAACCCCACCAGCGCGGTCGACCGTTCGATCCCGGTGCCGTACCGCCCCAGGAACTCCTCCAGCAGGCGCTCGGTGTCGCACTGCGGCAGCGCGGCGAAGCCGTACGGCACCTCGGGCGGCAGCACCAGCTCGACCCGGCCCCGCTCGGCCCCGTTCACGTACGTCAGCTGCCCGCGCATCGGGACCGCCGCGTCCAGCACCTCCCGCACCAGACCCATCCGGTCGAAGAGCTCCAGGGTGCGCGGCTGGATGCCCACCGCCTTGGCGTACGGCAGCCGGGCGGGCAGCCGGTCGACGATCCGGCAGGCCACCCCCGCCCGCCGCAGCTCCGCGGCGAGCGTCAGGCCGACCGGGCCCGCGCCCACCACGAGGACATCGGTCGATTCGCTGCGTGCCACCGGGGTCTCCCGTCGTGGTCCCCCGCGTACGGTCCCCTCCATCGTCCTGCCCGTGGCGGCCATCGGCACCCGGGCGGCCCTCAGCCTCCGGCGGGCGGGGCCATCGCCCACCGGATGGTCCTGGTCAGGGCCTTTCCGGCGGGCCGTACGCAGACCTCCTCGACGCCCGGGACCCGGGGCAGCCGCAACGGCTCCCGGGCCCACGGCGGGAGCGAGGCCACGGCGTTCGCGGCGAGCACGGCGTACGGGGGACGGACCGGCCAGGGCAGGGGCGGGTGCAGCAGGATGAAGCGGGCCGCGTCCAGGGCCTCCCGGGTGGCACGCAGCTCCGGGCGGTAGGCGGCGATGCGCGCGGCCAGCTCCGCCCGGTCGTGCGGCGGGTCAAGAACGCCGAGCGCGTGGGCCACCGTCGCCATGTCGTGGATGTACCCGTCGCACCCGGCGCCGTCCAGAGGCCGTTCCCCGTACCGCTGGTGGGCGCGGAGGAAGCTGTCGACCTCGGCGATGTGCACCCAGCACAGGAGGTGCGGGTCGGCCGCGTGGTACGGCTCGCCGGACGGCGCGGTCCCGCGCACCCGCTCGTGCACGGACCGTACGCGGTCAACCGCCTCCTGGGCGTGCTCGGCCGTGCCGAACGTGGTCACCGCCAGGAACGTGCTGGTCCGCTGGAGCCGCCCCCACGGATCGCCCCGGAACCCCGAGTGGCCCGCGACGGCGGCCATGGCGAGGGGGTGCAGCGACTGGAGGAGCAGCGCGCGCAGCCCGCCGATGAACATGGACGCGTCCCCGTGCACCCGCCGCACCGGCCGGTCCGGGCCGAACCAGCGGGGGCCGGGCGTCTGGTGGATCCGGGCCCGGTTCTCCGGCCCGGAAGGCCCCGCCACCCGGGCGAACAGGCTCCTGCCGAGCCGTTCCCGTACGCCGGAGCCGGACGCCGCCTTGTCCATACGACCCAGTATGCGCGGGCCGATCCGGTGGGCGGGCGCGGCGCCCACCCGCGCAGGGAGCCCTACGGCACCCGGGCCGTCCACTCCGGCGTGGCGAACTTCGTCCGAACGAGCTCCTCGGCGCGGGCCAGCTCGGCGTCGGTCACGTTTCCGGTGGTGAGTCCGTGGCGCCTGCGGAACGAGTCGATCATCCGCTCGATCACCACCTGGCGCGTCAGCCCGGTCTGCCGCCGCAGCGGGTCCACGCGCTTCTTCGCGGACCGGGTGCCCTTGTCCGACATCTTCTCCTTGCCGATGCGGAGCACCTCCAGCATCTTGTCGGCGTCGATGTCGTACGCCATCGTCACATGGTGCAGCACGGCCCCCGGGCCGCCGTCCGGCCCCACCAGCCGCTTCTGCGCGGCCCCCGCGATCTTGCCGACGTCGGTGGCGATGTCGTTGAGCGGCTGGTACCAGGCCTTGATCCCCATGTCCGCGAGGGCTTCCAGGACCCAGTCGTCCAGATAGGCGTAGCTGTCGGCGAAGGACAGCCCCGACACCAGCGCCTGCGGCACGGCGAGAGAGTACGTGATGGTGGAGCTGGGCTCGGCGAACATCGCGCCGCCGCCCGAGATCCGGCGTACGACATCGACGCCGTGCCGCTCCACGCCCGCCGGGTCCACCTCGTTGCGCAGCGACTGGAAGCTGCCGATGATCACGGCGGGGGAGTCCCACTCCCAGACCCGCAGGGTCGGCGGCCGCAGCCCCGCCGCCACCTCGGCCGTGATCACCTCGTCCAGCGCCATGTGCAGCGCGGGCGACTGCGGGGCCTCATGGATCAGCTGCCAGTCGTAGTCGCTCCACTCCGTGGCCCGTGCCAGCGCCCGGCGTACGGCGATGGCGACGCCCTCCGCGCTCAGCCCCAGCATCACCGTGGAGTCGGGCAGCGCCGCCTCGATCCGGGCCGCGAGCCCGGCGGTGTCCGTGTGGGCCGGGGCGCCCTCCAGCGCCGCGTCGATCGCGAGGATCGCCTCGTCCGGTTCGAGGAAGAAGTCCCCGGCGACCCGGACATTCCGCAGCGCCCCGCCCTCCACATCCAGGTCCACCACGACCAGCTTGCCGCCGGGAACCTTGTACTCACCGTGCACAGCGCCGCCTCCAGCTCTCTTCGAGGGCCCGGCTTGCCGCATGAGCCGGACACAACCGGATACAACGCGCACCGTGGTGTGAATCATCCCGGTGCCCGCCCCGCGCCGGCCCGCCGAGAGCACGCACCGGACGCCGTGCGGCCGCCCTGCGGGCGACGACGGGAACGGTCGGACAGGCCCCGGCCCCTGGCATGATCGGCAGACATGGCAGACATGGCAGAGACCACAGACATCGGCGAGGCACCCCGGCACATCCTGGTCATCGGCATGGGCGCCGGCGACCCCGACCATCTG
Source organism: Streptomyces sindenensis (assembly GCF_014649035.1). Taxonomy (GTDB): domain Bacteria; phylum Actinomycetota; class Actinomycetes; order Streptomycetales; family Streptomycetaceae; genus Streptomyces; species Streptomyces sindenensis. The sequence continues at coordinate 43,336 of NZ_BMSG01000046.1, forward strand.
ACCCTCGCCGCGGTGAAGGCCATGCGCGGGGCCGACGTCTTCTTCGTGCTCGGCAAGGGCAAGGAGAAGGATTCCCTGACCCGGCTGCGGCGCGACATCCTCGACGAACACCTCACCGGCCCCTACCGCGTGGTGGAGGCCGACGACCCGTGGCGCGACCGCGCCCAGGACGACGCCGCGCGCTACACCTCGGCGGTGCACGACTGGCGCCACCGCCGTGCGGACATCTGCGAACGCCTGATCATCGATGAGCTGGCGCCGGGGCAGTGCGGAGCCTTCCTGGTGTGGGGCGATCCGGCCCTGTACGACAGTACGCTCGCGATCCTCGACGACATCCTGGGGCGCGGCACGGTGGAATTCGGCCATGAGGTGATCCCCGGCATCAGCAGCGTCTCCGCCCTCGCCGCCCGGCACCGCGTCACGCTGAACCAGGTCGGCCGCCCCATCCGCATCACCCCCGGCAGGCGGCTGGCCCAGGGCTTCCCCGAGGACGACGGCGACATCGTCGTGATGCTCGACGGCCATGAGACCTTCACCCATCTCACGGGCCGGGGCCTGTGGATCCACTGGGGCGCGTACATCGGCACCCCCGACGAGATCCTGGTCTCCGGCCCGCTCGACGAGGTGGCCGGCGAGATCAGCCGTGCGCGCGCGGAGGCCCGCGAACGGCACGGCTGGATCATGGACACCTACCTGCTGCGGCAGGGGCCGCGCGAGGGGAGGCCGGCGGGCGACGAGGCGGCGGCGGGCCGCCCGGCGGACGGTGCGGACGGTTCGGTGGGCGGCCCGCTCGGCTGACGGTCCCGGGTCAGCGTCGGGACTCGTGCTCCCGGATGACGCCCAGTCCATGACCGAGGCTCGGGCACTCGGCGCTCAGGTCGTCACCCCGGACCAGGTAGTTGTCCACCCGGCCGCCTGTCGGCCGCTCGATGGCGCGGTACTGCGTGCCGTTCACGGTGATCGTCCAGTCGTCGCCGTCCTGGGCCCACCCGACTGTCTTCTTCATATGACGTTTTCCGTTCCTCGATCGGCCCCGCCGGGGATCGGCGGGGCCGTGTAGTGGGAAGAAGAACGGCTTGTGGCGTTCCGTGGTTCCGCATTCCCCTACGCCATTCGGTTACATCTGGGTCACTGCCTCCGCACAGTGGAGAGGAGCGACCTGACGGTAGGTCAGGGAGCGGGTGGCGAACAGCCGAACGCCCGGGGAACGCGTGACCATGGCGACGCTGATCGCCCGAACAAGGGACGCACATCTCGGACCGGCCGACCCGTGACCGCGTCCGCGACTGTCTCCGAGCCGGGCGGGCCGCCGCCCAGCGGGCGTACCCCGGGCTGCCGCCGCTCCCGACGACCACGATCGGCTCGTTCCCGCAGGCCACCGAACTGCGCACCGCACGGGCCGACTTGCGGGCTGGGCGGGGCGGGGCGGGGCGGATCGGCGAGGCCGTACCCTGCTGCCGCTCGACGCCCTTGTCCCGGCCGCCCTCGCCGTCCAGGTGCACGGATGGGATGTGGGCGTCCGCTCCGGCTGTCTGCCGGCCGGACTGCTGGGCTCGACAGGCGCACTGGGCCGGGCGGTGGAGTCGGAATCCAGCAACTTGGGCCCCTGGTAAGCGAAGTAGCCTCTCCGGGCAGGTGGAGCGCACGTCATTCACGCCCTCGAAGTTAGGCTAACCTAACCGTCGAGCCCCGGTGGTGGATCTATCCGCCTCAGGGCCGCCCCGCGCGGGCCCCCGCTGCCGTACGCCTCGTCCGCACCACGACCGAAGGTCCTCGCCATGCCGCCTGCTCCGCCCCCGCCCCCCGGTGAACCCTTGCTGGAACGCGGGGCGTCGGGCGCGAGCGCCGGTACGCCGACGGCTCCTGCCGGTGCCGAAGGCGTACGGGGAGGACGCGTCGCGGGCGGTGCGCACGGGCCGGAACACCTGCGGGCCCTCACCTCCGTCGTCCTGGACGCCCTGGCGGAGGCCGCTCCGGCCCGGGGCGGCCCGCTGCCCGCCGGAGGGCCCGAGGCCGTGGAGCGGAACACGCGGGCCCTCTGCTCCCCGGTCCTGCCGGAGGAGGGCATCGGGCCCGAGGCTGCGCTCGGGGACCTCGTGCGCGCGGTCGCGGAAGGGGCCGCGGACCCGGCCGACCCCGCCTGCGTCGCCCATCTGCACTGCCCGCCGCTCGCCGTGGCCGCCGCGGCGGACCTGGCGGGGGCGGCCCTCAACCCCTCCATGGACTCCTGGGACCAGGCGCCCGCCGCCGGGGTGATCGAGGAACTGACCACGGCCGCCCTGGCCCGGCTCGTCCACCCCGCGGCCTCCGCCCCCGACGCGCTCATCACCAGCGGCGGCACCGAGTCCAACCTGGTCGCCCTGCTCCTCGCCCGGGAACGGGCGGCAGGCGGTCCGCTGCGGGTGGTGACCGGCGCCAACGCCCACCACAGCGTCCACCGCGCCGCCTGGATGCTCGGCCTGCCCGCCCCCACGGTCGTCGCCTGCGACCACGGCCGGATCGACCCGGCCGCCCTCGACCGTGCCCTGACCGGACTCGCCGGAGCACCGCTCCTGGTCGTCGCCACCGCCGGGACCACCGACGAGGGGCGCATCGACCCGCTCCCGGAGATCGCCCGCATCGCCGAACGGCACACCGCCCAGCTCCACGTCGACGCCGCGTACGGCGGTCCACTGCTGTTCAGTGACCGTCTGGCCGCACAGCTCGTGGGCCTGGAGCACGCCGCCACCGTCACGTTCGACCTGCACAAACTCGGCTGGCAGCCCGTCGCCGCCGGGGTGCTGGCCGTCGCCGACGCCGCGATGCTCGCCCCGCTGTCCCTGCGCGCCGACTACCTCAACGCCGACGACGACACCGAGGCCGGACTCCCGGACCTGCTCGGCCGCTCGATCCGCACCACCCGACGTCCCGACGCCCTGAAGATGGCGGTCACCTTCCGAGCCCTCGGACGTCGGGGGCTCGGGGAACTGGTGGAGCACTGCGTACGGACCGCCCATGAGTTCGGCCGGGCTGTCGAGGCGCACCCTCGACTCCGCCTGCACCCCGGCGGGATCGGGATCAGCACCGTGCTGTTCCGCCCCGCCGTGGCCGACACGCTGGGTGCGGAGGCGGGCGACGCCGTGGTCGCCGCGGTCCGCCGCACCCTGCTCGCCGAGGGGCGCGCCGTTCTCGGCCGGGCGGTGGCGGGGGACGGCGACGGGCGCAGCCGCCTCTGGCTGAAGGCCACCCTGCTGCACCCGAACGCCGCGACGGCGGATCTGCTCCCGCTGCTCGACCTCGTCACGGCGGCGGCGGACCGCGCCTCGACCGCATCGGCCGCGGAGCGTGCAGCGAGCGAAGCCCCGGCGGCCGACGGTACCGAGGTCCCCGGGACGGAAAGGCTGTCGCCATGACGTCGACGCTGCGCACGACTCGCCCGGGACCGACCCCCGCCGCACTCGCGACCCCCGCCGGAGGAACCCGATGACACCCGGACCGCGCACGCCGCCCCTCGACCTGCTGGGGGTGGGGGCAGGGCCCTTCAACCTCTCGCTCGCCGCACTGGCCGACGGTGTCCCCGGACTGCGTGCCGCCTTTCACGAGCAGCGGGCGGCCTTCCACTGGCACCCCGGGCTGCTCATCGAGGGCGCGACCCTTCAAGTGCCTTTCCTCGCAGACCTGGTGAGCCTCGTCGAGCCCACCAGCCCCTGGTCGTACCTCAATTACATCAAGGTGCGCCGCAGGCTCTTCCCGTTCTACTTCGCCGAGCGCTTTCACATCCACCGCTCGGAGTTCGACAACTATCTGCGCTGGGTGAGCACCGAACTGCCCTCCACCCGCCTCGGCCACCGCGTCGACACGGTCGCCTGGGACCCCGCACAGGGTGCGTTCGCCGTGGAGTTCACCCGGCTCGATCCCGACGGGGAGACCCTGACGACCGGGCTGGCCCATGCCCGTAACCTCGCCCTCGGCGTCGGCACGGCACCCCATGTCCCCGAGCCGCTGCGGGAGCTGGTCCGGGACCCCGCCTCCGCCGTGCTGCACTCGGCGGACTATCTCGCCCAGCGGGACCGGCTGCTGGCCGCCCGCCACATCACCGTCGTCGGATCGGGCCAGTCGGGCGCCGAAGTCCTGCTGGATCTGCTGCGGTCGAGGCCCGAGGGGGCGGAGGGGCTGACCTGGCTGGCCCGTACGCCGGCCTTCGCGCCCATGGAGTACAGCAAGATCGGCCTGGAGCAGTTCACCCCCGACTACACCCGCTACTTCCACGGGCTCCCGCAGGCCACCCGGGACAGGCTCCTGCCCCGCCAGTGGCAGCTCTACAAGGGCGTCAGCGGGGACACGCTCGGCGACATCCACGACGAGCTGTACCGGCGCAGCCTCGGCGGCGACTGGCCCGACGTCACACTCACCCCCGGCATCGAGGTCACCGGCGCCGCCCACACGGGGGAGGGGCGCATCGAACTGAGCGTCGAGCACGGCCAGCAGGAGACGAAGGGCCGGCTCATCACGGACGCCGTCGTCCTCGCCACCGGCTACCGGGAGCGCCCCGTCGATACCATGCTCGCCGCCCTCGACCCGTACGTCGTGCGCGACGAGGCCGGGCGTCCGCAGGTCGACGCGGCCCAACGGCTGGTGCTGGCGCCGGAGATCGCCGGTTCCGTCTTCGTGCAGAACGCCGAACGGCACACGCACGGCGTCGGCACTCCGGATCTGGGCCTGGCCGCCTGGCGGTCGGCCGTCATCGTCAACGCGCTGACGGGCAAGGAGTTCTATCCGCTGCCGGAGCGCACGGCATTCACCACGTTCGGCCTCGGCGCGCAGGATCGTGGCGACCGGGACCGCGACGGCCGGGACCGCGACGGCCGGGGTTCGCTGGCGCGTCCGGCCGAAGAACGGCACTGACAGAACGCGGCCGGGCCGCGCGGTGAACCCCACCGTGCGGCCCGGCAACGTCTGTTCCTCAGGAGGTCAGCCCTTGCGGGTGTTGATCTCCTCGGTGAGCTGGGGAACGACCGCGAAGAGGTCGCCG
>NZ_BMSG01000047.1 GCF_014649035.1 Streptomyces sindenensis
CGACGACGAGGCGGCCTCCGGCGTTGAGGGTGGCGCCGGTGACGGTGTCGCCGGTGGTGACCTCCACGGGTACGGACTCGCCGGTGAGCATCGATGCGTCCACGGCGGACGAGCCCTCGACCACGGTCCCGTCCGTCGCGATCTTCTCCCCGGGACGCACGACGAAGCGGTCCCCGACGACGAGCGTGCTCGCCGGGACCCGTACCTCCCTGCCTCCCCGCAGTACGGCGACGTCCTTCGCCCCCAGGTGCATCAGCGCCCGCAGCGCCGCGCCGGACTTCCGCTTCGCGCGGGCCTCCAGATAGCGGCCCAGCAGGATGAACGTGATGACACCGGCCGCCACCTCCAGGTAAATCATCGAGGTGGCGTCGGCGCGCGAGACGGTGAGGTCGAACCCGTGGCGCATGCCGGGCATCCCCGCGTCCCCGAGGAACAGGGCCCACAGCGACCAGCCGAACGCGGCGAGCGTGCCGAGCGAGACCAGCGTGTCCATCGTCGCCGCGCCGTGTCTGGCATTGGTCCAGGCGGCCCGGTGGAAGGGCAGGCCGCCCCAGGCGACGACGGGCGCGGCGAGGGTGAGGCTCAGCCACTGCCAGTAGTCGAACTGGAGCGCCGGGATCATGGCGAGCAGGACGACGGGGGCGGCGAGCACGGCGGAGACGACGAGGCGCTGCCGGAGCGCGGCGAGAGAGGCATCCTGGTCGGCGTCGGCGTCCCGGGTGACGGAGGCGGGGGTGGGCTCAGGAGATCCCTCCGAGGCGGGCTTCGCCGCGAGCCCCGGCGCGGGGTCCGCCGTGAACCCGGGCGCGGGGTCCGGCGCGGGCTCCGACGTGAACTCCGGCGCGGCCCCCGGGGCGGTCTCGTCGGTGACCTCGGGTGCGGGTTCGGGTGCGGGTGCGGCGGCCGAAGTGGACGGCCGGGCCACGGGGCGGGCCGTGTAACCGGTCTTCTCGACCGTGGCGACGAGATCCCCCAGCTTCAGCCCTTCCCCGAAGGTGACGCGGGCCTTCTCGGTCGCGTAGTTCACCGTGGCGGTGACGCCGTCCATGCGGTTGAGCTTCTTCTCGACGCGGGCGGCGCACGAGGCGCAGGTCATCCCGCCGATCATGAGCTCGGCCTCGGAGGCGTCGGCGGCCGGGAAATCGGCTGCTGCTGTGCTGGCCATGTCCGGAACTCCTGAAAAACGCAGATCGGGCCGTACCCCACCAGTATCGACTGGTGGAGCCGGCCCGACGGCGAACGGGGTGGTGCGGCGTTGAACGGGGTGGTGCGGCGGCGGGCCGGCGCTCAGGCGGCCGGGCCGAGAAGTTCGTAGCCGGCCTCGTCCACGGCGGCACGCACGGCGTCCTCGGCCAGCGGAGCCTTGGACGTGACGGTGACCAGGCCGGTGGCGGCGACGGCGGCGACCGACGTGACGCCCGCGATCCCGGAGATCTCCTCCGACACGGCCCCCTCGCAGTGGCCGCAGGTCATGCCCTTGACCTGGTACACGGTGGTGACCGAGTCGGCCTGCCCGATCTGCACGTCGGCCGCGCCGTCGTGGCAGGAGCCGGTGGGCGAGCAGCAGGAACCGGTGGAAGGCGTGGTCTCTGTCTCGGAGGTCATGACGTTCTCCTCTTCGCGAACGGTTTTGGGCGGCACGGCGGGGCGCGTGGGACCGCAGAGGCCCCCGTGGCGTCCCCGCCTCCTCCATACTATACCCCTAGGGGGTATCAATGCGCTCCGCCGTCGCCGGGCGCGACGCGTCGTCGCCGACCAGGGGGGCCAGGTAGCGGAACATCACGGTCTTCAGCTCCTGGATGTAGGCCGCGCGCTCCTCGCCCTCGCTGGCCATGATCAGGTCCAGCCCCGCCTTGAAGACCATGAAGACCATTTCGGCGATGCGGTGGATCTGGGGGGCGGGCATGTCGGGGAGGTAGTCGGCGAGGACCGATTCCACCCGCGTCAGCATCGTGGCGTGCAGCGTGTCGTGCGCCTCGGTGATCCGGCCGGGGATCTCCGAGCCGTGCATCAGGACGAAGAACGCCGGGTTCTCGCAGTTGAAGGCGATCAGCGGGTCGAGGGTGGCATCCAGCATGCGGTCGAGCGGCAGCTCCGTATGGCTCTGGGCGAAGGCCGCGCCGTAGCTGTCCCGCCAGCGGTCCAGCAGCCGGTCGCCGAGTTCGACGGCGATGGCCTCCTTGTTCGGGAAGAACTGGTAGAGCGTGCCGGGTGAGACCCCCGCCTCGCGGGCGATGGCGTTGGTGCTGGACGCGGTGTAGCCGCTGGTGCAGAAGACGTCGGCGGCGGCCCGGAGCAGCTGGGCGATCCGGGCCTCGCCGCGGGCCTGGCGGCGGCGGGGGCGGGCGGAGTCCGCCGCCCCGCCGGAGGTGGCCCCCGCGGCCCCGGCGGCCTCGGTTGCGGCTTCGACGGCGGCCTCGGTGGCGGACTTGTTGGCTTTGCCCTCCGGCACGGTCAATCCCCAGCTCTCATGATGCGATTGACAAACGCGAGTGGTCGCTCGCATTCTAGAGAAACGCGAGCGACTACTCGTGTTTGCCGTGATGTACGGCAACGACCGACCCATGCTGCCCTGCGCTGCCTGGGTCTCGGTGAAGGGGACACCGCACCATGCCCGAAGTCAACCGTTCCGCGCCGCCCCCGGTCGGCGGCTGGACCCGGTTCGTCACCGCCCGGCCACGGCTCGCGCTGCTGGCCGCGCTGGTGATCACCGCACTCGCCGTGTTCGCCGGAAGCGGGGTGGCGGACCGGATGGGCAGCGGCGGGTGGCAGGCACCCGACGCCGAGTCGACGTACGCGACCGAGGTGCTGGCGCGGGAGTTCCCCGCCTCCCAGCCCAACCTGCTCCTGCTGGTGGACAGCGGCTCCGCGGGCGTCGACGACCCGGCGGTGGCCGCGGAGGCCGCCCGCCTGGCGGAGCGGCTGAAGGCCGAGCCGGGGATATCGGGCGTCGGGTCCTACTGGGAGACCGCGTCGCCGGCCCTGCGCTCCGAGGACGGTCAGGAGGCGATCATCGCCGCCCGGATCGGAGGCGACGAGAAGACCGCGGGCGAGACCCTCGACCGGATGGCCCCGGACTTCGCGGGGGAGCGGGGGCCGGTGACGGTCTCCCTCGGCGGGCCCGTCGCCGTGCAGCACGAGATGCAGACGATCATCCAGGAGGATCTGCTGCGGGCCGAGCTGATCGCCCTGCCGGTGACGCTCGTCCTGCTGGTCATGGTCTTCGGCAGCGCCGTCGCCGCGATGCTGCCGCTCGCCGTCGGCATCGTCGCCATTCTCGGCACCAACGCCGTGCTGCGGGGCCTGACGGAGTTCACCGACGTCTCGGTCTTCGCGATGAACCTCACCACGGCCCTCGGCCTCGGACTCGCCATCGACTACGCCCTGTTCATCGTCCGCCGCTTCCGCGAGGAGCTGGCGGGCGGGGCCGACCCCCGGACGGCGGTGGGCACCACGCTGCGGACCGCCGGGCGTACGGTGCTGTTCTCCGCGCTGACCGTGGCGGTCTCCCTGTCGGCGATGCTCGTCTTCCCGCAGTACTTCCTGCGGTCCTTCGCCTATGCCGGGATCGCCGTGGTCCTGCTGGCTGCCGGTGCCGCCCTGATCCTGCTGCCCGCGGCACTCGTGCTGCTCGGCACCCGGATCAACGCGCTGGACCTGCGCCGGCTTCTCCGCCGCCGGAAGAGGACCGCGACGGCCGGGGCGGACGCGACGGCAGGGGCCGACACGGCGAGTGCTGCGGGTGCTGCGGCCGGAGGCCCCCGGGCCGGTTTCGCCGGTTCGGCGGGTCCCGCGGGTGGCGTCGACGCGTCGCCCGGCCGGGGCTGGGCGTGGCTGGGCGCGCTGGTGATGCGCCGGGCCCCTGTCTTCGCCATCGTCACGACCGTCGGGCTCCTGCTCCTCGGGCTGCCGTTCCTCGGCGTCAAGTTCGGCACGGCGGACGACCGCCAGCTGCCGGCCTCCGCGGAGTCCCGGGTCGTCCAGGAGCACATCCGCGACGGGTTCCCCGGCAGCCCCGGGGGCGGCCTGGAGGTGCTGGCCGAGGGGCAGGGTTCCTCCGCCGACCACGCGGCTCTGAAGGACCGGATCGAACAACTCCCCGGCGTGCTGCGGGTCGACGGTCCGGTCGCCGAGGGCCCGATCGCCTACTACAGCGTGCTGCCCAAGGGCGAAGCCGTCGGCGAGCAGGCCCAGCAGCTCGTACGGGACCTGAGGGCCATGCCCTCCGCCTCCTCCCTCGACACCTCGGTCACGGGCGCGGCGGCGGTCCTCGTCGACTCCAAGGACGCCATAGCCGACCGGTTGCCCTGGGCCCTGGCGATCATCGTCGTCGTGACCCTGCTCCTGGTCTTCCTGCTCACCGGCAGTGTGCTCATCCCGCTCCAGGCGGTGGTGCTCAACGCCCTCAGCCTGACGGCGATGTTCGGAGCGGTGGTCTGGGTCTTCCAGGACGGAAATCTCTCCGAGCTGCTCGCCTTCACCAGCACGGGTGACATCGAGACGACACTGCCCGTCCTGATGTTCTGCGTGGCCTTCGGACTCTCCATGGACTACGGGGTCTTCCTGATATCCCGGATCAAAGAGGAGTACGACCGCACCGGCGACCACGAGCACTCCGTCACCTTCGGGCTCCGGCGCACCGGCGGGCTGATCACCGCGGCCGCTGTGATCCTCGCGGTGGTCATGGTCGCCATCGGCACCTCACGGGTCACCAACACCAAGATGCTGGGGCTCGGTATCGCCCTCGCGGTCCTGATGGACGCCATGGTGGTGCGCAGTCTGCTGGTTCCCGCGGTGATGAAGCTGATGGGCCGCTCCACCTGGTGGGCCCCCGCGCCCCTGCGGGCCTTTCACCGCAGGTTCGGCGTGAGTGAAGGGGAGTCCGCCCCGGCGGTCACCCCTGCCGCTCCGCCGGACCCGGAACCGACGGTGGAGGCCGTGGAGATATCGAGCGCGAGCAGGGACATCGGGGAGCCGGCGCGACGCTGAGACCCACGAAGGGACCCACCTGCGAAGGGACCCACACGCGCAGGGGCCTACGCCCGAAGGGACCCACGCGCGAAGGCACTCGAAGGAACCACGAGGGAACCCACGAAGGGAGCCACGGGGAAATCCGTCCGGAAAGGGCTCTGGGGGGAGCCGGGAATGCCCTCCAGGCGCGACAGGACGGGCCCGCCCGCCGCCGAACGGGTGGCGGGCGGGGGCCCGGCCCCTCGGCCCGTCAGGGAGGCCCCACAGGCCCGCCGACGGAGTCGCCGAAGCGCCTCTGACCTGGGCTTTCATGTCCACCCGGCATAGAATTTCCGCAACGGAACAGGGGGCCGAATGGATCGGAACGTCCGTACGACGGATGACGTGTTGGCTTTGATGGACGGGCTGTTCGCCCCGGAAGCGGACCGGTGGACGGCCGACGGAGCGTCGTGGTGGGACGCGTTCTACGCCGACCGTTCACGGGAGGTGCCGTTCTTCGCGGACAAGCCCGACGAGAATCTCGACGCCCATCTCCGCCTGGGGCGGATCGCCCCGGGGCGTGTGCTCGAACTCGGCTGCGGGCCCGGCCGTAACGCGGTCCACCTGGCCTCGCTCGGCTTCGAGGTCGACGCGGTCGACCTCTCCCCGGCGGCGCTGGTCTGGGCCCGGGAGCGGGCCGAGGAGGCGGGGGTGGGCTCCATCCGGTTCCACCACGGTGACGCGTTCGCCCTGACGGCCGCAGGGGCTGCCCTGACCGGCCCCTACGACCTGATCTACGACTCGGGCTGCTTCCACCATCTGCCGCCCCACCGGCGGATCAGCTATCTCGCCCTCCTGGAGCGCTGCCTCGCGCCCGGCGGCCACTTCGCGCTCACCTGCTTCGCCGCCGGGGAGGGCGGGATGGGCTCGGAACTGCCGGACGCGGAGCTCTACCTCACGGGCGGTCTGCACGGCGGTCTCGCCTATACGGACGACGAACTGCGCCGCGTCTTCTCCGGGCTGACGGAGATCGAGCTGCGCCGGATGAACGACGAGGCACCCGAATCCCCGCTCTTCGGGGAGTCGTTCCTCTGGACGGCCCTCTTTCGCAGGGCCGCCGACAGGGCCGCCGGCATCGCCGCCGACAGGGCCGCCGACCAGGGGTAGGGGGCTGGCGTGTCCGCGCCGGGCGTCAGCGGCCCCGGTTGCGGGGGCGCGAGGCGACCCAGGCGCGGATGGTGTCTCCGTACCAGTACGGCTTCCCGTTCTTCACCTGGTCGGGCGGGGGCAGGAGGCCGTGCTTGCGGTAGGAGCGGACGGTGTCCGGCTGGACCTGGATGTGCGCGGCAATGTCCTTGTAGGACCAGAGCGTTCTGTCCGTCATCGGTGACACCTCTCTGCACGTCCCAGGCCGACGATCGCTCAGCCTGTGCCCGGATGAACGACCCCGGGCGGCAGGCGGGGTGGGGCTGTCGACCGGCTGTGACAGAAAACCCGCGTAACGGAGATATGTGTATCGAAACGGTTACTGCTGTGACAGAAAGGATGAAGTGCGGCTGGTGGTGACGGATTGAGCACCCAGGCGCTCGCGCGGTGGGAAGGGGGAAAGGGCCGAGCCCCGGAGGGCTCAGAGGGGTGAGCTGGGGCGTCCGCAGGAGCGCAGGAACTCCCGGGTGCGGCGTGCGATGGGGAACGGCTTGTCCGGTGGGCAGGGGTACATGTCCTGCTCCACGATCGCGAACAGGTCGACGTTCAGAGCGCGTGCCGCGTCCAGGACCGGTTCCAGCGCGGGGACCCCGGCGGGCGGCTCGCACATCACACCCCGGGCCACCGCCGGGCCGAAGGGGACCTCGTCCGCCACCACCGCCGCCAGGACCTCCGGGTCGACCTGCTTGAGGTGGAGGTAGCCGATGCGTTCCCCGTACGTCTCGATGAGCTTGACGCTGTCGCCGCCGCAGTAGGCGTAGTGCCCGGTGTCCAGGCAGAGCGAGACCAGGTCCGGATCGGTGGCGTCGAGGAAGCGGTTGACGTTCTCCTCGGTGTCGATGTGGGTGTCGGCGTGGGGGTGGACGACGATCCGCAGCCCGAACCGCTCCCGCACCTCCCGGCCCAGCCGCTCCGTCTGCGCGGTCAGATCGCGCCACTGCGCGGGGGTGAGCGTGCGGTCCTCCAGCACCTCGCCCGTCTTGTCGTCGCGCCAGAAGGAGGGGATGACGACCAGGTGTTCGGCTCCCATGGCCCGGGTCAGCGCGGCGATGTCCGCGACATGCGCCCAGGTCCGGTCCCAGACATCCGGACCGTGGTGCAATCCGGTGAAGACGGTTCCGGCGGAGACCGTGAGCCCCCGGCGGCGCGTCTCGTCGGCCAACCGGGCCGGATCGGTGGGCAGATAGCCGTACGGGCCGAGCTCGATCCACGCGTAGCCGGCCTCGGCCACCTCGTCGAGGAACCGCTGCCAGGGCACCTGCCGCGGATCGTCGGGGAACCACACGCCCCAGGAGTCGGGGGCCGAGCCGATACGGATACGGGCCGAGGGGGGGACGGAGGGGGTCATAACGGCCAGCCTCCTGGCCCGCGCGGAAGAGTGTCAAGGGTTCGTCCGAATGTCCGGACAAAATGTTGACAGGGTTCCGGGCGGAGGGCTAGACCTGGGACCAGCCGGCCACCGGTGGGGCGGACCGGCGGGGCGAGCCGGTGGTGCGAAGGGATGGGCATGCCTGAGCCGTACGACGTGATCACCATGGGGCGGATCGGGGTGGACCTCTACCCCTTGGAGGTCGGCGTGCCGCTCGCCCGGGTCGAGACGTTCGGCAAGTTCCTCGGTGGTTCCCCGTCGAACGTCGCGGTGGCGGCGGCCCGGCAGGGGCGGCGTACGGCCGTCATCACCCGGACCGGGCAGGACCCCTTCGGCGCCTACCTCCACCAGGAACTGGAACGGTTCGGCGTGGACCCCCGCTGGGCCACTGCCGTCGAGGAGTACCCGACCCCCGTCACCTTCTGCGAGATCTTCCCGCCGGACGACTTCCCGCTCTACTTCTACCGGCAGCCCAAGGCCCCCGATCTGGAGATCCACGCACCCGATCTCGACCTCGACGCCGTGCGCGACGCCAGGATCTTCTGGATGACGGGCACCGGGCTCAGCGCCGAGCCGAGCCGCTCCGCCACGCTGGCCGCCCTCCGCGCCCGCAGCGAGAGCGCCGCCGCGCGGGTCGGCCGCCCGGCGGACGGTCCACGGCACACGGCGACGGTCTTCGATCTCGACTGGCGGCCCATGTTCTGGGACGGGGGCGACGACAGCACCGAGGCGCCCGCGCGGTACCGCGAAGCGCTGGCCCACGCCACGGTCGCCGTCGGCAACGTCGACGAGTGCGCCATCGCGACCGGCGAACGCGAACCGTACGCCGCGGCCCGGGCCCTGCTCGCGGCCGGAGTGGAGCTCGCCGTCGTCAAACAGGGGCCGAAGGGCGTACTCGCCGTGCACCGCGACGGCACCACGGCCGACTGCCCACCGCTGCCGGTCGACGTGGTCAACGGCCTCGGCGCCGGGGACGCGTTCGGGGGCGCGCTCTGCCACGGGCTGCTCGCCGGATGGCCGCTCGACCGCATCGTGCGGTACGCGAACGCGGCCGGCGCCATCGTCGCCTCCCGGCTCGCCTGCTCGTCCGCGATGCCGTTCCCGGACGAGGTCGAGGAGGCCCTCGCGGCGGGCGCGGTGACGGCGGACCTCGCCACACGGGCCGATCCGGGCACGGAGGCCGGGACCGGCGGCGCGGCCGACCCGCGCGGCCTGGCCCACCCGGGCGGCCCGGCCCATCCGGAGACGCGGTCCGCCTCTGCCGCCGCCCCGGGCGACGCCCCCACGGACCCCCGGACCGGAGCGGGTTCATGACGCCGCTCGCGCCCTCCCTCTCCGCGCTCGTCCGGCTGCGCGCCGAGCGCCCCGAAGCCGTTGCCGAGGCCGCCGCCCGGCGGAAGAGGCGGCGGCTGATCCGGCACCCCGGCGACCAGTTGATGATCATCGCGGCCGACCACCCCGCGCGCGGCGCGCTCGCCGTGGGGGGCCGCTCCCTCGCCATGGCCAACCGCTTCGAGCTGCTGGAGCGACTCTGCCTCGCCCTCTCCCGCCCCGGGGTCGACGGGGTGCTCGCATCGGCCGACGTCCTGGACGACCTCCTCCTGCTCGGAGCCCTGGAGGGCAAGGTCGCCATGGGCTCGATGAACCGCGGCGGGCTCGCGGGCGCGGCCTTCGAGCTCGACGACCGGTTCACCGGCTACCGCCCCGAGGACCTGGTCCGCCACGGGTTCGACGCCGGGAAGCTGCTGCTGCGCATCGACCACGACGACCCCGGTTCGCTGGACACCCTGCACACCGCCGCCCGGACCATCGACGCGATGGCCGCGCACCGGCTGCCCGTGTTCGTCGAGCCGTTCCTCTGCCGCCGTGTCGACGGCCGCCTCCGCAACGACCTGGGCGCCGCCGCCGTGGCGACCTCCATCGCCATCGCGTCGGGCCTCGCCGGGACGTCCGCGTACACCTGGCTGAAGGTGCCCGTCACCGACGACCCGGACGCCATGGGCCGGGCGATGGAGGCCTCCACCCTGCCCGCCGTCCTGCTCGGCGGTGAGGTCGGGGACGACCAGGACGCCGCGTACGGGAAGTGGCGCGACGCGCTGCGGCTGCCCACGGTGCGGGGGCTGGTCGTGGGGCGCTCGCTGCTCTACCCGGTCGACGGGGACGTGGCGCGCGCCGTCGACACCGCCGTATCGCTGCTCCAGCCGGGTAGGGAAGGGCCATGACGACGGATCACCCCGACCGGGGACAGCATCAGGGCCAGGACCGACACCGGTTCCACCTCCCGTCCGGCAGCGCCGCGCGCGGGGCGTACGCCGTCGACATCGACCCCGGGCGGGCCGGCTGGGACCGTTCGTCCCTGCGGGTGCTGGAGCTGGAAGCGGGCGGTGTTCACACGCTCGTCACCGGGGACAGCGAATGGATCGTCCTGCCGTTGGCCGGTGGCTGTACGGTGCGTACACCAGATGGGACCTTTGAACTGCGGGGTCGGGAAAGTGTGTTCAGCGGGGTCTCCGACTTCGCCTACGTACCGCGCGACGCCCACGCAGAGATCTCCTCCGGCGCAGGAGGCCGCTTCGCCCTGGCAGGAGCGAAGTGCGAGCGACGACTCCCCGCTCGCTACGGCCCCGCGCCGGAGGTACCCGTCGAGCTGCGCGGCTCCGGGACCTGCTCGCGCCAGGTGAACAACTTCGCCGCCGCCGACACCTTCGACTGCGACCGGCTGATCGCCGTCGAAGTCCTCACCCCCGGGGGCAACTGGTCCTCCTACCCGCCCCACAAACACGACGAGCACGTGCCGGGCGAGGAGTGCGAACTGGAGGAGATCTACTACTTCGAGGTGCGGGACGGCGGGCTCGGCTACCACCGGGTCTCCCCGTCGCACGACGGCGGTACGGACGTCCTCGCCGAGGTCCGCGGCGGCGACGTGGTCCTCATCCCCGACGGCTGGCACGGCCCCTCCATCGCCCCGCCCGGCCGGACGCTGTACTACCTGAACGTGATGGCCGGACCGGGGGAGGAGCGCGCCTGGCTGATCCGCGACCATCCCGACCACCGGTGGATCCGCGACACCTGGCCGGACGAGCCGATCGACGCCAGACTTCCGCTCTACACGGCGCATCCGTCGCCCGGCCCGGAGGTAACGCCTTGAGCCCGAAGAGCCCCGCGAGCCCGCACGGCCACGGCTCCACCCGCCGTCTGACCACCGCTCAGGCCCTGGTCGCCTTCCTGGCCCGGCAGTACACCGAGCGCGACGGCCGCCGGCAGCGGCTGATCAGCGCCACCTGGGGCATCTTCGGCCACGGCAACGTCGCGGGCATCGGCCAGGCACTCGTCGAGGCGGGCCGCACAGGGAACGGCACCGCGCACCGCATGCCGTACCTCCAGGGACGTAACGAACAGGCCATGGTGCACGCGGCCGTCGGGTACGCCCGCCAGTCGGGGAGGCTCTCCGCGCAGGCGGTGACCACGTCCATCGGGCCGGGGGCCACCAACCTCGTCACCGGGGCCGCCCTCGCCACGATCAACCGGCTGCCCGTCCTGCTCCTGCCCGGCGACACCTTCGCGACCCGGCCCGCCGACCCCGTACTGCAACAGCTCGAAGTGCCGTACGCCGGTGATGTGTCCGTCAACGACTGTCTGCGGCCGGTCTCCCGCTACTTCGACCGGATCACCCGGCCGGAGGCCCTGATTCCGGCCGCCCTCCAGGCGATGCGGGTCCTCGCCGACCCGGCCGAGACCGGGGCCGTCACGCTCGCGCTGCCGCAGGACGTACAGGCGGAGGCGTACGACTGGCCGGAGGAGTTCTTCGCCGAGCGCGACTGGCACATCCGCAGGCCCGCGCCCGACACCCACGAACTGGACGCGGCCGTCCGGGCGATCCGCTCCGCCCGCCGCCCCCTGATCGTCGCGGGCGGCGGGGTCCGGCACAGCGCCGCCGAGGAGACGCTCGCCGCGTTCACCGCCGCGACCCGCATCCCGGTCGCCTCCACCCAGGCGGGCAAGGGCGCCCTCCGCCACGACCATCCGGCCGACGTCGGCGGCATCGGCCACACCGGCACCGCCACCGCCGACGACCTGGCCCGCACCGCCGACCTGGTGATCGGCGTCGGCACCCGCTTCTCCGACTTCACCACCGCCTCCGGCACCCTCTTCTCGAACCCGGCCGTCCGCTTCCTCCACCTCAACATCACCGCCTTCGACGCCCACAAGCTGGCCGCCCTCCCCCTGGTCGCCGACGCCCGCGCGGGCCTGGAGGCGCTCACGGCGGCCCTCGCCGGACGCGGATACCGGGTCGACCCGGCGTACGAGACGGAGTACACCGGCGCGAAGGAGGTGTGGGAGGAACGGGTCGAGGCGTCCTTCGCCACCCCCGACCCCACCGCGCGCCCCACCCAGACCCAGGTACTCGGCCTCCTGGACGACCTGGTCACCGAGGAGGACATCCTCATCAACGCCGCCGGCTCCCTCCCCGGCGACCTGCACAAACTCTGGCGCACCCGCTCCCGCGACCAGTACCACGTGGAGTACGGCTACTCCTGCATGGGCTACGAGATCCCGGCGGCGATCGGCGTCCTGCTCGCCGCCGGAACCGGGCAGCGGACCCGCCCCGTCTGGGCCATGGTCGGCGACGGCACGTATCTGATGAACCCCACCGAGATCGTCACCGCCGTCCAGGAGAACCTGCCGCTGAAACTGGTGATCCTCCAGAACCACGGGTACGCCTCCATCGGCGGCCTCTCCGATGCGGTCGGCGCCGAACGCTTCGGTACCGCCTACCGCCACCGCGACGCCGACGGCGGTTTCACCGGCCCGCCGCTCCCCGTCGACCTGGCCGCCAACGCGGCCTCCCTCGGCCTGCGGGTCCTGCGCGCCACCACCGTCGACGACCTGCGCAAAGCACTCTCCGAGGCCCGCGACGCGGAGGGCCCCACTTGTGTCTACGTCGAGACCGAAACGCCCGACACAGTGTCGGGCCCCCCTCCGGCGCAGGCGTGGTGGGATGTTCCGGTAGCCGAAACCGCGAGCCGACCGGCGGCGGTGAGGGCCCGGGAGGAGTACGACCGTCAGGTCGCCGCCCGACGCCGCCATCTGTGAGACCAGCCCCCGCGCCTGTCCGAAGCCTGAAGGAGTACGTCATGACGAAGACCGTCAACCACTGGATCGGCGGCAGGACAGTGGAGGGCACGTCGGGCCAGTACGGTCCCGTCACCGACCCGGCCACCGGCGCGGTCACCACGCGGGTGGCGCTGGCCTCCGTGGCGGAGGTCGACGCGGCCGTGGCGGCGGCGAAGGCCGCGTACGCGACCTGGGGAACCTCCTCGCTCGCGCAGCGCACCACCGTCCTCTTCCGCTACCGCGCGCTGCTCGACGCCCACCGCGACGAGATCGCCGCGCTGATCACCGCCGAGCACGGCAAGGTGCACTCGGACGCGCTGGGCGAGGTCGCCCGTGGTCTGGAGATCGTCGAGCTGGCGTGCGGGATCACCACCCAGCTCAAGGGCGAGCTGTCCACCCAGGTCTCCAACCGGGTCGACGTGTCGTCCATCCGCCAGTCGCTGGGCGTGGTCGCGGGCATCACCCCGTTCAACTTCCCGGCCATGGTGCCGATGTGGATGTTCCCGCTGGCCATCGCCTGCGGCAACACGTTCGTGCTGAAGCCGAGCGAGAAGGACCCGTCGGCCGCCAACCTGCTGGCCGAGCTGGCGTCCGAGGCGGGCCTTCCGGACGGCGTGCTCAACGTCGTCCACGGGGACAAGATCGCGGTGGACGCCCTGCTCGACCACCCCGACGTGGCCGCCGTCTCCTTCGTCGGCTCCACCCCCATCGCCCGCTACATCCACGCCACCGCCTCCGCCAACGGCAAGCGGGTCCAGGCGCTCGGCGGCGCCAAGAACCACATGCTGGTCCTCCCGGACGCCGACCTGGACGCGGCAGCCGACGCCGCGGTCTCGGCGGCGTACGGCTCCGCCGGTGAGCGCTGCATGGCGATCTCCGCGGTCGTCGCGGTCGGTGCGATCGGCGACGAGCTGGTCGCGAGGATCCGCGAGCGTGCCGAGAAGATCAAGATCGGCCCCGGCAACGACCCCACGTCCGAGATGGGCCCCCTGATCACCGCCGCCCACCGCGACAAGGTCGCCTCGTACGTCACGGGCGCCGCCGCCCAGGGCGCCGAGGTCGTCCTCGACGGCACGGGCCACACGGTCGAGGGCTTCGAGGACGGCCACTGGATCGGCCTGTCCCTCCTGGACAAGGTCTCCACCGACTCCGACGCCTACAAGGACGAGATCTTCGGCCCGGTCCTGTGCGTGCTGCGCGTGGAGTCGTACGAGGACGGCGTCGCCCTCATGAACGCCTCGCCGTTCGGCAACGGCACCGCGATCTTCACCCGCGACGGCGGCGCGGCCCGCCGCTTCCAGATGGAGATCCAGGCGGGCATGGTCGGCGTCAACGTGCCGATCCCGGTCCCGGTGGGCTACCACTCCTTCGGCGGCTGGAAGGACTCGCTCTTCGGCGACCACCACATCTACGGCAACGACGGCGTGCACTTCTACACCCGCGGCAAGGTCACCACCACCCGCTGGCCCGACCCGGCCGACGCCCCGGCCGGCGTCGACCTCGGGTTCCCGCGCAATCACTGACCGCGTTTCCCGGACCACCGGCCCGGGAACACCTCCGGCCGACCGCCGCCGGGACGAAAGTCCCGCAGTGGTCGGCCGGAGGCGTGTTTCCAGCGCATCAGGCGTGCGCCGCTTCGGTCAGTAGGCGCTCTTCGCCCAGTCGCCGAACTTCTTGAACGCCGCCTGCGTGCCCGGCCCGGCGACTCCGTCGATCGGGCCGGTGTAGCCGTAGGCCGACTGGCTCAGCTTGCGCTGCAGGGCCTTGATCGTGTTGGGTCCCGGGATCCCGTCGATCGTGCCGGTGTAGCCGTGACTCGCCTTGAGGTGCCGCTGGAACGCCTTCCAGCTGTTGGGGCCGAGTTGCCCGTCGATCGAGTCCCTGTACTGCCAGCGAGCCTTCAGCCAGCGCTGGACCCCCTTCGCCTGGCTGCTGCTGAGGCCGAAGTTGTGCACCGCGAGCGTGCCGACCTCACCGGCCACCGCGGTCTGCTGCACGGCCGTGTCCGTCGCGGCGGAACTCACGGTCGCGCCCGCGAGACTCCCGGCGGCGATGCCCGCTGCGGCGACGATGCTGACGGCTGTCCTCTTCAGGGTGTTCGGTCGCACGTGTCCCCCTCTGATTCCTGGAGCGGTTGGTCCTGGTGGTCAAACCTGCCGGTACCGCCCCGTCCCGGTCCGGCATGACCACGCTCGCACGGCCCTGCTGCCACCGGAACCTGGAACGTTATAGGCGATTTCGGGCCCCGGGGAGAACGGCGACCCGGCCCGCCCCTCCACGAAATCCGGATGCCCGGGCGCGCCCGTGTCCCGCATCCTGGGGCCATGAACACCCCGGCCGTCCCGCCCCGCCACCAGATCCGCGCGCTCCACACCGCCACGACGGTCACCGTCTACCAGGCGTACCGGCCGGACATCGGTCTCCCGGCCGCACGCGACGGACGGTTCCCCGCCGCGTGGAAGCGGGACCGGATGACCTGGATCAAGCCCAGCTTCCTGTGGATGATGTACCGCTGCGGCTGGGGCACCAAGGAGGGGCAGGAGGTCGTCCTCGCGGTCGAGGTCGAGCGGGCCGGCCTGGAGTGGGCGCTCGCGAACGCCGAACTCTCCCATTACGTACGCGGTGTGCACCCGGACCGGGTCTCCTGGCAGCGCGCCCTGCGTGCCGCCCCCGCCCGGGTGCAGTGGGACCCCGAACGCGACCTCGACCTGAACCCGCTGCCGTACCGCTCCCTCCAGCTCGGGCTGAGCGGTGAGGCGTCCCGGCGGTACGCGGACGAATGGACCGTCTCCGTACGCGATGTCACCCCGCTCGCCCGCGAGGTGCACGCGGCGGTCCGGGCGGGGAAGCGGGACCGGGCCGCTGCCCTGTTGCCGGTGGAGACGCCGCTCGACCTCGCGGCGCCCCGACCGGTGCCCGACGCCTCGAAGGTGCCCCGCACCTGACTTTCGGCAGTGCCGGACGGCCTCCCGGTCTCCGTAACCTCTCCTTCGTGAACAGCTTCTCCCTCGTGACAAGGACGGCCGATGGGCGGCCCGGCCTCCGGTGGGCGGACCCCGGCGGTCTGCTGGTACCCGCCACGGCGGCGTTCGGCGCGCTGAGCCTGGTGGGGTGGTGGTGGGGCCTGCCGACCGCGATCGCCGCGTTCGCCGCCGGGCGGGGGCCCGGGCGCGCCAGGACCCTCGTCCTGTTCCTGGCCGGGGCCCTGGTGGCCGGGGCGGTGGCGATGGTCTTCGTGCCGTCCCTGCTCGTGCTCGCGACGCAGTTCGTCGCGGTCGTCGTCCTCGCCGTGCTGGTGCCCTGGTTCGTGGGGCGGTTCTCCCGCCAGTACCGGGAGCTGGTCCGGGCCGGCTGGGAGCGGGCCGAGCAGATGGAACGGGAGCGGCAGTTGGTCGCCGAGCAGGCGAGGCTGCTGGAGCGGGCCCGGATCGCCCAGGACATGCACGACGTGCTGGGCCACGATCTGAGTCTGATCGCCCTGTCGGCCGGCGCCCTGAAACTGGCGCCCGGCCTGGACGAGCGGCACCGGCGGACCGCCCAGGACATCCGGGGCAGGGCTGCGGCAGCGGTGGAACGGCTCGGCGAGGTCATCGGCGTCCTTCGCGAGGAGAGCGAGAGCCCCTCCCAGGGGCCGGGGGACTGCGACATCGCCCGGCTCGTCGGGGACGCGGCCGCCTCGGGTCTCCCGGTCGAACTCTCCGTGGACGGCGACGCGTCCAAGCTGCCGCCCGCTGTCGGGCGCGCCGCGCACCGGGTCGTGCAGGAGGCCCTGACGAACGCGGCCAAGCACGCGCCCGGCGCCTCCGTCAGCGTCGAGCTCTCGCACACGGCGACGGAGACCCGGGTGGCGGTCCGCAACGGGGCTCCCCAACACCCCTCCGCCCCGCCTTCCGCGCGCGGCGGCCGGGGGCTCACCGGGCTGGACGAACGCGTCCGCCACGTCGGCGGATCCCTCGTCCACGGGCCCCGCGACGGCGGCTTCACCGTCTCCGCCCGGCTGCCGCACCGCGCCCCCGCGCAGCTCCCGCCGCGCCCCGCCGGCCTCCGGGAGAGCCCCGCGCCCCCGGGCTACCGGCGGGCCCGGCGGCGCGTCCGCCGCACCCTGCTCACCGCGCTGACCGTGCCGCTGGCGGCGGGCGCGGTGCTGCTCGCCGTCGTCGGGACGTGGGAGACCGTGGCCGCCTCCCGGTCCGTTCTCGACCCGGGCGACTACGCCCGGCTGCGGGTGGGGCAGGATCGGTCGGAGATCCGGAAGGTGCTGCCGGACCGGCAGACGGCGGCGAGACCGACGCCCGCCGGGCCGGAGGAAGAAGACGAACGGCGGGAACAGGGAGTGACGTGCGAGTTCTACGCGATGACGGCCGACCGCTTCGACGACCGGTCCGGAGACGCGTACCGGCTCTGCTTCCGGGACGGCAGACTGGTCTCCCGCGACGCGCTGACACCGTGAGCGCCCGATGAACCGGAGCGATACGACGGCGGTGGCCGGACCGGTCCGGGTCCTCGTCGCCGACGACGAGCCCATGATCCGGGCCGGTGTGCGCGCCGTCCTCGCCACCGACCCGGGCATCGAGGTCGTCGCCGAGGCGGCCGACGGGCACGAGGCCGTGGAGCTGGTCCGGGCGCACCGCCCCCACGTGGCCGTCCTCGACGTGCGGATGCCGCGCACCGACGGCATCGAGGCCGCCGCCGAGATCCGGCGCACCCTGCCCGGCACCGGCGTCGTCATGCTGACCACCTTCGGCGAGGACGACTGCATCCTGCGGGCGCTGGGGGCCGGGGCCGCCGGGTTCCTGATCAAGTCCGGCGAGCCCGAGGAACTGGTCGCCGGGGTCCGGGCCGTGGCCGACGGCGCCGCCTACCTCTCACCGAAGGTCGCCGCCCGCGTGGTCGCGCACCTCGCGTCCACCGGAGCCGGGGCCCTGGCCGAACGGCGGGAAGCCGCCCGGGAGCGGGTCGCCGGGCTGACGCCCAGGGAGCGCGACGTGCTGGCCCACCTCGGCGGCGGGCTGTCCAACGGGCAGATCGCCCGACGGCTGCACCTGGTCGAAGGCACGGTCAAGGCGCACGTCAGCTCCGTCCTGGCCCGCCTCGGCGTCGACAACCGGGCCGCGGCCGCCGTCGTCGCCCACGAGGCCGGGATCCTGCCCCCACCACCGCCCGAGCAGCGCTGAGACGAGCAGACCGGCGGGGCGCACCAGCACCAGGAGCATCGAGGCGACCACCGCGCCGCCGAGCAGCGCGCCCGCGATCACGTCGTGCGGGTAGTGGACCCCCACCAGGACCCGCAGCAGCGCCGCCGCC
Source organism: Streptomyces sindenensis (assembly GCF_014649035.1). GTDB lineage: Bacteria > Actinomycetota > Actinomycetes > Streptomycetales > Streptomycetaceae > Streptomyces > Streptomyces sindenensis. The sequence continues at coordinate 17,945 of NZ_BMSG01000047.1, forward strand.
ACCGCCACCGGCAGGGTCACCGCGGCCAGTCGGGGCCGCCGTACGGCGAGCCCCACCGCGAGGGCGGCGGACAGCGTGGCGTGGTTGCTCGGGAACGACCAGTCGCCCGGTTCCGGGCACGCGGCGACCGCCTCGGCGCCGTCCAGCGCCCGGCACGGGCGTTCCTCGTCGACGACCAGCTTCAGCGCCTCGCTGACGGCGTACGCGACCACGGTCCCGGCGCCGACGAGCACGGCCCCCGCCACCGCGTCCGGATCCCTCCGGCGCAGGGCGGCCCAGCAGACCCCGAGCAGCAGCAGGCCGAGGACGATCAGCGTGGCCTCCGACGCCAGCTCCAGCAGGTGCCCCACCCACCCCGGGGCATCACCGACCGCCTCCGTCAGCGAGCGGTACGCGGACACGGACGCCCCGTCCGTGACCTCGGTCGGGCCGGGCCGCCCCAGGCCGCCGGGGGAGAGCACCGTGATCACGGCCGCCGCCGTCGCCGTCAGGGCGAACGATCCGAACAGCCGGGCGGGCCAGTGGTGTTGTCGTGTGTGCTGTGCCATGCGGCGAACGTACGGAGGAACGACGGCCCGGCGCGGGGGCCGAACGGCAGGAGCGCCCCCCGACGAACGTCAGGGTTGACCCCCGAACGCCGCGTCCTCTACCGCCCGGTCCCGCCCCCGGACTCCCACACCAGCATCGCGAACCGCCCGTCGTCCTTCGCCCCCGCCGACCGGTACGTGGCGAGCGCCGCCTCGTTGTCCGGCTCCACGCCGACCCACACGTCGTAGCAGCCCCGCTCCCGGGCGAGGTCCACCAGCGCCCGCGTCAGGGCCCCGCCGATGCCCCGGCGGCGGAACGGATCGTCGACGGCGAGTTCGTACAGGCACATCTCCGTGCCCTTGTCCGGGTGCAGCATCTCGATGCCCGAGACGAAGCCCGCCGGGACGCCGTCGACGTACGCGATCAGCAGCACATGACCGTCCGCCGCGAGGAAACGGGCCGCCCACTCCTCGCGGGGCGGGGTGTCGAAGAGGTGGCCGGCGGCCAGGAGCTCCGCGACGGTCGTGGCGGGGCGGATAGCGGGGCGAATCTCCACAAGGGCCTCCCGGGGACAGAAGTTCCGTACCGCGTCCGGAGTACGGGCGAGGCGCACCGTACCTCTCAGGGAGGCCGCGCACTTCACCCTGGCGGCACTCAGCCGGCCTGCGTCCTCCGTTTAGGGTCGAGGGATGGAGACCCCTACTGCTCGATGGCGGCGCCTTCTGCCCCGGACGCCCGGCCGGTGGGTTGCGGTCGGCGCCGCGCTCGCCGTGCTCGTGGGCGGCGGCACCTGGTCCGCCGTCGCCGAGGACGGTACGCCCGCCGTGCAGCGCGAGGACCGGATCCTGCGCATGGACGGGGTGCCGATCGACACCTCGTACTTCCGTGCCAAGGGTTCCGGTAAGCGGCCCGCCGTGCTCATCGGGCACGGGTTCGGCGGCAGCAAGAACGACGTCCGGGCCCAGGCCGAGAAGCTGGCCGCCGACGGATACGCCGTGCTGACCTGGTCGGCGCGCGGCTTCGGCAAGTCCGGCGGGGAGATCACCCTCAACGACCCCGACCACGAGGTCAAGGACGTCTCCCGGCTCATCGACTGGCTGGCCGAGCGGCCCGAGGTGGAGCTGGACGGCAAGGGCGACCCCCGCGTCGGTCTCACCGGGGCCTCCTACGGCGGGGCCGTCTCCCTGCTGGCCGCCGGGCACGACGAGCGCGTCGACGCCATCGCGCCCGTCATCACCTACTGGAACCTCGCCGACGCCCTCTTCCCCGACGGGGTCTTCAAGAAGCTCTGGGCCGGGATCTTCATCACCACCGGCGGCGGCTGCGAGAAGTTCGAGAAGCGGCTCTGTGAGATGTACGAGCGCGTCGCCGTCAGTGGCGAGCCCGACGCTGAGGCGGTCGAGCTCCTCGCCGAGCGGTCGCCGTCCGCCGTCGCCGACCGCATCAAGGTCCCCTCGCTCCTCCTCCAGGGGCAGTCCGACTCCCTTTTCCCGCTCGGCCAGGCCGACGCCATGCAGCAGGCCATCAGCGCCAACGGCGCACCCGTAGCGGTGGACTGGATCTCCGGCGGGCACGACGGGGGCGACAGCGAGACGAGCCGGGTCGAGGGGCGCGTCGGGGACTGGTTCGACCGGTATCTCAAGGAAGACACCGGCGCCGCCACCGGACCCGCCTTCCGCGTCACCCGCACCGGAGGCGTCGACTCCACCGACGGTGCCGCCCTCCTGCGCGGCGCGAGCAGCGACACCTACCCGGGGCTGCGCAGCGGCGGCCGGGACATCGCGCTCGACGGCGGGACGAAGACCTTCCGCAACCCGGCCGGAGCCGCGCCGCCCGCCATCTCCGCCGTTCCCGGCGTCGGCGGCTCACTCGCCCAGCTCTCCTCCCTCGGCGTCGGGCTCTCGCTCGACTTCCCCGGACAGTTCGGCCGGTTCGAGTCCGCGCCGCTGGACACCTCCGTACGCGTCACCGGCACGCCCACCGTCACGGTGAACGTGACGGCCGACGGCGACCGGGACGCGGTGCTCTTCGGCAAGGTGTACGACGTGTCGCCGGACGGCAGGCAGCAGGTGCTGCCCCACCAGCTCGTCGCCCCCTACCGGATCACCCCCGACCAGCAGGGCAAGCCGATCGAGCTGGCCCTGCCCGCCGTGGACCACGAGTTCGACGCCGGACACCGGCTGCGCCTCGTCTTCTCCGCGACGGACCTCGGTTACGCCTCCCCGGCCGAGCCCGCCACGTACGGTGTGACCCTCGACGGACCGCTGACCGTCCCCACCGCACCCGCCGTGACGACCGCCGCGGCCGCCCTCCCGTGGTGGACCTGGGGCCTCCCGGCCGCCGCGCTCGTCATCGCGGCCGCGCTCCTGATCACCGCCCGGCGGCGGACCGCGACGCCCGCCCCGGACCCCGAACTCGCCGACGTACCGCTCCGGATCACCGGGCTCTCGAAGAAGTACGCCAAGTCCGTCGACCGGTACGCCGTGCGCGAGCTGTCCTTCCGCGTCGAGAAGGGCCAGGTGCTCGGGCTGCTGGGGCCCAACGGCGCGGGCAAGACGACCACGCTGCGCATGCTCATGGGGCTCATCACCCCCGACGAGGGCGAGATCCGCGTCTTCGGGCAGGCCATCCGGCCGGGGGCGCCCGTGCTGTCCCGGGTCGGGGCGTTCGTCGAGGGGGCCGGCTTCCTGCCCCACCTCTCCGGGCGCGCCAACCTCGACCTGTACTGGCAGGCCACCGGCCGCCCCGCCGAGGACGCCCACATCGACGAGGCCCTGGAGATCGCCGGTCTCGGGGACGCGCTGGCCCGTGCCGTACGGACGTACTCCCAGGGCATGCGGCAGCGGCTCGCCATCGCCCAGGCCATGCTCGGCATGCCGGACCTGCTGATTCTCGACGAGCCGACCAACGGGCTCGACCCGCCGCAGATCCGCGAGATGCGGGACGTGATGATCCGGTACGCGGCCGGGGGCCGGACCGTCATCGTCTCCAGTCACCTCCTCTCGGAGGTCGAGCAGTCCTGCACGCACCTGGTCGTCATGGACCGGGGCCGGCTCGTGCAGGCCGGCCCGGTGGCCGAGATCACCGGATCCGGCGACATGATCCTGGTGACCACGGCCGAGGAGGTGTCCGAGCCGCTGGCGGAGAAGGTCGCCGCCCTGCCCGGCATCGGCTCCGCCGCCCCCACCGACGACGGGCGCGGGCTCCTCGTCCGCCTCGACGGGGCCACCACCTCGCGGCTCGTCGCCGACCTCGTCCGGCTCGACGTCCCGGTCACCGGCGTCGGGCCGCACCGCCGCCTGGAGGACGCCTTCCTCACCCTGATCTCCGGAGGAGCAGCATGAGCGCCCCCGTCCAGCCGCCCGAGGCCCGGGTGGAGACCGAGCACCCGGAGGCCGCGGGCTACCGCGCCGGGCGCACGCTTCCCCTCCGCGTCGAGGCCATGCGGCAGTTGCGGCGCCGCCGCACCCTGCTCATGGGCGGGGTGCTCGCCGCCCTTCCGTTCATCCTGATCATCGCCTTCGCGATCGGCGGCACGCCGGACGGCGAGGACGGCGGCGGAGGCCGGGGCGGCGGCAGCCGGATCAACCTGATGGACGTGGCGACCGAGTCCGCCGCGAACTTCGCGGCCACCTCGCTGTTCGTCTCGGCGGGCTTCCTGCTGGTGATCCCGGTGGCCCTGTTCTGCGGGGACACCGTCGCCTCCGAGGCGAGCTGGTCGTCCCTGCGCTATCTGCTCGCCGCGCCGGTGCCGCGCGTACGGCTGCTGTGGTCCAAGCTCGTCGTCGCGCTCGGCTTCAGCCTCGCCGCGATGGTGCTGCTGCCGGTCGTCGCGCTGGCGGCGGGCACGGCGGCCTACGGGTGGGGACCGCTGAAACTGCCGACCGGGGGAGCCCTGTCCGCCGGGGACACCGTGCCGCGCCTCGCGATCGTCGTGGCGTTCATCTTCGTCTCCCAACTGGTCACGGCGGGCCTCGCGTTCTGGCTCTCCACCAAGACGGACGCGCCGCTCGGCGCGGTCGGCGGAGCGGTCTTCCTCACCATCGTCGGCAATGTGCTCGACGCGGTGACCGCGCTCGGCTCCTGGCGCGACTTCCTGCCCGCGCACTGGCAGTTCGCCTGGGCCGACGCGCTCCAGCCGCAGTTGGAGTGGGGCGGCATGATCAAGGGCGCGGCCGTATCCGTGACCTATGCCCTGATCCTGTTCGCGCTGGCCTTCCGCGGGTTCAGTCGTAAGGACATCGTGTCCTGAACCTGACCTTCCGCCGGTTTCCCGCCCGCTGTTGCCGCATCGAGATGGTTCCGCAACGCTTTCGTCGACTCCGGTCGGCGGCCCCGTACGTCACATTCACAGGTGTCGAGGACACCGTGACGATATGGGGGGTTACGAATGAGTCAGCTGGTTCGACGTGGTGGCACGGGGAAGCGGGCCGGGGTGATGGCACTCCTGCTGGCGGGCGGGATGCTGCTCACCGCGTGCGGCAGCGGAAGCGACGGGGCCGCCGTCGACCGGGATTCCTCCGGGCGCAAGGCCCCGGGGGTGTCGGGCGGCGGCGGTCCCTTCGCTCCCGACGCGCGGGCGCCCGGCCAGGGCAGCCGGGAGAGCGAGGCGGACCGGGTGCGGGAGGGCCGGGCCGAGCCCGACTACCGCTCCACCTTCGCCCTGGATGTGGACACCGCCAGTTACGGCTACGCGCGCCGCACCCTCGGCGACGGGAGGCTGCCCGCCGCCGAGGACGTACGGCCCGAGGAGTTCGTCAACAGCTTCCGCCAGGGGTACGAACGGCCCGAGGGCAACGGCTTCTCGGTCAACGTCGACGGGGCGCGCATCAACTCCGCGAAGGCCGGCGGTGGCGGAACCGGAGCCTCCGACTGGTCGCTGCTGCGGGTCGGCCTGGCCACGAAGACCGCGCCGCCCGCCGCCGAACGGCCGCCCGCCGCGCTCACGTTCGTCGTCGACATCTCGGGCTCCATGGCCGAGACCGGCCGCCTTGACCTGGTCCGCACGTCCCTGACCCTTCTCGCCGACGAACTGCGCGACGACGACTCCCTCGCTCTGGTGACCTTCAGCAACGCGGCCGAGACCCGGCTGCCGATGACCCGTGTCAAGGGAAACCGGAACCGGATCAAGGACGTGGTGGAGGAGATGCGGCCGGCCCAGTCCACCAACGTCGAGGCGGGCATCAAGCTGGGCTACGAGGAGTCGGTCGAGGGCCACCGCGAAGGTGCCACCAACCGCGTGGTGCTCCTCTCCGACGCCCTCGCCAACACCGGCGAGACCGAGGCCGAAGGCATCCTGAAGAAGATCGAATCCGCTCGTCGCGAGTACGGCATCACGCTCTTCGGCGTCGGTGTCGGCAGCGACTACGGCGACGCGTTCATGGAGCAGCTCACCAACAAGGGCGACGGCAACACGACGTACGTCGGTGACGAGACCCAGGCCCGCAAGGTCTTCGTCGACCAGCTCCCCGCCCACCTGGAGATCCGGGCCCGCGACGCCAAGGCCCAGGTGGCGTTCGACCGGAAGACCGTGAAGCAGTTCCGGCTGATCGGCTACGAGAACCGCAAGGTGGCCGACGAGGACTTCCGCAACGACGGAGTCGACGGCGGTGAGGTCGGCCCCGGCCACACCGTGACCGCTCTGTACGCCGTACGGCTGCGCGAGGGCGCGTCCGGCACGGTGGCCAGGGCGACGGTGCGCTGGCTCGACCCGAAGACCCGCAAGGCCCAGGAGGAGACCGGAACCGTCACGACCGGGGCGATCGACGGGGCCCTCTGGGGCGGCGACAACGACCGGCTCCAGATCGCGGCCGTGGCCGCCTACTTCGCCGACCGCCTGCGCGGCGGCGACCTGCCGGGCGTGCCCGGCCTCGGCGAACTCGCCTCCCGGGCATCCGGGCTGGCGGAGTCGACCGAGGACAGCGCGGTGGAGAAGCTGGCCACGGCCATCGGCCAGGCGGACCGGCTGAAGCGCGGAGCCGGGACGGACGACGAGCCGGAACCGAGCGAGGGCGAGATCGGCTGACGCGGAACGCCCGCACCGGACCGGGCCGAGGGCCGGGGTCCCGCCCGCACCGGACCGGGCCGAGGGCCGGGGTCCCGCCCGCACCGGACCGGGCCGAGGGCCGGGGTCCCGCCCGCACCGGACCGGGTCCCGTCCGCACCGGGCCCGCTCCGGTGCGGGCGCTCCGGAGCCCTCCGGTCGCTCGAAAATGTGTCCTGCGAACGGCCCCTCCGGGCCATGATGTCCGCCATGACCTCCCTCCTCCTGGTGCTCGCCACGATCGTCACCGGCCTCTACGCGGGCTTCATGCTGACCTTCCTGACCGGGATCATGCCCGGCCTCGCCGATCTGACGGACGAGCAGTTCGCCGCGGCCATGCGCCGGTTCAACGAGAAGGTCCCGGGGCCGGTCTTCCTGGTCCTGTTCCTCGGCGTCGTCGCGCTGCCCGCCGCCGCGTACTTCACGGGCCTCGGCGAGCACGACGGGGCGGCGGGGCCGGCCATCCTGGCCGCGCTGATCTGCTCGGTCGCGGGTCACGTGATCACCGTGGTCGGGAACATCCCGCTCAACAACGCCCTCGCCGCCTCCGAGGGCGGCGACGACGGCGCGGCCCGCGCGGCCTTCGAGTCCCGCTGGAATACTTTGCACCGGGTGCGCACGATGCTCTCGCTGGCGGCGTTCGTCCTGCTGGCCGTCGCGCTGCAGCGCTCCGGGTGAGGCGGAGGCCGGGCTACCGGCCGCTCCCCTCCCCGGCCTCGTCCCGCCCCGGATGCCGGGGGCCGAGCAGCACCACGAGGGCGGCCCTGCCCGGCACGGGCGCGCCGACTCGCCGCCACCCGGTCCGCTCGTACAGGCGCAGGGCCGCCTCGGCCCGCACCGAGGTCAGCAGCCAGCAACGGCCGCCCGGGACGGTCCCGGTCACCGCGCCCAGCAGCGCCGTGCCGAGCCCGCCGCCGTGAGCCTCGGCCGCGACCGCCAACTCGTTCACCTCCAGCGCCCCGCAGAGCCACGCCCGCGTACGCTCAGGACCGAGCGCTTCGGCGACCTGCCCATAGCTCCGCTCGGCCGGAAAGACCTCCGGGGTGATCCAGGCCGTGGCGAAACGGTCACCGTCCCGCCGGTCGTCGCCACCGCCGCCGTGAACCCGGGCCGGAGCGCGTCCCGGGCGAGCCGTTCCACGTAGACGTCGGCCTCCGCCGGATCCGCGTTCCAGGGCGGGGCCGCGAAGGCGCTCGCGTACACCTCGCGGATGCCGTCGGCGTACCGGATCACCTCGCCGGCCTGCACCGTTCGTACCTCGCTCGTCATCGCACCGTCCCTCGGAACCCCTTGGCGGACCATCGGCAGGTCACCGGTGCCGCGGGAAGCCCCAGGACCGTGCGCGCGAACTGCCGTACGCGGAACGCCCCTTCGCCCGGTGAGCCCGGCCGACGGGGCGCCTCAGCGGCGATCGTCGCGTGCGGCGGCCTGGATCGGTGCTCCGGAAGGGCGCGAGCCGGTCCGCCGCGAGGCGCGAGCACTGTCACACGTTGGGCACCTTGAGCCGGTCCCAACTGGTCTTCCCGGGAATGCCGTCCGCGTCCCCGCCGGTGTACCCCAGCTTGCGCTGCCACGCGGCGTACGACCTCCGGTCGGCCTCGGACCAGGCCGGGCCGGGGCCCACCGTATACCGCCCGCAGCCCTCGGCCACCAGCCGTCTGCCCATCGCCGTGACGATCGCGCTGTTCCGGCCGACCTTGAAGAACGCGGCCCCCGGGAAGGGCTCGTACGTCGGCTTCGGGGGCCCGTCCGGGGCGCCGCCCAGCCGCTTGCCGATCCGCGTACGCATCGAGTTCATCGTGAAGCCGCGCGGGTCGACCTTGCCCGGCTGCCACTCCAGGTGCCCGATCACGGAGCGCTGCGACCAGCCGTGCGCCCGGCAGACGGCGGCGGCGGCCCGCTCGATCGCCAGCAACTGGGCCGCCGGCCACGGGTCCTTCCCGTCACCGAGGTTGACGCACTCGAAGCCGTAGAAATGCCGGTTGCCGTCGGTGTTGGCCTCGTTGTCCGGGGGCAGCGCCTTCTCGGCGATGACGGCGCGCAGGACGTCGTCGTCGCCGAGCCCGGCGTGGTTGGCCCGCCCGTTCCCCACCAGGTGGACGGTCCCGTCCTTGGCGATGACGCCGTGGCAGAGCGGTCCCGGCAGGGCGGAGTGGCCGTTGTAGCAGAGCTCGACGGAGGACGCGGTGCCCGAGGTGACGGTGTGATGGATCATCACCCCGTGCGTCGGGCCCCAGGGGCCCTTGTGATTGCGGTTGTTGGTACGCCAGCTCCGGTGTTCGACGACGTGGAGGCCTTCGTCGCGGAGGGCTTTGAGCAGCTTGTCGGCGGACAGCGGCGTCGCCATGCGGCGCTCCTTTCCCTGATGGGGGCGTGGTTCACGCGGGCGCTTCGGGGTGCGGGCGGCGGGACCGGGGGCCGGCGGACGGCGGCAGGGAGCCGCGGATGTCCGCCGGGTGACGGGTGACGGCCGGGTGACGGGGGGCGGGGGGTTGGGGGGCCGGTCCTGGGGGAGAGGATTCCGCCTTTCGGAGCCCACCCGATCGATTTGCCCGCTTTCACGCCCTCACGAACGTCCCGTCGGGTGGAAGGTTTAACCGCATCTCGAACTTCCGTCCGGATGTGTCCGAACTTCTGCCCGAAGATCACGGGTTTCCCGGAGGCCGTCCTACTCCCGCTGTCGTATGCGGCGGGACGTTCCGCCTCCTACCGTGAGGGGGTGATGACCTTGGACCCCCTGGCCGCCCGGGTGCGGGCGCTGCCGCCGATCGTCGGGGATCTGCTGGTGGTGGCGGTGGTGGGGGCGTTCACCACCGCCGACGCGGCCGTCAACGAACCCGGCTACCGGCAGGCCGACGCGCTGACCTGGGCCCTCCTCGTGGTCTCGCTGGCGGCGCTCGTCGTACGCCGCCGCTGGCCCGTTCCGGTGGTCTGCGTGACCGGGGCGGCCTGCGCCGGGTGGGCGCTGCACGGGCACATCGGCGAGCTGCTGAACCTCCCGGTGATCGTGGCGCTGTACACGGTCGCGGTGCTGGGGAACCGCCGGCGCACCCTGTGGACCGGAGCGGTCGCCTCGACGGTCTCCGGCCTGGTGGCGCTGAAGGTCGGCCGGGACGTGGTGAACCCGCAGGGGCTGCCCGTCCTGGAGATGGTCTGGCCGCTCGTCCCGCTGCTCCTGGGCGAGGTGGTGCGGACCCGCCGGGAGCTGCTCGCGGAGTACGCGGCGCGCGCCGCCCGGGCCGAGGAGGACCGCGAACGGGAGGCCGCCCGCCGGGTCCGTCAGGAGCGGGTGCGGGTCGCCCGGGAGATCCACGACATCCTCGCGCACACGGTGAGCGCGATGACCGTGCAGGCCGGCGTGGCGCTCGACGCGCTGGACGCCGCGCCGGAGGTGTCACGGCAGGCGATGACCCAGGTACGGGCCTCGGGCAAGGAGGCCGTACGGGAACTGCGCGCCACGCTCTCGGTGCTGCGCGCCGCGGAGTCCACGGCCCCGGCGCCCCGCCTCGACCAGCTGGGGGAACTGGTCGCGGGGGTCGGGGCGGGCGGCGTACGGGTCAGCCTGCGGCGGGACACCGGGGACACCGCGCTTCCCGTGGTCGTCGAGGCCACGGCGTACCGGATCGTGCAGGAGGCGCTGACCAACGTGGTGAAGCACTCCGCCGCGCGGCACGCCGCCGTGTCGGTGACCTGTGACGGCGGCCGGCTGACCGTCGAGGTGGTCGACGAGGGTCCGTCGGCGCACCCGCCCGCCGCCCCCGACTCGGAGCGGGGCTTCGGCCTGATCGGGATGCGGGAGCGGGCGGTCGCGGTGGGCGGCGGCGTCACGTACGGTCCGGTGCCGGGCGGCGGATTCCGCGTCCGGGCCGAACTGCCGACGGAAGCCGGACCGCCGACGGAAGGAGCGTCCCCATGACCGTCCGTGTGGTCCTCGCCGACGACCAGACCGTCGTACGGGCCGGATTCCGCGCCCTCCTCGACCTCACCGACGACCTGGTCGTCGTCGCGGAGGCGGCCGACGGGGCCCGGGCCGTAGAGGCGGTCCGCACGACCCGCCCGGACGTCGTCCTGATGGACATCCGGATGCCCGGTGTCGACGGCCTGGAGGCCACCCGCCGGATCGCCGAGGACCGCTCGCTCGACCGGGTCCGGGTGGTCATGCTCACCACGTACCAGGTCGACGCGTACGTCTTCGAGGCCCTCCGCCACGGCGCCGCGGGCTTTCTGCTCAAGGACATTGAGCCGGACGATCTGCGTTCCGCGATCCGCACGGTCGCGGCGGGCCGCGGTCTGCTCGCCCCCGCCGTCACCCGCCGGGTGATCGAGGAGTTCGCCCGGCTGAAGGCCCCCGAGGCGGCGGGCGCCGAACGGCTCGCCGTGCTGACCGGCCGGGAGCGCGAGGTGATGGCACTCGTCGCCGCCGGACTGTCCAACGAGGAGATCGGCCGGGCGCTGATCATGAGCCCGCTGACTGCGAAGACCCATGTCAGCCGGACCATGACCAAGCTGGGCGCCCGCGACCGGGCGCAACTGGTGGTGATGGCGTACGAAACCGGCCTGGTCAGAGCGGGCGAAGGCTGAAGCGGTCCCTACTCCGGCGGGAGTAGGGACCGGCTCCCGCCGGAGGATTCACGATCGGGCGCCCGCTCGTAGCGTCGGCCGCATGATCGAAGCAACGGAACTCACCAAACGCTACGGCGACCGGACCGCCGTGGACCGGCTGTCGTTCACCGTCCGGCCCGGCCGGGTGACCGGCTTCCTCGGCCCGAACGGCGCCGGCAAATCGACCACCATGCGCCTGATCCTCGGCCTGGACTCCGCGAGCGCGGGGCGGGTCACCGTGGGCGGCAAGGACTACGCGGACCTGCCCGTACCGCTGCGGGCGGTCGGCTCGCTGCTGGACGCCAAGGGCGTCCACGGCGGCCGCTCCGCCTACCACCACCTGGCCGCACTCGCCGCGAGCAACGGCATCCCGCGCCGCCGCGTCGAGGAGGTGCTCGACCTGGTCGGGCTGCCCGAGCAGACGGCCCGCCGACGCACCAAGGGCTTCTCGCTCGGCATGGGCCAGCGGCTCGGGATCGCGGCGGCGCTGATCGGCGACCCGGAGGTGCTGATCCTCGACGAACCGGTCAACGGCCTCGACACCGAGGGCATCCGCTGGATCCGGGGACTGATGCGGTCGCTGGCGGCGGAGGGCCGCACGGTCTTCCTCTCCAGCCACCTCATGAGCGAGATGGAGCTGACGGCCGACCACATCGTCGTGATCGGACAGGGCCGGCTCCTCGCGGACACGACCATGCGCGACTTCATCGAGACCAACTCCCGCGCGCACACGCTCGTACGGTCCCCCGAACCGGAGAAGCTCCGGGCCCTGCTGGAGATGGCGGGGGCGCGGGTTTGTCTGGAGCCCACGGGCGGCTGGCGGGTCGAAGGGCCGGACGCCGCCGCCATCGGTGACCTGGCCCGCGACCACGGCGTCGCCGTCCATGAACTCACCCCCGCGCATTCCTCCTTGGAGGAGGTCTACACGGCGCTCTCGCAGTCCTCGGTGGAGTACCGCACCGAGAACGAGCCCACCGCGCCCCACCGGAAGGAGGCAGTCCGATGACGACGACAGCCGCTCCCGGGGCTCAGGCCCTGGCCCACGAGTGGATCAAGTTCCGCAGCGTGCGCTCCACGGTGTGGACGGCGGTGGCCACCGCCGTACTCCCCGTTCTGGGCGCGGTGTTCGTCGCCACGAGCGGAAGCCTCCAGTCCGACGACACGGTCCTGGGCGGCAGCCTCACGCTCTCCGTCGTCGCCCAGATGCTGGCGGCGGTGGTGGGCGCGCTGGTGGTGACGGGGGAGTACAGCAGCGGCACCATCCGGACGACGTTCGCGGCCCGCCCCCGCCGCTCCGGGGTCCTCGCCGCCAAGGCCGTCCTGGTGGCGGGCGTGATGTACGTCCTCGCCCTGGCCTCGTGCACGCTCGCCTACCTCGTCGGGGACGCCCTGCTGCCCGAGGGCCGGTACGCCCAGGGCGAGCCGCTGCCCGCCCTGTTCGGGATCGCCGCGTCCTTCGCGGTGGCCGCCGTGCTGGGCCTCGCCGTCGGCACCCTGGTCCGCCACTCCGCCGGGGCGGTCACCACGGTGATCGGCCTGCTGCTCCTGCCGTCCCTGTTCGGCCCGCTCTTCGGCGACGCGGAACGCTGGATCGCCGGCCTCTCCCCGACGGCCGCCCTGGAGAAGCTCACCCAGACGTCGGACGCCGCCGCCGCGTCCGTGGGCAGCCTCGGCCCCTGGCCCTCCCTGCTCCTGGTGGCCGGGTACACGACGGCGCTGATGCTCGGGGCGCTGGTGCTGCTCCGGCGGCGGGATGTGTAGAGGGGCCGGGGCCCCCTCGCTTACGCCGCCATGACGCCGGGCCCGCTAACGTCCCCCTGGCCGACGAAAGGCCCTCCTGCGCGGAGGGCCTCACGGTCATGCGGTCGGTGCGCCCCCGGCAGGACTCGAACCTGCGGCCAAGCGCTTAGAAGACACTTATTCTAACGTTATCTCTACCGCTCTGACCTGGCATTTTATAACCCGGTGACGTATCGTCAGCCATTTTGGGGGACGCATGTGGGACGATCTTGCTCGCCGACTGGTGGTGGGACCATGGAGGGAGAGTCCGTAGCGATTCGGGGACCCGTTTCCTTGACGAGGGGCGCCACGGGCGAGATCTGATCGAGGTGCCGACCATGGATACCACCTTTGACGTCAGGGTCTGGCAGATAGAGCGAGGCTCCGGGAAGCTGCGCGAGTCCTACGGGGTCCGCTGGTCCGTCGCTGGAAAGCGCCATCGCAAGACGTTCCAGACGTTCGCGTTGGCCGACGGTTTCCGAGCGGAGCTGGTGACCGCGACGCACGCCGGAGAACCGTTCAACATGTCGTCCGGCTTGCCGGAACGGCATGAGCCGAGAGCATCCACGGTCGGGTGGTACGACTTCGCCGTCCAGTTCGCGGACGCCCAGTGGCCACGTGTGTCGGCGAATCACCGGAAGAACACGGCTCGCACGTTGATGATCGTCACCACTGCGCTGATGGACCGGGATCCACCGGGCGTCCCTTCTCGCCGGGTCCGTACGGCCCTGAGCGATTGGGCTTTCAACACCAACCGCCGTGACGAGGCCCCGGATGACGTGGCCGCGGTACTCGGCTGGGTGCGGCGGCACACTCCGACCATGGACGCCTGGACCGATCCGCTCATCGTCCAGGACGTGCTGCTGGTACTGGGAACGCTGCTGGACGGGAGACGGGCGGCCGCCTCGTCCGTGAAGCGGCATCGACGGGTCCTGCATCTGCTGATGAGGTATGCGATCGTCCGCGGCATTCTGCCGTCCGACCCTGTTCCCGAGTCGCGGAGCCTCACACAGCGGTCTGCCGGTGCGATCGACCGACGCCGTCTGCTGAACGAGCGGCTGGCTGCGCAGCTGCTCGACTGGATACGCGACCGGCCGCGCAGCGGGCAAAGACTGCAAGCATTCTTCGCCACGTTGTACTTCACAGGGCTACGTCCGGAAGAAGCGGTCGCGCTGCGTGTCTCGGACCTTGTCCTGCCTGCATCCGGGGTAGGGCAGTGGGCCGACATCGTGGTCCACACCGCCGAGCCCGAGATCGGGCGCACGTGGACCGACAGTGGAACCCGGCACGATCAGCGACGTCTGAAAGCCAGAGCAGAGGGTGAAACACGCATAGTGCCGTGCCCTCCGACCCTGTCCACCCTCTTGCGGGCGCGTATCCAGGAGGCGAGCCTGCGCCCCGGCGATCGACTCGTTCCCGGGGAACGCGGCGGAGTTCTCGCCGGTTCCGTCTACCGCCGTATGTGGGACCACGCCCGCAGGGCAACCCTGCCACCCCACGTATACGCTTCACCGACGGGGCAATGCGTATACGACCTTCGGCACACCAGGCTGACGATGTGGCTGAACAACGGCATTCCGCCTGCTCAGGTGGCAGAGTGGGCCGGCACCAGTGTTGCCATGCTGTTCGCCACATACGCGCAGCGCATCAGTGGTCAAGAGCGAGATCTGCGGCAGCGACTCGACGAGATGCCGGACGTCTCGGCCACCCTGATCGCGTGATCGCTGGTGAGGATCACCGCTCGCGCCGGTAGGGGTCCGTGTACGGCTCCATGGACTGGCGGACCTCGTCCCGGACCGGGTCCATGAGGGGCCCGGGGGCGTAGTAGCGGGCGCGGGCCTTTCCATGGGGGACGAGCCAGCCGCGGGCGACGAGCTCCCGGATGTCGCGGATGGCTTGCTGGTCGCTGAGGTCGGCGTCCTGCTGGTAGACGGTGCGGCGCACCTTCGCGTCGGAGAAGGCGGGCAGCAGGGCATAGACCACCCGCTCGTCCAGACCGGTGGCCTCGACGCCTTCGACCAGACGGGTCCAGGCCCGCGACATGACATCGAAGCGGCGCTGGGCCTGCTGGGCCTGGCGGTGGTGGGCGGTCAGGCAGAACCGGATCCAGGGGCGGGTATCCCGCTCGGGGCTCCAGTGCGGTCCGCCCACCTCCTCCAGGATCTGGTAGTAGGCGTAGGTGTTCTGTCCCCGGCCGAGCCATTCCTCGATGGAGGAGAATTCGGCGGGCATCAGGGCCTCGCGGGAGAACACCAGGGTGGACAGGGCGCGGGACATGCGCCCGTTGCCGTCCTTCCATGGATGGATCTTGACGAGGTTGAGGTGGGCCATGGAGGCGCGGACGTGGACGGGTGTGTCGAGGTCGCCCTCGTTGAGCCAATCGATGAACTCCGACATCAGAGCGGGAACGTCCGTCTGGTCCGGGGCGGTGTAGGCGGGGACCAGGGGGTCGTCGGGGCTGGTGACGTAGACGGGGCCGTCGCGCCAGCGGCCGGGGCGCTTGTCGAGGTGGTGGCCCTGGAGCATGAAGTGCAGGCCGTTGAGCAGGCCGGCGTCGTAGCGGAAGTCGTCTCCGGCGTCGGCGAGGGCCTGGATGTAGGTCATGCCGCGCTGGTAGCCCTCCAACTCGGAACGAGTCTTCTCTCCAGTCTCCAGGGGTTCCTCACCCGACATGAGGGCTTCCACGTCGTCGACCGTCGCCGCGTACCCCTCGATGGTGTTCGATCCGGCGATGGCGCGGGCGGTGAGGTTGCGGCGCAGCTGACGGGTCCAGCGTGGGGTGGCGCGGAGCATGTGGCGCAGGGAGCGGCGCATGCTCTCGATCTCGTCGAGGGCGCGGCGGTCGTCGGCGTTCAGGGAAGGCGTTACGTACAGCATGACCCCATGACATGATAATTGTGTCACGGAGTCAACCTGGCGCTGATGTGATTCCTTGCCCTGGCCCGCAGCTCAGTCGTTTCTGTGGGCCTCTGGATGCGGCTTGAAGCACCCTGCCGCTGCGCAGGTGGTGGGTGCAGGCATCAGCCCGGCCGCCCCGGTCGTGAGGGTCCTGCTCATGGGCGGACCGGACGTGCATCGGGCGCCGGAAGGGCGCAGCGGGTCGATCTCCGCCCAGGGAGTGAGCGTGGCTGTCGGGTCGCCGCGTTCGGGGAGCCAGGTGGCAAGCCGCCTCCGACCGGCGCCGGTGTAGGCCGGACGGTCTTCCGGCGCCTTGGAGAGGAGTTCGAGCGAGGCTTTCCAGGTCCGAGGGGAAGTCAGGACGCAGGGTTGCGTAGAGGGGGCGCAGCCCAACCGTGCCGTCCGTGGATCTTCTGCCCACCGAGCGCCGCTCCCGTACGTCACGGCCGGACAAACACCCGTACAAGCCAGGCCGCTCACTTGGACAGCCTGCCCGCACCGCCAGACGGTCACGCTCTGTACGGCTTCGGGGGCTCCCCGCAGAAAATCGCACACATCACTCTCGGTGATGTGAACCGGGAAGCCGGGGCCGTGGTCCCCTCAACCAGGCGCGCAAGCCGAGCTCTTGAGCTTTACGGCTCTCTGCGCGACTACGCGTCGCGGCGCCCGCGCGTTTGCCGTGTCGCCAGGGGCCGGCGCGCTGTGCACCACTCTCCGAACGGTCCTCGAGGCGGCGGCCTGGGCGGGAGTGAACTGTGGATCGAGGACAGTGACGTCTGCAGCGACAGGTGGCTGACGCCACAACACCCTGGCAGTTCCGGCGAGTCGGGGAATGGACTGCCCCTTCTCGAGGTGCTCGCCGACGACTGGGGCGTGCGCTCGGACCACTGCGGAGACAAGATGGTGTGGGCCGTGTGCCGCCAGTGAGGTGCGATGGTCGAGTCAGAAGCGGAACCCGAACAGTCCGCCCTCATCGTAGGCGTCGGTTAGGCGGGGCTCGATGAGGTAGGGAGAGGGGTCGAAGCCGCCCAGGCGGGCGCGTTCCAGCTTGTCCCAGTTGAATGTCACGATGTACTGGAGACCTTCTTCCTCGGCGACCTCGGACGCCAGCGTCAACGCCTCAGTCACCTGGCGGTCGTCCACCCCGTCGAAGAGATGGCTGTCGTGGACTAGGAAGCCGGGCCCACGGTCGTGGCGGAGGGCGATCACTGCGGCCGTGAGATCGAGGCAGAAAATCACCATCTTGTTGATGCCGACGCTGCCTTGACTGTCGACATGTGCGGAGATTTCCAAGCTGCTGGTGCCGGCTCTGATGGTGAGGTATGCCTGCCGGTCCTGCCCGTAGAGGCGGCGAGCGAAGCGGGCGAAGAGCCACGTGGCCTCCCGGGTCTGCTCGCCGCGCTCCTCCAGGTCGAGCTCCAGTTCCTCCTGGAGCTCGACGCGCTGCGCCGTGATCTCCCGCTGGCTGGCCTCCATGAACTGCGCCGTCTCATGCTGTTTGCGCAGCGCTTCGAGTGCCGCCTGTTTCTGAGCGAGCAACTGCTGGAGCGCCGTGAGGCCGTCGAGGGCGCCTCCGTCGCGCAATGCGCTTAGTGTCTCGGTGAGCTCCTCACCGAGACGGTCGCGCTCGTGTTCGCGCGCCGTGAGTCTGGCCTGCGTCTCCTCGATCTCGTCGGCGAGGTAGCGGCGGCGGTTGCGGACGATGGACGCGTGGAAGCCACGTACGTCCTCGAAGGAGCGGTGTACCCGGTCGGGCAGAACAACGCCCAGTTCCCGGTACATGGCGTCCACGTACGCCGTGTCTTGTTCGTTTGCCTCCTCCACTGCCCGCTGTAGTTCCGCCAGGTTTCGACGGTCGATCACGTCCTGCTCCGGGAGCGAGCGGACTCTCTTGTCCAACCCGTCGGCTCGCGCCTGAAGTTCTGCGTACGCGGGCACAACGTGGAAGGAGGCGATCTGCTCGCGGAGCCGGTTCACGTCGCCCTCCGCGACAATGATCCGTCCGCGCAGGTCCGCCGTCGTGCCGACGACCTGGTGCCAGGATGGATCGTTCATCGCCGACCGCAGCTGCCGTCGGGTCGCTTCCCGTGAGGCGATGTCGCGGTAGCCGGCGGCGAGTCGCCAGTCCAGGCCGAGGAGATAGGCGAGGTTGGCCGCAGCCTCGGCCGTCGGCTGCTGCGGATGGGTCCGCACCGGGTCGTTGAAGGCGTGTGATCCGACGCGGCGTACGAGAAGCGACAGCAGGGCCCGCCCCGAGATGCCGGGATGGTCGGCGGGCAGCCGGAAGAGGTTCGTCTCGATCCGTGTTCTCCACTCCGTCACAGGCATCTCACGGGCGTGGTTGAACGCGAAGAGCTCTCCGGCCTCGCCCTCGGTGCCGTCTGGAGCGTCGGTCAGGACGACTCCCTGCTGGGCACCGCGTCTGCTCACTTTTACCGGCTCCTCGTGCCCGGGCCAGTCCAAGGTCAGAGTGAAGAAAGTGCGCCGAAGTCGGGTGTGGCCGGGCAGGCTGCCTTTACCGGCCTGAGCCCCCAGGGTGAAGTGCAGCAGCTCTACCAGGCTGGACTTGCCGGTGCCGTTGCGACTGTCCGTCTTCCTTGCTCCGGGGTGGGTCTCGGCGACCAGAAGATTGAGGCCGCGCCGGAACTCAACGGGGCGGAACCGAGGATCGTCAGCGCTCAGAAAGTGTTGGGTAACTGATCAACTGCTGCTTGTAGTCGACGGCGGTGATCTTCGTG
>NZ_BMSG01000048.1 GCF_014649035.1 Streptomyces sindenensis
CAAAACCCACCACCAACACCAACACCAACACCAACAACCCGACCAACAACCCGACCAACAAGACCACCCAGGTTCGTCGCCGCCGGTCGCAACCAGGGTGTGCGGGTCGAACGAGGCGGGCCCGACCGGTGATTGCGGTGGAGCCGGCCGGCTCAACCGGCCAGCTCAGCGGATCTGGCGGCGCTGCCCGGTCGTGAAGGCGAGTGCGAGGCGGAGGAAGAGCGGCGGAGCGCCGGGTTCCAGGCGCAGCACCCACTCGGGCATGCGGCAGACGCCGCGGGCTCGTACGACGCCCTGGAGGTCCTTGAAGGCGTACGCACCCCACTTCGTACCGGCGAAGGGCTCGACGGTGCCCACCGGTGTTCCGTCGAAAGCCGACAGCGTGTAGTGGCCGGGCGAGTGTCCGCTGGTGGGGCGGATGACGTGGCCACCGCCGGACGGCTCCCATACGACGAGCTCCGGCAGGGACTTCCTCGTGCCGCGCTTCTCGACCCGGCACACGGGCCGGCCCGCGCCGTCGTGGACATCCCAGTACGTCGCCCTCACGCCTGGTGCGGGAGGTGTGGGAGGCGCGGGCAGCGGGACCACCGAGGCCGATCGTCGGCCGTCGAGGGTGTGCGCGGCCTTGCCCGTGACGGTCAAGAGGTGCTCGGGAAGGGCGGGTTCGGCCAGCAGCCGACGCGCGCGCCTTCCCGCCCGGTGCACCCGCACCGTCAGGCCACCGAAGGAGAGCAGCCAGAACAGCGACACCGAGACGGGCAGCGCGACGGCTCTGACGCCGGGACGGTACGGGCCCATCGGGCCGACACGCACCGCGACGGTCCGGCCGGCAGCGCTGGAGCCGAGCCCGTAGACTCCGCCGGAGCCGGAGTCGCCGTCGGCCGTGCGCCAGGTGCCGGAGCACCTCAGCGGGCTGCGGCTTCCGCCCTGGTGGCATTCGGCGACCTGCGCTGTGGCCCGCTCCCCTGCCAGGAAGGTGTACGTCAGCATCGTCGGCCAGAAGAGCGCGCCGAGCGCCACCAGGGGTATCGCGGCACGGAACAACCGAAATCTCATGGCCAGGCCCCTATACCGGAAGTGCGTGCAGCTTCTTGCCGTGCAGGGCGAAGACGAGCTTGCCGTCGGTGGCCACAAGCCACTCGTGATAGTCGCCGCTGCCGTCGTTGAACATCCAGCGGAGCTTACCGGTCGCCGCGTCGACGGCGTGCACGCCGCCCTTCTCGTCCAGCTCCGTCGCTGCGTACAGCGTGCCGCCGGCCTCGACGTACTGCCAGGGGGTCTTGGTGTCCGCCTCGGCGATGTCCTCGCTCTGCCAGATCTTCGCGCCGGTCGTCGGGCGGACCGCCCAGAGCCTCCGGGAGCTGTCGGCGACGTACAGCACGCCGTCCACCACGCCCGGCTGCCGGAACGTGCCGAACCGGCCGGCCTCAAGCGTCCGCTTCTCCTTGCCCGACGCGGCGTCCCGGGCGGTCATCGCCTTACCGGCGGCGAGTACCAGGCCGGATACGGCGGTCAGCTGGCCATCACCCATGGCGGGGTGGACGGCGGCGGACTCGGTCCAGGCGGGCTTGGGCGCCCCGCCGTCATCCCCTGCGCCGTCACACGGCCGTGCTCGCACCGTCGGGGCGCGGTCGCGTCAGCCGTCGGGGAGCCAGCCGCGTTCGCGCAGCGCCGCGACGAAGCGGCCGTACGACTCCTCCAGGGCCGGGCGTTCCCCTGGCACCGGCTCGACGAGCGCCCCCGTGCGCACCATCGCGGCGGCGCTCGCCGTGAGATTCTCGTGGAGCGTGCCGGTCGCGGCGATCAGCGCGGCGCCGAACGCCGTTTCCGCGCGCCCGACGACCCGGACCGGGCGGTCCAGCACGGTGGCCCGGATCGCCGTCCACGCGGCGCTGCGACTTCCCCCGCCGGCCGCGTGCAGGGGGCCGAGCACCGGGATGCCCAGGCGCTCGGCCCGTTCCAGGGCCAGGCGTTCGAGGAACGCGACGCCTTCCAGTGCGGCGCGGTGGGCGTCCGCCTCGTCGCGGGGGCGGCCCAGCTCGAAGCCGCGCGCCGCGCCGGAGACGAAGGGGAACCGTTCACCGTCCCGGCGCAACGGGTAGCGCACATGCGTGGCGGGGCCCCGGGCCGTCGCGGCGGCGTCCAGCGCGGGCAGGCGGGCGGGGGCGACGTCGGCCAGGCACTCCCCTCCCGTGCTGGACGCCCCGCCGGGGAGCCACCAGCCGTCGGGGTGGCGGTGGCTGTAGAACGCCCCGGTCGCATCGCGCACCAGGTGCTCGGACACCCCCTTGAGAACGTACGTCGTGCCGATGACGCCCACGAACCGGCCCGGCTCGACCGCCCCGGTGGCGATCTGGCCCGCACAGCCATCCGTCATCCCGAGGCGTACGGAGCACCCTTCGGGCAGGCCCGTGGCCTCGGCCGCCTCCGGGCCGACGACCCCGGCCTCGGTGCCGGGGGCGCCGACGGAGGGGAGCAAGGCGAGCGGGAGGCCGAGGGCGTCGAAGACCTCGTGCGCCCACTCCCCCGCACGGGCGTCGTAGCCGGACTTGAGCGCGTGGCTCCAGTCCGTGGGCACCGGGTGGCCCGTCAGGTCGCGGCCGATGAACTCGGGGGTGTGCAGGACGTGATGCAGAGCGGAGCCGTACGTTCGCAGGCACCACACGGCCCTGCCGAGTGCGGCGGTGGGGCCCACCGCGAGGCCGAGCGCGTCCCACCGGGCGCTGCCCGCCCGCTGGGCCCCGGCGTTGATACCGGCGGCACGCCGGTCGTCGTACATCAGGGCCGGGCCGAGCGGTTCGCCGTCGGCCCCGGTGGGCACAAGGGTGCCGGATGTGGCGGACACGGCCACCGCGACCACCTCGCGTCCGCCCCGGGGCAGCGCGGACGTGGTGCGGCGCAGGGCCGACCGTACGGCGGGCCACCACGACCGGGCGTCCTGCTCGCTCGTTCCCGCGGCGGTCCGTACGGGGGGCGGGAGATCCGCCCGTGCCTCGGCGAGCGCTCGCCCCTGTCCGTCCACGCAGAGCACGCGGACGGACGCGGTCGCCACGTCGATGCCGATGACGGCCGGGGAGGGGGGTACGGGGCGAGGGGATTCACTGTTCATGCGGAAGGCGTCCTTCCCCGGGGGTCTCACGTGTCCACGTCGGTCCACCGGTCGGGGGCCGTCCGTCGCCGTGATAGCCCGTATGTGAAGTCAACATCGGTTCCATAGTGGTGGAGGAGCGGGCTCATGAGCCGATGGGTGCCACCGTGACCCGGGTCCGTTCGCGGAGTTTGCCCAGCAGTTCGGCGTCCGCTCCGTCGTCCACGACGAGATGGTCCAGGTCGCCGACGGGGCCCACCCGGTGCAGTGCGGTCCGGGCGAGTTTGGTGTGGTCCATGAGCATCACCTTCGTCGCCGCCGAGGTGAGCATGGCCCGTTTGACCAGCACCACGTCCTGCTCCTGGTGGTAGGCCGTCCTGGCGTCCAGGGCCGACGTGGAGACCGCGACGAGGTCAACCGAGAGCGCCTCCACCGCCTCGACGCAGGGCATCCCGAGGAAGGAGTCGTGGGTGCGTGAGTACTCCCCGCCCAGGGCGATCAGCCGGATGCCCTCGCATCCGGCGAAGACGTCCAGCACCCGGCGGGCGTTGGTGACGACGGTGAGCGGGGCGAGGTCGACCAGCAGACCCGCCATGACCAGCACCGTGGTGGAATCGTCGAGCAT
This sequence comes from Streptomyces sindenensis, assembly GCF_014649035.1. GTDB lineage: Bacteria > Actinomycetota > Actinomycetes > Streptomycetales > Streptomycetaceae > Streptomyces > Streptomyces sindenensis. Next base: position 3,714 of record NZ_BMSG01000048.1, read on the forward strand.
CACCGACATGCCGGGCTCCACCAGCGCGGCGGCGGCCCGCGCGACGGCCTTCTTCTCCGCCGTGTTGACGCCGAGCCGGTAGTCGAGGCTCGATTCGAACACCGTGGAGGGCAGGGCCGACGCGCCACCGCGGAAGCGCCGCAGCACCCCTTGCCGCGCCAGGTCGTCGAGGTCCCGGTGGACGGTCATCAGGCTCACGCCCGTGAGCTGGGCGAGGGCGGCGCCCGTGGCCGTGCCCTGCTCCACGACATGGTCGGCGATGAGCCGTCGGCGCTCTTCGGCAGATCTCTTGGTCATGGAGGTCAGTCTCCCGCAGGGCTCGGACCGGGCGCGGGGCCGGGGGGCGGCGCTGTGGGCACGTTCAGCGAGCGCAGCGCCGTCTCCGTGCCGCGGATCTCGATCTCCGTGACGGCCCCGTTGTCCAGTCGGGGAAAGATGCGCCGGTAGCGCCCGAGGGGCAGCCCGAGGAGTTCGCACAGGGCGATGCGCAGCAGGGTGTTGTGGGCGACGACGAGCACCCTGCCCCCGGGGTGGCGGTCCGCGAGGTCGCGCAGGGCCGCGGTCGCCCGTGCCGCGGCCCGGGCGACGGGTTCGGAGCCGGGGAAGGCGCCGGATGCGGCGTCCTCGCGGAACCGCCGTACGGCTTCGGGGTCCTCCTCGGCCATCTCCTCGACGGTCCGGCCCTCGCCCCATCCGAAGTCCACCTCCCGAAGGCCCTCCTGGACCTCCACCGCCAGGCCGAGCGCCTCGGCCGCCGGACTCGCCGTCAGGCGGGCGCGGCTGAGCGGGGAGCAGACGATCGCGTGCACGCCGCTCTTCACGGCCCAGGCCCCGAGGCCGGCCGCCTGGGCCACGCCCCGGGGCGTCAGGGCGACGTCGGTGACGCCGGCGTACCGGTTCTCCGCGTGCCACTCGGTCTCGCCGTGCCGTACGAGCAGGAGACGCGAGGTCATGGAGACCGCCCTTTCCGGGTCGGGGCCGATGCATCGAGGCGAAGCGCACGCAGTTGCCGGGCTGCCGTGACCCGTGTCGGCCGGGCGCATTGCCGGTTCACGCGGGCGCTGTTAAATTTAACAGAAATTCCACAGACCGGGACCGGCTCCTCGCGGCCCGGATCGGACTCGGATCAGGCGCGGAGCAAGGCTCCGACGTGCTCGGCATCCACCCCGGCGGCTCTCTCCTCGCAGAAGGAATCCGACGTCATGCGCATCCTCGCCGCAGGCGACCACTTCGTCCGTCCCGCGTTGATCCGCGCGGCGGTGAGTCAGGAGCTGTCCCGCGCGGGTGGCGAGCTCCCGGAGTTCTCGGAGCTGACTCTCCCCTGGCCCCACGAGCCTTTCGGTCCGGTCGCGGAGGTCCGTGAGGCGAGCGGGACGGAGGACGAGCTCGTGGAGGCGCTGCACGGGACGTCCGTCTGTGTGACGCAGATGGCCCCCTTCACCGAGCGGGTGTTCGCCGCGTCGCCCGCGTTGCGGCTCGTCGCCGTCTCGCGCGGCGGGCCGGTCAATGTGGACCTGGCCGCCGCCACCCGGCACGGGGTCAGGGTCAGCTACGCCCCCGGCCGCAACGCCCCGGCCGCCGCGGAGTTCGCCGTCGGGCTGATGCTCGCCGCGATGCGGCGCGTCCCCGCCGCCGACGCGGAGTTGAAGCGGGGCGTCTGGCGGGGCGATCTCTACGCGTACGAGGAGGTCGGCGGCGAGCTCGGCGGGGCCACGGTCGGGCTCGTGGGCTACGGGGCCATCGGCCGCATCGTGGCGCGGGTGACGCGCGCCTTCGGGGCGCACGTGCTCGCGGCCGACCCGTACGCCGACCCCGAGGGGGTCGCGGCGGACGGTGTCGAACTCGTCGAGCTGGACGATCTTCTGAGCCGGAGTTCGGTGGTCAGCCTGCACGCCCGGCTGACCGAGGAGACCCGCCATCTGATCGACGCCCGCCGTCTGGGGCTGCTGCCGCCCGGTGCGGTCCTGGTCAATACCGCCCGCGGCGGGCTGCTCGACCACACGCCGCTGCCGGGACTGCTGCGCAGCGGGGCTCTCGGGGCGCTCGCCCTGGATGTGTACGACGTCGAGCCGATCCCCGCTGACTGGGCCCTGCGTGACGTACCGCATGTGATCACCACGCCTCATCTCGCGGGCGCGACGCGCCAGACGGCGCACCGGGCGGCGGCCATCACCGCCGCCGAGGTCGGCCGCTTCGCGCGGGGGGAGAAGCTGCGGCATCTCGCGAACGGGGACGTCCTGGAGAACGGCGGTTCCTGACGGCCTCTTCCGCCGCCGGCGCCCCGCAATCCATCGGCTCGCACAGGAGGTAGCAGGGTTGAGGACCATCATCGGCGTGGACATCGGTACGTCGGTCACCAAGGCGGTGGCGTTCGACGCGGGCGGCGGGTCCCTGGCCTCCGCGAGCCGGCGCTCGCACCTGGAGATGCTGCCGGGCGGGCGCGTCGAGCAGGATCTCGACGCTGTAGTGTCCGGGGTCGGCGCAGTGGTACGGGAGGTGGCCGCGAAGCTCGGCCGGCTGCCGGACGCGGTGGCGCTGACCGGGCAGGGGGACGGGCTGTGGCTGCGGGACTCCGGCGGCCGCGCGGTGCGGCCCGCCATCTCGTGGATGGACGCGCGGGCCTCGGACCTGGTGACCCGCTGGCTGACGGACGGCACGATCGGCACGGCTTACGCGCACACCGGGTCCGGGATGTTCCCCGGCTGCCACGGCCCGCTGCTGAACTGGCTCCAGGAGCACGAGCCCCACTCGCTGGACCGGGCCGCCGTCGCGGGGTACTGCGTCGACGCGGTCGCCCAGCGCCTGACCGGCCGGGTGTGCCTCGATGCCTCCGACGCGACGCTGCCGTTCCTCGACCCCCGTACCCGCCGTTACGCGCCCGAGGCCCTGGCGGCGTGCGGGGTGGCGGGACGGGCGGGGCTGCTGCCGGCTCCCGCCCCTCCGGGCACGGTGCTCGCGCTCCACGGTCAGGGCGCCGGACTCCTCGGGCTCCCCGAGGGGCTGCCGGTCGTGGCGGGGCCGTACGACCTGCCGGCCTGCGCGATCGGCAGCGGGGTGCGTGAGGTGGGGGACGGCGTCCTCATCCTCGGCACGACCCTCGCGAGCCAGGTGCTGACCGACCGGGTCGATCTCGATCCGCTCGCCGAGCCCGCAGGCATGTGGCTGTGCACACCGGCTCCCGACCGGTGGCTGCGCGCCATGCCCGCGATGGTGGGGACGGCCGCGCTGGAGTGGGTGCTCGCTCTCGTCGGCGCGACCACGGCCGATGTGGACGCCCTGCTGGCCGACAGCCCGCCCGGCGCCCGGGGCGTCCGTGCCTTCCCCTTCCTGTCCGAGGCGGGCGAACGGGCCCCCTTCGTCGAGCCGTCGGCGCAGGGCAGACTCGACGGGCTCAGCCTGGCGACCGGACGGGCGGACGCGGTCCGGGCCGTCTGCGAGGCCATCGGCTACGCGGCCCGGCACTGCTTGGAGGCGGCCGGGCTGAGCGGCACCCTCGCCCTGTGCGGCGGCGGCACACGCTCGCTGACGTGGGCCCGGCTGATCGCCGACGTCCTCGGCCGTCCCGTACGCATCCCGCTGGAGGAACAGGTCGGCGCGCTCGGTGTGGTGTCCGTCGCCAGGGGCTCGCTGTCGCCGGGGTACGAGGCGCCGCCGGGGCGCCATCAGGTGGTCGGTCCGCGCGAGGACGTATGGGCGCTGTACGAGGACGGATACGCGCGCTACCGGGCGGAGTTGGCGGCCGCCCGGACGGCGTGGGGGTCTCCGGCGCGGCCGGCCGGACCGGGTCATGCGGTCCGCCCCCTCTGAGCGCTCCCACCTGTCTGTTATTTATGACATGACCATTGACACTCATAACATTCTCGATGTTAATTTGACGCGAAGGAGACTCTCTGCCTGAAGACCGGGAGATTCCAGTGAAGCAACGCTCTGCCAGATCGTTTGCCGCGGCTCTGTCGGTGATGACGGTGATCGTCTCCGCCGCAGCCTGTTCGACGAAGGCGCCCAACAGCCCGGAGGGCAAGTCGTCGAAGGACGCGAAGATCGCGTTCCTGATGCCCGACATCGCCTCCACCCGCTACGAGCTGTACGACGCGCCGCTCTTCAAGGCCAAGGTGAAGGATCTGTGCGGCGGTTGCGAGGTGCTCTACCAGAACGCGGGCGGCGACGCCGCGAAGCAACAGCAGCAGGCCGACTCCGCCCTCGCTCAGGGCGCCGACGTCATCGTGATCGATCCGGTGGACTCCGCCGCCGCGGCCAGCACCGTCCGTACGGCACAGAGCCGGGGGGTTCCCGTCATCGCCTACGACCGGCCGATCCCGGCGGTCAGGGCGGACTACTACGTCTCCTTCGACAACGAGAAGATCGGCGCCATGATCGGCCAGTCGTTGGTCGACCACCTCAAGGCCACCTCGGCCGAGGGCGGCCTCCTCCAGGTCAACGGATCGCCGACCGACGCGGCGGCGGGCCTGATCAAGAAGGGCATCCACAGCGCGGTCGACTCCAGCGGGTTCAAGCTCCTCGCCGAGTACGACACGCCGGCCTGGGAGCCGGGGAAGGCGCAGAGCTGGGTCAGCGGCCAGATATCCAAGTTCCCGGGGAAGATTGCCGGGGTGGCGGCCGCCAACGACGGCACGGGAGGCGGTTCCATCGCCGCGTTCAAAGCGGCCGGGGCCACCGTCCCACCGGTGACCGGGAACGACGCCGAACTCGCCGCCGCCCAGCGGATCATCAAGGGCGACCAGTACAACACCATCTCCAAGCCCATCAAGACCGTCGCAGAAGCCGCGGCCGTCGCCGCGTTCTCCTTCGCCGAGGGGAAGAAGCCCACGGGCGAGACCACGCTTTTCGACACTCCCTCGGAGCTCTTCACCCCCACCGTGGTCACCCGCGAGAACATCGCTGAGGTTCTGGTGGGCGACGGGAAGCCGCTGAAGACCGCCGAGGTGTGCACGGCGACGTACGCGGCGGCCTGTGCCGAGGTGGGCATCACGTAGTCGCGGGCCCGTTCCCTCTCTCCGCCTGCCCTTCTGCCCGCCCGCGCGCCTGCCTCGGAAGGCCGGTCATGACCGCTGAGTCCTTGCCCTCCCCTCACGAGCCGTCAGGAGGCCCGCTGCTCTTGCTCCGCGGGATCAGCAAGTCCTTCGGCGCCGTCGCCGCACTCACCGATGTCGACCTCGACGTCTCCGCTGGGCAGGTCGTCGCCCTGGTGGGCGACAACGGCGCGGGAAAATCCACCCTGGTGAAGGTTCTCTCCGGGGTGCACCAGCCGGACGCCGGAACCGTCGGTTTCGGCCACGGCACCGTATCCATCCCCTCCCCCGCCACCGCGCAGCGGCTCGGCATCGCGACCGTGTTCCAGGACCTCGCCCTGTGCGAGAACCTGAACGTCGTCGAAAACCTCTTCCTCGGAAGGGAGTTGCGCGGGCTGCGCCTGGACGAGGTGACCATGGAGGTCCGTTCCCGCGCCCTTCTCGGGGAGCTGTCGGCGAAGATCCCCTCGGTACGGGTCCCGGTCGCGGCCCTGTCCGGTGGCCAGCGGCAGACGGTGGCCATCGCGCGGACCCTGCTGGGGGACCCCAAGGTGATCATCCTCGACGAGCCGACGGCCGCGCTGGGCGTCGCGCAGACGGCGGAGGTCCTCAACCTGATCGAGCGGCTGAGCGAGCGCGGCCTGGGCGTCATCATGGTCAGCCACAACATGGCCGACGTACGGGCCGTCGCCGACACGGTGGTCGTCCTGCGGCTGGGCCGGAACAACGGTGTCTTCGACGCGGCCGAGGCGACGGCGGCGGATCTGGTGGCCGCCATCACCGGGGCCACCGACAACGTGGTCAGCCGCCGCGCCGGACGGGACCGGGCCGTGGACGAGCGAGCGGCGGCAGCGGACAGGGGAACGGAAGCGGCGCACAAGGGGGACGCGTCATGACGGAGTCGGCCGCTGTCACGAGCCCCGAACCCGCCCACAACGGGGCCGGGCAGCCGACGACCTGGTCCGGTCGGGCGCGAAGCCGCCGGCGGGTGGTGTCGGACCGGCTGCGCGGCGGGGACCTCGGCCTCCTGCCCGTCCTCGCCGGCCTCGTCGTGATCTGGGCCGTCATGCAGATCCTCAACCCCGTCTTCCTTTCGAGCGCGAACCTCACGAACCTCGCCCTGGAGAGCGTGCCGGTCGGCATCATCTCCCTGGGGGTCGTCTGCGTCCTGCTCGTCGGCCAGATCGATCTGTCGGTCGGGTCGGTCAGCGGACTCAGCGCCGCCGTCCTGGCTGTCCTCTTCGTGGACCGGGGGCTGCCGGCCTGGCTCGCCGTCACCGCGTCACTGGTCCTCGCGGCTCTGATCGGCTGGTTCTACGCCCAGGTCCACAACCGGATCGGGGTGCCGAGCTTCGTCATCACGCTCGGCGGCCTCCTCGGGTTCCTCGGTGTGCAGCTGTGGATCCTCGGGCCCAAGGGCTCGATCAACCTGCCCTTCGACTCGGGCCTCGTGTCCTTCGCCCAGCTTCAGTTCCTGCCGCCCTGGCTGGCGTACACGCTGGTCGTCGTGGGCGCGGCGGCCTTGTACGCGACAGGTGCCGCCCGCGCCGCGGAGCGCCGCCGGGCGGGCCTGGCCGCCGCGTCCCGGCGTCTGCTCGTCGCGCGGAGCCTGGCGCTGCTGGCCGGTCTCGGCGGGGCGGTCTGGTATCTCAACCGGGACCGGGGGGTGGGGTGGATGTTCGTGTTCTTCCTCGCCCTGGTGCTGGTGCTGCACTACGTCCTGTCCCGCACCTCGTTCGGCAAGTCGATGTACGCGGTCGGCGGCAACATGGAGGCGGCCCGGCGTGCGGGCGTCAACGTGAAGGCCGTCCTCACCGCCGCCTTCGTGCTGTGCACGACGCTCGCCTGTGTCGGCGGGATGCTCTCCGCCTCACGGCTCGCCGCGGCCAATCAGAGCAGCGGCGGCGGTGACGTCAACCTCAACGCCATCGCCGCGGCCGTCATCGGCGGCACCAGTCTGTTCGGCGGCCGGGGCACCGCTTTCGCCGCCCTGCTCGGCGTGCTCGTGATCCAGTCCATCTCCAGCGGACTCACTCTGCTGAATCTCGACTCCGCCTACCGCTTCATGGTCACCGGCGGGGTACTGCTCCTGGCGGTGTCGCTGGACGCGGTCGCCCGGCGTTCGCGGGTCTCCCACGGCAGGGCCTGAGACACCGTCCGTATCCGGCAACGCCCGCCCACCCCAGGATCACGCCCCCGGAAGAACCATGCGAAGCCGAGCACGCACGCACGTCGCCACCCTGCTCCTGTCCGCCGTCCTCGCCTCGGCCGTCCTCGCGGTGAGCGGGGGCTCGGCCCACGCCCGTACACCGTCCCCGTCCTCCGCCTCCGCCTCCGGCCTGCCCGCTTCCGTGGACGGCGGAGCCTGGTCGTCCGGGCATCTCCAGGGCACGGCCATCGACCGCCGCCGGGGCCACATGTACTTCTCCTTCACCGATCTGCTGGTCAAGACCGACCTGGCGGGCAGAGCGATCGGGTCGGTCACCGGGCTCACCGGACATCTGGGCGATCTGGACTTCAACAGCGCGGACGGCCGGGTCTACGGCTCCCTGGAGTACAAGGCGGCCCGGGCCTTCTATGTGGCGATCTTCGACGGGTCCCGGATCACCCGGATGAACATGGACGCCCGGACCACCGATGTGCTTTCCACCGTCCATCTCCGGGAGGTCGTGCGGGACTACACCGCCGACATGAACGGCGACGGGGTCTTCGACGGCGACACCGGAAACACCCCCGACCACCGCTACGGCTGCAGCGGAATCGACGGCGTCGCCTTCGGTCCCGATCTGAACGGCAGGGGCGGCGGACGGCTCACGGTCGCGTACGGGGTGTACTCCAACACCGCCCGCACCGACAACGACCACCAGGTGCTGCTCCAGTACGACGTGCGCGACTGGCGGAAGTACGAGCGGCCGCTCAGCGAGGACGCGCTGCACACCAGCGGTCCCGCCTCCCCCGCCGGCAAGTTCTTCGCCTACACCGGCAACACCACCTACGGAGTCCAGAACCTGGAGTACGACGGGGACAGCGGCAACTGGCTGATGGCCGTGTACAAGGGCAAGAAGGCGGCCTTTCCCAACTACACGCTCTATGTGCTGGACGGCTCGAAGCCCGCCCGCCGGGGTGAGGTGAAAGGGCAGCCGCGCCCCGAGTCCGGCCGCATCGTCTCCCTCCTGCCGCGCGGGCTGCACCACGAGCCGTCCGGCGTGTACGGCTACGAGTCGGCCGGTCAGTACGGTCTGGTCTCGCTCGACGACGGCCGCTACTACGTGGCCGAGGCCGGCACGGTCGACTCCGGGGGAACCACGCTGCAGACCGGCCGGGCCGTGCTGCACCGCTGGACGGGGGCGGTGCCGAACCCGTTCGCGGTGCGGGGGCGCGCCGTCTGAGCTTGTCCCGGCACGTTCCCCGGCGCGGGTGACAGGGCGGGCCCGCACCGCCGCACCCGGGTGGCCCACGTCACATCGGCGCGCTGTCAGCAATCGACGCGCTGTCCCGTTCAAGGAGTACGCGAACGAGACAGGAGTCCGTCATGACGCTCAGGAAGCACCGCATCGTCGTACTCGGCGCCGGGTACGCCGGGGCCTTCGCCGCCGGGAATCTGGCCCGCAGGCTCTCCCCGGCGGACACCGAGATCACCGTCGTCAACGCCGCACCCGACTTCGTCGAGCGGATGCGGCTCCACCAGGTGGCGGCCGGGCAGGACATCGCGCGCCGCAAGCTCGCCGACGTGTTCGCGGGCACCGGGGTGCGACTGCGGCTGGCCCGGGTGACCGGCCTCGACCCCGAGCGCAGGACGGTCGCCGTGAGCGGCGAGGACGGGCCCGGGGAGCTGCCCTACGACACTCTGCTCTACGCGCTCGGCAGCTCCGCCGCCCACCACGATGTCCCCGGCGTGGCCGAGTACGCCTTCGACGTGACCGGTCTGGACGCGGCGCTGCGTCTGCGTGAGCGCCTGGACGGCCTCGACGAGGGCGGGTCCGTCCTCGTCGTCGGGGAGGGGCTGACCGGCATCGAGACCGCGACCGAGCTGGCCGAGTCGCGGCCCGGTCTCTCGGTCGCGCTCGCCGCCCGTGGTGAGCCGGGCTCCTGGCTCTCCCCCAGGGCCCGCCGTCATCTGAGGGAAGCGTTCGACCGGCTCGGCGTCACCGTGCACGAGCACACCGCCGTCGCTGCCGTCGAGCCGACCCGGGCGATCACCGCCGACGGTACGGCCCTGCCGGCCGAGGTGACCGTGTGGTCGGCCGGGTTCGCCGTGCACCCGATCGCGGCCGCCGCCGGCCTGGAGGTCGCCGCCACCGGGCAGATCGTCGTCGACCGGTCCATGCGCTCGGTCTCGCACCCGGACGTCTACGCCGCCGGTGACTGTGCCTACGCGATCGGGGAGAACGGCCTGCCCCTCCCGATGTCCTGCGCCTCGGCGGGGCTCACCAATATGCAGGCGACCGCCGCGATCATCGCGCGTCTGACGGGCGACGAGGTCCCGTCCACGGAGCTGAAGTACTTCGGCAACCACATCAGCCTCGGCCGCCGGGACGCGATCTTCCAGATGGTGGGCGGGGACGTCCGGTCGAAGTCCTGGTATCTGGGCGGCCGGGCGGCCGCGCGGCTCAAGTCGGGGATTCTGAAGGGGGCCGAATGGGGCATCGCCCATCCGACGTTCGGCCTGCCGACGCGCAGGCGGCGGCCGGCTCCGGCGTCCGACCGGGCCGCTGTCCGGGTCGCCGCCTAGGGTGTTCCGCATGGACAGTGCGGCGGTGGACACGTTCGAGGCCGGTCGGGGCAGGCTGGCCTCGCTCGCGTACCGCCTGCTCGGGTCGGCGGCCGACGCGGAGGACGCCGTGCAGGACACCTTCCTGCGCTGGCAGGCCGCGGACCGCGAGCGGATCGAGGTGCCGGAGGCGTGGCTGACCAAGGTCCTCACCCATGTCTGCCTCGACCGGCTCCGTTCGGCGCAGGCGCGTCACGAGCGGGCGGCCGGCGCGTGGCTGCCCGAGCCGCTCCTCGACGGCGACCCGATGCTCGGCCCGGCCGACACGTTCGAGCAGCGGGAGTCGGTGTCCCTGGCCGTGCTGACCCTTGTCGAGCGCCTCTCGCCGAACGAGCGGGCCGTCTACGTCCTGCGGGAGGCCTTCGCGTACAGCCATGCCGAGATCGCCGCGATCCTCGACATCTCGGAGGCGGCGAGCCAGCAGCACGCCCATCGGGCCCGGACCCGGCTCGCGGACGAACGGCGTCGCGGCGGCGGTGCGCCTGACCCCGCGGCAGCGCGCCGGGTGGTCGAGGAGTTCCTGGCCGCCGCCACGTCGGGGCGCACCGACCGGCTGGTGGCGCTGCTCACGGACGACGTGACGGCGGTCTCGGACGGCGCGGGTCTGGCCAGGCGGCTGCTGCGGTACCGGACGCCCGAGCGGGTCGCCTCCTTCGTACGGGCCGGGTTCAAGCCCACCCCGGCGAAGCGCCGGCTGGCCGGTGGCCCCATCACGATGTACGTCGCTCGGGTCAACGGCTCCCCGGCCGTCGTCGCCGTGGTCGGGGAGCGGGTCGTGGGGGCCGTGGCGTTCGACATCGGCGACGGCAAGGTCTCGGCCCTGTACGGCATCGCCGCCGCGCACCGGCTGACGCGCCTCGACGAGGCCTGGCGGCGGTACGACCCGGGGGTCCCGGTCGTCGGCGCGTGGTGACCGGGGCCGTGGTGCCGGACGGTCACCGGTCGACGTGCGCGGTGATCCACGCTTCGAGCGCCTTCTCGTCGGCTACGGACGGCAGTTCGGGTGCGCAGGTCAGAGGGGGCTGCTGCCCGAAGGGGTTCTGGTCGTCGGAGCAGAGCACGTGTCCGTGTCTCGTACGGAAGGATTCGCAGGCCAGTTCGTGCTCCCAGCTCCATCCACGGCGTGCCAGTTCCGCGTCGAGGGCTTCGACGTCATCGCCCGCCGGTGGTGCCGTCGGCAGTGCGACGAACTCCGCGACCGCCTCGGGCGTCAGGGGTCGGAGGGCGAGCAGGGGGACGCGGGTGGGCAGGCCGGTCGCTCCAGGGGCGTCGGGCGGGCGTCGGGGCCGGGCGCCGTCCGCGTATCGGTGCCACCATGAAGAGGTGACCTCGCACGAAGGGCGGACCGTCCGGCGTCTGGAGCAGGCGATCCTCGACCTGCTGGAGCAGCGTGGGCCGGCCGCGACCATCTGTCCCTCCGATGCCGCGCGCTCGGTGTACGGGGGCGACGACGACGGCTGGCGGTCCCTGATGGAGCCCGCCCGCCAGGCGGCTCGGCGGCTGGTCGGAGCCGGTCGGGTCGAGATCACCCAGGGTGGGCGGCCGGTCGAGCCGGACGAGGCGCGGGGGCCGATCCGGATCCGCCGCGTCCGCTGACGTCCGCGGAGCAGCGGGTCGCCTCCTGCGGAGCATCGTGACTCGCCGAGGAGGAGGGGCCGCTCGTCGTACGGGGTCATTCTGGGTGGGCCTCGGCCGGTCGATGCTCACGAGGGGTGCCCGGGGCCGGGAGTCGTGCGACCGGTCGTGCCAACCGGTTCCGCTCAACCCGTCGGACGTACGGCCCAGTTGAGCCACGCGACCACGCACCCACCCCCGGCTGCGCACAGGTGTGCGCTAGATTCCCCGCCATGACGGAACCCGCATCGTTTTCCTGGCCACCTGCCCCGATCGGAACGGCACGGCTCGTGCTCCGTGAATCCGAGGCCCGCGACCGTGCGGCGTTCGTCGAGTTGTTCGCTTCGCCGAAGGTGCGCGCCCACCTCGGTGGTCCCCACGCGCGGGAGGAGCTCGAACGCGCCGTCCCCGAGGTGCCGGGGCGGCGACCCGGGCTCTTCGTCGTGGAGCTCGATGGGGCGATGATCGGCACGGTCACGCTCGAACAGCGGGACGCCGAGCGTCCGGGACGGCTCCGTCCGGAGGGCGGCTGCACCGAACTCGGCTACATGTTCCTGCCGGAGGCGTGGGGTTCGGGGTACGCCGCCGAGGCGTGCGCCGCCGCGCTCGACTGGTTCGCCGCCGCGTGCCCCGGGGAGCCGGTGGGGCTCTGCACTCAGCTCGCCAACGCCCCTTCGATGCGCCTCGCGCTGAAGCTGGGTTTCACCGAGGTGACACGGTTCGAGGAGTTCGGCGCGGAGCAGTGGTTCGGCGCGTGGCGGCCGGTCGCACCCCGTCTCCGGTGAGCGTTCAGGTGGCCGGGCGCGTGTGCACGCTGACGGCGTAGCCGCCGCCGTCGTTGTAGGGGTCGCCGCTCCAGGTGGCGTAGCGCTGACGCAGGGACAGTCCGGCCCGGGTGCACCACGCGTCGAACTCGGCGAGGGTCACCGGCGCTTCCTCCAGCGGCAGGTGGGCGGCGTCCAGTCCCATGCCCGTGACCAGGAGACCGCCGGGGCGCAGTGCGCCGGCCAATTGCCCGACGACGGCCGCTCCGGTGCCGGGGGCCAGCAGAGGGATGACGTTGCCGGCGGCGAGGACCAGGTCGAAGTCCGTGTCCAGGCCGAGGGTGTCCAGCCGGGCCAGGTCACCGAGGAGCCAGTCCTGTGCGGGCGCCGTGCGGCGTGCGACGGCCAGCATCGAGGAGTCGACGTCCACGCCGGTGCAGTGGTGGCCCAGTTCGGCGAGCCGGATCGCGATGCGGCCGGTGCCGCAGCCCGCGTCGAGCACGCGGGCCCCGGGCTCCAGCAGCGCGGTGCAGAAAGTCGCTTCGCCGTGGACGTCATGGCCCGCTGCGGCGAGCCGGGCGAATCGCCGCGCGTACTCGTCCCCCGCCTGTCCACCGGTCAGTTCTGCCCAACGGTCGCGTTGCCCTGTCATGTTTCCGTATGCCTTCCGGTTCGCCCATTCCCAGCGGGAGCATAGACGAGCCGCCCGCACGGAGCCGCGTGAGGTCAGCCGGTCGTTCCTCGGGGCTTTCGCCCCCACACCGTGAGCATCCCGGCCGACAACGCGGCGCATGCGTCGCTCTCCAGGTACCGGACCGCCGCGTCGATGCCCGCGTCGTCGATCGGGCCGGTGGCGACCACGGCTTGCCTGCTGCGCTGCCAGGTGCCGGCCCAGAAGCGGCTGATGGCGCTGCCCGGCACCAGCGGCGGAACGTGGATCTCCGCTGCCACGTGGTCGAGTCAGGCGGTCCCGCTCGGGCAGGTGCATCGTCACGAACCGGGCGTGGACGAGCTGAAGGGATCCGGGCGCGAAGTCGGGGGCGGTGACGTCGGCCTGAAGCGTCCGGAGGCCGGGGGCGGGGCGTGCTCCAGGAACCGTACGTCGCGGTCGACTGCGAGCACGCTCGCCACCCCGGCCTCGGCCGGCAGCCGGCGGGAGACGGTGCCGGTGCCGGCCGTGCGGCCGAGGCTCGCCGTGGCCGGGGCCGATCGGTGCACGGCCGGATACCCGCCGGGGTGCGCGGAGTGCCGGTCCGGGGCTCAGGGCTGGATCGGCATGGACCAGCAGTTGGAGGTGGACGGTTTGCCCGCGAGCCGGTCGGTCAGCCAGCCGATCGCCGCGCCCTGGTCGGTGAGAAGGGGCACGAGGTGGTTGGTGAGGATCTTGTCACCGAGATTCGGCAGGACGACGGCGTCGTAGGTGATGTCACCGCCTTTGCGGCACCAGTCGACGGCCAGTCGGCGGGCCTGGGCGTGAGGGACGATGTCGTCGTTGACACCGGTGGCCAGACGCACGGGACCGGAGGGCTTGAGCGTTCCGATGCGCTGCTTTTCCAGGGCGGCCCGGGCCCGGGGCTCGGCTGCGATGATCTCTCCGATGGTTCTGCCGCTGGTGGTCCACTTGCTGCTCTTGGTGAATCCGTAGCCGAAGATCGCGTCGCCGACGCACATGGTGGAGGCGTCCGCCAGAGCGGCCTTCCCGGTGGTGCTGATGTTCGCCTCGACGACCGCGCGCAGGTCGGGGTCGGACTGGGCGAATCCATTGATCGACCAGGCCAGCGCACCGGCGAGCGCGCTGCCGTCGATGCCCTTCATGACCGCGGTCAGGTCGGCGGGCGGCGCGCCGGCGTAGGTCCCGGCGAGCGGTACGTCGGGGGCGTAGGAGGGCTGGAGTTCGGCGGCCGCCGCACTCGCGCCGCCGCCCTGGCTGTAGCCGTACAGGCCGGTCCGGGAGGCCGCGGTGACCGAGGCGCCGGGCACGGAGCGCGCGGCACGGGCCGCGTCCAGCAGGGCGTGCCCCTGGTCGAGGCGGTTGACGTAGGTGTGCAGGCGGTCCGTGGTGCCCAGGCCCACGTAGTCGGTGACGACGACGGCCGCCCCGGTGGCCAGGATGCGGTAGATGGCCAGCGCCTCGTAGCCCACGGAGACGGTGTCGCCGTTGAGGGTGAGCGGGTGCTGCAGAGCGAAGGAGGGCGCGCACTGGTCGCCCTGGCCCATGGTGCCCGAGGCGACGGCGACCAGGGGGCGCGGGCCGGATCCCTTCCATGCTGCCGAGGGCTCGATGTAGGCGCCGGTCACGGCCACGGGCTGCCCTGCCGAGTCGGTGGACTTGTACATGAGGCGGGTCGCGGTGCCGGGCATCGGGCGGCCGTCGAGGCCCGGGATGTTCAGCCCGAGCGGCAGGGCCTCGGTGCGGATCAACGCGCCGTTGGCTGTCGGTAGTTCGGCCGGAGGCGTATAGAACTCCGGGATGGTGACACCTCGGGAGACCACGGGAGGGGCCTCGGCCGCGGATGCCGGGACGGCCGACAGGCCCGCGCAGGCGGTTCCCGCGGCCAGGACACAAGCCAGGGCGCGTCCGCGGGCCGAGGGGCGGCGGTGGCGGCCGGCTTCTTCGGGCCGGACGGCGCCCTGACCCGGGTCCAGGTCAGCGGTGGTGGTGGAACGGAAACGGGCTCTCGTGCGGCTCACGGTGTGTTCCTCGTTTCTCTCGCGGAGGGTTTGAGGGTCGTGGAGGCGGCCGGGGGCGGCCGAGCTGGTAGGGGACGAAGGAGACGGCGTGGTATACCAAGCCCCCTTCGGAACAGCTTTGTTACTCGTCGGTCAGTTTCGGCAGCGTAGGTCCGCGTGTCACTCAGTGACAAGACGTCTGCACACGTCATTTCCTCCAGCGGCCGCTATGCTGCCGGGACAAAACGGGGCCAGGGGCGGGAACGGAATCCGGGGGCGTAGGTGAGTGAACTGCCGTCCACAGAGGGCTGGTTCAAGGCGAGCGGCGGTCTCGGGGCGGAGGTCGTCGGGAAACCGTCGCTCGCTCAGCGGCGCCGGGAGGCCCTCCGCCTGGAGATCGCCGGTGAGGCGGTCCGCCTGTTCACCTCGCAGGGCGTCGCCGGCACCACGGGCGAGGAGATCGCCCGGGCCGTGGGCATCTCGTCCCGCACGCTGTGGCGGCACTTCCCCACCAAGGAGAGCTGCGTCCTGCCCATACTCTCGGCAGGGCTCCGCTTCGCCGTGGACCAGTTGGCCGCGTGGCCGTCCGAAATGACACTGGTGGACTTCGTGACGCGGACCGGCCGGAGCGGCACCCTGCCCCCAGCAGCCCCGGCCATCCTCGATCTGATCCGTATGACGTCCACGGAGCCCGCACTCCGGGCCGTCTGGCTGCAGGCCCACGACGACGCCCTGCCGGTGCTCGCGGAGCTCCTCGCCCGGAGATCCGGTGGCAGCGCCGACGACCTGCGCACGAAGGTGCACGCGGCAGCGGTCAACGGCGCGCTGCGCGCGGCGGCGGAGGAGTTCGCGCATCGCTACGCGGACGATCCCGAGGCCTCGGGTGAGGAGATCACGGCGTGCGTCCTGGCCGCGCTGCGGGCCGCGGCGGAGGGCCTGCCGTACTGACCCCCGCGGGCGCTGAGCGAAATGGGCTTCAGGTTCCCTTCAGTTCGGGCTGTTAGAGTGCAGCCCTGCGTCGGTAATTCGCCGAGCGGCTTTGGCAGTTCGTTCTACGGGCCGAATCGACCGGGACAAGGAGCGTAGGAATGCGCTGCAGGGAGATGCTGGCCCTCTACGCCGGTATCGCCGCGCTTCTGATGATTTCCGCGTTCGCCCTGGGCTCCTCCCGGACTCTGGGCGCCGTCGACGCGGCAGCGCCTTCGCCGGCCCATGCCGTGTCCGTGTTCGACGTATCGGGACCGTCCGTTCCGCTGGACGGCGTGGACGGTGACGTCACACTCCAGCAGCGCCACAAGGCGGGAAACACGACGGCTTCGCCCCCCGCTCAGGCAGGCTCTTCTTCCTCGGTACCGGATCTGAACGACTGCCCGGCGGGCGTCTTTCGGCACCATGCTGCGTCATGGGGGCCGCCGATCCCTGCCCAGGCCCGGATCCTTCGCTGCTGAGGGAGGCCGTCCGGTCACCCGGTGATCGTCCGGAATGCGAGCGCCGGTCCTCCGCCCGCCGCCACGCGCCGGCCGCCGCGTCCCTACCCGCACGTATCGCGCATCCGCATCCCCTGTTTCGCCTTTATTTCGTCTTTCGGCTTTCGACTTTCTGAGTCCTTTATCAGCACGTGGACCGCGCCATTCCCTCGTGATACAGGCCGTACGGGGATACCCGAAAACTATGACCCACCCCTGGAGCAGACGTACATGTACCACTTCCCCCTCGCCTCGGAACCGACGAGCGGCATCGCAGGGTGGGCGACCGGCCTCGTCGACACCATGGGCGGCCCCGGGGCCGGGCTGGCGATCGCCCTGGAGAACCTCTTCCCTCCGCTGCCGAGTGAGATCATTCTGCCGCTGACGGGCTTCGCGGCGGGGCAGGGAGTGATCAGCCTGTTCTCCGCCCTCTTCTGGACGACGCTGGGCTCGGTGGTGGGGGCGGTCGCGCTCTACTGGATCGGGGCCCTCTTCGGCCGGAAGCGGATGTACGCCCTGTGGGGGCGGCTCCCTCTGGTGAAGGTGTCCGACCTGGAGAAGACCGAGAGGTGGTTCCTCAAGCACGGCAGGAAGGCCATCTTCTTCGGCCGGATGATTCCGATTTTCCGCAGCCTGATCAGCATCCCTGCGGGCGTCGAGCGGATGCCCCTGCCGATCTTCGTTGTCTTCACCGCGCTGGGCAGCTTCGTATGGAACTTCCTCCTCGTGATGGCCGGATATCTGCTGGGTGACCAGTGGGACCTCGTGGAGCGTTACGTCGGGGTGCTCTCCAAGGTGGTGCTCGGGCTGGTCGTCGCGGCGCTCGCCGTGTGGGTCGTTCGCAGGGTGCGTGCCCGACGGGGCGAGCGGCAGACCCACCACGTATGACCGTTTTCCAGGCATGACCGTCAAGGGGTCGCGTGCGGTGCGCGGCCCATCGATCCGATCGACAAGGTGGCAGGCATGGCAATGTGGGATCGCATCAAGGACCAGGCCAAGGGGCTGCAGCAGCAGGCGCAGGGCGCGAGGGGCCCTGCCGGTCAGCGGCAGCCGGGAACAGGGGGCCCGGGCGCCTCGGGGGGCTCGAAGGAGAAGCTGGTCGGGCTGCTCAAGTCGCAGCTCGGCTCCCTGAAGACGGAGCTCAAGAGCGGGGCCTACCGGGACGCCAGCATGGCGATGTGCGCGCTGGTCGCGGCCGCCGACGGATCCGTCGACCCCGCCGAGCGGCACCATGTGGAGAACCTGATCCTGCAGAACGACGTCCTGCAGAACTTCCCTCCCGAGCAGCTGCGGCAGCGGTTCAACAGGCATGTCGACCAGCTGATGTTCAACTTCCAGCAGGGCAAGGCCGATGCCATGCAGGAGATCGCCAAGGCGGCGAAGAAGCCGGTGGAGGCCAAGGCGGTCGTCCAGACCGGGTTCGTGATCGCCGGCGCGGACGGGTACATCGCCCCGGCCGAGGCGCAGGTTCTGCGGGAGGCGTGCGTGGCGCTCGGTGTCTCCCCGCAGGAGTTCGGCCTCTGAGCCGTCCGGTGCCCGGTCGCCTCGGCTCTCGGTGCCGGGCGGCGGGCCCGCCTGACGGGCCGTCGGAGTGATCGGGGCTTTTCGCCGACGTTCCGTCCGGTTCGAACGAGCACAGCACAACCTTGGGCGTTCCTTGATCGTCAAACGGACTGCCGGGGCATCCCACGCCCCGGCAGGAGTGCTTGTGCCCAGTCACTGGAGAACCATGAGACCCGTCTCCGTCCACCCGTTCGTACGCTTCGGCGCCGGTGCCGTCGCGACCGCCGGAATCCTGCTGGCCTCTCTGTCCGTACCGGCGTCCGCCGCCGAGTCCGACCAGCTGTGGATCGCCGCGCCGTCCGAGAAGAACCTGCAGACAGGCGCCGAGACCGGTACCCCGGTCCAGGTCGGCCTGTACCACGACAACTCCAGCTTCACCGTCACGGACGGCCGTCTGACCGTCGACGTCTCCGGCCTCGCGGGTGTGGCCGAGGTGACCTGGCCCGAGAACTGCGCGCCCACGGGGACGACCGCCGTGTGCTCCGTCGCCCAGGTGCCCGTGCTCGGCTCGGACTACAGCCCGCAGGTGCTGCTGGAGGTCCGCGCCGCCGACGGCTCCGAGGCGGGAGCGCAGGGCCGGATCACGTACGCGGCGACCGCGACCGGCGGCCCGGAGGGGACGCTGCAGGCGCCGCTGGACTCCTTCGAGACCACGCTCACCGTGGCCTCCGGCCCCGACCTCGTCCTGGAGGGGCTCGACCCGGTGAAGGGCGCCGCCCCCGGGTCGGTGCTCACGGCGCCGCTCAGGGTGACCAACGAGGGGAAGGAGCCCGCCCGAGGCTTCACCCTCGGGATGATGGCGTCGTACGGCCTCGGCTTCGACTCGCGGTACGACGCGTGCACGTACACGCAGACGGGCGGCGACTACGCGCCCATGTCCCGTGCCGAGTGCGCCTTCGACCGGGTGCTCCAGTCCGGTGAGAGCTTCACCCTGCCGGAGCCGCTGCGGATCGCCCTGGCGGACCACGCGTTGCGGGAGCGTCTCGACGTCGGCGTGCAGCCCGCCGACGGGGTCGCGGACATCAACGACGAGAACAACTACAGGATTCTCGCGGTGGACGCGGTGAACACGGCCGACTTCGCGGTACGCGGTTCCCGGGTCCGCGGCGCCGTGGGCGAGACCGTGAAGGCCTCACTCACCTTCCGCAACAAGGGGCCGGGCTGGCTCGGCAACCTCGGTTCGGGTGACTCGGTCGCCCTGGTCGACTTCACGGTTCCCGAGGGTGTCACCGTCACCCGCGTGCCCGCCGCGTGCGAGCCCCGCACGCTGGATGACGGCAACTACCCGTCCGGGCGTCTGGGCGCTCCGCGTTACGTGTGCGAGATGCCGTACTGGGTGCTGGAGGACACCGTGCGCACCTTCCGCTTCGATCTCCGCGTCGACACGGTCGTGCCCGACGCGAAGGGGCAGGTGGCCCTGCGTCCAGTGATCAGGGGTACCGGCTTCCCGCACGACCCGAAGCCCCGCAACAACACGGCATGGGTGACGGTCAACCCGACCCCCGCCGCGTAGCGGCCGAGACCCGGCGGGGCAGGTGCCTCTCCCCCGCCGGGTCCGGCCCGGTCCGGACCCGGCGTCCCGGACCGTCCCCCGCCGTCGTCGGTCGTCGGGGTTCAGTTGTCGGTGAGGGACACCGCCCCGACCGGGCAGGCCCGTGCGGCTTCCCGTACCAGTGGGTGACTGTCCGTCACCGCCGGGCGGTCGGGGAGCATCTCGCTGAACCCGTCATCGTCCTGTGTGAAGACGTCCGGCGCGGTCAGCGCACACATACCGGCTCCCACGCAGCGTTCCCTGTCGACCCGGATGCCCATCCCCCTCACCAGGCCACGGGCAGTTCGAGCAGACCCTGGATGGTGTCGCCCGGTTTGTGCCGGATCTCGTCCGCGGGTACGGCCAGCCTGAGGTCCGGCAACCGCTCGAAGAGGGTGCGCAGGGCGATGTCGAGCTCGGTCCGGGCCAGGTTCTGGCCCAAGCACTGGTGGACGCCGAAGCCGAAGGCGAGATGGTGGCGGGCGGACCGGTCCCAGTCCAGCGTCTCCGGATGGTCGAACACGTCGGCGTCACGGTTGATGAGCGAGGTCGAGAAGAAGACGCCCTCGCCCTTGCGGATCGTCGTCCCGTCCACCTCGATGTCCTCGGCCGCCAGCCGTTGCAGGCCTTCGGCGATGGACAGGAAACGCAGGAGTTCCTCGACCACCGCGGCCGTCGTCGTCTCCCCGGACCGCAGCGCCGCCAGTTGACCGGGATGCCGCAGCAGCGTGAACGTGCCGAGCGAGATCATGTTCGCCGTCGTCTCGTGTCCCGCGACGAGCAGGATCAGGGCGAAGGAGACGAGGTCCTCGCGGCCGACGGGCCCGTCCGGATGGTCCCGGTGGATCAGTTCGTCCAGCAGCCCCTCGCCCGGTTCCGCGCGCTTGCGGTCGATCAACGCGCCCAGATACTCCTCCAGTTCGATCCGCGCGCCGTCCACGTCGCTCGCAGTCGGGCCGCACAGAAGGCGGCGCGAGCAGCCCTCGAAGAACGCGTGGTCGGCGTAGGGCACGCCGAGGAGCGCGCAGATCACCGTCGACGGCACCGGTAGCGCGAAGTCGGCGACCAGTTCGGAGGGCGGCCCCTGCCGCTCCATCGCGTCCAGCAGCCCGTCCACCGTCTCCTGGATCTGCGGGCGCAGCGCGGCGATCCGCTTCACCGAGAAGCTCGGGATGAGCTTCCTGCGCTGGGCGTTGTGCTCGGGGTCGTCGACGCCGAGGAGCGCCACGCGCCGCTGGCGCGTCTGCGTGAACCGCTCGGCCGGAATGGGGAAGCCGGGGTGGGTGCGGTCGGTGGAGAGCCGGGGGTCCGCGAGGAGACGACGAGCGAGCGCGTGCCCGGTGACGGCCCAGACCGGGCGTCCGTCGAAGAGCGTGACCCGGCTCAACGGGCCCTGTGCACGCAGTGATGCGTAGCCGGTGGGCGGGTGGTAGGGGCACTCACGGTCCTGTGGGAACGGTGGCGCGGGGGTCGGTTCGGTGGCAGTGCCGGTGAAGGCACGGTCCTGGCGGGCCGGTTCCGTCGTGGGTTCCGTCATGGAGCGGTCGCCTCGCAGTGCTCGGTGGTGGGTGCGGAGCGGGTCGCTCCGCACCCACCACCAATTGGATGCCCCAGGCACCTATCCGGTCGACGCATGGACCGGCCATATCACGGAGCATCGGACATGGCCGGTCTTCTTCGCACATGATCGAACGCTCGCGCATCCCCTCAGGCCGGGAGGGAGTGACGGACGGGATTCGGACTGATCACGGGGCTACGCGGGGCCCGAATCCGCTCACCCGGCTGTCCGGATTCGCACAGTCCGCACGGCCGCCGGAGGCTCAGCACGTCACGCGGTGACCCTGGCGATGAACGCCGCGAGATTCGCGACGGTTCGTTCGATCTGCTGCTCCAGGGTGAGGGACTCACGGAGCCGTCCGCCCGTGCCCGCGTCCTTCTTCCCGCGTACGTAGAGCGAGCAGGCGAGATCGCTGCACATGTAGGCGCCGACCGAGTTGCCCTGCTGGCCCGCTTTCCCGGATCTGGGGGCCACCAGCAGGGAGACTCCCCCGGTGTGGACGGTCACGCACAGCGAGCACATGCTGCGGCGGGTCTGCCAGGAGCCGGCGTCGGTGGAGCGCAACTGGATGGCCGTGTGACCGTCGCCGGACTCCATCACCAGGTAGGCCCGGTCGGGGGCCTGGGGGTCGCGCCAGCCCAGGAAGTCCAGGTCGCCCCAGGGCCGGTCGGCCAGGTCACGGGGGACGGACAGGCGCTTGGCCTCACCCTTGGTGCAGTTCACGAAGGCACTGCGGATCTCTCGCTCGGTCAGGGGTTTCATGAGATCCACGCTAAGTTACCTAAGAGTATTAGGCAAATGTATATTCTATTAGGCAATCGTGGATAAGCGTTCGGGGAGTGGCATGGCACGAGCAGGGCTGACGGCGGAGCGCGTAGTACGGGCGGGTGCCGAGCTGGCGGACGAGATCGGCTTCGAGCAGGTGACCCCGTCGGAGCTCGCCCGGAAGCTGGGCATCAAGACCGCGAGCCTGTACTCGCACGTCAGGAACGCCCACGACCTCAAGACCAGGATCGCCCTGCTGGCCCTGGAGGAGCTCGCCGACCAGGCGTCGGCGGCCATCGCGGGGCGGGCGGGCCGGGACGCACTTCGCGCCTTCGCCCACACCTACCGGGACTACGCCTCGCAGCACCCGGGCCGGTTCGCCGCGGCCCGGTTCCGCCTCGACGCGGACACGGCGGCCGCGAGCGCGGGCGTGCGCCACTCCCGGATGATGCGGGCGATCCTGCGCGGCTACGACCTGCCCAAGCTTCAGGAGACGCATGCGGTGCGGCTCCTGGGCAGCGTCTTCAACGGCTACGTGGAGCTGGAGTTGGCGGGCAGTTTCAGCCACAGCGCCCCCTCCTCGGACGAGAGCTGGACGGAGGTCCTCGACGCGCTCGACTCCCTGCTGCGCAACTGGCCCGCTCCGCCCTGACCCGGATTCCCCTCCGCACTCTCCCCCTCCCTCTCCCCTCTCCCCTCGCGACGAACGAAGAGACCGAGAACATGGCCACCCGGCACGACTGGACGACGACTCCCATCAGCACCGACATCCTGCGGGGCGCGCTCGACCTGGAGCAGACCGAGCGCGGGGTGCTGCCGCACCGGCTGCCCGCCCCTACGCGGCGGCAGATCACCGACGGCCAGCTGGCCATGGCCGAATCACAGCCCGCCGGGGTCCGGTTGGCGTTCCGCACCCGGGCGACCGCCGTCGAACTGGACGTGGTGGCCACCAAGCGCGTCTACGTCGGAGCACCGCCGCGCCCCGACGGGGTGTACGAACTCCTCGTGGACGGCCGCCTCGCGGGCCGGGCCAGTGCCCCCGCCGGCGACACGCTCACCGTCGACATGTCCGCGGGGACGGCTCGGACCCGGCCGGGCCCCGTGGAGACGCTCCGGTTCAGCGGCCTGCCGGATGCCGAGAAGGACGTCGAGATCTGGCTGCCCCACGACGAGACGGCGCTCCTGGTCGCCCTGCGCACCGACGCGCCCCTCGGGAGCCCCCGGCCGAGCGGCCGGCCGGTCTGGCTGCACCATGGAAGTTCCATCAGCCACGGCTCCAACGCCGCCACCCCGACCGGCACCTGGCCCGTCCTGGCCGCGGCCTCGGGCGGCGCCGAACTGATCAACATGGGGTTCGGCGGCGGCGCCCTGCTCGACCCCTTCACCGCCCGGGCCATGCGCGACACCCCCGCCGACCTGCTCAGCGTCAAGATCGGCATCAACATCGTCAACGCCGACCTGATGCGGCTGCGCGCCTTCGGCCCGGCCGTCCACGGCTTCCTCGACACCCTTCGCGACGGGCACCCCACCGCACCGCTGTTGGTGATCTCGCCCATCCACTGCCCCATCCACGAGAACACCCCGGGGCCGCTCGCCCCGGACTTCAGCGCGATGAGCGAGGGGCGAGTGGGGTTCATGGCCACCGGCGATCCGGCGGAGGTCGCCTCGGGGAAGCTCACGCTCTCCGTGATCCGCGACGAGCTGGCCAGGATCGTCGAGGAGCGCGCGGCCACCGATCCCCATCTGCACCACCTCGACGGGCCGGCCCTCTACGGCGCGGACGACCACGCAGAGCTTCCGTTGCCCGACGGTCTGCATCCGGATCCCGCCACCCACCGGCGTATCGCCGAGCGCTTCGCCCGGCACACCTTCGGCCGCGGTGGGCCCTTCGCCGCGCGGGGCCGGTGACTCCCGTGGGCCCGGTCACCGGTGGGCGGGGATCGGAGCACGCGGTTGTCCGTCGGCGGGGAGCCGGTTCGGTACGAGCCCGGCTCCCCGCCTTTCGCCGTACGACCTGCTACGGGGCGTCCACCAGGACGCGGCCGTCGGCCGGGACGCGGGAGACGAGCCCGCCCGCGTAGGCGGATTCCACCCGGGCCCGCTCGGCCGCGTTCGGAACCGCGTTCGTGCAGCTCGTACCGGCGCTGGAGCCCGACATCAGCTGGGAGCAGGGGCCGGGCTTGGTGTCCGGCAGGCCGAGGCTGTGGCCGAGTTCATGGGCGGCGATACGGGTTTTGTCGTGGCCCTGGGCGACCGCCTGGCTGCCCAGCTCCACCCGGGCCAGGCCGCCGGGGCGGACCGGGCCGAGCGTGGCCTGCGGCCAGCCGGTGGTGGCCACGATCTGTATCTCGGCCCGCGTGCCGGGGGCGGCCTCGACGAGCTTGACGTTGCCGACGTGTCCGTTCCAGGAGGCGACTCCTGCGGCGATCGCCGCCTCCCAGCCGCCGGCCCGGCTGTCGTCGTAGCGGAGCGTCACCACGGCTGCCGCGCTCTTCACGGCCGGGTCGGGCGCGGGAGCGGCGTGCGCCGCCGTGGCCGAGGCCAGGGTGAGCGCCACGGCGACACCGGCCGCCTTGAACCATCGGGAATCCAGCATTGTTCGTCCCTTCACTCATGGGGGGCTCGGCTCCGCGTGGAGCCGGGCGAGTGGGAGAACGGCCGGTTCGCGGGGAACCGAACGGCCTGGATGGCCACGTGCCGTACCTCCCGGGCCGCAGGACCTATGCCGCGATCGCACCTTGGTCATGCCCCTGTCATGAAAGGAGGCCGGAAATCGATCCTCACCCCGTGGTGGCGCGAGGACGACGGCTCCGGGGGCCTGTTCCGTACCCTGGAGGGCATGCGCATGCGACCCACCCTGAGCTGGACCTCCACCGAGGAGCCGCCGCCGGGTACGACGGATCTGGAACCGGTCGCCGAGGCGCTGCGCGGTGGCGGTGTCCTGATCCTGAGCGGAGCGGGCATCTCCACGGAGTCGGGCATCCCCGACTACCGGGGCGAGGGCGGGAGCCTGAGCCGCCACACCCCCATGACCTACCAGGACTTCACGGCCGACGCCGGGGCCCGCCGCCGCTACTGGGCGCGCAGCCATCTCGGCTGGCGCACGTTCGGCCGCGCCCGGCCCAACGCCGGGCACCGGGCCGTGGCCGCGTTCGGCCGGCAGGGCCTCCTCTCCGGGGTGATCACCCAGAACGTCGACGGGCTGCACCAGGCCGCGGGCAGCGAGGACGTCGTGGACCTGCACGGACGTCTGGACCGGGTCGTCTGTCTGTCCTGCGGCGCCGTCAGCCCGCGCCGCGAACTGGCGCACCGGCTGGAGGCGGCCAACGGGGGTTTCGCGCCGGTGGCCGCCTCGATGAATCCGGACGGCGACGCCGATCTCACGGACGAGCAGGTCGGGGACTTCCGGGTGGTGCCCTGCGCCTCCTGCGGGGGCGTCCTCAAGCCGGACGTGGTGTTCTTCGGCGAGGCCGTGCCGCCGCGGCGGGTCGAGGACTGCCGCGCGCTGGTCCGCGAGGCGCGCACCCTGCTGGTCCTGGGCTCCTCACTGACCGTGATGTCGGGGCTGCGCTTCGTCCGCCAGGCCGCCGGGGCCGGTACGCCGGTGCTGATCGTCAACCGGGACGCGACCCGGGGCGACCGGCACGCCGTGACCCGTATCGCCCTTCCGCTGGGATCGGCCCTCACCGCCGCGGCGGCCCGGCTCGGGGTTCCCGTCCACGCCGACGCGACGGCAGAACCCGCGTAGCGAGCGCGGCACGCCCCTCCCGCTGCGGCGGCCTCTCCCCGTCACTCTGCGCACGCGCGATAATACCGATATAGATACTTACGGGCAGTTTTCCGCTCGGGCAGTCGGGTACCCCAGTGGGAGGCGGCTGACCGCCTCATCTCATGCGTCCATCTCTCACACCGCCTTCCGAGGCCATCGACAGAGCAAGGAGCAACCGTGCCCTCAGTACCGTCCATCACCCTCAACAACGCTGCGGCGATCCCGCAGCTCGGCTTCGGGACCTTCCAGATCCCGCCGGACGAGACCTGCGAGACCACGGTCGCCGCTCTGGAGACCGGCTACCGGCACATCGACACGGCGCAGATGTACGGCAACGAGAAGGAGGTCGGCCAGGCGGTCCGGGAATCCGGGCTCGACCGCGCCGACGTCTTCGTCACGAGCAAGCTGAACAACGGCGCGCACGCACCCGACGAGGCGCTCCGGGCGTTCGACCGTTCCCTGGAGGAGCTGGGCTTCGACTACCTGGACCTCTTCCTCGTCCACTGGCCCCTGCCGGGTGGTCCGGGCGACTTCGTGGACACGTGGAAGGCGCTGGAGGAGATCTACCGGTCCGGGCGCGCCAAGGCGATCGGGGTCTCCAACTTCCAGGAGAACCACCTGCGCAGGCTGCTGGACAGCAGCACGGTCGTGCCCGCCGTCAACCAGATCGAGGTGCACCCGTACCTCACGCAGGAGCCCCTGCGGGCCTTCGGGGCGGAGCACGGCATCGCCACACAGGCGTGGTCGCCCATCGCCCAGGGCAAGGTGCTCTCCGACCCGACGATCGTGCGAATCGCCGAGCGGGTGGGCAGGACGCCCGCGCAGGTGGTGCTGCGCTGGCATGTGCAGCGCGGGGACATCGTGTTCCCCAAGTCCGTGACGCTGAAGCGTATCCAGGACAACTTCGCGCTCTTCGACTTCGAGCTCACCGAGGGGGACATCGGCGAGATCTCCGCTCTCAACCGCGACGAGCGCACCGGTCCCGACCCGGACACGTTCAACGGCTGACCCGGCCCAGCGACACGGCGTGCGTACCGGGTGATCCCATCCGCGTACGCACGCCGTGCTCCTCTACCGGGCGAACTTCCGCAGGTCCTCGGCGAGCGAGCTGATGGCCGCCGGATTGCGCGGGCTCTCGACGAGGTCCACGTAGTCGAGGACGACGATGCGGTCGTTCTTGATCGCCGATACTCCGGCGAGGGGCTTGTAGGACTTCAGGAACGTCCGCTTCTCGTCCGCGCCGGTGTCGCCGTAGTTGTTGATGACGATGACCTCGGGGTCGCGGTCGACCACCGTCTCCCAGCCGACCGTGGTCCAGCTGTCCTTCAGGTCCTTCATGATGTGGTCGCCGCCGGCCTTGGTGATGATGTCGTGCGGTCCGGCGTACGCGCCCGAGGTCAGCGGCTTGTCCTTGCCGTCGTCGTAGAGGAAGACGCGGAGGCGGTCGCCGCCCGTGGCGGCCTTGGACCGCGCGTCGGCGACCTCCTTCCGGAACGAGGTGATGAGGGTGTTCGCCCGGTCCTCGACGTCGAAGATCTTTCCGAGGTTCCGCAGGTCGGTGTAGAGCGCTTCGAGCGGGGGCATGACGCCGCGGGCCTTGCCCTGCCCGTTCCGGCACGACTCGCTGAGCAGGTAGGAGTCGACGCCCACGCGCTTCAGTTCGGCGGGGGTGAAGCCCTCGCCCTCGTTGAATCCGTAGTTCCAGCCGGCGAAGACCAGGTCGGCCCGGGCGTCGAGGACCAACTCCTTGTTGATGCGCTCCTTGGAGAGCCACGTGGTCTTCCCGTAGCCGTCCTTCCAGGGGACGGACGTCATGTCGCCCTTGTCGTCGGGCATCACGTATCCGGCCATGTGGTCCGCGAGCCCGAGGGCGAACATGATCTCGGTGATGCCGACGTCGTTGGTCACGACGCGCTGCGGGGCCTTGTCGTAGCGCTTCTTCTCACCGCAGTTCTCCACGGTCACCGGGTAGTGGCGGTCGGCCTGTGCGGTGCCGTCCTTCCCGTCGGCTTCCGGTGTGATGTCCGCTCCGCAGCCGGTGAGGGCGAGGGCGGCGGCCAGGGCGAGGGCCGCGAGGCGCAGGGGATGGGGCATGGGAGGGGGATCTCCTTCAGGAGGTGGGGCGGGCCGGGGGGAGGTCGAAGAGCAGTTGCAGCGCCCCGGTCTCGGGATGGGTGACGCGGTGCGCCCGTACGCCGAAGACGTCGGCCAGCAGTTCGGTGGTCAGGACGTCGTGCGGGGGTCCGGAGGCGACGATCCGGCCGCTGTCGATGACGTGGACGACGTCGCAGTGCAGGGCGGCGAGGTTCAGGTCGTGCAGGGCGGTCAGCACGGTCAGGCCGCTGCCGCGGACCAGGGCCAGGACTTCCAGTTGATGAGCGATGTCCAGGTGGTTGGTGGGCTCGTCGAGCACCAGGACCCGGGGCTGCTGGGCGAGCGCGCGGGCGATCAGGACGCGCTGCCGCTCACCGCCGGAGAGGGTGAGGAAGCCGCGTTCGGCCAGGTGTCCCGCCCCGACGCCGTCCAGCGCCTCGTCGCAGCGGCGGCGGTCCTCGTCGGTCGTGCGGGCCATCGGCCCCTGGTGCGGCAGCCGGCCCATGGCGACGATCTCGGCGACGGTGAAGTCGAATTCGGCGACCGCGTCCTGCGGAAGTGCGGCCAGCCGTCGGGCGCCTTCCCGGGTGGAGAGGGCGTGGAGGTCCTCGCCGCCGATCCTGACGGCGCCGGCGGACGGCCGCAGAGCGCGGTAGACGCAGCGCAACAGGGTTGACTTCCCACTGCCGTTGGGGCCGACCAGGCCGACGAGCTGCCCGTCGGCCGCGCCCAGGGTGACCTGGTCCACCAGGCGCGCGCCGGCGATCTCGACGGTGAGTTCCTCGATGTCGATCCGCATCAGATGCCTCCGAAGGAGTAGGCGCGCCGGCGCATGAGGAGGATGAAGCAGGGCACGCCGATGACCGCGGTGAGGACGCCCACCGGCAGTTCGGCCGGGGCGAGCACCACGCGCGAGAGGATGTCGACCCAGATCAGCAGGACGGCTCCGGCAAGGGGTGCGACGGCCAGAAGCCGTCGGTGGTCAGCGCCGACCAGCATCCGGGTCGCGTGCGGGACCATCAGGCCGACGAAGCCGATCGCGCCGCTCACCGCGACGACCGCACCGGTGACAGCCGCGGAGACGAGGAAGAGTTCCCGGCGCAGTCGCCCGGGGTCGACGCCGAGCGCGGCGGCGGTCTCGTCGCCCATGGCGAGGGCGTTCAGGCGCCGCGCCGACCAGCCGAGGTGCGCGAGGCCGGCGAGCACCGCCCCCGCGGCGATCGGCACGGCGGCCCAGTTGGCCCCGCTCAGGCTCCCGAGCAGCCACATCATCGCGGAGCGGGCCGCTTCCCCACGCTCGGCCGCGAACACCATGAACGTGGTGACGGCCGAGAAGCCGTAATACATCGCGGTCCCCGTCAGCACGAGCCGGAGCGGGGTGAGACCGCGTTCGGTGCGGGCGACGGCGTACACGAGCAGCATGGCCAGGAGCGCGGAGCCGAACGCCGCCGTGGACAGTGCCCAGATGCCCAGGGCGCCCAGCGCCCCGAAGATGAGGACGGCGTTGGCGCCGACCGCCGCGCCCGAGGAGATGCCGAGCACGAACGGGTCGGCGAGCGCGTTGCGCACCATGGCCTGGACGGCGACGCCGATGGCCGACAGACCGGCGCCGACGACAGCGGCCAGAACCGCTCGTGGCAGGCGCAGTTCCCAGACGATGGTGTAGGCCGGGACCTCGTCGGAGCCGATGGGTCCGCCGGTGAGCCCTGCCCACAGGTAGCGCGTCACTTCGGCCCAGGAGAGCCCCGACGCCCCGAGTGCCGCTCCGCAGACGAGCGAGAGGGGAAGGGCCAGGCCCAGGCCGGTCAGGAGGAGCGGCAGGGGGACGCGGCGGGGCGGCGCCGGTCCGGTGCCGACGCGCGCGGGGCGTGACGGCTTGGCGGGTGTGCGGTCGAGAGACGTGGCCACGGGCCGGTCGCTTTCGCCTCGGGCCGCGCGTCGCGCAAGGAGAAGCGGCCCCGGACGGCGGCCGTCCCGCGCAGCGTCCCTTTTCGCAGTCCACGGCGAATGGTCAGGAGCCTTCCGTGCCGCGGGTGATCGGGCTCACGGACCGGGGGTCCGTCTACCGTTGCGGGTCAGCGCCGGACTTCGACCGGACTTCCCCCGTGACGAGTCCGCAGCCTAGCGCGTACGTCCGTCGCGGTTTCGGGGAGGGCCGGGGCCGCCCCCGGCGTTCACCGGGTTCGCCAGCTGACGCGGGCCGCCACGGGCAGGTGGTCGCTGCCGGTGGCGGGCAGGACCCAGGCGCTCTCCGGTTCCACGCCGCGCACCAGGATCTGGTCGATCCGCACCACGGGGAAGGCGGCCGGCCAGCTGAAGCCGAAGCCGGACCCGGCCGCTTCCTGGGCCGACTCCATCCGCGAGGTGAGACCCGCGTACGCGCGGTCGTCCAGGGTCCCGTTCAGATCCCCGAGCAGCACCACCCGCTCGTTCTCCTCCGCGGCGACGGCCTGCCCCAGCGACTGTGCGCCGGCGTCCCGCCGGCCCGACGAGAGCCCGGCCCTGGGGTTCACGCGTACGGACCCGAGGTGTGCCACGTACACCGCGAGCGGCCCGTGGTCCGTGGCCACCGTGGTCCGCATCCCCCGGTTGTAGACCATCTTGACCTCGGCGGGCTTGGCGTCCCCCAGGGGCCCTGCGTCCATCTTGACGTCGACCGGCCGGGTGTCCGACAGCGGGAACCTGCTCCACAGCCCGACCGTGCCCTGCACCGTGTGGTGCGGATACGCCTTCGCCAGTCCCTTCTCGTACGTCCCCCGGGCCCGGGCCGCCAGTTCCTCCAGTGCCAGCACGTCCGCGCCGGAGCCGGCCAGGGCGCGGGCGGTACCCACCGGGTCGGGGTTGTCCGCGCCGACGTTGTGGGAGACCACCGTGAGGTCGCCGCCCGGGTGGGACTTGTCGACGAGCAGTGGGCCGAAGAGGTTCAGCCAGGCCGCGACCGGCAGGAGCAGCGCGATCACCGCGGTGGCGGAGCGGCGCAGCAAAGCCCCGGCCAGCAGCAGCGGGACGAGCAGGCCGCACCACGGCAGGAAGGTCTCGACCAGGCTGCCGAGGTTCCCGGTCCGGTTCGGGATGCTCGCGTGCAGCAGCAGGAGCAGGCCCAGCAGCAGCGCCGCCGTCGCGAGCACGCGGCCCCGGTGCCAGATGCCGGACGGACCGGAGGGCTCGGGGGGCTCGGTTGCTTTCGGTGTGGCAACCGTGTCGGCCACGTCTGCGGTGATTCCCGCGCCCACCCGCGTCGCCATCGTCTGTCCTCGTTCACTGCCGGTCACTGTCGCATCCTCGGGTCCTGAGTGGGGTCGGCGTACCTGCGTGGGCAGCCTCGGTCGGCGGCGTCCGCGCGGAGCTCGAAGTGCCAGGGCTCGTTCCGGTAGATCCGGCACAGCCCGTACGCGGAGCCGTGTTCGGAGAGCCCGTCCGTCGCCCTGTCGGGCCCGATGTCGACCGCGTCCCCCGACACGTGGGGAGAGGTCGTCGCGGTGGCCACCCAACGGGCGGCCTCGGCCTCGGAGCCGTACCGTGCGACCGCCCTGCGGAGCAGTTCCTCCTGGTACGCGCGAGAACGCCAGCCGCTGTTGACGGTGAAGGTGACGCCGTCGTCCGCGGCGTCCTGTGCGGCCCGGCGGAGTGCGTCGAGCAGTTCCGCGTGGAGGTTGGCCACCGCCGAAACCTCGTGGTCGAGGACCGTCGCACCGTCGGGCACGACACCGTCGGTCTCGTCGAGCGCGCCCCGGCCCCCGCGGTGCGGGGCGTGAGAGGGCGGCCGGTCGGGAGGGGACGGGGCGGGCAGAAGGGTCGAGGAGTCCTGGCCCGGGCCGGCCGCCGGGCCCGGGGAGGGGTTGAGCAGCGGGTGGCCGAGGGCCACGACGATCCCCGCCAGGATGGCCACCAGGCCGACGACGAGGGGTTTGCGGAACCGGAAGGCCGACGTACGCGCCGACGGCGGGGGTCGAGTCATGCTGCCCAGTCAAGGCAGCGCCGAGTTGCTGGCGCGTATGCGCTTTTCGATACGCCGGCGATATGCGGCGACTCCTACCATCGGGGACATGCGTGTGCTGATCGTCGAGGACGAGCCCTATCTGGCAGAAGCCATCCGCGACGGTCTGCGTCTCGAAGCGATCGCCGCCGACATCGCGGGCGACGGCGACACCGCGCTGGAGCTGCTGAGCGTCAACACCTATGACATCGCCGTCCTCGACCGTGATGTCCCCGGTCCTTCGGGGGACGAGATCGCCCGGCACCTCGTCGCCTCCGGCAGCGGCATCCCGATCCTCATGCTCACCGCGGCCGACCGGCTCGACGACAAGGCCTCCGGGTTCGAACTCGGCGCCGACGACTACCTCACGAAACCCTTCGAACTCAGGGAGCTCGCCCTCCGGCTCCGGGCACTCGACCGCCGACGGGCCCACAGCAGACCTCCGGTGCGGGAGATCGCGGGGCTGCGGCTCGACCCGTTCCGCCGGGAGGTGTACCGGGACGGCCGGTTCGTCGCGCTGACCCGGAAGCAGTTCGCCGTGCTCGAAGTCCTGATCGGCGCCGACGGCGGTGTCGTCAGCGCCGAGGAACTCCTCGAACGCGCCTGGGACGAGAACGCCGATCCGTTCACCAACGCCGTGCGCATCACCGTATCGGCACTGCGCAAACGCCTCGGTGAACCCGGGATCATCGCGACCGTGCCCGGAGCCGGCTATCGCATCGAACCGGCTGCCGACGCCGGACGGGGGGACGGAGAGAGCGGTGAGAGCCGTGGCTAGGTCCTGTCGTCAAACTGCCGTCGTCGCCCGGAGCGCGGCAGACGGCAGTTTGACGACAGGTCCTAGAGATCGTCTTCAAGGTCAGATCCAGAGCAGGATTGAGGCGATGGTGACGGCCGCCTGGTAGGACTCGCGGGT
>NZ_BMSG01000049.1 GCF_014649035.1 Streptomyces sindenensis
GCCGAACAATTATTGTGGGAAAGCCCCGTGCCCTTGTGGCACGGGGCTTTTCTGCGTTCTGGGGCCGGAGTACCAGGCCTGAACCTGCGGCTGCTACCACCTTTCTGCCGCCCTTCTCCTGCTCTTCTCCTGCTCCTCTGCTGCCGCTCCCCGATGCGCCGATCGCGATTAGGCGTATCCCCTGATCCCGTGTATGGTTTACCTCGTTGCCACAGCGCAACGAGGCCCCAATAGCTCAGTCGGTAGAGCGTCTCCATGGTAAGGAGAAGGTCTGCGGTTCGATTCCGCATTGGGGCTCTGAACAACGAAAGGCCCCCGCCACATGGCGGGGGCCTTTCGCGTTGAAGGGGAGCAGCGAGCGGAATCAGGTGAGCGGCGGCTCCGGGACGCGCATGGCCAGGATCGCCATGTCGTCCGAGGCCGGCTCGGCGGCGAAGCGCTCCACGGCCCGCAGGATGCGTGAGGCGACCGCTCCGGCCGTCAGGCCCGTACACGTCGACAGGACGTCCGCGAGGCCGTCGTCGCCCAGCATGCGGGTTCCCTCGCGGCGTTCGGTGACGCCGTCCGTGACGCACAGGAGGACGTCGCCCGGGTTGAGGACGACCTCCTGCTCGTACAGGTCGAGGTCGTCGAGCACGCCCAGCAGGGGCTGCGGCTCCGCGGCCGACTCCACGGAGCCGTCCTGGCGCAGGCGCAGCGGCAGCGGGTGGCCGGCGCAGACCACCTTCAGGAGGGCGCTGCCGTCCTCCTGGGGCCACAGCTCGCCGTACAGCAGGGTCAGGAAGCGGCTGCGGGCGCCCTCGTCGAGGATGGCCGCGTTGAGGCGCTCCAGGACCGCCGGGCCGCCGAAGCCCTCGCGGGCCAGCAGGCGCAGCGCGTGGCGGGCCAGGCCGGTGACGGCGGCCGCCTCGGGGCCCGTACCGCAGACGTCGCCGATGGCGAAGCCGTACGCGCCGTCGCTGATCGGGAAGACGTCGTAGAAGTCGCCGCCGACCTCGTTGCCCTCGCCCGCGGCGCGGTAGATGACCTCGATCTCGACGTTCGGCACGTCGGGGAGGCCCGGGGGCAGCAGGCTGCGCTGGAGGGACTGGCTGATCGCCATGCGCTCCGAGTACAGGCGGGCGTTGTCCAGGGCCAGGGCGGCTCTGCGGGACAGGTCCTCGGCCAGTTCCAGGATCTCCTGGCGGAAGTGGTCGTCCGAAGGCTTCCCGAGCGTCAGCATGCCGATCACACGGTTGCGGGCGACCAGCGGAAGGACCACCGTCTCGCCGCCGACCGCCTGGGCCGTGGCGAGCGTCGTGCGGGTGGCCGTGTTCATGCTCAGCGGGGCGTCGTGGGCCAGGCTGCGGGTCGACGTGGACAGGGCCGCACGGTGGCCCGCCTCCGCCGGGGCGGCCCAGACGCGGGCGCCGGGCGTCGGGACCGGATCCGGTGGGGCGATCTTCGAGAGCAGGGCCTTGAGGCCGTCGATGAGGTCCTCGTCCTCGTGGAGCACGTACGAGAGGTACGGATCGGAGGACTGGTCCGCGATCGTGTAGACCGCGCACCAGGTGGCCAGGGTCGGGACCGTCATCTGGGCCATCAGCGCCAGGGTCTGGTCCCGGTCCAGTGTGCCGGCCAGCAGGTCGGAGGCCTCGACGAGGAAGGACAGGGAGCCGCGGCGCAGCCGCTCCAGCTCGCCGAGGCGGGCGGACTCCACGGCCAGCGCGATGCGGTCGGCGGCGAACTGGAGGCGCAGGGCCTCCTCGTTCGAGTAGCGGCCCGCGCCCTCCGCCGCGACGCCCAGGGAGCCGGTGAGCCGCCCCTCGACCTTCAGCGGGACCGTGACGACCGAGCGCATCCCGGTGTCGGTGAGGAGCGGGACGGCGCCGGGAACGGCGGTCAGGTCCTCGTGGACGGCCGGCATGCGGGCGGAGCCGTAGCGTCCCGTTCCGGCTTCCACGGGGACCCGGGCGAAGCGCTGGCGGGCCGAGGGGAGGCCCGTCGTCGCGCGGACCTCCAGTTCCGTCTCGTCGTCCGTGGCGAGCAGGAGGAACGCGGCGTCGGCGTCGAGCATGTCGCGGGCCCGCTCGACCGTCCGCTGGAGGAGCCCGTCGAGGTCGTCGGGGGCGGGGGAGCCGATGAAGACCTCGAACGGGTCCGTGGTGCGGCTGTCGGAGGAGGCGTCGGAGACCGGGGCGCGGACCGGGGTCTGGAGGACGGCGCGTTCGGCGTCGCGGACGAGGAGGCAGACCGTGGACGGGTCGCCGTCGGTGTCGCGGACCCGCAGGTGCGAGGCGTAGACGGCGATGGTCCGGCCGTCGGCGCCGCGGATGCCGTAGCTGCCCTCCCAGCGGGACAGCTGGAGGGCGTCGGCGATGCCGGTGTTGGTGCCCGGGGTGTTCGGCCAGGCCACGAAGTCGGTGAACTGCTTGCCCGTCACCTGCTCCGCCGTGTGCCCGAAGACGTACGCGGCGTCGTCGTTCCACGCGCTGATCGCGCCGACGCTGTCGATCTGGACGACGGCGACCCGGATCCGCTGGTCGGTGACCGGGAGGAGCGAGGTGGGCAGGACCGGGCCGGCGGAGCGGATGCCCACGGGCCGCTCGGGCAGGTCCAGCTGGAACCACACGTGCTTGCGGGTGGGGGAGTACTCGACGCCCCAGCGGGAGGCCAGGGCGGCGCAGAGCAGCAGACCGCGGCCGTTCTCGCGGTCCGGGCTGCCGAAGTCGAGGCCGCTGCTCTGGAGCGGGACCTCGCGTTCGGGGTAGTGGTCGGAGACCTCGACGCGGACGCCGTCCTCGGTGCGCAGGCACAGGACGTCGGCCGCCGTCCCCGCGTGGATGACGGCGTTGGTCACGAGCTCACTGGTGAGGACGACGGCGTCGTCCACGACATCGTTGTAACCCCACCCCTGGAGCGTGTCCCGGACGAAGGCGCGGGCGGTCGCGACCGAGCGCCCGACCGGTTCGAAGGTGGCGGCCGCGCGCGCGGTGATCACAGCACTCCCCATATTGGTGTCTCGTCGCTTCCCCGAGTCCTGTGCCCGTTTATCGCCGCTTCGATTCGCTTGCCAGGCTAGACGTATCTCAAGGCTGCCGGGTACACGAGGGCCGAGTTCGGGACAAGTCGCCCCGGTGGTGCGCGGGCGCACAAGTATGGCCTCCCGGTGCACGGGACGGGGAGCAACCGGTGCAGGTTTCCCGCCGACCTGTTCCGGCCTGGTACGTTGCAACGATTTGACGTCCGTCCGGCTGCCCGTTGACGGTGTGCTGTGGCGGTGAGCCAGAGTGGAACTGGGCAAGCTTCCGGATAGGCCCGAGTGAACGGTCAACCCCTGCGGGAGGGACACGGTGGAGTCTGGCGTGGCGGCGCAGGGTTCGAAGGCGCGTACAAAAGGCGGACAGTCCGTGAAAAAGCAGCGCAATGGCACCGTCGAAGTGGACGCGGCCGCTCTGAACAGAGTGCTCGCGGGCCTCGTGGCGATGCGCGACGGCAATTTCCGCAGGCGGCTCACCGTCTCGGGCGACGGTGTGATGACGGAGATCGCGGCGGTCTTCAACGAGGTCGCCGACCGCAATCTCCATCTCACCGGTGAGCTGGCGCGCGTCCGGCGGGTGGTCGGGCGCGAGGGCAAGCTCACGGAGCGGCTGGAGACGGGCGCCTGTGAGGGTTCCTGGGCCGCCGCCATCGACGCCTCCAACGAGCTCGTCGACGATCTCGCGCGACCGGTCTCCGAAGTGGGCCGGGTCCTGTCGGCGGTCGCCGACGGTGATCTGGAACAGCGGATGGAGCTGCGCTCGCACACCCAGGACGAGACGGTACGGCCGCTGCGCGGCGAGTTCCTGAAGGTCGCCCGTACGGTCAACAACCTGGTCGACCAGCTGTCGGTCTTCACCGAGCAGGTGACCCGGGTCGCCGTCGAGGTGGGCACCGAGGGCAAGCTAGGCGGCCAGGCGCAGGTGCGGGGGATGTCCGGGTCCTGGAAGGACCTCACGGACTCCGTGAACACCATGGCGTACCGGCTCACCGCCCAGGTGCGGGACATCGCGCTGGTGACGACGGCGGTCGCCAAGGGTGATCTGTCGCGGAAGGTCACCGTCCATGTGGCCGGTGAGATGCTCCAGCTGAAGAACACCGTCAACACGATGGTCGACCAGCTGTCCTCGTTCTCCTCCGAGGTGACGCGCGTCGCCCGTGAGGTGGGTACGGAGGGCGAGCTGGGCGGTCAGGCGACCGTGCCGGGTGTGGCCGGGGTGTGGAAGGACCTCACCGACTCCGTCAACACGATGGCGGGCAACCTCACCTCCCAGGTGCGCGGGATCGCGGAGGTGACGACGGCGGTCGCCAGCGGCGACCTGACGCAGAAGGTCACGGTGAGCGCGCGTGGCGAGGTCGCGCAGCTCGCCGAGACGATCAACCAGATGACCGAGACGCTGCGGACCTTCGCGGACGAAGTGACCCGGGTGGCCAGCGAGGTCGGTGGCGAGGGGCTCCTCGGCGGTCAGGCGCAGGTGCCCGGTGCCGCCGGGACGTGGAAGGACCTCACCGACTCGGTGAACACGGTCTTCCGGAACCTCACCACCCAGGTGCGCGACATCGCCCAGGTGACGACCGCGGTGGCCAGCGGCGACATGTCGCAGAAGGTCACGGTCGACGTGGCCGGCGAGATGCTGGAGCTGAAGAACACCGTCAACACGATGGTGGACCAGCTCCAGTCGTTCGGTTCCGAGGTGACCCGGGTGGCCCGGGAGGTCGGTGTCGAGGGCCGCCTCGGCGGGCAGGCCGAGGTGCCGGGGGCGGCGGGCACGTGGAAGGACCTCACCGACTCGGTGAACACCGCCTTCCGCAACCTGACCGGTCAGGTCCGGGACATCGCGCAGGTCACCACGGCGGTCGCCAACGGTGACCTGTCGCAGAAGGTCACCGTGGACGTGGCCGGCGAGATGCTGGAGCTGAAGAACACCGTCAACACGATGGTGGCGCAGCTCTCCAGCTTCGCCGACCAGGTGACGCGGATGGCCCGGGACGTGGGCACCGAGGGCCGCCTCGGCGGTCAGGCGCGCGTGGACGGCGTCTCGGGTACGTGGAAGGAGCTGACGGACTCCGTCAACTTCATGGCCGGGAACCTCACCTCCCAGGTGAGGCAGATCGCGCAGGTGACGACGGCGGTGGCGCGGGGCGACCTGTCGCAGAAGATCGACGTGGACGCCCGGGGCGAGATCCTGGAGCTCAAGAACACCATCAACACCATGGTCGACCAGCTCTCGGCCTTCGCCGACCAGGTGACCAGGGTGGCCCGTGAAGTGGGTACGGACGGCCGGCTCGGCGGTCAGGCGCAGGTGCCCGGCGTCGCCGGAGTGTGGCGCGATCTGACTGATTCGGTGAACGGCATGGCGGGGAACCTCACCGCTCAGGTCCGTAACATCGCGCAGGTCGCCACGGCGGTCGCGCGCGGTGACCTGTCGCAGAAGATCGACGTGGACGCCCGGGGCGAGATCCTGGAGCTGAAGAACACCCTCAACACGATGGTGGACCAGCTGTCCAACTTCGCGGAGCAGGTGACGCGGGTCGCCCGTGAGGTGGGTACGGAAGGCATCCTCGGCGGTCAGGCCGAGGTGCAGGGTGTGTCCGGAACGTGGAAGGACCTCACGCAGTCCGTCAACGGCATGGCGAACAACCTGACCCTCCAGGTCCGCAACATCGCCGAGGTCACCACCGCGGTCGCCAAGGGCGATCTCTCGAAGAAGATCACCGTCGACGCCAAGGGCGAGATCCTCGAACTGGTCACGACCGTCAACACGATGGTCGACCAGCTGCTGAACTTCGCCGACGAGGTGACGCGGGTGGCCCGCGAGGTGGGCACCGAGGGGATTCTCGGCGGTCAGGCGCGGGTGCGCGGGGCGACCGGCATCTGGAAGGACCTCAGCGAGAACGTCAACCTGATGGCCAACAACCTGACCAGCCAGGTGCGCAACATCTCCCGGGTCTCCTCCGCGGTCGCCAACGGCGATCTGACGAAGAAGGTCACCGTGGAGGCGCGCGGCGAGGTCGCCGAGCTGGCCGACACGGTCAACACGATGGTGACGACGCTGTCCTCGTTCGCCGACGAGGTCACGCGCGTGGCCCGTGAGGTGGGTACGGAGGGCGAGCTGGGCGGCCAGGCCCGGGTGCCGGGGGTCGCCGGCACGTGGAAGGACCTCACCGAGTCCGTGAACTCGATGGCCTCCAACCTGACCGGTCAGGTGCGGCAGATCGCCACGGTCACGACCGCCATCGCCAAGGGCGATCTGACCAAGAAGATCGACATCGACGCGCGCGGTGAGATCCAGGAGCTGAAGAACACCATCAACACGATGGTCGACCAGCTGTCCTCGTTCGCCGAGCAGGTGACCCGGGTCGCCCGCGAGGTGGGCACCGAGGGGCAGTTGGGCGGTCAGGCGCGGGTGCGGGACGTGGACGGCACCTGGCGCGACCTCACCGAGTCGGTGAACGAGATGGCCGGGAACCTGACCCGTCAGGTGCGCGCCATCGCGGCCGTCGCCACCGCGGTGACCCGCGGCGATCTGAACCTCAAGATCGATGTGGACGCGGCCGGGGA
This sequence comes from Streptomyces sindenensis, assembly GCF_014649035.1. GTDB lineage: Bacteria > Actinomycetota > Actinomycetes > Streptomycetales > Streptomycetaceae > Streptomyces > Streptomyces sindenensis. The sequence goes on from NZ_BMSG01000049.1 coordinate 6,581, forward strand.
GATCCAGGTCCTCCAGGACAACATCAACACGATGATCGCGAACCTCCGCGACACCACCCTCGCCAACAAGGAGCAGGACTGGCTGAAGGGCAACCTCGCCCGGATCTCCGGTCTGATGCAGGGCCGCCGCGATCTGGACGACGTGGCCTCGCTGATCATGAGCGAGCTGACGCCGGTGGTCTCGGCACAGCACGGCGCGTTCTTCCTGGCCATGTCCCCGGGCGACTCGGACGAGGTCGGTCCGGACAACGGTGACGACGGTGCGTACGAGCTGCGGATGCGGGGGAGTTACGGCTACTCGGCGGGTTCGATGCCGACCTCGTTCCGGCCCGGTGAGACGCTCATCGGGACGGCGGCCGAGGAGAAGCGGACGATCCAGGTGGACAACGTTCCGCCGGGGTATCTGAAGATCTCCTCCGGGCTCGGCGAGGCGCCGCCCGCGCATGTGATCGTGCTGCCGGTGCTGTTCGAGGGCAAGGTCCTCGGGGTGATCGAGCTGGCCTCCTTCCAGCCGTTCACGCACATCCAGCGGGACTTCCTCAACCAGCTCGCCGAGATGATCGCGACGAGTGTCAACACGATCAGCGTCAACACCAAGACCGAGAAGCTGCTGGAGCAGTCGCAGGAGCTGACCGAGCAGCTGCGTGACCGCTCGCAGGAGTTGGAGAACCGGCAGAAGGCCCTCCAGGCGTCCAACGCCGAACTGGAGGAGAAGGCCGAGCTGCTGGCCCAGCAGAACCGCGACATCGAGGTGAAGAACACCGAGATCGAGGAGGCGCGTCAGGTCCTGGAGGAGCGCGCCGAGCAGCTCGCGGTCTCGATGCGCTACAAGTCCGAGTTCCTGGCGAACATGTCGCACGAGCTGCGCACCCCGCTCAACTCGCTGCTGATCCTGGCCAAGTTGCTGGCGGACAACGCCGAGGGCAATCTCTCGCCGAAGCAGGTGGAGTTCGCCGAGACCATCCACGGGGCCGGATCCGATCTGCTCCAGCTGATCAACGACATCCTCGACCTCTCCAAGGTCGAGGCGGGCAAGATGGACGTCAGCCCGACCCGGATCGCCCTGGTCCAGCTGGTCGACTACGTGGAGGCGACCTTCCGCCCGCTCACCGCGGAGAAGGGGCTCGACTTCTCCGTACGGGTCTCGCCGGAGCTGCCCGCGACGCTGCACACCGATGAGCAGCGGCTGCTCCAGGTGCTGCGCAACCTGCTCTCCAACGCGGTGAAGTTCACCGATACCGGCGCGGTGGAGCTGGTGATCCGGCCGGCCGGCGCCGATGTGCCGAACGCGATCCGGGAGCATCTGCTGGAGGCGGGTTCGCTGCGGGACGCCGAAGCCGATCTGATCGCGTTCTCGGTCACCGACACCGGGATCGGGATCGCGTCCAGCAAGATGCTGGTGATCTTCGAGGCGTTCAAGCAGGCGGACGGCACGACGAGCCGGAAGTACGGCGGCACCGGTCTCGGTCTCTCCATCAGCCGGGAGATCGCCCGGCTGCTCGGTGGCGAGATCCATGCCGCGAGCGAGCCGGGACGGGGTTCGACCTTCACCCTGTACCTGCCGCTGCACCGCGCCGAGCTGCCGCCCCAGGGCTTCCCCGCGGTCGGTTCCGGTTCCGCCGAGGTGCTGGGTGGCACGGGCGAGATGGGGCAGGCGCAGTCGCCGCAGGGCCAGTCGGCTCCGTACGGCGACCCGGCCAACTCCGCCGGGGTGTTCCGCAGGCGGCGCAAGGCCCTGGGCGACGCGGCCCGCAAGCCCGCGCTGCCGGCTGGGCGCACGACGTCCGAGGGCGCCCCGCAGCAGGAGGAGTGGGTGCAGGGGAGCCAGGGCGAGAGCCAGGGGCAGGACCAGGGCGCGGCGGCCGAGCCGGCGCCCCGGCGGACATTCCGCTTCCGGGGCGAGAAGGTGCTCATCGTCGATGACGACATCCGTAACGTCTTCGCGCTCACCAGCGTGCTGGAGCAGCACGGACTCTCCGTGCTGTACGCGGAGAACGGCCGTGAGGGCATCGAAGTCCTGGAGCAGCACGACGATGTGACGGTCGTGCTGATGGACATCATGATGCCCGAGATGGACGGGTACGCGACGACGACCGCGATCCGGCGGATGCCGCAGTTCGCCGGGCTGCCGATCGTCGCGCTCACCGCGAAGGCGATGAAGGGCGACCGGGAGAAGGCCATCGATTGCGGAGCTTCCGACTATGTGACGAAGCCGGTCGACCCTGATCATCTGCTTGCGGTGATGGAGCAGTGGATGCACGGAGAGTGATCGAGGATTGAATGAATTGGCGTGAGTTATTGACCGACTGTGCTCGAACGAGTGTGAACGCGCTGCATTCGGGGAACCTTCTGGACTCCCACCGCGTTTCCGGTATGTGCACAGTGACATCGCGGTGACAGGGTGTGGTGACGGGCGGGGTGCGGCTACCATGACCGGCACAAGGACGGACGGCGTAAGGGAGTCGTCCCCTGGGGCGGCACCCGGTGCATTTCCGGGGCGAGGAGGGCGGGCCATGGTGCAGAAGGCCAAGATCCTCCTGGTCGATGACCGGCCGGAGAATCTGCTGGCGCTGGAGGCCATCCTCTCTGCGCTCGATCAGACACTGGTGCGGGCATCGTCAGGGGAGGAGGCGCTCAAAGCGCTGCTCACGGACGACTTCGCGGTCATTCTGCTGGACGTCCAGATGCCGGGCATGGACGGTTTCGAGACCGCCGCGCACATCAAGCGGCGGGAGCGGACCCGGGACATCCCGATCATCTTCCTCACCGCCATCAACCACGGTCCGCACCACACCTTCCGCGGGTACGCGGCCGGCGCGGTGGACTACATCTCCAAGCCGTTCGACCCGTGGGTGCTGCGGGCCAAGGTCTCCGTCTTCGTCGAGCTGTACATGAAGAACTGCAAGCTGCGTGAGCAGGCGGCCCTGCTGCGGCTCCAGTTGGAGGGCGACGGCCACGCGGGCGGCGAGCACGAGAAGGAGCCGGCCGGTCTGCTGGCCGAACTCTCCGCACGGCTCGCGGCGGTCGAGGAGCAGGCGGAAGCGCTCTCCAAGCAGCTCGACGACGAATCCGCGGACGCGGCCGCGGTCGCCACCGCCGCCCACCTGGAGCGCAAGCTGACCGGTCTGCGCCGCGCGCTCGACGCGCTGGAGCCGGGCACCGGCGGAGGCGCGGGCGTGCTGCCCGCACAGGGCTGACATCTCCGGCCCCTGACGCGTCGAGCCCCGCGCGTGTGCAGCCCCTGCCGTGAAGCGGAGCCGGGGCCATGAGGCGGCGTCAGTTCCCCGCCGCTCGGAGGCGACACGGTCGGGTGAACGAGTAGGCGAACGTGTTCACGGGCGACGACAGCGGTAACCTCGGCACCATGGCCTCACGTACGTCCGGCAAGGGTTCCCAGGGCACGGCGGGCACCGCGAAGAGCGTCGGCCGTACTGCGGGCCCGGCGAAGAAAGCCGCGCCCGCCAAGAAGACCGCACCGAAGAAGTCGGCTGCCCCCGCCAAGAAGGCTCCCGCGAAGAAGGCGGCGGCCAAGAAGCCCGCGCCCAGGCCCGCGCCGTCACCCACCGGGGGCGTCTACCGGCTGGTGCGCGCCATCTGGCTCGGTACGGCACACGGCGTCGGCGCGGTGTTCCGCTCGATAGGGCGTGGCGCCAAGGGACTTGACCCCGCCCACCGCAAGGACGGGCTGGCGCTGCTGCTGCTCGGCCTGGCGCTGATCGTCGCCGCGGGCACCTGGTCCAACCTCCAGGGGCCGGTCGGCGACCTGGTCGAGATGCTGGTGACCGGCGCCTTCGGCCGGCTCGACCTGCTCGCGCCGATACTGCTGGGCGCGATGGCGGTGCGGCTCATCCTGTACCCGGAGCGGCCCGAGGCCAACGGCCGGATCGTCATCGGACTGTCCGCGCTGGTCATCGGCGTCCTCGGCCAGGTCCACATCGCCTGCGGTTCGCCGGGCCGGGACGCGGGCACCGAGGCCATGCAGGACGCGGGCGGGCTGATCGGCTGGGCCACGTCCAAACCGCTGATCTTCATGATGGGCGAGGTCCTCGCCGTACCGCTGCTCGTGCTGCTGACCGTGTTCGGGCTGCTCGTCGTCACCGCCACCCCCGTCAACGCCATTCCGCAGCGGCTGCGTCAGCTCGGCGTCCGCCTCGGCATCGTGGAACCGGCGCCCGATGCCCACGAAGGGTACGAGGACGACGACGAGCGCTACGAGGAACAGTGGCGTGAGGCGCTGCCCGAGCGGACCCGCCGACGCGGTACACGGCGTACGGTCACGGACCCGGCGGACGACCACGACCGGGCCGAGGAGGAAGCGCTCACCAAGCGCCGCAGGACCCGCAGGCCCTCCGCGCAGCCCGCGATGAACCGGCCGCTGGACGCGGTGGACGTCGCGGCCGCCGCCGCTGCCGCGCTCGACGGGGCCGTGCTCAACGGCATGCCGCCCTCTCCGGTCGTCGCCGACCTGACCCAGGGCGTCTCCGTGGACCGGGAACGCACCGGGACGCCCGTGCCCGGGGCCCGGGAGGCCGAGCGGGAGGAGCGCCCGAAGCCCGGAGTCCGGAAGTCCGCCCCCGCGCCCGAGGGCGGCGAGGAGCGGTCGGGCGGGGTGCCCGACCTGACCAAGCCCGCCCCCGAGTCCGCGCCGGGGCTGCCCGCCCGCGCCGAACAGCTCCAGCTCTCCGGCGACATCACGTACTCCCTGCCCTCGCTCGACCTGCTGGAGCGCGGCGGCCCGGGCAAGACCCGCAGCGCCGCCAACGACCGCGTGGTCGCCTCGCTGACCACCGTCTTCACCGAGTTCAAGGTGGACGCCGCCGTCACCGGCTTCACCCGGGGCCCCACCGTCACCCGGTACGAGGTGGAGCTCGGCCCCGCGGTGAAGGTCGAGAAGATCACCGCCCTGACCAAGAACATCGCCTACGCGGTGGCCAGTCCGGACGTACGGATCATCTCGCCGATCCCGGGCAAGTCGGCGGTCGGCATCGAGATCCCCAACAGCGACCGGGAGATGGTAAACCTCGGCGACGTGCTGCGTCTGGCCGAGGACGACGACCCGATGATGGTGGCCTTCGGCAAGGACGTCGAGGGCGGCTACGTCATGCACAGCCTGGCGAAGATGCCCCACATGCTCGTGGCCGGCGCCACCGGCTCGGGCAAGTCGTCCTGCATCAACTGCCTGATCACCTCGATCATGGTGCGGGCCACCCCCGAGGACGTGCGGATGGTCCTCGTCGACCCCAAGCGCGTCGAGCTGACCGCGTACGAGGGCATCCCGCACCTGATCACCCCGATCATCACCAACCCCAAGAAGGCCGCCGAGGCGCTGCAATGGGTCGTGCGCGAGATGGACCTGCGCTACGACGACCTCGCCGCCTTCGGCTTCCGGCACATCGACGACTTCAACAAGGCGGTACGCGAAGGCAAGGTGAAGCTCCCCGAGGGGAGTGAGCGCGAGCTGTCCCCGTACCCGTATCTGCTGGTGATCGTCGACGAGCTGGCCGACCTGATGATGGTGGCCCCGCGCGACGTCGAGGACTCGATCGTCCGCATCACCCAGCTCGCCCGCGCGGCCGGCATCCACCTGGTGCTCGCCACCCAGCGGCCCTCGGTCGACGTCGTGACCGGCCTGATCAAGGCGAACGTGCCCTCCCGGCTCGCCTTCGCCACCTCTTCGCTCGCCGACAGCCGCGTCATCCTCGACCAGCCCGGCGCCGAGAAGCTCATCGGCAAGGGCGACGGGCTCTTCCTCCCGATGGGCGCCAACAAACCCACCCGTATGCAGGGCGCCTTCGTCACCGAGGACGAGGTCGCGGCCGTCGTCCAGCACTGCAAGGACCAGATGGCGCCGGTCTTCCGGGACGACGTCGTCGTCGGTACGAAGCAGAAGAAGGAGATCGACGAGGACATCGGCGACGACCTGGACCTGCTCTGCCAGGCGGCCGAACTGGTCGTCTCCACCCAGTTCGGATCGACCTCGATGCTCCAGCGCAAGCTGCGGGTCGGCTTCGCCAAGGCGGGCCGGCTGATGGACCTGATGGAGTCCCGCTCCATCGTCGGCCCCAGCGAGGGATCCAAGGCGCGGGACGTCCTGGTGAAACCGGACGAGCTCGACGGGGTGTTGGCCGTCATCCGCGGGGAATCCGCTCCGTAAAGGTTTTGTGGGCAACCGTTTCGTACGGTCGTACGTCCAGTTGAAGGGAGGGACGAAACCGTGCCCCTCCCCACAGCTCGCTCCGCCACCACCTCACCCCTGCTCCCACCCCGTTCGGCCCACTACAGGTTGCCCAGTCCTCGATCGGGGCTGTCCTTCGCCCCCGCTCCGCACCGGAGCCGGAGGCGAAGACGTCCGGCGAAACCCGATGGCGTACAAAGTCGTCCCTCCCGGTTGCCCCACCCTTTCGTACCCCCCCTAGACTGAACATCCAGCAGGTGGCTCACGCTCGAAAGGCGCCCCCGTGTCCATCGGCAACTCCCCCGAAGACGACCGGCCTTCGATCGGTCGTGCCCTTCAGCAGGCTCGCATCGCCGCAGGTCTGACGGTCGAGGAAGTCAGCAGCTCCACCCGGGTGCGCATCCCCATCGTGCACGCGATCGAGCAGGACGACTTCTCCCGCTGCGGCGGCGACGTCTACGCCCGCGGCCACATCCGCACGCTCGCGCGTGCCGTCGGTCTCGATCCGGAACCGCTGGTCGAGGAGTACGACGCCGATCACGGCGGCCGTCCCGCCCCGACCCCCGCGGCACCGCTGTTCGAAGCGGAACGCATCCGCTCCGAACCCCGGCGGCCCAACTGGACCGCCGCCATGGTCACGGCCATCGTCGCCGTCGTCGGATTCGTCGGCTTCACGCTCTTCAGCGGCGAGGACGAACCCACCAACACCGCCCAGGTCGCCGAGGGCTCCAAGCCCGACAAGACCGCGGCCAAGCCCACCACCACGAAGCCCGCCGCCCCCAAGCCCGTGCCCTCCGAGAGCGCCATCGCCGCCGCCCCCCGGGACAAGGTGACGGTCAAGCTCAGCGCGGACCGCGGCAAGAGCTGGATCTCGGTCAAGGACCACAACGGACGGGGGCTCTTCGACGGGCTGCTGCTCCAGGGCGAGTCCAAGACCTTCCAGGACAAGGAGCGCATCGACCTCGTCCTCGGCGACGCCGGGGCGATCAGCCTCTTCGTCAACGGCAAGCAGGTCGAGGACCGCTTCGGTCCCGGCCAGGTCGAACGGCTCTCCTACACCAAGGGCGACCCCGAGGCCGGCTGATCCGAGCCCCTCGAATCCCCTGCCGCGTCCCGACGGGCGCCCGGTCTCGCACCGGGCGCCCGTCGGCGTTCCCGCCCCGCCCGGCTGCTACGCGGAGTAACAGCGGGGGGCCAGGCAACCCTGCACGGCGGGGCGGTCGCCGGGACGAAGTAGTCTTGAGTCCATGCCCGAACGCCGTACCGTCGCCCTTGTCACTCTTGGCTGCGCCCGTAACGAGGTGGACTCGGAGGAGCTTGCAGGCCGCTTGGCAGCGGACGGCTGGGACCTCGTCGAGGACGCCTCGGACGCGGATGTCGCAGTCGTCAACACCTGTGGGTTCGTCGAAGCCGCCAAGAAGGACTCCGTCGACGCCCTGCTCGAAGCCAACGATCTCAAGGACCACGGCCGCACCCAGGCCGTCGTCGCCGTCGGCTGCATGGCCGAGCGCTACGGCAAGGACCTCGCCGAGGCCCTGCCGGAGGCGGACGGCGTCCTCGGATTCGACGACTACGCCGACATCTCCGACCGGCTCCAGACCATCCTCAACGGCGGCATCCACGCCTCGCACACCCCGCGCGACCGCCGCAAGCTGCTGCCGATCAGCCCCGCCGAGCGGCAGGACGCCGCCGTGGCGCTGCCCGGCCACGCCCAGGAGGCGCCCGCCCCGGCCCCCGAGGACCTTCCCGAAGGCGTCGCCCCGGTCTCCGGGCCGCGGGCACCGCTGCGCCGTCGGCTCGGCACCAGCCCCGTCGCCTCGGTCAAGCTCGCCTCCGGCTGCGACCGCCGCTGCTCCTTCTGCGCCATCCCCTCCTTCCGCGGCTCCTTCATCTCGCGGCGGCCCTCGGACGTGCTCCAGGAGACCCGCTGGCTGGCCGAGCAGGGCGTCAAGGAGGTCATGCTCGTCTCCGAGAACAACACTTCCTACGGCAAGGACCTCGGCGACATCCGCCTCCTGGAGACCCTGCTGCCCGAGCTGGCCGACGTGGACGGCATCGAGCGGATCCGGGTCAGCTACCTCCAGCCCGCCGAGATGCGCCCCGGCCTCATCGACGTCCTCACCTCGACGCCGAAGGTCGCCCCGTACTTCGACCTCTCCTTCCAGCACTCCTCCCCGAGCGTGCTGCGCACGATGCGCCGCTTCGGCGACACCGACCGCTTCCTGGAGCTCCTGGACACCATCCGGAGCAAGGCGCCCCAGGCCGGCGCCCGCTCCAACTTCATCGTCGGCTTCCCCGGCGAGACCGAGGCGGACCTCGCCGAGCTGGAACGCTTCCTCACCGGCGCCCGCCTCGACGCGATCGGCGTCTTCGGCTACTCCGACGAGGAGGGCACCGAGGCGGTCGGCTACGAGAACAAGCTGGACGCCGACGTCATCGCGGAGCGCCTCGCCCACATCTCCCAGCTGGCCGAGGAGCTGACCTCGCAGCGGGCCGAGGAGCGCGTCGGCGAGACCCTCCAGGTGCTCGTGGAATCCGTGGAGTCGGAGGACGACGGCGACGTCGCGATCGGCCGCGCGGCCCACCAGGCCCCCGAAACGGACGGCCAGGTGGTCTTCACCACACGCGAGGGACTCGTGCCGGGCCGTATGGTCGAGGCAAAGGCAGTGGGCACCGAGGGCGTCGACCTGGTGGCCGAACACCACGAGCTTGCGGAGGCAGCCAGATGACGGGAGTCCCGGCATCCGCGGCAGGCGGTTCCGGCGCGAAGCCGGTCCGCGGCGGCAAGCTGGGGACTGCGGCCGTCAACCAGGCCAGCCTGTGGAACATCGCCAACATCCTGACCATGGTGCGACTGCTGCTCGTGCCCGGCTTCGTCCTGCTGCTGTTCCACAACGGCGGCTACGATCCGGCCTGGCGCTCCTTCGCCTGGGCGGCCTTCGCCGTCGCCATGATCACCGATCTGTTCGACGGCCATCTCGCGCGTACGTACAACCTGGTCACGGACTTCGGGAAGATCGCCGACCCGATCGCCGACAAAGCGATCATGGGCGCGGCGCTGATCTCGCTCTCGATCCTGGGCGATCTGCCCTGGTGGATCACCGGCGTGATCATCGCCCGTGAGCTGGGCATCACGCTGATGCGGTTCTGGGTGATCCGCCATGCCGTGATCCCGGCGAGCCGGGGCGGCAAGCTGAAGACGCTCGCGCAGGGGACGGCGGTCGGGATGTACGTCCTGGCGCTCACCGGACCCCTGGCGACCCTGCGCTTCTGGGTGATGATGGTCGCCGTCGTGCTGACGGTCGTCACCGGACTCGATTACGTACGCCAGGCCGTCGTCCTGCGCCGCAAAGGCCTCGCGGCGGAGCGCGCCGCCGCGGCCGAGCGGGCGGCGCAGGCCGCGGAGGAGGCGTTGCGGGCTGCGGCCGGGACCACGCTGGGTGCCGGTGCCGGTGCCGGTGCGGGTCCCGGTACTGCGGCCGGTGGGTCGGACGGACGCGGTGGTGTCACCGACGTACGGGGTTCCGGGACGGACGTACGCGGTACGGCCGAGGCACGAGACGCCGCGGAGGCCGAGCGGTGACAGCCGCCGCCCGGGCGCTCCGGCTTCTCGGGGCGCGGGGCGAGACGCTCGCCGTCGCGGAATCGCTGACCGGTGGCCTGGTCGCCGCCGAACTGACCTCCGTACCCGGAGCCTCGCGGTCCTTCCGGGGCTCGGTGACGGCCTACGCCACCCCGCTGAAGCGGGACGTCCTGGGCGTCGACGCGACCCTTCTGGCGGAGCGCGGCGCGGTGGACCCCGAGGTCGCGCTGCAGATGGCGGCCGGTGTGCGCCGGGCGCTCGACGCGGACTGGGGGGTTTCCACCACGGGCGTCGCGGGACCGGAACCCCAGGACGGACAGCCCGTCGGCACCGTCTTCGTGGCCGTTGCCGGACCCTCCGGCGTCGAGAAAGTGACGGCTCTGCGATTGAATGGTGAGAGGGCGGATATCCGTAGTGAGAGTGTGCGAAGCGTCCTCGAACTGCTCGCGAGCGAACTCGGTGGGAATGCGCGGGCACAGGATACGGAACAACACGGGGGGAATTGATGTTTGCAGCCCTGAGTGAACACGACATCGCTCCCCGCACGGCCGCAGCACAAGGCGGTACGGTAGGGCGTGAAGGATGCGGCTACGCGGTCCGAGGAGGGAGCCACCGATGATTCTGCTCCGTCGCCTGCTGGGTGACGTGCTGCGTCGGCAGCGCCAGCGCCAAGGCCGTACTCTGCGCGAAGTCTCCTCGTCCGCCCGGGTCTCGCTCGGTTATCTCTCCGAGGTGGAGCGGGGGCAGAAGGAGGCATCCTCCGAGCTGCTCTCCGCGATTTGCGACGCGCTTGACGTACGGATGTCCGAGCTCATGCGAGAGGTGAGCGACGAGCTCTCGCTCGCGGAGCTGGCCGAGTCGGCAGCTGCCAGTGATCCGGTCCCAGTACCGGTTCGTCCCATGCTCAATTCCGTCTCCGTCTCGTCGGTCGCAGGTGTGCCGTCGGGACGCGTGACCATCAAGGCGCCCGCGGAAGCGGTGGACGTCGTCGCCGCCTGATCCACGCGGCACTGAGCTCGACCGGAGTCCCGGTCGGCCCCTACCGGGGTCGGCCGGGACTTTCGCGTTCGGTGCGTCCGGGCTCGGGTGCGCCTGGGGCCGGGTGTGTTCCGGATCATTGGGTGCGTTTCGGATCAGGTGTGTGAGCCGGGAGTCGGTGGGCACACGGAGGACAAGGCCCACATGACCGTTTTGCTTCATATGTGCCATCGTGGGTGATGCACCGAAACGGTCAGTGAAGTGGCTGACGGATGGGAGTAGCGCACATGTCTGTGGTCAAGAGCACGTTGTCCGAGGGTGATCTCAAGGTCGTGGGAACGGCGCTCCAAGGCGCTCTGGTCGACCTCGTCGACCTCTCCCTGGTGGCCAAGCAGGTTCATTGGAACGTGGTCGGTCCGCGCTTCCGCTCCGTGCACCTCCAGCTCGACGACGTCGTCACCACGGCCCGGCAGCACTCCGACACGGTGGCCGAACGCGCCTCGGCGGTCGGGGTCAACCCGGACGGGCGCTCCGGCACCGTGGCCAAGGAGACGGCCATCGCGTCCGTGCCCGAGGGGTGGATCAAGGACACCGACGCTGTGAAGATCCTGGTCGACGCGCTCGGCGTGGTCATCGGCCGGATGCGGGAGCGCATCGAGGCGACCGACGAGCCGGACCCCGTGACCCAGGACCTGCTGATCGCGCTGACGGCGGATCTCGAAAAGCACGCCTGGATGTTCCAGGCGGAGAGCGCCTGACCCGGCGACCCGTGGTCGCTGAACGGCGGCCGGCCACCGCGATACGTCTGACGAGCGAAGGGGCGACATCATGAGCGACGGAGCCATGGACAAGCTGAAGGGCAAGGGCAAGGAAGCGGTCGGCAAGCTGACCGGCGACCACCGCAAGGAGGCCGAGGGCAAGGCCGACCAGACCAAGGGTGGGGCCAAGGAAGCGGCCGACGGGCTCACCGAGCGCGCCAAGGGCGTCAAGGATTCCCTCGGCCGGGACGACGACAAGTAGTCGCCACGACCCGGCTGCCCAGGCTTTTCCGTGCCCCCGCCGTCCCGGCGGGGGCACGGTCGTGTGGTCGGGGCCCTGCCTGTGGGGGTGGCTCTTCGGCCGGGTGTTCTGGATGCACCACCGTCGCTGCCAGGGGAAACTGCCGGAAAGGGACCTCGGCCGCGGGAGGCAGCGATGATACGGCGATGGGTGCCGGCGCTGGTTCTCGGCGGGCTGTGGTGGTGGGCGGTGCTCCGGCTGGTGCTGCGTCCGGAGCAGGCGGGGCTGGTTGAGGGAGCGGTGGCGGCGGGTGGCTGGGGGCTGAGCCTGTTGCCGGTCCATGTCGCGTCGTTGGCGCCGGTGGGCTCGTCGAGGGGGTCGGGCGCGGCTGTCGCGCGGTTTACCAGGGCATGGCGACGCCGCCGTTCGGCCGGAGGATCTGGCCGGTCATGAAGGCCGAGGCGTCCGAGGCCAGGTGCAGCACCGTGTGGGCGACGTCCTCGGGCTCCCCGACCCGGCCCAGTGGTGATATCCGGGCCATCGTCGCCTCCGCCCGGTGCTGTCCAGCCGCATCGTGCCGGTCGGTCATCGGCGTACGGATCCAGCCGGGCGCGACGGCGTTCACCCGTATGGCGTGCGGCCCCAGCTCCGTGGCCAGCGTCCTGGTCAGCTGGACCACGGCGGCCTTCGCGACGCTGTAGCAGAGCAGACCCGCGCTCGCCGCGTCCACGGCACCCGACGCCATCGTGATCAGCGAGCCGGAGGCGGAGCGGGCTGTCAGAGAGCGGGCCACTTCCTGGCAGGCGTACAGCACCCCCTTGAAATTGGCTGCCAGCACGCGGTCCAGATCCTCGTCCGCCGTCTCCAGCACGCTGCTGGTGTGCATGATCCCGGCCGCGGCGACCAGGATGTCGAGCTGCCCCGCGTCGGCGACCGCGGCACGGACGTGGTCGCGGTCGGTGACGTCCAGGGCGTGGGTCCGGGCGCTGCCGCCCGCCTCCGCGATCAGGTCGTACGTCCGGCGCAGCCCCGTCTCGTCGCGGTCGACGCAGTGGACCAGGGCCCCGGCCTCCGCGAGCAGCAGGGCGCTCGCCCGCCCGATGCCGCTCGCCGCACCGGTGACGAACGCGGCGCGGCCCGTGAGGTCGTACGCGGAGAGAGCCATGACCGGACCGTACGGCCGTATCTGACGGGTCGTCAACTATGGTGTCGGTCCCGATTGGCAGCCGGGGCACCAGTAGGTCGGCCGGTCGTCCTGGTCGGCGAGGCGGATCGGGGTTCCGCAGCGCAGACAGGGTCTGCGGGCCCGCCCGTAGACGTACAGCCGCTCTTGTACGCGGTGAGGTGGGCGGGGGCGGCCGGTGCCGGGGGGCGGGGCCGCGCCGAGGCCACGGTTCGGCGGGGTGCGGAGTTCGGAGGTGATCGTCGTCGTCCGGGTGGGGCGGTCGCGGTTGGCGTGCAGCAGGCGCTCGGCGAGGGTGACGAGGCGGGGGAGTACGCCGTCGGGGAGGGCGCCCACGGGGAGCCAGGGGGTGACGCGGGCGAGGAAGCAGAGCTCGCATTTGTAGACGTTGCCGATGCCCGCCAGATTCCGCTGGTCGAGGAGCGCTTCCCCGATGGGGCGGTCCGGTGCGGCGAGCAGCCGGTCCACGGCGAGGCCGGGAGCCCAGTCGGGGCCCAGCAGATCCGGCCCCAGATGCCCCACGGCCCGGTCCTCCTCGTCGGTGCGCAGCAGTTCCAGCACGGGGAGCCGGTAGCCCACGGCGGTGTGCTCGGTGTTGCCGAGGATCGCCCGGATCTGGTGGCCGGGGCCGCCCCGCCAGCGCTCGTCCGGGGCGAACACCCGCCAGGCCCCGTCCATCCGGAGGTGACTGTGCAGGGTCAGGCCGCCCTCGATCCGGGTCAGCAGGTGCTTGCCGCGCGCGGTGACGTCCAGGACCGTCCGGCCGGTGAGGTCGGCGGTGGCGAAGCGGGGGACGCGCAGGTCCGACCGGGTCAGCACCTGCCCCGCCAGCGCCGTGTGCAGCCGGGTGGCGGTCTGCAGGACCGTGTCTCCTTCGGGCATGCCTCCATGATGGACGCGCCGGGGCACCCGTGCGCCCCCCCCCTGCGGGTGACGTCCGTGCGTGGCCCCGCGTCGGGTGCCTGTGCGTGCCCCTGCGGGTGGCGTCCCGTGCGTGGCCCCGCGTCGGGTGCCTGTGCGTCCCCCCGCGGGTGGCGTCCCGTGCGTCGCCCCGAGTCCGACGGGCGGCTGCGGCGTGGTCCGGTGGCCGGCTGCCGCGTGGTCCGGTGGTCCCGGTCAGGCGCGCAGGCGGAGGCCTCTCGGGGTGGCGAGGAATCCGGCCGCCTCCAGGGTCCGGCCCAGGGGCGAGGTGAGGGCGGAGACCCCGTTCGTCCGCTCCACCGTCACCGTGCCCAGGGCTCCGGCGCGGGCCGAGGCCGCCAGGGCCTCGGCCGCCGCTCGCAGGGCCGGGGCCTCGGGATCGGACGGCCAGGCCAGAAGGGTCTTGCCGCCGCGCTCCATGTAGAGCGTCAGCTCGCCGTCGACGAGGACCACCAGCGCCCCCGCCTTGCGGCCCGGCTTGTGTCCGGCGCCATCCGGGGACTCCGGCCACGGCAGCGCAGCGCCGTACGCGTTGGCCGGGTCGGCCGCGGCGAGGACCAGGGCCTCGGGCGCGGTCTCCGGATCCCGGCGGTCGCGAGCCGTGGAAGCCGCCCGCAGCCGGTCCACCGCTCCGTCCATGGCGAACTGGGCGGCCCCCAGTCCCTCGACCACATAGCCGCGCCGCGCCTGCCCGCTGTCCTCGAAGGCGGCCAGCACGCGGTACGTCGCGGAGAAGCCGCCCTCCACCCCTTCCGCCTGCACCGCCCCGCGGGTCACCACGCCGTGCCGGTCGAGGAGGGTGCGGGCCAGGGCGTGGGCGCGGTGGGTCCGCTCCGGTTCGACCGGGGGCAGCAGGGACCAGCGGCCCGAGACCGTCGGGGGGCCGGTCCGGGACGCGGTGCGGGCGGCGGCGGTGAGGGAGCCGTAGCGCCCGCGCGGGACGCTGCGCCGGGAGCGGTGGGCGGTGGAGCCCGCCGTCCGCCCGGAGCCCAGGAGCGAGCGCAGCGGGGCCAGGGTGTCGTTGGTGAGCCGCCCGGACCAGGCCAGGTCCCACAGGGCGTCGGCCAGCTGCTGGTCCGTGCAGTCCGGATGGGTGGTGGCCCGGACCTGGTCGGCGATCTGGCGGAAGAACAGGCCGTATCCGCCGGAGAGCGTGGTGAGCACGGACTCGTGGAGCGCCGACAGCTCCAGTGGGTGCGGCGGCGGCAGGAGGAGCGGCGCGTTGTCGGCGAGGTAGAGGGAGACCCAGCCGTCCTTGCCGGGCAGCGCCCCCGCCCCCGCCCAGACCACCTCGCCCGTGGTCGTCAGCTCGTCGAGCATCGCCGGGGTGTAGCCGAGGACCCGGCTCGGCAGAATCAGCTTCTCCAGCGCCGACGCGGGCACGGGCGCGCCCTGGAGCTGCTCGACGGCGCGGGCCAGCCCGTCGATGCCCCGCAGCCGGTGGGAGCCGAAGTGCTGCCACGGGGGGAGGAAGGAGGCCAGGGCCGCGGGCGGCACGGGCTCCAGCTCCTGGCGGAGCGCTGCCAGCGACCGGCGGCGGAGCCGGCGCAGCACCGTGGCATCGCACCACTCCTGGCCGATGCCCGCCGGGTGGAACTCGCCCTGGACGGTCCTGCCGGAGGCCGAGAGGCGTTGCAGCGCGCCGTCGGTGACGGCGGTCCCGAGCCCGAAGCGCTCGGCGGCGCGGGCGGCGGTGAACGGGCCGTGCGTTCGCGCGTACCGGGCGAGGAGGTCGCCGAGCGGGTCCTTCACCGGCTCGGTGAACGCCTCGGGCACGCCGACCGGGAGCGCGGTGCCCAGGGCGTCGCGCAGTCGGCCCGCGTCCTCGATCGCCGCCCAGTGGTCGGCCCCCGCGATCCGGACCTGGATCGCCCGGCGGGCCGTCGCCAGCTCCGGCGCCCAGGACGGCTGGGCACCCCGCTCGGCCAGCTCGGCGTCGGTCAGCGGACCGAGCACACGCAGCAGGTCGGCGACCCCTTCGGCGTCCTTGACGCGCCGGTCCTCGGTGAGCCACTGCAGCTCCCGCTCCAGTTCGGTGAGGACCTCGGGGTCGAGCAGCTCGCGCAGCTCCGCCTGGCCCAGCAGCTCGGCCAGGAGATGGGAGTCGAGGGAGAGGGCGGCGGCGCGCCGCTCGGCGAGCGGTGAGTCGCCCTCGTACAGGAACTGGGCCACATAACCGAAGAGGAGCGAGCGGGCGAAGGGGGAGGGCTCCTGGGTGGTCACCTCGACCAGCCGGACCCGGCGCGCCTCCAGATCGCCCATCAGCTCCGTGAGCCCGGGGACGTCGAACACGTCCTGGAGGCATTCGCGGACGGCCTCCAGAACGATCGGGAAGGAGCCGAACTCCGAGGCGACCTGGAGCAGCTGGGAGGCCCGTTGGCGCTGCTGCCAGAGCGGGGTGCGCTTGCCGGGGGAGCGCCGGGGCAGCAGCAGGGCGCGCGCGGCGCACTCCCGGAACCGGGCGGCGAACAGGGCGGATCCGCCCACCTGGTCGGTGACGATCTGCTGGACCTCGCCCTGGTCGAAGACGACGTCGGCCGCCGCCACCGGGGGCTGGTCGCTGTCGTACGCCAGGGCTCCCGGCGCCGGTCCGCCGCTCTCGGCATCCGACGTTTCCGCGGCTGGCGGGGCGTCGAAATCGAGCAGGTCCAGGCCCATCATGTCCGCGTCGGGCAGCCGCAGCACGATCCCGTCGTCGGCGTGCATGACCTGGGCGTCCATGCCGTAACGCTCACCGAGGCGGGCGGAGAGGGCGAGCGCCCACGGGGCGTGCACCTGGGCGCCGAAGGGGGAGTGCACGACGACCCGCCAGTCGCCCAGCTCATCCCGGAACCGCTCGACGAGGATCGTCCGGTCGTCCGGCACATGGCCGCAGGCCCGGCGCTGCTCGTCCAGGTAGGCCAGGATGTTGTCCGCCGCCCAGGCATCGAGTCCGGCCGCGAGCAGCCGCAGCCGGGCATCCTCCTCGGACAGGCCGCCGATCTCACGGAGGAACGCCCCCAGGGCGCGGCCGAGCTCCAGCGGGCGGCCCAGCTGGTCGCCCTTCCAGAACGGCAGCCTCCCCGGAACGCCCGGGGCGGGCGAGACGAGGACCCGGTCCCGAGTGATGTCCTCGATCCGCCAGGACGTGGTGCCCAGGGTGAAGACGTCGCCGACGCGGGATTCGTAGACCATCTCCTCGTCCAGCTCGCCGACCCGGCCGCCGCCCTTCTTCGGGTCCGCCCCGGCCAGGAAGACCCCGAAGAGGCCGCGGTCCGGGATGGTGCCGCCCGAGGTGACGGCGAGCCGCTGCGCACCGGGGCGGCCCGTGACCGTACCCCCCACGCGGTCCCACACCACCCGGGGGCGCAGCTCCGCGAAGGCGTCGGAGGGATAGCGCCCGGCGAGCATGTCCAGGACGGCGGTGAACGCCGACTCGGGCAGTGAGGCGAACGGGGCGGCCCGCCGCACCAGGGCCAGCAGGTCGTCGGCCTGCCAGCTGTCCAGGGCCACCATGGCGACCAGCTGCTGCGCCAGGACGTCCAGCGGATTGGCCGGGATGCGCAACGCCTCGATGGCCCCCTCGCGCATCCGCTCGGTGACCACGGCGGCCTGCACCAGGTCGCCCCGGTACTTCGGGAAGACCACTCCGGTCGAGACCGCGCCCACCTGGTGTCCGGCGCGGCCCACCCGCTGGAGCCCGGAGGCGACGGAGGGCGGGGACTCGACCTGGACCACCAGGTCGACCGCGCCCATGTCGATGCCCAGTTCCAGGCTGGAGGTGGCGACCACGGCGGGCAGCCGGCCCGCCTTGAGGTCTTCCTCGACCTGGGCGCGCTGCTCTTTGGAGACCGACCCGTGGTGGGCGCGGGCCAGCAGGGCGGGGGCGCCCTTGCCCGCACCGGACTGGGCCATGATCTCGGCGGGGGCGTGCGCCTCCGGGAGCGCGGGGGCCGGGTCGTCCGGGTCGAAGGGGGTGCCGGTCGCCCGCTCGTAGGCGATCTCGTTCAACCGGTTGCACAGGCGTTCCGCCAGGCGCCGGGAGTTGGCGAAGACGATGGTGGAGCGGTGCGACTGGACGAGATCGGCGATGCGCTCCTCGACATGCGGCCAGATCGAGGGTTTGTCCGCCTGGCCGGAGTCGCCGTCGGTGGCGGGGGAGCCGCCCAGCTCGCCCAGGTCCTCGACCGGGACGACGACCGAGAGGTCGAACTCCTTGGTGGAGCGGGGCTGGACGATCTCCACTTTCCGTTGCGGCGAGAGGAAGCGCGCCACCTCGTCGACCGGGCGGACCGTCGCGGACAGGCCGATGCGCCGGGCGGGACGGGCCAGCAGCTCGTCGAGCCGCTCCAGGGAGAGCGCGAGGTGGGCGCCCCGCTTTGTCCCGGCGACCGCGTGCACCTCGTCGAGGATCACCGTCTCCACCCCCGCCAGTGCGTCCCGGGCGGAGGACGTCAGCATCAGGAACAGCGACTCGGGCGTGGTGATCAGGATGTCCGGCGGCCTGGTGACCATGGAGCGCCGCTCGGCCGGCGGGGTGTCCCCGGACCGGATACCGACCCGCACCTCGGGCTCCGGCAGGCCCAGGCGCACCGATTCCTGGCGGATTCCGGTCAGCGGCGAGCGGAGATTGCGCTCGACGTCCACCGCGAGAGCCTTGAGCGGAGACACGTACAGCACCCGGCAGCGCTTCTTGGCGTCGGCGGGCGGCGGCTCGGCGGCCAGCCGGTCCAGCGAGGCGAGGAACGCGGCCAGCGTCTTGCCCGAACCGGTCGGCGCGACGACCAGGACGTCACTGCCCTCGGCGATGGCCCGCCAGGCGCCCTCCTGCGCGGCCGTGGGCGCGCTGAAGGCCCCGGCGAACCAACTGCGGGTCGCGGGCGAGAACGCGTCGAGCGCTGATCCGGTCATGTCCCCCATCGTGCACCCCGCCACTGACAACGGGCCGGTGGCGCCGCCCACGATGGCCCGCTCGGCCGGTCGCGCACGACCCGGACCTGCGAGAATGGCCCCATGGCGGGAGCGGACGGCGCGGGTGAGTGGGCACGGCACTGGCAGTACGCCGCGCTGCCCGACCTCGATCTGCTGCGCGCCCGGTACGTCCGCCACACCTTCCCCCGCCACAGCCACGAGGGCTATGTCTTCGGAGCGGTCACCGGCGGGGTGGAGGACGTGGGGCTGCCGGGCGGCACGGTCCACGCGGTCCCCGGAACCGTCGTCATGATCAACCCGGAGGTGCCGCACACCGCCCGCTCCGGGGCGCCCGAGGGCTGGGCGTACTCCACGCTCTACCCGTCGGCGCAGGTCGTCAACGACATCGCGGCCGAGGTGACGTCCCTGCGCGGCACGGTCGGCTTCGCCGAGACCCGGGTGACCGACCCCCACGCCTCCCGGCTGATCACCGAGGTGCACCGGGCGGCGGAGGAGGGCAACGCGCTGGCGGCCGACAGCCTGTTGCGGATCCTGGTCACCCGGCTCATCGGCCGGCACGGCAGCCCGTTGCCCGGGCTGACCGCGCACACCGGGGGCGCGCGGAACGCCGGACGGGCCCGCGCCGTGCTGGAGGAGCGCATGGCCGACCCGCCCACGCTGGAGACGCTCGCCGCCGAGCTGGGCACCGGCCCGTTCGCGCTGCTGCGGGCCTTCAAGAAGGAGTACGGGATGCCGCCCCACACCTGGCTCACGGACGCCCGGGTGCGCAGGGCGCGCCGCATGCTCGACGCGGGGGTCGCCCCGGCCGAGGCCGCGACCGCCGTCGGCTTCACGGATCAGCCGCACCTCAATCGGCACTTCACCCGGATCGTGGGGGTGCCGCCGGGCGCATACCAGCGCGAGCGGGGAGTGCTGCGCCCCGGTGGGTGAGGACCCCGTGGTGCCGGAGAGCGGGAAACCGGTGGTCGGCGGGTGTGCAAGAACGTACAAGACCGGGCCCCGGAGATCCCCGTAGCGTTCCGGGCGTGGCAGAACAGACAGCACCCCCAGAGAGCACCGGCACGCCCGGTGCCATAGCCGCAGGCCCGCCCGGCCCGGCGTCCGAGGCCCGACCGGACAAGCCGGACGCGGCCGTCGTCCGGGACGCACTCGGCGTCGGCATCGCCGTCGGCCTCTCCGGCTTCGCCTTCGGCGTCACCTCCGCCGGCTCCGGCCTCAGCCTGCTCCAGACCTGCGTCCTGAGCCTTCTCGTCTTCACCGGCGCCTCGCAGTTCGCCCTGGTCGGGGCGCTGGCGGCGGGCGGCAACCCGTACACCGCGGCGGCCGGAGCGTTCTTCCTGGGCGTTCGGAACGCGTTCTACGGGCTGCGACTCTCCCAACTGCTCGCCCTTCCCCGGGCGGTGCGTCCGTTCGCCGCCCACTGGGTCATCGACGAGACGACCGCGGTCACCCTGCCCCAGCCCACCCGGCGGGCGGCGCGTATCGGTTTCACGGTCACCGGACTCACCCTGTACGTACTGTGGAACCTCACCACCCTGGTGGGCGCTCTGGGCGCCGAGGCGCTGGGCGACACCGACGCGTGGGGTCTCGACGCGGCGAGCCCCGCGGTGTTCCTCGCGCTGCTCGCGCCGATGCTCACGAGCACCACCGAACGCGTCACGGCGGGACTGGCCGTCGTCCTGGCCCTGACCCTGCTGCCTGTGCTGCCGGCGGGGGTGCCCGTCCTGCTCTCGGCGCTCGCCGCGCCCGTAGTCCTCTTCCTCATGGGACGGAAGAGGAAGGGGCCGGGCGACGGGAAGGGCTCGGACGGAACAGTGACACAGCGGAAGAAGGGTGAGCGGCACTCATGAACGTCTGGATCGCCATCGGACTGACCGTGGCGGGCTGCTACCTCGCCAAACTCCTGGGCCTGCTGGTCCCCGCGGGCGTACTGGAACGGCCGCTCGTCCAGCGGATGGCCGCCCTCCTGCCCGTGGCGCTGCTCGCGGCACTCACCGCGCAGCAGACCTTCGGCGACGGCCAGCAGCTCGTCCTCGACGCCCGTGCCGCCGGCCTCGGCGCGGCGGCACTCGCCCTGGTCCTTCGCGCTCCCTTCCTGGTCGTCGTCGGCGCGGGCGTTCTCGTCACGGCGGGCGTACGGGCGCTGGCCTGAGCGGACGGCCCGGTGCTTCTGTCGGCCTGCCACCGAGGTTCGCCGAGTCCTGTGCGGGCCTGCCGCGGGGTCAGCCGAGCGGGCGACCGTACGCGCGGAGCGTCTCCAAGGCCCTGAGTGTCACCAGCGGGCGCCCTTCCAACGCGGTTCCCGGAGCCCACTGACGCCAGGTCACGGGCCATCCGCCGTCGTCCTGCTGCTCGGCGGCCAGGTGGTCGAGCGAGCGCTCCAGCTCCTCGTCGGTGAACCAGCGGCGGGCCAGGGACCCGGGCGTACGGGCGTAGTCGTGCGGGAAGTGGTGCTCGCCGGGGGCGTAGCCGGCCGCCACCGGGTACTCCTCGCGCCGGGCGGGGTCGAGCACCGCCAGCCGTTGTTCGCGCACCAGGCGGCCGAGGCGGTCGGCCGTCACCTCCGCGCGGGCGCGGTCCGGGGCGCCGTCCAGGAAAGCGACCGCGGCCTCGACCTCGTAGGGATGCGACTGCTCCAGAGCCTCGACCGCGCTCCAGCAGAAGTCCGTCGCCCGGAACAGCCAGGCGTTCCACACCTGATTCCCGTGCAGCAGCCCGACGACCGGGCCGGTCGCGAGCAGCTCCGGCGGCGGATCGTCCACGATCGGGATGAACGGTGCCGCCGGATAGCCACGCTGCGTGGGCAGCAGAGCGGGCAGCGCGCCTTCTTTGGTTGACACATCGGTCAGATAACGGCAGATCCGTTCAACGCGCTGTCCGTCGCAGCGGTCGATCGAGTCGAGAACGCTCAGTGCGTGGGCGGTGTGCAGCGGTTGACTGACCGGGCCCCGCAGGTCCGGTTCCAGTGCGTGACCGTAGCCGCCGTCCTTGTTCAGGTAGGCGGTCAGGGCCGTCTCGACGGCGTCGGGGTCTCCGTCCAGGAAGGCATGGGCGAACCTCCTCTGTTCGAGGACGCGGGCGGTGAGCCAGATGAACTGCTCGGCACGGGCAAGGGTGTGTGCTCCGGTTCCAGCCATGGACCGACCGTAGAGGGCGAAGAGCCCGGGCACATGCCAGGTGGACCTGCTGCACTCTCAGGAGCGGGATACTGATGGCATGCGGTTGACGATTTTCTGGGAGCGGATGGCCGACCACTTCGGTGCGGCGTACGCGGACTCCTTCGCCCGTGACCATGTGATGGCCGAGCTCGGCGGTCGCACGGTGCACCAGGCCCTGGAGGCGGGCTGGGACGCCAAGGACGTCTGGCGCGGGGTGTGTGCGGCCATGGACGTTCCGGCGGACAAGCGCTGAGCCCGTAGGCCCCGTTCTCGGCGGGAGCGGAGCCGGAGCGGCCGGTTCGGGGCGGGGGACCGGCTGTCCGTGGCGTGGGCGAGACTTGTCCCGTGTCATCGACAGACGAGAGCGCCCCGGCCCAGCCGTCCGCCGCCCCGCCCGTTCCGCCGGCCACGCCACCCGCGCCGCCGTCCGGTGCCGGTGGGGTCCGTATGCCCGGCTGGCTGCCGCGTGCGATGGTGCTGGCCCTTGCGCTCTATGCGTGCTTCCAGCTCAGCAGCTGGGCGTTCGACCAGCTCATCGGGTTGCTGACGAACGTGCTGATCGCGTTCTTCCTCGCGCTCGCCATCGAGCCCGCGGTCGGCCGGATGGCGAGTCGCGGCATACGGCGAGGGTTCGCCACGTTTCTCGTCTTCCTGGGCCTGACGATCTTCGGGGTCGGGTTCGTGGTGCTGCTGGGATCGATGCTCGCGGGCCAGATCGTCGACATGGTCGACGAGTTCCCCAAGTACATCGACTCGGTGATCAACTGGATCAACCAGACCTTCCACACCGAACTCTCCCGGGTCGAGGTCCAGGACAGCCTGCTGCACTCCGACTGGTTGCAGAAGTACGTCCAGAACAGCGCCACCGGAGTGCTCGACGTTTCCACCACGGTCATCGGCGGGCTGTTCCGGCTGCTGACGATCTTCCTGTTCTCTTTCTACTTCGCGGCCGACGGCCCCCGGCTCCGCCGTGCCCTCTGCTCCGTCCTGCCGCCGGCCCGGCAGACCGAGGTGCTGCGCGCCTGGGAGATCGCGGTCGACAAGACCGGCGGGTACATCTACTCGCGCGGTCTGATGGCGCTGATCTCCGGTGTCGCGCACTACATCCTGCTGGTGATTCTCGGGGTGCCCTACGCCCCGGCGCTCGCGGTCTGGGTCGGACTCGTCTCGCAGTTCATCCCCACCATCGGCACGTATCTCGCGGGCGCCCTGCCCATGCTGATCGCCTTCACGGTCGACCCCTGGTTCGCGGTGTGGGTGCTCGGATTCGTGGTGATCTACCAGCAGTTCGAGAACTACGTGCTCCAGCCCAAGCTGACCGCGAAGACCGTCGACATCCATCCCGCGGTCGCCTTCGGATCGGTCATCGCGGGCACGGCCCTGCTCGGCGCGGTCGGTGCGCTGGTCGCCATCCCGGCCATCGCCACGCTCCAGGCGTTCCTCGGCGCCTATGTGAAGCGGTACGACGTCACCGACGATCCGCGTGTGCACGGCGGAAGCAGCCGCGTGCCCGGGAGGCCGTTGGCATCGCGCCTGAGCCGCCTGCTGAGAGGCCCCGGTGCCGTCGGCCGAGGGGGAGCGGAGGGCCCGTCGGACGGGCCGCGTCAGCGGTAGCCCGTCACGTCGGCCGGGAGACCCGGCTCCTGGACCTCGGTCAGATAGCGCCAGGCGTCGGGCCGGTCCCCGTCCACATCGGTGAAGCCGTACACCTGGGCGAGCTGCCCGCTGGAGAGCGACCTGCCGTTCCACCGGGCCACGTCGGGATCACCGGCGAGGGCGGCCACGGCACGGCCGACGTACGCGGGTGACTCGGAGATCGCGAAGTGGGGAGCGTGCGCGACGGCGTCCCGCCAGGTGGCCTCGGTCACCCCGTGGGCCTGGAGCATGGCCTCCGACCGGAGCCACCCGGGGGTGAGCGCCACGGCCGTCGCGCCGTGCGGTGCCAGTTCATGGCCGAGGGCGAAGGCCATCCGGTGCACCGCGGCCTTCGCCAGGTCGTAGAAGAACGAGACGCGGTAGTGGGACGCGTTGTACTCGTCCGTCCCGTCGGTCATCTCGACGACCAGCCCGCCCGGTGTCTCGATCAGCAGCGGCAGCGCGAAGTGACTGGTGATCGCGTGAGTGTCGACGGCCAGCCGCAGGGTGTGCAGTCCGGTGTCGAGGGACGACTCCCACACCGGCTTGTCCCACTCGATCTCCGCCCCCCAGATGTCGTTCACCAGGAGGTGCAGGGCTCCCTGCTCGCTCGCGATCCGGGCCACGAGCGCCCTGACCCGGTCGGGGACCAGATGGTCGACCTGGACGGCGATCCCCCGCCCGCCCGCCGCGTCGACCAGGGCCGCGGTCTCCTCGATCGTCTCGGGCCGGTCCATCTCGGAGCGCTCGGAACCGCTGGTCCGGCCGGTCACGTACACGGTCGCCCCGGCGGCTCCGAGCTGGACGGCGATGCCTCTCCCGGCCCCGCGGGTCCCTCCGGCGACGAGCGCCACACGCCCGGCCAGGTCGGGCCCAGGATGTTGCCCGCCGCGGAGGGTTCCGGGTTCCGTGGATGCTCCCATACCGACCGAATATAGGGCGATACGCTCAGGTGTGCAGGCGGTCGGTGAACCGTCCGACGCTCTGCCGGAGGGCGGAATCTTGGGGGTGCCTCAGCAGCAGCCCCGGCAGACGGCGACGGTGGGCTGTGCCGCCCCCTGTGGTGGGGGCGGCACGGCGGGTGCGTTTGCTCACGCGGTGTCCTGGGTGAGGCGGGGCCAGGCGGCTTCGCGCAGGAGACGCAGGCCGTTGAGGCCGACGATGACGGTGGAGCCTTCGTGGCCGGCGACTCCGAGCGGGAGGGGGAGGTTTCCGGTCAGGTCCCAGGCGACCAGGACGGTGATGAAGGCTCCGGCAATGATCAGGTTCTGGACGACGAGGCGGCGTGCGGTGCGGGAGAGCTGAACGACGGAGGGGATGGTGGCCAGTTCGTCGCGGACCACGACCGCGTCGGCGGTCTCCAGCGCGAGGTCGGAGCCTGCCTTGCCCATCGCGATCCCGGAGTGCGCGGCGGCCAGGGCGGGGGCGTCGTTGACGCCGTCACCGACGACCAGCACCTTGCGGCCCTGAGCTTCCCATTCCTTGACGGCGGCGACCTTGTCCTGGGGCAGCAGACCGGCGCGGACCTCGGTGATGCCGACCTCGGCGGCCAGACGGCGGGCGGCGCGCTCGTTGTCACCGGTGAGCAGGACGGGCGCGCGGCCGGTCAGGCGGGTGAGGGCGGCGACAGTGGCCGCCGCGTCCGGCCGCAGCCGGTCAGCGACCCCCAGCACGCCCACCGGAACGCCGTCGCGGACGACGACGACCGCGGTACGTCCGGCCTCCTCCAGCTCGGCCACCACCTCCTGGTGCTGCTCGCCGGTGTCGGGGGCCGGGAGGCGGGCGGGTGCGCCGACGGTGACGGTGTGGCCGTTGATGGTGGCGGTGACGCCTTGACCGGGGGTGGAGGTGAAGTCGTCGGCGTCGGCCAGGGCGAGGTTCCGCTCGCGGGCGGCGGTGACGACGGCACGGGCGAGCGGGTGTTCGCTGGGGTGTTCGGCGGAGGCGGCCAGGGCCAGCAGAGCGGTGTCGTCCAGGTCGCTGCCGGGCAGCGGGCGCAGGTTCGTGACGTAGGGGACGCCTTCGGTGAGGGTGCCGGTCTTGTCCAGGGCGACGGTGTCGATCTGGCCTAGGCGTTCCATCACGACGGCGGACTTCGCCAGCACGCCCCGGCGTCCGGCGTTGGCGATGGCGGACAGCAGCGGCGGCATCGTGGAAAGCACCACGGCGCACGGCGAGGCCACGATCATGAACGTCATCGCCCGCAGCAGCGCCGAATCGAGCGTGTCACCGAGGGCGAGCGGGATGCCGAAGACGGCGAGGGTCGCGACGACCATGCCGATCGAGTACCGCTGCTCGATCTTCTCGATGAACAGCTGGGTGGGGGCCTTGGTCTCGGAGGCTTCCTCGACCATCTTCACGATCCGGGCGATCACCGAGTCCGACGGGTCCCGCTCCACCCGCACCCGCAGGGCCCCGGTGCCGTTGACCGTACCGGCGAACACCTCGTCCCCCGCCTGCTTGGCGACCGGCAGCGGCTCGCCCGTGATGGTGGCCTGGTCGACGTCACCGGCCCCGTCGATCACCTGCCCGTCCGCGCCGACCCGCTCTCCGGGCCGGACCAGGATGGTGTCCCCGACCGCCAGGCGTCCGGTGTCCACCGTCTCCTCGGTGCCGTCCGGCAGGAGCCGGGTCGCCGTGGTGGGGGCGAGGTCGAGCAGGCCGCGCACGGAGTCTGCGGTCCGGGCGGTGGCGACGGCTTCCAGGGCGCCGGAGGTGGCGAAGATGACGATCAGCAGTGCACCGTCGAGGATCTGGCCGATCGCGGCGGCCCCGAGCGCGGCCACCACCATCAACAGGTCCACGTCCAGCGTCTTGTCCTTCAGGGCCTTCAGCCCTTCCCACCCTGGCTCCCACCCGCCGGTGACGTACGTGGCGGCGAACAGCGTCCCCCACAGCCAGCCGGGACCGTCCAGCAGGTGGACGGGGAGGGCGAGCAGGAACAGCAACAGGGAAGCGAGCGCCCACCGGGCCTCCGGCAGCGCCAGCAGACGGGTACGGCGGCGGGGAGGGGCCGGGCGGGGGCCGCCGGCGGGCGGCGCGGACCGCTGGTCCAGGACAGAAGACATGACAAAACAACCCTTCACGGGCGGGACGGGGCGACACCTCCACCGTACAGGAACATATGAACAGGTCTTCACTTGTCGTCGCTATGATGGGGTCATGGGCCACGGACGCGACATCACCAACAGCGGCAGAACGCGTGAACGTCTCGACGCGGTCGGTACCGCCGACGTCGCCGCCACTCTCCAGGCCCTCGCGACGCCTTCCCGGCTCTACATCCTCGCCCGGCTCCAGGAAGGCCCCTGCTCCGTGAGCGACCTGGCCGAAGCCGTCGGCATGGAGAACTCGGCCTGCTCCCACCAGCTCCGCCTGCTGCGCAACCTCGGCCTGGTCACCGGCGAACGCCAGGGCCGCAGCATCGTCTACTCCCTCTACGACAACCACGTCGCCGAACTCCTCGACCAGGCCCTCTACCACGTCGAACACCTGCGTCTCGGGCTGCATGACACCCCCGCCCCCGAAGCCACCGCCACCGCCGGCCCCTGACGAGGGCGCCTGTATCCACCGGTGGATCGCTCCATCCGCCCCGCATCCCCGCTGCGGCCTCCCGGGGTCGGTGCCGTCGGCGCCCGTGCGGCGCGACCGCACGGCACGCACCATCACGACAGGTCGACAGGCCGATGTCCGGCCACCCGGCCGGCGCGATCAACCTTCGGTGACGCGGCCGCGCATTCGCTCACAGTGCATGGGCGCGGGCTCGATCCTGATGGCGCGGAACGGACTCGTCGTCCTGTGACACCGAACCTTGAGCGATTGCCATTGAAGTTTGATCGCCTGTCGTTGAGAGGGAGATGGACGAGCGATGAACTGGAAAGCGGGGATGGGCGCGGAGGATCTCAGGATCACGCCGACGAAACGGCCGTCCGGTGAAGGCATCCGCGACCTGATCGTGGAGCTTCTGGAGTCGCATTCTCTGGTCAGCGGCGTCGCCCCGATCCACGAGAACCGGGGTGAATCGGTGGACTCGACTTCGAAGTCTGGGTTGATCCTGCCTAGGCCAAAGTTCGTTCGCAAACGGACAAGGTTCGGTGGCACAGGAGTGCAGTCGCAGGTGACCCGTATCCGTGCGCGGCTCGCGGCCGTAGAGGCCGTCGGGACTGCGGCGTACCCCGTTCGAGGTAATGGTTTTCGCTCCGGGGTTATGCGCTTCTGCCGTGGGCAGCCAGAGGCTTCGAGCCGGATTGAGCGGAAAGGACATGCCGATGCCCACCCTGGAAGATGCCAAGAAGGATTTCGCGGCGAAGCTGGAGACGATCTCCGGGGCCCTGCGCTCCGACTTGCAGAAGATCTCCGACGGCCGGGCGCGGCCGGGGCTGCTGGAGGGCCTCGGGGTGGAGACGGGCGGCACGTCGACGCCTCTGGGACAGCTCGCGTCGATCACCCTCGCCGGGACGACCGCGCTCTGGGTCAAGCCCTGGGACCCCAGTCACGCCGACGCGATCCACCAGGTCATCCGTAGCGCGCAGTTCAACCCGACGCCGGAAGGGGGCGGCGGCAGCGTACGCGTTCCTGTGCCTCCGCTGACGAGCGACCAGCGCAAGCAAGCGCAAAAAGAGGCGTCCGGGCGTGGCGAGGAAGCGCACGTCCAGGTACGTACGGCACTGCGGGAAGCCCTGGAAGCCGCCAGCGGCGAGGAAGCGACGGAACTGCGGTCCCTCGCCGAACAGTGCACTGAGCAGATCAACAAGATCGTCGCCGACAAGGAAAAGACCCTCCACCACTGAGAGGCCCGGACCCGGGACCGCGATCGACGCGACCGAGCCCGTCCAGGAGTGTCGCCGGATGTATTCCAGGCGCTCCTCCGGGCTCGGTCTTCTGTAGTCCTATCTCAAAGTTCGGTGAGATCTCCCAAGGTTCAGTGAGACAGTGAGGTTTTCTCAGCGAAATGATCTTCGCGAAGCGGGCTGAACCATGTTGATCGGGTC
>NZ_BMSG01000050.1 GCF_014649035.1 Streptomyces sindenensis
ACGCCTCACCGAAGACCTCAACCGCGAGTGATCAACGGCTTACCCAACACTTTCTCAGGCCACTGGGAAGGCGTAGAAGGACCTGTCCCGCTGGACGACGACCGTCTTGCCGAAGGCGAGCGTCCGGTACGACGCGCGGACCGGTTCCCCCTTGGGGTCCGCTGCCCCGATGTCCTGGAACTTCCACAGCCGTTCACCGTCGGCCGCCGCGAACGCGGTGACCTGGACGGCATCGGCGGCGATCAGCGTCTTCTCGCTGCCGCTCAGCGTGAGCGAGGGGGCGGGGCCGGTGCCCGGTACCTCGGTGGAGCGCCGCCACACGAGCCGACCGCTCTCCCGCTCCACCGCGCCGACCAGCCGGCTGCGTTCGGTGGTGTGGATCAGGGGTCCGGCGATCAACGGGGTGCCGAACCACGAGTCCTCGCTGCCCTCGACGCGCCACAGCGGCTTCGCCGTGTCCGCCTCGAAGGCCTGGAGGTCCCGGCCGACCGCCGCGTACAGCGTGCCGTCCTCGTCGCCCGTGGTGGCGGCCTCCAGGGACGCGGCGCCGTACTGCTTGGTCCACAGCAGCTTGCCGGTCTTCTGGTCGAACGAACGGACCGACCCCTTCCCCTTGGCCTTCTTTACCTCGGCCGCCGTCAGACTGGCCGCGTCCTGCCGTACGAGGACGTCGGCGGAGCGCTCCGCGACCACCCGGTAGGCGGGGGTGCCGGGGTCGCGGCCCGCGGGCACGGAGGTGCGCCACAGCTCCTTGCGCTGCACGATGTCGTACGCGAAGAAGTAGGCCTCGACGACTTCCTTGTCCTTGCCCTTCTTCTTGCCCTTCTTCGGCTTCGGGGCCTTCTCGACGACCGTGTGCGACCCGGTGAACCAGATGACCGGGCCGGAACTTCCGGCCAGCCGCCCGACGGTGAGCCCCGGCAGGTCGTCGAAGGCCTCCGTGTAGCGCACGCGGTGCACGACCTTGCCGTTCTTCGGCGACAGCCACAGGAACTCCGTCGGGCTCGCCACGAAGACCAGATCCGCGCCCGCCGCCAGCGCGGCCTGCCCCTTCGCTCCGTCCGCACGCTGCCACAGCCGCTTGCCGGTGCGCAGGTCCACGGCGCTGGCCTGGCTCTCGCTGGTCACCACGAGCAGCTTGTCCTGCCAGAGCGCGGTGGTGAGCGGGGACGATTCGGAGGCCGGGTGCGCGTAGATCCAGCGCGGCTCGGGGGCCTGCCCCGGGAGCGTGGGTCGGGGCTTGGGCGCCGGCTTGTCGTCCGTCGCCTCGGCGGTGCCCCCGGACCCGAGCGCGGCGACCGAACCGCCGCCCACGATCAGCCCGCCGACGGCCGCCGCCGCGATGGTCAGCAGCGTCCGGCGGCTGGTGGCGGGGTCGGGCGCCGGGGCCGGTGCGGGAGGCAGCGGCAACGACACCATCGGCCCTCCGCCGGGCCCGCCCGGACCCGCGGGCCCGGCCGGGAGCGCGGCCGCGGGGTACGGGGCGGGTCCGCCGTGCGTGTGTTCCGGCTGCTGCGGGGCGGCGGGGCCGGTGGGCAGGGCGAGCGGTGCGGCGGGCTGCGCGGAGTGCGCGGCCGGGAGGGCGGCCGGGGCCTGGGGCGCGGTGAGTTCGTGGGGGAGGGCGAGCTGGGTGGTCGGCCGGTCGTTGTGGGGCGGGCGCGGCCCGGTGTTGAGGAAGCGGGTGGTGCCCCGGTCCTCACCGATGCCCCCGTCCCCATCGCCGTTTCCGTCCCCATCGCCGTTCCCGCCCGTGTTCCGCGCGGGCGCGTCGGCGTCGGCGGGCTTCCGGAGCGCGTCCGCGTCCGCCGGCCGGGCGTCCTCGGGCTCCGGGGCGGGGCTCTCGGCCTCGGGAGCCCCGGAGGCCGCGACCGGCGGCGCGGCCGCGTCCGCGGGCCGGGCGTCCTCGGGGGCCGCCGGGACATCCGCCGTACCGGAATCCGCCGTAACGGGGTCCGCGGTGCCGGGGTCCGCCGTGGCGTCCCCCTCCTCCGGCACCTCCAGGGCCAGGACCCGCGCCTCCTGGTCCGCCACCGCCGCCGCGAGCGGCTCGGTCAGCCAGCCGCCCCGGGCGAGGCCCGCCGCGCCTTCCAGGGCCAGTTCGGCGGCGACCGTGCCGGCGGTGGGCCGCTGATCCGGGTCCTTCGCCAGGCAGTTCGCGATCAGCTCGCGCAACTCCTCCGGTACGGCGTCGAGTCCGGGCTCGTCCTCGGCGATCCGGCGGGTGGCCTCCTCGGCCGGGCCCTCCGTGAACGGGGTCGTCCCGGTCGCCGCGTACGCCAGCAGCAGCCCCAGCACGAACAGGTCGGAGGCGGCGGAGACCTCCTTGCCCTCGATCTGCTCGGGCGTCAGATAGCCGAGCCGTACCGACAGCTGGCCGCCCGGGCGGGCCTCCGCCGAGGCCGCAGCGCCCAGCGGGCCGAAGGCGGTGAGGCGGGGGCCGTCGGCGGCCAGCAGCACCGTGCCGGGGGCCAGGCCCTGGAGCACGGACCCGGCGGCGTGCACCCGGGAGAGGATCTCGGCGACGCCCGCGCCCAGGACCCGCAGGGCCCGCTCGGGCAGCGGACCGGCGATCGCGATCGCCTCGGCCAGCGGCAGCGCGGGGACGTAACCCGCCGC
This sequence comes from Streptomyces sindenensis, assembly GCF_014649035.1. Lineage (GTDB taxonomy): Bacteria > Actinomycetota > Actinomycetes > Streptomycetales > Streptomycetaceae > Streptomyces > Streptomyces sindenensis. The sequence goes on from NZ_BMSG01000050.1 coordinate 2,617, forward strand.
CGTCCAGAGCGGTTCCGCCTCGTCCTCGGGTGTCCGTGCCGGGTCGCCGCCGTCCAGGGGCGGGGTCACCCAGCCGCCCGCGAGACGTTCGGCGGTGCGGGCCTCGGCCTGGAAGCGGCGGCTGAAGACGGGGACGGCGGCCAGTTCGGGGCGGGCGGCGGTGATCAGGGCCGTCTCGCCGGACGCGAGATCCCGGGCCACGTACCGCACGGCGCTCGCGCCCTCGTCGAAGCGGGCCAGCGCGGTGAAGCGGCCGAAGCGGCGTGGATCGTCCTGACGCAGCGCCTCCATGGCGCACCCCCTTGTGACCGTTGTACGGCGACCGGATGGCCCGTCCCCGGCGCCTGACCGTCGATCTTAGAGCCTGTGCCGTACGCGAGGACCGCCCGCCGTCGTTCAGTCGCGGCGGGGCGGCTTGGACCAGGGCCACTTGAGCGTGCGGTGCTCACGGCCGCCGGGGGCGTACTCGTACACCCAGCCGCGCTGGAGCCCGAGCCGCTTGGTGTAGCCGGCCGGGACCCGCTGGTAGGCGTACACCGTGGCGGGGCCGCCGTCGGGGGAGGGCACGGGGACCTCGTACCACTTCGGCGGATGGCCGGTCGGGCCCAGCAGGACCGGCAGGACCCGGCCGTCCAGGGGGCCGCCGCGGAAAGGGGTGTTCTCGCTCTTCACCCGGTCAGTCTGACGCAGGGGACGCGGGCAGCAGGTGCGCCGCCTCCGCGACGACCGGAATTACTCGTTCCGCCAGCTGTCCGGCCGGTCCTTCGGGCGTCTCCAGGGCCAGCAGGTCGTTCATCACCGCCGCGGTCTCCGGATCGGAGGCCGCGGTCGCCGCGAGCAGGGCGATCAGATGGTCGACCAGCCAGCCGCGCAGCTCGGCCGCGGCCGGCTGCTTCCCGTCGTCCAGCCACATCAGCGAGGCCGCCTCGACGGCCGCGATCCAACTGCGCACCATCATCCGCAGCCTCGGCCCGGCGGGCTGTTCCCCGGCCCCGCCCACCCGCCCGAGGTGCCGCAGGATCTCGTCGGCCGCGGCCCGGCGCACCCCGTCCACGATCGTCGTCGTCCGGGAGGTCTCCACCACGCTCCCGCCGCGCAGCAGTGCGCTGAACCCGGTGTCGTGCTCGTCGACGAAGCAGAGGTAGCGGTCCAGGACCCGGGCCACCCGTTCGGTCGGCGGGCCCACCGGCGGTTCGGTGAAGCACAGCGTCAGCTCGTCCGCCGCCGAGCCGAGCGCGGCCTCGTACAACTGCTGCCGTCCGCCCGGGAAGTAGCGGTAGACGAGCGGCCGGGACACCCCGGCCGCCACCGCCACCTCGTCGAGCGACACCTCGTCGGGCGCCCGGTGGGCGAAGAGGCCGAGCGCTGCCAGCAGCAGCTGGGCGCGGCGCTCCTCGACGCTGAGCCTCCGGTACGTCGCCCGGGGCGGCGGGACTGCGGCGGTGGACGTCATGCCCCCGAGCCTAGACCGTGCCGGCCGGTACACCTCAGGCCAGCAGTCCGGAGCTTCGCCACAGTCGGCGGCCGACCCCGTTCAGCAGCCCGATGTCGTCGAAGAAGTCGGTGAGCCGTTTCGCGCCGGACTGCATGACCTCCGCGCGGTGCCCGCTCGCCCTCACCTGGGCGACGGCCTCCCGGCGGTCCAGGCCGACGTTCTCGTACACCTGCGGGTTCACGAAGCAGACGGAGAACACCCGGGCCGCCTCGCCGCAGCTGACCTTGGTCAGCTCCCGCTCCCAGCGCGGGGCGGTCACCATCTGGCGGCGCAGCTCCTCCCGGGCGTACCGGACGTGCCGGGCCTCCTCGATGACATGGATCCGGGTCACCCCGCGCACCAGGGTCTGTACCCGCTCGTCCGGGAAGGTCAGACGCTGCATCCAGTCGAGGATCTCCTCGCCGAGCAGGGTCGCGGCGAACGAACCGGGGGTGGTGGAGACGGTCTTCAGGACCCGCGCGAGGTTGTGGTAGACGCGCGGCACCGGGTACGTCGGGGCGCCGCCCCAGTCGATCATGCGCCCGAACATCATCGAGTGCCGGCACTCGTCGGCTATCTCCGTGAGCGCGTAGCGGACGTGGTTGCTGGTGACGGGCTTGTCGTAGATGTGCCGGACCAGCAACTGCATCAGGATGATCTCGAACCAGATGCCGAGCGAGGCCAGGGCCGCCGCCTCGTGCCGGGAGAGGTCGAGGCGCTGCTCCTCGGACATCCGGTCCCACATCGGGGTCCCGTACAGCGAGAGCAGCTCCGGCGGCCAGAACCACCTGCCGTCCTCGACGGCCGCGTCCCAGTCGAGTTCGGTGTCGGGGTCGAAGGAGTGCCTGGCCGAGGATTCGAGCAGCCGCAGGGCGATCTGCTCGCGGTCGCGGAGCGGCCCGAGCGCGTCGCGGAGCACGGTCGCATCGCGAGCGGTGACGGTCGTCATGGCGGGAGCACCTCACAGGGGGACCGGGAACAGGGGGACCGGGAACAGAGGCTGTCGGAAACGGAAGCTACCGGTGGTCACCCCTTATGAGACTGCTCGTCAGCAAGGCCGTCAATCCCTTGCGCACGGTTCCGTCCGACTTGTTGACTCGATGTCTACCAACGTGTGAACCTGCCGAAGAGGCGGCTGGCGCGCGCGCTCAACTGCCTTCGGCTTCAAGGAACTTGTCGATCATGTCCCGCTGTCCGAGGCGAAGGAGCCGTCCGTGTCCACCCATGAGCTCTACACCAGCCCGCCCGCCGAACCGATCTGGCAGGTCCCCGCCGCCGGAGCCGCCCGGTTCAGCTGGGACTACGACGACGGCCGCGAGCGCCTCCTCGCCCTCTACCGGAAGGGCAAGGACAAGCAGTGGGACGGCGACAAGCGCATCGACTGGTCCCTGGAGGTCGACCCCGCCGACCCGCTCGGCACCCCCGACGAGGCGCTCACCCTCTACGGGACCCCGCACTGGGCGAAGATGACGGAGAGGGACCGCGGCGAACTGCGCAAGCACTACGCCTCCTGGCAGTTCAGCCAGTTCCTCCACGGTGAGCAGGGCGCGATGGTGTGCGCGGCCCGCATCGTGGAGTCCGTCCCCGACCTGGACGCCAAGTTCTACTCCGCCACCCAGACCATGGACGAGGCCCGGCACGCCGAGATCTACGGCCGGTTCCTGCACGAGAAGATCGGCATGCTCTACCCGGTCAACGACAACCTCCAGGGGCTGCTGGGCGACACCCTGCGCGACTCCCGCTGGGACATGCCCTACCTCGGGATGCAGGTCCTCATCGAGGGCCTGGCGCTGGCCGCCTTCGGGATGATCCGCGACACCACGACCCAGCCGTTGCCCAAGCAGATCCTCGCGTACGTCATGCAGGACGAGGCCCGGCACGTCGCCTTCGGGCGGATGGCGCTGCGCGACTACTACAAGCAGCTGAGCGACGCCGAACTGCGCGAGCGCGAGGAGTTCGTCATCGAGGGCTGCTACCTGATGCGGGACCGGCTCAGCGGGGTCGAGGTCCTGGAGAACTTCGGCATCGGCACGCAGGAGGCGAAGGACCTCTCGGAGCACTCGGAGTACCTCCAGCTCTTCCGGAAGCTGCTCTTCAGCCGCATCGTCCCGTGCGTCAAGGACATCGGCCTGTGGGGCCCGCGCCTCCAGAAGGCGTACGTCGCCATGGGCGTCCTCGAACTGGGCGACTCCAACCTCGACCTGCTGATGTCCCAGGACGAGGAGATAGCCGAGCAACTGGACCGCGACCGCTTCGCCGCCGAGGAGGAGGCCCGGGTGGCGGAGGTCGCGGAGGCGATCGACGAGGGCGCCGACGCCGCCTGAGGGCGTCGCGGCGGGCGGGGCCGATAAGAGGTGTACGCGGACCGGGCCGGCGGTCAGGATGCGGACATGACGACGAACCCGCCCGCAGCCACCCCGGTCAGCGCAGCCGGTCACGCCGCCGCCCGCCGCAGCCTCGAAGGTCTCGCGCTCGGCGACGCGTTCGGGGAGCGCTGGTTCCCGCTCTTCCGCGAACCCCGGCAGGCCGTGAACGAGATCCGGGCCCGCCGCACCCCGCCCGAACCCCTCTGGCACTGGACCGACGACACGGCCCTCGCCCTCGCGCTGACCCGCTCCCTCGACGAGCGCGGCCACGTCGACCAGGACCACCTGGCGCTCTGCTACGCACTTGCCTTCGACGCCGACCAGGCCCGCGGCTACGGCCACGGCATGCACCTCCTGCTGCCCCGGCTGCTCGACGCCCCGGCCGACTGGCGCACCCTGGCCCCCCGACTCTTCGACGGCGGCAGCCTCGGCAACGGCGCGGCCATGCGGGTCGCGCCGCTCGGCGCCCGCTTCCACGAGGACCTGGACCGGGTCGCCGGACAGGCCGCGCTCTCGGCCGAGGTCACCCACGCCCACCCGGACGGCATCGCGGGCGCGGTGGCCGTCGCGGTGGCGGCGGCGCTGTCGGCGCGCGGCGAACTGACGCTGGACGCGGTCGCGGAACGTACGCCCGAGGGGCCGGTACGCGACGGGGTGCGGCGCGCCGCACGGACGTCGTTCAGCACCGAACCGTGGCGGGCGGCGGACCTCCTCGGCAACGGGCAGCGCATCCGGGCCGACGACACCGTGCCCTTCGCGCTGTGGAGCGCGGCCCGGCACCGGGACGACCTGGAAGCGGCGCTCTGGGCGACCGCGGCGGGCCTCGGCGACGTCGACACCACGTGCGCCATCACCGGCGGCGTGGTCGGGGCGGCGACCGGGACGGCCGGGGCGCCGCAGGAGTGGCTGCGCAGGCGTGAGCCGCTGGGGTGAGCCGATCGGGGCGAGCCGTCGGGGGAAGGTGGCCGGGCGGGCGCGGAGCCGCTCGTCCCGGCCGCATTCTCTCGACCTGATACCGATATCGGCCGGACCGAAATTCCGTTCGCAAACGTGTCGTAACGTGAGCCCATGACCACCCCGCCGCACCCGCCGCAGGGCCCCTACGGGCCGCCGTCCCCGCAGAACCCCTACGGCCCGCCGCCGGTCGCCCCGGGGTCCGTCCCGCAGCAACAGCCCTACGGCTACCCGCAGCAGCCCCCGCCCCAGCAGGGCGGCTGGGGGCAGCCCGGCATACCCGGCGGTGGCGGCCCGGCGATGGGCGGCTGGCCGCCCGCGGGCCCGCAGCCGCCGCGCCGGAAGCGGACCGGGCTGATCGCCGGGATCGCGGTCGGCGCGGTGCTGGCGGCGGGCGGCATCGTCTACGGCGTCACCCAGCTCGCCGACAAGGGCGCCGACCTGGTGTACCCGAAGGCGGAGTACGAACTCGTCGTGCAGCAGAAGCTCCTGGACGGCGAGTTCAGCCTGGAGCAGGACCTTTCGGAGACCGAGGGCGAGGAGATCGAGAAGACCCCCGACGCCAGCATCCGGGACGCGGAGGCGGTCGTCGCGCAGTACACCTCGGCCAAGGGCGGCGCGTTGGTGCTGTCCGGGATGCACGGGCGGCTGGCCAGCCCCGGATTCATGCGCGGCAAGATCATGGAGGGGGCGGCGGAGGCCGATGGCGCGACCCTCGTCGTGCCCCCGAAGACGTTCCGGCCCGAGGGGCACTCGATCACGATCGAGTGCCAGGTCGTGCGGTCGAAGGAGTCCGGCGGCATCGCCAACATCCCCATGTGCGCCTGGGGCGACGACAACACCGCCGCGATGATCGGGGTGATCCGCCCGGAGACCCTGCTCAAGGACCCCAAGTCCATCGACCTGGCGGCGGTCGCGGCGGAGACGGCCAAGGTCCGTGAGGAGGCCCGCCGGCCGCTCGGCTGACCCGCCGCTCAGTCCCGCCCGGCCAGGGGCGGCGTCCGCGCCGGGGGCAGGGCGTCCTCCACGGCGCGGGCCGCGGCGAGCAGCCCCAGGTCCGCACCGCGCGGGGCCACCACCTGGAGCCCCACCGGGCAGCCGTCCCCGGTGAATCCGGCGGGCAGGCTCGCCGCCGGGTGCCCGCTCAGGTTGAACGCCCAGGTGAGCGCCGTGGAGTAGCGGGTGCCCGGGCCCTCGTGGCCGTGCGGCCGGTTCGGGGTGGCCGGGGTCAGCAGCAGGGCCCCGCCGGCGAGCAGCGCGTCCAGCCGCTCGTCGTTCGTCCGCCGCACCCGCACCGCCTCCGGGTCGTCCGGCGAGCCGCCCCGTACGGCCGTCCAGGCGCCCGCCGGGTCGAGCAGCCCGGCGTCACGGTCCAGCAGGCGTACGGTCCCCGCCGCGACGAGCCGGTCCACGGCCGCCCGGACGACGGCCGCCACCTCCGGGTCCACCTCCGCGAACCCGAGGTCCTCGCTGTACACGGCGGGCAGAGGGAGACCCGGGGCCTCGTCCGGCGCGCCGCCGCCGTCCAGCACCCGGCGCAGACACGGCTCCGCTGCCGCCGCCGTCCGGGCCAGCACCCCGGCCGAGGCCAGTCCGGTCCGGTCGGGGGAGGGCAGCAGCCCGTTCGTCGTCTTCAGCCCGAACACCCCGCACCAGGCGGCCGGGATCCGGACCGAGCCGGCCCCGTCGCCGCCCGTCGCCGCCTCCGCCATTCCGGCCGCCACCGCGACGGCCGCCCCGGCCGAGGACCCGCCCGGAGTACGGTCCGCCCGCCACGGGTTGACCGTACGGCCGTGCGCACCCCGCCCCCAGGTCTGCCAGGCGGTACCGGGGCCGGGCACCGAGGTCGCACCCACCGGGACCCCGCCCGCCGCGATCAGCCGGCGGGCCGCGTACGACCGGATGCCGGAGGGGCCCTTCACCGCGAACGGCAGCCCGCCCAGGGGGAGTCGCCGGGCCACGGCCTCCCGCTCCCGGGCGAGCGCCGCATCCGGCCAGACCTCGATGAAGGCGTGCAGCGCCGGGTCCAGGCGCTCGATCCGCTCCAGGGCCCGCGCCACGGCGGAAGTCGCAGGTGTCATGCGGCCAGTCTGCGGGTGCTCGCCCGCACAGCGGACCGGAGCCCGGACTACTCCCGCTCCTCCAAGGCCGCCTCCATCACCGCCCGGGCGATCGGGGCCGCGCTGCCGCCGCCGCTGATGTCGGCCCGGTCGGCGGCGGCGTCCTCCACCACCACCGCCACCGCGACGGCGGGGCGGCCCGAGTCGGCGGCCTGGGCCCAGGAGATGAACCAGGCGTACGGCAGACCCGAGTTGTCGACGCCGTGCTGGGCGGTGCCCGTCTTGCCGCCGACCCGGACCCCGTCGATCGCCGCATTCGACCCGGTGCCGTTCTCCACCACCTCGACCATCATCCGCTGGAGCTGCACCGCCGTCGCCGGGTTCATCGGCCGCTCGTACGACTCCGACCGCTCCTGCCGGACCGTGTCCCCGGTGTTCGTGGTCACCCGGTCCACCAGATACGGGCGCCGCAGCTCCCCGCCGTTGGCGACGGCCGAGGCGACCATCGCCATCTGGAGCGGGGTCGCCTTCGTGTTGAACTGCCCGATCGAGGACAGGGCGAGCTGGTCCTCGCTCATGTCCGTGTCGAAGTTGCTCCTGGCCACCCCGGACGGAATGCGCAGCCCGGTGTCGTTGAAGCCGAACTTCTGCGCCGTCTCCACCATCCCGTCGAGGCCGACCTCCACCCCCAGATGGGCCATCACCGTGTTGCAGGAGACCCGGATCGCGTCCGCCAGCGACGCGTTCTCGCAGCCCCGGGCCTCGTTCGGCAGGGTCGTTTCCGTCCCCGGCAGGACGTACGGCGACGGGGTGTCCGTGGCCGCGTCGGGGTCCGTCACCGCCCGGGAGTCCAGGGCCGCCGCAGCCGTCACGATCTTGAAGGTGGAGCCCGGCGGATAGGTCTGCCGGATGGCCCGGTTGAGCATCGGCATGCTCGTGGAGGCGTTCAGCCGGGACCACGCGTCGGTCACCGCCGCACCGGTCCCGGACAGCCGCTCGGGGTCGTACGACGGGGTCGAGACCAGGGCCAGGATCGCGCCCGTCGACGGATCCAGGGCCGCCACCGCGCCCCGCCGCCCGCGCAGCCCCTCGTACGCGGCCTGCTGCATCGACGCCTTGACGGTCGTGACGACATCGCCGCCGGGCTGCCTCCCCCGGGTGAACTCGTTCCAGAAGGGCAGCGGGGCCAGCAGCGAGTCCGTACCGGAGAGCACGGCGTCCTCGGCGTTCTCGATCAGCGTGGTGCCGTACGTCTGCGAGGCGTATCCGGTCACCGGCGCGTACAGCGGGCCGTGCAGATAGGTGCGCTCGAAGCTGAGCTGCTCGCCGGTCTCCTTGTTGCCGGTCACGGGCCGGTCGCCGACCAGGATGTTCCCGCGCGGCTGGTCGTAACGGACGATGGCCGAACGGCGGTTGGCCGGGTTGTCGTCCAGCTCGTCGGCCTCGAAGAGCTGCACGCGGGCCGCGTTGACGAGCAGCGCCACGAGCAGCAGCAGGCAGAAGGCGGCGGCCCGCCGGATGTAGCGGATCACCGGTTCCCCTCCTCCGCGGCCGCCGCGACGACCCCGGTCTCCACCTGTTCCGGACGGGGCCGGCGCGCGACATCGCTGACCCGGATCAGCAGCGCCACGATGATCCAGTTGGTGACGACGGACGACCCGCCCTGCGCGAGGAACGGCATCGCCATCCCGGTCAGCGGGATCAGCCCCATCACCCCGCCCGCGATCACGAACACCTGGAGCGCCAGGATCGAGGCGAGACCGATGGCGAGCAGCCGCCCGAACGGGTCGCGCAGGGCGAGCCCGGCCCGGTAACCGCGCGCCACGAGCAGCGCGTAGAGCAGGAAGATCGCGGTCAGCCCGCTCAGCCCCAGCTCCTCACCGGCCGTCGCCAGGATGAAGTCGGTCTTCGCGGCGAAGCCGATCAGGATGGAGTTCCCGGCGCCGAGCCCCGTCCCGAACATCCCGCCCGCCGCGAAGGCGAACAGCGACTGGGCGAGCTGGCCCGGTCCCCGCCCCGCGTCGATCGAGGCGAACGGGTCGAGCCAGTCCTGCACCCGGCTGTGGACATGCGGTTCGAAGGACCCGACGACGAACGCCCCGACGGCCGCCAGAAGCAGGCCCACCGCGATCCAGCCGGTCCGGCCCGTCGCCACGTACAGCATGATGACGAACAGCCCGAAGAAGAGCAGCGAGGTGCCGAGGTCGCGCTCCAGCACCAGCACGCCGACGCTCAGCAGCCAGATCGCCACGATCGGCCCGAGCACCCGGCCCGCGGGCAGTTGCAGCTTCCCCATCCGGCGGCCGGTGTACGCGAGCGCGTTGCGGTTGGCGGCCAGATAGGCGGCGAAGAACACCGCCAGCAGGATCTTCGCGAACTCCCCGGGCTGGAAGGAGAGTCCGCCGATCCGGATCCAGATCTTCGCCCCGTTCACCGCCGGGAAGAAGATCGGCACGATCAGGAGGACCAGCGCGGTGGCCACCGAGAGATACGCGTACCGCTGGAGCACCCGGTGATCGCGCAGCAGCACCACCACCACGGTGAACAGCGCGACGCCGAGCGTGGACCAGACGAGCTGGGTGGGCGCGGCCTGGTCCCTCGGCGTCTCCAGATCGAGCCGGTAGATCAGCACCAGGCCAAGTCCGTTGAGCAGGACGGCGATCGGCAGCAGCAGCGGATCGGCGTACGGGGCCCGGAAGCGGACCGCGACATGGGCGAGCAACGCCAGCGCACCGAGCCCGGCGCCGTACCCGGCGACGTCCGGCGGCACGGTGCCGTCGTGGGTGAGCCCGACCGCCGCGTAGCCGGAAACGGAGATCAGGACGCCCCCCACGAGGAGGGTGAGCTCCATCCCGCGCCGCTTGGGCAGGCGGAGCTCGGGCGGGGGAGCGTCCGCCCTCGTTGCGGTCATGCTCCGCAACGTAGCAAGAGGAGGGCGATATTTCCCTTATGTCACGCCTTCGCCGATTCCGGAGCCCTTCCGTGTACGCGCCCGCCGGTGGAGGACACATGCGCCCCGCCCGCGGAGGACACATGCGCCCGCCCGCGGAGCGCGCGGCGACAGGGGCCGGGCTCCGCGGGCGGGCGCGGGAGCGGTGTGCGGGTGACGCGAGGTCAGCACCACTTCGGCGCGGCGCCGATGTTCTCGATGTAGCGGGCCGAACCCCAGGCCCAGGTGCCGTCGGTCAGCAGGTACCAGCGGTTGTTGCCGTCGACGTTGTCGCCCGTCGTCTTGCAGAAGATGTGGACGACCGAGCCGTACTCCACCGAGCCGACGATGCGGCTGCTGCGCGTCGGCTTGTCACGGAGCAGCAGGTACGGCTTGGCGATGACCCGTCCCTTGTACGTCCGCTTCGGCGCCTGGGGCCGCGCCTGGCCCTGCTGCTGCGCCTCCTGCCGGGCCTGCTGCTGTGCCTCGTGCTCGCGCTGGAGCGCCGAGGCGGAGAGCTCGTCGGACGTCGGGTCCACAGCGGTGGCCTCCGCGCGCTGACCGACGGGCTGGGGGTCGGCCGCCATGGCGGCGGGGGCGGCGGCCGTGAGCGCCGCGAGCGTGCCGGTGGCCACGCAGAGACCGAGCCGGCGGAGCCGCGAGGGGCGGGACAGGGGGGACATGCTGCCTCCATGCGATGAGGAAAGCGGAACGTGGGGGACACGAGCTGGGCTCGTGATCGTCACGCTAAAATCGCCACTCACGGTCTGCAACGCGTCACGATGCGTGAGACCCGCTCGCCGTTGAGCCGTCCGGGTCGTCCGGGCCTCGTCGACCCCTGTCCCCACCGGGGTTCCCGTCGGGATCGGCGTCGTCGAGCCGCACGTACTCCGGCAGGGTCAACCGGGCGAGCGCCCCGCCGTCCGGCGCACTGCCGAAGTCCAGCCGGGCGCCGATGACCTGGGCCTGGCCGAGCGCGATGGTCAGCCCGAGACCGTGCCCCTTGCCCGCGCCGTCCGTGCGGAACCGCTGCGGCCCGCCGTCCAGCAGATACGCCGGGAACCCGGGCCCGTGGTCCGTCACGGTGACCACCGCGCCGTCCACGCTCAGCACCACCGGAGGCGCCCCGTGCCGGTGGGCGTTGGTCACCAGGTTGCCGATCACCCGCTCCAGCCGCCGCCGGTCGGTCTCCACCCGGGCCGCGCCGCTCACCCGTACCTCTGTGCCGGTGCCCGACGCCCGGACGACCCGCTCCGCGATCGGCGCGAGATCGTGCACGGCGAGGTCGACCTGCTCGGTACGGGCGTCCAGGCGGGAGATCTCCAGCAGGTCCTCCGTCAGCGCCCGCATCGCCCGCACCCGGTCGCGCACCAGCTCCGCCGGGCGGCCCGGCGGCAGCAGTTCGGCGGCGGCCGACAGACCGGTCAGCGGGGTGCGCAGCTCGTGCGCCACATCGGCGGTGAACCGCTGCTCGGTCTGGAGCTTGCGCTGGAGGGTCGAGGCCATCGTGTCGAGAGCGCCCGCCACGATCGCCACCTCGTCCTGGGCGCGGACCGGCCTCGCGGTACGCGGGTCGTCCACCCGGGCGTCGAGATCGCCCGCGCTGATCCGGCGGGCCACCCGGGCGCTCTGGTGGAGCCGGCGGGTCACCCGGCCGACGGCGAACAGCCCGACGAGCAGGGTCGCGGCGATGGCCAGCAGCGAGGAGCCGATGATCGCCCGGTCGAGGCCGCCGATGGTGCGGGCGCTGTGGCTGTAGTCCGTCCAGGTGGCGAGCGCCCGCCCGTCCGCCGGGCCCGCCGCCCACATGGCCGGGCCGCTCCGGCCGTCCGGATCGCCCGGCCGGTGCGGCCCGTCCGCGACGACCGTGCCCCGCTCGCCACCGGCGGCGAGGGCACGCAGCGAGGCGGGCAGGCCGGGCGGGTCGATGCCGGACCCCCGGGGCAGCGGCTCCCCGGCCTCGTACGCGTCGGTGACCACCTCCAGCCGGGCCAGCGCCTTCTCGCGGGCGTGCTCGACGGTCTGCCGGGTGACCGCGGTGTGCACGAGCACGCCGAGGAGGGCGGCCAGGGTGCAGCACATGGCGGTGAGGAAGACCGCGGACTTCCAGGTGAGGCTCGCGGCCCATGAGGGTGGGCGGAAGCGGCGGCGCCGTCTCATCGCGTCCCCGCGGCGGAGCCGGACGGCGTCGACGCGCCCGGATCCGACGGGGCGTCGGTGGACGGGGCCGGGGTGCCCGTCGCCGGCTTCGTCGGCGTGCGCCGGGGCCTCGGGCCCTTCCGGTGCTCGGGCGTCCGCAGGATCTCGTCCCGGGTGGGCAGCATCGCGCGCTGCCGGTCGTCCCATGACCACGCGGTGCGGTACTCGTACCCCGGGATCACTGAAGGGGCCCGCATGATCAGGTCCCGGCCCGCCAGCTCCACGCTGATGACGGCGTCGTAGGTGGACATGATCCGGGTCAGCCCGCCCCCGTCCGGCATGTAGACGCGCACGGCGAGCTGCTGGTCGGGCATCCGGACGCCGAGCACCAGTTCGTCCCTGCCATCGCCGGTCAGGTCGCGGTAGTACGGGGGGAGGACCGGGCAGTCGTCCGGGGCGGTCCGGCACGCCTTGATCTGCCGCACCGTGGAGTCCGGCAGTTCGTCCAGGCCGCTGTCCCGGTCCGTCTTCGCCTTCAGCCCGGCCTGGGTCACGGTCACCGGGTCCAGCCGCCGCACATCACCGCCGGTGACCCGGATCCCCGGGATCCGCGCGGTCTCGCCCTCCCCGTAGTCGTACGGGGCGGAGGAGGCGGGCGGCAGCTCCGGCCACAGGCCCTTGGGCTCGACGGCCGACGGCGTCTCCCCCGCGCTCTCCAGCCCGCCCGCCGCGCCGCAGCCGGACAGCAGGGTGAGCGCGGCGACGGCGGACACGGCGGTGCGGGTCGCCGCCGGGGCGCGGTGCGGACGCAACTCTCGCCTCCTCCTCGACGACAGAGGCTTCACACCCTAATGGGGCGGCCGTGCGCAATGCCCGGTTCGCACCAGTGCGTCACGGTGCGTGGCTCCACGGTCGTCGCAGGGTCAGCGCTCGGGGCAGGGCTGGTCCCGGGCCGGGTCGGCGCTGGTGCGGACCGAGACGGGGTCAGCGCTTACGGACCGACGCGGGGTCAGCGCTGGTACGGGTTCCGCCCGGGCGGCGTGACGCCGGGCTGCTGCGGGGCCTGACCGTAGGCGTTGCCGTCCTGCCCGGCCGCGGCCTGGGCGAGCAGCCCGTTCGCCTCCTCCTCGGGTATCTGCCGCTCCCCGCCGCAGAACGTGCACTGCGTGGCGTACTTCGTCGAGAACGGGAACAGCGGCACGAAGAACAGCGTGAACTTCGTGACCCGCTTGCGCAGGGTGTGCGCCGCGGGGTTGCCGCACCAGCCGCACACCATCGTCAGGACGGCCAGCTGATAGAGGTAGCCCTTGGTACCGAAAATGATCATGGCGTGCTTCCCTTCCCCGTCCCCCGGAGCGCCTGCCGGCACAGTGCCAGGAGCTTTTCGTCCTCGTGGATGTCATGACTGCCGTACCCGCCGTCCATCGCGTTGTGACGGCGTACGGAGGCGAGTTCGCTCCGCAGGACGTGCGCCGCGGCCGACCCCTCGGGGACCGGCCCCATCCGTGCCAGGCATTCTGCCACCCGGACCCGGACATGGCGGTTCTGTTCCCAGGCGGTGAGCAGGGCCGCCACGCTCTCTCGCGACCGGCCCGACACCTCCCACAGTGCGATCGCCGCATCGACCCGCAACCACACCTCCTCGTGGGCCAGCAGCCCGCGCAGCCGGGGCGCGGCCACCGCGGCGCGCGGCCCGAGCGCCCCCAGCGCCACCGCCGCCGCCCGCCGGTCGTGCACCTGGTCCGACCGAAGGCCCTCGATCAGCACCGGCAGCACCGCGTCCGCGTCCCCGGAGACCGCCCACAGGGCCTCGGCCGCCTCCGTCGCGGACGCCGTCCCCGGCCGGCGGATCAGCGCCCGCAGCTCGGGGACGGCCTCCCGCGCGGCGGGCCCGAAGGCCCCCAGCGCCCGCAGCGCCGCCGTACGCAGCCACTCGCCCCGGTACTCCGGCGCCCCGCGCAGCACCCGCAGCACCTCGGGGGCCGCCTCGCCCGTCCGGAGCGCGGTCAGCCCGGCCAGCAGCGGGCTCGCCCGGTCGTAGGCGTTCTCGTCCAGCTCCACGTCCGCGAGCCTGCGCCGCAGCGGGCCGGCGAGCGGCCGGGCCGCCGCCCCCAGGTGGCCCACCGCGAACCCCACGTCGTGCGCCACCTGCTCCCGCTCCAGCGCCGCCGCGAGCGCGGGCACCGCACGGGCGTCGCCGAGCCGGGCCAGGGCCTTCACGGTGGAGCCGAGTCCGGGCGGGCCGCCTGCCCAGGTCTTCACCCAGCCCCCGGGGTCGGCGGCCAGCCGGGCGGCCAGGGCGTCGGCGGCGGGCGCGGCGAGTTGGAAAAGCTCCTCCAGCACATGGGACGCGGCCTCGGCGAGCCGGGGCTCGGGGTCGGACAACTGCTCGCCGACGAGCGCCACCAACTCCTCGTAGGGGCCGCGCCAGGCCCGTATGAGCCCGCCGCTCATCCGCACGGCGTCGATGCGCTGACGGCGGTCGGGGCTGCGCAACTGGTCGGCGAGCAGCGCGGTGCGGTCGCCCACCCGGTCGTCGAGGCCGACGTGCAGGGTGCGCAGCAGATCCGCGGCCCAGGGGGCGCCGCGCCCGGCGTTCTCCTGGGCGGACAGGGAGCGCAGCTGCCCCACGAGCGTCGGCGTCACGACGTGCTCGCCCCGCCCGGTCTCCGCCGACGCCACGGGCTCCGGCTCGTCGTCGTCCCGCGCGGCGGTCCCCCCGGGAGAGGCGCCCGCTGCCGGAGCGGCGGGCTCCGCCGGGCCACCGGACTCGTCCGGCGCCGCGCGCATCTCGCGCAGCAGCCCCGAGACCACCGGCACCACATCACCGGGCAGTCCGTCGGGCGAACAGCGCGCCAGCTGGGCCAGGGCCGCGAGCCGCAGCCCCGGCGATTCGGCCCGGGACGCCAGCAGGCCCAGCCACGTCCCGACCCGCTCCGCCAGCGGCCGGTGCCGCAGGGCGACCCGCCCGGCCGCCTCCACCAGGGCGAGCCGCACCTCCTCGTCGGGCTCCACCGGCAGCCGCTCGCGCAGCAGGGCCAGTACCCGCACGGGGTGCCGGTGCAGCGTGGCGAGGGCCAGCGGGGCCGCGAGCCGCACCCCGGGGTCCTCGTCGGCGATCAGCTCGAAGAACACCCCGGCGCCCGCGGTGACCGCGGCCGCCGCCATCGCGTAGTTCGCGGCGCCCTCGATCTCGTCCTCGTCGATCTCCGCCTCGTCGTCCTCGTCGAGGTCGAAGCCCCCGATGCTGGTGAGGAGTTCGACGACGCCGCCCCGGTCCTGCACCCCCGGATCCACGACCAGCTCGAACAGGAACGGGATGCACGCGAGCGTGCACGCGTACACATCGCCCTGGTGGTGCACCGCCCCGTACATGCCGTCGAGCGCGGCCTCCCGCTCCGCCGGATCCTCCGACGCGAGCCCCCGCAGCAGCTCCGGTACGTCGTCGGCCGGCCCGTAGGCATGCTCCATCGAAGCCCAGTCGACCTCGTCGATCCCCGAGAACACGCCATCCCCTCCCCACGATCACGACAGCGCCCGGACCGGCACGCCACGCGGCGCACCCTGCCCGTCACACCCCTCCCGGCGCGCCCCGCAGGAAGCGCCTGCGCAGAGTGTGCACCACGGCCCCGACAATCCACCCGCCACTTGTGGCCTTTCCTCGCGCCCGTAACCAGGTCATGACCGGGTCAAGATGTTTCGGCGGTGCGGGGGAGCGGGCGACCCTGCCCCGGATCGTTCAGCGGGGCGAGCAGATCGCCGTGCCGGTCCAGCCGGGCGGCCATGTCCCCGGCGCGGAACACCAGGACCCCGGCCTCCCGGCACCCCGCGATCTCGTCCCAGGTCACGGGGGCCGAGACGGTGGGTTCGGGGCGGGCGCGCAGGGTGTAGGGCGTGGCGGTCGTCTTCGACGCGGAGTTCTGGCTGAAGTCGACGAAGACCTTGCCCGGCCGCAGGGAGCGCTTCATCCGGTGCAGGGCCAGCCCCGGAAGGGCCTCCTCCGCCTCCACGGCGAGCCGCTTCGCGTACGCGGACACCTCGCCGGACGGCGTGGGCTCCAGCGGGACCAGCAGATGCAGCCCCTTGGACCCGGAGGTCTTCCCGTACGCCGCCAGCCCGTCCGCCGCGAGCCGCTCCCGCAGCCAGAGCGCCACCGTGCAGCACTCCACGACGGTCGCGGGGGAGCCCGGGTCCAGGTCGAAGACCATCCGGTCGGCGACCCGCGGTGCGTCCGTCCGCCACTGGGGGGTGTGGAACTCCACCACCAGGTTCGCCGCCCACATCAACGAGGCCAGATCGCGCACGACCACCTGCCGGGCGGCCTGGTCCTCGCTGCGGGGGACAGGGGTGGTCTCCACCCAGGCGGGTGTACCGGGCGGCGGATTCTTGGTGAAGAAGAGCTGGCCGCCCGGCCCGTCCGGATACCGCAGGAAGGACACGGGGCGGTCGGCGAGCTGGAGCAGGATCACGCCGCCCACGGTGGCCGCGTAGTAGTGCAGCACCTCGCCCTTGGTCGTTCCCGTGGCCGGGTACAGGACCTTGTCGAGATTGCTGAGCGGGACCCGTCGCCCCTCCACCTCGGTGATCGGCGTCATACGATAAGAGTCACACGAAATCAGGGCATAGCATCTCTATTCGCCAGAGCGTCCTCCACGGTCGACAAGGGGTGAACGGTGAGGTCCATATGGAACGGCGCGATCTCCTTCGGGCTGGTCAGCATCCCGATCAAGCTGGTCAACGCCACCGAGAACCACTCGATCCACTTCCGGCAGGTCCACCTCGCCGACGGTGGCCGGATCCGGTACCGCAAGGTCTGCGAACTGGACGAGGAAGAGGTCTCGGGCGGTGAGATCGGCAAGGCGTACGAGGACGCCGACGGCACGATGATCCCGATCACCGACGAGGACCTCGCCCAGCTTCCGCTGCCCACCGCGAAGACCATCGAGATCGTCGCCTTCGTGCCCGCCGACCAGATCGACCCGCTCCAGATGGACGCGGCGTACTACCTCTCCGCCAACGGCGTACCCGCCGCCAAGCCGTACACCCTGCTCCGCGAGGCCCTCAAGCGCAGCAACAAGGTCGCCGTCGCCAAGTACGCCCTGCGCGGCCGCGAACGGCTCGGCATGCTCCGCGTGGTGGACGACGTGATCGCCATGCACGGGCTGCTCTGGCCCGACGAGATCCGCGCCCCCGAAGGTGTCGCGCCGGAGGGCGACGTCACGGTCCGCGACGCCGAACTCGACCTGGCGGACGCCCTGATGGACACCCTCGGCGAGGTCGACATGGACAGCCTCCACGACGACTACCGGGAGGCGGTGGAGGAACTCATCGCGGCGAAGGCCTCCGGGGAGACCGTGCGCCCCGCCGAGTCCGGGGAGGCCGGCGGCGGCAAGGTCATCGACCTGATCGCGGCCCTGGAGAACAGTGTGCAGGCGGCGAAGAAGTCCCGGGGCGAGGAGGAGGCCGGGGCAGAGGGCGAGGGCGACGGCGAGATGGCCGACGTGCACCCCATCAAGAAGACGTCGGGGAAGCCGTCCACCCGGTCCAGGAAGAAGAGCACCGCGGCGGCGAAGAAGTCCACCCCCAAGCCCACCGGCGCGAAGAAGTCCACGTCGACGACGAAGAAGGCCACCGGAAGCCGGTCGACCGTGAAGAAGACGGCAACGAAGACGGCGGCGAAGAAGCAGACGTCGTCGAGCGGCGGCAGCGGGACGAAGAAAACGGCATCGTCCCGCAAACGCACCTCGGCCTGACGGGCCCGGCGCCCCGCTCCCCGCTGTCCGAAGCCCCCCGTACGCTACGGCCCATGAGCGAAGAAGTCCCCTCGGGGCGGGTGATCGACGGCCGCTTCACGTTGGTCGAGCGGCTCGGCAGCGGCGGCATGGGCATGGTCTGGCGGGCCCGCGACGAGGCGCTCCACCGCGACGTCGCACTCAAGGAGGTGCGGCCCCCGGACCCGGCGCTCGCGGAGTACGACCCCGAGGGCGCCCGCACCCTGCGCGCCCGGGTGCTCCGTGAGGCCCGCGCCCTGGCCCGGGTCGACCACCCCAACGTGGTCACCGTCCACCACATCGTCGACCCCGGCGAGGACGGCTATCCGTGGATCGTGATGGAGCTGGTGGCCGGCTCCTCCCTGCACGACCGGCTCGCCACCGGCCCCATGGCGCCCGCCGACGCCGCCGAGCTGGGGCGCGGCATCCTCTCCGCCCTCAGTGCCGCCCACGCGGTGGGCATCCAGCACCGTGACGTCAAGCCCGCCAATGTCCTGCTGCGTCCCGACGGCCGCCCCGTCCTCACGGACTTCGGCATCGCCGCCATCCGCGAGTCGACCAGCCTCACCATGACGGGCGCCCTCATCGGCTCGCCCGACTACATAGCCCCCGAGCGCATCCGGGGCACGGAGGGCGACCCGTCCTCCGACCTCTGGTCGCTCGGCATGATGCTGTACGTCGCCGTCGAGGGCCGCCACCCGCTGCGCCGGGCCACCACCCTCGCCACGCTGGCCGCCGTGCTCGACGAGGAGATCCCGCCGCCGGTACGGGCCGGGGCCCTCGCTCCGGTGCTGAGCGCGCTCCTCACCCGGGACATCCCGGCACGCCCGGACGCCGAGACCCTCGACCGACTGCTGGCCGAGGCCGCACGGGGCGGCGGGAACGCGGCCCCGACGCCCACGGAGCCGGTACGGGAACGCCCCGGGGGCGCGCACGCCGGGCCCGCGTCCGCCGGGCCCGCGCATCACGGGGGAGCGCGCCCGGCCCCCGAGCACCCCGCCCCGGCCTCCGCGCCCCCCGCCTCCGTCCACGCCGCGCCCACGCAGTCGGCCGCCACGCCGCCGAGGACCGGGCCCGCGCCCTTCGGGCCACCGGTGTCCGACCGAAAGCCGTCGGCACCGGCCCGGCCCGGCGGGTCCAACCCCCCGGAGGACCGGGTTCCGACGGGCTACGCCACCCCGCCCCCCGCTTCCCACGCCACCCAGGACGAGCGCCCCCACCGCATCGAGCGCCGGGCCTGGCGGATCAGCGCCGCCTCGTCCGTCGCCTCGGCCGTGGTGATCGCGGGCGCCATCCTCTGGGCGAACGGCGCCTTCTCCTCGCAGGGCTCCGACAGCGACGACCGCCCGCGCGACCGGGCGAGCGCCCCGCGGACGTCGGCCCCGGGGCCGAACCCGGTCACCGACGGATCCGACGGCACCGGCGAGCAGGACCCCCCGGGGCCGGAGGCGGAAGCGAAGGCGGTGAACCTCCTGACCCCGGACGGAGCGCGGACCGCGATCGACGCGCTGAAGCCGCTCATGGGCGGAACGAAGGTCACCGACTTCACCCTCTACGGCGAACACGCCTCCGCCGAGGCGCCGTTGAAGTCCAACTCCGCGCTGTACGACCGCTTCAGCTACCGCGACGGCCAGGCGAAGAACAACGACATGGGCGGCACCCTGGTGTCCGGGTCCACGACGGTCGACCTGAACTCCGTCGACTGGGACGCGCTGCCCGCCCTGCTGAAGGCGGCGGAGAAGACGCTCAACGTCGACGATCCGGAGAGCAGTTACGTGATCGTGGACCCCTCGTCGCCCTTCCACAACGACCGCCCGGTGCTGCGCGTGTACGTCTCCGACTCGCACGGCGGCGCCTTCCTCACCGCCGAACTGGACGGCCGGATCATCGAGAGGAACCCGCGCCCCAAGGGCTGACCACCGGCTGGATCGGATCGGGGAGTTGCGGCAGGTCCAGGCCGAAGGGGCCGCGCTCGATGACGTACGTACAACTGGTGTAGGTGTAGCCCGGCCGGACCCTGGACCCGGAGGAGTAGCTGTCCACCCGGGAGGTCGCGCCCGTGCCGTGCTTGTAGAGGAAGTGGTACTCCCCGCTCGGCAGCCGGAGCCGGGCCTTCGGGTAGTTCCTGCCGCTCGCCCGGCAGGCCCGCCGTGGGCCCTCGGAGGCGCTGTACCGCTCGCAGCCCGCGCACGCCCTCAGTGTGACGGTGCCGGTGACCGGACCGGTGTAGAGGACCTCGACCGTGTTCGGCGCGTCATTGCTGATGACCAGCTCCATCCGGGCCCCGCCGGGCCGCTTCGACGGCGGCAGCCGCTTGCCCGCGGCCGGCCGGTCGTCGGCTATCTCCGCGGCTATCGCGATGTCCCGGGCCCGCCCCGCCCGCCCGTCGCTCTTGTACGTCCGCGCGAAGTCGGTCAGCGTCGTACGCGCGGCGCCGAACTTCTCGTCCTTGAACTGGTCGACCCCGCAGGCGTACACCCCGTCCACGACACCCTCGTCGGCATCGGCCCGCAGCTTCTTCACGCTGTCGCCGGGCAGCTGGGAGGCGGTGGCGCCGAGGCCGCGCAGCGCCGTGGTGGCCGCGCACGGATCGGCGCCCTTCAACGCCGCGACCTGATCCTTGATCCGCCCGTCGATCGCGGGCGCGACCCGCCGGGCCGATGCGGACTCGGGGAACGTACGCAACAACTCGCCCAGCTCCGCGCCGCCCCCGCCCGCCGCGCCCAGGCGTGAGACCCCGCAGCCGTACAGCGACTCGGCGAGGGGCTCGTCCGGCCAGGCGGCCAGCTCACCCAGCAGCTTCCCGTCCACCGAGTCCGGCAGCGTCCGCAGATACGTCAACGGCGCGACGGCGTCGCAGTGCCGCTTCTTGGCGTACGGGGCGGAGACGGCGTCGTAGTAGGCCTTCAGCCGGTCCGGTACGAGCTCGGCGGCCCGGGACCCGGGATGGTCCTCGCCGAGCGCGCGATAGACGCCGAGGGCCTTCCCGTACTCGCCCTTCGCCTCCCCGAACGGCCGCCCCGACGCGGCGGCGACCCGCTCGTCCCCGGCCTCCAGCCGCTCCAGCAGCATCTGCTCCCGCGCCTCGTCCCGGGCGGAGCCGTACACCACGGCCCCACCCGCCGGCACGGCCAGCAGCACCACGCCCAGCCCGACCGCCGGGCCGGGCCGCCACGCCCCGCCCACCGTCGCGCCCCGGGCGATCCGCGCCCCGTCCGCGGCGGCCACCACGAGAACGAGCAGATACCCGACGAGCACCCCCGCGGGCACCCCGTCCGGATCGGCGGGCAACGCCACCCACAGCAGCACCGCCGTGGCCACCCAGCACACCGCGGCCCGCCCCCAGCGCCCCACCAGGGCGTAACCGAGCCCGAGCCCGGTCAAGTTGAGCAACGCCGCGGCGGCCGCCCGTAACGCCGCACCGGGCGGCGGAGGCCCGACGGACGGCGCGTGCGCGGGAGGCGGCGGCACGGCCCCGTCGCCCCCGTACCCCGCGAGAACGTCGCGATCACCGGACTCCATAACGGTCCCCCCACCGCCGAGCCGAAAAGTCACCGGGAATCTGCCCGGGGGCGTCCTGATTCACACACGGCCGAAGAGCCACGCGCCGGCCGACCGGAGGCACAGCCCTGATGGGCATGATCGACCATGCAGACTCAAAAAGTCACGCAAAACCAGCAATTGTCACCCGAGTTGATGACTAGTTCGACATCAGCGCGAGAAGCGTGCAAGATCACACGCACATCGTTCCCCTTGAGGGGCGACGAACCATCACGCACTAGTCCGAGTCGACAACTCGGCTTCAGTAGAAAGCAGTTACGTCACATGTACTACAAGCTCCTGCAGTGGATGTGGAGCGCATCCAGCGCCTGATCCCCTCCTGGCGGCAGCGCGTGACGCCTGCCGCCGATCGAACGGACCGGCACCCGGGCACCACCTCAGGCGCCGGTCCTTCTCGTTCTCTCCAGCAGGAGCCGCCGCAGGCTCTCCGCCTCGGCCTCGGCGCCCAGGCTCCGGTACACCTCCTCCGCCCTCCGCGCGTACTCCAGGGCCGCCTCGCTGCGGTGTGTCGTCAGCGCCGTATGCGCGAGTCCCGCCAGCGCCCGTGCCGCCGCGGGACGCGAACCCGTGCGTTCGGACAGGGTGAGCGCCTGCTCGTAGACCTCCATGGCCAGGTCCGGCCGGCCCGCGGACCGGTGCACGTCGGCCACGCCCAGCAGGGCCCGGGCGCGCTCGTAGGAGCTGTCGATCCGGCGCGCCACC
This sequence comes from Streptomyces sindenensis, assembly GCF_014649035.1. GTDB lineage: Bacteria > Actinomycetota > Actinomycetes > Streptomycetales > Streptomycetaceae > Streptomyces > Streptomyces sindenensis. Next base: position 24,573 of record NZ_BMSG01000050.1, read on the forward strand.
TCCTCCGCCCGGGTGAAGTGCAGCAGCGCCCCCTGGCCGTCGCCGTTCGCGGCCTGGGCCGCGCCGAGGCTGATCAGGGCGTTCGCCTCGCCCAGTGCGTCACCTCGGGCGCGGTGGCTCTCCAGCGCCCGCCGGAACCCCGCCAGCGCCCGAGGTGTGTCTCCCATGGCCTGGTACACGGCACCCAGGTTCGTTTCGAGTATGGCCAGTTCCTGGGCCCCGCTGTGCAGGCGGGCCAGGACCTTCGACCGCTCCAGATGGTCGTGGGCGCGCTCCGTACGGCCCTGGATCCGGTGGACGTCGCCGATGTTGTTGTGCGCGCGGATCTGCCCCAGCAGGTCACCCGTGCCCTCGTGGATGCGCAGCGTCAGGCGCGCCCGGCCGAGCGCCTCGTCGTAGCGGCCCTCGTGGTACAGCGCGGCCCCTTCGACGTTGAGGCAGTCCGCCTCGCCGTGCCGGTCGCACAGGTCCCGGTAGAGCGCCAGCGCTCGCGCCACCATGCGCAGCGCCGGCCCCGTGTGACCGGCGGCCAGGTGGGCGCGGCTGGCCTGGAGCGAGCTGTCGGCGCATCCCGCGGGGTCCTTCAGGTCCTGGAACAGGGTCAGCGCCTCGCCCGCGCAGCTCAGCGCCTCCCCGGGCCCCGACTGCGCCAGCACCTCCGCCGCCTCCACCAGGGTCTGCGCCAGCAGCAGCGGGTTGCCCCGGGAACGCAGTGCCTCCACCGCGGCCCCGTACAACTCGTTGGTGATGTCCCAGCTCCCCCAGATCCTGAGCGAGGGGGCGAGCGCGTGCGGGAGGAGCGCCGCGTGCTCCGGATGCTCCGCGGCGGCCGTGCGGGCGGCCGCCATCAGGTTGGCCCGCTCGGCGCCCAGCCATGCCGTCGCCTCCCGGGCATCGCCGAACTCGGCCGCGTACGGGGACAGTTGCCCGGGCTCCAGGACCCTGCGGCGCGGGTGGGTGAGCCGGTGCGCCCGGTAGGCGGAGCCGAGGCAGTGTCCGAGGAGCCTGCCGACAGCCTCGCGGCGCGCGTCCCGCGGTTCCTCGACGGCGCACACGCGCAGGGCGAAGGCCCGTGTGAGGTCGTGCAGTTGGTAACGGCCGAGGGAGGCTTCGGTCAGCAGGTGCCCGTCCAGCAGTTCCTCGATACCGCGTTGTACGTCCCCGGCGCCGCCCGGTCCGGGCGCGCTCCCCGACAGAGCGGCCGCGGCCGCCGCGGTGATGTCGGGCCCGGGGTGCAGGGCGAGCAGCCGCAGCAGACGGCGGGTGCCCGGCGTCAGCTCCGCGTACGAGAAGCGGAACGCCGAGACGAACACCTCCTCGTCGGGTCCGTCCAGGGGATCGCCCGACTGCGCGAGCCTCTCCAGAAGGTGGCGCAGGTCCCAGATCTCCCGGTGCCGGAAGCGGCCCGCGAGCAGCGTCGTGGCCAGCGGATGACGGCCGCAGGCGTCCACCAGCAGCTCCAGCGCCTCCGGATCGCGAGCGGTCCGCGCGGTGCCGGCGACCCGGGTGAACAGGGTCGCCGCTTCCCGGGCCGGCAGCGCGTCCACCAGCAGGGAAGCGGTCCCGTCCAGCGCGGAGAGCCGGTTGCGGCTCGTCACGATCGCCAGACACCCGGGCGACCCGGGCAGCAGCGGGCGCACCTGGGCGGCGTCCCGGGCGTTGTCGAGCACCACCAGCACCCGGTTGCGGGCGGTCCACTCCCGCCACTCGGCGGCCCGCCCGTCGAGGGTGTCCGGCAGGGCCGCCCCGGTCCCGGCGGCCCGGAGCAGGAGTGCGAGCGCCTCGGCCGGGTCTGCGGGCCGCCGCCCGCTGAACCCGTGCAGATCGACGTACAGCTGGCCGGCCGGGTAGTCCTCGGTCAGCCGGTGCGCGGCGTGGACCGCCAGCGCGGTCTTGCCGATGCCGGGCATCCCGTGGAGCACGACGAGGGGCAGTGCGTACCCGTCGGCGTCGGCGATCGCCTCCCGCAACAACCCCAACTCCTCACCCCGGCCGGTGAAGTCGCGGGTGTCACGCGGGAGGTTGTTGCGGCCCCGGTGGCCGGTCGAGGGCTGCGCGGGCGGGGCGGCGCTGGGCGTCGGGGGAGTGGGCACCGGCGCGGAAGGGCCGGGGCGGCCGACGGGGCCGGCCTCCGCCCGGGGCTCCGTCAGGCCCCGGTCCTGCTCCAGGATCCGCTGGTGCAGCGCCCGCAGACCGGGCCCCGGCTCCATGCCCAGCCCCTCCCGCAGGCGGGCGTGCGTCGCGCGGTACAGCTCCAGCGCCTCGCTGTGCCGGCCGCTGCGGTGGAGCGCCAGCATCAACGAGCCGACCACCCCTTCCGCCAACGGGCTCTCCGCCGCCAGTTCCCGCAGCTCGCCGATGAGATCGGCGTGCCGCCCCAGCTCCAGCTCCAGCCTGATGCGTTCCTCCCGGACGTGGCGGTGGTCCTCCACCAGCCGCGCCCGCACCGACGCTGCCCACTCGCCCGAACTCTCCGTCAGCGGTTCGCCCCGCCACATGCTCTCGGCGGTCCGCAGCAGCCCGATCGCCCAGTCCGTACGGCCCTGCTCCGCCGCCACGGCGGCCTCGGAGCGGAACCGCTGGAAGCGGACCAGGTCCAGGTCGTTCTGATCGCGCATCCGCAGCCGGTACAGCCGGGGCTGCACGTGATCCACCCGCACCAGCGGGCCCACGGCGTGGTCCAGATGCCGCCGCAGCTTGGAGAGGTAGGCCTGGAGCGTGGCGGGCCCCTTGGGCGGCGGCTCGTCGCCCCAGACCCGTTCCATCAGCGTGTCCACGGCGACCGGCTCTCCGCGCGCGTGCACCAGAACCGCGAGCACGCAGCGCTGTTTCACCGAACCGAGCGGATGCTGCTGGTCTCCGTGCCATAGTTCCAGAGGTCCCAGAGCAAGAAGATCCATATCGCTCCCCCGACAGGTGCGCCACTTCCCGCCGCCACCGGCAGCCTCCGCACGTCTGTGCGGAACAGTCCACTGTTCCCTGCGCCACCGGCCCGGACCAGAGCGCACAGGGGGCGTGAGCGGGGCGCATGGCGCGGCGCTTTCCCGCCCGCAGCCGGAAGGCAGGATTCCTGCAAGCCGCCCGTCCACACCGGTGGGCAGATGCGTCCCGGACCGCCACAGCGGCGGTCTCCGCGGGCCCCTCGGCCCGCGGCGACGGAAACGGGGACTGATTCGGATGAGCCTGACCATGCCGGACGCGCACCGGCTCCTGGTACCGGTGCGCCTGGACGTCGAACGCTGGACCACCCGGCACACCCGCCGGAAGGTCCTGGCCGTGGTGCACACCGTCACGGCGGGGCAGCGACTGCTCGAAGCCGTACGACTGCTGGAGGGCGACACCCGGGTGCAGGTGTTCTTCACCCAGGCGCCCGACGTGTTCAGCCACGGGGTGGACCACTTCCTGCAACGGCTGGGCGGGCTGGTGCTGCCCTGGCACCAGGCGGTTCAGACGCCCTTCGACCTGGCGCTGGCAGCCGCGCACGGCGGCCTCCCGGAACTGCACGCCCCGGTGATCGTGCTGCCGCACGGGGCCGGGCACAACAAGCTGGTCTCCGCCGGGCAGCGCGGCCGACAGGTCGCCGCCCGCGGGACCTACGGACTCGACCGGCAATGGCTGATCCAGGACGGCCGGCTGGTTCCCGAGTCGATCGTGCTGGCCCACCACGAGGACCTGACCCGTCTCGGACGCGACTGCCCCGAGGCGCTGCCCGCCGCCGAGGTCGTCGGCGACCCCTGCTTCGACCGGATCGCCGCGAGCCTGCCGCAGCGGGCCCTCTACCGCGACGCCCTGGGGGTCGGGCCCCGGCAGCACCTGGTGACCGCCTGCTCCACCTGGGGGCCGCGATCCCTCCTGGGCCGCCAGTGGGAGCTGCTGGAACGGCTGGTCGACGAGCTGCCCCGGGAGGACTTCCGGGTCGCGCTCCTGCTCCACCCGCACGTCTGGAACGCCCACGGCGAATGGCAGATCCGCAGCTGGCTCGCACGGCTCTCCCACGCCGGGCTCCTGGTGATCAGCCAGCACGCGGACTGGGTGGGGGCCCTGGTCGCCGCCGACCACATCGTCGGGGACCACGGCTCCGTCTCGCTGTACGGGGCGATGACCGGCGCCCCGGTCCTGATGGGCGATGTCCCCGAGGACGACCTGGACCCCGGCTCACCCGCCGCCGAACTGGTCTCCTTCGCGCCGCGGTTGCACTCCGGCCGCCCCCTGGTCCGGCAGTTCGCCCGGGCCGCCACGGCCTACCGTGCGGAGCGGTACGAGAAGGTGGCGGCCCGGATCACCTCGGAGCCGGGGCGGTTCGCCGTCCGGATGCGGGCCCTGATCTACCGCAAGCTCCGGCTCCGCGCCCCCGCCGTGCGGCCGAGCACGGACCATGCGCCGCTGCCGCTGACGGCGCGTCACGACGAACGGGGAAGAACCTGATGACCGCGACGACCGTACGGCTCACCGAGGACGCCCCGCAGCGCGGGGTCCGCCGGGCCCGAGCCGCGCTGCTCCACCCGGACCGCCCGCTGCGGATCGCCGACGACCACCTGCGCGTCCGGCTCCCGGCACCGCACCCGATGCCGCTGCTGGCGGACGCCCTGGTGGCACGGGCCCCGGCCCCGGGATCTTCGCCGTACGAGGACCCCGCCCGGTACGCCGCCGAACTCGCCGACTGCCACCCCGGCGCCCTGGTGGTGGCCGTGCACCGGGGCCCACGCTGCTGGCTGCGGTTCGGCGGCCGGTCCCGGCTGCTGGTCCGTGAGCCGGCCCGGCCGGCCCAGCCCTGGGCGGTGTGGGCCTCGGTCGCGCACGTCTGGCTGGTGGCGGGTCTGGACCCGGCCACGCTCGACCCGGCCGCCGTACGGGTCGTCAGGACCGTACGCGGCTACCCGCCGGCACCGCCCCGCTCCCGCCCCTCCTCCGCCGGGCCCGCCCCCGCGCCCGGCGGAGGAGGGGCGTCCGCTTCCGGCCGCTCCGGCGCTTCCGGCCTGGCTCGCGCCTCCGGTGGCTCCAGGGCGCCCAGCCGGGCCGCCGCCTCGGCCGCCTCCGCCGACCCCGAGCGGCCGACCGAGTCGTACAGGGACAGCGCCTCCCGGTAGAGCTGCCCGGCCTGACGGGGCTGCCCGCGGCGCTCGGCGAGCTGAGCCATGCCGCCGAGTACGCGGGCCGCCTCGAACCCGGCGGCCTGCGCCCGCAGCGCGGACAGCGCCGCCGACAACTCGGCCTCCGCCCGGTCGAGTCGGCCCAGCCCCACACAGGCCCGCCCGGTCAGACCCGCCGCCCGCGCCGCGTTGTACGCGTCGCCCGCCGCCTCCAGCACGAGGCGGGATGCCTCGGCGTCGACGGCGGCGTCCTCGTAACGGCCCTCGGCCAGGGCGATGTCCGCCAGATTGAACCGGCCCAGCGCACCGGCCCGGAGGTCACCGAGGGCGGGCAGCGCGTCGGCCGCGCGGGCGAACAGTTCGGCCGCGCTGTCCAGCCGCCCGAGCCGCCGGTGGGCCAGCCCCCGGTAGTTCAGCGTGCGCGCGTGCCCGAGGGCGTCGCCGCGCTCCTCGAAGGAGACGGCGGCCCGCTCGAACATGGCCAGCCCCTCGGCGTGGTCGCCCGTGGCGAGCCTGCCCAGGGCCCCGGAGGTCAGCATCCGGCAGCACGCCTCGCCGTCCCCTTCCGCCTCGGCGGTCAGCAGCCCCTCCCGGTGCGCCTCCAGCCACTCGCGGTACAGCTTGCGACGAGGGAAGAGCGGCCACACCGCGTCGGTGAGCTGCCAGGCGAGCTCCGGAGCGCCCATCGCCCGTGCGTGACGGACCACCGCCATCAGGTTGGGCAGCTCCCGCTCCAGCCAGTCCAGCGCCGCTTCCGCCGCCGTCTGACCGTCCACCGGAGCGAAGTCCTCCGCCGCGACGGCCCCCGGCTCGACGCCCCGGGCGAAGTTCCGCTCCAGGGAGTCGCGCCCGGGCTCCACGACCTGCTCGGCCCGGCACGCGTTGGCGAGGTAGTGGTGGCCGATACGGAGCAGGGCCGTGGCCCGCTCCTCGGCGCTTCCGTCCCGCGCGGCCCGCTCGGCGGCGTGCAGCCGGACCAGATCGTGGAACCGGTAGCGCTCGCCGCCCGTCTCCTCGGCCACGTCGACGAGCAGATTCGCGTCGTGCAGCGCGTCGAGCGCCTCGACCGCCTCCCCGCCCAGGAGCGTCCGCGCCAACGGAACCCCGAACTCCCGGCCCGGGTGCAGCCCCAGCAGCCGGTAGAGGCGGGCCGCCGCGGGCGGCAGCCCCCGGTAGGAGAGGTCCAGTGCCGCCCGCACGTCGTGGTCGCCCTCTATGGCCAGCGCCTCCAGCCGCTCGCGCTCCTCGGACAGGGCCCGGACCATCGAGGTGATGCCCTGCTTGGGGCGGGCCGCGAGCCGCGCCCCGGCGATCCGCACCGCGAGGGGCAGTCCCGCGCAGAGCAGGACGAGGGCCCGTGCCTCCTCGGGCTGGGCGGCGACCCGGCCGTCGGCGAGGGTCGCGTCGAGCAGCTCGACGGCCGCATCGGCGGAGAGGGGCTCCAGGTGGACCACGTGGCCCCCGTCGAGGCTGAGCCCCGGCATCCGCCGACGGCTGGTCACCGCCGTCACACACCGCCCCGCCGGTAACAGCGGCCGCACCTGGGCCGCGGTCGCCGCGTCGTCCAGCAGCACCACGAGCCGCCGGTCGGCGGTCAACGACCGGTAGAGCGCGACCCGTTCGCCCAACGTCGGCGGCACCTGGCCGACGGGGACGCCCAGGGCCCGCAGGAACCGGGCCACCACCTCGCAGGGATCGGCGGGACCCTCCGGCGCCTGCGCGCCCAGATCGGCGTACAGCTGTCCACCGGGAAAGTCCGGGCGCAGGGCGTGCAGCCAGGCCAGGGCCACCGCGGTCTTCCCCACCCCGCCCAGACCGCTCACCGCGGCCAGGGTGGGGTGACCGTCCGCCGAGGCCCGGTCCCGGTGCACCTCCAGGGCGCGCAGCGCGTCCGCGCGGTCGGTGATGCGCACCGCGGGCGGCAACTGCCAGGGCGGCGGCGTCTTCTCCGGCGCCGCGGGCCCGGACACGTGGATACCGCCGTGCACGCTGCTCGCCTGCACCACGAAGCCGTGGACCGTACCGCTCAGCTCATTGACGCTGTGCTCGTGCCCCCGCATGCGTCCCCCTCCGGACAGCCGAGTGTCAGCTTCCACCAGACATCCTTTCCGTACAGGCGCTCGATCACCCGGGCCCGCGGCGACCGGCTGCCGACGGACTGCGGCCACGCACACGCAGCATCTCTCCGGCATATGCCTCAGGTATAGGCGCTCTTCCGGGTGACGCTACGCGCCCCACGCGCCGGACCGCTCTTTTCACGCCTTCTCGGCCGCCCGCCACGCCTCACCCCCTAAACTGACGAACGCCGCGACTGGCGCGCGCCCCGACAGGGGCGCTCCGTGGAACCGACCACGAGGAAGCGGCACACCCCGGGCGTGCCCGGGGCGTCATCTCCGGAGAGCCGTCCGCCTGGGCATCCGGGTCCGCACCGCGTGCAGCGGCCGACCCGGAAGGCTTCTTCCATGACCACCACCCGGTCCACCATCAACACCACACCCACCCCCACCGCGCCCCGCCACCCGGCCCTCACCGCGTCCGACCCCGAACTGGCCGCTCTGATCGGCGCGGAGGAGCGGCTCCAGGCCGACACCCTGCGCCTGATCCCCAGCGAGAACTACGTCTCCGCCGCCGTGCTCGAAGCCTCGGGCACCGTGCTCCAGAACAAGTACTCCGAGGGCTACCCCGGCAAGCGGTACTACGAGGGCCAGCAGGTCATCGACCAGGTCGAGACACTGGCGATCCGCCGCGCGCAGGCCCTCTTCGGGATGGACCACGCCAACGTCCAGCCGTACTCCGGCTCCCCGGCCAACCTCGCCGCCTACCTGGCCTTCCTCCAGCCCGGTGACACCGTCCTCGGCATGTCCCTGCCGATGGGCGGCCACCTCACCCACGGCTGGGACGTCTCGGCCACCGGGCGCTGGTTCCGCGGCGTCCGGTACGGGGTCCGCCGGGACACCGGCCGGGTCGACCTGGACGAGGTCCGCGACCTGGCCCTCGCCGAGCGGCCCCGGCTCATCTTCTGCGGCGGTACGGCCGTTCCCCGCACGATCGACTTCGCGGGCTTCGCGGAGATCGCCCGTGAGACGGGGGCCGTCCTGGTCGCGGACATCGCGCACATCGCCGGCCTGATCGCGGGCGGCGCACACTCCTCGCCCGCCGGTCACGCGGACGTCGTCTCCACCACCACCCACAAGACCCTGCGCGGCCCGCGCGGCGCGATGCTGCTCTCCACCGCCGAACACGCCCGCGCCATCGACCGCGCCGTCTTCCCCGGCCTCCAAGGCGGCCCCCACAACCAGACCACGGCCGCCATCGCGGTGGCCCTCGGCGAAGCCGCCACCGCCGGCTTCTGCTCCTACGCCCACCAGGTCGTGGCCAACGCCCGTGTCCTGGGGGAGGAGTTGGCGGCCCGCGGCTTCGACCTGGTCTCCGGCGGCACCGACAACCACCTGTTGCTCATCGACCTCACCGACAAGGACGTCCCCGGCAAGACCGCGGCCAAGGCCCTCGACCGCGCGGGCATCGTCGTCAACTACAACACCGTCCCCTACGACACCCGCAAGCCCTTCGACCCCTCCGGCATCCGGATCGGCACCCCGGCCCTCACCTCCCGGGGCGTCCCGGCCTCCGCGATGGGCACGGTCGCCACCTGGATCACCACGGCGGTGGAAGCGGCACGCACGGGCGACGAGAGCGCGATCAGGAAGGTCCGGGACGAGGTGAAGGAGCTCATGGACGCTTACCCGGCACCGGGACTGCCGGTCGGCTGACGAGGCACTCTGCGCGCCTTCTTCACCTGTTCTCCGCCCGTCCAACCCCCCTCTGTGGCACCGTGGATCGACTGATGACCCGGGTGTCCGGGCATCCGCGTAGGGGGGAATTCCATGCGACTTCGTACCGCCGCGGCCTCGGCCGTCCTCGTCCTGTGCGCCACGGCGGGCCTGGCCGCCTGTTCGTCCTCGCCGGGCACCGCGGAGGCCGAGCGGCCCGCCGCCCCCACCGGACCGGCTTCCGTCAAGGGACTCGCGGAGAACATCGAGGCGGGCACGTTGCAGACGGGGCCGCCCGAGCTGAACGAGCAGAGCGTGGCGGGCCCCGAGAAGTGTGCCCGCTCCGTCGCCGACATCCCCGCGGAGTGCGCCGTCGACCCCTCGTTCGCCGTGGTCACCGAGGGGGAGCGGGCCGCCGAGCCGCCCACCCTGCCGTGAGCGCACCCCCGGGGAGCGGGTGAGAGAACCGGAACGGGAGGGCGGGCACACCACCGTGTGCCCGCCCTCCCGTTCCGCGTACCGCACCGCTCGCGCCCGTGCGACTTCCAGGATCACGGGCCCCGTTAACCACTTGCGTCACAGGGGCCCCTTCCTTCCGTCACAGCGATCTCTTACTGATCGTTTCAGAATGGGGCCGACGGTCAGTCGTCGTCGAGCTGCTGAAGGACCT
>NZ_BMSG01000051.1 GCF_014649035.1 Streptomyces sindenensis
GACCCGATCAACATGGTTCAGCCCGCTTCGCGAAGATCATTTCGCTGAGAAAACCTCAGTGGATGACGATGAGTTCGCTACGGAGTGCGATAGGGCCAGTAGACATCCATGCATGCGTCCCCATCCGCTCCGTTCACCGCTTCGGCGTCACTGATCAGGTCGCTGTCATCCGGCGCTGTCTCCGGGTAAGAGTTCCCGACCCGCCAATCCGATCCGATGGTGAGAGTCGGGTGTTCGACCTCGCCCGAAGCTTTCACCGCTGTGTCCGGGACTCCAATGCTCCGTGCTATGAACTTGGCATCAGCTTTTCCCTGAACTCCTGAGTCCTTTGGATATGCCAGTTCGGTGGTAAGTGTGGATCCTGCTGTGGGCGATGCCGAAGCTTTTTCGAAACCCTGCGCCTGGAGAACTGCGGCTATAGCAGCCGCACGCCGGGGGGTAGCTGCGGTGCCGTCTCCCCCTGTGCCGTTGACGATGGTAAACGTGAGTGATTTCCTGTCTGTCGGATCAGGAAGTGACTGATCTCTCTGATTCCTTGGCTTCTCGGCTGCAGTGTCTCGATCCTTCGAGTCCAGTGGCTGGTCCTCACGAAGGAGTGACCAGAGTTTGTCCGCCGCGCCAGGCTTCGGCAGTACGTGGTTCTTGTTCCTGGGGTCCGGGATGCGAGGCATGGTTAGCATATTGATGCGATCCATGGGGATGTCCTTGAGTTGCATACCTACGTCGAAAAGATTCTTGACTGTGCCGAGCCCTTCCGAAACTTGGAGCGAGGTGCTGGCAGTTTCAGCCAGGTTCATCAGTTGCCCCGTGTCAGTGAAGGCATTCTGCGACTTGAGTCTGCGTATGACTGAATTCATGTACATATGCTGCGCCTTGGATCGTCCGAAGTCGCTACCGAAGGCGTGCCGGGTGCGCAGCCACTGCAGAGCCTTTTTTCCCTGTACCTGGGTCGTGCCCTTCTTGAGTTCCAGGTAGGAACCCCCTGGTACCGAGGGTTTAGGAAAGTCGTAGACGTCGTGCTTCACGCACACTTCGGCACCGCCTACCGCGTCTGCCATGGCTACGACCCCAGCGAAATCGACCATCATCCAATGGTCGATGTAGATTCCGGTTAGTTTTTCCCAGGTGTCAAGAGTGCAGCCAGGTCCACCGAGGCTCAAGCTCTCATTGATGAGAGTGTTGACAGCCGGGCTCTTTTTACCACTGTCTGAGTTCTCGCACTCGGGGATCATGACTCGGGTATCGCGGGGGATGCTGACGACCGAGGCTTCTTTGCGGTCCGCAGTGACGTGGAGGAGCATCTGAACATCAGCCAACGGGGGTGATCCCACAGATGATTTCGAGCCGCCTAGTTTCAGGTTCTCTGTAGAATTCCGACTGTCGGAGCCGATCAGGAGAATATTCAGAGGAGTTTGGCCCGCCGCATTCGGCTGTTTTTTCTCAGCCCCGCTGTTTCCGGCACTCCGTTTCCCCTTGCGGATATTGCTATTGAGGTGCTCGTAGTAGAGGTAGCCGGCACCAGCGAGGCCGAGTATCAGGAGCGCTAGCGTGAAAGCAAACCCGCGGAGAATCCGTCGTGTCCCGTGCCTCGCAGACCGTGAGTTGCTGCGACGCTGGTGCCTGACTTGAGCGAAATTTCTGGAGGAGGTGGCAGCGGGGGTCGAGTCGTCATGATGCCCGTTGAGGCTGGCGCCCCTTTCACCTTCCCCATGGGGAATCTGCTCGGCACGTCCATGCTTCCGCGCCTTCTCTCCGGATATACTCTTCCGCCCCATGGTCCCCCCTGCTGTTCAGTTCCGGCTGTAGGCGTCGCGGTACTTCTCGCCGCTTGGTGCATTTCGCTTTGTCTGCGCTGGCCTCGGGTATCAGATCTTCTGCCAGTCCGCTGGTGGGCACGCCCGCTCTCCAACGGGCCACGGGGATCCCGACTGAGAGGGCATTCGATCGTACGGACTGGACGGCGTGCGATCTCAAGGAATCAAATCTCTTGGTAGAGCACGCCGAAGCTTTCACATCATCTTCCTCGTCCCCGGGGCAACGGGCGACAGTGAGGCATGTCACATCTCGTGAGGGGTGTCGTGCGATCCTTTAGCGGGTCGGCTTTCCTCCCACCCATCCCTGCTAGCCGTCAGTGTCGGATCAAGGGTCTTCGGGGCGAGGTACTTGGTATCCGGCAGCATCCCAGGGCTTGATCGAGGCTCGTGAGGTGCGGCCCGATCGCTCTTCGCGCGGTGCACGCGCGCGCATCGCCAGGGTCTCCCGAAGCCCACGAGCGGGACGATGGGCTTGTACCCCCGCAGGGGTACAAGCCCATCGTCCCGCAGTTTTGTACTCGGCACAGGGCTCGGAGATCAAGAGGCCCCGTTAACGGTGGTTTAGCCGCAGTGACGCTTGTAGTTGACTCGGATGTAGCCCCCGTCACCCGCAGCGCCGCCGTAGTCGATGCAGGTATTCGCTGCCTTCAAGTAAACGGGCCCTGCGTAGTACTTGAAGTTGCCTGCGTCTACTTCGCTCGCGGTCCACACGTTGTTGGTTCGGTGGATTCGCAGCCTGGCATCCAGGTACATCGACTTGCCCGGAGTGTCGCTGACGGTGACGACACAGTTGTACCCGTTGGAGCTGTTGTATGTGACGAACGTGTTGCCGTCTCCGACGTCCCTGGATCCGATCACGCTGTAGCCGGATCCGCAGGCTCCGTTGTAGGAGGCGGCCGCTGCCGTGCCGGTGGCCGCTACCGTTCCGGCGGCGGTCAGGCCGAGGACGGTCGCTGCAGAGCAAAGCCGCTTGGCGGTAGTGCGCATACCTGTGTTCCCTCTCAGGTCAGTTGTAGAGCAAGTGTGATCATTCCGGTGGGAGCGTGGATACACAACCTATGTGGCTGAGATCCATACCCTCGCTCTGGCCGCGGAGCTGGACGCCGGGCAGCATGAGCGACCGTCAACTCCACCTGATTTAGCTGATATCACCTCAGCTGGCGCACTGTGCCTTGTCCGCCGTGGACTTCTCCACGTTTGGAGTGGGCAGCGAGGAGGCGTTCATCTTCACCCCGGCGCCCTTGAAATCGGCACCCAGCGTGAGTGTCATTGCTGGTTGTCCCTGAGAGTTGGTGACGCTCGCGCCCGGTTTCATCGCTGAGCCGGACAGCCCCATGATGGAAGCCAGTTCGCGCGCTTGGTCTGCCTGTTCCGGGGCGTACTCAAGCGTCGTCCTGGGCTGCTTCGCATCGGAGTTGCCCGCGTTTTCGGACTTTGTCACGCCTGCCTCGGTCTGCAGCCAGCTGAGCTGTGCCTGCGCACTACCACCTTTGGCACCGCCGTTAAAGATTTTTACGCGCACCTCAGAGGGGCCGGATTTGGTGCCCTTGAGGCGGGCAGCGACTGCTGCCTTTTCCTTCGCTGCCTTTCGCTTCACCTCGGTAAATGAAACGTCGTCTCGCATCATCTGCAGGACCTGAGGGGCACGTGACTCGTCGATGACGACCGTTGCTTTGATTTTCTCGGCTGGGTTGTCTCGTACTGGCAGGGTGGTGAAGGTGACGTTCTTCGTGTTGACCTTGCCGATCTCCTGAGCCAGCGTCATCAGCTTCTTCGCATCGCCGATGGCCGAGTCGACGGTAAGGGCGTTGGTGGCGGCGTCGGCCAACTTGTACAGCTTCTTCGGGTTGGTCAGTGTGTCGCTCGACTTCATCTCGCGGATCATCGAGCCGAGGAACTGCTGCTGCACCTTGATCCGGTCGAGGTCGCTCTCATTACCGAAGCTGTGCCGGGTGCGCAGCAGGGCCAGGGCCTTCTCACCCTGCACCTTGGACCGCCCTTGTGGCAGCACCAGATGCGACTTCGGGTCGTCGACCGGCTTCGACATGCAGACCTGGACGCCGCCGACAGCAGTGGTCAGCTCCTTGACCGCGTTGAAGTCGACCATCATGAAGTGGTCCGGCTTGAGGCCGGTGATGTTCTCGACCGTCTTCATGGTGCAGCCGGGGTCACGTCCGTTCTGGCCGAGGCTGGTGTTGAAGCGCTCGTTCGGGGTGCCAGGGATGACGGTGGAGGTGCCGTCCGGCTTCCTCGTCTCGCACTCGGGGATGTCGGTCACCAGGTCGCGTGGGATGCTCATCGCCGTCGCATTGGTCCGGTCCTCGGAGACGTGGAACAGGATGGTGGTGTCGGCGTGCCCTGCGCTGCCCTTGTCGCCGTAGCCTTCGTTGCCCTTGCCGGTGCGCTTGTCGGTGCCGATGATCAGGATGTTCATCGGGCCATCGCTGACCACGTTCTTACTGCCAGCGTCGCCCACGTCGATGGTGTCGATGTTGCCATTGAGCTTCTGATATAGGACGTACGCGCCCAGCGAGGCACCCACCACGACGAACGCCATGACCCCGCCAGTCCACAACAGTGCCTTCTTCTTGCGCGACTTCTTGGGCTTGCGCTTCCGGCGACCGGACGTGGATGGCATGGCGGCGTCGCGTGCCCCTTGGGGGCTACGGCGGCTTCGCTGGCTGGGCACCTCGTGGCGCGGTCTGTCCGTAGTTCCCTGGCGTGAGCCCGATCCGCGGCGTCCCGAACCCTCACGGGGCGATCCTGTCCGGGAGTTACCCCGGAGGCCGGTTCCTTCGACGTCCTCCGTGACCGTGCTCGTGGCGCTCCCCGACTCCTCTGTGGAGCGGTTCAATCGCAATTCGTAGTTTCCTGTTTGCGGGTTGAGTACCCACTGGTCGGCGGGGTCGATATCGTCCGCCCGTCCACGACTGTGCGCGTCCACGGTTGCCTGCGTCCTCCGTCGGTGCCACGCGAGGCGCCTTCCCCCGGCAAGGCGCTCGTTCCTTCGCTCGAGCAGTGCACGACCTGGCGGTCGGAAGCACCGGATCGCGTCACACTATCCGGCCGATTCGCCGTTGAGCGACGTGCGTGACACATTCCACGCCCCTTACAACCGGGCATACTTCCCATTCTGTGCCGATTGTGTTCGCTGTCTTGGTGATTGCTTTACTGCCTGCACAGGTCGTCCGCCGCGCTCGAACCCGAATAGGTGGGTGTCGGTGTCGGGCTTTCGGACGCGGCGTCGTCCGGCTTTCCGTCCCGTCCACTCTCCTGGTCCCGTTCCGCCTCTTCGAGTTCATCGGCCGGGACCACGGCGACGGGCTTGTCCTCGCGGAGTTGCTTGAACAGGTCACCCGCGTCCGGTTCGACGAGTTCGTCCCGGTTGGGGTCGTTACGGTACGGCTGCCGGGGGACGGTCAGGAACTGCACCTGCTCGGTCGGTACGTCGCGCATCCCGCGCACCAGGTCGTACAGGTCGCGCAGCGAGGCCAGCCCCGGGTCGGTGGTCAGCGACTTGGTGGCCGCGTCCAGCACCGGGTAGAGCCGAGTCGGGTTCAGCAGGACGCCGTTGCTCTGCATCTTGTTGACGAGAGCGCCGAGGAACTGCTGCTGGCGCTCCATGCGTTCGGTGTCGCTGCCGTTGCCGAGGGACTTGCGCGCCCGTACGTAGCCGAGCGCCTCCTCGCCGTTCAGCGTCTGCCGGCCGGCCGGGAGCTCCAGGTGGGCGTCCTTGTCGTTGATCGGTTCGCTGAGGCAGATCTCGACCCCGTCGACGGCGTCGACCATGTCCTTGAAGCCGTTGAAGTCGACGACCATGTGGTGATCGACGCGGATGCCGGTCATCCGCTCCACGGTCCGGATCGTGCACGCGGTGCCGCCGAGCTCGAACGCCGAGTTGAACTGGGTGAACCGCTCCCGCGTCTCCTTGCCGTCCGCAGTGCGGCAGCCGGGGATCTCCACCATCAGGTCACGGGGGATCGACACGGCCGTCGCGCTCTTCCGGTCCGCCGCGAGGTGCAGCAGGATCGTGGTGTCGGAGCGCTGGCTGCCGCCGTCGTCCCGCCCGTACTTCCGGTTGTCCCCGGCCCGGCTGTCGGACCCGATGAGCAGGATGTTCTGGGCGTCCATGACGACCGGGGTCGGCCGCTCCTTCTCGTACGCCTTGAGTTCGGCGGCGGCGCTCGTGTCGGTGGTGATGTTCCCGTCGAGCTTCTTGTACATCCACCAGCCGACCCCGGCGGCGATCAGCACGAGGAACGAGGCGGCGAGCGCGGTCCAGCGCAGCCAGTGGCTCTTACGGGCGGCGAGGATGCCGTCCTTGGGCTGATCGGCCCAGGTCTGGACGCCGGGGGTGTCGGCCGAGGGTTCGGGGGCGGGGCCGGAGGCGGGCTGCGGGGCCTCGGGTCCGGCGGGATCGCCGTCGGCGGCCCCGGCTCTCCCGGGCTCGTCGGCCTTCCCGGCCTCCGTGGCCTTACCGGTCTCAGCAGCCTTACCGGCCTCCGTGGCCCCGTCGGCCTCCGCGGCGGCCGGGCCCTCCTCCTGCGGGGTCCCGTCCTCGGACCCGGGGGCCGCGTCCTCGTCCGGGCGGTCCGGGTCGGACGGCGGGCCAGCACTGTCGGTCACGTCTGCGTCCATCCTTCACGTTCGGCGGCGCGAGGGACCGCCGGTCGCAGGAGTAGACGGCTGAAACTCGCGCTTGGTTGTGCACGGCCAGGAGAGTGGTCTGTACCGCCCGATCATCTACCCGCTCCGGTGCCGTTCACCGAGGACTCGGCCCGCTGTGGGCCGGACGAGTGGACCTCAGCGCGCTTGTCATACCGCGGTGTTGGTGACCCGCTCGCTCTCGACCCGCTTGGCCAGCCCGTCCGCGCCGAGCTGGCCGAGGTGACGGCAGAGCACCACGGACCCGCCCGCCGCCAGAGGCGCGAAGAGCCCGGCGCTCAGCCCCTCCCAGGTGTCGTACGTACGCCCGGTGAGCAGCCGGGACCCCGGTACGAGGCCGAGGGCGGCGGCGTCCTCGCGGGCCCGGTCGACGAGCTGCGCACCCGTCAGCTCGGCCCCGCCCACGGCCAGCGCGGGGGCGTCGGCGTCCACCGGGGCGAAGGGCGCGAAGCGGTCGCCCTGGCTCGGCACCTCCACCGCGTAGTCCGCGAACCCCTCGGGCGCCTGCGGGAACCGGCCGCCCAGCGGACGCAGGGCCAGGGCGACGCGCTCGCCCCGGCAGGCCCGTGCCCGCTCCAGGGTGTCCGGGCCGGTCACGACGAGGTCGGCGGCGGCCGGGTCGCCCTGGACATCGGCGACGACGCCGACGGAGGAACAGGCGAGCAGCCAGACCGCGGACTGCCAGTGCGCGGGCAGCAGCAGGGCGAGCCGGTCGCCGGGCTCCGCGGCAAGGTCGCCCTGGAGCAGATTGGCGGTCTTGGCCACCCAATTGGCGAAGGTGGCCACCGACAGTTCGACACGTTCTCCGGTGGCGTCGTCGTAGAAGGTGACCAGGGGGCGGGCCGGGTCCGCGGCGATGGCGGAACGCAGCAGGTCGGCGGGGGTGCGGTCGCTGGAGTTCATCCGCGCAAGCGTACGCGGGGACGCCGTGCGGGGCGGGCTGAACGGGTGTCACGTACACCGGTTCGGCAGACGGCGCGTCCTACGGTGCGTCATGAGGGGGTCGATGTCCGGGTAGCCGGAGTCATCACTCTATGTTCAGGATCGTTCGTATGCGTGCACTATTGGTCACCTCAGTCGGCGTCACCTGCGCGGCGGCCCTCACCCTGCCGCTCGCCGCCCCCGCCCTGTCCGCCCCGGCCGTGCCCTCCGCCTCGGCCCGACCGCCTTCCTCGGCCCCCGAGTCACCGGGGGCCGGCCCCCCATCGGTGCGGGCCGCCGAACTCCCCGTCGCCGCGTCCCGTGCGGACGCCGAAGCCGCGGGCTCGACGCAGTCCCTGCCGCTGGAGCCCCTCGCCGCGCCCTCCGACCGGTCCATGGGTCCGGCGGTGGCCGGCCAGGGGCTGGAACGCCGGACGGCCCGCCCGTTCTCGCTGGTCGGCGTGGTCTGGGACGACGCCGATGCCGAACTCCACGGCACGGTCCAGGTCCGTACCCGGGCGGCCGGCTCCGCGGACTGGTCGGGCTGGCAGGACATCGAGACCCACAACGCCGAACACGCCGCCGACCTCGGCAGCGACGAGCGGTCGTCCGGCGCCGTGCGCGGAGCGACCGCCCCTCTCTGGGTCGGCGACTCGGACGGCGTGGAAGTACGCGTGCTGCCGGAGGCGGCCGATCCGCAGAACCGGTCCGCGGCCGCTCCGCTCCCCGAAGGGCTGCGCCTCGAACTCGTCGACCCCGGCCCGGACCCCGCACCCGAGCCGGCCGCCGGGACCGCCCCCGAGCCGGCCCGGGCCGTCCCGCCCGGCCGGACCGCCACCACGGCGGCGTTCGCCGTCAACCCGCCCCCGCCCACGACGCCGGTGGTCCTGCCGGAGGTGCTCACCGCCGAGTCCGAGGCGGCCTCGGCGGTCAACGCGGAACTGGCACCGATCGGCGCGACCTTCATCCCCGCGCTGACCAAGGCCGAGACGGAGGAGGCGGCACACGCCGCGGCCGAGGCGAAGCCGTACATCGGTCCCCGGCCCGGGATCATCACCCGGAAGGGCTGGGGCGCGGACGAGAGGCTCCGCGAGCGCCAGTTCGCGTACACCAGGACCGTCAAGGCGGCCTTCGTGCACCACAGCGCGACGGGGAACAACTACACCTGCAAGCAGGCGCCCTCGGTGCTCCGCTCCATCTACCGCTACCACGTCAAGAGCAGCGGCTGGCGGGACTTCGGCTACAACTTCGCCGTCGACAAGTGCGGAAACATCTACGAGGGACGGGCCGGCGGCGTCACCAAGGCGGTCCTCGGAGCGCACACCCTGGGCTTCAACACCAACACCATGGGCATCGCGGTCCTCGGCTCCTACTCCTCCACCAACCCGCCTGCCGCGGCCGTGACCGCCGTCTCCAAGCTCACCGCCTGGAAGCTGGGCCTGTTCGGGGCCAATCCCAAGGGCAAGGTGACCCTCACCTCCGGCGGAAGCAACAAGTACAAGGCGGGGAAAAGGGTCAAAATGAACGTGATCTCGGGTCATCGGGACGGTTTCGCAACCGAATGCCCCGGAGCGCGTCTCTACAAGAAGCTCGGCAAGGCCCGGACCACCTCCGCCAAACTGCAGGGTCGCTGACCGGAACGGGGCTCGACCGGTCTGCTTAACTGACCAGTCACGAACGAGGCCAAGCCCCGGCAGGAAGCAGAGACGGTGCTGTGACAGAGGCAAAAGAAGCGATTCTCCTGGTCGGGGGCAAGGGAACCCGGCTGCGCCCGCTCACGGTGCACACCCCGAAGCCGATGGTCCCGGCGGCGGGGGTCCCCTTCCTCACCCACCAGCTGGCGCGGGCCAGGGCGGCCGGGGTGGAGCACATCGTGCTCGCCACGTCCTACCTGGCCGAGGTCTTCGAGCCGCACTTCGGCGACGGCTCCTCGCTCGGTCTGCACATCGAGTACGTCACCGAGCAGGAGCCGCTCGGCACCGGCGGAGCCATCCGCAACGTCGCGCCGAAGCTGTCCTCGGGACCGGACGAACCGGTCCTCATCTTCAACGGCGACATCCTGACCGGGCTCGACATCCGGGCCCTCGTCACCTCCCACACCGTCTCCGGGGCGGATGTCTCCCTGCACCTGACCCGCGTGGAGGACCCGCGCGCGTTCGGCCTCGTACCGACGGACGGGACGGGCCGGGTCACCGCCTTCCTGGAGAAGCCGCAGACGCCCGAGGAGATCGTCACCGACCAGATCAACGCCGGGGCGTACATCTTCCGGCGCTCGGTCATCGACACGATCCCGGCCGGCCGCCCGGTCTCCGTCGAACGCGAGACCTTCCCCGGACTGCTCGCCTCCGGCGCCCACCTCCAGGGCATGGTCGACTCCACGTACTGGCTGGACCTTGGCACCCCGGCCGCTTTCGTCCGCGGCTCCGCCGACCTCGTCCTCGGCCGCGCCCCGTCCCCGGCGGTCCCCGGCCGCTGCGGCGACCGCCTGGTCCTGCCGACCGCCTCCGTGGCCCCGGACGCCAAGCTCACCGGCGGCACGGTGGTCGGCGCGGGCGCGGTGATCGGCGCGGGCGCGAGGGTGGACGGCTCCACGATCCTGGAGAACGCGATCGTCGAGCCGAACGCGGTCGTCACGGACTCCCTGGTCGGCGCCGGTGCGCGGATCGGCAGCCGTACGGTCCTGGCGGGCGCGGTGATCGGCGACGGGGCCCGGGTGGGCGCGGACAACGAACTGCGCGACGGGATCAGGATCTGGTGCGGGTCGACGCTGCCGGACGCCTCGGTCCGCTTCTCCTCGGACCAGTAGCCCTCCTGCCCGTACCCTCGAAGAGCGGCGGGAGGAGCAGCAGCCCTCCCGCACCGACGAGCAACCAGGGACACCGAGGCTTCGTGGCAGGACGATTCGCCCCCCGCACCGCGCGAGCGGCGCTGCCGCACCAGGCTGCTGCGGGCCGGGCCGCCGGCCCCGGGGCAGCCGCGTCCCGTCGGCAGTCCGCCGCGGCCACGCCGGAAGGACCGCCCCGCACCCGGGAGTGGACCCCACCGGCCCCCCTGGACCTCCGCCTGGTGCTGGGCCCGCTGCGCCGGGGCCCGGCGGACCCCACGTTCCGGATGGCGGGGGACGGCACGTTCTGGCGGGCGACCCGCACGCCCGTGGGCCCCGGCACCCTGCGCATCGCGCGGCAGGGCGACCGGGTCGCGGCGACGGCGTGGGGCCCCGGCGCGGACTGGCTGCTGGAAGGCCTGCCGGCGCTGCTGGGCGCGGAGGACGACCCGGAGGCGTTCGTCCCGCACCACCGCCTGCTGGCCCTGACCCGCCACCGCCGCCCGGGCCTGCGCCTGCTGCGCACGGGCCTGGTGCTGGAGTCGCTGATCCCCTCGGTCCTGGAGCAGAAGGTCACCACGGACGAGGCCTACCGATCCTGGCGCCATCTGGTCCGCCGCTTCGGCACGCCCGCGCCCGGCCCCACCGCGGACCTGGGCCTGCACGTCATGCCGGACCCGCGCGGCTGGGCGATGATCCCGTCCTGGGAATGGCACCGGGCGAACGTGGACGGCAAGCGCTCGTCGACGATCCTGCGAGCGGTACGGGTGGCCCACCGCCTGGAGGAGGCGGCGACGATGCCCCTGCCCGAGGCACGGACCCGCCTCCAGCTGATCCCCGGAATCGGCCCCTGGACGGCGGCCGAGACCCTCCAGCGCTCGAACGGCGCGGCGGACGCGGTCACGATCGGCGACCTGCACCTCCCCGGCATCGTGGGCCACGCCCTGGCGGACAACCGCGACGCGGACGACGAGGAGATGCTGAGGCTGCTGATGCCCTACGAGGGCCAGCGCCACCGGGCGACGCGCCTGATCCTGCTCTCGGGCCGCACCCCGGCGCGCAGAGCCCCGAGGATGCAGCCGGGCAACATCGTGAACCTGTAGCGCCTGCTTCCAGCGCTCCGGCCCACCCCAGCCCCTGCGGCCCATCCCAGCCCCTCGGGCCTACCCCAGCCCCTCGGGCCTACCCCAGCCCCTCGGGCCTACCCCAGCCCCTCGGGCCTACCCCAGCCCCTCGGGCCCATCCCAGCCCCTCCGGCGCTTGAGGAGCGGGGTCCGGGGCGGAGCCCCGGTTTCGGGAAGGGGCGGGTAGGGGACAAGCCCCGCGCAGCGGCCACCACACCCCCACGCACCCACCCCACAAGCCCCCACGCCCCACCCCACAACCCCGCACCACCCGCAGACACCCCCACCTCACCGCACCGTGAGAAACTCCTCCGCCTCCCGAACGGCCCGCTCCCGAGGCACCCCGACCCCACGCCCCACAGCCACCGCCCCCAACGGATCCCACGACGCCGGCAGCGCCAGCACCTCCCGCACCACATCCCGGCAGAACATCGTCGAGGACACCCACGCCGACCCCAACCGCTCACCCGCCAACGCCACCAGGAAGTTCTGCACCCCGGCCCCCGCCGCGACCACGAACATCTCGCGCTCCGCGGTGTCCCGCCGCTCGTCCCCGTACGCGTGGGAGCCGTCCATCACCAGGCACGGCACCACCAGATACGGCGCGTTGCGCAGCACATCCCCGCGCCGCACCCGCTTCGCGATCGACTCCTCGCTCTTCCCGTCGCGCCGCAGATCCTCGATCCACGCCTCCCGCATCGCGTCGAGCAACCGGGTCCGCGACTCGGCGGACTCCAGCAGCACGAACCGCCACGGCGTCGTGTGATGAGGCGCGGGCGCGGTGACGGCAGCCGCCACGGCGCGCCGCACCGCCCCCGGATCCACCGGCTCGTCGCTGAACTCGCGCACCGTACGCCGCAGCAGCACCGCCTCACGCACGGCCTCGGACGTCCCTAGCCGGAACATGTCATCGGCAGCGCTGCGCACCAACGCCCGGGCGCCGGGCCCGTCGTCCACGTCATCGGGGGCGACCACGTGCGACAGCCCCCGGACCACCGCCACCGGCAGCCCGTCCGCCTTGCCCTTGACCAGATCCCCGGCCGAGGCCAGCTCGTCCGCCGTGGCCACGACGGTGGCGCTGAGCGGATTGCCGTACGCGTCCGTCCCGCCCCGCAGATCGTCCAGGACCCGCACCCCGGCCGCACCGATCGCGACATCGGTCAGCCCGTTGCGCCAGGGCCGCCCGGAGGTGTCCGTGACGAGGACGCCGACCTCCACGCCGAGGATGTCCCGCAGCCCCTCCCGGACGGTCCGGGCGGAGGCGTCGGGGTCCTCGGGCAGCAGGAGCACGGTCCCGGCGGGAGTGTTGGACGCGTCGACCCCCGCGGCGGCCATGACCAGCCCCTGCCGGTTCTCCACGATCCGCAGGGTCCCGCGCCGCGCGACGACCCGCACGGTCTCGGCGTCGATGGCGGCCTCACGGTCCGCGGCCTCGACGATCCGGCCCTCCGCCTTGGAGACGATCTTCGAGGTGACGAGCAGGATGTCCCCGTCGACCAGCCCCGGCTCGGCGGTGGCGATCAGTTTGGCGAGATCGTCACCGTCCCGGACCTCGGGCATCCCACCCACGGCCCACACACGGAAGGAAGGCGAGCCCCCAGACCCATCACTCACGCCCGAACCTCCTCGGCCAGCGCCAGCGCCTGCCGGGCCATCTCCGCCGTCGCGTCCACGTCCGTCATCATCAGCGGCACCGCCCGGCAGCGGATCCCCGCCGCCTCCACCTCGTCGACCGCACCGGCGTCCACCGTGTCCACGAGCCATCCGTCCAGCAGCCCCGACCCGTAATGCTGGGCCACGGCCGAGGCCGTCGACGCGACGCCCACGGCGGCGAGCACCTTGTCCGCCATCCCGCGCACGGGCGCGTCCCCGACGATCGGGGAGAGGCCGACGACCGGCACGCCCGCCTCGGCGATGGCCTCCCGGATCCCGGGCACGGCGAGGATGGTGCCGACGGACACCACCGGGTTCGACGGCGGGAAGACGATGACGTCGGCGGCGCCGATGGCCTCCAGCACCCCCGGGGCCGGCTTGGCCTGCTCCGCCCCGACCGGCACGATCGCCCGCGCCTCGACGGAGGCGCGCAGCTTCACCCAGTACTCCTGGAAGTGGATCGCCTTGCTCTCGCCGTCCATCTCGACGGCGACATGCGTCTCGACCCGGTCGTCCGACATGGGGAGCAGCCGCACCCCCGGCTGCCAGCGGGCGCAGAGCGCCTCGGTGACCGCGCTCAGGGGGTAGCCGGCGCCCAGCATCTGGGTACGGACGATGTGGGTCGCGAAGTCGCGGTCGCCGAGACCGAACCACTCGGGGCCCACCCCGTACGCCGCGAGCTCCTCCTTGACCCGGAAGGTCTCGTCGGTACGCCCCCAGCCCTGCTCCTCGTTGATGCCACCGCCGAGGGTGTACATCACGGTGTCGAGGTCGGGACAGACCTTCAGCCCGAACAGATGGATGTCATCACCCGTGTTGCCGATCACCGTGATGTCCGCGTCGGGCGCGGCCTGCTTGAGGCCGCGAAGGAAACGGGCACCGCCGATGCCACCGGCCAGAACAACAATGCGCATGCACAGCAGTCTGTCAGGCGGGCACGGCGTCCACGGCCGTCGGGGCGCTTTGGCTCGGGTGCATCGGCATCTCGGTCAGGCCCGGGTAGTAGATGTGCAGACTCACGGCCGGTTCGAGCGAATCGTTGACCACTTCGTGGACGTACCCCGGGGCGAAGGACCGCTGCGCGCCCGCGCCCAGGGCCCGTGTCCCGCGCTCGGTGTGCTCGGTCAACTCGCCTTCCAGCACGGTGAGTACGCCGGCGGAGAGGCCGTGGTCGTGCCGCCCGCTGCCCTGTCCGGGCACCCAGCTGAGCAGCCACACCTCGTAACCGGGACCCTGGTGCAGGCGGTGGTACCAGCGGGAGGCGGAGTCGTACCGGACGATGTCCGCCCACCGTGCGCGGTCGGCCGCGATGGAGCGCGCGAGGCCGACGAACTCGGAGACGGTGGAGGGGTGCTCGCGGGCGGGCCGGAGGAGGTGCTGGACCTCAAGGATGTCGCCGGCGATCTGAAGGTCGCTGTCGCTGTTCATGGCTGCGGTGGTTCCTCGGCAGGGGGAGTGCGCGTGCGGGGAGTCACGATGAATGCAGGGAGGAGCGCGGAGAACGAAGGAAAACGCTCGACCGGAGAGGCTGGATCAGAGCTGGAGCGCTACGGCATCAACAGCTGTGACAGCTGGAACAGCAACAGCGAGCCTGGACAGCGCTACGGAACCCACGGATGTGGGTGACGTGCAGGGCTGCGGTCGCTGGCATGGAGTCAAGGAGACCGGCTCGGTCTTCCGCTGTCAACCCGATGCCCGATATGGGGGCAATGTTTCACCCCTTCCGGTTGCCGGATTCGGAGAAAGGTTTATGCACCTGGGAGCGGGGACACCTGGCGCATCATCCGTGCTTTCAAACACGGCTGACGCTCCGTGACCTGACTGTGATCTTGGTCGCTTCGGTGATCGAATCGCAACACAAGGCGGACCTCGTTCGTCTTCATCGAGAGAGGGTGTGAGGCCGTGCAGCCCGTGACATATGTCAGATTTTTGCTGATTTGAACACTTACCGCATACGCTTGGTTCCGCAGAGTGAATCCCTGGGCCAATAGCAGATCCTCGCTTGACTGTCCCAGAGCTACAGATTTGTAATTTCACTCGTGTCGTTCAGCCGCAAAAGGCTGCATCACGGGACGCAAGAGACAGACGAGGGGCGCACATGACCGAGCTGTTCCAGCAACTGCTGGTCGAGGACGCGGACGAGGAACTCGGCTGGCAGGAGCGCGCACTGTGCGCCCAGACCGATCCCGAGTCCTTCTTCCCCGAGAAGGGCGGATCCACCCGCGAGGCCAAGAAGGTCTGCCTGGCCTGCGAGGTGCGCTCGGAATGCCTGGAGTACGCCCTCTCCAACGACGAACGCTTCGGCATCTGGGGCGGGCTCTCCGAGCGGGAGCGACGACGCCTGAAGAAGGCCGCGATCTGACACGAGGCCGCCCGCCGGCACCGGCCGGACCGGCCGAGCCGCCCCTCTCATCGGCGCGGGACACCACACACCGATCTCATCGACGCGCGACGCGCGACGCCGGGCATCAGGCGCCAGACGTCAGGCATCAGACGTCAGACGTCAGGCACCCGGCATCAGGCATCAGGCACCAGGCACCCGGCATCAGGCACCAGGCACCAGGCATCAGACGTCAGGCACGAGGCATCGGACGCCCCGGCTCCCCGCAGGCCCCGAGCCCCGGACGGCCGCGCAGAGCCGGTGCTCTCCCGGCGGCTCGTCCCCGACGGCCCGTCCACCACCCCCTCCCCCCGGGGCCGGTGGACGGGCCGTCGGCAGGTCCGGGCCCGCCCCCCTTCGCCGGCTCCGACCCCCGCCACCTGTCCGTACCGTTAGTGTGGGGCCCCGTCCGAGACGCGCCAACGCCCCGCCGGCGCGCGCGTGTACACCGATGCAGCCCCCGGGGACGCCCCCGGACCCGGCCGGAGGGCCCGTACCTCGATGTCCGTGCACAGCCACTCGGCGGCGCCGAACGCGGCCGCCGCCGCCCCAGAGTTCCCCCGGCACGTCGTCACCGCCGTGCTCGTCTCCCACGACGGCGCCCGCTGGCTGCCCGACGTGCTGGCCGGGCTGCTCGGGCAGGAACGCCCCGTACAGAACGTCATCGCCGCCGACACCGGCAGCGCCGACGACTCGGCCCGGCTGGTCACCGAGGCGCTCGGCGACGAACGCGTCCTGCACCTGGCACGCCGTACGAGCTTCGGCACGGCCGTCGACGAGGCGGCCCGCACGGCCGGGATCCTCACCCCGGACGACCTGCCGTACCTCAAGCGCCCCAGCGGCTGGGACCCGCAGACCCGGACCTGGGTCGACGAGAACTACGACCTCCCCGAGCTGCCCCACGGCGAACCGGTCCAGTGGCTCTGGCTGCTGCACGACGACTGCGCGCCCGAGCCGGACGCGCTCGCCGAGATGCTGCGCGTCGTCGACACCGACAAGCACGCCACGATCGTCGGCCCCAAGCTGCGCGGCTGGTACGACCGCAAGCAGCTCCTCGAAGTCGGCGTCTCCATCGCCAACAGCGGCCGCCGCTGGACCGGCCTGGACCGCCGCGAGCAGGACCAGGGCCAGCACGACCAGGTCCGTACCGTCCTGTCCGTCTCCTCCGCCGGCATGCTCATCCGCCGCGACGTCTACGAGGAACTCGGCGGCTTCGACCGCAGGCTCCCGCTGATGCGCGACGACGTCGACCTCTGCTGGCGCGCCCACCTCGCCGGCCACCGGGTCCTCGTCGCCCCGGACGCCGTCCTGCGGCACGCCGAGGCATCCGCCCGCGAACGTCGGCCCATCGACTGCGCCGGCCGCTCCGTCGCGAGCCCCCACCGCGTCGACAAGGCGGGCGCGGTCTACACGATGCTCGTCAACGCCCGCGGCAAGGCCCTGCCCTGGGTCCTGCTCCGGCTCGTCGTCGGCACCCTCCTGCGTACCCTCGCCTACCTCGTCGGCAAGGTCCCGGGCCAGGCCCTCGACGAGGTCACCGGACTGCTCGGTACCCTGCTGCGCCCCGGCCGCATCCTCACCGCCCGCCGCAACCGCGGCAAGGGCGTCGTCGACGCCGCCGAGCTGCGCGCCCTGTTCCCGCCGCCCGGCGCCACGGTCCGGGCCACCGTCGACCAGGTCGCGGGCAACTTCGGCGGCCGTACGGACTCCGACTCGGGTGGCTCCCGCCACGGAGCCGTCGAATCCGGTCCCGGCGGCGACGACGCCGACTTCCTCGAAGTCGACCAGTTCGCCCGCCTCAAGCGCATCGGCCGCAAGCCGGGCCCCGTCCTCTTCGCCCTGCTCCTCGTCGTCTCGCTCATCGCCTGCCGCAACCTGCTCAGCGGCGGCGCACTCGCGGGCGGCGCGCTGCTGCCCGTCCCCGCCGAGCTCGGCTCGCTCTGGGGGCGGTACGCGGATGCCTGGCACACGGTGGGCACCGGCGGCACCCAGACCGCGCCCCCCTACCTCGCCCTGCTCGCCGGCCTGTCGGCCCTGTTCCTCGGCTCGACCGGGCTCGCCGTCAGCGTGCTGCTCGTCTGCTCGATCCCGCTGGCCGGGGCCACCGCCTACTTCGCCTCCCGCCCGCTGCTCCCCTCCCGGCTGCTGCGGGCCTGGGCGAGCATCGCGTACGCCTTCCTGCCCGCCGCGACCGGCGCCCTGGCCACCGGCCGCCTGGGCACCGCCGTCCTCCTCGTCCTCCTCCCGCTGATCGCCCGCGCGGGCGTCGCCGCCCACGGACTGCGCGCCGACAGCGCGGCGGGGGAGCGCGGCAGCTGGCGCGCCACCTGGGCGTACACGCTGCTGCTGACCGTCACCATGGCGTTCACCCCGATCGTCTGGCCGCTCGCCGTGGTCCTCGGCCTCGGCGTGCTCGTGCTGCGGCGCGGCGACATCACGGCGTACGGGCTCCGCTTCGTCGCCGCCGTCGCCACCCCGGTGCTGGTCCTCGCCCCCTGGTCGCTGAGCCTCCTGACGAACCCGTCCGCGCTCCTGACCGAGGCGGGCCTCGACCTCGGTACGGGATCGGCGTCGGGTCTCGACCTGCTCGGCATCAGCCCCGGCGGCCCCGGTGCGGCGGGCGGCATCCTGCTGCTCGGCATCGTGCTGGCCGCGCTCGCCGCCCTGCTGCGCGAGGAGCGGCAGTTCGCCGTCCGCACCGCCTGGGCCGTCGCGCTCGTCGGCTTCCTCTTCGCCGCCGTCGCCAACGGGTCCACCTGGGCCGGGCCCGCCACCCTCGTCTACGGCACCGCCCTGATCGCCGCCGCCCTGGTCGGCGCGGACGGGGCCCGCATCCGGGTGGCCGAGCAGAGCTTCGGCTGGCGCCAGCCCGTGGCGGCACTGATCGCGCTGGCCGCCGGACTGGCCCCGGTCCTGGCCGCGGCCGGCTGGATGATCGGCGGCGCCGACGGCCCGCTGGAGCGCCGCGACCCCGTCCAGGTGCCCGCCTTCGTCGCGGAGGAGAGCACCACCCGCGACCAGCCCCGCACCCTCATCCTGGGCGGCAGCTCGCCCGACACCGTCTCCTACAGCCTGGTCCGTGGCTCGGGCGCCCGGCTCGGCGACGGCGAACTGACCGAGGCGGGCGGCAGCAACAGCCACCTCGACAAGGTCGTCGCCAACCTCGTCGCCGGCTCCGGCGCCGACCAGGGCGGCCAGCTCAGCGGCTTCGCGATCCGCTACGTCCTCGTCCGGGACGGAGCACCGCGCCAGATGAGCCGGGTCCTCGACTCGACCCCGGGCCTCAGCCGCCTCAGCCAGCTCGACGGCAGCGCCCTGTGGCGGGTGGACCGCCAGGTCGCCCGCGTCATGATCACCCCGGCCTCCGGAGAGGGCGAGCACGTCGCCGTCGGCTCGGCCGCCGTCGAGGCCCACGCGGAGATCCCCTCCGGCGAGGCGGGCCGCGTCCTGCGGATCGCGGACGCCGCCGACCCCGGCTGGACGGCCACGCTGGACGGCAAGCCGCTGACGCCCAAGACCGTCGACGGCTGGGCCCAGGGCTTCGAGCTGCCCGCGAACGGCGGCCGCCTGGACCTCACCCACGACGCCCCGATCACCCACACCGCGTGGACCTGGGCCCAGATCGGACTGCTGGTGGTCCTGGTGGTGATGGCCCTGCCGGGCCGCCGCCAGGAGATCGACGACGACCTGCCCGACGAGGCGCTCGCCGTCGCCGCCGAGCCGGTCGACGGCGAGGGCCGCCGCGCCCGCAGGCTGCGCGCCGCGGCCCAGGCCGAGGCGGCGGCCGCCGAGAACGGGGACGGCGACCCGTCGCGGGCGGCGGACCCCGGGGAGTACATCCCGGCGCAGCAGTCCGCCGACCCGTACGCCGAGAACCCGCCGGCGCACGACCCGCAGGCCCCGCACGACCCGCAGGAGGCCACCGGCGGCTATGCGGCGGTCCCGGAGCAGCAGGCGGCTCCACAGCAGTACGACGAGTACGCACAGTGGGACGGGCAACAGCAGCAGCCGACCGCCGACTACTACGCGGCGTACCAGCAGCCGGACCCGTACGCCCAGCAGCAACAGCAGGGGAACGCCGGCTACCAGGGCGGCTACGGAGTCCAGGACCCGTACGCGCAGCAGTACAACGACCAGGGCGCGTACGCCGACCAGGGCGGCTACGCCGAGCAGGGCACGTACAACGGCCGGAGCGCCGCCTACGACGACCAGGGCGCGTACGACGAGTACGGCCAGCACATCGGCGGGCAGCACCACCAGCACCAGCAGCACCCGTACACCGAGAACGGCGAACAGACCGACCCCCCGGCCCCGGGGCAGGCCCCGTGGCAGACCGGTAACGCATCGCGAGGCGAGTCCGAGTGAAGTCCACCCACCTGTCCCTGATCGCGGGCGCCGCCGTCCTGGCCGCCGTCACCGGATTCGCCACGGTCACCGCGCCCGGCGCCCCGGCGAAGTCCGTCGCCAAGCCCGCCGCGCTGCTGCCGGTCGAGCGGGCCGGTCTGGTCTGCCCGGCGCCGAGCAACTCCGACCTCGCCGAGACGCAGTACACCGCGTTCACCCCGGCGGGCGAGGGCGGCGAAGCCAAGGGCACCGCCGAGCTGAAGCCGGCGCTGCCGATCATGGACGACGAGGACGAGACCGACCCGAAGAAGGCCAAGAAGGCCGAGGAAGCGGCGAAGAAGGCGAGGGAGAAGGCCGAGAAGCCGGTCCTCGCCCTGAAGGAGCCCGGAAAGCCGGTCGTCGCGGAGGCGAACGGAGCCGGTGCCCCGGCCCTCGTCGGCACGGCCACCGGCAGGCTGGCCCCCGGCTGGGCCGCCCAGCAGACCACCGAGGTCACCGCGGGCGGCTCCCGGGGACTCCTCGGGGTCACCTGCACCGCCCCCGACACGGACTTCTGGTTCCCGGGCGCGAGCACCGCCAAGTCCCGCCAGGACTACATCCACCTCACCAACCCCGACGACGCCGGCGCCGTGGCCGACATCGAGCTGTACGGCCCCGAGGGCGCGATCAAGTCCGACGTCGGCGACGGCATCACCGTGCCCGCCCGCTCCAGCGTCGCCGTCCTGCTGTCCACCCTCACCTCCGAGGCCGTCGACCGGCTGACCGCCCACGTCACCACCCGCTCGGGGCGGATCGGGGCGGTTGTCATGAGCGCCGACGACGGCGCGGGCAGCGACTGGATCACCGCGTCCGAGGACCCCTCCGGCACGCTCGTGATGCCGGGCATCCCGGCCGACGCCACCTCCGTACAGCTGGTGGCGTTCGCGCCCGGCGAGGACGACGCGGACGTGAAGGTCCAGCTCATGGGGAAGAACGCGACGTTCTCCCCGGCCGGCAACGCCACCCTGCACATCAAGTCCTCGATGACGGCCTCCGTCGACCTCAAGGACCTCACCCGTGGCGAACCGGGCTCCCTGCGCCTGAGCCCCGTCCGGAAGGACCGGGCGACCCCGATCGTGGCCGCGCTGCGCGTGGTCCGGGGCAAGGGCGACCAGCAGGAGATCGCCTACATCCCCGCCACCGGTCCCGTCGGCGCCCGGGCGACCGTCCCGGACAACCGGGCCAAGGGCTCGACGCTGTCCCTGGCCGCGCCGGGCGCCACGGCCGAGGTCAAGGTCACCGCGTCGGCGGGCAGCGGCGGCGGCGAACCGGCCG
Organism: Streptomyces sindenensis; assembly: GCF_014649035.1. Taxonomy (GTDB): domain Bacteria; phylum Actinomycetota; class Actinomycetes; order Streptomycetales; family Streptomycetaceae; genus Streptomyces; species Streptomyces sindenensis. Next base: position 21,040 of record NZ_BMSG01000051.1, read on the forward strand.
TCGAGACGTACACGGTCAAGGCCGGAACCACCCTCGCCGTCACCCCGAAGGCCCCGGAAGGCCTCAAGGGCTCCTACGCCCTGACCGTCGAGACGACCTCGGGCGGCCCGGTCCACGCGTCGCGCTCGCTGGCGATCGCCTCGGACGGCATCCAGATGTTCACGGTGCAGACGCTCCCCGACGACAGGGGCATGGTCGAGGTCCCGGCAGCGCGCCAGGACCTCTCGGTCCTGGACGACTGAGGGCGCGGCCGGCGGCGGGCCGCGGCGGGCCCCCGGAGGTCAGTCCTGCCCGTACCGGGGATCGACCGACTCGGGGGCCAGCCCCAGCAGCTCGGCGACCTGCTCCACGACGACCTCGTGCACGAGCAGGGCGCGTTCGTCGCGGCCCTTGGTGCGGATCTCGACGGGCCGCCGGTAGACGACGATCTGCGCGGGCCGCCCCTTCCGCGCGGAGACCGCGCTGCCGAGCGGAACAACCTCCTCCGGCGTATCGGGCACATCGAGGACGACGAAGTCGACCTCGGCCAGCTGGGGCCAGCGCCGCTCCAGCCGCTCCACCGAGTCCTGGACCAGATCACGGAAGGTCTCGCCCCGGCTGGCCGACAGCGGCACCTGCGGCGGCGCGACCGGCCCGCGCATTCCGCGGCCATGACGGTCGCGGCGCCGGGGCCGCGGCTCGAACGGGTGGGGAGGTACGGAGCTGTCCATCACCGACGCAGCGTAACGCTCGGGGGGCCGGGACGATCGGCGAGACAACGCGGCAAGGCGACGCGGCGAGGCAACGCGGCGGCGTGGCCAGGTGGCGCGGCGAGGCGGACCGTTCCAGCTCCCACGGGATGGGTCCGGACGTCCCAGGGAGGGGAGACTTCCGGATGTCCACAGTTGAACATTTCGGCCAAGGTTGAGCCCATTTCAGGCCCGCCATCCGATCATTGACCGTGCTCCTGACGCCGCGATCCACCCCGCCCGCGACCGGTGCGGCCGGCCGGCGATCGCGTGCCCCCTGCGGCGGCGCAGGTCAGGGTAGCCACCGGAGGTCCCGCTGTGCGGCAGGTCACAGGGCGACACGGTGGGGTGACCCGAGGGGGGAGTCGTCGCGGCCCGCTCAAGAGTGCGGTACCGTCCAACATCGTGAGCCCTGTACGTCGCTGTTCGCGCACCGCGTGCGGCCGCCCTGCCGTCGCGACACTGACGTACGTCTATGCCGATTCGACTGCGGTCCTCGGCCCGCTCGCCACCTACGCCGAGCCCCACTGCTACGACCTGTGCGCCGAACACAGTGAGCGGCTCACCGCGCCGCGGGGCTGGGAAGTGGTGCGGCTCTCCGACGGCTCCGCCCCGGCGCACCCGAGCGGCGACGACCTCGAAGCACTGGCCAACGCGGTCCGCGAGGCGGCACGCCCGCACGACCGCGGCCCGGACGGCGAGGGCCGGGGCCGGCGTTCGGCCGACCCGGTGGAGGTGGCCCGCCGGGGCCACCTGAGAGTGCTGCGCTCCCCGGACTCCTGAGCCCGTCGCCCGAGGCCGCCTGCTGACGCGCCGCCCGGCCGGGTAGTTTGGGCGGTCCGTAAAGACCCCAGGAGGACCGGCCGTGGTTGCTGATCTGTCGCAGCTCGTGAAGGCGTACGACGTGCGCGGAGTGGTGCCCGACCAGTGGGACGAGTCGCTGGCCGAACTCTTCGGATCCGCGTTCGTCCAGGTCACGGCCGCCGACGCGATCGTGATCGGCCACGACATGCGGCCCACCTCGCCAGGCCTGTCCGCCGCCTTCGCGCGCGGCGCGGCGGCCCGGGGCGCGGATGTCACGCTCATCGGCCTCTGCTCGACGGACCAGCTCTACTACGCGTCGGGGGCGCTGGACCTCCCCGGGGCGATGTTCACGGCCTCGCACAATCCGGCGCAGTACAACGGCATCAAGATGTGCCGGGCGGGTGCGGCCCCGGTCGGCCAGGACACGGGCCTCGCGGAGATCCGCACCCTGGTCGAGCAGTGGTCGGACGGGGCGCCCCGGCCCGCCGCGGCCACGACCCCCGGCACGATCACGGAACGCGACACCCTCATCGACTACGCGTCCCACCTCCTCGGCCTGGTCGACCTGACCGCGATCCGCCCCCTGAAGGTCGTGGTGGACGCGGGCAACGGCATGGGCGGCCACACGGTCCCCACGGTCTTCGACGGCCTCCCGCTCGACCTCGTACCGATGTACTTCGAGCTCGACGGCACCTTCCCCCACCACGAGGCCAACCCCCTCGACCCCAAGAACATCGTCGACCTCCAGGCCCGCGTCCTCGCCGAGGGCGCCGACCTGGGCCTCGCCTTCGACGGTGACGCGGACCGCTGCTTCGTGGTCGACGAGCGGGGCGCGGGCGTGTCCCCGTCCGCGATCACGGCCCTGGTGGCCGCCCGCGAGCTGGCCCGCAACGGCGGCGAGGGCATCGTCATCCACAACCTGATCACCTCCTCGTCCGTCCCCGAGGTGGTCCGCGAGAACGGCGGCACCCCGGTCCGCACCCGGGTCGGCCACTCGTTCATCAAGGCGGAGATGGCCGGGCACGGCGCGATCTTCGGCGGCGAGCACTCGGCCCACTACTACTTCCGCGACTTCTGGAACGCCGATACCGGCATGCTCGCCGCCCTCCACGTACTCGCCGCACTGGGCGGCCAGCAGAAGCCGCTCTCCGAGCTGGTCGCGGAGTACGACCGCTACACCGGCTCGGGCGAGATCAACTCCACCGTCGCCGACCAGGCCGCCAGCCTGACCAAGGTCAAGAAGACGTACGGCACCCGCGAGGACATCACCTTCGACGACCTGGACGGCCTCACGGTGACGGCCCCCGACTGGTGGTTCAACCTCCGAGCCTCGAACACGGAACCGCTGCTGCGCCTGAACGTGGAGGCGAGGGACGAGAAGACGATGACAGCGGTACGGGACGAGGTCCTGGGGCTGATCCGGGGACCTCTTTAGCCCCTCCGGTTAGCCCCTCCGGTTAGCCCCTCCGGCGTTTGAGGAGCGGGGCCGGGCGGGGCCGCCGGGGGCCCCGAACCCTGGCCCGTGAGGCCGCCCCAGCCATTCCGGCGCTTGAGGACACAAGGGGGGCCCGGGGCGGAGCCCCGGTTACGGGAAGGGGCGGGGAGGGGAGCAGCCCGCCGCAGGCGCCCACCCGCCCCGGCCCCACCACCCCGGTCCCGGCCCCGGCCCCGCCCCGGCACCACCCCGGCTCCGGCCCCGCCCCGGCTCACCCCCACGCCATCCCCCGTTTCCTCGCCCGGGCCAGGCCGCGCCCCCTCCACCCCAGCGGTAGGCTGACGACGCCTGATCCACGCGGATCGGAACTCGCATGCTCGAAGGGACTCACCCATGCCGCTCGAAGCCGGCCTCCTGGAGATCCTGGCCTGCCCGGCCTGCCACTCCCCGCTCGACGACCGTTCGGCGTCCGACACCCCCGAACTGGTCTGCACGGGCGACGACTGCGGCCTGGCCTACCCGGTCCGGGACGGCATCCCCGTCCTGCTCGTCGACGAGGCCCGCCGCCCCGCCTGACCGCGAGCGACACCCGTACGGGACAGGCCGGCAGCAGACGGCAGGCGAGGCGAACGGCATCGGCTCCGAACCAGGCCGGCCCGTCGAGGCCGAGCCAGTCGGGGCCGAGTCAGGCCTAGCCGGTCGAGGGCGCCCCACCCGTACCCGCAGCCCGCACCCCCACGGTGATCGGAGGCCCACCGCCATGCTCGACGAGTCCTTGCTCGACGCCCCGGAAGCCCTGGCCCGAGCCGACCGCCGCGACCTGCTGCGCGGCGCAGCCGAGGCCGGCGCCCGGGTCCGAACCGCCGCCCGGCACGCCGTCGAGGCGGGCATCGGCGGCCTGGCCCCCGAGGGCCGCCCCCGCGCCGTCCTCGTGGCGGGCCCCGGCACCGCCGCCTCCGGCGTCGCCGACCTGATCGGCGCACTGGCGGGCGCGGCCGCCCCCGTCACCCGCATCCACCCCACGGGCGTGGCCCCCGCCCCCGGCGCCCTCCGCTGGGCCCTGCCCGGCTGGGCCGGTTCCGTGGACCTGCTCCTCATCGCGACCGCCGACGGTTCCGAACCGGGCCTCGCCCTGCTCGCCGAGCAGGCATACCGCCGCGGCTGCACCGTCGTCGCCGTCGCCCCCGTCCGCTCACCGCTGCGCGAGGCGGTCGACGGGGTGCACGGCCTGGTCGTCCCGATGGCGGCCGCCCCGCACGGCGAGTACGACGCGGAGACCTCGGCCGCCGGCCCCGGCACGCTGTGGGCGCTGCTCACGCCGCTGCTGGCGCTTCTGGACCGGGTCGGCCTGGTGACCGCGACCCCCGAGGACCTGCAGAAGGTGGCGGACCGCCTGGACCGCACCGCGGAACGCTGCGGCCCGGCCATCGCCACGTACAGCAACCCGGCCAAGACGCTCGCCGCCGAACTCGCCGACAGCCTGCCGCTGCTGTGGACGGAGGGCGAAGCCGCGGGCCCGGTCGGCCGCCGCTTCGCCGCCGTACTGTCCGAACTGGCGGGCCGCCCCGCCCTCACCGCCCAGCTTCCCGAGGCGCTGCCCTCGCACGGCACGCTCCTCGCCGGGGACTTCGCGGCCGGCGCCGACCCCGACGACTTCTTCCGCGACCGGGTCGAGGAGGGCGAGACGCTGAGAGCCCGGGTCGTCCTGCTCCGGGACCGCCCGACGGGAGGCCTGAGCGCCTACCCGGCCGCCCGGGAACTGGCGCTCGGCCACGACACCCCCGTCAGCGAGCTGGAGCCGGAGGAGGGAGACGGACTGGAAGCCGTCGCCGAACTGCTCGCGATCACCGACTTCGCGGCGGTCTACCTCTCACTGGCGTCGGCCCCCCAGCCCTGACACAACACCGGACAGAACAAAATAGGGCAAACATGGCAAAAATATTCAAGGTGGGACGGGTAAGCCTCACCTGACAAGGCGTACCCACCCCAGGCTTCCAGGCCCCCGCCCCCAGGCCGCACCTGCGCCTCACCCCCCGTCCACCCCACCGACGCCGGAGCCTCACGCAACACTGATATGCCTGGCGTGCACCGATTGACCGATTGACCGATTGACCGCCCCACCCGACCCACCCGCCCCACCCGACCCACCCGCCCCACCCGAGGACGACTCCATGGACCGGCTGTCCAACACCGTGCGCCCCTACGCCTGGGGGTCCACCACGGCCATCCCCGCCCTGCTCGGCATCGCGCCCACCGGCGAACCGCAGGCCGAGATGTGGATGGGAGCCCACCCCGGAGCGCCCTCACGTATCACCCGCACCACCGCGTCCGGCGAGACCGAACTGGCCCTCACCGATGCCATCGACGCCGACCCGGAAGGCGAGCTCGGCGCTGCGACCGTCGCCCGCTTCGGCCCCCGCCTCCCCTTCCTCCTCAAGCTCCTCGCCGCCGGCGCCCCCCTCTCCGTACAGGTCCACCCCGACCTGGACCAGGCCCGCGAGGGTTACGCCGACGAGGAGGCCCGCGGCGTTCCCATCGACGCCCCCCACCGCACGTACAAGGACGCGAACCACAAGCCCGAACTCATCTGCGCCCTCACCCCCTTCGCCGGGCTGTGCGGCTTCCGCCCGCCCACCGAGGCGGCGGACGCGATGGAAGCGCTGGGCGTCGGCTCCCTCAAGCCGTACGTGGACCTCCTCCGCGCCCACCCCGAGGAGGCGGCCCTCCGCGAGGTGCTCACGGCGATCCTCGGCGCGAACCCGGCGGAGATGGCCGAGACCGTGACCGAGGCCGCGGCCGCCGCCGAACGCCTCGGCGGCGCCCACGCCCCGTACGCCCGCATCGCCCACCACTTTCCCGGCGACCCCGGGGTGCTCGCCGCGATGCTGCTGAACTACGTACAACTCCAGCCCGGCGAAGCCCTGTTCCTCGGCGCGGGCGTCCCGCACGCCTACCTCGACGGCCTCGGCGTCGAGATCATGGCCAACTCGGACAACGTGCTGCGCTGCGGCCTCACCCCCAAGCACATCGACGTCCCCGAACTCCTGCGCATCGTCCGCTTCGAGGCCACCGAACCCGGCGTGCTGCGCCCCGAAGCGGCCCCGTCGGGCGAGGAACTCTACGAAACCCCGGTCGACGAGTTCGCCCTGTCCCGCTACACGCTCGCCTCCGGGGCGGCCCCCACCGACCTGACCGCCTCCACCCCCCAGATCCTGCTCTGCACGGCGGGCACCGTCACGGTCGGCGAACTTTCCCTCCGGCCGGGGGAGTCGGCCTTTGTCCCGGCCGGCGAGCGGGTCGAGACGACGGGACCCGGCACACTCTTCCGGGCCACCGTGGCGGCCTGACTCACGGGCCGCCCCGGCGGCTGCAACAATGTGCCGCCTCACCACGGCGGTAGGTACCGCCGCGTACCGACGAAGGGACACCACGCACTCATGAGCGCGTCAGGCGGAACCAAGGCGATCGTGGCGGCACTCGCCGCCAACCTCTCGATCGCCGTGGCCAAATTCGTAGCGTTCCTCTTCAGTGGGTCCTCGTCGATGCTCGCGGAGAGCGTCCACTCGCTGGCCGACTCCGGCAACCAGGGGCTCCTGCTGGTCGGCGGCAAGAGGGCGAAGCGCGAAGCGACCCCCGAACACCCCTTCGGCTACGGGCGCGAGCGCTACATCTACGCGTTCCTCGTCTCCATCGTCCTCTTCTCCGTCGGTGGCATGTTCGCCGTGTACGAGGGCTACGAGAAGATCAAGCACCCGCACGAGATCGAGGCCTGGTACTGGCCGGTCGGGGTCCTGGTCTTCGCGATCATCGCTGAGATCTTCTCCTTCCGTACGGCGATCAAGGAGTCCAACCTCCTGCGCGGCAACCGCTCCTGGACCGAGTTCGTCCGCCGCTCCAAGGCCCCGGAGCTGCCGGTCGTGCTGCTGGAGGACCTCGGCGCCCTCGTCGGCCTGATCCTGGCGCTCGGCGGCGTCGGTCTCGCCCTCGCCACCGGCAACGGCGTCTGGGACGGCATCGGCACCCTCTGCATCGGCATCCTGCTGATCCTCATCGCGATCGTCCTGGCCGTCGAGACGAAGTCCCTCCTGCTCGGTGAGTCCGCCGGCATCGAGGACGTCGAGAAGATCAAGGCGGCCGTGGTGGACGGCGACACCGTCACCCGCATCATCCACATGCGCACCCTGCACCTCGGCCCCGAGGAGCTGCTGGTCGCCGCCAAGATCGCGGTCCGGCACGACGAGACCGCCGCCGAGGTCGCCGAGGCCATCGACGCCGCCGAGCGCCGCATCCGCGACGCCGTCCCGATCGCCCGGGTCATCTACCTGGAGCCGGACATCTACAACGCGGAAGCCGCCGCGACCGGAACCAACCCGGGCAGGACGCCCGACGGCCCGACCGAGACCCCGAGCGATTCCGGCCACTGACCCACCGCACACCAGCCCCGATCGGCCCGGTGACCCCGCACACACGCCCCTCTCTCCGATCGGACTGGGGCTCACTGGGCCGTTCGGTGTAGATTCGGATACGGAAAACAGACGTCGCTGCTGATGGCGGTCGACCGGCTGGCACCAGCGAGCCGGGCGAGGGACAGAGGGCCTCCGACGGACTGCACTGCGAATCCGCCCGGGCATTCCTGTGCCCGCCGCGCCGCAGAGTCAGCCCAGAGACAGCCCACCCTCGACCCATCACGAGGAGCAGCCCGTTATGACGACGGCCACCGATCGCCAGGACTTCAAGGTCGCCGACCTCTCCCTCGCCCCGTTCGGGCGTAAGGAGATCACGCTTGCCGAGCATGAGATGCCCGGTCTGATGTCGATCCGCAAGGAGTTCGCCGCGGCCCGGCCGCTGGCCGGCGCCCGGATCACCGGCTCGCTGCACATGACCGTGCAGACCGCCGTGCTCATCGAGACTCTTGTCGCCCTGGGCGCCGAGGTCCGCTGGGCGTCCTGCAACATCTTCTCCACCCAGGACCACGCCGCGGCCGCCATCGCGGTCGGTCCGAACGGCACCCCGGAGGCTCCTGCGGGTGTCCCGGTCTTCGCCTGGAAGGGCGAGACTCTGGAGGAGTACTGGTGGTGCACGGAGCAGGCGCTGACCTGGCCGAACACCCCCACCGGCGGCCCGAACATGATCCTGGACGACGGTGGCGACGCCACTCTCCTCGTCCACAAGGGTGTCGAGTTCGAGAAGGCCGGCCAGGCTCCGGACCCGTCGACCGCGGACAGCGAGGAGTACGCCCACATCCTCACCCTGCTGAACCGCACCCTGGGTGAGTCTCCGCAGAAGTGGACCCAGCTCGCGTCCGAGATCCGCGGGGTGACCGAGGAGACGACGACCGGTGTCCACCGCCTGTACGAGATGCACCGTGACGGGACGCTGCTGTTCCCCGCGATCAACGTGAACGACGCGGTGACCAAGTCGAAGTTCGACAACAAGTACGGCTGCCGCCACTCCCTGATCGACGGCATCAACCGCGCCACCGACGTCCTCATCGGCGGCAAGACCGCCGTCGTCTTCGGCTACGGCGATGTGGGCAAGGGCTGCGCGGAGTCCCTGCGTGGCCAGGGTGCCCGGGTGATCGTCACGGAGATCGACCCGATCTGCGCGCTCCAGGCGGCGATGGACGGCTACCAGGTCGCCACGCTGGACGACGTGGTGGAGACGGCGGACATCTTCATCACCACGACGGGCAACAAGGACATCATCATGGCCAAGGACATGGCCCGGATGAAGCACCAGGCGATCGTCGGGAACATCGGCCACTTCGACAACGAGATCGACATGGCCGGTCTCGCGGCGATCGACGGGATCGTGAAGGACGAGGTCAAGCCCCAGGTCCACACCTGGACGTTCCCCGGCGGCAAGGTCCTCATCGTCCTGTCCGAGGGCCGCCTGCTGAACCTGGGCAACGCGACCGGGCACCCGTCCTTCGTGATGTCCAACAGCTTTGCCGACCAGACCCTCGCGCAGATCGAGCTGTTCACGAAGCCGGAGGAGTACCCGACCGACGTGTACGTGCTGCCCAAGCACCTGGACGAGAAGGTCGCCCGCCTCCACCTCGACGCCCTGGGCGTCAAGCTCACGACGCTCCGCCCCGAGCAGGCGGCGTACATCGGAGTCGAGGTCGAGGGCCCGTACAAGCCCGACCACTACCGCTACTGATGCACCCCTCGGTGTTCGGAAGACCGGCCTTCCGAACACCGAGCGGCGTCACAGCATCCAGCGGCAGTTCCGCGGCAGTTCCGCAGCACATGCGTTGCCGTCCGCGGCAGACCCGTAGCAGTCCGAGTGCAGGCCCCCGCACCCCCGTGCCGGGGGCCTGCTCCCGTTACCGCCCCCGCACCACCCGAGGAACCCGAAGGACCCCATGCCCCGCGGCAGGTATTCGCTCCACGACCTTCACGATCACACCCCCCTCGGCGAAGAACACTTCCACTGCGCCCCCGGCCCCTCCGGCTGGCGCTACGTCTCGCAGACCACATCCTCCTCCGCAGACCACCTCGGCTCCCTCGACCTCGCCCTGGACGAGCTCGGCAGGCCCATCCGCCTCGAACTCCATGCAGCGAGCTGGCAGGTACGAGGAGCGGCCCTGGAAGGGGTCACCTGGGTCCGGACCGATCCCACCGGCAGCTACGCCACCGAAGGCAACGTCCGCGCCCACACCTTCGCCGGCACGTCCCCCGCTTTCCTGATCGCCACGACCCGTCTCCTGCGCCTCACCCCCGCTTCCCCGACGACGCGCGTCCGCGTGGTCACCTTCACGGACCCGGTCCTCGCACCCAGGACCGTCGACCAGTCCTGGGCCCTGATCAACAGTGAAGCGCACGCCACTGACAACGGCCCCCTGATCGTGGACGAATACCAGGTCAGCGCCCTGGACACCGGGGAGCGGCACACCGTCCACATCGCCGGCGACGTGGTCCTCGCGGCCCCCGGCATCGAGCTCGAACACCTGGAGACACCCCCGTCCCCGCGCACCTACGGGCCGGGCCTGGGCGGGCCGGACCTCGGCGAGCCGGACACGGACAGCCCGGCCGCCGACTAGCCGGGCGGAGCGAACCCGGCCGAGGCAGCACCCCCGCGCCGCTGCCGATCATCACCGACACCACCGCCCCCAGCAGCAGTACCCCCACCAAGCCCATTGGCCCTGGCGACAACAGGGGGCACAGGGGTTACGGGGGCAAGGGGAGCCGGAGCCTCGATGTGCCCCCCGGCCCCCGTGCCGCCCCGAGGCCCGGCGAACACGCGCCGCGCATCCCGGGACTGCCGCTCATGCACCACCGCGGCCAGAAACGCGGCCGCGGGAACGCCCTGCGGCGCGGCGGCCCCCGTCCGAGCGACCAGCTCACCGGCCAGCCGCTCAGCGATCGACCGCCCCACACCGGGATCCAGCTGCTGCATCCGCGTCAGGTACTGCCGTATCGCCGACCAGAGCTCGTCCGGTACGCCCGACAGATCCAGCTGCGCGAACCGGCCGACCAGCCAGGGCGGGGGAGGCGGCACAGCAACGGACCGGCCCGTCGCGGCGACGCGCTCCCGGATCACCAGCGTTCCGGCGAACACGTCACCGATCCGGCGCCCCCGCGCCGACACGAGGGACGCGATGGAGGCCAGGGCACCGAAAGTCAGGAGGATCTCGACGAGCCCCATGGCCCCACGGACGAGCGCGTGCCGGAACCGGATCGGCCCGCCGTCGTCCCGCACCACCCGCAGCCCGCAGGCCAGCTTCCCCAGGGAGCGGCCATGGCTCAGCGTTTCCACCGCGACGGGCCCACCGATCAGGACCAGCAGGAACGAGGCGACCCCGATCGCCGCGAGGGCGGCCTCGTCCAGGGCCGCGGAGGCTATACCCAGCACCACCGACACCAGGATGAAGACGGCGAACGTCACCGCCAGATCGATGGCGGAGGCCAGGGCCCGGCTGGGCAGCCGAGCGGGCCTCAAACCCAGAACGACCGCGTCACCGGTCACCAGCTCACTCATCGGGCCCCACCCTTCGCCGACCTTCCCTGCCCCAGCCGAGCCCAGTCTGCCAAGCTGACCGCCAGCGCGCCGCAGCAGTACGGACCCGTACGCCCCTTTGCCTGGAGCAACAGACGCCCATGGACCTCGACGTCTTCGTCACCGCCCACCGCACGGAGTGGGACCGCCTCGAACACCTTCTGCGCCGAGGGCGCCGCCTCACGGGTGCGGAAGCGGACGAACTGGTCGTCCTCTACCAGCGCACGGCGACGCACCTCTCGCTGATCCAGTCGAGCAGCCCCGACCCCCTCCTCACCGGACGCCTGACCCAGCTGGTGGCCCGTGCCCGGTCGACCGTGACGGGCACCCGCAAGGCCTCCTGGCGGGACGCGGTCCGCTTCCTCACCGCGGGATTCCCCGCTGCGGTCTACCGATCGCGCCACTGGTGGGTGCCCACCGCGGTGCTCTCGACCGCGGTGGCGGCACTTCTGGGCTGGTGGATCGGCACGCACCCCGAGGTGCAGGCAGCGATCGGGGCACCGGAAGACCTCCGCGCGATGACCCGGCCGGGCGGGGAGTACGAGACCTACTACTCCAGCCATCCGGCCGCGTCGTTCGCGGCGCAGGTATGGACGAACAACGCGCAGGCCGCGGCCCTGTGCCTGGTCCTGGGGGCGTTTCTCTGCATACCGGTGATCTGGATCCTGTTCCTCAACATGCTGAACCTCGGCGTCGGCATAGGCCTGATGTCCTCCGCCGGCCGGCTCGATGTCTTCCTCGGCCTGGTGCTGCCCCACGGCCTGCTCGAACTGACCGCGGTCTTCGTCGCCGCGGGCACGGGGCTACGCCTCGGCTGGGCGGTGATCGACCCGGGCCCCCTGTCACGCCGGACCGCCCTGGCCCAGCAGGGCCGCGCCGCACTGGGCATGGCGATCGGGCTGGCAGTGGTCCTGTTCGTCTCCGGGCTCATCGAGGGCTTCGTGACACCGTCCGGACTCCCGACCTGGGCCCGGATCGCCATCGGCATCGCCGCTGAACTGGGCTTTCTCGCGTACGTCTACATCCTGGGCGGCCGCGCGGCCCGCGCCGGCGACACGGGCGACCTCACCGCGGTCGAACGCAGCGCCGAACTTCCCACCGCAGCCTGACGGCCGATGTGCTTTTACCCCTGCCGAGCTGCTAGTCTCCTCTTCGCCCACAAAACCCGTTGACACGGCAGATGTGGGGAGGTAGATTTGAACGGTTGCCTCGGACTTGACAGGTTCGGGATGAGCGCATATTGTCTACCTCGCTCGCGCAGGAGTTCTTGTTAGCTCCGCCGGGCCGCATGATTCTCCTTTATCGAATCGCTCGGGTTGTTCGTTTGCCCCGCGAGATTCTGATAAAGTCGGGTCCGCCGAAAGGCAAGGCCACTCAACAGGTCACCGGAAATCAAATTCGGACCGGAAACGGAACGAAAAAGAGTCTGGTAAAGTTGGAACCGCTGGAAAGGGAAAACGCGAAAGCGAAGAACCTGGAAAGCGAAACTGCACGGCCCGCTTCGACCGGGAATCGGACACGAAAGAGTCTGATAGAGTCGGAAACGCAAGACAGCAAGACAGTGAAACAAAAGAAGTAAACGAAGGGAAGCGCCCGGAGGGCCCCGGTGATACGGGACCGAAGG
>NZ_BMSG01000052.1 GCF_014649035.1 Streptomyces sindenensis
CCGCATGACGTCAATCGCCAAAGCTGTCCTCACACTGGAGCGGCAACGCTGAAGAAGCTCAATGAACTACTGGCGCTGGGGCTGGAGGACGGCGACTACGGCGTCGCCGTGAGCGAACTGGGAATGGAGGTCGAGCCCCCGGCCCCGTTCAGCGCGGAAGGATGGCTCCGGGCGGTGGCGAGCCAGCTCGCGGCGGGCCGACCCGAGTACGGCTGACGCAGCCGGTTTCGGCCCGGCGGCAGGCCGCCGCTTCAGGCGCTCAGCGGCCCGCACGCCTCGTCGGTGGCCGACAGCGCGTCGGGGTAGACGTCGAAGAGCCGACGCACGCCGAGCGCGCCGAGCACCTTGTTGACGTGCGAGCCGTCCTCCGCGCCCCGGGCCGGGAGGATCAGCCGCAGTCGGCCGCCGCAGGACTTCATCAGCCGGCGCGAGGCGATCAGCACGCCGACGCCGCTGGAGTCGCAGAAGAACACCTCGGACAGATCGAGCACCACGTCGTGCTGCCCCTCCGCGACCGCGTCGTGGACGGACTGGCGCACGACGGGCGAGGTCACCAGATCGAGTTCACCGCTTATGCGCAGCACGGCCCAGGACCCCTGCTCCGCCTCGTCCACCTTGAGCGTCACGACTGGACCTCTCGTTCCGGGGCTCCCGGCAATCCGGAAGTTTCCGTTCCTCCTCGCGGCTGCCCCACCGCACCCCCATGAAACACCGAAGCGCGCACGAAGGCCCAGGAGGTTTCCGGCGTAAAGGCGCAGTTCGGCCCGTTTTCGCTGGTCGGAGCGGTCAGGGAGGCAGCGGGGCCGAAAATCGACTACCGTCGTCGGCCACGCGCCGCGGGAAGAGAGTTGCTTCAAAGGCGCGTGCACCGCGCACCGGGCGGACTACATTCGGTCCACACGGGCACAGGGTGCATCACGGAGCTGGGCGGAACGCAGAACAGGGCCGGGGGCTGGGGGGTTCATGGCGAAGGACACGGCACCCCGCTGGGACCGCAGGATGCAGCAGAGGCTGGCCCGCGGTGAGGCGGCTGCCCTCGGCGAGCTCTACGACCGGTTCGCGGCCCTCGTCCACAGCCAGGCGCACCGGATGCTCGACGACGAGGACGCCGCCGACCTGGTGACCCGCGAGGTCTTCGCCCAGGTCTGGGAGAACCCCGAGGCGTACGACCCGAAGCAGGGCTCGATGCGTTCCTGGGTGGCCCGCCTCACCCACCGCCGGTCCGTCCAGCGGCTGCGGCACGCCGCGGCCTCCCGTTACGAGACGGAGCACGGCGAGGGCGCGGTGCCCGACCCGGAGGAGCTGGAGCGGCGGGTGCGCAGCGCCACGTCCGCCGCCCGTGCCGACTACATCGTCTCCTCGATGCCCGTACCCCTGCGGGAGGCCCTGGAGCTGGCGTACATCCACCGGCGGGACTACCGGCAGACCGCCGCCGATCTGGGGGTCACCGAGGACGAGGCGCGCCGTCGGCTCCGGCTGGGGCTCCAGCTGCTCTCCACGGCGAGCGCCCGCCCGCTCGAAGGGTCGGCGCCACCCGGTTACGGACGGGTCCGGTGAACGGCGACGGACGCGAGAGCGAGGGTGGCGAGGAGGTGCGCGGCGCCCGGCGGATACCGGGCCCGCGCGGGGCGGCGGACGACCTCGACCTGGCGTCCGTCCCGCTGCCTCCCCTGCCGCCGCCCGGCGGGACCGCCCCGGACGAAGCCGTCCCGGACCAGTCGGCCCCGAAGCCGGAGCGGAATGAACCCGAGCCTCCGGCCGCGAAGCCTGAGCGGGACGAGCCCGAGCCTCCGGCCGCGGAACCGGAGCCGGAGGAATCCGAGCCTCCGGCCGCGGAACCGGTTCCCGGCCCCGGCCCCGACCTCGCCCCGGCCCCCGGGCCGGACGCGGCCGACGGCGGGCCGGCGGACCGCTCCCCGGAGCCCTTCGTGAGCTCCGCCCCGGTCGACCTCCCCCACCAGGTCCTCAAGGCCCTCCTCGGCGCCTGGGCGCTGTCCGCCTGCTCGGCGGAGGAGACTGCCGCCGTGGAGGACCACCTCACGGGGTGCGCCCCGTGCGCGGACGAGGCACTGCGGCTGCGGGACGCGGTGGGGCTGCTGCACACCGACGGCTCGCTGGACCTCGACCCGACGCTCCGCACCCGGGTACTGGACGGCTGCTTCGGCCGCCGCCCGGCCCGGATACCGGTGCCGGAGTGGGCCGCCCCGTACGACGCCGAGACCGCCCGGCTCGACGCGCTGCTCCGGGACATCGGGGACTCCGAGTGGCACGCCCCGGTGCGGCTCCAGTGGTTCGAGGAGGAGCGCCAGGTCAGCCGCCGGACCTCGGTCGCCGGGGTGATCGGACATCTGATGGCCGTCGACGGGCTGCTGTCCGCCGCGCTCGGGCTCGACGACCCGCTCGACGGCGGCGGGGCACCGCTGGACCCCACCGAGCGGACCGAGACGTACTGGTCGGCGACGCGCCGGCCGCCCACCCGGGCCGTCCGTGAGCCCTGGCGCGCCCAGAGCCACGAGCTGATCCGTACGGCGTCCTTCGCCGGGCGCAACGTCGCCGAGACGTCCGTCTCCTACGGTGCCTTCGCCCTGCCGCTCCAGGACGCGGCCCTGGACCGGGCGTTCGAGTGCTGGGTGCACGGCGGGGACATCGCCGACGCCGTCGACTACCCGTACCCGGCCCCGTCCGCGGCCCATCTGCACCGGATGATCGACCTGGCGGCCCGGATGCTGCCCGGCGCCCTCGCGGGCCGCCGCGGCACCGGGCTGGCCGGGCCGGCGAAGGACCTGGTCACGGCCGGGGCGCCGGGCCGCTCGCTCCATCTGGAGATCGAGGGCCACGGCGGAGGCGACTGGTACATCGCGTTGGACTCCCCCGCCGCCGTCGGCGCGCCCGAGCGGGCGGTGGCACAGGTCGCGCTGGACGGGGTGGAGTTCTGCCGGCTCGTGGCGGGCCACATCTCGCCGGTGGAAGCGGCGGCGGGCCAGGAGGGCGACCGCGAGGCCATCCGCGACGTGCTGTTCGCGGCGGCCTCGCTCAGTCGACTCTGAAGCCCCGCTCAGCCGGCTCCGAAACCGGGCCGGGCGTCTCAGCCGGCTGTCCACCCGGCCCCGGCGGGCCGCGCCGCTACGCGAAGATCACCGTGCGGCGGCCGTTGAGCAGGATGCGCCGCTCCGCGTGCCACTTCACCGCGCGCGCCAGCGCCTGGCACTCCACGTCCCGGCCGATGGCCACCAGCTGGTCGGGGGTCACGTCGTGGCCGACGCGCTCGACCTCCTGCTCGATGATCGGGCCCTCGTCGAGGTCGGCGGTGACATAGTGCGCGGTCGCGCCGATCAGCTTCACGCCCCGGGCGTGCGCCTGGTGGTAGGGCTTGGCGCCCTTGAAGCTCGGCAGGAACGAGTGGTGGATGTTGATGATCCGGCCGCTGAGCTGCTTGCACAGGTCGTCGGAGAGGACCTGCATGTAGCGGGCCAGGACCACCAGCTCGACGTTCTCCTCGCGGACCAGCTCCAGCAGCGCCGCCTCCGCCTCCGGCTTGTTGTCCTTCGTCACCGGGAGGTGCCGGAAGGGGATGCCGTACGAGGCGACGAGCTCGGCGAAGTCGGTGTGGTTGGAGACGACGGCCACGATCTCGACCGGCAGCGCGCCGGTACGGGACCGGAACAGCAGGTCGTTGAGGCAGTGGCCGAACTTGCTGACCATCAGCACGACCCGCATGCGCTCCGCGGACCGGTGGATCTGCCACTCCATCCGGAAGGCCTCGCCGATCGCGGCGAAGCTGGCGCGCAGCTTGTCCACGGTCACCGTGGCATCCGCCGAGAAGTGGACGCGCATGAAGAACAGACCCGTGTCGTGGTCCCCGAACTGCTGGCTGTCCTCGATGTTGCAGCCGGTCATGAAGAGATAGCTGGACACGGCGTGCACGATGCCCTGTTTGTCGGGGCAGGAGAGCGTGAGGACGTACTGCTCGGTCGCGGCGGCGTCCGGGATGGCGGCGGAGGCGGGCTGTGGCGCGGTCATCCTTGTAGCGTGCCACACCCGGCCGGTGCTAGGCGGCCCTGGTCATGATGCGGATGACGTCCAGCGAGCGGGGCGGTATGTCCGGATCCTCCGCGTCGTTGGTGGTGAGCATCACATGGGCCTCGCGGGCCGCGTGGACGGCCTCGGGCCAGCCGTGGTGCTCCAGATAGGCGGAGACGGGGGCGTCCGCGCCGACCTGGTGCATGATCCGCAGCACCCGCAGGGCGGCGGCGTCCACGGCGGCGGCCTCGGCGGAGTCCCTGAATATGGTGCCGATGTACTTCTCGGCGGACCAGTTGTCGAGCCAGGTGTCCTCGACCAGGCGGTACACGGCGTCGGTGACGTCCCCGTACCCCTCCCGGCCGGCGAGCCAGCACTCGTGGTGGAAGACGGGGTCGGAGAGCATGTGCAGCGCCGAGCGCACGTTGGTGCGCCAGCGCCACCACGGCATGTCAGTGAGCGGCATGCCGCCCATGGTGGAGGAGCGACGGCCGCGACGGGAAGAGTTCTCCGAACCTTGCTGCACGGTGCTCGATCGTACGTTCCTTCACCGCGCCTCCGCACGGGCCCCCGCAATTCACCTGGACGTCACCGAGCGTTGAGGACGGCACACCGCGCCGTTACCCCGGGCCCGGAAGGGTCCTTGCCATGACCGGACGGCGACGCCCCACCCTTCCCCGCTCCTTCCCGGGCGTTATCAGCGCGGCGGCGGCGGGGGCGCTTCTGCTGTCCGGCTGCGGCGTGCTCCCTGGAACCACGGGGGGATCCAGGGAGCCCGTCACCGTGATGACCTGGGCCCCCGACCGGTCCGAGGACATCAACGCGGTGAAGATGGCCGGGGTGCCCGCGATGGCGCAGACGTACGCCCGCTGGGTCAACGACACCGGCGGCATCGACGGGCGCGAGCTGCGGGTGATCGTCTGCGACGAGGGCGACACGTCGATCGGCGCCGAGCGGTGCGCGCGGGAGGCCGTCGACAAGAAGGTGGCCGCCGTCGTCGGTTCGTACAGCCGCCACGGGCAGAGCTTCATGCCGGCGCTGGAGGCGGGCGGCGTCCCGTACATCGGCGGGTACGGCGCCTCCACCGAGGAGTTCAGCAGCTACCTCTCCTACCCGGTCAACGGCGGCCAGTCGGCTCTGCTGGCGGGCCACGGGCAGCAGTTGGGCGGCAGTTGCACCCGGGTCTCGCTGGTGCGGCCCGACTCGATCGGCGGCGACGGCATGCCGCCGCTCCTCAACAACGGGCTGCTGGCCGCGAACCGGCCCGCCTCGACCGACATCCTGGCCCCGCTGGACGCCACGTCCTACGACGAGCAGGCCACGCAGGCGCTGGAGCGGTCCGGCGGCGGCTGTGTGACGGCGGTGCTGGGCGCCCGTACGGAGACGTTCTTCGACTCCTTCCGCCGGCTGGAGCCGGACGGCGAGCAGGTCAGGATCTCCTCCGTGCTGGGCAGCGTCAACCAGCCGCTCATCGACCGCACGGGCGGCCGGAACAGCCCGTTCGAGGGCGCCTACGTCACCGGCTGGTACCCCGACGCGAAGAACTCCCGCTGGCAGCAGATGCGCGACGTGATCGAGAAGTACGCCTTCGGGGACAACCGCATCGACCCGGACGACACCACCGTCCAGACGACCTGGATCGCGTACACCGCGCTGCGGGCGGCCGTCCGGGCGATCGGTGACGAGACCGTCACCCCGGGCCGGGTCGTGGCCACGCTCAACGGGGGCGTCGAGGTCGACACCGGCGGGCTGACCCCGACGCTCCGCTGGCGCTTCAAGGACCTCGTCGGCACGTTGAACTACCCGCGCATCGTCAACACCAAGGTGACGTTCCAGGTGGTCCGCGAGGGCCGCCTCACCGCCCAGCGGAAGGGCTTCGTGGATGTCGCGGACGCCCTGACGGACGCCCCGCGCAGCTGAAGCCCTCCCGCGCGGGCCGGGGTCAGAGCTCCGTGTAGGCGTGCTTCGTGAGGCCGTACTTCACCGCGATCGCGTTCCAGAGCCTGGACGCCTCGCGCTTGGCCTCGGTGGCCACCCCGCTCTGGTTGTTGCCCTTGGCCGCCTCGTTGGTCGTCCGGGCCTTGCCGCCCTTGCAGACGTGCTTCTGCTTCTTGGCCTGCCGCGCCCAGGTGGCGTAGTGGTCGTCGGCCGCCGCCGATGCCTTCCACGCCCGGTTCAGCGCGGCCGTCAGCTCCGCGTGCCGCGGGAGCTTGTCCACGGTCAGCCCCTGGAGGCGGGTCACCAGGTCGCGGCGCTGCTGGGCGGCGCCCCGGAGATCGGCGTCCGCCCGGTCCAGGTCCTTGCAGGACTTGATCTTCTCGACCGCGCTGATCACCGCGGCCCGGCTGTTGTTGCTGTCGGCCAGCAGCTTGTCCAGCGCCTCGGCCTGCGGCTTCGCCGGATCGACCGCCGCCTTCTCGGTGGGCTCCGCCTCGGCCGGTGAACTCTGCGCGGCGACCGGCCGCTTGTCGTTCTCGCCGGAGTCGTCGCCGCCGCTCATCAGCGCGCCGGCGCCGAGTCCGATGACCGCGCAGCCGACGACGACCGCCGCGATCAGCGGAATGTGCGCGGACCGCCGGCGCGGGGCCTCACCGCTCTGCTGCGGTACGGGCCCGTCGTCCTCCGCGCGGCTCTGGAAGCCCTGGAGGCCCGACTGGTAGCCGGCGGGCGCCTGCGGCGGCAACTGGCCGCCCGGGGACGGGTGCTGGGGCTGCTGGGGCTGGTGGCCCTGCTGCCCGTACGCGGACGGGGGCTGCTGCCCCGCGTCGAACCGCGGCATCTGCTGCGTGGCGCCCGCCGGTTCCTCGCTGCGGAACAGGTTGTCGAACTCCGCGGGCGGCTGCCGGTCCCCCGGCGCGCCCGGCCTGATCCCGTACGGGGCTCCGCCCGGCACCGGGGGTATGTACTGGGTCGCGTCGGCGTCCCCGCCGCCCGGCTGCGGCCCCACGGGCCCCGGCCCGCCCGGGACGGGCGCGATGTACTGCGTGGCGTCCGCGTCCCCGCCCGGAACCCCCTGGCCGCCCGGAGCCCCCTGCCCGGCCTCCGGCGGCAGCGGCTGCGCGTACGGGAGCGGCTGGGACGGGGACGGGGGCTGGTGCTGCTGGTCGTGCTGGGGCTGGGGCTGCTGGTACTGCGGCTGGTACGCCCCGGGCTGCTGCGGCTGCTCGTAGGAGCCGGGCTGCTGGGGTTGCTGGTACGCCCCGGGCTGCTGGTACGTCTCCGGGCCCGGCGCCTGCTGCACGGGCGGCAGGGGCTGCGCCTGCGGGTAGCCGTAGCCCCCCTGCGCCTGCTGGTCCGGCTGCGGCGCCCCGGCGGACTGCGGCCCCCAGGCCTGCCCCCACGGCTGACCGCCCGCGGGAGCGCCCTGCCCGTCCTGCCCGGCCGGGGGCGCCCCCGGGGTCCAGGCGGCTCCGCCGTCGGCGGGCAGCACGACGCCCTCGTGCGCGGGTCGTGCGGCGGGGAGCTGATGCTCGCCGCCCTGTCCGCCCTGTCCGCTCTGCGTCACCGGGACTCCTACGTGTGAACCTACGGAATCGTCGGCTCACGCTATCGGGTGGTCGCCCGCCTCCGCCAAGCGCGTGGTGCCCCTCACCACCCCTTCACAGGGTGGGTAACATCCCGCGGCCCGGTGACGCTGTTATGGGGCCGGACCGCCGCGCCGGGTCTCCGGGCCGCTCCGAAAGCGGCCCGGACCACCCCGGACGACCACCTGATTCCTCACGCCGCCTGGAGTTCCAGCCGCTCACCGAACTCCCGCACCGCGGGCTCCTCCCCGAAGGGCGTCAGCCGCTGCTGGAGGTCGTCGAGATATTCGGCGCCCCGGCTGGAGCGCACCGTCGACAGCAGCTCCATCGCCCGGGTGCCCGTGTGGCAGGCCCGCTCCACCTCCCGCTGCTGCACCTGGGCCGAGGCCAGCAGCACCAGCGCGATGCCCCGGCGCCGCGCGCGGGTCTCCGGCAGCGCGGCCAGCGCCTCCTTCGCCCGCCGGGCCGCCTCGTGCGGCTGCCCCAGGTCCCGGTGGCAGTGGGCCAGTTCGTCCGCGAGGTAGCCGGAGTCGAAGTGCCGGATCCAGACCGGGTCGTCGCCGGTGTCCGGATCGGCCTGCTCCAGCGCGGCGACGGCCCGCCCCGCCACCGCGTGGCAGGTCCGGGCGTCCCCGAGGAGCGCGTGCCCCCGGGCCTCCGCCGCGTAGAACATGGCCTGGGCGCGGGGGGTGACCTGGCCCCGGGCCCCTTCCTGGGCGGCGCGGGCGAGTTGGGCGATCTCGCGCGGGTTGCCGAGCTGGGCGGCGAGATGGCTCATCGAGGCGGCCAGCACATAGCCGCCGTACGCCCGGTCGCCCGCCGCCTGCGCGAGCCGCAGGGCCTGGATGTAGTAGCGCTGCGCGAGTCCGGGCTGGCCGGTGTCGACCGCCATGTAGCCGCCGAGCTCGGTGAGCCGGGCCACCGCGGCGAACAGCTCGCGCCCCACCTGTTCGCGGTACGCCCCCGAAAGCAGCCCGGAGACCACGCTGTTGAGGTAGTGCACGAGCACCGGCCGGACATGGCCGCTGCCGAACCGGTGGTCGAGGTCGGTGAGCGCGGCGGTCATCGCCCGCACGGCCTCCACGTCGGACATGCCGACCCGGGACCCCGCCGTCCGCTCGACCTGGGCGTCCGGGCCCGAGATCAGCCAGTCCCTGCTGGGCTCGACGAGCGCGGACGCGGCGACCGCCGACCCGGTGAGCAGGTCCCGGCGGCCCACGTCGCCGCGCCACAGCTCGCAGACCTGCTCGACGGCCCCGGCGACGGTCGGCGCGTACTGGAGGCCGACGCCCGAGGAGAGGTTCTTGCCGTTGGCCATGCCGATCTCGTCGATCGTGACCGTACGGCCCAGCTTGCGGCCCAGCGCCTCGGCGATGATCCCCGGAGCCCGGCCCCGGGGCTGCTGCCCCCGCAGCCAACGGGCCACGGAGGTCTTGTCGTAGCGCAGATCGAGCCCCCGCTCGGCGCCGACCATGTTCACCCGGCGCGCGAGGCCCGCGTTGGAACAGGCGGCCTCCTGGATGAGCGTCTGGAGCCGTTCGTTGGGCTGGCGGGCTACGAGAGGCCTTGCAGCCATATGTCCCCCTGAAACATCGGTTATGTGCAGTGATCGGTGAAAGGGATCACTGCCCGGCACATACACAAGAAATGCGCATATTCCATCGGCATTCGGTACGGACATCGGTACGGACACGGGGCGTCGCACCGTCGCGGCGGGCCGGCGGCGGTCCCGGGCGGCGGTCCTGGAGGTGGTTACCCGCGCTTCGGTACGACGCCTCACGCGCGCCCCCGCCCATGCACCGATGCGCCCCGCGTGCAGGATCGATGCGCCGGGCCCGGTTCAGGGGAGGCCGTAACCCCTGGTGACGGCGAGAGTTGTGCTGGGCGTGGAGAAGCCCATCGGAGTCACGGAAGCCGCACAGGTCCCCCAGCAGCGGAGCGAGCTGCTGCTCGACGCCGCGGTGCGGTATGCGGAAGAGCGTCACTGGGACGTGTTCCCCGGCACCTGGCTGGAGGCGGCGGGCGGCGCGGAGCGGTGCTCCTGCGGCGACGCCGGCTGCGCCCTGCCCGGGGCCCACGCGGACCGGCCGGACTGGGCGGGCCAGGCGACCGGCAGCGGGGCCGCGGCCCGGCGCATGTGGACCCGGCAGCCCCGCGCCTCGGTGCTGCTGCCGACCGGCCGCGCCTTCGACGCGCTGGAGGTCCCCGAGGCGGCGGGCTTCCTGGCGCTGGCCCGGATGGAGCGGATGGACCTCACCCTCGGCCCGGTCACCTGCACGCCCGACCGCCGGATGCTGTTCTTCGTGCTGCCGGGCGGCGCGGCCAAGGCCGCCGAGCTGGTGCGCTCGCTCGGCTGGAACGCCGAGGCGATCGATCTGACCGGCCGCGGCGAGGGCCACTACATCGCCGCCCCGCCCACCCGGGTCGGCGGCCGGGGCGCCGTGCAGTGGGCCTGCGGACCCACCAACGCCAACCGCTGGCTGCCCGACGTGGACGAGCTGATCAGCCCGCTGGCGTACGCCTGTGCCCGGGAGGCGGCCGCCGCCCGCGCCCGGACCTCGTAGGACACCGGGGCCTTTCGTAGGGTGTCCTCACCACGTGGGGATATCGAAAGGCTGTGCCATGCCGGACCGGGCAGATGCACGTACGAGGACAGGCGCGACGACGGGCGCGGTGACGGGCGCGGTGACGGGCGCGGTGACGGGCGGGTCGCACGAGGTGCGGCCCGCCGTCCGTGTGCGGGGGCTGTGGAAGCGGTTCGGGGAACAGGTCGCCGTCGCGGGGATCGATCTGGAGCTTCCCGCGGGCAAGTTCATCGGCCTGGTGGGGCCCAACGGGGCGGGCAAGACGACGACGCTCTCGATGGTCACCGGGCTGCTGCGGCCCGACATGGGGAAGATCGAGGTCGCCGGGCACGACGTGTGGACGGACCCGGTCGAGGTGAAGTCCCGGATCGGGGTGCTGCCGGAGGGGCTGCGGCTGTTCGAGCGGCTGTCGGGCCGTGAACTGCTGGCGTACAACGGCCGGTTGCGCGGGCTGCCGGGCGACGAGGTGGACAAGCGGGCCACACAGTTGCTGGACGTGCTGGATCTCGCGGGCTCGCAGCACAAGCTGGTCGTCGACTACTCGACCGGCATGCGGAAGAAGATCGGGCTCGCCGCCGCCCTGCTCCACAACCCCGAAGTGCTCTTCCTGGACGAACCGTTCGAGGGCGTCGACCCGGTGTCGGCGCAGACCATCCGCGGGGTGCTGGAGCGCTACACCCGGTCCGGGGCGACCGTGGTCTTCTCCAGCCATGTGATGGAGCTGGTCGAGTCGCTGTGCGACTGGGTCGCCGTGATGGCGGCGGGCCGGATCAAGGCGCGGGGCACGCTGGCCGAGGTGCGCGGCGACGCGCCCTCGCTCCAGCACGCCTTCCTCGAACTGGTCGGCGCGGGCGGCCGGGACAACGGCGACTCCCTCGACTGGCTGGGCGGTTCCCGATGAGCGTGCTGGACGCCCCGGTCACCGCGTCCGCCCCGGCCGCGCCGACGACGGGGCTGACCCCGGTCTTCGTACGGCTCAAGCTGGCGCTGCTGCGCAACGGGCTGCGGCAGTCGGCCGGGCGCAGGGCGGCGTTCATCGTTTCCCTCGTCTTCAGCCTGCTGCTCGCCGCGGGCCAGGTCCTCGGCCTGGTCCTGCTGCGCGGCAACGAGCACGCGGGCACCGTCGTGGTGCTGCTGACGGGGATCATGGCGCTCGGCTGGGCGGTGCTGCCGCTGTTCTTCCCGAGCGGTGACGACACGCTCGATCCGACCCGGCTGGTGATGCTGCCGCTGCGCCCCGAGCCGCTGATCCGGGCCCTGTTGGTGTCCTCGCTGGTGGGCATCGGCCCGCTGTTCACCCTGTGCCTGGTCATCGGCTCGGTGCTCGCGCTGGCGCACGGGGCGGCGGGCGTGGTGTTCGCCATGCTCGCGGTCCCGCTGACGATGCTGCTGTGCGTGGCGCTGTCGAGGGCGGTGGCCACGGCCAACGTCCAGCTGCTGAACTCCCGCAAGGGCCGCGATCTCGCGGTGCTCAGTGGGCTGGTGATCGCGGTGGGCATCCAGTTCGTCAACTTCGGCGCGCAGCGGCTCGGCCAGGCGGGCGGGCTCTCCTCGTTGGACCCGGCGGCGAGTGTGGTGCGCTGGCTGCCCGGCGCCTCCGCCGTGGCATCGGTGGACGCGGCGTCGGACGGGGCGTATGGGGCCGCCGTCGCCCAGCTCCTGATCACGGCCGGCGCCCTGGTGGCACTGATGTGGATGTGGCAGCGGAGTCTGGTGAAGCTGATGACGGCTCCGGACGGTTCGACGCTGGCGGCGGCAGAGCCGACCCGGGAGAAGGCGTCCGGCCGGGGCGGGCTCTGGGCCCTGCTGCCGGAGGGCCGGACGGCGACGGTGATGCAGCGCAGCCTGCGGTATGTGGCCCGGGATCCGAAGACCAAGGCGGCCTGGGTGACGGCGCTGGCGGTCGGCGCGATCGTGCCGCTGCTCAACGCCCTCCAGGGCACCGGCTCGGTCTACTTCGCGTGCTTCGTCGCCGGGATGCTCGGCATGCAGATGTACAACCAGTTCGGCCAGGACACCTCGGCCTTCTGGATGGTGGCGCTGACGATCTCCTCGTCCCGGGACGCGTACGTCGAACTGCGGGCGCGGGCGCTGGTCCTGCTGCTGCTCACCCTGCCGTTCACGGTGCTGGTGTGCGGGGTGACGGCGGCGGTGATCGGTGACTGGCGGTCGCTGCCGGGGGCGCTCGGTCTGTCCTTCGCGCTGCTGGGCTCGATGCTGGCGACGGGCGCGGTGGCCTCGGCGCTGTTCCCGTACTCGATTCCGCAGGAGGGCGCGTTCAAGAACGTGGTGCCCGGGCAGGGCGGTCTGGCCTGGATCTCGATCCTCGGGGGCATGCTGGCCGCCGCGCTGCTGTCCGCGCCGGTGATCGTGCCGACGATCTGGATGCATGTCACGGACCACCACGACGCGCTGTGGCTGATGGTGCCGGGCGGGCTCGTGTACGGGGCGTTGCTCGCGTGGGCGGGGCTGCGGATCGCGGCCGGGCGCACGGCGAACCGGCTGCCGGAGATCCTGGCGGCGGTCAGCAAGGGCTGAGTCGCCGTCCTCGGCGGGGCGGGCGGCGGTGGGGCGACGGGCTCTACGGCGAGACCGGTTCGCGGTTGTCGCGGTTGTCCTCCACGATCTGTTCCAGGAAGGGTTCGACCGCGGCCCGCCAGCCCTCCGGCTGGTCGTAGTGGACGAGGTGGCCCGCGTCCGCCACCTCCGCGTACTGGCCGCGGGGCAGCACCCGGACCATCTCCTGGGCCTCGGCCCTGCCCAGCTCCCCGTCGAGTCCGCGCAGCACCAGGGCGGGGCACCGGACCTGGGCCAGCTCCTCCCAGTGGGCGTCGAAGACCCAGGTGGCGCGGGAACGCAGCATCTGGCGGCGGGAGAAGACGGGGCGCCAGCCGTCCTCGCCCTCGGTCATCACCTCGGCGTAGAACTCGCCGCGCGCGGGGCTCGGCCGCTCCACCCAGGGGTCGTCCTCGCCGAACCACTTCCGTACGTCGGCGAGGGTGGCGAACGGCAGCGGCCAGGAGTCGAACCAGTCGCTCCACTCGCGCTGGGAGGCGGCCCCGAGGGCGGAGGCCCGCATGTCGCAGATGACGACGGCGCGGACGAGGTCGGGGCGCTTGGCGGCGAGCTGCCAGCCGGTGAGCGCTCCCATGGCGTGGCCGACGACGGTGACCGGGCCGAGGTCGAGCTGTTCGATCGCGGCCTCGGCGTCGGAGACGTAGGCGTCGCGGGTGTACGGGCCGTCGGCGGGTTTCTCGCTGCGGCCGTGGCCGCGCTGGTCGAGGCCGACCGCGCGGTGCCGCTCGGCGAGCCAGCGGGCGGTCGGGGCCCAGTGCGAGGCCCGGCCCATCAGCCCGTGCAGCAGTAAGACCCCGGGAGCGCGGGCCGCTTCCGCGCGCTCCTTGGGCGGGTCGGCGAACTCCCATGCCGCGAGGCGTACGCCGTCGGTTCCGGTTACGTCGATGCGCCGCACCATAGTCCTGGCACCCCCTTCTGGTCCTCGATCACTGTGTGGTCGCGTCGCCAGGCTATCGAACTCATATTCGAAAATGGGGTTTCGCCACCCAAGACCCCACGTTCGAGTGACACCGGTCAAGGATTGATGCCGACCGGCCTGGGGAGATCTTCAGCGGGAGGCGGGCCGCTCGGGGACAGGGGCCCGCGGGAACTGACCTTGAGAGCTCGGGGCTCCGGGTCAGCACAGGGGAGGAACGGCCCCGGCGCCCTCGGACGCCGGGGCCGCCCCCTGTCCGGGGACGGCCGCCGGCGGTCTCGACAACGATGGCAGCCGTGCGGTGCGCGTCCTGCTGCGACGGGCGCATTCCCTGCTCCCTCCCCGACCGTGCCGACCGGAGCCGGCCGACACCCTCAGGTCCTCTGCCTGGCATCAGCCTGGCATGCGACAGCGTCCGGGCGCTGCCGTTCCGGACGGAAACCGGCGAGCGCACATCACGGTTGTGTTGCCGCACGGCAACAGAGCGCCGCCGCCGGGCGGCGGGCGGCGGCGGTCAGCGCTTGGCGACGAACACGTGCGAGGCGACCTCGGTGTCCAGCTCGGCCGCCTCACCGCTGGAGCCGACCAGCACCCCGCCGGGCGACTCGGTGACGCTCACGACGGACCCGGGCTGCACCCCGGCCCTGCGCAGCGTGTACATCAGCTGGGCGTCGGTCTGGATCGGCTCCCCGATCCGCCGCACCACCACGGTCTTGCCCTCGGCGCCCGGGTCCAGCTCGGCCAGGCTCACCATGGAGGCGTCCAGGAACGACTCGGCCTCGGCCTTCTCGCCCAGCTCCTCCAGGCCCGGGATGGGGTTCCCGTACGGCGACTCCGTCGGGTGGCGCAGCAGCTCCAGCACCCGCCGTTCCACCGCCTCGCTCATCACGTGCTCCCAGCGACAGGCCTCGGCGTGGACCTGCTCCCACTCCAGGCCGATCACATCCACCAGCAGACACTCGGCGAGCCGGTGCTTGCGCATGACGCGGGTGGCGAGGCGGCGGCCCTCCTCGGTCAGCTCCAGGTGGCGGTCCCCCGCGACCTGGACCAGTCCGTCGCGCTCCATGCGGGCCACCGTCTGGCTGACCGTCGGACCGCTCTGGTCCAGCCGCTCGGCGATCCGGGCGCGCATGGGGACCACGCCTTCCTCTTCCAGTTCGAGGATGGTGCGGAGATACATCTCCGTGGTGTCGATCAGTCCGGACATACGTGCCCCTCGATGCTGTGACTAGAAGACGTCGTGCGATGGCCCTGCACCAATTCTGACGCATGGCGCCGACAACCGTGCCGCCCCCGTGGAAGCCCGGTGGAAGTGGGTGCGCGTGCGGACGCCGGGCGGTATTGACAGTCCACTGGTCCAGACCGCAACGTGATCGGCGGCACGGGCGTTCCCGGGCCTCCGCACGCCCGCACCGCACCTGCCTCACCACCCCGTCGAAAGGGCTCTCCCCCATGAGCGACAGCAAGCTGGCCGGTCAGTTCTTCGATGCGGCGATCGGCCTGCTGACGCGGGTACGGGACGAAGAGGCGGAGAGCATCGCCGCCGCGGGCGCGGCCGTCGCGGACACCGTCGAGGCGGGCGGCCGGCTCTTCGCCTTCGGCGCGGGCCACTCCTCGCTGGCCGCCCAGGACGTCGTCTACCGCGCGGGCGGCCTGGCGCTGATGAACCTGCTCACCGTGCCCGGCGTGGTCGGCGTGGACGTCATGCCCGCCCCGCTCGGCTCGGCGCTGGAGCGGGTCGACGGACTGGCCTCCGCCGTCCTGGACTCCAGTCCCCTCACCGCGGGTGACCTCCTGGTGATCGTCTCGCTCTCCGGGCGCAACGCCCTGCCGGTCGAGATGGCGCAGAACGCCCGGGCCCTCGGACTGAAGGTCATCGGCGTGACCTCGGTCGCGTACGCGGAGAACACCCGCTCCCGGCACGCCTCGGGCGGCTTCCTGCGGGACCACTGCGACATCGTCCTGGACAGCAAGATCGCGATCGGCGACGCGGAGCTGACGGCCCCCGGCGTCGAGGCCCCCTTCGCCCCCGCCTCGACCGTGGTGACCAGCGCGATCATGCAGTCGATGCTGGCGGCCGCCGTCGAGCAGCTGGTGGCCCGGGGCGTCGAGCCGCCCATGCTGCGCTCGGGGAACGTCGACGGCGGCCACGAGTGGAACGGCCGGGTCATGACGGAGAACCGGGACCGGATCTTCTACCGGCACTGAGCCCGCGCCACCGGAAGGCGGACGGGCACGACGTGGCCCCCGGCCGCGCCGAGGCACGCGTTGAAGGGGCTTCCCCGGCGGCCGGAGCACGCGGGAGAAGCCTCCCCGGCAGCCGGGGCACGCGGGAGAAGCTTCCCCGGCCGCCGGGGCACGCGTTGAAGGGGCTTCCCCGGCAGCCGGGGCATGCGGGAGAAGCTTCCCGGGCCGCCGGGCCGCCGGGGCGGCGCGTGGGCAGGGTGACGCGGGCCCGTCCCCGCGCGACCACCCCGGGGCCTCAGGGGGTGCCCGCCCCCCGGGTCGCCAGCGCCAGGTCGACCGCCCCCGCGACCCGGGCCGCGACCGTCTCCGCGTACGCCGCGTCACCCCGTTCGAACGCGGCCCGGTTGGCCGCGCGGAGGAACGTCAGCACGCCCAGCGTCCGGCCGCGGCTGCGGAGCACCGCGCAGAGTGCGTGCGCCGCGTCCCGGGGCCAGCGGCGCTCCGCGGCCCAGGCCTGCGACGCGGCGGCCCCGGCCCCCGCGCTCGTACGGACGGTGCCGGTGCGCTCGACCGACTGGAGGGCCGGGTGGCCGGGGGCGTACCGGGCGGGGATGGAGCCGCCGGCCACCAGCAGGCACGGGCCGGGGGCGTCGAACGGCGTGGCGGCCGTACGCACCAGGCGCTCGCCCGCCAGCAGGTCGACCAGGACGTGATCGGCGAACCCGGCGAGCGCGAAGTCCAGCAGGGAGGTCGCGGCCTCCATCGGGTCCTCGTACTCGCAGGCCGTACGCGCGGCCCGGTGCAGCTGGCTCGTCCGGAACCGCAGCCGGTCGGCCTCCTGCTCCGCGAGCCGGGCGGCGGTGACGTCCTGGAACAGCCACCCCACCCCGAGCGGAACCGGCTCCTCCGTCAGCGGTGAGGCCAGCCGCAGGAATCCGCTGCGCCAGCACCGCCGCCGCTCGCCCTCGGCCGTCCGCAGCGTCACCCACAGCTCGGCCGGTGCGCTCGGGGCCCCCTCGGCGAGCACATGGTGCAGGGCGGCCTCCAGCTCCTCGACCCCCTGGACGACCAACTCGCCGAGCGGGCGGCCGAGGAGTGCGGTGCGGCTCCCGCCGAGCGCGCGGGCGGCGTGCGCGTTGACGACCGTGGGCCGCAGGTCGACATCGACGAGGACGGCCCCCCAGGACGCGTCCTCCAGCAGCGCCTCGCTCAGGGCGATGGCCCGCTCCAGGTCGATCTGGGCGTGCACCTCGCTGAACGCGCAGTAGACCCCGGCCGGCTTCCCGTCGGCGCCGCGCACCCCGGCGGACTGGGTCCGCACCAGCACCCGGCCGCCGTCCTTGCGCAGCAGCGCGAACTCGTGCACCTGCCGCCCCGGCGCGTCCATGGCCGACATCAGCCGGGCCCGCACCTCGTCGGCGTCGGCCCGCCGCACCGCCCAGCCCGCGAAGCCGCTGCGGCCGACGGCCTCCTGGGCCGACCAGCCGAGAACGCGTTCGGCCTCGCGGTTCCAGTGGGTGACCGTGCCGGCCGCGTCGAACGCGCAGAGCGCCGCGTCCATCCCGTCGAGCAGCGCCGCCAGCAGCTCGGACCCGTCGGGCGGCGCACCGGGGACCGTCTCCTCGCCGGCCGAGGCCCCGGGGTCCGCGGAGCGCCCCGGCGGCCCGCCGCCGGGATCCTCGTCCGGTCCGAGCTCGTCGGTGGCCCCCCGGCTCCTGGGAACACCCACTCCGCACCCCCCGCAGAACGTGTCGGCCGTCGTCCCACGCGTCGCCGCGTGTATTGCTGCACGTCAGACCATTCAACTCGAACGTGACCCAGCACACATCCACTTCGCCGAAATCATTTCCTCCGCCACCGGTCTCCCGACGGTTTCGCGCCACGCGGCGGCGGCCTGCTCGTGGTCCAGGACGGCGACGCCACCCCGGCGCCGGAGGGCCGGGAGGCCACCGGTTTCCCGTTCGTGGACCTGCGCAGGGTCCGGAGCGCCCTGGGCCCGACACGGGCGGCACAGGCCGACGAATAAATCGTTTGTACCGCGACGCGGGGCGCTCCTAGGCTGTGGAGCACACAGGAAAGGAGGTGTTCCGGAAGTGATTTCTCTTCGGACTCGTGAGGTGGCTGCGGGCTGACGCCCGTCGTCGCACTCTTTCTGCAGTGCAGGCCGGTCGCCGGCCAATCCCAAGCAGTCACCGACCCGCAGGCTCGCCGGTAAGTCCGGCCGGCTCCTCTGTGCACGGAGGAACCAGAGCCTGCGGGTTTCTGCGTTGTACGGACGCCGGGCGCGGGGGCCTTACGGGCAGAGCCGCTCCACCCGCCAGGGGCCGCCCGGCCCGTCGCCCGTCCTGACGTACCGCAGCCGGTCGTGCAGCCGGTTCTCGTGCCCCTGCCAGAACTCGATCGTCTCGGGCACCACCCGGAAGCCGCCCCAGTGCGGCGGGGCCGGGACCCTCTCCCCCTCCGGGTAGCGGGCGGCCAGCTCCTCGTACCGG
This sequence comes from Streptomyces sindenensis, assembly GCF_014649035.1. Lineage (GTDB taxonomy): Bacteria > Actinomycetota > Actinomycetes > Streptomycetales > Streptomycetaceae > Streptomyces > Streptomyces sindenensis. The sequence continues at coordinate 18,302 of NZ_BMSG01000052.1, forward strand.
GCGATCAGCTCCTCGCGTGACCCGACGACGGTGGACTGGGCGCTGGCCCACGCGCCGAGCTGGGAGCCGTGCGGGCGGGTGCGGAAGTAGCCGACGGTCTCCTCGCGGGAGGTGCGGGAGGCGGTGCCGGTGACGATGACCTGGCGGGCCATCGGGTGCCAGGGGAAGAGCAGGGAGACGTACGGGTTCGCGGTCAGCTCGCGGCCCTTGCGGGAGTCGTAGTTGGTGAAGAAGACGAAGCCCCGGTCGTCGTACTGCTTGAGCAGCACCGTGCGGGAGGACGGGCGGCCGTCCGCGTCGGCGGTGGAGACGATCATCGCGTTGGGCTCGTGCAGCACGCCGCCGACGGCGACCTGGCGGAACCAGCGGGCGAACTGCTCCATCGGATCGGCGGCGAGGTCACGCTCGACGAAGTCCTCCGAGCGGTACTGCTCGCGCATGGCCGCGGGATCGGTGGTCAAATCGTCCGGGAGGGGTCCCGTGGAACCTTCTGGTGTGGGCACGGGCCCCATCCTGCCGCAGGGGCCGAGTCTGCCCGGCGCCGAGGTGCCGTAACCGCACGCCGTCGAAAGGGGGCCCTGTGCCGGATGTCACGCTTCCCCGCATCGGAGGAACCCGCCAATATCTTGGGGCAGGCCGCTGTGGCCTCCGCACAGCCCAGCACGCCGCGCACCGCACGCCGCCCGCCGAACTGAGGGAGCCGCCTGATGTCCGACTTCGTACCCGGTCTTGAGGGAGTCGTCGCGTTCGAAACGGAGATCGCCGAACCGGACAAGGAAGGCGGTTCGCTCCGCTACCGCGGGGTCGACATCGAGGACCTGGTCGGTCACGTCTCCTTCGGCAACGTGTGGGGCCTGCTGGTGGACGGGGCGTTCAACCCCGGCCTGCCGCCCGCCGAGCCGTTCCCGATCCCCGTGCACTCGGGTGACATCCGGGTCGACGTCCAGTCCGCGCTGGCGATGCTCGCCCCGGTCTGGGGCCTGAAGCCGCTGCTGGACATCGACGAGGCGACCGCCCGGGACGACCTGGCGCGGGCCGCGGTGATGGCCCTGTCCTACGTCGCCCAGTCGGCGCGCGGCCAGGGTCTGCCGATGGTGCCGCAGAGCGAGATCGACAAGGCGCACTCGGTCGTCGAGCGCTTCATGATCCGCTGGCGCGGCGAGCCGGACCCGAAGCATGTGAAGGCGGTCGACGCGTACTGGACGTCGGCGGCGGAGCACGGCATGAACGCCTCGACGTTCACGGCCCGGGTCATCGCCTCGACGGGTGCGGACGTCGCGGCCGCTCTGTCCGGCGCGGTGGGCGCGATGTCTGGCCCGCTGCACGGCGGCGCCCCGTCCCGGGTCCTCGGCATGATCGAGGAGATCGAGCGTACGGGCGACGCGACCGCGTACGTGAAGCAGGCCCTGGACCGGGGCGAGCGCCTGATGGGCTTCGGCCACCGCGTCTACCGCGCCGAGGACCCGCGCGCCCGCGTCCTGCGCCGCACGGCCCGCGAGCTGGCCGCCCCGCGCTTCGAGGTGGCGGAGGCGCTGGAGAAGGCGGCGCTGGAGGAGCTGCACAACCGCCGCCCGGACCGGGTCCTGGCGACGAACGTGGAGTTCTGGGCGGCGATCGTGCTGGACTTCGCGGAGGTCCCGGCGCACATGTTCACGTCGATGTTCACGTGCGCCCGCACGGCGGGCTGGTCGGCGCACATCCTGGAGCAGAAGCGCACGGGCCGCCTGGTGCGCCCGTCGGCGACGTACGTGGGCCCGGGGACGCGGGATCCGCGCGAGATCAGCGGCTACGAGGACATCGTCGCGGGCTGAGCCGGGGCGGGGTCACGGGGCGGAGTCCCGGGTCGGAGTCCGGGGGCAGAGCCCCGGGTCGGAGTCCCGGGTCGGAGTCACGGGACGGGGTCGGGGCAGCCCGGCCCCGCCTCAGATCTTCCCGCTCACCAGGACCGTACGGTGGCCGTCCAGCCGGCGGTCGAACGCGGCGAGGAAAGCGGGGGTGAGGTCGGGCCACCCCCAGAAGGTGAAGCCGAGAGCGCCGAAGGCGAAGCAGTGCTCCATCCCCGTCCAGTCGACGAGCGGGGAGGACGCGTCGCAGTGCGCGCACCGCACGAGGGCCTCGACACCCGCCTCCCAGTCCTCGATCGCCTCGGAGAAGGGGTCCCAGGCGCCGGGTATCTCCCGCAGGGCCCTGTCCTGGAACGCGATGTCCCGCTCGCAGCGCGGGCATCGGGCCGAGGACGGGTCGGCCCACTGCCCGGCGTCGAACACGGTGCGGGTGACGGCGACGTCGAGCCCTCCGCCCTGCCAGGGCTCGCCCCAGCCGCTGCTGTCGACGACCTCGCGCATACGCGGCCCCGGCGGATATCCGGGGTCGCGGCCGAGCACGGGCTCGGTCCGGTCGGGCCCGATCACGCCCTCGGCCACGAGCCAGGCGACGACGCGCGCGGCCAGCGCGGCGGCGTCCGCCTCGGTGGCATCGCGATCGACGACGGTCTGGAAGTAATCCCCCACGACTCCCCCTCCGGCCCTTCCGGCGCTCCGGACCTTCGACGGTGTCCACTCTGCCACCCGCCTCTGACAGTCCGGGCGGCCTCAGGCGGGCTCAGGCGGGCTCAAGCGGGCTCAGGCTCGGCGGACGGCGATGACGTTGTCGGTCACGGTCGCCGTCTCGCCGCCGGGCCCGGTGGCGGTCCGCTCGGGCGCGTGGCAGCGCTCGGTTCGCCATCCGTCGCCGAGCCGCAGGGAGGCGAGTACGTCGTCGGGGGCGGGGAACCGCACGTCCTCGTGACCGTCCCGCCAGGACCAGGGGGCGAGCGAGGCGTGCTCGACCAGGACGAGGAGACCGCCGGGAGCGACGGCCTCGGCGGCGCGCCGGAGGACCTGGTCCCGCGGGATCTCCACAGGGGTGTGGAAGTAGCTGGCGGTGACGAGTTCGAAGGCCCCGTCGGGGAAGGACCTGGCCAGGTCGTGCCGGCGCGGGTGGACGCGGTGGGTCAGCCCGGCCGCGGCGGCTCCGGCGGCGACCCGTTCCAGGGCGGTGGCCGAGACGTCGACGGCGGTGACGTCCCAGCCGAGCGAGGCGAGCCAGAGGGCGTCGCCGCCGTGCCCGCAGCCGAGGTCGAGCGCCCGGCCCCGGCCACCGCCGCCACCCGGCTCGGGGGCCAGGGCGGTGACGGCCTCGGCGAGGACGGCGTTGGGCCGGGTGCCCCACTGCGGGTCGACGCCGGCGTAGTGGTGCTCCCAGAACGCGGCGGAGTCGGTGGCACGGGTGGTGTCGCTGCTCATGGCGGATCCCTTTCGTTTCCGTTCCCTGTTTTCTGCTCCTCGGGAGGAAGGTGCGCCGCGGCCTGCCGCCCTTGCAAGCTTCCATGCCGTTTCGGCAACCTGGGGCGCATGGGAGCCGCTTCAGAACAGCCACCGCCGGATCAGCCGCCACCGGCGTCGGGTGCCAGGAACCGTGACGGCGTGCTGGCGGGCGTGGGCCCCCGCCTGCGCGAACTGCGGCGCAGGCACGGCCTGACGCTGGCCGAGCTGGCGGAGCGGACCGGGATCAACGAGAGCACCCTGTCCCGTCTGGAGGGCGGCACCCGCAAGCCGACGCTGGAGCTGCTGCTGCCGCTGGCCGAGGTCCACGCGGTCCCGCTGGACGAACTGGTGGGCGCGCCCCGCACCGGCGATCCGCGCATCCACCTCCGCCCGGTGACGCGGGACGGACTGACGTACGTACCGCTGAGCCGCCCGGGAGGGGTCCAGGCCCACAAACTGCTGATCCGCCCGAGCCCGGCGGGCACGGAACCGACCCTGCGGACCCACGAGGGCTTCGAGTGGCTGTACGTCCTGGCCGGCCGGCTGCGCCTGGTCCTGGGCGAGCGAACGCTCGTCCTGAAACCCGGCGAGGCGGCCGAGTTCGACACGCATGTCCCGCACTGGCTCGGCCCCGACGACGACCGCACCGTGGAACTGCTCGTCCTCTTCGGCCACCAGGGCGAACGGGCCCACCTGAGGGCGCGCCAGGAGCCTTTGCGAGGATCGGCGGATGGGACGACCTGAGGCAGCATCCGTGAGCCACTCCCCCTCGACCTGGCAACAGCCGCACCCCGCACCGGCATCGGCGGAACGCAGCGCGCTGACGGAGGCCGTCGCGGACCGCATCCTGGCCCGGGGCGCGGGCCGCCTCCTGATCGGCATCGACGGCTTCACGGCGGCGGGGAAGACGAGCTTCGGCCACGAACTGGCCGCGCTCATCGCCGAGTCGGGCCGCCCGGCGCTCCGGGCCACGCTGGACGACTTCAAGAACCCGTGGAAGGACCGGCACCTGTACGACCGGGAGTCGGGCGAGGGCTACTACCGCAACGCCTACGACTACGACGCGGCCAGGCGCCTCCTGCTGGACCCGTTCCGCTCCCCGGAGGCGACGTCGTGCGCCCTGTGCTCGATCGACCCGCTGACGCAGGAGAACCACGCGGCGGAGACGACCCCGCTCGCCCCGGACTCGGTCCTGATCGTGGACGGCGTCTTCGCGTTCCGGCCCGAGATCGACGCCTACTGGGACTTCCGGATCTGGCTGGACGTGGACGCCGAACTCTCCGTACGACGCGGCGCGGAACGCGACCGGAACTGGGCGGGCTCGGACGCGGAGGCGATCCACCGAAACCGGTACCTGGTGGCGGAGCGTCTCTACCTCGACGAGGTGGACCCGTTGCCGAGGATGGACGCGGTGGTGGACAACACGGACTTCGCGCGGCCGCGCTTGATGTCCGCGAAAGGACGGGGAGCGTTTTGACGTACGCGACAGAGCTTTCGGAGGCCCGTGTCGACGAGGCGGACAACGTCTTGGTGGCCCCCGCTGACGTACGGGGCGACGACGCGATCGGCGATTTCTTCGGGTCCACGATCACTCCGGAGGAGCTCGCCTCCGATCCGCCCGACCTCACGGGGAGAACCGTCTACCTGTGCGGCGACCTGTCGGCCATATCCGACGACCAACTACGTTCCGCCGAAAGGGTGTTCGCGATACGCGAGCTGTCGCACGGCGACGACGGGGACGCCGGCCGGCCGTGGACGGTCGTCGGCCTCGGCCGCGTCCCCCTGCGGGTGCACGGGGTCGGTGTGTACTACCGCCGCTTCTTCGATCTCGACGCCGACCACTTCGGACGGATCAGCTCGGAGCATGTGTTCCAGTCCCTGACGGAGTCCACGAAGCCGGGAACGTCCCATCGCAGCGGGATCTATCTGACGCCCGTCACCCAGGACGGCGACGAACGGCACTTCCGGCTGCTCCGGTGCTCCACGAACCTCTCGGGTCCGACCGAGACGTTCCGCCCGACCGACACGAGCGTGGTCGAGGAGCTGAACCGCGAGGCCGGCACCGTCTTCCGGGACCACGCTCCGCTGAACCACGTTCTCGCCCAGATCTACCGCAACACCCGTGCCACGGCCGAGCGCAAGCAGGCCAAGGCCAGGATCTCGGCCCACGCCGACAAGACCAAGGACATGCCGGCCAACGGCATCATGGCCTTCTGCACCTTCTACGACGGGCTCGGCCATCTGCGGCCGATGCCCGGCGACGCCTTCGACTACGGCGTGAAGGGCGTCAGCGGACTCACGCGACTCCACTTCCGCCTCAAGGAAACGGCCGGAGAGCGGGGCACGGCGGATGCTCTTCCCCAGCAGTTCAGCATCACGCTCCACCCCGGCTCGGTCTTCTTCATGCCGCTGTCCACCAACCGCCTGTACACCCACGAGATCCGGCCCTCGGGGCTGAACGCCGAACTGCTCCCGACCCGCCTGGGGTACGTGGTGCGCTGTTCGAGCACCGAGGCCGTGCACAAGGACGGGCACACGTTCCTCAAGGTGGCCGGAGACCTGGTGAAGCTGGAGCCGCCCACGCAGGAGGGCATGGAGGACCTGCGCAGGCTGTACGCCGAGGAGAACAGAACCGCGTCCTTCATCGACTACGGCGACAAGTTCCTCTTCAGCATGAACTCCGGTGATTACGTTGCCCCCAGAATCTAGGGTCGCGGAAAGGGTCCTCTCATCCGCTCTGCCGGCCGAGGAGGACCTCTTCGCGGAACTGTCGGCATCGGCCTTCCTGGAGGACGCGGGAAAGGGCCGCCGAGGCGCTGTGCTCACCAGGGTCGACGCGACGGGCGGTGTGCCTCTCGTGCGTACGACCACGCGGTACAGCACCCCGACGCAGCGCTTCCGCCCGGTGCACGAACGCCTGGCGCAGCGGATCCAAGAACGCGCGGGACTCCCGACCGGCTTCAACAACGCCCTGTTCGAGAGCTACACGAACGCGTACAGGACCATGGGCGCCCATTCCGACCAGGCCCTGGACCTGGCCGACGAGTCGTCCATCGCCGTCTTCTCCTGCTACCGCAACCCCGAATCCGGGCCACTGCGAAAGCTGGTCATCACGTCGAAGGACACAGAGGGGGAGACCTTCGAGATCCCCCTCACGCACAACAGCGTGGTCACCTTCTCCGTCGCGTCGAACCGGCGGCTCAAGCACAAGATCGTCCTGGACGCGCCCGGACCCGGACAGGCGGAGGAGAACGAATGGCTGGGGTTGACGTTCCGCACGTCGAAGACCCCGGTCCGGTTCCGCGACGACGGGCACGCCTGGCTCCCGCAGGGCACGCGGCTCACCCTGGCGGACGACGAGCAGCGGAGCGAGTTCTACCGGCTGCGGCGCCGGGAGAACCAGGAGACGGATTTCGCCTATCCCCGGCTGACGTACACCATCAGCGAGAGCGACCTGATGCCGCCGGTCTGACCTGGCCGTTCGACCCCGACGGCAAAAGCGCATGCTCTCCCGACCGGACCCGCGCTAGGGTTGCCGTATGAACGTCACCGGCCGAATCACCACCGCGACCGCGCGAGCGACCAGCTCGCCGGCCGCCGCCGCCTGACGTTCTCTCCCCCCGGCGACCGGAAACGGTCCGTCGGTAGTGCCGCGGAGCCTCTGGCCCCGGCCGGGTGACTGAACGGTTCCGTTCTCCGGTGCCTCCCCGCTACGACGCGAAGGAGCCACCCCCATGCGTACGGACCAGCTCATCAGGACGTTCGTCGAGTACTACGAAGAGCGCGGCCACCGCCGGATCACCGGCTCGACCCTGCTGCCACCCCCCGGCGACCCCGTCCTCTTCACGACCTCCGGCATGCACCCGCTCACCCCGTACCTGGAAGGCCGGCCTCACCCTCTGGGCAAGCGCCTGGTCAACGTACAGCGCTGTCTGCGCACGACGGACCTGGACGAGGTCGGGGACACCACGCACCTGACCGTCTTCGAGATGCTGGGCACCTGGTCGCTCGGCGACTACGGGGGCCCGCGCAGCCTCGACTGGGGGTACGGGCTGCTCACCGAGGGCCTGGGCATCGACCCCGGCCTGCTGCACGCCACGGTCCACGCCGGCGACGACCGGACGGGGACAGGGCCGGACACCGATTCCCTCGACCTGTGGCAGGGCCTCGGCGTCCCCGTGGAGCTCACGGTGGAGGACAACTGGTGGCCGAAGAGCGTGGACGACGACGGGGGTGAGGGCCCCGTCGGCCCGTGCGGCCCCGACTCGGAGATCTTCTTCTGGAGCGGCGACGGCCCGCCGCGGTCGACGCCCACCCGCGACGACCGCTGGGTGGAGGTGTGGAACCACGTGACGATGACCCACCGCCGACGCGAAGACGGTTCGCTCGTCCCGCTCCCCCAACGCAACGTCGACACCGGCCTCGGCCTGGAGCGCCTGGCCTCCCTGCTCCAGGGCAAGCGGTCCGTCTTCGAGTGCGACGTCTTCGACCCGTGGCGCCGTCTCGTCCCGCCCCTGTGGCCGCTGGAAGAGCCCGAACTGCGCCTGGTCAGCGACCATCTGCGCTCGGCCGTCGTGGTGCTCGGCGACGGTGTGCGCCCGTCCAACACCGGCCGGGGTTACGTGCTGCGCCGCCTGGTCCGCCGGGTGCTCACGGTGCTGTGGCGCCAGGACGCCTCACGCAGCCTCGGGGACCTGCCGGAAGACCTGGTCCGGCACACCCTGGACCACTTCCGCCAGGACGCCCGCCCGGCCGACGTCCTGCGGACCCTGCTCGACGAGGAGCACCGGTTCGGCCGCCTGCTGGACCGCGGCCGCAGCGTACTCGCCCGCCCCCGCTTCCAGGGCCCGCTGACCGAGGAGGACTTCCACTACCTGCACGACACGCATGGACTGCCGCGCGAGCTGGTCACGGGCTTGCGCCAGGAGTGAGGGGCCGTTCCCGTGCGGCTCCGAACGAGTGGACTTGGCGGGACGCGGCAAGGACACGGCGTGTGGTCCGGTGGGCGGATGGTGTCTTTGCCGTCCGCACCCCCGCCTGGAAAGGCCTTCCGCCATGCGACGCCGCACCTCCACCCGACGCCTCCTCACCACGACGCTGCTCGCGGCGTCCGTCCTGGCCTCGATGGCCATGGCTCCCGCCCCAACGGTGCACGCCGCGGGCTTCGACCAGCACGGCCGGCACGACCAGCACAGCCGGAACGACTGTCCGCCGGGCGGGCTCGATCCCGCGCTGACCGCCGAGCTGGACCGGACCATCGACGACGTCCGCGAGCAGGCCGGCATCCCCGGTGTCGTCGTCGGGCTGTGGATGCCGGGCCGGGGAAGCTACGTCCACGCGAGCGGTGTCGGCAACAAGGTCACCGGTGAGCCGATGTCCGCCGGCACCCGCATCCGGATCGGCAGTGAGACCAAGACCTTTACGGTCACCGCGCTGCTCCAGCTCGTCGACGAGAAGCGCGTCCAGCTGGACGACCCGATCTCCCGTTACGTCTCCGGCGTGCGCAACGGCGACCGGATCACGCTCCGCCAGCTCGCCGGGATGCGCAGCGGTCTCTTCCCGTACACCGCCGACGCCGGCTTCGTGCACGACCTGCTGAGCGATCCGTACCGCTCGTTCACCCCGCGCGGCGTGCTCGCGTACGGCATGCGGCACAAGAACACCTTCAAGCCGGGCGCGGAGTTCCAGTACTCCAACTCCAACCTCGTCCTGCTCGGGCTGGTGATCGAGAAGGTCACCGGTCAGCGTCTCGACCGCGTCATCCACGAGCGGGTGCTCCGCCCCGCCCGCCTCCACCACACGCTCTTCCCGACCGGGGCCGAGTTCCCCGAACCGCACGCCCACGGCTACACCGACCAGACGCTGAGCGGTGAGACCGAGGACGCCACGGACTGGAACCCCAGCTGGGCGTGGGCCGCCGGGGCGATGATCTCCGATCTGCACGACCTGCGGCGCTGGGCCAAGGTCGTCGCCACAGGTGAGCTGCTCAGCCCGGAGACCCAGGCGCAGCGGCTCAAGACCCTGCCGACCGGGTTCCCGGGGCTCAGCTACGGCCTCGGCATCTTCGAGACCGGCGGGTGGATCGGGCACAACGGTTCGCTGCCGGGGTACGAGACCGTGACCGTCTACCTGCCCGCGCAGAAGGCCACCATGGTCATCATGATCAACACGGACTCCCTCAGTGGGACCCAGGAGCCGTCCACTCTGCTCGCCCGCGCGGTGACGCAGGTCGCCACCCCGGACCACGTCTACGACGGCAGCGCCTCCCAGGGGCGCCAAACTTCCTGAGGCCAGGAGCCTGTCAGGCGCCCGTCGGCGGCGGTGCGGCCGCCCCGGCGCCCGCCGGAAGTCTGGAGCCCGGGACCCGGGATACGAGACCCGTGGATACGAGGCCAGAGGTTCGAGCGTCTTCTCAACTCAGCGGTGAACGAGGCTGGGTTGGGAAACCAGCCCTGCCTCCCTCGCCCTGCCATGTCCGGAGGCGTGAGCGTCAAGCAACTGGCAGGTGCCGGGGAGCCCACAGCGTCCTCGGCCGCCGCCTCCGTACCGGATCAGCGCACCGCTCCCAAGCCTCCGGAAGCGGGTTCAGCACCGCACTGCTGAACGGCGGGGCGGAGTCGCTCTTCCGCGCGTCACAGCAGGTAGGGAAACAGGCTGACCCTGTTCCGCTCCACACTGATCTCGACCCACGTTTCCTTGACCGTCACCGGAGGCGGCGGGTCGGCGAGGTCGAACAGGATCTGGGCGTCGGCCACTTCCAACACGGCACCGCCATCGCCGGTGAGGCTCAGCCGTCCCCGGAAGGTTGTTCGATCGCCGTCCTCGCCCACCATGGGCGAGGGATCGGCGGCCGGTCGCGTGTTACCGCCCCAGACCACGTCCTCCTCAACAGACCACTCCACATGATGCTCACAGCCCGCGTCTGTCGGATCACCGCACCAGCGCGCTACGGCCGACCCCACCCCCGAGCGCGTCCGGACTGTCACGGTCCCGTCGGGACCCCACCACACTGCTTCCACCTGGACCAGCATCACTCGGCAGGTCGCGGGTCCACCCGGGCCACCCAGCACGACAGCCGGTACATGCGCTGCCAGTAGGGGGTGTCGTCCCCGGGGCCGAGCACGGGAAGGATCCGGTCCAGGTCGGCGATGCACCTGTGCAGGACGCGGCGCCGCCCGTCGTCGAGGGAGCCGCCACCGCTCAGCCAGGCTGATACGCACCCGGCGATGTCGGCGTCGAGGAGCACGAGGTCGATGCCCGCCCGCTCCGCGCCGCGCAGTCCGGCGGGAAACGGCGCTTGCAGGTGCTCCTGCCACAAGTGGGAGACGGCGGATTCGAGCTCATCATTGCCGCTCGTGGAGTCCATGGAGAACATCATCGCGGACAACGGGCCCCGCGTCCGAGCGAGACCGAGACCCGGGACCCGGGACCCGGGACCCGCGCGCAGAGACCCGAGACCCGAGCCTCCGACATCACTCGTTCGGGGGTACGCGAACGGGGCTCCGGCCCGAAGCTCGGGTGCCGGGACCCGGGCGTCGGGATCCGAGACCCGGGGTTCGAGCGCCTTCTTTAACCGGGCGGCAGAAGAGGGGGGTTGGGAGAACCTCCCCTCCCTCCCCACCCCGTCACGGCCAGCCGGTATGACTAATCGTGACAGCTTGCGGCGCAGCGTGACGGCCACTTACGGTGCGAGAACCACGAGAACTAATCGACCCCGACACGGTGTTGGCGCACCAGCCGGGGTCTCACCGCAAGATCGATACCCTAGAAAGACGATCCATTGGCTACCCAGCACCTTAGCTCCGCCCTGTCCGTCCCCGCAGTCCCCGCCGCGTACCCGCTGGCCAAGCCCGGCTACGGCAAACGCTCCACGCCCGGCCAACAGCCGCGCACCCGCGACGACTTCGCCGCGCTCCCGACCCGTGAGCGGTACGTCGCCGGATTCGTCGACCACCTCCCCGACGGGGCCGCGATGAGCATCAAGCACCTGGCGAAGCAGCTTCCGCTGTACGGGCAGCAGGCCATCTCCACGGCCCTGAAAGCCCTGTCCGTCGCGGGGCATCTGCGACGCGTACGGTGCGCTGTCGGCGAGGGCGACGAGACCCGCTGGGCCTTCCGGACCTTCTGGTCCCGCACCGCACGCGACAACGAGTGGTGGACCACCTACCTCGCCACCGAGAACGCCACCCGGACCCCAACCCCCACCGCCGCACCGCCAGCCCCCTCAGCACCTGCGCAGCCCCCGACCGCCTCAGCACCGCCCGCCTCGCCCCCTGCCGCCGTACCGCAGCAGCGCACCGCGCCCGACCCCGCCCCGGGCACGGCACCCGAAACAGCTCCGGCGGCACCGGCGCCGGCATCGGCTCCTGCCACCGCCCCCTCCGCCGCCTACCTGGCCCTCGCCGAACTCGGCCGCAAGGACATCCGGCTGGCCCTGTCCGCCGACGACTGCGCCGCCCTCGAAGCACTGGCAGCGGAATGGCTCGACCGAGGCGTGGACGCCGACTACCTGACCGCCGCCCTCACCGCAGGGCTCCCCGCCCAGGTCGACTGCCCGCCCCGCTTCGTCCGCCGCCGCCTCACCGACAAGATCCCGCCCCGACTGCCCACCCGACCCACCACCCCGAACACCTCACCCGGCACCAGCACCGGCACCGGCACCCCCCGCCTCCTCATGGAATGCACCGACTGCGGCCGCCCCGGCCAACCCGAAGCCCTCCCCGACGGACTCTGCCGCCCCTGCCGCGCCGCCCACTCCGAGGGCCACGAAGCCGAAGCCGGTTCACCCGATCCCACCGAAATCGCCGCTGTAAAGACCCACATGGCGAACCTCCGCACCCTGCTCAAACCCGTCTGATCCCGACCAGGGCTGAGCAGGTCGCGAACTGTGGTCCCCGCGCGTGCGGGGGTATTCACACGACAGCCACCGGGGAACCACGAGCGGACGGGCCACCGCCAGGGGCCGCCCCCGGAGCAAAGGGGCGTGCGCTCCCCCGGCCCTTCCGAGATCATGACGCGATGAGCCGGATCAGCCAGGAACCCCAGCAAGCCGCCGACGTGAACGCCGCCATCGACGCCGAGCTCCAGTTGCTGGACCCCCGCGTCCGCACGTCACGGTCGCTCGCCGCGCGCCTCCTCGACCCGGAGTTCGTCGAGGTCGGGGCCTCGGGGCGGCGGTGGACGTACGAGGAGATGCTCGCCGCCCTCCCCGACCTGGACGGCGGGGGCAGCCAGGGGGAGGGTGACGGGGGCGGGGCCCGGTTCGAGCCCTCCCGGATGAGCGGGGTCGCCCTCGCCCCCGGGATCGTGCACCTCACGTACGAGACCGACTTCGGCGGTCGCCGGGCCCGCCGCAGTTCGCTGTGGCGCAGAGGGGACGGGTCTACGGGCTGGCGGATGTACTACCACCAGGCCACACCCGTCCCGGGCGCCGACTGATCTGCGGACACATAGGCGGAGTTGGGCCTTGTTGAAGGCGTCTGCACGGAGTTCGGGCGCCGCCCGGAACAGCGGGCCCGTTAAATGGCCGACCTGACGGCGACACCGCACACGGTGAAGCCAACTCAGCCGTGTTCGGCCGGACAGGCCACCGCCCATGGGTCTGGCGTCACCGTCGGGTTCGCCGTCACGGGGGGCGTTGTGCTGCTCAGATTGCAGATGTGATGATGTCCCTCATGTCTGACCACGAGAGCCGGGCAGGTGGACCGCCACAGACCGAGATCCCGAAGTCGCGGCTTGCCGAGTACGCAGAAATGTCCGACATCAAGCGGGAATCAGGCGGCTGGGGAAGTGCGGCAAGAGCCGTTCCGGATGTCTCAGCTTCTGAACTGCGGACAGTCGCGACGCAGCCGGGCGCGGTTCCGAGAGGAGCGGCACCGGCCGACGATCCGGTGGTCGTTCAGCGTCGGCTGGAGTTCACCGCACTGCTGGAAAGGTTCCGTGCCGCACCGGTCCTGGCCCCGATGGGCGAAGGGCAGGCGTCCGACGACGAGCGGGGTCTCCTGACCGCCGACATGAACGGCATCCGCTTCATCCTGGCCTTCTCCGACCAGCAGGCCCTCGCCCGTTACGCGCAGGCCCGCGGAGAATTCAGTCGCGAGTGGACGTACCAAACGATCCTGGGAGCACGTCTGCTCGATGTGGCAGTCCCTGCGGCCGGCGTGCCGTGCGGAGTTGCGCTGGACTGTGCGGACGGGCCGGACGGACTGGTCCTCCCACCGGTCAAGGGGATCGTGCCCGACGGGGCCGCGATCGACGCCAACACGCACGAATAGGAGAAACGAATGAACGGGGGCGGCGGGGATCTCAGGACTCAGGGCCTGAATCTGATCGCCAAGGGCCTGACCGACGCACTCAGCGAGCTGAAGGAGCTGGGGATGGCCGGGCAGGCGGGGAGAGGGCGTGGGTTCGGAGAAATCGCCCTCTCAGGGCTGGAGTTGGGAGAGCAAGGACTCACCGACGAATTCTCGTCGTTCTGTGAGCGCTGGGAGTGGGGAGTCCGTTCCCTGATTAGCGAGGGCAACGCGCTGGCCAAGGGCACGGGGCTGTCCGCCGGTACGTACTACGAGAACGAGCAGTACGTCGAGGGCACCTTCAAGGTGGTCACGAACGCGGCCATCGGTAATCCGTACGCCTCCGAGGACGAGGTCACCCAGCAAGGCTGGGGGGATATCGCCACCTCCGGCGTCTTCGGAGGGGTCGACTACAGCCAGGAGTCATGGGACCGGGCCGGGGAGAACATGAGGCAGGGCTGGAAGGAGGCCGGGCGGGATGTGATGACCTCTCAGACCCTGGGGCCCCTGGGACTCAACCCGCAGAATCTGCACGGCACGTTCGGTGTCTCCGACGCCGAGTACGAACGCATGCTGGACGACACCTTCGGCCCGTCCCCCGAGGCACGGGCTCAGGCAGACCGGCAGCAGGGTGGGAGTGAGGGCTGATGGGCGTCCTCGGCGACCTCGGCGACGGCCTCAAGGACCTCGGCGGCGATCTCAAGGACGGGTTCAACGACGGAATCGGCGCCCTTGAGGACGGTCTCGACGAGGGCAAGAAGCTCCTCGGTGAAGGCATCGACTGGGGCACGAACAAGGTCGGGGACGGCCTGGACCATGTGGGGCTGCACGGCGCCGCCGACGCCGTCGAGGACTGGGGCGACGGCGTCGCTTCCGATCTCGGCGCCACCCCGGGGGAACAGCAACTCGGCCAAACCGAGGACGCCAACGAACTCATCCACGGAAACGCCGGCAGGATCACCGAAAGCGCCAAACACCTTCAGGATTTCCAGGCCGCCTTCGACAAGGTCGGCCAGGGCATGCGCAGCCTCGACTCCACGCGGTGGAGAGGCGAAGGCGGCGACGCCTTCCGCAAGAAGTTCGACATGCACCCCAGTAAGAAGTCATCTCATTTGGTGAGCCTGCGGTAGCAGATGAGGGTGCAGGCGATGCTGGT
>NZ_BMSG01000053.1 GCF_014649035.1 Streptomyces sindenensis
CCGCATGACGTCAATCGCCAAAGCTGTCCTCACACTGGAGCGGCAACGCTGAAGAAGCTCATTGAGAAAACTGCTGCTAACACAGGCATCATTTCCGGACACTTCGGCACAAACTACGGTGCTGCCCACGCCGCCCCCAAACTCAGCGGCATTGCGCATACCCACGGAACCCCCACGGTCAACATCGACTACCGGGGCGCGGTCCCGAATCCGGACACCCAGCACATCGGCGGAACCCTGTTCGGCGCCAACAAGGCCAGCTGCGACACCGCGCCGGTGACCCAGGCCCAGGGCGACACGCCGGTTCTGCGATCGAGATCGGCGAGGTCCCGCATATGCAGAGCCGGCAGGCGGCCCCTGACGCACGCTGCTTCCTCGGCGGGCCTCGTCCTCGCCGCCTGGAACGCCTCCGGATCTCGACCTACTGACAGCGCATCGAGCGAGCCCCTGAACCCGTGCCCGCACTGCTCAGCAGGCATAGCGGGACACCGTTGCTGGCTGGTCGGCGGCATGTTGGCGAACCCGGCACCGTGCGCCGCCTCGGTCAGCGAGCCGTCTGCGGCGACGAGTTCCGTCGCCCGCTGGAGCCGCCGCCACAGGACGTAAGGTCGGAACGGCAGCCCCAGCTGGGAACGGAACAGATGGGTGAGCCGGGTCTCGGACAGACCGGCGACGCGCGCCGCCTCGCCCAGGCACGCTTGTCCCGCGGCAAGTTGTCCGGGCAGCGTCCGCAGCACCCGGGCCAGCCCGCAGTGGCGGTCCGCTCTTCCCGGCGTGGGCTCGTCGCCCACTGACGCGTCGAGGTCCCGCTCCACGGCATGCACGACGAGAGCCGGATCGTCCGGCATCTGATCCTGAATCAACGACTCACCGGCACGCACCCACGCCCCGGGGCCGCCCTCGGCGGTCAGGCAGGCCAGCCACTGCCCGACCCGTGACCCAGGGACATACTGGATCAGTACACCCTCGGGGACACCGGTGAACATCGCGTGCAGGCTGTCGGGGGCCACCACGACGGCCCGACACACGAACCTCCCGCCCGACGGACCCATCACCGCACATGCCGCGCCGACGCCCTGTGGAAACGCTCCAGGCGAGACCGCCGAAGCCGACGCGTTCCGCCGCAACCGCTCCGCGCAGCGCACCTTCCGCACCAAAGTCGCGGAGGTGGGCCAACTCCGCACGTACCTCCTACCTGGCCTACGTCCCAGTCTCCAGGTGCCCATGATCAACGGAGAAGCATCAGCCGGAGAAGGGACCGGTACTCGTTCAGAGTGTCCGCGGCGGCACGGAGGTCGGGGGCGGCGGCGAGTTCTTCGTCGTCCTCGTACGGTGCGCAACGCATCGCGGCCGCCAGAGTGTCCTCGTCCCAGTCCCCAGCGCGCACGGCTTCGAGAAGGGTGCGGAGGGCCACCTCGTCGCACTCACCCTCCGTGAATTCGCCCAGGGCGTCGCTCGCGTCGGCCAGCAGGTGCTCGTCGTCCCCGCGATCCGCGGCCACCAGGCCCGGCACACCGAGGGTGCGCGACCAGTGGCTGCCGTTCCAGCGGGCCGCGCCGGTGTAGGTCGTCGCCGGGTCGTAGCGGGCGTACATGCCCGGCAGGGTGGTCAGTCCCAGGGCCGTCGTCACCGTGTCCTGCTGCAGGGGCTCTTGACGTTCGTCGTGGTCGATCACCACGAGGACGGGTTCGCTCTCGCTGACGTCGAGCACAAGGGAGCTGCCTCCGTGGTCGTCGTACTCCAGCGTCGCGGGCCCGGAGCCACCTCGCAGCGTCAGGCCAACCGCGCGGTAGACAGCTGCCGAGAAAGCGACAGCCGCAACGAGGACCGAGGGAGAGGGAACCCGGGACCAGTCATGACGTGCGTTCATGACGATCACTCTGCCATCCACCACTGACAGCGAGGCATCCGGAACCGGTCCGCCCTGCCTCGAGAACCCCGCCAACACTCACCCCAAGGGAACCATCAGCAAACTGACGGGCCACTCCTGCTTTTCGATCACGGCGAGCAGCGCCGCGCCGGGCCCGTCGACCCTCTTGTCGAATGGGCCACGTGCAGCCCGACGGGGCCACGAACACGATCGCCGCCACCACCTCCCGGTCGCCATGCCGACGCCGATGCCCTCCACCCCCTGAGGCCGCGACGGTGCCTCTGCACCACCCGCTGGAACAGCTTCCACAGCTCATCCGGCGCCAGCCGCTCCATAACGCCCACGCCCTGAGCGCCTACGACTCGCTCGAGCAGATCGCCTCGACCCAGGTCGCCCGGAGGTCACGGCAGACAAAGGTGAGGCTGCCGTCCCAGCAGGCGATCTCGTGGCTGCAGCCGTACCTGTGCGGCAGGATCTCGTCGAGAATTACAGTCCCGAGGTCCGTTCCCCGGCCCTCGTCGACGCGATCGATGACGAAGCCGGACACTCCCGCGTAGCGGATCAGCAGGTCTTGGTCGTGCTTCCAGCAGTTGTGCCGGAACTCGGCCGCCATCTCCTCGCCGCCGACACCTCGGACGGCCCGAAGCGTCAGGTCCTTCACACATCGCCTGCTGCGGAAGTCGTAGTGGTCCGCGTCCGTGGCGAAAGCCCGCGCACCCGGCGGCAGGTCACCGGAGATCGAGGGCAGGTGGCTCAGGTAGCGAGACGGGTCCAAGACCCCTGACAGGTCACCGACCCGT
This sequence comes from Streptomyces sindenensis, assembly GCF_014649035.1. Classification (GTDB taxonomy): domain Bacteria; phylum Actinomycetota; class Actinomycetes; order Streptomycetales; family Streptomycetaceae; genus Streptomyces; species Streptomyces sindenensis. The sequence continues at coordinate 2,671 of NZ_BMSG01000053.1, forward strand.
GCATCGAGATTGACGTACTCCATCGGCCTTGGCCCCCCTCACCACTTCCCACTGGCCGCCGAATCGTCGCACAGACCCGCCAGATGAGATGACGCCTCAGCGGAACCGCTGCCGTTCGCCGGCCGGCCGATGACGGCGGCAGCTTGATCGTCGCTGACGCCGCTGCCGGTCCCTGAGCGAAGAGACATTTTCGCGACGGGCTCTGTCCGGAAGGTTCAGGCTTCTGCCGGCGTCCGGGGGCCGATGGCCGCGGCGATCTGTACGCGGGAGGTGACGCCCAACTTGGTGAGGATGTGCTCGACGTGGGTGTCGGCGGTGCGTTTGGAGATGTAGAGGCGTTCGGCGATCTGACGGTTGGTGAGCCCTTCGATGACCAGGCCGGCGACTTCACGTTCGCGTGGGGTGAGAGGGCCCAGGGGGCTGCCGTCGTCTGCCGCGGAGGACGGGCAGGACTCGATGGCGTGAGCGCTCCCGCAGGCGATTTCGACGAGCTTCGCCGCCGTGAGGCGGCCTCCGTGCGAGTACGCCTGGGTGAAGCGCTCGGCGCCCAGACTGAGCATCAGGGTGCTCTCGGTTTCCGTGTGCAGTCTCTGCAGCGCCCGCACCCCCCACAGAGCGGTGCCGACCTGGCGCCACAGCGTCGCGGCGCCCCCGAGCAGAGTTGCAGCGTACTCGTGTTCCTGTTCGCCGCAGGCGGCCCAGGAAAGGAACTCGACCGTGGCGGCCAGGCTCATGGTCTCGCCCTGGGCAAGGGCGGAGGGCAGCACTCTGCGCCCCAGCTCGCGGCTCTCAGCTGGTTTGCCGTCTGCCCACAGTGCCAGTACCCGTGCAATCGTCAAGTAGTTGCGGGCCCATCGCTCATGGGGCAGGTGCGCCAGGTCCTGCATGCACGCCTCTACCTCCCGCAGTGCCCTCGCCGGGTCGCCGTGGGCGGCGTGGTACACCGTGGTGTTGATGTAGCTGGCCGCCAGGGGGAACAGGTCATCCGATGCCCTCAGGAGCCGACGGGACTTCTCGTACGACGCCAGCGTGCTCGCGATGTCCCGGCTCCACATGAGCATTTCGTAGGTCTCGACGTACAGGGCACGGGCGCGCAGGAAGCCGTCGTCCAGGTACTCGGCCACGGCCCGGCAGTGCCGCACTGTCTCCCCCGCTCCCCGGTCGGCTTGGAGCAGCCCGTAGTAAGAACCGTAAAACAGGGCGATGCCCTGCTCGAAGGTCGGCTCCGGCGCGGCCGCCAGGGCTTTGTCGATCCAGCGCCGTGCCTCGGTCAGTCGGCTCTTGCCCAGCCAGAGCCCCCACAGGCCGTTCACCAGCCGGAGTGCGGCCTCACCTCCGGGGTGGGCGATGGCGAAGTCCATGGCGACCCGGAAGTTGTCGAAGTCGGCGGCGAGTCGATCCCCCCACGCGACCTGCTGGTCGCCCATCCACTGCTCGCCCGCCTGCCGGGCCATGCGCAGGAAGAATTCCTGGTGGCGGTGTGCGTACTCCTTGGTGCGGCCGCTGTGTTCCAGTTGCTCGGCGCCGTACTCACGGATCGTGTCGAGCATTCGGTAGCGGTACTCGGTGGCGACGCCGTCCACGCGCTGCACCACCGACTTGTCCACCAGGGCGCCCAGCAGATCCAGCACGTCCAAGCCTGCCAGCTCGTTGCCGGCACCTACTTCCTCGGCAGCCGCGAGGGTGAAGCCGCCTGCGAACACCGAGAGCCGTGCCCACAGTTCCCGCTCCGGTGCCGAGCACAGGTCGTGGCTCCACTCGATCGTGGTCCGCAAGGTGTGGTGACGGGCCTGGGCCGTGCGCACTCCGGCCAGAAGCCTGAACCGGTCGTCGAGGCGGCCGAGGATCTGTTCCAGCGGCATGGTCCTCAATCGCACGGCTGCCAGTTCGATGGCCAGCGGGATGCCGTCGAGGCGGCGGCACAGCGCGATCGCGTCGGAGCGGTTGTCGTCGTTCAGTTCGAAGGGCGGCAGGGCTGCCTTCGCCCGGGCGACGAACAGTGCCAGGGCGTCGTTGCTGTGTTCGTCGGCGTCCGCTTCCGGGCTGGGCATCGGCGGGATCGGCAGGACGCATTCGCCGGGCAGGGCCACGGGCTGCCTGCTGGTCAGCAGGAACGTGAGTCCTGGGGTGTGGCTGAGGAGGATGTCGACGAACATGGCCATCGCGTCCACCAGATGTTCGCAGGTGTCCAGCACCAGCAGTGCTTGCTTGTCCGCGAAATGGTCGATCAGCTGGTCCATCGACTCCTTCGATGCGATCTCGGGCAGGCCGACGGCGGTAGCCACCGTATGAGGAAGGAACTCGGGGTCACGAAGGCCGCTCAGCTCGGCGATGCTCACACCGTCCGGAAAGTCGACCGCCATCTGGTGAGCGGCCCGTACCGCGACCCTGCTCTTACCGACCCCACCGAGGCCTGTGAGCGTAACCACGCGCGCCTGCGTCAGTGCCTTACGGACGGCCTCCAGCTCGGCCGCCCTGCCGATGAACCCGGTGCTCTCGTTCCGAGCACCGGGCCGGGCCCATGTCCACTGAGTCACAGCATCCTCCCTCTGCGTCACCGCGACCCTCTCATGTCCCCGGCTGACGACGTACCCGAGTTCGCATCCGAGGATCGCGTCCGGGCAAACCGAGGGCGTAGGCCACAGTCGTCGACAGCCTCTGCCGACACGCGAGTTCAACGAGGATCCCTCGGCGCAGGCAACGTATACGTGCACGGAGACGGAGCCCGCCAGGTACGCATACGGGCACGTACATGACGCCGACCGTACGTATCCGCTCCGCCAGGGGTACGGATCTTGGGCCCCACTGGCACGTGGGGCCCCTGCGCACGGGGCAGAGTCGTTCTTGCACCGAACGAAGAGGGCAGGCGCCACCCGCTGTCGAGCAGGAACTTCGTAAGCCCCCGGTATGGAAGCGGATCCACGTGAGCAACCTCGCCACCGCCCTGGTGGAAACAGCCCAGCGATACCCGCAGGACCTGGCCGTGCAAGGCGCGGGCAGATTCCTGACGTATGCCGAACTGGATGAATTCAGTGCCCGTGCCGCCGGCGGACTCCTCGCCCATGGAGTGGTCCCTGGTGACCGGGTGGGGCTGCGACTGCCCTACTCCCCCGCTTTCACCGTGCTCTTCTTCGGCGCGCTGCGCACCGGGGCGATCACCGTGCCGTTGTCCCCCATGGGCCGGTCGCTCGCCGTACCGCCCCGCCATGACGCCTGCGGAACGCGGCTTGTCTTCACCGCGCCCGACCCGGCAACGGCCCAGGAAGCGAGGGGGAGCGACACAACGCTCGTCCCCGTCGGATCCGACTTCCTCGACCAGATGACGTTCTGGCCTCAGCACACGTCGGTGACCGATCGTGGTGATCACGACCCGGCAGCCATGGTCCGAACCGAAGGCACCGCGCGCTCCGCCCTGAGCATCACATTCAGCCACCGCGCTCTACGCGAGGCCGCCCTGACCGCCAGGGCACCTGTCGGCGGAACAGCCATGAACAACGAACGCCTGTGCGCGTCGTTTCCCTCCGCCGGACCGGCCTACGGCCTCACAGCGCTGATGCAGAGCGGAGCATGTCTGTCCGCCCGAGGAGGGCGCGCTGCGGTGTCACCCGGCCGGCGCGGGGAGATGGCCGCTCTCTGCCTTGCGACAGGACCGGGAGAAAGGCGTTGACCAGGTGGCGGGAGATCCTGGCCGCGCTCACGGACGACACTCTGGATGACGCCGAGCGTGGGGCCGTCTTGGCCTGGGCAGCGGTCCGGCTCGCCAGCGACCGTGGCGCGGCCGGGCACCGGCCCACGATTGAGGAGGTCATGGCCCTGGCCTGTGAGGAACTCGCCGTCAACATCGATACCGGGCAGGCCCGGGCCGCCCTCGACGACTGGGAACGCGCCGATGGGGAGCGCAAGTTCACCTGACGGCCCGGAACCTGACACAGCCGGGACGGGCGGGGCGCAGGATCAGGCGGGGCCCGACGACCGTGCGCTCACAGACTCCTGCGGCGGCCTGAGTGCCAAAACTCCACCTCGCGAGCGGGTCGCTGTCCATGTCCTCCGGCCTTGCGCGTCCCCGCAACCGGACAGGCGATGCTCCGGCCGACGGGGCCGTCATGGCCGGCTTGAGTCGTAGCCCTTGCCGCCCGGCCCGGCCCGGGTACCTGGAACGCTGCCAGTCGTGGTGTCGCCGCCGTCGCGGGCCGGCGGCGAAGCCGTTCATCTCGCGACCTGCGCTGACCAAAGATGCAGAGCCGAGCGTCCGCGGAGGAATTCAACGGTGCTGCTCGGCTCGGGGTTGTGCTTCGGCACTTGAGCGAGTTGAAAACGCATGGGCCGGTCTGTCACTGGGCTGCGGTGGTGCCGGTGTCGCCGGGGAGAAGGGCGTTCGTTCGCCTCGTGTGGAGCGACTCCCGGTCCTGAGCGTTCACGGTGGTGAGATGCGCGACACGGTCGGCCGTGGCCGGGCCTGAGAGTAGGCGCAGCCCGTCCTGGGCGGAGCTGCCCGGACTCGCGGACAGGACGAGGAGCTCCATGCCCGATTCACCCGGCAGCGCGAAGTTTTCCTGGTGAAGCTCCAGCAGTCCCACCAGTGGGTGCCGGTATACCTTGCGTCCATGAGTGCGGGCGCGTACGTCCGCGCGGGCCCACAGACGGCGGAAGCGCTCGCTGCCCATCGCCAACTCCCCGATGAGCGAGGCCAGGCGGGGGTCTTGCGGGTACTTGCCGGCCGCCAGACGCAGATGCCCGACCACATCGAGCGTGCATGTTTCCCAGTCCGCGTAAAGGCCGTGCTCGGACTCCTCAAGGAAGATGTGCCGGGCGGTGTTCAGGCCCGGTATCGGCCTGCCGAGGAGGAGTCCGGCGAGGCGGTTCCCGGCCAGCACGTCCAAGCGATGGTTCATGATCAGTGCGGGTGCGTCGACGACCAGGTCCAGGACGCGGAGCAGCTCCGGTCGGACCCGCCCGCCCGGAGCCTTCGCCCGTCGGCGGCGCTGCCGGGCGAGTTCGTCGAGGTGCCCTCGCTCGGTCTCGTCGAGGCCGAGGACACGGGCGAGCGCGTCGAGGACCTGCTCGGAGGGCTGGGTCGCGCGGCCCTGCTCCAGGCGCACGTAGTAGTCGACGCTGACTCCGGACAGGTGCGCGACCTCTTCGCGGCGCAGCCCTTCGACCCGGCGGCGGCTGTCGGAGGGGATGCCGACGGCGGCCGGGCCGACCCGAGAGCGCCGGGTCCGCAGGAACCCCGCAAGATCGTCCATCCCCTCAGTATGGCGGCGTCGAAGCAGGGGAGGGTGGCCCTGCCATTACCAGGAAGCGCGGTCCGACGGAACAGGAGCCCCTGAACACCGCGCGCTGCGGCGCTCAGGATGGAAGGCATCCGATCTCAAGGAGTTCCCATGAAGACGCTGATCGTCTACGCCCACCCGGAGCCGGAGTCACTCAACGGTTCGCTCAAGGACCTCGCGGTCGCCACGCTCGAGAGCGCCGGACACGAAGTACGGGTGAGCGATCTGTATGCGATGGACTGGAAGGCGGTCGTCGACGCCTCAGACTACGGCACCGACGCCTCAACACCGCTCAAGGTCGCCCTCGACTCCGGCCGGGCCTTCGACGCCGGGACGCTCACCCCTGATGTACGCGCCGAGCAGGACAAGCTGCTGTGGGCCGACACCATCATCTTCCAGTTCCCGCTGTGGTGGTACACGATGCCGGCGATCCTCAAGGGATGGGTGGACCGGGTCTTCACCTACCACTTCGCCTATGGCGTCGGCGAGCACAGCCACACCAAGTACGGCGAGCGCTTCGGCGAAGGCACCCTAGCGGGCAGGAAGGCACTGCTCTCGGTGACCGCCGGCGGCCCCGAGTCGCACTACGCCGCCCGCGGCATCAACGGCCCCATCGATGATCTGTTGTTCCCGATCCACCACGGCATCCTCTACTACCCGGGTATCGAGGCGCTGCCGCCGTTCGTGCTGTACGGCGCCGACCGGATGACCGACGAAGGCTACGTGGACGTCGCCAAGGCCTGGGAACAGCGCCTGCTCACCCTGGAGTCGACCGAACCGATCGCGTTCCGCCGGCAGAACTTCGGCGACTACGAGATCCCCTCGCTGCACCTGAAGGAGGGACTGGAACCGGCGGGACGCACCGGCTTCGGACTGCACGTGCGCGGCTGACCAACGACGGAGGGAGAGCGAGCCGCACAGCGCCAGCCCGTGGAGCAGCGCCGAACACCGCAGCGGTGGTGCAGATGAACTCCACCGGTCGGGGCATGCGAGTGGGTTTCTCGGGCGCGCCGCCCTGTCGTCACAGAAGAGCATGCCTGCCAAGGATGGGTCCTGCCCCGCGAGTCGGCAGTCTGCTGCCGACTCGCGGACGGAAGGCCCGGGGGAAATCCTCGTCCTGGCAGCATCACCTGGCCGCTTCCCCGTACGTGTGGCGGTGACTCCTCCCCCTCACTTGTGAGAGGGAGGAGTCACCGGCGACAGGTCGCCAGGCGCGCCCGCGTCCCTCGCGGTGGCCGGGGCGGCGGCCCGTTGCCCCTCTCGTCGCGCAGCCTTGCGATCGACCGAACGTCGTGGCCCGGACCTCCCGTCCGCGTGGGTTACCCGAATAGAGGAAAGGGAAGCCTTCCCTCCGTTTCGACGAGCGGAATGCGGAGTTCACGAATGCCGAACACAAGCAGCCTGGCGAACAGGCGGAACGAGGGAAGCAGGGTCTCCCTCCGAGAGGTCGAGGAGATCTCACGTCTCGCCGACCCTGTCCTGCGCAACCTGCGCATCACGACCTCGGGCCGCTCTTCGTCAAACTGATCGAGGATCTGGGCCGCCCGGAGTCGGTCGGCCCACCGGTGACGCCGTCTGCATCGGCAACACCTGGGGTGTTGGAGGTGGAACGCTGCGTCGCCTCACTCAGGGCGGGCTCTGCGGAGGAAGGCGGCCAAGACCTGCTGATCTCAGCAGTCCGCAGCTACGGCAGGGCGTACTCCGCCACCCACCCCGGCGAACGAGCCGAACACGTCCTGCTCGCCAACCTGTACGTCGGCCTGCACGAGCAGATCGAACTGCAGCAGCCGATCGCCCAGGCGCTCTCCTGGCCCATGGACACGCGTCGCACTCCGCCACCGCTGCGCCGGCAGTTGCAGCGATCCTGGGAGAGCGTGGTCACCCGGCAGCTGATGGAACTCAGGCTGCCCGCAGCGGACTTCACCGTGACACGACGTCTCGTCTCCCAGCGCATCGGATCCGATATCGGCCGGACACCGGGCGGCGCCCGTTTCCCGGCGACGCTCACGCATCTGAAGAACATCGAGCTCAAGGCGCTCCTGTACGACATCGATCGCACCCCGAACACGCTTACCGGCAGCGCCGCCGACAATTGGCGGATGCTGGGGGACCGCATGAACTTCGTGGCGGACCTGTTCCGTGCCCGGCAGCAGGAAAGGCATCTCTTCCAGACACCGTTCACCGCGGAACAGACCGCCGTGATCCGAGGGGGAGGGATTCCCGTCGGCGCGCCGCTCGGGTGACCAGAAGCGTGCGGGTCGGTCCCGGCGTTCGCCGCGTGAGCCACCGTTCGACCTCCTTGAGGGCAGGACCGCTGTCGCTGCAGATACGGATCGCGCATGGACCCGTCCCGCTTTCGCTGCCTCGTGCCGCGGGCACCCCGCTGCGCGTATTCGTCGTCACATGCTCTGGCAGATCGCCACCGCAGACACGAGAGCGGCTTCCTGCCCGGATCTCGTTCAGGGGGTCACCGGCAGGGGCCGCCGTTCCTGGCGCCGAGGTGGCGAAGACGGATGTGGAAGAGGGTGGGTGTCCAGGACGCACGTTCTGTCGGACGCGAACAGGCTCGGCCCCCCGTCGGTCTCTCGGTCGTCCGACCAGACAGGGACCCGAGGTACGGGCTGGGCGCGGATACGGACGGAGCGGAGAGGGGGCCCATGCGCCCGGCGTTGCTCATGGCGGTGGCGCGGCGCCGGGCCCGGGCGGCGCGTTGGGCGCGGGCTCGACACGGGGCGAGAGTGTGATGTCGCACCACACCTGTTTGCCGCCGCTGAGGGGGACTGAGCCCCAGGCCGCGGACATCGCCGCGACGAGCAGCAGGCCGCGTCCGCCGGTCGCCTCCCAGTCGACGTTCTCGGTCTTGACCGGTGCACGGGGTGAGGCGTCGTTCACGGCGACGCGCAGCCGGTCGCCCGTCAGCGTCAGGGCGAGCCGCACCTCTCCCTGGGTGTGTGCGACGGCGTTGGTGACCAGTTCGGAGACGACCAGCAGAACGGAGTCGGCCTCTTCCGTCACGGCCCAGTCGCGCAGGGTGCGGGAGGTGAATCGGCGCGCGTGCATGACGGCGTCGGGCAGCCGCCACACCGCCCACTGGGCCCGGATCGGCCGGACTCTCATGCCGTCGTAGCGCAGGATCAGCACGGCCACGTCGTCGTGTCTTTGGCTCGTGTTGGTGACGAGGTCGTCGGCCACCTTCCCGGGGTCGGCCGGGTCGGAGAGGGTGAGCAGATCGCGCACGGCCCGCATGCCGTCCTCCATGTGGAGGGTCGCCGATTCCACCAGACCGTCCGTCAGAAGGGTGATGAGGGTGCCGGGGGCGAGGCTGAGCTGGGTTATCGGGAACTCGCCGTCGGCGATCACACCGAGCGGGGGGCCGCCCTCGATCTCCGGTACCTCGGTCGTGGCGTCGGGCAGCCGCAGCAGCGGCGGGGGATGTCCCGCCCGGACGGCCCAGGCGGTGCCCTCCTCCAGGTCCAGGTCGACATAGGTGCAGGTGGCGAAAAGGTCGGTCTCCATGCTGACGAGCAACTGGTTGGAGTGGGCCACCACGACGTCGGGTGGGTGGCCCTCGACCGCGTAGGCCCGGATGGCGGTTCGCATCTGCCCCATGATCGTGGCGGCTCCGGCGCTGTGCCCCTGCACATCGCCGATGACCAGGGCCACACGGCTGTCGGAGAGCGGAATCACGTCGTACCAGTCGCCGCCCACTTCGAGGCCTGCGGTCGCGGGCAGGTACCGGGCGGCGGCCACCCCTCCGGGCAGGTCCGGCAGCGTGCGGGGCAGCAGGCTGCGCTGCAGCATCGTGGCGAGTTCGTGCCCGGCGTCCAGGGCGTGGGCGCGGTCCAGAGCTTGGCCCACCATGCCCGCGACCGCGGTCAGAAGGGAGCGGTCTCCGGGGCCGAAGCGGTGCTCACCTTCCCACCCCACGAGGCACACCCCGACCATCCGGCCGTCTGCGGGGAGCGGCAGGACGGCGAGGCCTCCGGGCCCGACCTCCTTGAGGTACGGCTCGAGTTCGATGCCCGTCGGCCAGAGGCTGACGTGCCCTTGCCGCAGGGCACTTTGCAGGGTCGGCAGGGCGTGGCAGGACGCGTCGGGCCATTCCGAGCGCCATTCCGAGCGCCACGACCGTGGCCAGGCGTCCGGTTCCGGCGGCTCGAGGACGGTGACTACGAGGCGGTCTCCTTCCAGCTCGGCGACCGCCACCCGGTCGGCGTTGAGCGGGGCACGCAGGGACTCGACCACCACCTTGCCGACGTCGTGGATGGTGGTCGCGCCGGACAGCGCGGCGGACAGCCGCTGCACGAGGGACACGTCGTCGCCGGTGGGGCGCAAAGACGAGGCGTCGCCCACCAGACCCAGCACGCGCTGTGGCCTGCCGTCGGGGCCGGCCAGCACGCGGCAGTGCAGGTCCAGCCAGCGCAGCTCGCCGTTGCGGCGTCGAATCCGGAATGCGAGGTGCTGGTCGGAGTCGGTGTGGTGGGGTTCCACGACGGACATCAGCGCGGGTGCGTCATCCGGGTGTGTGCACTCGAGCAGGGCCGAGACGTCGCCGTCGAAGTTCTCCGGGGGGATACCGAACATGTCCAGCACCGCCGTGTCCACGTCCATGTGCCCGGTGCCGAGCGCGAGCATGAAGCAGCCGCCACGCGCGGGCAGCAGGGTGGGACTGAACGGGGGCTCCGCCCCGGTCCGGTCGGTGACGCGAGCCGCAGCCGCTTCAAGTCCTGCGGCCGCCTGGTCGGCGTAGAGCTCCAGCAGTGCGCGCTGGTCGGTACTGAAGCCGCCCCCGGCCCGGCCGCTCACCACGAACAGACAGCCCAGCAGGCGGGCCTCGCCGCCCAGCGGCAGCGCACCCGCCCGGACGCGCCCGGCCGGGGAGGCATCGATCGCGCTCTCCGCGGGTGCGGGGGTGGGGACGGGCCCGTCGCCTTGCAAGCTGTATCGGGCACCGTCCTCGGTGGTCAGCCACAGGGGGCCGCCGTCGCGGCAGGCGTCGGCAACGGGTGAGTGGCCCGTGAGGGCGTACGTAGTCGCCGGCTGATGCCCGCCCTCGGCATCTCCAACGACCTCGGCGAGGCGGAGCTCGCGACCGCTCTCTGTCACCACGTAGGCAGCGGCGAACCCGACCCCGCAGGTCGCAAGAATCTGGCCGTCCAAGAACTCGCACCGCCTCCGTACGCGCGGACCCGCCGGCGTTCACCGCCGCCCACCGGGCTTCACTCCATGTTCATACCCGTCAGGGGGCAGCGGCCAGTCAGGACGGCCACTGCGGCAGGCCGAAATCTGTGCCGCCAAGCGGGGCAAGCGGGCACCCTGGTGCTGAGCGGACCCGAAGCCCGGGCACCTGGACGCTGGATGTTTCGTCGCCCAAGGGAATGTGACGAATTTCCCGAAGGCCGCGAGGTCCGCCGCGCGGCTGGGTCATGCCCTGCCACCCGTCTGCAGGGGAAGGCGGGGGCGGTGCGAGAGGGAGTCGATGATGACGGCGACCATGAGGATGCCCGCGGTGATGGTGATCTGGATGGCGCCCCGGAGACCCAGGAGCGCCATGCCCGAAGCGACCGACTGGATGACGAGGATACCGAGCAGCGCTGACCAGGTACGGCCGCGCCCGCCGAAGAGACTGGTGCCGCCGATCACTGCGGCGGCGACCGCGTTGACCAGCAGGACGAGGGTGGGCGAGCCCGCGCCGACGGTACTGGTCCGTGAGGCCAGAAACACGCCGCCGAGCGCGGCCATCGTCCCGGAGACCATGAACACCGAGATCTGCACCATCACCACCCGGAGTCCGGCGCGGCGGGCTGCCTCGGCGTTGCCGCCCTGGGCATGGACCGTACGGCCGTACGAGGTACGGCGCAGGCCGTAGTCCAGTCCGGCGACGATGAACAGAAAGATCAACAGGGCCAGCGGCAGACCCCGGTACTGATTGAGCACGGCGGCGCCGGCAAAGGCGATGAGGCCCAGCACGGCTGTGCGGGCAGTGATCACGCCAATGGACGAGAAGGCCCCGCCGGAGGCCCGCTGGTACCGCGCCCGCTGGTGGGCAGCGAGGAAGTAGATGCCGGTGACCAGCGCGGCGAGGCCGTAGGCGGCGGCGGGGTGGCCGAAGTGGTGGCGGGTCAGCGTCGCCACGAACCCCTCGTCATCGAAGGTGACGGTGCCGCTGCCGCCCAGGACGATGGACAGCATGCCGCTCCAGCCGAGCGCCGCCGCGAGGGTCACCGCGAAGGACGCCACGCCCAGCTTGGCGATGATGAGGCCGTGCAGGGCTCCCGCCGCGCAGCCGGCCGCGACCGCCAGGAGGACGGCGAACACTTCCGGCATGCCGTGGTGGACGTTCAGCACAGCGAAGAGGGCCGCCGTGAAGCCGCTGAGCGCGCCGGCCGCGAGGTCGATCTCGCCGATCAGCAGGACAAAGACGAGGCCGGTGGCGATCAGACCCGTGCCGACAATGTCCACGCTGAGGTTGGACAGGTTGCGGGAGGAGAGAAAGCTGGGGTCGAGGAGCTGGAAGACAGCCCAGACCAGGATCAGGACCATCATCGCGGGAACCGGGCCGAGACCGTCTGTGAGCAGTCTGCTCCGCCAGGCATCGAGATAGCCTCGCAAGCCCGGCTCGCGCAGCGCGCGAAGCCGGCCGACGAGAGTGGGAGGAGGCGTGCTCACCGCGTTCTCTCTTTCTCTCTCAGGGTGTTGTCCTGGAAGGCGCCCACAGCTCCGCCCGGGCGGAGGGCGTGACGGGTGGAGAGCAGCTTCGGCCCGGCCGCGGAGCGTGTGCTCACACTCCGTCCTCCTTCCGCTCCGTGCTGCGATGAGCGACGGCATGGTCCGTGGCACCGGTGATGGCGGAGACGATCAGTTCCTGGGAGGCGGTGTGCACATTGAAAACACCGTTGTTGCGGCCCAGGCGGAGTACCGCGACCCGGTCCGCGACGGCCTTGATGTCACCCATGGTGTGGCTGATGAACACAATGCCGAGACCGCGGTCCCGCAGCATCTCGACGAGGTCGAGGAACTTGTTGGTCTGCTGCGTGCTCATGGCCTGGGTGGGTTCGTCCAGGAGGAGGAGGTCGGGTTCCCTCAGCAACGCGCGGGCGATCGCCACGATCTGCCGCTGGTCTGAGGAGAGCGAGGCAACCGGGACGCGGGCGTCGGGAACGCGGATCGACAAGGAGTCCAGCAGCCCGCGGGTGCGGCGCCCCATCGCCATCTCGTCGAGGACACCGCCCCGGCGGATCTCACGGCCGAGGAAGACATTGCCGACGACATCGAGGTTGTCGCACAGCGAGAGGTCCTGATAGACGGCGGAGATCCCCAGGTTCTGGGAGTGCTGGGGGCTGCTCAGCTGTACCGCGCGCCCCTTCCAGTTGAGCGTTCCCCCGTCTGCGGGCTCGACCCCGGCGATCACCTTGACCAGGGTGGACTTGCCCGCCCCGCTGTCGCCCATCACCGCCACCACCTCACCCGCGCGGATCTCCAGGTCGATGTCGGTCAGCGCACGGACGGCTCCGAAGGACTTGACGACGCCACTCAGGGTGAGCAGGGGTGGAGCCGAAGCCTGGGTCATCTCGGTCTCCTCGCCGTCAGTCGATGAGTCCGGCCTTCTCGCAGGCGGGCCGGTATTTCGGGGTGCAGATCTCGTTGATGGTGTACATGCCGTCCCGGATCACGGTCTTCTCGATGGTGTCGACAGTCACCAAGGACGGCGCGAGCTTGACGCTGGGGATGTCCCGGGCCGTATCGGTGCTGATCCTGCCGGTGGCTATGGAGTCGAGGGATTCGCCGCGGGCCAGGGCGAGCGCCATGTCCACGGCGGCCTCCGCCTGGAGCCGGTAAGGCTTGTAGATGGTCATGTACTGCTCGCCGCTGACGATGCGCTGCACCGCGGAGAGATCGGCGTCCTGGCCGGTGACCGGCGGCAGCGGGTTCATGCGTGCGCCCTTGAGCGCGGAGATGGCTCCGGCGGCCAAGGCGTCGTTGGCTGCCCAGACGGCGTCGATCTTGTCGACTCCCAGGTCCGCGATGGCGCCGTCCATGACGGCGTACGCGTTCTCCGGGGTCCATCCCGAAGTCACGTACGTCTTGCTGACGTGCGCCCCTGCCCGGGCGAGAATGGAGACCGCCACATGCTCGGGGTTCCACAAGGGCCCCTCGACCCGAACGACCCGCGCCCCGTCGGCCCGGTCGCCGAGGCTCTCACGCAGGCCCTCCCCCTGGAGAACGCCGATGGCGTCCGCGTCGAAGGAGACGTAACCGGAGATCGGCCCCTCGGCAACACGGTCATAGGACACCACCGGGACATCCATCTCCGCCGCCTCGCTGATCAAGCCACGGAGGTAGACCTCCTGGACGGGGTCGAGGATCAACGCATCGACACCCTGGGTGAGCATGGCATTCATCTGCCGGTGCTGAATCTGGACATCGTTCTCCGCATTGGCATAGCGAACAGCGCACTCCCCGCACCGCTCCTTGACCGCTTGCTCAATCAGGGGCCGGTCGAAGGTCTCGTAGCGGCTGGTCTCGGTCTCCGGGAGCAGAACACCGACCACGAGGTCCTCTCCGGCGGCACCGCTCCCCCCTGTGCCACCAGCGGTGCCACAGGCCGCACTCGCCAGAACCATGGCCGTAGCCACAGCGATACCGACTCTCCAGGACTTCATACGGGACCTCCGCCGTCCGTCGGCATCACCTTGACCAGGAACTCCCCCACGTGACCGTTATGCCCAGTTTATCCGTATCGGGTTATCAGGCGAGCATGACCGCCGTCGGCACACCGACCGCAGAGGAAGGGCTCCTCGCATTCAGCCGTCGCGGAGCGTCGCTTGCCGGGGCCCTGCGGCAGGCGCTCAACGGGCGCCGGCTGCGGTGGTCGCTGTGCGGAGGGTTCTTCGATGCTCGGGCGATGATGCTGGCTTCGGTGACGCTGGTGCCACTGGTGCCACTGGCGCCGTCTTCGGCGCAGGAAGTGCTCCGGCCCGGGATGGCCCAGATACATCCGTCCCGCGCGTGCCATCTTGCGCACATCGCGGGGCGAGTGCGCGCGGGCGAGAGCGCCGTGGGCGCGCTGGGGCGCCGCCGAGGCACGCGCCGGGAGCGCGGTGCCGCCGAGGCGCCCGTCGCGATGGGTCGCGGCGTTGCCTCTGTGCGGGCCTCGACAGTCGCGAGGGGGCGAAAAGATCCGCCGTATATGGCAATGGTGTTGCGCAGGGCGGCGGCAAAGACGCCCTGCGCAACACCGGAACTCGGAGGTATCAGAACTCAGGCGCCACTGACGGGGTCGCAGGTACGCAGCCCTGTGACGTAGTTGCCGTTCGTTCCGTAGCCGGAGAAGGTCGCCCGGCCGCCGGGCTCGATCGTGCGGCAGGGGGCCCACTGGCCGTCGGTGTACTCGACGGTGACGGAGACGGTGTCGGAGCAGCCGTTGTGGACATCGGTGTAGCGCCAGCTCTGGTAGTACTCCACGCACTCCGGAGCCGGGGTTCCGGTGGCTGCCATGGCGGACGGGGCGGCGGTCATGCCCATCAGGAGACCCGCTGCGGTCATGGCGGCGAGAGTGACGGGGCGGGATACACGCTTCATGAGGTTTGTCATGCCCCGAATCCTTGAGCCACAGAGAGGCCATGTGCAACTTTCTGAAATATTTTTCAGCCAACTCCTCACGAAGATCGCTAATGCCCAGCTCAGCTGGGCTTTTACGGGATGAAAGAGCTTGCACACCTCTCAGGGCCGAGGGCACGAAGCCTGGGCCCCTATGCGCCATGAACCCGCCGCAGCGGCGTCGACCGCAGGTCGGCTCGCGTGCGGCCGTCGGATTCAAAGTGGCTGAAATCAGATAGTTCTGGCGGCTCGTCACCTTCGGATGCCGCACGTTGAGCGGTGCACGAGCACCGGTGGCACCGGGCGCCGGCCAGCCGCTGTTGCACAGGGGAAGAGGGAGGAGTGCTTTTCATCAGGTCGCCTCTCCAGCGGCTCCTGGTCTCGCCCTGCTCCGCGCGTCCCCGCTCGAGCGCAAGCCGCATACGTGCAGTCCGAAGCCGGTGCGGCTTGCCCGTTCCATTCCTCCTTCAGGCACGGGGGGGGGGAACCTCGTAGCCCTCGCGGCACTGCCGTCGCAACGCGATCAGCTCGGTCGACCACAGGGTGAGCAGGCACTACTCCCGCGCCTCGGCGGCATCCGGACAGCTGTCCGAGGCCACCGGCAGCCGCACCGCAAACGGACTGCGCCTGCCCGCGAGCCCGGGAACGGGAGTGGGGCACCCCGCTGCGACCCCCCGCGCACACGAGTAACCCGACTTCACCCCGCCCTCGCCGTAGGCCGCTGCAGCGAGCCGCAGGGCGAGCAACTGCGCGGCAGCCTTGAACGCCTCCGCCGACAAGCCACTCGAGCCAGGGCACTGTGGCCAGCACTTTCGCAAGGCCCACATCACTGCAAGAAGTTGCGGAACCTTGCAGAAAGGTGGACGGCACCTCTTGACGGCAGTGGCGGCGGCAGGACATGGTCGAAGCCAGCCCTTCACAGGACGAATCAACCGCTCGCCCGCCCCACCCGCTGACCCTGCTCCCGCACCGGCAGTACGGTTCAGCAGTCACCCACTGCCGTGTGACCCCACGGGCCGTCTCCGTCCGTTCGCTCCTGTGAGCCGTAGCGTCGCAGGAGACACCATGACCGTGCTCCCCCACCCCGTGAGCCCCCTGCCCCGAACAGCGCCGGACTGTCGGCCGTACGTTCCCGGCCCCACGGCATGGGCCCCGGACCTGGAGCTCCCCGTGTGGCTCGTCACCATGCCCACCGTCGCGGCGGACGGCACCCGCGGAACACAGTGGATCGCGGTCCGCACCCACACGGCAGACCAGGCGATCGCGGACGCCACCGTGCATGCGGGAAGCGCTCAAGCGGTCTTGCGCCGAAGAGGCGCCCGCATCTGCATCGAGCAGGCCCACGCCGCTCTGTGGCATACAGCGGGGGTCTGAACGGCGTCCGGCAGCGGAACCCGACCAGACGCACGAAGAAGCGTCCGGCGTCGCGCACCACCTCAGCCCCCTCCCTTTCACAGCGGACTTGCTGGACCCGAGCCGCCCGAGGGGAAAGTAGAGAAGGCCAGCGACAACTTGGGCCCTGCGGGGACTTCATCGCCTGGCAGTCGCGGCCGGGGGGGGGGGGGGGGGAAGCCCGGGCTTCCCGGACGGGCAGACGTCCTTCCCCGTCGTGCCCGGTGGGCAGGCGCACCCGCCGCGATGCGGTCCGGGATCTCCCTGCGGTTATGTCGCCCCCTTGGCGGTGGAAGCCCGTCGTCCGGCCCCTTCGGTGTCCGCCTCCCGGCTCACCTCCTGGTGACGGCGCAGGGTTCAGCCACCGGTGCTTGGGCTCCCCCGGCGCACACCGTTGCCGCCACGCTGCCCGCGGCGCGTCGGGGAGGCATGACCAGGAGGGCCTGCCTGATGACGAGGTCGCCCAAGTTCGACGCGGCCCCGGAGCGGGAGCGAGGGGTTGGCTCACCGCCCGTACGGCGCGGAGGGCGAGGGTCAGACAGGCGCGACACCACACGGCATAGCGGCAGACGCGTCCTTTCGGCCGCGGGCACGCTCGCGCTGTCTGCGGCGGTTCTGCTGGTCGGCGGCGGGGCGGCCAGTGCCGCCCCGCCGATTCCGGGACGACGTCCGTGGGAATCCAGAGCGCGACGCTCGGCCGGCCCCCCCACCGGTCCGTCCCGCAAGCGAAACTTCGCCTTCACCGTCAACTCGACGACCGGAGTGCCGGGGCCACGGTGCGACCACGCCGTAGCCCGACCGCCGCGCTCACCCTTGCGTACAGCAACGTCCCCGGCCGGGCCTGGAGCGCTTCCGGCCCGACGGCAGCACGTGGGCGAGCGCCCTCCTCGCTGCAGGAACGCCGCAGGTCGAAGAGGTGACCCGGAAGGCATCGGTTGCACCGAGGTGAATCGATGCTTCGGTGCGGAGCCTGACGCTTTGGCCCTTGCGGATGGGACAGATGGCGGTCGTCGCGGTTGCTCAAGTGCCCGTCGCGGTCCGTCACCTTTGACCATCCCAGGGCGGCCTCGCGCTCGCGGCCAGGGCCGTGCAGGCATCCCGTCCTTCGACGGTCCGCGGTTCGCGTGCGGAGACGATGACGGACAGGGAAACGGGCTGCTCCTGCGATGTCTCGTGTCCACGGCGCAGTCCGTTGGGCGGTGCTGCGTACCGATCAGGGGGCTGGAGGCGTGGCAGGTTTTCGATCAGAGCCGGACACAGACGAAGGTGTTCCCGTCATCGTTCCAGCCGCTTGCCTCGATCCGCCTGCTCGATCCGCATGCCTTGATCGGAGACTGTGTCGACTCAGTGGGCGTACTGATGACGCTATCCGGTCGCGCGAGGCATCCCACCCTCTGTCACTCGTGGTTGCATCAAGCGCCAGGGGGGACCTCAGGCTTCAAGGCCGGCGGGCGTCGATCTGCACCTCACAGTCTGATCCATTGCTGACAGCGCCCCCTCCAGGCGTCTTTGTCCGGAAAGCCACCTGCCGACAGTGGCTTTCGCCAGCCCTCCGGGGCTGCGCCGCGACACGTCATGATGCGCCTCGCGCACCAGCTGCCCCTCGGCCGCCCGTTCGCCCGTTCGCCCTCACAGCTGCTTGCATGCGGCGAAGTGCGTCAAAACCCTTGACCACCCTCGGAGTTCACACCTAACTTGCTCAGGTCTTACTGAAAATTGCAGCAAAAGCTTCCACGCTCTTGGGGTGGACGGGCCGGTCCCTCGCTCGTCCATCCCGGCGCACCCGCATCCGCACGAGGAGCTCCCCAGATGAGGATCGGTCTCCAAGCCGTGTCCAGACGGATCACGGCGGTCCTAGCTTCCGCCGCTGTAACGCTCGGTCTTGCTTTCGTGATCGTCGCTCCCGCCCAACCGGCGGCGGCTTCTCCCGACGCCAACGGGGCCAAGAAGGTCACCGCCGTCCTGTTCGAGTGGAATTTCGACTCCATCGCGCGTGAGTGCACGCGAACACTCGGACCGAAGGGCTACGGATTCGTCCAGGTCTCACCGCCGCAGGAACGAATCCAGGGCAGCGCCTGGTGGACCGCATACCAGCCGGTCAGCTACAAGATCCAAGGGCCGCTCGGTGACCGCACCGCCTTCAGGAACATGGTCGACACCTGCCACAGCGCGGGGGTCAAGGTCATCGTCGACGCTGTCCTGAATCACATGACGTCCGGTGCGGGCACCGGCACCGCCGGGACTCGGTACACCAAGTACAACTACCCCAGCAGCTACTCCGACGCGGACTTCCACACGTGCCGCCGCCCGATCGGCAGCAACTACGCCGACCGCTACAACGTCCAGGAGTGCGAGCTCGGCGAGGTGGGCAAGCCCTCGCTCTCCGACCTCGACACCGGCAGCGAGTACGTCCGCAGGATGCTCGCCGGCTACCTCAACGACCTCACAGCCCTCGGTGCCGACGGCTTCCGCGTGGACGCGGTCAAGCACATACCCGCGCGCGACCTCACCGCCATCCGCTCCAAGCTCACCAACCCGAACATCTACTGGATCCAGGAAGCGATCCACGGCACCGGTGAGGCCGTCTCACCGACGGAGTACCTCGGCACCGGCGACGTCCAGGAGTTCCGGTACACGACCGACTTGAAGCGGATCTTCACCGACGAGAAGCTGTCCTACCTCAAGAACTTCGGCGAGGCATGGGGGTACATGCCTTCGGGACAGAGCGGCAGCATGGTCGCCAACCACGACACCGAACGGAACGGAAGCAGCCTGAGCTACCGCGACGGCGCCACGTACACCCTCGCCCACGTCTTCATGCTCGCGCACCCATACGGGACTCCGTCGGTCCACTCCGGATATGCGTTCGCCAGTCATGACGACGGCGCCCCCAACGGACACAACGTCAGCGCGTGCTATCGCGATGGCTGGTCCTGCCAGCACGCCTGGCGGCAGATCACCAACATGGTCGGGTTCCGCAACGCCGCCGAGGGCACCGGCATCACGAACTGGTGGGACAACGGAAGCAACGCCATCGCCTTCGGCCGCGGCACCAAGGCGTTCACCGCCATCAACCGCGAAAGCGGCGCGCTCACCCGGACGTTCCAGACCTCACTGCCATCCGGCACCTACTGCGACGTCCAGCACGGCGACCCGGTCGCGAGCGCCGGCTGTACCGGCCCGACGTATACCGTCGGCTCCGACGGCAGGTTCACCGCCACGGTCGACGGCAACGACGCGATCGCCCTCCACGTCGGAGCGCTTGCCGTCAAACCCGTTGGCAACGAAGCGACCGTCTACTACAGCACCGACGACAACTGGTCCGCGCACTACCTCCACTACGCCCCGAACGGCGGCACGTGGACGACGGCACCGGGTGCTGCCATGGAGAGCGCCTGCGCCGGCTGGGTGAAGAAGAAGGTCGCCCTCGGCACCGCCACCGGTCTCAGGGCGACTTTCAACGACGGCGCCGGCACCTGGGACAACAACAACGCCACCGACTATCTCCTGGGCACCGGTGACGTCACCGTCAAGGGCACCGCCGTCGGTGCGGGCAACCCCTGCGACGACGATCGAACCGAGACCGGCGCATCCTTCTCGGTGAAGGCCACCACGGCTCCCGGCCAGAACATCTACGTCGTAGGAAACATCCCCGCCCTCGGTTCGTGGACGCCTGGTGCCGCGCTCAAACTGGACCCGGCGAGTTACCCGGTCTGGAAGCTCGACCTGAAACTTCCTGCCGGCACCGCGTTCACGTACAAGTACATCCGCAAGGACGCCGCAGGAAACGTCACCTGGGAGAGCGGAGCAAACCGTACAGCCGCTGTTCCCACAAAAAGCACCGTGCTCCTCGCGGACACCTGGCGCGACTGACCTCGCTCGCGCCAAGGGGGTGGGCCCGACCTCGTGTCGTGCCCACCCCCCGCCTTGTCCCACCCGCACCCTTCTTGCAGCACCCGCGGGAGGCGAGCCGCGAGGCGGGAGAACTCCTGGACCGTGATCTCGCCGTCGACGTGGGCTGAGGTGGACAGCCATGCGCGGAAGCGAGCGTGCCGGTGAGGAGCGTGTGGGCGGCCCCAGCACAGCCCGGGCGATCAGCGGCCCGGGGGGGGTGTCGGTGAGTACGGTTGTGCGCAAGGCGCGCTGGCCGGCCACCAAGGCTTGTCCCGGCTGCCGGAACGAGCCGTGCGCGACCGGGGGCGCGGAGGTTTCCGGCCTCGGGGCGGGCTCGAGAAGCGTCAGCCCGCCGACCAAGGCGGGCAGCGGGACCCGTCCCCGGCGCCGAGCGGGGGTGCACTGTCAGGCCCGACACGCGGCTGCGGAACCTGGCCGAGGTCGTCGATGGCGCGCCGGACGAACGGCCGGGGCTGCCCAGCCTGTAGGGCCCTGAGCATGCGGTGTCGGGGTGATGGTGGTGTACGCGGCGCCGCCGGCCGGAGCAGTTGGACGGGCCGCCTCGCGGTCACCAACCGCGTAGCCGATCGCGTCCGCACCAACCTGGCCGGCGGCTCCGGCGCAGTCGGTTACGAACCCGGAGGGCAGGCTCGAGCCGAAGCGCGCCGCGGTATCGGCATCCGCGGTCATGAGCCGGTCCGTCGGATTCAGCCTGGCCGCTGCCACTCGCACGCGGCTGCCTATGGCCAGCGGCATGAGGCCGCTCGTCGGCGGTTTCGACCGGAGGACTGACCGAGCGGCCTGGACTCCACACCTCGTGAGCTTGCCTCCGACTTCACCTATCACGACAGTAGAAGGACACAGGTCTCATTGCGCTGATTTCCTCCTTTCCGGGAGGAGTGCGCTCGAGCAGGGGCGAAGCGGTGAGCTGAGGACGGACGATATGCCGCATGAGTTCTTCTGCGGTGCCTGGGCCTCGGAGCTATCCGGTCCTATTAGCAGGCGCACACGCTGATGGCGAGAGCTGGGTGCACTGGCCGAGGAGCAGCGCGATGTTGCGCGACACCTACGAGGTGGTCGCACTCAAAGCGCGATTGGACCACAACCGTGCCCAGCCTGGGGACCATGCCGACCCCAGGGTGGTCGGGCGGGTGGCGCGGTCCACCCCTGAGCAGGCCACTGCGGCGCTCGCTGCGGCCCGAGAAGCACAGCCGGTCTGGGCACGCGTCGGTCTTGAACGTCGTCTGGACTTCGCCCGCGCCTTCCACTGTCTGCTGCGGGAGCGGACCGAGGAACTGCTCGACATCCTCATAGCCGAAGGTACACCTCTGCCGGTGGGCAGGTGGGCGCTGTCCGCCGCGTTGAATGCGACGCACCCGGACTCACTGGCCTATGCGCGCTCGGTGATGGTCCGGGAAAGCCGTCAAGCCGGTCGACTCGTTCGACTGTTGCGCAAGCCCGACGGCGTGGTCTGCCTCGACCCGGCGCGCAACGCGCCGATGCTCACCGCCCTTTCCGGGGTGCCGACACTGGCAGCGGGCAATGCACTTGTGGTCAACGTGCCGCCGACAGTGCCTTTGAGTGTGGCCTATGCATTCCATGAGCTGGTCGCCCCGCTGCTGGCTGACCATGGCGCACCCCCCGGCACGCTGAGCGTGCTGTGCGCGCCGGCACGACCCATGCTGCGTACCTGGCTGGCCTCTCCGCACTGTGATGACATCTTCTTCTTCGGCGGCTCGGCTCAGGGCGGTGAGCTCACACGCTCCTGCTTGGAGCACGGGAAGAAGCCCATCATGGAGCTGGCCGGCAACGATGCCCTCGTCGTCTGGCGGGACGCCGACCTCGCTGGTGCGGTGCAGGCGGCGCTGGAACGTTACCTCGGTTCCGGGCAGCTGTGCCTGGCACCGAAGTTTGCCCTGGTGCATCCCGACGTAGCGGACGAATTCACAAGACGGTTGCATCAGGAGGTTATGGCCCTTCGCGTGGGGCCTCCCGAAGATCCCGACGTCGTGCTCACACCGGTCATCAAGCGGAACCAGTGCAAGGACGTGCTGGACGATGCCGTCGCGCGAGGCGCCGAACTGCTCTGCGGGGGCGATATGGTCGATGTGGATGGCCGCCCCTCCCTCAGAGGCCCATTCATCCAGCCCGCTCTGCTGCGTGTGCAGGGTCTTGAACGGGCCTCGACCATGAGCGCCGTCACTGAAGAGACGTTCTTTCCGCTCCTGTGCGTGGTCGTGCCGGAAGCCACCACGTCAGTAGCTGATTCGGACGAAGCCCTCCTGGACTCGGTTCTTGCGTTCGTCAACGCCAACCGATACGGACTGCGCAACTCGCTGTGGTGCCGTGCCCCGCACGTCATCCACCGATTCACGGACGAAGTGACCAACGGCGGGACGCTGAAAGTCAACGACAGCCACATCGGCACGCTCCCCGTACTGCCCACTGTCGGCGGCACAGGCCTGTCGGGCGGCGTATTCGGCGAAGCCAATATCCCCTTCCTCCGCACCACCCGCCTCCAGGGCATCAGCCTCGGCACCGACGTCGCCGAGCCATTCGACCACCTAGCCACCACCGGGACGGTCGCAAAGCCCGGGATGCAACGGTCCACCTCCCTTTCCCCTGCCGGAAGTCTCCGGCACTAACAGATAGGTCCACGTATGACTGCCCCTGTCGCAACGCCCTTCGTCCACCGCAAGATCGATGTGTGCTTCCGCCACTTCGACACCGACGACAACGGAGTCATCGACCGCGAAGACCTGCTGACCCTGGGAGCCCAACTGCTCTCGAAGTTCGGTGAGCCCGTCACCTCACCCAGGGGAGTCGCGCTGATGGACGGCATGACCCGCTTCTGGGAAGCCCTGCTCGCCGCCGCGGATCAGGACGGTGACCAAAGGCTCACCCGCGACGAGTACCGGAACTGCATGACCGGCGCCTTCGTCGAGTCGCCCGAAGGCTTCGACACCTCCTTCCGCCCACTGGTGGAAGCAGTGATGGCGCTGATGGACACCAACGGGGACGGCCAGGTGGACGAGCCGGAATTCCAGGCATGGCAGGAGGTTTTCCGCACCGCTCCCGAGAAGAGGACCGAAGCCTTCCGCAAGCTGGACGCGGACGGCAACGGCAGGCTCTCGACCGACGAGCTGCTGGCCGCCGTGCGGCAGTACTACCTCAGCGCGGACGCCGACGCGGCCGGCAACTGGCTCTTCGGCGCGCCGGCCTAGAGACCATCTCTGGCCGGGGACGGGTCAGCAAGCACCTGTTCCCGGCCCGGGGCACTTCCCCGGGCACCCGACTCAGCGGCTGCTGAGAGAGTGTGGGCGTGCTAAAGCGGCCCCGGGCCCGTGGGGCGCCCGTCCCGAACCGATCTCGGGGCGGGCGCTGTCGCGCTCCAGGGTTCGGGCTGACTGGTCGCCGCATCTGGCAGCTGCTCGAAGAGTGGAAAGAGAAGGGCCTGTGGTCGCTCGTCGACCGCTGCAAGGCCCCGCCCCGGAACGGCTGCTGGCGAGCGTGGCCGGATCCATGCCCCTTCTCCCGCGATCCGCGCGGGCCGATCCGCTTGCCCCTGTGAGCGTCCCGCCCGCCACACCCACACTCGCCCTGGGACTTTCCATCGGGGACCCTTCCGGCGCGACCGGGGTGCGGCATCCGCATCCTCCTGTCGCCGCCGCGCCGCACACCTGGCCGGACTCGCCATCGCCCACCCAGCGCCCGCCGTCCGAGCGCTCACGCCGCAAAGGGCTCGCGATCGCGGTGCCGGCGCTGGCGGTCGTGACCGCCGTGACCGCCCCGTTCGTGGTCGGCCAGCTGAAGGACCGCGACCAGGGGAGCGGCCGTGGCCAGCTCGCCCCCGCACCGCCTTCTCTCCGGAAGGGCTGCTGGAGGAGGTCATCGCCCGGCACCTCGCCGAGACCGACGGCACCGTCTCCTACCTCCCGCTCGGCGTGGCGCAGGCGAGCAGACTGACCTACGCCCACCCGGACACCGGCGGAAAGGAACCCGTCCTCCCCGACTCGGAGTCCCTGGCCAAGGGCGCCGAAAGAGCAAGACGGCTGTCTCCGGGCGGAACGGACTACGCCTTGGACGTCGACCACAGCAGGCGCGCCTCGGGCACCTACCCGGTGTTCCGGTTCGGCTACTCCGTCGCCTGCGCTCAGGCCAAGGTGCCCACCAGGCCGATGCCTTCGGTAACGACGACGTCGCCCCAACGTCGTGCTCGGTGACCGCGGCTACGACCACGACCACGACAAGTTCCGCCGACAGCCCGGGACCTCGGCGTCAAGCCGGTGATCTCCCGGCGCGGCATGGAGCACGGCTCGGGACTGGGCACCCAACGCTGGATGGTGGAGCGCGCATTCGCCGACCTGCATCGTCGCGGAGGTCGGTCAGGCCGAGCCGGACCAGGGTGCCATCGTCGATGATCACGGCGAGGACGGGGGCCGCGGGCCCGCCCGGCCGGAAGCCGGACGGGCCCACAGGGGATCAGTCGTCGAGGGCGTCCATGACCTTGCCGAGGTCGACGAACTTGAAGTTGGTCGCGTCGCGGTCACCGTCGCCCGGGGCGTCGTGGCCGTCCTGAACGACGAGGAGACCGTTGGGGTACTTGGAGCCGAGCGGGGCGTTCAGGACCGCGGCGCCGTCGCACTCCTCGGAGCCGTCGAGGGTGCCGTTCGCGGGCGCGACGCGGAAGCCGCCCTCGTACTCGTTGGCGTCCTCAAGCTCGCGGTCGTAGGCGGCGAAGGAGTTGTCGCCCTGGCTGGAGGCGAGGATGTAGCCGTCGCCGTCGGGCTCGGTGAGCAGCGTCAGGCCCTCGACGTCGGCGGAGATCTTCGTGCCGCCGTAGCCGGGATCGGTGCCCGGCGTGCACTCCTCGGTCTCCTCGTCGTAGGTACCGGGGACGCCGTACTCGCGGACCTTGTCGATCAGCTTCGGCGTGCCGGTGAGGTCGGCGCGCATCCGCCAGACGCCGATGTCCTCCTGGCCGGCGTAGAGCATGCCGTTGGCCGGGTCGACGACCATGCCCTCGACCTGCGGCAGCTCGCCGGGCTCGCCGCACGGGGACCACGAGGTGCCGTTGGGCAGCCGGAAGGAGGAGGGCAGGTCCAGGGTGCGGACCTTTCGGTAGGTGACCTTGCCGTCCGCGGCGGGCACCAGCTCCAGGAGGGCGATGCTGGTGCGCTCGCGGCGGCTGACCAGGGCGTAGGACTTCCCGGTCACAGGATCCGTCCAGGTCGCCAGGCCGTAGGCGGTCCGCTGGTCGTTGATCTCGGCCTGGTCCTGGGAGAACACGGGCGGCGCGGCGGGGTCGGTGACGTCGGTCAGCGGGCCGCCCGCGTGGTCGCGGTCGATGCGGTAGAACCGCAGTCGGTCGTGGCCGCGGTCGCTGGTGACGGCCAGGTCGGCCTTCCCCGAGGAGAGCCGCAGCCCGTGCACGAGGTCCACGTTGTTGAACCGCCCCGGGGCGTCGTCCTCACCCGCGGCGGGGGGCGCGGCTATCGACTGCACCAGCTGAGCGTCCAGGTCGTAGACACGCAGACCACCCTCCTTGGCGGTGGCGACGACGAGGCTACGACCGGGGGCCGCGGCGTTACGCCAGATCGCCGGGTCGTCCGCGTCGGCGTTGCCACCCTCGTCGTCGTCGTGCAGCACCGGCGTCTCCGCGCGGGGAGTGACGGTCGGCAGAGAACGGCCGGAAGAACGATGGCTGCCCTCGGCCGAGGCGGGCACAGCCAGAGCCGCCGCCGTCAGGGCCGTGGTTACGGCGAGTACGGCCGACCGGACGATCATGGAGCGAGTCACGCGGATCTCCTCTGAGGGGGAGTGGACGGTTCCGCGAGAGCATGATCCCTCTTCGTGTCGGCGCGGCAGCCGCAGACCGACCGGTAACCCTCACCTCGCATGTACGTGAGGTGAACGACGCGTCCAGTCAGCGGATCGTACGTCAGGAGCGAGACGGCGGAGTCCGAAAGGCAGGCAACCACTCCAGCGAGTGCCGGGAATCCGAAAGGCCCACCGCGATCCGGGCGAGGCGATCCATGCTCTACGGTGTCCGCCGCCGTACCCCGAGAGGCAACCAGGTCGCCGCCTGGCCCACCTCTCCCCCGCCGCCAACTCGCTCTTGGCTGTTGCGGAGCCGAGGCATGGCGATCGGGCGGGCTCCGGCTGCTCCGTTGCGGGGGGAGGAAGCAGGGAGTTCGCCCGCCTTCAGAGCTGCGAAGTCGGCAGGCGGCCTCGATGGCTTCGTTCAGGTGACGGTGGGATGCAGGAGCCACCGAGAGAGGTCATCAAAGGGGCGATGCAGTGCTCCAGACCGTAGGTGATCCTGTCGCGCTGGTGCGGGACCGGATCGGGAGGGATCTCGATGTCGGCGTACGCGTACGTGGCGGGGCGGCCGCCTGCCCGAACATCGCCGTGGGATGCTGGTGGATGGCGCTGCTCAGCGCGGACCACCGGTACGGGCAACAGCACGACATCGCACTGCTCGACCACGCCTTCTACTTCGAGTACAGCATCGACCAAACGGGCGGCGGCCGGCCCTGAGGGAACTGGAGCTGCTGTGGGGTATATCCGCGCTCCCGGCCGAACTTCGGGCCCGGCACCTGCACATGGCCCACTTCGACACCGAGCGTCGCGGCGAAGCGAACCATCGTGGCGCGCGCACCGACGGCCGGTCGGCGTGGGTGTATGCCGACCGCGACGACTGGCGGAACCCCCGGGGGCCCGACAGCGGCGTCTTCGGACGCCACCTCATCTGTTCCCGCGGGCACCGCAGGTCACGACGACATGTTGGTCACCGGTCTGGCCAACGACTGGGTCGGCCTCTGGCCGGACCTGCGCCATGAAGAGAGGGACAGAGCGTGCTGGCCCTCGCCCGCGGCTCCTTCCTCCAGGACGACCTGTTGCAGTGCTACGAACGCACGGTGTCGATGATGAACGCGCAGCTGACGCCGAACGCGTATGTCGACGGCGTCCGGCGCCGGGGCGAGCTCAAGGTGCACGAGGCCCTGGCAGACGGCGTCGAGAGTGGCGTACTGCCGATGCTGATGGTCGAGTACGGCCTGGTCGTTCTGCTGCTGTTCCACGACGGCCGGATCAACGCAGATACGTTCCTGCGTCATACGCACCGCACCTACTGGGAGCACTTCGCCGCGGTCGTTCACAGGGGCCACGTGGCCGGCTTCTCCCCCGGAGTACGCAGCAGCCGTGGTGGGTCTGGTGATGGAGCAGTGGTGGCGCGGTATCTCTTTCGCCATCGGGGCGGGCAGCCTGATCGAAGCCCAGCCCGACCTGGTCGCCGCCGACCGGAGCCACTGACCGCCCCGGATTTACCACGGTGTCGGCTGCGGCAGCCCCCAGCCGGGCGGAAACCGCTATATCCACTGTGGCCGCGCGGCGGGACAGGCGCCGGTCTTCGGGAAGTCGATCCAGCCGAGACGACCGCCAGCACGAACGCAACCACACCCCAACCCGCACCATCAATGGCGACCCATCAGTACTCCGACACCCCAGCACAGTTCCACAGGAAGGACCCCTCGTGACCTCCACACAGACACCTCCGACCGCAGAGCCCGTCACGCAGGCGCTGGCCGCCTTCGTGCACGGTGGCCGGCACGAGGCCGACGAGGCGGTACGCCGCGCGGTCAGAGAGGTCATCGTCCCCAGCGACTCAGCGCGCACAGACACCGACCGCGCCCGAGTCGCGTACGAGCAGCTGCGCCGCGTCGTCGCGCTCCTGGGCCCCTCGCGGAAGATCGCCGCCGACCCGGCCGCCATGTTCGCCCTCTTCGACTGGGCAGCTGTCGCCGCCCCCGACCTCTTCCCCATCCTCAGCGGACACTTCACCCTCACCATCGGCGCCCTTCAACGCCTCGGGCACGCCAACGAAACACAGGAGCACGCACTTTCAGCGCTGGACGACGCCGGACACGTCGGCGTGTTCCTGCTCACCGAACTCGGCTACGGCAGCAATGTTCTGGAGTTGCGCACAGAAGCCCGCTGGGATCCCGAGCTGCGCCAATTCACCCTCCACACGCCCACACCCGCGGCAGTCAAGTTCATGCCCAACGTGGCCGAGGAAACCGTGCCGCGCATGACCGTGGTGGCCGCCCGCCTCATCGCGGACGGACGCGACGAGGGTGTCTTCCCCTTCCTGCTCCCGTTGGCCCGAGCGCAGCAGGAACCGGCCGGAGTCAGTGTGCACCGCCTGCCCGACAAGGGCTTCTGTCCCATGGACAACGCGCTGATCCGCTTCGACGGCGCCGTGGTGCCCGAGGAGGGCTGGCTCGCCGGCGACATCGCGCACTTCGATGCCAACGGCCGCTTCCACAGCAGCCTGGAAAGCCTGCGAGCCCGCTTCCATCACACGATCGCGCAGCTCCAAACGGGCCGTGTCGGACTCGCCTGCGGTTCGCTCGCCGCAGCCCGCGCGGCGCTGTGGATCACCGTGTCCTACGCACGACAGCTGCTCACCGCCAGCCAGGTCCCCATGATCGACCGGGACAACGTCCGCGTCCCGCTGACCCTTATCGCGGCCCGCCTTTACGCCGCGACCGCGCTCGGCAACCGGGCCCGAGCCGCCCTGAGCGATGCGAACGCCCCCCACCCGGATGCCTCCACCCTGGCCATGCTCACCAAGCCGCTCCTGTCGGCGACCGCCCTTGCCGCCCTGCAAGAATGCCGCGAACGCCTCGGCGCACAAGGCATGTTCCGTGCCAACATGATCACCGACTACCTGGGGATCACCCAGGGCGTCATCACCGCCGAGGGCGACAACCAGGTCCTCCTGGTCGCAGCCGGCCGAAACCTCGCCGGCGCACGCACCACCCCGCTGCCCGAACCCTCTCCCGACGCTCCTGCCTGGCTGCACCTCCTCGACCAGCGCGCCCGTACCCTCCTGGCCGGCGTCGACCCGCGCGCGGGCACCGACGCAGCCGCACTCGCCGAGGCCACCGCCACCGCCTGGGCCGCACACTCCCTCCACGAGGACGCCTGCCAGTACCAAGACCAGGCCGGCTCCCTTCTGCACGGACTCGCCCAGCTGCACGGATGCGACCGCGTGCTGGCCCACGCGGACTGGTACACCGCACACGGCCAGCTCGACGCCTCCACCGCCCAAGACCTGATGGCGCTCCGGAACCGGCTTCTAGAGATCGTCTTCAAAGGTCAGATCCAGAGCAGGATTGAGGCGATGGTGACGGCCGCCT
>NZ_BMSG01000054.1 GCF_014649035.1 Streptomyces sindenensis
GCCGCCGAACAATTATTGTGGGAAAGCCCCGCACCTTCTGGTGCGGGGCTTTTCTGCGTTCCGGACCTTTACCTGAGGTCCACCCTCCACCCCCCTGCACCCGAGAGGGGAAGCTGAGGGTAAGGTCAGGGGGCATCATTGGCACGTTCTTCACAGGAGGCTCCCGGGTGGAGGTCCAGGAGACCCGGGTCCAGACGGACCGGGTCCTCACCATCCCCAACATCCTCAGCATGGCTCGCCTTGTCGGGGTACCGCTCTTCCTGTGGCTGATCCTCCGCCCCGTCTTCGGAGGTCCCAACAGCGACAACTGGGCGCTGCTGGTGCTGATGCTCAGCGGCATCAGCGACTACCTCGACGGGAAGCTCGCCCGCAAGTGGAACCAGATCAGCAGCCTGGGGCGGCTCCTGGACCCGGCGGCCGACCGCCTGTACATCCTTTCCACCCTGGTCGGCCTCACCTGGCGGGAGATCCTCCCCCTCTGGGTCACCGCGCTGCTTCTGGCCCGCGAACTGATGCTTCTCGTGATGGTGGCCATCCTGCGCCGTCACGGCTATCCGCCGCCGCAGGTCAACTTCCTCGGAAAAGCTGCAACCTTCAACCTGATGTACGCGTTCCCCTTGTTGCTGCTCAGCGACGGGAGTGGTTGGCTGGCTACACTGGCCGCTGTTTTCGGATGGGCGTTCGCAGGATGGGGTACAACGCTCTATTGGTGGGCAGGGATCCTCTATGTGGTTCAGGTCCGCCGGCTCGTGAAGGCGGACGCAGTAGCCGATTGAGCTCGTTGATGCGGTGCCGCGCAATGTGGCCGGTCCGCGGCAGATGGCGTGAATGATGCCCCGACGGGCGAAGTCGGCTGACCGTCGTCTCTTCTAGGAGGACGTTTCCGACATGAAGGCCGTCGTGATGGCTGGTGGCGAAGGCACACGTCTTCGCCCCATGACCTCGAGCATGCCCAAGCCGCTCCTGCCCGTGGCCAACAGGCCGATCATGGAGCACGTCCTGCGGCTGCTCAAGCGGCATGGGCTCAGCGAAACCGTAGTGACCGTCCAGTTCCTCGCCTCCCTCGTCAAGAACTACTTCGGGGACGGCGAGGAGCTCGGAATGGAACTCACCTATGCCAACGAGGAGAAGCCACTCGGCACCGCGGGCAGTGTGAAGAACGCCGAGGAGGCGTTGAAGGACGACACGTTCCTCGTCATTTCCGGTGACGCGCTCACCGACTTCGACCTCACCGATCTCATCGCCTTCCACAAGGAAAAGGGCGGGCTCGTCACGGTCTGTCTCACCCGGGTCCCCAATCCGCTGGAATTCGGCATCACCATCGTGGACGAGAACGGCCAGGTCGAACGCTTCCTGGAGAAGCCGACCTGGGGGCAGGTCTTCTCGGACACCGTGAACACGGGCATCTACGTCATGGAGCCCGAGGTCTTCGACTACGTCCAGGCCGACACCTCGGTCGACTGGTCCGGAGATGTCTTCCCTCAGCTGATGAAGGAGGGCAAGCCCATCTACGGCTATATCGCCGAGGGCTACTGGGAGGACGTCGGCACCCACGAGAGCTATGTGAAAGCCCAGGCGGACGTTCTGGAGCGCAAGGTCGACGTGGAGATCGACGGCTTCGAGATCTCGCCCGGAGTATGGGTCGCCGAAGGCGCCGAGGTCCACCCCGACGCCGTGCTGCGCGGACCGCTGTACATCGGCGACTACGCCAAGGTCGAGGCCGACGTCGAGATCCGCGAACACACCGTGGTCGGATCGAACGTCGTCGTCAAGACCGGGGCCTTTCTCCACAAGGCCGTGGTGCACGACAACGTCTACATCGGACAGCACAGCAATCTGCGGGGCTGCGTGGTCGGCAAGAACACCGACATCATGCGTGCGGCCCGTATCGAGGACGGCGCCGTCATCGGTGACGAATGCCTGGTCGGCGAGGAGTCGATCATCCAGGGCAACGTCCGGGTGTATCCGTTCAAGACCATCGAGGCCGGCGCGTTCGTCAACACCTCGGTCATCTGGGAGTCCCGAGGACAGGCCCACCTCTTCGGAGCGCGCGGAGTCTCCGGGATCCTGAACGTCGAGATCACCCCCGAACTGGCCGTACGCCTGGCGGGCGCCTATGCCACGACCCTCAAGAAGGGCTCGACGGTCACGACCGCCCGTGACCACTCCCGAGGCGCCCGCGCCCTCAAGCGGGCCGTCATCTCGGCCCTCCAGGCCAGCGCCATCGACGTACGCGACCTGGAGAACGTACCGCTGCCCGTCGCACGGCAGCAGACCGCCCGCGGCAGCGCGGGCGGCATCATGATCCGTACGTCGCCCGGTGTGCCCGACTCCGTGGACATCATGTTCATCGACGAGCGGGGCGCGGACCTCTCGCAGGCGCAGCAGCGCAAGCTCGACCGGGTCTACGCACGCCAGGAGTACCGCCGTGCCTTCCCCGGTGAGATCGGGGACCTGCACTTCCCGTCCAGCGTGTTCGACTCGTACACCGGGTCCCTCCTGCGGAACGTCGACGTCGAGGGCATCGCCGAATCCGGGCTCAAGGTCGTCGTCGACGCGTCCAACGGCAGCGCCGGACTCGTTCTGCCCAGCCTCCTCGGACGGCTCGGGGTGGACTCGCTGACGATCAATCCCGGGCTCGACGAGGCGCGGCCCACCGAGTCCGCCGAAACCCGGCGGGCCGGTCTGGTGCGGCTCGGGGAGATCGTGTCCTCCGCGCGGGCGGCCTTCGGGGTGCGGTTCGACCCGGTGGGCGAGCGGCTCTCTCTCGTCGACGAACTGGGACGGATCATCGAGGACGACCGGGCCCTGCTGGTCCTCCTCGATCTCGTCGCCGCCGAGCGGCGCAGCGGCCGGGTCGCCCTGCCCGTGACGACCACGCGCGTCGCCGAGCAGGTGGCGGCCTACCACGGCACCCAGGTGGAGTGGACGACCACCTCGCCCGACGACCTGACCAGGGTGGGCCGTGAAGAGGACACCATCTTCGGAGGAGACGGGCGCGGCGGGTTCATCGTTCCCGAATTCAGCAGCGTCTTCGACGGGACCGCCGCCTTCGTCCGGCTCATCGGGCTCGTCGCTCGCACCCAGCTCACCCTGAGCCAGATCGACGCCCGCATCCCCCGGGCGCACGTCCTGCGCCGCGACCTGGCGACGCCGTGGGCCGTCAAGGGGCTCGTCATGCGCCGGGTCGTCGAAGCGGCCGGAGACCGCAGCGTGGACACCACCGATGGGGTCCGGGTGGTCGAGCCGGACGGCCGGTGGATCATGGTCCTGCCCGACCGGGCGGAAGCCGTCACCCATCTGTGGGCGGAGGGGCCGGACGACGCCTCGGCCCAGGCGCTCCTCGACGAGTGGGCCGCGGTCGTGGACAGCGCGGGGGACTGATCCGGGAACGGTGCGCCGCGGCCCCCGCGCAGGGGGGCCGCGGCGCACCGGTGGGGCCATTCGGCGGCGGCCGTGATGACATGCGACGATGTGCGGCATGTCGCAGCAGTCCCCCGATCGGAGCACCGCCCCGCCGTCCGCACGCCCCGACGCCTCCATGTCGCTGCTGAACAACGTGATGGACCACAGCCTCGACGACGGGTACGCGGAGGCCTCGGCGCGGCGCAAGGCCGACGGGAGCGCGGGGCTGCCCCGGACCCTCAAGTCGAAGCTCGGGCTCGCCGCCGGACTGGTGGTGGCCGCCCTCGTGGTCACCCTCGGTGCCGCCGAGGCACGGATCTCGGCTCCGGTCGTGGCCAAGGAGCGCGAAGAGCTGATCGACCGCATCAATGCCGAGACGGAGGCCGCGGACACCCTGGAGTCGAACGTCGACGAGCTCCGCGCCGATGTGAGCGAACGTCAGCGCAAGGCTCTTGAGCAGCACGGCGGGGACCAGGGGCAGCTGGTGGCCCTGCTGGCGGGGGCGACCCCGGTCGAGGGCCCCGGCGTGAAGCTGATCGTCGACGACGCGAAGAACACCGACCAGGGAGGCGGCGGGCCCCGGGAGTCCTCGGGATTCGCCGACACCGGACGGGTGCGCGACCGCGACATGCAGCGCGTCGTCAACGGTCTGTGGGAATCCGGCGCCGAGGCCATCGCCATCAATGGGCAAAGGCTGACGGCCCTGTCGGCCATCCGGGCCGCCGGCGACGCCATACTGGTCGACAACAGACCGCTCGTACCGCCGTACACGGTGCTCGCGGTGGGGGACGGGAAGAAGCTCGCGACCGCGTTCAAGGACAGCGCCGACGGCCAGTACCTGCAGGCGCTCAAGGAGAGCTTCGACATCCGCACCAGCATCTCCGACCAGGCGAAGGTCCAGCTTCCGGCGGCGCCGAGCCTGATCGTCCGTACAGCAGAGCCGAAGGCCGCCGGCAGTGGCGCGGCAGACACAGGGAAGGGCACATCGTGATCGCCGTACTGGGCCTCGTCGTGGGAGTCGTGGTCGGACTGTTGGTCCGGCCCGAGGTACCGGCGGTGGTCGAGCCCTACCTGCCGATCGCGGTGGTCGCCGCGCTCGACGCAGTCTTCGGCGGCCTGCGGGCCATGCTCGACGGCATCTTCGTCGACAAGGTCTTCGTGGTCTCCTTCCTCTCCAACGTCGTGGTGGCC
Source organism: Streptomyces sindenensis (assembly GCF_014649035.1). GTDB lineage: Bacteria > Actinomycetota > Actinomycetes > Streptomycetales > Streptomycetaceae > Streptomyces > Streptomyces sindenensis. Next base: position 4,597 of record NZ_BMSG01000054.1, read on the forward strand.
GCGCTGATCGTCTTCCTCGGCGACAAGCTGGGCGTCGGCGCCCAGCTCTCCACGGGTGTGGTGGTCGTGCTCGGCATCCGGATCTTCTCCAACGCCGCCGCGATCCGCCGGCACGTCTTCCGGGCGTGATACCGATGAACAACGAGCCGATGAACAACGACGAGAACCCCCGCAGCGAAAAGCCCGAGGGCGGCGCCTCCGCCGTCCCGGACGCCCCCGTGCCGCCGCCCCCCGCCCAGGAGACGACCGGCCGGCAGCGGCTCAAGGCGGGCCTGTGGCCGCCGAGGCTGAGCCGCGCCCAACTGATCGTCGCCGTCCTGCTGTTCGGCCTCGGCCTGGGGCTCGCCATCCAGGTGCGGTCCACCAGCGACGACAGTGCGCTGCGCGGCGCCCGGCAGGAGGACCTGGTCCGCATCCTCGACGAGGTCGACGACCGGACCCAGCGGCTGGAGGACGAGAAGCAGCGCCTGGACGACCAGCGCACCGAACTGGAGAACAGCTCCGACCAGGCCGAGGAGGCCCGGAAGCAGACGCTGGAGAAGGAACGCCAGCTCGGCATCCTCGCGGGCACCGTCGCGGCGCAGGGCCCCGGCATCACGCTGACGATCACCGACCCCGCGCGTGCGGTCGCGCCCGACATGCTGCTCGACGCCCTTCAGGAGCTGAGGGCCGCGGGGGCCGAGTCGATCGAGGTCAACGGGGTGCGGGTGGTGGCCAACACCTACTTCTCCGGGAGCGCGGGGGACGTCCAGGTCGACGGGAAGAAGATCGAAGCGCCGTACGAGTTCACGGTGATCGGCAAGCCGCAGGATCTGGAGCCCGCCCTCAACATCCCCGGCGGTGTGGTCCAGACGCTGGAGAAGGAGCAGGCCACCGTGCTCGTGGAGCGGTCCGACGACATCGTCGTCGACGCCTTGCGACCGGCGCAGCGGCCTGACTACGCTCGGTCGTCCTCCCCGTGATCGGGGCGGGCGTGGGGGCCGGTCGACCGGGTCGGACGGTTGCGGGGGGTCGCCGCACCGGATTGGTGGTGCGTGGTGGAAACTGTCGGGTGGATACGGACGTTGTGAAGATGTCCGGGTCGGCAGGTGTGTTCAATCAGGGTTCGTCCTGCCCCACGGGCGGGTCTATGTCGGTCAAGGGGAATCGCCCGTGAAGTTGTTTGCGAAGTTGTTCGGGAAGAGTGCACGCGAGGACAGCAACAGTGCTGCCCGCCACCGCGCTCCGCGCCACGCTCAGGGCGAGGAGCAGGAGGCGGAGCGTCCGCTCTTCCGCGACGAGGTGTCCGGAGCCCCGGGGGGTGACGGCGTGTCGGCTGTTGACCCTGCCGGTGCCGGACGCATAGGTTTCGGCGCACCATCAGCCTCGAGTACGGGTGGAGGGTTCACCCCGGAGGGCTCGTCGATGCCGGTCTGTACGAGGTGCGGTCACCGCAACGCGGAGGCCAGCAAGTTCTGCTCCAACTGCGGCGCGCCGCTGCGGGGCGGCGTTCCCGAGCGTGCCTCGGAGACCACGTCCACGATCTCCATTTCCGGTCTCGAGGCGTACGAGGCGGAGGCGACCGGCCAGACCGCTCTGCCCTCGCTCTCCCCGGAGGCCCAGGCGGCGGTCGACGCCCTGCCCGCGGGCTCGGCGCTCCTGGTCGTGCGGCGTGGTCCCAATTCCGGCAGCCGCTTCCTGCTCGACAGCGATCTGACCACGGCCGGCCGTCACCCGCAGAGCGACATCTTCCTCGATGACGTGACCGTGTCGCGGCGTCATGTCGAGTTCCGCAGGAGCCCGGAAGGTAGCTTCACCGTGGGCGATGTCGGCAGCCTCAACGGCACCTACGTCAACCGTGAGCGCATCGATTCGGTCCCGCTGTCCAACGGCGACGAAGTCCAGATCGGAAAGTACCGCCTGGTCTTCTATGCGAGCCCGCGGGGCGTGTGACCAGCCCCCGGACTCCGTCCGGGGGGACCCCCAGGAAGGCCCATGCTGCGAACACCGACAGGCGGTGCCGGACACGGCACCGCCACCGCGGAAGCGCGACCGATGAGCATCGGAACGGTGCTCATCCAGCTGCGCGAGGAGTTTCCCGAAGTCACCATCTCCAAGATCCGGTTCCTGGAGGCCGAGGGGCTCATCGAGCCGCAGCGCACTCCTTCCGGATACCGGAAGTTCGCCCCGCGTGATGTGGAGCGCCTGGCCCAGGTGCTCCGGATGCAGCGGGACCACTACCTGCCGTTGAAGGTCATCCGGGAGCACCTGGACGCGCTGGCCCGGGGGGAGCAGCCGGTTCTGCCCTCGCCCGGTGCGCAGCGGGACCTCACCGACGGGGTGTGGGAGGCCGGCCCCGCTGGGCCGACCGCCGCCCGGATCGGGCGGGCCGAGCTGCTCGCGGCCGCCGAGGTGGACGAGGAGCGGCTGACCGAGTGGGAGTCCTACGGGCTCATCGTCCCGTCCCCGGACGGCGGCTACGACGCCGAGATGGTGACCGTCGCCAAGCTGGTGGCGGATCTGGGTCGTTTCGGTCTGGAACCACGTCACCTTCGGGCCATGCGGGCCTCCGCCGACCGGGAGGCGGGCCTGGTGGAGCAGGTGGTCGCGCCCCTGCGCCGGCACCGTAATCCGCAGACCAGGGCCCATGCCGAGGCCACCGCGAACGAGCTCGCCGAGCTGTCCGTACGGCTGCACGCGGCGCTCGTGCAGAGCGCGCTGCGCACCCGTCTGCCATGACCTCGGCGGTGCCCGACTACCCAAACATGGCGAGCACGTCCTAGGGTTGGTGTGTGAACGAGCTCGACGTTGTCGGTGTCCGGGTGGAAATGCCCTCCAACCAGCCGATCGTTCTCCTGCGTGAAGTGGGAGGCGACCGGTACCTCCCCATTTGGATCGGTCCGGGGGAGGCGACCGCGATCGCCTTCGCCCAGCAGGGCATGGCTCCCGCCAGGCCGCTGACCCATGACCTGTTCAAGGATGTGCTCGAGGCCGTGGGCCAGGAGCTCACCGAGGTCCGCATCACGGACCTGCGCGAAGGGGTCTTCTACGCGGAGCTCGTCTTCGCCAGCGGAGTCGAGGTGAGCGCCCGGCCCTCCGACGCCATAGCGCTCGCCCTGCGGACCGGCACGCCGATCTACGGCAGTGACGGCGTGCTGGACGATGCGGGCATCGCGATCCCCGACGAGCAGGAGGACGAGGTGGAGAAGTTCCGCGAATTCCTCGACCAGATCTCTCCGGAGGACTTCGGTACGAACAGCCAGTGACCGTCCCGCGAGAGGGTGCCGTCAGCGCATCCGACAAGCCTTTCCCGGAATCGAGACACGGGAAACCACCCTCAGGGTGATTATCACTCGGCGTGCCGAGTGTGGCGATCGTTGACGCACCCCGAGTGACTGCCTACCTTCGAGTGGGCAGGTCAAGGACGGAGGTCGGCGTGAGAAGCAGCGGCGACGGAGCGGCGGCGGGTGGGCCGTATCCGCAGCACGGCAGTGGAGCCGACCACACCATCAGGCAGCCGGTTCAACCGGCGGCGGTGGCAGCGGGCGGCATGGCAGCGGCGAGCGGTGCCGACGACATCGGCTATCGCGGACCGACGGCGTGCGCGGCGGCGGGGATCACCTACCGCCAACTGGACTACTGGGCGCGTACGGGACTCGTCGAGCCCAGTGTGCGCCCGGCCTACGGGTCGGGGACCCAGCGTCTTTACAGTTTCCGCGACGTGGTCCTCCTCAAGATCGTCAAGCGGTTCCTGGACACCGGGGTCGCACTGCAGAACATCCGCACCACGGTGCAGCACCTGCGGGACCGGGGATTCCAGGATCTCGAACGTATGACGCTGATGAGTGACGGGGCGACGGTCTACGAATGCTCCTCGCCCGACGAGGTCGTCAGCCTGCTCCAGGGCGGGCAGGGCGTTTTCGGGATCGCCGTCGGCGTCGTCTGGCGGGACGTGGACGCGGCGCTGTCGCAGCTGCACGGCGAGCGGGTCGACACCGGCGAGACGCTCATCGGCCACAACCCGGCGGACGAGCTGGCGCGGCGGCGCAACCGCGCGGGCTGAGCCCCCGGACCCGGGCGGCCCGAGGCGACAGGACGACGGACACGGGACGGTCCGGTGCCCCACGGGGTGCCGGACCGTCCCGTTGTCAGTGCCGTAGGGCAGCATCGACGGTGTGAGACCCGCGCCCACCATCCTTCACCTGGACATGGACGCCTTCTACGCCTCGGCGGAGCAGGCGGCCAAGCCGAGTCTGCGCGGCAAGGCGGTCGTGGTGGGCGGCCTCGGCCCGCGCGGCGTGGTCGCCACCGCCTCGTACGAGGCCCGGCGCCTGGGCGTGCACTCGGCGATGCCCACCGCCCAGGCCCGGCGGCTCGCACCCAACGCGGCCTACCTCGTGCCCCGCTTCTCGCTGTACCGGACGGTGAGCGACCAGGTGATGGAGCTGCTGGGTCGGCTCTCCCCCCTGGTGGAGCCGCTCAGCCTGGACGAGGCCTTCGTGGACCTGGAGGCCGGCGGGACGGCCGACGACTCGGCCTCGGCCCGCGCCACGGGGGAGGGGCTGCGGGCGGCCATCCGGGCGGTGACCGGCCTCAGCGGATCCGTCGGACTGGCCGGTTCCAAGATGCTCGCCAAGATCGCCTCCGAGGAGGCGAAGCCCGACGGTCTGCTCGTCATCGAGCCGGGCACCGAGCGCGAGCTGCTCGCCCCCATGTCCGTCCGCATCCTGCCCGGGGTCGGCCCGGCCACCGGCGACCACCTCCGACGGGCCGGGATGACCACCGTCCACGACCTGGCCGAGGCGGGTGAGGCGGAGCTCGTCCGGCTGGTCGGCAAGGCCCACGGCCACGGGCTCCACCGGATGGCGCTCGGGCTCGACGACCGGCCGGTGGTCGCCGAGCGGGACGCCAAGTCCGTGTCGGTGGAGGACACCTTCGACGTGGACCTGCACGACCGGGTGCGGGTGCGCGCCGAGGTGGAGCGGCTGGCCGTGCGGTGCGTGGAGCGGCTGCGCGCCGCCGACCGGTCGGGCCGCACGGTGGTGCTGAAGGTGCGCCGCTACGACTTCTCCACGCTGACCCGCTCCGAGACGCTCAGAGGCCCCACGGACGACCCCACGGTGGTCCGCGAGGCGGCAGGGCGGCTGCTGGAGTCCGTCGACACCACGGGCGGCGTACGGCTCCTGGGCGTCGGGGTGACGGGGCTCGCCGACTACACCCAGGAGGACCTGTTCGCCCAGGCCGCCGACGCCCGGGAGCTCGCGCAGCGGGCCCTGGAACACCACGCGCCGGCCGCGGAGGGCGGGGCGGAGGAGCCCGTCCCGGAGCCCGAGGCGGACAGTGCCGAGCAGCTTGCCGCGCGGCGCTGGCCGGCCGGGCACGACGTGCACCACGAGGAGCACGGGCACGGCTGGGTGCAGGGGAGCGGGATCGGCCGGGTCACCGTCCGGTTCGAGGAACCGTGGAGCGCACCCGGCCGGGTCCTCACCTTCCGGATCGACGACCCGCTGCTGCGGCCCGCCGATCCCCTGCCGCTCGTCCGCGAAGTGCCCGACTACTCCTCCTGGCCCGCCAGCCTGCCGAAGTCCCGGTCGTCGGGCGCCGGGGCCTCCGAGGGCGGGGAGTCCAGCCCGTAATGCCGGTAGAGCTGGAGCTCCTGCTCGGGCGACAGGTGCCGCCCTACGCCGAAGTCCGGCGCGCCCTTGATCAACGTCCGGTCGAAGGGGACGTGCAGCGCGTCCTCGACGAATTCGCTGGGCTCCAGCGGGACGAAGGCGTCCCTGCTGAACAGGCCGGTGCGCACGGCCGCCCACTCGGGCACACCCGTCGCGTCGTCGAGATAGACCTCATCCACCGTTCCGATCTTGGTGCCCTTGCGATCGAAGGCCTTGCGGCCGATCAGGCGGCGCGGATCGATGTCCGTCTGCACGGTGCCTCCCACTGGTCTCGGACCGCTCACGGCGGTCCTGTCGCTCCACCAGCACCAGACAAATGCAGATCCGTGGTGTCGGCCACTCGAAAGCTCCGGCGCGGAGGCCGCTGGTACGCTGGCAGTGGCTGCTGACCCCGTGCGGGAGAGTCCTCCGGTGGAGAATCCGGAGGCGCCGAAGGAGCAACTCCTCCCCGGAATCTCTCAGGCCCCCGTACCGCACGGACGAGGTCACTCTGGAAAGCAGGGCGGATCCGTGCGGGCGCAGGCCCACGTGGACCCGACCCTCACCGACGGTGAAAATCGGCGCGCCCCCGGGCGGGCCGGTGAAGCTCTCAGGTTGAGATGACAGAGGGGGAGGCCGTTCGGGCACCCGCGCCGTGGTGCCCCTCGCAGGTCGTGACAGACCAGGAGGCCTCCACCATGACCCCCCGTCGCACTCCGCTCTCCCAGCTGGAGCAGGGCATTTTGTTCGAGCAGCGCCACATAGGGCCCGATGCCGAGGCCCAGGCGAAGATGCTCGCCCAGGTCGGCTACGGCTCCCTCGACGAGCTGACCGCCGCCGCGGTGCCCGACGTGATCAAGAGTGCGGAGGCCCTGAACCTTCCCTCGGCGCGCACCGAGGCGGAGGTGCTGGCCGAGCTGCGCTCGCTGGCCGACCGCAACGAGGTGCTGGCCCCGATGATCGGCCTCGGCTACTACGGCACCTTCACGCCGCCTGTCATCCTGCGCAACGTCATGGAGAACCCCGCGTGGTACACGGCCTACACGCCGTACCAGCCGGAGATCTCCCAGGGCCGCCTCGAAGCCCTCCTGAACTTCCAGACGATGGTCGCCGAGCTGACCGGGCTGCCCACCTCCGGCGCCTCCCTGCTCGACGAGGGCACCGCGGCCGCCGAGGCGATGGCCCTCTCCCGGCGCGTCGGCAAGGTCAAGAAGGGCGTCTTCCTGGTCGACGCCGACACCCTGCCGCAGACCGTCGCGGTCATCGAGACCCGCGCCGAGCCGACCGGTGTCGAGGTCGTCGTCGCCGACCTGAGCGAGGGCATCCCCGCCGAGATCGCCGAGCGCGGCGTCTTCGGCGTCCTGCTCCAGTACCCGGGCGCCTCCGGTGCCGTGCGCGCCATCGAGCCCGTCATCGAGCAGGCCCACGAACTGGGCGCGATCGTCACCGTCGCCGCCGACCTGCTGGCCCTCACGCTGCTCACCTCGCCCGGCGCGCTCGGCGCCGACATCGCGGTCGGCACCACCCAGCGCTTCGGTGTCCCGATGGGCTTCGGCGGCCCGCACGCCGGCTTCATGGCGGTCCGCGAGAAGTTCGCCCGCTCCCTGCCCGGCCGCCTCGTCGGCGTCTCCGTCGACGCCGACGGCAACAAGGCCTACCGCCTGGCCCTCCAGACCCGCGAGCAGCACATCCGCCGCGAGAAGGCCACCAGCAACATCTGTACCGCACAGGTGCTGCTCGCCGTGATGGCCGGGATGTACGCGGTCTACCACGGACCCGAGGGGCTGCGGACGATCGCCCGGCGCACCCACCGCTACGCCGCGATCCTCGCCGACGGTCTGCGCACCGCCGGGGCCGACGTCGTGCACGGCGCGTTCTTCGACACCCTGACCGTCCGGGTCCCCGGCAAGGCCGCCGGTATCGTCGCCGACGCCCGCGAGCGCGGGGTCAATCTCCGGCTCGTCGACGCCGACCACGTCTCCATCGCCTGCGACGAGACCACCACCCGCTCCCAGATCTCCGCCGTCTGGGCGGCCTTCGGCGCCGAGGGCGACGTCGAGGCGCTGGACGCCACGGTCGCCGACGCGCTGCCCGAGGCGCTGCTGCGCTCCGACGACATCCTGACCCACCCGGTCTTCCACCAGCACCGCTCCGAGACCGCGATGCTGCGCTACCTGCGCAAGCTCGCCGACCGCGACTACGCGCTGGACCGCGGCATGATCCCGCTCGGCTCCTGCACCATGAAGCTGAACGCGACCGCCGAGATGGAGTCGATCACCTGGCCCGAGTTCGGCGCGCTGCACCCCTTCGCACCGGCCGAGCAGGCGCAGGGCTTCCTCACCCTCATCCGTGAGCTGGAGGAGCGCCTGGCCGAGGTCACCGGCTACGACGCGGTCTCCATCCAGCCCAACGCGGGCTCCCAGGGCGAGTTCGCCGGTCTGCTGGCCGTCCGGGCGTACCACCGGGCCAACGGCGACGACCAGCGCACCGTCTGCCTCATCCCGTCCTCCGCGCACGGCACCAACGCCGCCAGCGCCGTCATGGCGGGCATGAAGGTCGTCGTGGTGAAGACCGCCGACGACGGCGAGGTCGACATCGCGGACCTGCGCGCCAAGATCGAGCAGCACCGCGACGAGCTGGCCGTCCTCATGATCACCTACCCGTCCACGCACGGGGTGTTCGAGGAGCACGTCGCCGACATCTGCGGCGAGGTGCACGACGCGGGCGGCCAGGTCTACGTCGACGGCGCCAACCTCAACGCTCTGGTCGGGCTCGCCAAGCCCGGCAAGTTCGGCGGCGACGTCTCGCACCTGAACCTGCACAAGACCTTCTGCATCCCGCACGGCGGCGGCGGCCCCGGCGTCGGCCCGGTCGGCGTCCGCGCCCACCTCGCCCCGTACCTCCCCAACCACCCGCTCCAGCCCGGCGCGGGCCCGGAGACCGGTGTGGGCCCGATCTCGGCCGCCCCGTGGGGCTCCGCGGGCATTCTGCCGATCTCGTGGGCGTACGTCCGTCTGATGGGCGGCGAGGGCCTCAAGCGGGCCACGCAGGTCGCGGTGCTGGCCGCGAACTACATCGCCAAGCGCCTGGAGCCGCACTTCCCGATCCTGTACAACGGCCCGGCCGGACTGGTCGCGCACGAGTGCATCGTGGACCTGCGCCCGATCTCCAAGGCGACCGGCGTCTCCATCGACGACGTCGCCAAGCGCCTGATCGACTACGGCTTCCACTCGCCGACCATGTCGTTCCCGGTGGCCGGCACGCTGATGATCGAGCCGACCGAGAGCGAGGACCTCGCGGAGCTCGACCGGTTCTGCGACACCATGATCGCGATCCGCGCCGAGATCGAGAAGGTCGCCTCGGGGGAGTGGAGCGCGGACGACAACCCGCTGACCAACGCCCCGCACACCGCCGCCGCGCTCGGCGGTGACTGGGAGCACGGCTACAGCCGCGAGGAGGCCGTCTTCCCGACCGGGGTGTCCGCCGCCGACAAGTACTGGCCGCCGGTGCGCCGCATCGACGGGGCCTTCGGCGACCGGAACCTGGTCTGCTCCTGCCCGCCGCTCGACGAGTACGACAACTGAATCAGCCTGTCGTAGGGCGTGCGCCGTGAGCGGCGCGCGCCGGACATGCGTCGGGGCCGGTGCGGAGATCTCTCCGGGCCGGCCCCTTTTCCCTTACGACTTCTTCCGTACGGCCGCTCTCTCAGGCGGCCTTCACCACACGGCCGGCTGCCAGCGGCCGGTGCGGGGCGATGATCTGCCCGTCGGGCAGCAGTTCGCCGGTGTCCTCGAAGAGCAGGACGCCGTTGCACAGGAGGCTCCACCCCTGTTCGGGGTGGTGGGCCGTCAGGCGGGCGGCCTCCCGGTCGGGCGAATCAGCGGTGGGGCAGGGTGGCTGGTGCTGGCACATGGATGGGTTCTTTCGCTGCGTCGAGTCGAATGTCCTGCGGCTGGATGAGTCGTTCATGGCCGCCCCCGTATCAGTCGGTCCGGTCCCAGTGTTGCCCTACGGGGAAGAATCCGCAGGGATTTCGCTGCAGCACCCGTACTCCTCCCATGACGCGTCACCCGCGCGGACGGTTCACCGCAACTGCACAGTCCCTTTGGGTGGTTCGGGGTGGCCGGATGGGGCTAGTCCGAGTGGGCAGCACAGCGCCCCCGCAGTGACCCCTTCCGCCGCCCGGCGTGCGGAGGGCGGAAGGGGCGCCACGGGGGCGCTGTGCCGGGCCGGGCCGACGTCGGTCAGGCCGAGCTGAGGAGCGGCCCCGGGGCCACTCGCAGCGAGATGACGGGCAGCAGATCGGCGACCCGGTGCGGGCGGTGCGCGGCGATGCCCGGCGGGGCCGGCGCCAGGGGCACCAGGACGTCCGTCGGCGCGAGCACCCCGCCGGAGGGATCGGCCTCGGTGTCGCCGTGCAGCCACAGGGTGAGCATGTACAGCTCCGGGATGGACAGCAGCCGGGCCTGGCAGCCGGTGGCCGATGCCTCCGCCTGCCGGACGGCCAGCTCCGTCGAGGCGAGGTAGGGGCCCTCGAAGAAGTGCGAGAACGTCCAGCCGTCGGGAGTGAGCACGGTGTCCGCCGCGGCGACGGCGCGGCCCTCGCTCCGGATCAGGAAACGCCAGGCCGCCAGGCGGGTCAGCGGCGCGGCCCCGGTGGGGGCGATCCGGTCCAGCACATGCACGGGGAGCGGTAGTTCGGGGCTCAGCGGTCCCTGGACGGACCGGAGAGCGGAGGTGCGGGCTTCGCGGACGGCGGTGGGAGAACCGAGGGCCGCGAGAACGCTGCGCAGGGCGGGCGCGGGAGCCGAGGGAACATGCAGCGGCATAGTGGGTCGCCTCTCACTTCGGAGACACGGTGGAGCGTGGGCGGGTGCAGACAGCGCTGTCGGCGTGCGGGCCAGAGGAGGCCGGTGACGGGCGAGTCGTATCAACTCTCTGCCTCGTTGAGCGGAGTTTATATGACGCGTGTTCACACAGTGTTTCCACTAGCAGTCGGGGATATGCCACGCAAGGCGTCATCCGGCCTTCGAAACGCGGTATTCCTGAGGATTTGATCTGCTGCGGTCGACTCCGACCTGGCGCTCTTCCGGTGGCACGGACGGCCGAAACTCGTCGGTGTTTTCACCGCGCATGATCCGGCCGCAAATGCCTCGTGTCCCATGCCATGGGAATGTGCCCCCGGGTCTCCTGAAACCAGACTATCGGGTATCGGAGGCCCGTGGGGGCGTTACGGATCACTCTCGCTGGGCATTATCGATCGTGATGCGAGCGGCCTGGCCCGCGGGCCGCCCACTGGAGGAGGGACCCCTCGATGGGGGAGAAGGTCGTGGCGGGAGCCGTTGACCTGTCCGATCGACAGGAGTACCGGACGAAGCTCAACCGGTGCCTGGAGGGGCTGGGGAGGCTTCTGGAGGAGCGGAGGTTCGACCGTCCGCGGAACCTGATGGGGCTGGAGATAGAGCTGAATCTCGCGGGTTCCGACGGGCTGCCCCGGATGATGAATCAGCAGGTGCTCCGGCGCATCGCGAGCCGGGATTTCCAGACCGAACTGGGGATGTTCAATCTCGAAGTGAATATCGTCCCGCACCGCCTCGGCGGCCGGGTATTCGATCAGCTCTCGGAGGAGTTGCGGACCGGACTCGCCTATGCGCACCGGAAGGCGGGTGAGGTCGACGCGGGGATCGTGATGATCGGAATCCTGCCCACCCTGGGGGAGCACGACGTGGTGTCCGCGAATCTCTCGGACGTGGACCGCTACACCCTGCTCAACGACCAAATGGCGGCCGCCCGGGGGGAGGATTTCTCCCTGGATATCGAAGGCGTCGAGCGATTGGTCTGCACCTCGCCCTCGATCGCCCCGGAATCGGCCTGCACCTCGGTCCAGCTGCATCTCCAGGTGACGCCGGCCCGGTTCGCCGACGTCTGGAACGCCGCGCAGGCGATCACCGGCGTCCAGATCGCGCTGGGCGCCAACGCCCCCTTCCTGTTCGGCAAGGAGCTGTGGCGCGAGTCCCGGCCGCCCCTGTTCCAGCAGGCCACCGACGTACGGCCGCCGGAGCTGGCGAACCAGGGGGTACGCCCCAGGACCTGGTTCGGGGAGCGCTGGATCGGCTCCGCGCACGAGCTGTTCGAGGAGAACCTGCGGTACTTCCCGCCGCTCCTGCCGATCTGCGACGACGAGGACCCCCTGGCGGTGCTGGACGAGGGCGGGGTGCCCGGGCTGGGCGAGCTGGTGCTGCACAACGGCACCGTCTACCGCTGGAACCGCCCGGTGTACGGGATCGCCGACGGCGTTCCCCATCTGCGGGTGGAGAACCGCGTCCTGCCCGCCGGTCCGACGGTCACCGACGTGATCGCCAACGCCGCGTTCTACTACGGGCTCGTACGGGCGCTCGCCGAGGAGTCCCGGCCGGTGTGGAGCCGGCTGCCGTTCGAGGCCGCCGAGGAGAATTTCACCGAGGCCTGCCGGCACGGCATCGAGGCCGAGCTGCTCTGGCCCCGGCCGGGCCGCTCCGGCACCCTGGCCAGGGTCCCCGCCGTACAGCTGGTGCTGGAGGAGCTGCTGCCGCTGGCCGCCGCCGGCCTGGACGCCTGGCACATCGAGCCCGCGGACCGGGACCGCTACCTCGGCGTGATCGAGCAGCGGTGCAGGCGGCGCGTCAACGGGGCCTCCTGGCAGGTCGCCACGTACGACCGGGCCCTGGACGCCGGGCTCGGACGGGAGGCGGCACTCGCGGCCATGACGCGGCGCTACGCCGAGCTGATGCACGCGGGGGAGCCGGTGCACACCTGGCCGGTGGGCTTCCCGGCGCCCTGAGGGCGGTCGTACGCGGGGGGCGACGGGACCGGCCGATGGGCCCGTCGCTCCGGTGCGTTCGGTCGGGCCCGCGCTCCGGTGGGCAGGGCCGGGCCTGCGGCTTCGGTGCGGTCGGGCGCGTCGCTCCGGTGCGGCCGGGCCCGTCGCTCCGGTGCGGCCTGCGACGCCGTCGCGTTGGTGCGGTGCGGCCGGTCCGGGCCCCTCACTCCTGGGCGGCGCGGCCGTTCTGACCCGCCGCCATGATGGCCTGGAGGATCACCGCCTGGATCTCCGCCGGGTCGCTCACCTCGTAGCCGTCGCCGCCGGTGACCCGGGCGATCTCGGCGACCTCGTCGCGGTCCGCGTCCGGGCCCACCGCGATCGCGATGACCGGGACGGGCCGCTCCGGGTCGACGAGCTCCTTCAGCTCCGCGACGAGCCCGCTGCGCGAGATGCCGTTCGCGTCCTGGTTGGAGCCGTCGGTGAGGATCACCAGGGCGTTGAACTTCCCCTTCACATACGTCGACCGTGCCTCCTTGTACGAGGCCAGCGTCGTGTCGTACAGCCCGGTGGCACCGCCGGGCACCGGCTGGAGCCCCGCGAACGCGGCTGTGAGCTTCTCCCGGTGGGTCCCGCCGTCCGCCGCCCGGTCGCCGAGCCGCTTCGTCTCCATGAGCCGCCGGTAGTCCTTCTCACCGTTCAGCGTGGTGGCGAACTCCCACAGCCCGATCTCGTCGTCGGGCGTGAACTGGTCCAGCGCCTGGATCAGCGACTCCTTGGTGACGTCCATCCGGGACTGGCCCCGCCCCGGCACCGGTGTCGCCATGGAGCCCGAGGCGTCGACCACCGTGGTCAGCCGGGCGCTCTGCACGGTGATCGTCCACATCCCCAGCGTCTCCCGGAGCGCCTCGGCCGAAGGCGCCTCGGCGGCCGGTTCCGCGTACGGCTGGGGCTTCCTGCCGCCGGCCGCCGCGACGAGGGAGTCCTCCGCGCTGCCGTCACCGGCCCGGAACCCGTGCTCGGCGAACGTGGCCCGAGCCTCCCGGTCGCCCAGCAGGTTCATGAAGCGCAGGGCCGCGCGGGACTCCGTGGTGCTCAGCCGCGCCTCGTTCACCAGCGTGTACGGGTAGTCGAGCAGCGGAGTCCCGTCCTCCGGGTAGAAGAGGTCCAGCTTGCCGGCGCCGGTCGCCTCCGCGTTGTGGGCGAAGGCCGCCTGCTCGGAGATCAGGACCGCCTGGTTGCGCTTCGGATTGCCCTCCTCCGCCCCGGACGTGCTCCGCGCCAGGGTCTCCAGCACCTGTGCGTCGCTGTTCGACATCCGCTCGGCGAGCACCTTCGCGGTCTGGGCGACCCGGGTGTCGCTGTCCCCGCCCTGCCGCGCGGACGAGGCTCCGATGCCGGCCAGCGCCAGCAGTCCGGTGGCGCTGCGCGCCGGGTCCGCGGCGCCGAGGCGTACCCGGTCCGAGCCGAGCGCCCCGGCCACCAACTCGGCCCAGGTGTAGGTCTTGCGGGGCCAGCCCAGGGCCCGCGAGGCGGACGGCACCATGGCCAGGGCCACGGGGGAGGAGGCCACGGGGTCGGACGGCGAGACGGGGACGCCCTCGCCGAGCCCCTTGGCCCGCTCCAGCCACAGATCGGAGTCGGGCAGCCAGACCTGGAAGCCGGGCTCCGTGTCACCCGCCGCGAGGGCCTCGGCGACCTTGTGCGAGTCCCGGGCCAGCACCTCCACCGCGAGGCAGCGGCCGTCGGCCCTCACCTCGTCCGCGCGGGCCTGCTCGGCTATGGAACGTACGGCGGGGGCGATGTCCGGGGACGCGACCACGGAGAGGTGCACCGAGGAGTCCTCGCAGGACTCGGAGAACGACAACAGGCCGCCCTTGGCCGCGACAGCCGTTCCCGTCGCCACGGCGAGGACGAGCAGGGTGGCGATGGCGACCGTACGGCGTCGGCGCCGGGTGCTCGGGTGGCCCCGGCGTCCCTCCGCCGCGTGGCTGTCGGGCAAGCTATGACGTCCCATGTCGGTGGTACCCCTCCTTGAGGATCAAACAAGGAAAAGGGGGACCCGACCATCAGCGATGGTGGTCGTCCCCCGGCCTGTCGCGCATGATCTTCGTACCTGTATTCGAGACCCTAGCGGGACGGTCGGTGGGATGAGACGCGATTGCAGAACAGAAGGCAGGTGTGCAGGTGGAGGCCGGGCGCGTGGCTGATTCTTATCCCCAAGAGGCCGTGTCACGGGGGATCTTGCGGTCCGAGGTCGTGCTGGTCCTGGCGCTCTCCTTGGGCGCCAGCGCACTCTCGGCCCTCATCAGTTTCGTCGGATCCCTGACGAAACCGGGAGGATTGAAGGACCAGGCGGCGACGCTCAACGGTTCGTACGCTCCGGGCCGCCCATGGCTTGATCTGGCCTGGCAAATGTTCGGGATCGCAACGGCACTGGTGCCGGTCGCGCTGGTCGCGCATCTGCTGATCCGGGAGGGGGCGGGCCTGCGGGCCATCGGGTTCGACCGGGCCAGGCCCTGGTCCGACCTCGGCCGGGGAACCCTCGTCGCGGCCGGCATCGGCAGCGCGGGCCTCGCCTTCTACCTCGTGGCCCGCGCCACCGGGTTCAACCTGACGGTCGTTCCCGAGTCCCTGCCCGACGTCTGGTGGAAGTTCCCCGTACTGATCCTCTCGGCGATCCAGAACTCCGTGGTGGAGGAGGTCATCGTCGTCGGGTATCTGCTGCGCAGGCTCGGGCAGTTGGGCTGGACGCCGACGGCCGCCCTGGTGGCCAGCTCCGTACTGCGCGGGTCCTACCACCTGTACCAGGGGATCGGCGGCTTCATCGGCAACGTGGTGATGGGCGTCGTCTTCGTCCTGCTCTACCGCCGCTGCGGCCGGGTGGGCCCGCTGGTCGTCGCGCACGCGCTCCTCGACATCGGGGCGTTCGTCGGGTACGCGCTGCTCGCGGGCCGGGTGGACTGGCTGCCGACGCCGTAGGGTCCCCGTGGCGGCCAGGGGTTCCGGGGTTCAGAAGGTGGTGAGCAGTTCGCCGTCGATCACCGTGACGGCGGTGCCGGTCAGCAGGGTGCGCTCGCCGCGCAGCGCGGTGCGGACCAGCCCCGAGCGCGCGGACGCCTGGAGCCCGGTGAGGTCGTCGCGGCCGAGGCGGGCCGACCAGAAGGGGGCCAGCGCGGTGTGGGCGCTGCCGGTGACCGGGTCCTCGTCGATGCCGACGCCGGGGAAGAAGCCGCGCGAGACGTAGTCGTAGCCCCGGGCGGGGTCCTCGGCCGTGGCGGTGGCGATGACGCCGCGCCGGGAGTGGGCCGCCAGGGCGGTGAAGTCCGGGGCGAGCGCCCGTACGGTCGCCTCGTCACGGAGTTCGACGAGCAGGTCACCGATGTGCTCGCCGGTGGCGTGCACCGAGACGGGGTCGGCCCCGAGGGCGTCGGCGAGTCCGTACGGCACCGGCTCCTCGGACAGCGGGGAGGTGGGGAAGTCCAGGGTGAGGGACCCGTCCGGGTGGGCGGTCGCGCTGAGGATCCCGCAGCGCGCGGTGAAGCGCACCGGGCCGGTGGCCAGCCCCGTGGTGTGCAGGACATGGGCGGTGGCGAGCGTCGCGTGCCCGCACATGTCGACCTCGGCGGCCGGGGTGAACCAGCGCAGCGCCCAGTCGGCCGCGTCGCCCGGCGGCAGCGGGTGGGCGAAGGCCGTCTCGGAGAGGTTGACCTCGGCGGCGATCTCCTGAAGGCGTTCGGCGGCCGGGAACGAGCCGCCCTCCAGCAGGAGCACACCGGCGGGGTTGCCGGAGAAGGGGCGGTCGGTGAAGGCGTCGACGATGCGAATTCTCATGTGCCGACCGTAGGACGGCGGCGCGGAGGGCGGCCAAGGCCAATTCGCGGTGTCTGGCCCCTGTCCCGCCGCACAGGCCGGGCCGGACGGGCCGGACGGGCCCGGGGGTTCGCCGTACGGGGGTGCCGACGGCGGTCCGGGCCGCGCGCGGTCCTGTGGCACCCGGCAGAGCCCAAGCCCTTCGACGGGCCGGTCGCAGGAGACGGACGGAGGCGTCGCGTCCGCCGGTCCGGCCCCGGCGCGCCGGACCGTCGGACGAGGCCGCGTCAGGCCACGGCGGTGCCCTCCAGCTCGACCATCAGCCCGGGGACCGCCAGCCGCGTCACCCCGAGCATGGTGCTGGCCGGTGCCACCCCGGCCGCGCCCAGCCGTCCCGCCAGCGTGCCGTAGTGCTGGAGGAGCAGATCGACGTCGGTCGTGAAGACGTTGAGCCGGACGAGGTTCGCGAGGGACATGCCGGCCTCGCTCAGGACGGCCTCCAGATTGTCGACGCTCAGCGCCAACTGGGCCGCCATGTCACCGTCGTGCCGGGGCTTGCCGTCGTCGCCCGTCGCGGTCTGCCCCGCGATGTACAGGGTCCGGGACTGCCCGGAGACGAGTTCGCCCTGGTTGAAGCCCAGGTCAACGGACCAGGTCACCGGGTTGACGGCCGTTCGTTCCACTGCCACTTCAGCTCCGTTCGATCGAGAGGGTGCGTGCGTACGTGCGTAGGTGCGTACGTCGTGAGAGGAGCCTTCCCGTCAATGACGACATCCTTGGTCAGGTATTTCGCTAGGGTTTCCGCATGCGCGCCGACCGACTGGTCTCGCTGGTCCTGCTGTTGCGGCAGCGCGGCCGGCTGACCGCCGACACCCTGGCCCGCGAGCTGGAGGTGTCCACCCGCACGGTGCTGCGGGACATCGAGGCGCTGTCCTCGGCCGGTGTCCCGGTCTACGCCGAACGCGGCCGGCACGGCGGGTTCGCGCTGCTGCCCGGTTTCCGGACCGAGCTCACCGGGCTGAACCACGACGAGGCCCTCGCCCTGCTGGCCGCCGGATCGGGGCGAGGAGAGCAGGTGTTCGGGCTCGGGTCGGCGCTCGCCTCGGCCATGCGGAAGGTGGTCGACGCGCTGCCCGAGAGCCATCAGACCGCCGCGGGCGACGCCGCCCAGCGGTTCCTCGTCGACCCGGAGACCGATCTGCTCTCCCGCCGTACGGTCACCGACGAGGTTCCCGACGCCACCATGATGGCGGTCCGCCGCTCCGTGCTCGCCGGGCACAAGCTGCGTATCCACTACGCGGCCACGGGCCGGGAGCCGCAGTGGCGCACGGTGGACCCGATCGGCCTGGTGACCGTACGGGACCGGGGCTATCTGCTGGCCACGCGATCCGGCGAGGACCGCACCTACCGGCTGTCGCGCGTGCTGGCGGCGGAGGAACTGCCCGAGGCGGCGGAGCGGCCGGACCGCGTCGACCTGGACCGGATCTGGCGGGAGCGTTCCGCGCGGTTCCTCTCCGACGACCACATCACCGCGCTCGTACGGGTGAGCCCGACGCGACGGGAGGAGCTGCTGGGCACCGTGCGGGCCGTCCGCGCGGAGGGCCTCGAAGCGGACGGCTGGTCGCGGCTGGAGGTCACTTTCCAGGACGCCCGGCATGCCGCATGGGCACTGTGGCAGCTCGGTACGGACGCGGAAGCCCTCGCACCGCAGTCCTTGCGCAGCGCCCTGCGCGACCGGGCGGCCACGATCGTGGCCCGCTACGGGGACGCGCCCTGAGGGAGGCGGCGCCCACCGCCGCCTCCCGCGGGGCCGGTCCGCCCGGTCACAGCCCGGGGATGCCGTTTCGCCGCAGGTGCAGTTCGGAGCGGACGAGTTCGAGGAGACGGCCGGTCCAGTTGCGGCCGCGGCCGGCGTTGTCGCCCCAGAAGGCCGATTCCATGTCGTCGTAGATCAGAGTGGCGTCGTCCGTCGCCAGCAGGATCTCGGCCAGCTGGGGATGCTGGTCGTACTTGGCGCGGAGCAGCCCTGTCATGACGGCGGCGCGGCTGTGCTCCCAGCCCGCACGGCGGGGTGCCGCGGCCGCGAGCCGGCGTGCCGCGGCAGCGGTGTCCGCCGCGGTGATCGCGCTGCTGACCTCCGGCTGTGCGACCGACAGGGCCCAGTAGGCGTGGGCGACGGAGGGGTGGAGGACTTCCCCGACGGTGATGGGGGCGGGGTAGTCGTTGCGCAGTCCGCGGTGGCCGGGGTCGGCCACCGGCTTGTTCGGATACGACTCGTAGAGCTGGATCGCGGGGGCGTGCGGGACCACCGGTCCGTCAGCCGGGACGCGCTGGTCGTGCTCCCGTCTCCAGTGGGCGCGCTCCTCGAAGTACGCGAGGGCCGTGTCGTAACTCTCCTGCGAGACCGGAGGGTCGCCGGGCAGATAGGTCCGGCCCCCGGGCCCGGCCACCAGAGTCCGCAGCGGCCAGTCCTTGCTGTCCATGTCGCCCAGCGCGTAGCGGCGCCGCGACTCCGGGACGGCGAGGAAAGCGGCTTCCGCCGCGGCCCGGTTCTCCTCGGTCCGGTCCGCGAGGAAGACGTCGACGGCGGCCAGACAGCGGTCGGTCGAGTCGGGCCGATCGTTCAACTGGTCGATGGTGTCGCGGACTTCGGCGATGACCAGTTCCGGGGTGAGCCAACTCCGCGGCTCGCCGAACTTCCAGGTCGCCAGATGGTGCGCGGACGCCTCGGCGCCCTCCGGGAGGGTGGTGGCCACCCAGCCGGTCCGCAGCTTCTCCTCGAACTCCTCGATCGTGACCAGGCCCCAGCAGTCGATGAGTCCGTCGGCGTAGATGAAGAGGTCGGTCAGGAAGTAACTGCCGTTGCGGATGAAGGCGTGCCGCCAGGTTCCGGGTATGCGGACGCCGTCCGCGATGCGATGGGTGATCCGTCTGCCGATCATGCCGTGATTGTGCCGCAGAGGCCGCCGGGCGGACTTCGGCACTTCGACGCCGAAGCTCGATCGCCGGTTGCCGACCGTCAGGTGCGGTGCGGTACGGCTCCGTCCCGCCGCAGGTAGAGGTCGCGCAGCAGGGAGATCTCGGCCCCGTGGTGGATCAGCTCCCTGTTGACGTGCAGCACCCGGTTCTCCAGGGGAAACCGCTCGGGCCCCACCGTGGGCGGATGGTCCAGGTCGGTGTCGGAGAGCTCGCGGACGCCCGTGTTCCATCTCCCGTACATCTCATCGAGCTGTTTCAGCGCCTCGTCGGCGGTCCCCGCGTAGGCGAAGGTCCGGGAGTCGACGTCCTGGCCGCCGAAATACCATCCGACCCGATAGCCCAGGCACGAGACGATGATGTGCCCCAGCCGCCAGGCGATCGTGGTCACCGGCGCGGGCGTCGGCACCAGTTCGGGGGGTGCGGAGTCCATCGTCCATCCCCCCGAGCCTGCCGGCATCGGTGCGGTCGACGTACCACGCGGGCGGATGCTCCAGCAGTCACGTACCGGCTCCCAGAAGTACTCCTCGTCGGCAAGGCCGTCCAGCCGTGGCCGCAGGTTCTTGTGCCAGTACCAGTCCAGCTGTTCCGCGAGTCGCTCGCTTCTTGTCATGGCTGCACAGTACGGGCCTGTTGAGCGACGTGATCATCGTTGTCCGGGGTCGGCGACGCCCCCGGCACAGGTCGGCGGTGCCCTGTCGCATCGAGCTCCGAGGGCGTCTCACCGAACCTTGACGGAGCAGAGCTCGTCTCATCGAGGGCGAGGTGCGCAGGTCGACGCGCTGCCGTATCGGACGAGAGCCTGTTCGGCCGACAGGCACAGATCAGTCGCTGCCTCCGGCCGGAGCGACGTTGAGCGTCACGACCCACCGGTGGGGCGAGATCAGCCGGGTCCGTGTGAAACCGTGGTCCTCGAAGGCGGCCATGGGGCCGGTGTGCAGGAACGAGCCCGATACTGAGCGGTCGTCGGTCTCCTCGGGGTAGCCCTCGACCGTGCCACCGCCCTGACGGGCGATCTCGGCCAGCGCCCCGCCGAGCGCGGTGTGCGCGACGCCGCGCTTGCGGAGTCCCTTCCCGGTGAAGAAGCAGGTGATGCGCCAGCCGGGCAGCGCCACGAGGTCCTTCTCGTACTTCCGCTTGCTCTTGATCTCCGGCAGTTCGGCAGGAGACCCGAACTGGCACCAGCCCAAGCAGTCGTCACCCTCGAAGACCAGCGCGGCATGGGTACGGCCCTCCCGAACTCGCTGCTCCTTCTCGGCTCGGTTCTGCTGGGAGGTGCGCCCCTTCCCGACCTTGACATGAAAGCCCATGCACCAGCAGCCACCCCACACACCGTTGTTCGCCTCGACCAATCGAGCGAAAGCGGGCCAGGTGTCCGTGTCCAGCAGCCGGACGACGAGGCGGGCGGCGGCGGCGTCTGCGGCGTTGTCGGTCACGGATCCCTCCAGGGAGGTAGTAGGGCACGGCCGGTCGATTCAGTCGGCTCGCGGGCGCTGCGGCAACACTTTGACCTGCCCATCTCATCTTCGACGAGACGAACCGCGCTCGGTCAAGACTCGGTGAGATCAAGGTTCGACGCGACAGGTCAGGCGGCCCAGAATCCCGGCAGTCTTGTGGTCCGATAGTTTCCGATATATCGTTGACGCATCGCGACAGATCAACGATGGAAGGAGCGTAGCGATGCGTTCACACGGACATGGATACGAGCACGGGCCGGGGCACTACGGGCCCGGTCATCACGGTCGAGGCGAGGGGGACGGCCGGCGGGCCGCTTTCGGGCCGTTCGGGCCGCCCTTCGGCGGCGGTCCCTTCGGGGGCGGGCGCGGCCGGGGCGGCGGTCGGGGGCGGGCGCGGCGCGGTGATGTGCGGGCCTCGATCCTGGCCCTGCTGAAGGACCGCCCGATGCACGGATACGAGATGATCCAGGAGATCGGCGAGCGCAGCGGCGGGGCCTGGCGGCCCAGTCCGGGCTCCGTCTACCCGACGCTCCAGTTGCTGGAGGACGAGGGGTTGATCGTCAGCGCCAGCGAGGGCGGCAAGAAGCTGTTCACGCTCACCGAATCCGGGCGGAGCGAGGCCGAGACCGGACCCGAGGCGCCCTGGGAGGAGGCCGGGCGTGGTGTCGACTGGGAGAGCGTGAACGAGGTCCGGCAGGCCGGGGCCGGTCTGATGGAGGCGTTCGGGCAGGTCTGGAGGACCGGCTCGGCCGATCAGCGGCAGAAGGCGCTGACCGTCATCAACGACGCGCGCAAGAGGCTCTATCTGATCCTCGCCGACGAGCACTGAGGTGAGTGCTGAGCCGGGCGGGGCGAGGCGCGCTGTACGTGAGGGGCTTCGCGGGACGGTTCCGCGGAGCCCTTCACGTACGGGTGCGGGCGTGGGTCAGGAGGTGGCGAGCCCGCCGAGTTTCCGCAGTGACTCCTGGAGCGCCGCCGTCGCGGAGTCCGTGAGCTTGCCGCCCATCAGTGACACCGCCGCGCCGGTGAACTCCCCGTCGATGCGCACCGTCGTGGCGTCGCCCTCCGGGGTCAGGGTGTACCGCATGGCCAGGCTGACCCCCATCGGGCCCTTGCCGCGGGTCGCCAGCAGGCGGCCCTGCTCCAGGGCGTCGACCGTCCAGGTCACCTCGGCCGGGAAGCCCATCAGCTTCATGTTCTCCTCGTAGCCGGCCCCGGCCTTCAGCTCGGCCGGGCCGCCCCCGGGGAAGCTGGTGTGGGTGGCGTTCCACTCCCCGTACGACGAGAAGTCCGTCAGGCGGTCCCATACCTTCTCGGCGGGTGCCTCGATACGTGTCTCGGCGCTGACTTCGGCCATGCGACCACCCCTGGTTCGTCCGGTACCGGTGTCGCGGAACGTAGCGAGGGGTGTGCCAACATTCAATACTGATGAACCGTCAGATCTGCTGGGGCTGTCGGTGCCGCCAGATCTCCGCGGCGTCGAAGCGGTCGGAGGCGCGGGGGTGGGGTCCGTCGTCGTGGCAGTGGAAGGCCGCCCAGAAGAGATCGGCGGGCAGGGCGTCGTCGGGTGCGTACACGCGGTAGACGTACTGCAGCCCGTCCTGGGCCAGCAGGGCCACCATCCAGAACACCCGTTCCTCCCCTCGCGTCCCCCGCTGTGTGCGTTGTGGCGTGAGGGACGCGCGCGCGGGGGTCCGCGGTTGCCACAGGGGCGTGCGATGCAAGGCGGCGCGCGCCCTGGATGCCGCATGGTTGCGTCTCCCGGCACGATTTCATCCGCAAGGATGACGGGCCACGCCATCGTCCCCAACCTCGGTGGGATACCCAATGGGTCGTCCCGGCGATGCCTTTCGGCTCCGGGACTGATGGGGTAGAGGGGTGCAAAACCGGACGCCGCGGATACCTGAGCAGCCCGCACCGAACCACCCCGGGATCGATGCCCGCTTCACCGACGAACAGGCAGCGGTGCTGACCGGTGCGCGCAGGCGTGCGCTGCGGGACGGGGACCGCCAGATCGACACCGCCCACCTCCTGCACTCGCTGGTCGAGTCGGACCCCGAGGTCCGTGAGGCCTTCGACGGCGGACCCCGGCTCGCCAGGGTGCTCGGCTATCTCGTCCAGCGCAGCATCGGCTACGGGCTCCGCTGGCAGGGCTCCGTCGAGGACTCCGGGGCCGTTCCCGTGGTGCGCGACCCGGCCGCCGAGGGCTGGTCGCCCTCGGCGCTGGCCGCGATGGACGACGCGCTGTACCGCGCGGCATCGCGCGGCGAGGACCGGGCCCGCGGTCTCGACCTGCTCGCCGCGCTGGCCGCCGACGCCGAGTCGCGCGCGGTGGAGGTGCTCGCCCGCGGGGGCGTGGACGCGCGGTGGCTGGCCGACCGTGCGACGGTGCTCGCGGCCAAGAGGGCGCGGCGCGGCTGAGAAAGTGTTGGGTAACTGATCAACTGCTGCTTGTAGTCGACGGCGGTGATCTTCGTG
>NZ_BMSG01000055.1 GCF_014649035.1 Streptomyces sindenensis
CGCACCATGACCAGGATCATCTCTCACCACCCGATCCCCTTTGAAGACGACCCCTAGGTCCACGCGCCGCGTACGGGTGATGTGACCGTCACACGATTGACTCGTTTGTCGGTATGACACCCCGCCACGGCCCCGGAAGGCACCCATTTCATGCCGATCCATCAACCGCAGCAGCGGACCGACGTACGCACCGACCGCGCGGGCGTGCAGCAGGCCGAGGCCGCCCTCGTGGAGCACTACCCGCGCCTGGTGCGGCTCGCCTATGTCGTCCTGCCGCCGGCCCTCGGCCGGCACCGCCGGGTCCTGACCGCCCACTCCGTCGTCCAGCGGGCCCTGCCGGCGGCCGGGAGCAAGGCGTCGAGCCCGCGCGTTCCGGCCCAGTCCCGCAGGACCGGCGCTCCGGAGGGCGCGGAGGGCGCCTCGGCGGACCGTAACCCCCCGCACTCGGCGTACGGGTGGGTGCGGCAGCGGGTGCTGCGGGCGGCACTGGCCCACGAGCGGCGGCCCGGCTGGTGGCCCGGGCGGCTCCCGGCGCCGGCCGCGCTGCGACCGGCCCTGCCGGCGGTGTGGGGGCTGCGGCTCTTCCCCCGGGCGGGCGGCGTCGACGAACTGGCCCTGGACCGGGCGCTGTCGGCGGTGGACGGGCCGGTCCGGGCGGCGTTCGCGCTGCACCTGCTGGAGGGTCTGGACGAGTCCGGGGTCCGGGAGCTGCTGGCCGGGGCGGGGGCGGCGGATCCGGCGGGCGCGGTGCGCCGGGCGGCCCGGCTGGGGCGGCCGGACCGGGCCGGGGCGCAGGCGCTGCTCAGGTCCGGCGAGTTCGACCCGTGCACGGTCCAGACCCGGCCGAGCGATCTGTTGCGGCGTCGGCACCGGGTGCGGGCGGCGGCGGTGGCGGCGGTGCTGTGCGTGGTGGCGGGCGGCCTGGCGGCCGCCGTCGAGGAGGGGGCGCGGGGCGGGGGCGAGGACAGGGCTCCGGCGGGGGTGTTCGCACCGGTGCTCGATCCGGCGGAGCTGATGCGGACGGCGGCGGAGCGGTGGGCGGACACCTCGCGCGTCGACTTCACCGCCTGGCCGGCCAGGGGCGGGCGCACGGACGACGACGGGCTGTTGGGCCGGGCGCTGCGGGCCTGGGCGGGGCCGCCGGATTCGGCCCGGGTGTCCGCGACGCCGGGGACGGTGACGGTGCCGCCCGCGCAGCCGCCCCGGCTGCTGTTCGCGGGTGAGGTGGACGGGGCGGCGGTGGTGCTGTTCCACGACGGCGGGGTCCGGGTGGTGCGGTACGCGGAGCCGCTGTCCGGGTCCGGCGGGGCGGCGCTGGACTTCGCCCGGACGGACGACGCGGACGTGACGACGGGTGCGGCGGTCGTCGTCAGCCGTACGGACGACGGCGCGCGGTTCCTGCTCGCCCCCTGGATCGACGCGTCGGCCACCCGGGACCTGCTCGCGCCGGACGCGCCCGGACGGCCGCTGGAGGTGGGCCCGGACGGGGTCACCGCCGTGGTGCCCCGGCCCGCGGCGGGCGGCGCGTGCCAGACGTGGCCGGTGCTCCGGCTGCGGTCCTCCGAGCGGATCGTGGAGAACCACGCGTTCCTGGTGACGGATCTGGGCGATCTTGCCCCCGTACATCTGACGTACACCCCGAAGCCCGGGCGGGGTGCGCCGGCCCGGCAGCCACGTGAGGCGACGAGCACCGAGGCGCTGCTCGCCTGGGCCCGTACGGCGTGTTCCCTGCGGACCCTGGCGGGCTCCGGCGTGCGGTCCGTCAACAACTGGGCCTTCGCCGGGCAGAAGCTCCCCGAGGGCCGCGCTTCGGCCGACTGGCTGTGCACCCGGGCCGACACCTGGCGAGGTCCGGGCCGGGTCCTGGTGCAGTTCCTCGCCCCCGCCGCCTCGCCCACGGAACCGGCCGCGGTGGTCGCCGACCGCGCCGACACGGCGCTGTGCAGCAGGTTCGGGCAGCACGTGCTCGCGGGCACGCACTGGAGGGCGGCCTCGGGCCGGTGGTACGTCCTGGCCGCGGGGAGCCGGGCGGTGACCCGTATCGAGGCGAGCGGGGCGGTGCGGCGCGCGGCGGGCGGGCCGACGTTGGCGGTGCGGGCGCCCCGGGACGCCGATGTGGAGCTGACGGCGTCGCTGCGCGGGGGCGGGACGCTCACGGCGGTGCGCTGAGCCCGCCGAGGGCCGGGGGTGTCGGCCCGGGGCCGGGGGCGTCACCGTACCGATGGGTGCGATGCCGCTGTACGGAGTCCCCGACCGGCCCCCGGAGCCGTCCGCTGGCACACTCGGACAGGTGACGGATCTTGAGGAAGGCCCCGGCGGCAGCACGGAACTCCCCGAAGGATCGGCCCCGCGCTGTCTGGTGACCGGGGCCACCGGGTACATCGGCGGCCGGCTGGTGCCCGCGCTGCTCGACTCCGGGCACCGGGTGCGGGCCCTGGCGAGAACGCCGCAGAAGCTGCGCGACTACCCGTGGGCGGACCGGGTCGAGGTGGTGCGCGGCGACGTCACCGACGCCGGCTCCCTGGTGGAGGCGATGCGGGGTGTCGACGTGGCGTACTACCTGGTGCACGCACTCGGCACCGGTTCGTCCTTCGAGGAGACCGACCGCAGGGCGGCCCGGACCTTCGGCGAGCAGGCACGGGCGGCGGGGGTGCGCCGGATCGTGTACCTGGGCGGGCTGACCCCGACCGGAGTGCCGGAGGAGGACCTGTCGCCGCATCTGCGTTCACGGGCCGAGGTGGGGCACATCCTGCTGGACTCCGGGGTGCCGACGGCGGTGCTGCGCGCGGCGATCGTCATCGGCTCGGGTTCCGCCTCGTTCGAGATGCTGCGGTATCTGACGGAGCGGCTGCCGCTGATGATCACCCCGAGCTGGGTACGGACCCGGATCCAGCCGGTGGCCGTACGGGACGTGATCCGCTATCTGGTGGGGTGCGCGGCGCTGCCGGCGGAGGTGAACCGGGCCTTCGACATCGGGGGCCCGGACGTCATGACGTACCGGGACATGATGCAGCGCTACGCGGCGGTGGCGGGGCTGCGACGGCGGCTGATCCTGCCGGTTCCGGTGCTGACCCCGACGCTCTCCAGCCGCTGGGTCGGCCTGGTCACTCCGGTGCCCAGCTCGATCGCCCGGCCGCTCACGGAGTCGCTGCGCCATGAGGTGGTCTGCGCGGAGCACGACATCAAGGAGTACGTCCCCGATCCGCCGGACGGGACCATCGGCTTCGACCGGGCGCTGCGGCTGGCCCTGAAGCGGATCCAGGAGGCGCGGGTCGACACCCGCTGGTCCAACGCCGCGGTGCCGGGCGCGCCGAGCGACCCGCTCCCCACCGACCCGGACTGGGCGGGCGGCAGCCTCTACCGTGACGAGCGGGAGATGGCCGTGCCGGTCGGGCCCGAGGCGCTGTGGCGGGTGATCGAGGGCATCGGCGGGGAGAACGGCTGGTACTCCTTCCCGCTGGCCTGGGCGGTACGGGGCTGGCTCGACCGGATCGTCGGCGGGGTGGGGCTGCGGCGCGGCCGGCGGGACGCCCAGCACCTGCGGGTGGGCGACTCGCTGGACTTCTGGCGGGTGGAGGAGATCGTGCCGGGCGAACTGCTGCGGCTGCGGGCCGAGATGCGGGTGCCGGGGCTGGCCTGGCTGGAGCTGTCGGTGCGCCGCGACGAGCGGGGCCGGACGGTGTACGGGCAGCGCGCGCTGTTCCATCCGCGCGGCCTGTTCGGCCACGCGTACTGGTGGAGCGTGTGGCCGTTCCACTCGGTGGTGTTCGGCGGGATGGCGCGCAACATCGCCGAGGCGGCGGCGACGGAGGAGAAGCGGCGCGGACCGGTGGCAGGCAGCGGTCGCGAAGGGGTGGCCGGCAGTGGTACAGACAACTGACGGCCGGGCCGCTAGGGTGTGCGCTCCACAGCCGCGACACCGCGACAGCAGACCGCCGGGAGGTGCACGGGATGGCACGCCGACTCCGTACCGTGGGAAGGGATTTCACTGACTCGGCACCGATGCGGCTGGTGTTCGCCGCCGAGGTCTCCGCGCCGCCGGACGTGGTGTACCGCGCGCTCGCCGACGATGTCGCGTCCTGGCCGTCCTGGTTCACCGCCGTCACCCGGGCCACGCCCGTCGACGGGGGCGCGGGCCGGGAGGTGCGGTTGCGGGGCGGGGTCCGGTTCCGCGAGACGGTCGTCGCCACCGAGCCGGGGAGCTGTTACGCCTACCGGGTCGACGAGACCAACGCACCTGGTCTGCGGGCCCTGCTGGAGGAGTGGCGGCTCACCCCGGAGGGGTCGGGGACCCGGGTGCAGTGGACCTTCGCCGCCGACGGGACGGGGCTGTTCCGCCTGGTGCTGAGCCTGGGCCGGGCCGGCGTGGGCCGGTCCTTCCGGGGCGCCGTGCGCCGCCTGGACACCCGGCTGGCGACGACGACGCCCTGAGCAGTCGGAGTTGCGGCCTCTCAGCCCTCAGCGGGGCGCGGGCTCTCAGCAGGGCCAGGTGCCGGTGGCGAGGAAGGCGTCGATGGCGGCGGTGTACGGGGCGATGTCCAGGCCCTGTTCCTCCAGCCAGGAGTCGGAGTAGTACTTGTCCAGGTAGCGGTCGCCCGGGTCGCACAGCAGCGTGACGACGCTCCCCTGCTCGCCGCGCTCCACCATCTCGGCGATCAGCTTGAACGCGCTCCACAGCCCGGTGCCCGTGGAGCCGCCCGCCTTGCGGCCAATGGCGCGCTCCAGGGCGCGGACGGCGGCGACGCTGGCGGCGTCGGGCACCTTCATCATGCGGTCGATCGCGCCGGGCACGAAGCTGGGTTCCATGCGCGGGCGGCCGATGCCCTCGATGCGTGAGCCGCGGTCGCTGGTGGCGTGCGGGTCGTGGTGGGTCCAGCCGTCGAAGAAACAGGAGTTCTCCGGGTCGGGGACGCAGATGCGGGTGTCGTGCTGGAGGTAGTGGACGTA
Organism: Streptomyces sindenensis; assembly: GCF_014649035.1. Taxonomy (GTDB): domain Bacteria; phylum Actinomycetota; class Actinomycetes; order Streptomycetales; family Streptomycetaceae; genus Streptomyces; species Streptomyces sindenensis. The sequence goes on from NZ_BMSG01000055.1 coordinate 4,948, forward strand.
GCGGGCGATGGTCGCCGAGGTGCCGCCCGTGCCGGCGGTGGCGACGATCCAGGCGGGTTCCGGGTAGCGCTCCAGGCGCAGCTGCTGGTAGATCGACTCCGCGATGTTGTTGTTGCCGCGCCAGTCGGTGGCACGCTCCGCGTAGGTGAACTGGTCCATGTAGTGTCCGCCGGTCTCGGCGGCGAGCGCCGCGGACTGTTCGTACATGGTGCGCGAGTCGTCCACGAAGTGGCACTGCCCGCCGTGGAATTCGATGAGGCGGCACTTCTCGGGGCTGGTGGTGCGCGGCATCACGGCGATGAACGGGACGCCGATGAGCTTGGCGAAGTACGCCTCCGACACGGCGGTCGAGCCGCTGGACGCCTCGATGACCGGCTTGCCCGGCCTGATCCAGCCGTTGCAGAGCCCGTACAGGAAGAGCGAGCGGGCCAGGCGGTGCTTGAGGCTGCCGGTGGGGTGCGTCGACTCGTCCTTGAGGTACAGGTCGATGCCCCATGCCTCGGGCAGCGGGAAGCGCAGCAGATGGGTGTCGGCGGAGCGGTTGGCGTCGGCCTGGACCTTGCGGACGGCCTCCTTCAGCCAGGACCGGTACTCCGGGTCACTGCGGTCGACGTCCACGGTCGCCCTGGCCCCGCTCCCGGCCGTGTGTTCACTGGTCTTCATGGGCCTGCTCCTGTTGGTCGTCGATCCGTGCCTCGCGCCTCCCACGATATGCACCCCACCTGCACAAACGGTCACTTTGATGGCCCATAGCGCTGCCTTTGACCGCCGCCTGCGGGGCGGCTGTGACGTGCGGTGCGGGCAGCCGTGCGCCGGGATTCCGGGCCCTCTGGCGGTCCGGCCAGCGGCCGGGCACACTGCAACAGCAGGAGCAGTGACGAAGGGGGGCGAATCCGCGATGGCGGACGTCGAGTTCAGTGCGTCGGGGGTCAGGATCGAACGGTTCACCAGGTCGCTGACCAGGGCTGGTCAGGTGGTGGTGAAGGACGGCCGGCTGTCCCTCCTCACGAGCAACGGGCGGGAGATCGACAGCGCCCCGGTGGGCACGGTCAGCGCCCGCAAGTGGTGGTTCATCGCGGCGGATTCCGTCATCGCCCGGGTGAACGGAGTGCGCTACCGGTTGACGATGGGGCAGCGCAACCGCAGACGCGACGGAGCGGCCCCGCTGCGGCGCTTCCTGGAGACGCTGCGCAGCGCGGGAGGCCGCCGGGACTGAGCCCGCCGCACGCCCACGGCGACCGCGCCCCGGCCATCGGGCTCCGCCGCGAGTTGCGGAGCCTCAGCCCCTGGGCCACGCTGGATCCACGTCACTGAAGGTGCAGCATCGGTGACAGAGCGATCCGCTCCACGGACCGGGTCGCGCGACACGAGCAGACACGACAAGAGCAGAGCGGATCCGGCAGTCAGTCGTCCGCCGGCCCGTTCGTGCCTCTTCTCTTCTTCCGGACCTATTTCGGGGAGTCGCAGCCGTGATCAGCGAGCCAAGCAGGCACTGCACGGTGGAGCTCCAGGCCCTGCCGTCGCGGATCGGTCAAGTCCGCAGAATCATCTCGGCGCAACTGCGCTACTGGCATCTCGATCCTCTGATCGACCAGGCGGCCCTGGGCGTCACCGAGCTTCTCACCAACGTTCACCGGCACGCACAGCCGGACAAGTCATGCACGGTCGACATCGAGCTGCTGCTCGACCGTCTGACGGTCTCCGTCCACGACCACGATCCGCGGCTGCCCACGGTGAACGAGGCGGATTCGTTCGCCACGTCGGGCCGGGGGCTGGCGCTGATCGCCGCCGTCAGCGAGAGCTGGGGCGTGCGGCCGGTCGGCTCGGCCGGAAAGGCCGTCTGGTTCACCCTGCCGGCGGTCACCGGCGCCTCGACCCTGCCGCCGCTCGCGGTCTACGGGTCGATGACCGACGGGCCGTTCGGAGCCGTGACCATCACCCCCGACAACATCGCGGCCCTGCCCGCCCGGTCGGCCGTCGTCGGCTGACGGACAGGCCGGGATCACGGGGTCACCCCGGACCGACTGATCGAGGCCACCCGGAACTCCTGTGGGAGCGCGGCTCTGTGGGCATCAGCCCCAAGGCCATCCAGCAGCGGGCCGACGGCACCGGCCGGGTTGCGACCTGGGCGCGCTCTGAGACGAGCTTCCGACCGGAACGGGCTCCGGGCCGGCGCGGCCGCTCAGGCCAACGCGGCGAGCGGGTCGTCGAGGACCGGCTGCCAGGCCAGTTCGGCGGCGCCCACCAGGCTGTTGTGGGCCAGGGTGCACGGCAGGATCGGCACGCTGCCGCTGCGCCCCCACAGGCTCCGGTCGGCGACGACGGCGCGCAGCCGCTCTGGGTCGGCCTCCAGCAGGTCGCGGTGGAGGCCGCCGAGGATGATGCGGTCGGGGTTGAGGATGTTGACCAGTCCGGCGAGCCCCAGGCCCAGCCGGTCGATCAGCGCCTCGGCGGCCTGTCGCACCGCCGGGTCGTCGTACTCCGCGCGGAGCAGGTTCCCGGCCTGCTTGAGGAGCGACTCCTCGGGGCCGGGTTCGCGGCGGGCGGTGGTGAGGAAGGCCAGCGGGTCGGTCTCCACGTCGAGGCAGCCGCGCCCACCGCAGTGGCAGGGCCGCCCCTCGGGGTTCACGGTGAGATGGCCCACCTCCAGGGCGAGGCCCGAACTCCCGCTGTGCAGGCGGCCGTCGAGCACGAGGGCCCCGCCGACGCCCCGGTGCCCAGTGGCCACGCACAGCAGATGCTGGGCCCCCCTCCCCGCGCCGTGCCGGTGCTCGGCCAGCGCGGTGAGGTTGACGTCGTTGCCGGTGAACGCGGGTCCGGTGATGCCCGCCCGGCGTACACAGGCGGCGAAGATGTCCCGGACCGGGGAGCCCGCGGGCCAGGCGATGTGCAGCGGGTTGAGGGCGGTGCCCTCCGGTTCGGCGACCGCCGACGGCACGGCGAGTCCGGCGCCGACGCAGCGCAGCCCGCTCGCGCGGAGCAGTCCGGCTCCCGCCTCCACGACCTCGCCGAGCACCTGCGCGGGGTCCGCCATCACCGCCACACAGCCGGGCGAGGTGGCGACGATCCGGCCGCCGAGCCCGACGAGCGCGGCCCGGAAGCCGTCGGCGTGCACCTGGGCGGCGAGGACGACGGGACCGGTCTCCAGAACGGACAGCCGGTGCGAGGGGCGGCCCTGGGACCCGGCCGCCGCGCCGGGGCTGGAGTCGACCCGGATCAGCCCGAGCGCCTCCAGTTCCGCGGCGACCGCCCCGGCGGTGGCGCGGGTGACGCCGAGTTCGGAGGTGAGGACGGCCCGGGTGGGGGCGCGTCCGGTGTGGACCAGTTCCAGTGCGGGCCCGAGCGCGCTGCGGCCCCTCTCCAACTTGGTCCGGGTGGTGGTCGCCTTGCCGTTCATGGGGGCGAGTCTCCCATGATCCGGAGGCTTCCCGGACGCCCAGGGCCGGTCCGGGGATCCCGTTCCGGCCACGGCCGCGCCCCCGGAGCGTGCGGTGTGCAGCGGTGTTGCGTCCGCCGCCGGAGCGCCTCTATGCTGAGTTTGTGCCGCAACTAAACAAACTGCGGACGGCCCTGCCCGGGGGACCCGGCGGAGACACCGCCCCACCCGCTTCGGCCCGCCTCCGTACCGCGCTGACCGTGTTCTTCGCCCTCGACGGGTTCCTCTTCGCCGGCTGGGTGGTCCGTATCCCGGCCATCAAGCAGCAGACCGGAGCCTCCGCCTCCACCCTCGGCCTCGCCCTGCTCGGCGTCTCCGCCGGTGCGGTGATCACCATGATGCTCACCGGCCGGCTCTGCCGCCGCTACGGCAGCCATGCCGTCACCGTGGCCTGCGGTGTCCTGCTCCCGCTGAGCATCGCCCTGCCCGCCCAGACCCACTCCGCGCTCTCCCTCGGCCTCGTGCTGCTGGTGTTCGGAGCCGCGTACGGCGGGATGAACGTGGCCATGAACAGCGCCGCCGTCGATCTGGTCGCCGCTCTGCGCCGACCGGTGATGCCGAGCTTCCACGCGGCGTTCAGCCTCGGCGGGATGGTCGGCGCCGGGCTCGGCGGCCTGGTCGCGGGCGGCCTCTCCGCCTCCACCCATCTGTTCCTGCTGGCCGGAATCGGCCTGCTGGTCACCGCGTTCGCCGGACCCTCCCTGCTCCGCCACCGCCCGGCCCCCGCCGCCCCGGAGGCCGTCGGCCCGCGCGAGCCGAAGCAGCGGCTGTCGCCCCGGGCCCGCCGGATCGTCGTGCTCTTCGGCGTGATCGCCCTGTGCACGGCGTACGGGGAAGGGGCCCTGGCCGACTGGGGCGCGCTCCACCTGGAACAGGACCTGGACGCGCACCCCGGGCTCGCCGCCGCCGGATACGCGCTGTTCGCCCTGACGATGACGGCGGGCCGGCTGACCGGGACCCTGCTCCTGGAACGGCTCGGCCAGACCCGCACCCTGGTTCTCGGCGGGGCGACGGCCGCGGCCGGGATGCTGCTGGGCTCGCTGGCGCCGACCGCCTGGCTGGCGCTGGCCGGCTTCGCGGTGACCGGGCTCGGGCTCGCCAACATCTTCCCGGTGGCCGTGGGGCGGGCGGGCGAACTGGCCGGTCCCAGCGGAGTCGCCGCCGCCTCGACGCTCGGCTACGGCGGGATGCTGCTCGGCCCGCCCGCGATCGGCTTCCTCGCCGACTGGTTCTCGCTGCCGGTGGCCCTGACCACGGTCGCCCTGCTGGCCGCGGCGGCGGCCGTCCTGGGCTACACGGCCCGCAACGCCACGACGAGCGCGCCCGTCTGACCGTCCGCCCGGCCGAGGGAGCAGCCGGACCCGGTCGAGCGCCGCCTGCCCGGCCGGTGAAGCCGCCGATCCCGGTCGGGCCCCGCACGGCACTGGCACAATCGCCGTCATGCAGATATCCGAGCACATCGCGTCGTTGTCCGAGGAGGGGCGGCTGCTCGCGGCGGCCGCCGAACAGGCCGGCCCGGGGGCGTCCGTCCCGACCTGCCCCAGCTGGCAGATACGCCATCTGCTGCGGCACACCGGCATGGTGCACCGGTGGGCGGCGGCGTTCGTCACCGAGGGACACACCGCGTACCACCCCGACGGCGGCGAGCCCGATCTCGACGGTGCCGAACTCCTGGCCTGGTTCCGCGAGGGGCACCGCCATCTGGTCCGGTCCCTGGAAGAAGCGCCCGCCGACCTGGAGTGCTGGACCTTCCTGCCGGCCCCCTCACCGCTGGCGTTCTGGTCCCGCCGCCAGCTCAACGAGACAACGGTGCACCGGGTGGACGCGGAATCGGCGCTCGGCGGGCCGCTGACCCCGGTCTCCGCCGACCGGGCCGTCGACGGCATCGACGAGTTGCTCACCGGCTTCCACGCCCGCCCCACGAGCCGGGTCCGCTCCGAGAAGCCGCGCACGCTGGGGGTACGGGCCGTGGACACGGCGGCGACCTGGACGGTGCGGATCACCGACGACCCGCCGCAGGCCGTACGCACGGCGGATGAGGGGAGCGCCGAAGATGTCGACTGCGAGCTGAGCGGTACGGCCGAGGTGCTCTACCTCGCCCTCTGGAACCGGCTGCCGCTCACCGCCGTCACCCTGCGCGGCGACCGCGCGGTGGCCAGGCTCTGGACGGACAACTCAGCGGTCACCTGATGCGCGGGCGAGGACGACGAGCTGGGCCCGGTCGCGGGCCCGGCTCGACCCACCGGGGAAAGCCCGGAGAGACGATGCCCGGCCCGGCCCGGTCATGCGGTGCCCTGCTCGTCAGTCCGTACCGGCGTCGCGCAGGCCCACCGAGCGGGCCAGCTCACCGGCGGACTGCCGGAACAGTGCCTCACGTTCCTCGACGACCCGGTTGAACTGGCCGAACAGCTCGAAGGAGATCAGGCCGAACAGCTGCGCCCAGGCGGCGACCAGAGCGGCCACGGCCTCGGGCGGGACGCCCTCGGCGAACTCGGCGGCCATCCGCTCCGCGTCGGCGCGCAGCTCGTCCGCCAGCGGCGGCAGGGTGAGTTCGCCGGCCCGGTACGCGCCGCGGACGATGTCGATGAGGACCAGACCCACCCGCGCCGCGGGCCCCACCGTGTCCATGGGGGCGATGTAGCCGGGGACGGGCGAACCGTAGACCAGGGCGTACTCATGAGGGTGGGCGAGCGCCCATTCCCGTACGGCACAGGAGACGGCGACCCAGCGCTCTGCGGGCGGGAGCACCCCCGCCCGTTCCCCCGCTGCCGGTTCCGCCGCCGCCCGCTCCGCCGCCGCGCCGATCGCGTCGAAGGCGTCGACGATCAGCGCGGTGAGCAGGTCGTCGCGGCTGGGGAAGTAGCGGTAGAGCGCGGAGGAGACCATGCCCAGTTCCCGGGCGACGGACCGCAGCGAGAGCTTCGGCGCGCCCTCCTCGGCGAGCTGTTTTCTGGCCTCGTCCTTGATGGCCGCGGTCACTTCGATACGGGCGCGTTCCCTGGCCCCTCGGATGGTGCTCATGCGGTCAGCCTGCCATGCGGTCCGAGCGCCGATCAAGAACGAGAGCAGTGCTCTTGCTTTGGGTCGGCACTATGTGCACACTGATCTCAAGCGAGAGCACCGCTCTCCTCGTAGTCCGGGAGTCATCATGCCGCAGCAGCCCTACTACCTCCGGGCGAGCGCCTCCGCCGCCCGCTTCAACAAGATCGTCGGCTGGCTGGCCCGGCACGGCTTCAGCCTGATGGGCTCCGCCGAGCTGTCGGTGCGCGGACGCAGGAGCGGCCAGATGCAGCGCATCCCGGTCAACACCCACACCTTCGAGGGCGACCGCTACCTGGTCTCGGCGCGCGGCCACTCCCAGTGGGTGCGCAACATGCGGGTGGCGGGCGGCGGGGAGCTGCGGCTGGGGCGCAAGGTCAACCGGTTCACCGCCGTGGAGATCCCCGACGACGCGGAGAAGGCCCGGATCGTCCGGGCCTATCTGGAGCGGTGGGGCTGGGAGGTCGACCAGTACTTCCAGGGGGTCACGGCGAAGTCCACGGACGCCGAGCTGCTGGCCGCCTCCCCGGACCACCCGGTCTTCCGGATCACGGTCGAGGCATGACGAGGCCCCCGTGCCGCACGGGAGGTGACGACGCCCCCGTGCCGTACGGGAAGTACGGACAACGGGGGCGTGGTCGCCGTCGCGACGTGCGGGGCCGCTAGGTCCTGGCGTCAAACTGCCGTCGCGCGGCAGACGGCAGTTTGACGACAGGTCCTAGCGGTCCATCGCGTGGAGCGCCCGCTGCGCCAGCGGGTGCGTACGGACGAGCTCGGCCAGCGACGTCGTGCCCCGGGTGATTCCGGCGAACGACTTCCAGGCCGGGCGGAAGCCGGTCAGCACCGCGTGCAGCAGGCCCGGCCGGCGCTCGAACAGCTTGAGCATGCGGCGGCCGACGCCCATCTCCACCCCGAGGCCGGCCTTGATGGCGAACGCGTAGTTGAGGGCCTGACGGCGGGCGTCCACCGCGTCGTGCGCCTCGGCGATCCTGACCGCCCACTCACCCGCGAGCCGCCCCGAGCGCAGCGCGAAGGAGATGCCCTCCCGGGTCCACGGCTCCAGGAGTCCGGCCGCGTCGCCGCAGACCACGACCCGGCCGCGGGAGAGCGGCGAGTCGTCGCTGCGGCAGCGGGTGAGATGGCCCGAGGAGATGGCGGGCTCGAACCCGGCGAGACCGAGGCGGGCGATGAAGTCCTCCAGATACCGCTTGGTGCCCGCGCCGTCGCCGCGCGCCGAGATGACGCCCACGGTGAGGGTGTCACCCTTGGGGAAGACCCAGCCGTAGCTTCCCGGCATCGGCCCCCAGTCGATGAGGACCCGGCCCGCCCAGTCCTCCGCGACCGTGGCGGGAACCGGGATCTCCGCCTCCAGGCCGAGGTCGACCTGATCGAGCTTCACCCCGACATGGGCTCCTATCCGGCCCGCGCTGCCGTCCGCGCCGACGACCGCCCGCGCGAGCACGGTCTCGCCACCGGCCAGCACCACGGCGACCGTTCGCCGGTCGGGCACGGCGGGACCGTGCTGCTCGACCCGCACCACCGAGGCGCCGGTGCGCAGTTCGGCCCCGGCCTTCTGTGCCTCCTCGACCAGACCGGCGTCGAACTCGGGGCGGTTGATGAGCCCGAAGAGCATGCGCCGGGAACGGCGGGTGCGGGCCAGTTTGCCGTTGAGCGAGAAGGTGACCGCGTGGATGCGGTCCTTCAGGGGCAGCTCGAACCCGGGCGGCAGGGCGTCCCGGGAGAAGCCGATGATGCCCCCGCCGCAGGTCTTGTAGCGCGGCAGTTCCGCTTTCTCCAGCAGCAGGACTCTCCGGCCCGCCACGGCTGCCGCGTACGCCGCCGATGCCCCGGCCGGTCCGGCGCCGACCACGACGACATCCCACACCAACGACTCTTCCGGCTCACGTCCGGCGTCTGCGTTCTCGCTGCTCACGATGTGCTTCTGCTCCCGATCCGACCAGTGGCCCCAAGCTGCTCACGGCATCCTACGGCGCGCTGCGGGCCGGCCCTCCTGTGGGAGGATCGGCCATGATTTTGTCGTACATGCGTCGTCGCACACACGGCTTCGCACACGGTCGCGTACACACCGCGTCCTCCCCATAACGTCGCACCCACGAGGAGCGTGCCCATGACCGCCCGTCCGATTCCCGAGACCGTCGCCTCGCTGATGCCCCGAGCCCGGGAGGAACTGGCCGAGCTGGTGGCGTTCCAGTCGGTGGCGGACCCGGCGGTGTTCCCGAGGAGCGAGTGCGAGGGCGCGGCCGACTGGGTCGCCGACGCGCTGCGCGCCGAGGGGTTCACGGACGTCGCCCTCCTGGACACCCCCGACGGGACGCAGTCCGTCTACGGCTACCTGCCGGGGCCGGCCGGGGCGCCGACCGTCCTGCTCTACGCCCACTACGACGTACAGCCGCCGCTGGACGAGTCGGCGTGGATCTCCCCGCCGTTCGAGCTGACCGAGCGCGACGGACGCTGGTACGGGCGGGGCGCGGCCGACTGCAAGGGCGGGTTCATCATGCACCTGCTCGCGCTGCGCGCCCTCGCGGCGGACGGCGGCGTCCCGGTCTCGGTGAAGGTGATCGCCGAGGGCTCCGAGGAGCAGGGCACCGGCGGTCTGGAGCGGTACGCGGAGGCCCACCCGGAGCTGCTGCGCGCGGACACGATCGTCATCGGGGACACCGGCAACTTCCGGGTGGGGCTGCCGACGGTCACGGCGACGCTGCGGGGGATGACCATGCTGCGCGTCCAGCTGGACACCCTCGAAGGGAACCTGCACTCGGGGCAGTTCGGCGGTGCGGCGCCGGACGCGCTGGCCGCGATGATCCAGCTGCTGGCCTCGCTGCGCGCCGAGGACGGGACGACCACGGTCGACGGTCTGACCGGTGACGCCGACTGGGACGGCATCCAGTACCCGGAGGAGGAGTTCCGGCAGGACGCCAAGGTGCTGGACGGGGTGGAGCTGATCGGCACGGGTACGGTCGCGGACCGCATCTGGGCCCGTCCCGCCGTCACCGTCATCGGCATCGACTGCCCGCCGGTGGTCGGCGCGACCCCGTCCGTGCAGGCGAGCGCCCGGGCCCAGATCAGCCTGCGGGTGCCGCCGGGCCACGACGCGGCCGAGGCGACGAAGCTGCTCACCGCCCACCTGGAGTCCCGGGCCCCCTGGGGTGCGCGGGTGAAGGTGGAACAGGTGGGCCAGGGCCAGCCGTTCCGGGCCGATATGAGCAGCCCGGCGTACCAGGCGATGGCGGACGCGATGCGGGATGCCTACCCGGGCCAGGAGATGCAGTCCTCCGGCATGGGCGGCTCCATCCCGCTGTGCAACACCCTGGCAAGCCTCTACCCCGAGGCGGAGATCCTGCTGATCGGGCTGAGCGAGCCCGAGGCGCAGATCCACGCGGTGAACGAGAGCGTGTCGCCCGAGGAGCTGGAGCGGATGTCGGTCGCCGAGGCACTGTTCCTGCGCAACTACGCGGAGTCGAAGAAGGCCTGATCCCGCTGGAGGGCTTCGCCCTCGGCGAAGTCGCCCGGAGCGTAGATCCGTGCGGCGTCCGTGCGCCGCTGCGTACGTTCGCCGCATGGATCTCGTCGAGGTACTCCCCCAGTTGCACATGTTCCGCTTCCGGATCGGTCAGGCGTATCTCTGGCGCGACGGGGCGGACCTGACCCTGGTCGACGCGGGCGACATCGGGGCGGCCGCCGCGATCGAGGACGCGGTCCGGACGCTCGGCCACGCCCCGGCCCGGATCCGCCGCATCGTCATCACCCACGGCCACCGCGACCACTACGGGGCCACGCGGGAGCTGGCGGACCGGTACGGCGCGGAGATCCTCGCCCACGCGCTGGACGCCCCGGTGATCCGGGGCGAGCGACCCGTGCCGGAGCCGGACCTGCTGGACTGGGAACGCCCCTTGTACGCCCATGGGTTGACGTGCCCCGAGGCCCCGCCCACCCGGGTCGACCGCGAGCTGACCGGCGGCGAGGTGCTGCCGTTCGGGGACGGGGCGCGGGTGGTCCACGCCCCCGGTCACACCCCGGGCTCCGTCGCCCTCCATCTGCCGCGCCACGGCGTGCTGTTCACCGGGGACGCCGTGGCCTCCGCGGAACGGGTGATGCTCGGCGTGTTCAACGTGGACCGCGCGGGGGCGGCGGCCACGTTCCGCGGACTGGCCGCGCTCGCGCCCCGTACCGTCTGCTTCGGCCACGGCGATCCGCTCACCGAGGACGCCGCCGCGGTGATGGAGGCGGCGGCGACGGAGGCGGCGGGGAGCGGCGTACGGGCCCCGCTCAGCCCACCGGCACCCCCGCCTCCAGGTTGAGCACCGTCTTCCGCTCGCGCGCCCGCAGGGCCCAGCGCAGCCGCTCGTACCGGGTGGGCGGCAGCATCTGCGCGGCCTCCTCCTCGGTGACGAAGCGCCAGCCGCGCAGCTCGGAGCCGGGCAGCAGCAGCCGACCGGCGTCCTCGGAGCGGAGCAGGCCCCCGTCGAAGAGGAAGCGGAGCCCTCCGTAGCCGGGCGGGCGGGGCGACTCCCAGTCGACGAGCAGCAGGGTGGGCACCCGGTCGAGGCTGAGGCCGATCTCCTCGGCGACCTCGCGGATCCCGGCCTGAGCGGGCGCCTCGCCCGCCTCCACGACCCCGCCGGGGAACTCCCACCCCGGTTTGTACGTGGGGTCGACGAGCAGCACCCGGTCCTGCTCGTCGAAGAGGAGCACCCCGGCGGCCACCGTCTCTCCGGTCGGCTCGGGGCTCTGCACGATGGGGCACGGCGGCGCGCTCCCGGTGCGCACGGCGTCCGCGATCCGCTCGGCGGTCTCCCGGGGGGTGAGGGCGCTGTTGTCGACCACATGCGCGTCCTCGGCGATCCAGCCGAGGGCGTCGCGGTACGGGCCGATGTGCTCGTACGCCCACCGGCGCGCCCGGTCGTTCTGCTCGTCGTCGCCGGGAAACTCCTCACGGCCCGCGATCCGGCCGCGCAGGATCGTTTCCTCAGGTGAGAGCGCCACATGCCGGACCGGGATGCGCCGGGAGGCGAGCCCGCCGAAGATCTCGTCGCGGTACTCCTGCCGCAGCAGAGTCATCGGCACCACCAGCACCCCGGGCACCTCGGCGAGCAGCGCCGCCGCCGTGTCCACCACGAGCCGCCGCCAGATCGGCAGGTCCTGGAAGTCGGCGACCTCGGCGAGCCGCTTCTGCGGCAGCAGGGCGCGCAGCCCCGTGCCGGTGATCTCCGGGTCGTACAACGTGCTGTTCGGAATCAGATCGATCAGTTCGCCGGCGGCGCTGGTCTTGCCCGCGCCGAACGCACCGTTGATCCAAACAATCACGGTTCCCCCTCTTCCGTAGCCCCCTGTGGCTTGCCCGCAACACCCTGCCGCGGAAACCCCGCGGGGGCGACGGCGTTGGCCGGATGCGGCCGCCCGGGGCGCACGTCCGGTCCGCCGTCACCCCACGGTCGCATCCGCCGTCCCCCGCGCGGCTCAGGCAGATCCCCCCGCGGCGCGATCCCGCGCGCTCCCGGGACCGGGATCGTCGGACATGGAACGGACCCGCAACCGGCCTGCCGAAATCGAGGATTCCCCGTGCTCCCGCCACTCTCCGCCGATGACCGCACCACCGCTCCCACCGGTCGGCTGCGCGCCGCCTGGCGTGCCGCGCACGAGCCGGCCCCCGGCGTGTCCCGACGGCTCCGACTCACCGCGTACGCGGTGCCCCTGACGGTGCTGCCGTCGAGCCTGTGGCGGATCCCGTCGGCGTTCGACGACGGGATCGGCTTCGGGGAGCGGCTCTACGTGCCCTCCCTCTCGATCGTCTCCGAACTCTTTGCGTTCACCGCGATCGGCCTGGTCGCGCGCTGGGGCGAGGTCTTCCCCCGCTGGGTGCCGTACCTGGGCGGGCGGCGGGTCCCGAGATGGGCCGCGGTCGTCCCGGCCGCCGTCGGAGCCACGGTTCTCACGCTCGTCTTCACGGTCCTGTCCATCGTCACCGAGATCCGGGGCACGACGATCCGCGGCGACGAACTGCCCGCCGACTTCCCCGGCGAGGCGGGTGGCTGGGAAGCCGCCTGGTACTCCGTCTGCTACGCCCCACTGGTCCTCTGGGGGCCGCTCATGGTCGTCCTGACCGTCGCGTACCACCGGCGACGCCTCGCGACGGACCGCCCGGCCGCCACCGGGTGACCGCGGTACGCGATCAACCGGCCCAGGAGGCGCCCGGCCTGACGAACCGGGCGCCTCCTGGAAGCCGTTGCGGCCGCTGCGGCGGCTACCGCAGGGCAATGGCCGCCGCAGCGGCCCCGACCAGGCCCGCGTCGTTGCCCATCACGGCGGGCGCCACCGTCAGCCGGCGGAGGTAGGAGAGGGTGGCGTAGTCGCGCAGGCTGCGGCGCAGGGGGGCGAAGAGGACGTCGCCGGCCCCGGCCACTCCCCCGCCGACCACCGCGATGTCGAGGTCCGCCAAGGTCGCGGTGGCGGCGATGCCTGCCGCCAGCGCCTGGGCCGCGCGCTCGTAGGAGGCGATGGCGACCGGGTCCCCGGCGCGGGCCGCGACGGCCACCGCGGCGGCCGTCGCGTCGCCGTACGGGCCGGGCCGCCAGCCGTTCTCCAGGGCGCGGCGGGCGATGTTGGGGCCGCTGGCGATGCCCTCGACGCAGCCGCGCGCACCACAGGGGCACGGGTCGCCGTCCAGGTCGACGCTGATGTGGCCGATGTGCCCGGCGTTGCCCGAGGGGCCGGGGCGCAGGGTGCCGCCGAGGACGAGGCCGCCGCCGACACCCGTCGACACGACGAGGCAGAGCGCGTTGTCGTAGCCCCGGGCGGCGCCGAGCCAGTGCTCGGCGGCCGTCATCGCGACCCCGTCGCCCACCAGCGCGACCGACAGCCCGCCCGCCGTCTTGTGCACGCGCTCCACCAGCGGGAAGTCCCGCCAGCCGGGGACGTTGACCGGGCTGACCGTACCGGCGGCGGCGTCCACCGGACCGGCGCTGCCGATGCCGACGGAACCGGCCCTGCCCCACAGGGGCGAGGCCATCAGCTCGCCCAGCACCTCGTCCACCGCCCCCATGACCGCCTCGGCGCCCTCCCGGGCGGGCGTCGGTCGTTGCGCCCGTACGAGGAGGGATCCGTCGCCGTCCACCAGCGCTCCGGCGATCTTGGTGCCGCCGATGTCGAGCGCGGCGACGAGGTCGGTATGCATCGGTGTGGGCTCTCCGGATCGGCGAAGGGGCGGGACCTGCGGGTTCCGTCCATAGTCTGCACAGTCTTCATCCTCGTGACAACGTTGTCCAGGGCCTATGCTCGACGCCACAGCCTCCGATCACCTGAGCGACGCCCCGTCTCGGCCCCGCTCGACCCCGGCCGGAGCACCGCACGCCCCGCCCGTATCCGACGACAGGACAGCGCACGTGGACCGGACCACCCGGCATTCCGAGACCCGCTACGGCAACCGGCCGACCATGAAGGACGTGGCGGCCCGGGCCGGAGTCGGCCTGAAGACGGTCTCGCGGGTGGTGAACAGCGAGCCCGGCGTCACGCCCGACACCGAGCGCCGCGTGCAGGAGGCGATCGACGCCCTCGGCTTCCGCCGCAACGACAGCGCCCGGGTGCTGCGCAAGGGGCGCACGGCGTCCATCGGGCTGGTCCTGGAGGATCTGGCGGACCCGTTCTACGGTCCGCTGAGCCGCGCGGTGGAGGAGGTCGCCCGGGCGCACGGCGCGTTGCTGATCAACGGTTCCAGCGCCGAGGACCCGGAGCGGGAGCAGGAGTTGGTGCTGGCGCTGTGCGCCCGCCGCGTCGACGGACTGATCGTGATCCCGGCCGGCGACGACCACCGCTATCTGGAGCCGGAGATCAAGGCGGGCATCGCCACCGTCTTCGTGGACCGCCCCGCGGGCCATGTGGACGTCGACATGGTGCTGTCCGACAGCTTCGGCGGGGCCCGGGAGGGCGTGGCGCACCTGATCGCGCACGGTCACCGCAGGATCGGGTTCATCGGCGACCAGCCGCGGATCCACACGGCCACCGAGCGTCTGCGCGGCTACCACGCCGCCATGCGGGACGCGGGCATCACCGTCGAGGACGGCTGGGTCTCCCTGGGCTCCACCGACCCGGAGCGCGTGCGGGCCGCGGCCGAGAAGATGCTGAGCGGCCCCGAACCGGTCACCGCCCTGTTCGCGGGCAACAACCGGGTGACGGTGACGGCGGTGCGGGTGATCGCGGAGCGGGAGCGACCGGTGGCGCTGGTCGGGTTCGACGACATCGAGCTGGCCGACCTGCTCGGCATCACCGTCATCTCGCAGGACGCGGCGGCGGTCGGCAGGACCGCCGCCGAGCATCTCTTCCACCGCCTCGACGGGGCGGACCACGCCCCGGCGCGGGTGGAGCTTCCGACGACGCTGATCCCACGCGGCTCGGGCGAACTGCCGCCCGCCTGAGCCTGGCCGGCCCCCCGGGGCCCCCTGGTCCGGTCGTCACACTGCCGTCGTCGCCCCTAGGGCGGCCGCGCGGCGTCCGGTGCGTGCGATCGCAAGGCGCCGGAGCACTCTTGCAGCGGAGCCGCCAGGACATGTCGGCCACGCCGCGAGCGCGCGTGCCGGGCGTCGCACGGCAGGCGGCGGTTCGACGGCAGGGCCCGGTCAGGCCGCGGCGGCCACCGGCCGGAACTCCCGGGTGAGCAGCGCCAGGAGCCGCGCGGGCGCGTCCTCGGGGGTCGCGTGGCCCGCCCCCTCCAGCCAGTGCAGCTCGGAGTGCGGGATCAGCGCGTGCAACTGCTCGGCGAAGGGCGGCGGCAGGAAGCCGTCCTCGCGCCCCCAGATGATCCGGGTGGGCACCGGCACGGACCCCAGCAGATGCTGGAACTCGTCGGTGGCCGCCTGCTCCAGCTGTCCGTACTGGCGGTAGTACGCGGCCCTGCCCGCTTCACCGCGCCACGGGTCGAGATGGGCGGCCAGGACGTCCGGCCGGTAGCCGGTGTGGCTCGCGAAGCGCAGGTGGCTCTCGGCCAGCGCCTCGTGGGCGTAGACCGGCAGCTGCTGGAAGACGTGCGCGTTCTCCCGTACGAGCCTGAACAGCCCGGTTCCCCAGTCGCCGCAGCCCACCGCGTCGACCAGGGTGAGATCGGCGTACCGGGCCCCTTCCAGCAGCAGCGCCCGCAGGGCCACCGCCCCGCCGATGTCGTGGGCGATCACCCTCGGGCTCTCCAGCCCCCAGTGATCCAGCAGCCCGGTGAACACCCGCGTGTGCGCCGCCAGCCGGAGATCCTGCCCGGCACGCTGCTCCGACTGCCCGAAGCCGAGCAGGTCGAAGACGTACACCTGGTGGTCCTGGGCGAGCGCCGGTGCGATCTCGCGCCAGACACGCGAGGAGAACGGGGTGCCGTGGAGCAGGACGACCGGGGCGCCCTCCCCCAGCACGTCCCAGCGGACGGTCCCGTCCGGGGTCTGGTACGTCCTGGTCAGATTGCCGTTCATGACACGCCTCCTGATGTCGGGTGCAGAACCCTGCCGGACTTTCGACGTTACCAGAGAAGGCCTCTTGTCGGTAACGTTGATACAGTGGGGATCATGCGACGGAACCCGGCGCCCCCCGAACTCGAACCGGTCGAGGCGTTCTGCAACACGGCGACCCTGCTCCACGGGGAGGACGAGTTCGCCCGGCCGGAGACGGCGGGCGGATGGCTGCGGGCGCACGGGTACCCGGAAGCGGTCACCCCGGCCGAACTGGCGGCGCTCACCGAGGCCCGGGAGACCGTACGGGCCTTCCTGGTGGAGCGGGCCTCGCCCGAGGCCCTCGACGCCCTCAACCGGCTGATCCGCTCCGTGGCCGGCGCCCCGGCCGTACGCCCGGACGGCACACTGGCCCTGCGCCCGGCCGGCGAGGGACCGGTGGCGGAGATCGTACGGACGGTGCTCGAAGCCCTGCTGCGGGACGGCCTGACCGGGCGTCACGCGACGCGGCTCAAGGCCTGCGCGGCGCCGGAATGCCGCTGGGTCTTCTACGACCGGGCGCCGTCGTCGAACGGCCTGTGGTGCGACATGGACGTGTGCGGCGCCCGGCACAAAATGCGGGCCTACCGCGCCCGCGGCGGTACGGCCGCACGCCGGGGCGGCTGAGAACGGCCGGACCTCCGGACGGGGCCCGTCCGGAGGCAGGTGCTCCCGGCGGGCCTTCAGCACGTCCGACACGTTCGGACCGCTGTTCGCCGCCTTGGTCAAGGGCCTGGCCCCCCGGCCCGACCTGGGCGGGACGCTGGAGCTCGCGCGCCCGGGCGAGCAGCCGTTCCAGGTCCTCCCGGTCAGCACGGGGCCGCTCGGCCACGGGTGGGACGCCCAACTCCCCGCGCGTACGTTCAGTCCGGGCGAATACCGGTGGCGGATTCGCGCCGTGGGTCCCACCGGCCCGTCCGCCTGGTCCGCGTGGCGCACGTTCACCGTGACCGGGCCGGAGGCCACGCCCCCGGGGTTCACCTACAGCCCCGACGGCGGCGCGCACTGCTTGGATGTGAGCGGCGCCGCCAGGGAGAACGCCACGCCGGTGCAACTGTGGGACTGCAACGGCTCTCCAGGCCAGACCTGGCAGGCCACGCCCGCGGGCACCCTGGTCAACCCGAACTCCGGTATGTGCCTGGGCGGGGACCGCCGACGGCACCACGATGCAGATCCACACGTACAACGGCACCGGCGCCCAGACCTGGAAGCGGCTCACCCTCACCTGGCTCGAACCGCCGTTGCCGTCCCCGCGCCGCTTCGGTCGCGGCGACGGCAACGGCGGTTCGACCGGCACGGCGCTCAATGTCCGAGGGTCGCCCCATCGCCGACAGGGACGACGGCCGGGCCGTGCGGCGCCCGGAGAAGCGTCCTACGGAGCGGTGACCGTCAGGTCGCCCCGCCGCGGCGATGCGAAGGCGTCCAGGTCCGCGCGGGTCAGGCCGGTCAGGCGGGCGACCTCGGCGGTGTCCAGCGCGCCGCAGTCGATGCCGCGCAGCAGGTAGCCACTGAGGGCCTTGGCGGTGGCGGGTTCGTCCATGACGTCGCCGCCGGCCTTGGCCACGTAGGCGGCGAGGCGGGCGGCGGCGGGCTCCAGCCCCTCGCGGTAGAAGGCGTACACGGCCGCGTAGCGCGTCGGCAGGTGGCAGGGGTGCATGTCCCAGCCCTGGCAGTACGCGCGGGCCAGAGCGCGGCGGGTGAGGCCGTAGTGCAGCCTCCAGGCCTCGTGGACCTGGTCGGTCGGGCCGACGGGCAGCACGTTGGTGGAGCCGTCGGAGACGCGTACGCCGGTGCCCGCGGCGGCGACCTGCATGACGGCCTTGGCGTGGTCGGCGGCGGGGTGGTCGCTGGCCTGGTAGGCGGCGCTGACCCCGACGCAGGCGCTGTAGTCGAAGGTGCCGTAGTGCAGTCCGGTCGCCCGGCCCCGGGCGGCGTCGATCATGCGGGCGACGGCGGCGGTCCCGTCGGCGGCGAGGATGGACTGGCTGGTCTCGATCTGGATCTCGAAGCCCATCCGCCCGGCGTCGAGGCCGTGGGCCTTCTCGAAGGCTTCGAGGAGCTGGACGAAGGCGGTGACCTGCTCGGGGTACGTGACCTTCGGGAGGGTCAGTACGAGCCCTTCGGGGATGCCGCCCGCCTCCATCAGGCCGGTGAGGAAGACGTCGGTGGTGCGGATGCCCCGGTCGCGGACACCGGCTTCCATGCACTTCATGCGGATGCCCATGTACGGGGCGGCGGTGCCGTTCGCGTACGCCTCGGAGACCAGGCGCGCGGCGCGAGCGGCGGCTTCGTCCTCCTCGGCGTCCGGGCGGGGGCCGTAGCCGTCCTCGAAGTCGATGCGCAGGTCCTCGACCGGCTCGCGCTCCAGCTTGGCGCGCACCCGGTCGTGGACCGGGCCCGCCAGCTCCTCGGGGATGCCGAGGACGGCCGCGAACGCGGCGGCGTCGGGGGCGTGTTCGTCGAGGGCGGCCAGCGCCTGGTCGCCCCAGGAGCGCAGGGTGCCGGGCTCGAAGACGTCACCGGGTACGTAGACGGTGTGCACGGGCTGGCGGGTGCCGGGGTCTCCTGGGTAGCGGCGGGCGAGTTCCGCGTCGACCGCCGTGAGGGAGGCGCTGATCTCCTCGCTGACCGTGCCCGCGAGGCTCGTCGCCACCTTCTCCTGCTGCCCCATGACCGTACCCTCCACTCTCGTTGTTTCCGATTCCCGGAATCAACAATCCGTATAGTGAAGTTATAAGGCCGCTCGACCTGCGTCAATGGTCACCCGGAACGACACCGGGCCGCGCGGTGGGGTTCACCGTGCGGCCCGGGGCGGAGTGGTGCTGGGTGGTGCGGGAGGGATCAGCCCTTGCGGGTGTTGATCTCCTCGGTGAGCTGGGGAACGACCGCGAAGAGGTCGCCG
>NZ_BMSG01000056.1 GCF_014649035.1 Streptomyces sindenensis
TGCCTGCAGCATCATCTGTCTCCGACGGCTTCGGGCGGCATTCTGAAACGATCAGTAAGGCCTTCCGCGATGTCGTGGGCTACCGGCTCTACCGGGACCTGGAGCGCGGGTGGCGCATCACGATGCCGAACCTGGAGCAGACGGGCCTGCTGCGGATCGACTACGAGGACCTCGGCTGGATCGCCGCTCAGCCGGACCGCTGGCAGGCCGCGCACGCCGTCCTGCGCGAGGCCGACCCCGCGCTGCGCGAGGAGGTCGCTCGTACGCTGCTCGACTACATGCGGCGTGCCCTCGCCATCGACGTGCAGTACTTCCGCGACGACTTCGACACGCTGCTGCGGGCGAGCGAGGAGCGCCTCACCGGGCCGTGGGTCCTGAGCGAGAGCGACCGGCCCGCCGTCGGCACCGCCTACCCGTACGGTTCGAAGCCCGGCATGGAGCGCTCCGCACTGTTCCTGTCGGCCCGCGGCAAGTTCGGCAAGTACCTCCGGCGGAACATGCCCGAACTGCGTACCCTGCCGCTAGACGACGTCCAGGTCGTCATCGAGGACCTCCTGAAGGTGCTGCTCGACGCCGAGCTGGTGCGCGAGGTGGAGGCGGCCCCCGAGCACGCCGGCCCCGCCTACCGCCGTCGGGCGGCCGAAAAGCGCACCGGCTACCGGGTGTCGGCCGCCGCCCTGATCTGGCATGCCGGCAGCGGTGAGCGGGGCGCGATCGACCCGCTGGCCCGCACGTACAGCAGCGGGGAGGGCCCGCGCGTCAACCCGTTCTTCCGCGACCTGTACCGGACGGCGGCGGCCGAGCTGGCCGGCCTGTTCGCCCGGGAGCACACGGCGCAGGTCACCCCGGAGGACCGGCTGGAGCGGGAGGGCCGGTTCCGCACAGCGGAGCTGCCGCTGCTGTACTGCTCGCCGACGATGGAGCTGGGTGTCGACATCTCCTCGCTCAACGCCGTGATGATGCGCAATGTGCCGCCGACCCCGGCGAACTACGCGCAGCGCTCGGGCCGGGCGGGCCGTTCCGGTCAGCCCGCCCTGGTAACCACGTACTGCGCGACGGGCAACAGCCACGACCAGTACTACTTCCGGCGCTCCCAAGACATGGTGGCCGGGCAGGTGGCGCCGCCGCGTCTGGACCTCGCCAACGAGGACCTGGTCCGGTCCCATATCCAGGGCATCTGGCTCGCGGAGACGGGGATGAAGCTGGGCGTCGCGATCCCGGACGTCGTCGACGTGGCCTACGACCCCGACGGCAGCGACCGCCCCGACCCGCAGATGCCGCTGCCGCTCCTCCCCCACATCCGCGACCTGTCCCTGGACGAGGGCGCCCGCCGGCGTGCGGTCGCCGCGGCCCGTACCGTCCTCGCCCCGCTGATCGGGGACTTCGCGGACACCACCTGGTGGTACGACGAGTGGATCGAGGACCGGATCGAGCGCGCCCCGCAGCGGTTCGACGACTCCTTCGACCGCTGGCGCGAGCTGTTCCGGGCGGCCGTCGTCGACCAGTACGAGCAGAACAAGCGGGTCGTCGACCACACCCTCTCGCAGGGTGAGCAGGGCCGGGCGCGCACCCGCCGCCGCGAGGCGGAGACGCAGACGAACCTGCTGCTCAACCGCTCGTCGGACAGCAAGTCGGTGATGAGCGACTTCAACCCGTACCGCTACCTCGCGTCCGAGGGCTTCCTGCCCGGCTACAGCTTCCCGCGGCTTCCCCTGGCCGCGTACATCCCGCGCTCCGGCAACCGCCGCAACGCCGACGGCGACTATCTGCAGCGTCCCCGGTTCCTCGCGATCCGGGAGTTCGGCCCCGGCGCGCTCATCTACCACGAGGGTGCCCGCTACCAGGTCACCCGCGTGCAGCTGCCGCCGGACGCCTCGGGCGACCTGGCCACGGCAGAGGCGCGGCGCTGCGACGGCTGCGGCTACCACTACGCCGTCAAGCCCGGCGTGGACACGTGCACGATGTGCCACGAGGAGCTGAGGAGCAAGCGCACCGGCCTGCTCCATCTGCACACCGTGTACACCACCCCGCGCGAGCGGATCTCCTCCGACGAAGAGGAGCGCCGCCGGGCCGGTTTCCGCCTGGAGACCTCGTACGCCTTCGTGGGCCACGGCGCCCGCAAGGGACGGCTCACCTCGCACGTCACGGACGCCGAAGGCGCGCCCGTCCTGGACCTGGACTACGGCGATTCGGCGACCGTCCGGATCACCAACCTCGGCCGCGTCCGGGACAAGGAGGGCGAGCCGGACGGCTACTGGCTGGATCTGGGCGACGGCCGCTGGCTCAACGACCGGGCCGCCGCGGACGCCATCGAGGGCACCGGGATGCCGGTGGTCGACGAGGACGGCAACGAGAAGCGTCGCAAGAAGCGGGTCCTGCCCTACGTGGAGGACCGCCGAAACATCCTTGTGGTCACCCTGGACGAGCCGCAGCCCGAGCCGGTGGCCCTGTCGTTCCTGTACGCGCTGGAGCGGGGCATCGAGGCCGCGTTCGAGCTGGAGGATTCCGAGCTGACCGCGGAGCTGTTGCCCCCGGACGACGGCCCGCGCCGCCACATGCTGTTCACGGAGGCCGCCGAGGGCGGCGCCGGTGTGCTGCGCCGGATCCAGCACGACAAGGACGCCCTCGCCAGGGCTGCCCGCACCGCCCTGGAGATCTGCCACTTCGACCCGGACACCGGCGAGGACCAGGGCGGACCGACGGACAACGAGAAGTGTGCCCGCGGCTGCTACGCCTGCCTGCTGACCTACGCCAACCAGGCGCACCATCGCCAGCTGAGCCGGCACGCCGCTCACCCGCTGCTGGTGCGGCTGGCCAATGCCCGCACCGAGCGGGAGGACCGCGGCGAGTCCCGCAGCGAACAGTTCCGCCGGCTTGCTCCCGCAGTCAGCAGCGGGGACGCCGCCTCTGAGAGCGTCTCACTGACCCCGGTGGAGGCGGATCTGGCGGCCCTCGTCGCGCGAGGCGATCTGCTCGGCTGGCTGCGGGCGAAGGGCTACCGGCTGCCGGACGAGGTCAACGTCCTCGTGCAGGAGGCGGGGGCGCGCCCCGATCTGGTGTTTCGCCTAGACGGTGCCAACCTGGCCGTGTTCGTCGATCTCCCCGACCGCGCGGCCGACTCCACCCGCGACGTCGAGGCCGGGTACCGCCTGGAGGACGCAGGCTGGGACGTCCTGCGCTTCCCGACGGACGCGAACTGGGACACCATCACGGACAACAACGCCGCCTACTTCCACCTCCGTTGATCGCCTCACCGGCTCCCGACCTTTAGGACTGAGACATCTCATGAGCCTCACGTACACAGCCGGCTCCTTGGTCGCCGCCCGCGGCCGGGAATGGGTGGTCCTGCCCGAGAGCGCCCCCGACATGCTGGTGCTGCGCCCGCTGGGCGGTGGCGAGGACGACGTCGCGGCCGTTTTCCCCGCCTTCGAGGACGTACGCCCCGCCGAGTTCGCGGCGCCGAGCCCGGCCGACCTGGGCGACCAGCGCGCCGCCGGCCTGCTGCGTACGGCACTGCGCATCGGGTTCCGGTCGGGTGCCGGCCCGTTCCGCTCCCTGGCGTCGATCGCTGTGGAACCCCGCGCTTACCAGCTGGTGCCGCTGCTGATGGCGTTGCGGCAGCGCAATGTGCGGCTGTTGATCTCGGACGATGTCGGTATCGGCAAGACGGTCGAGGCGGGTCTGATCGCCAAGGAGCTCCTCGCGCAGGGCGAGGCGACCCGGCTGGCCGTGCTGTGCTCCCCGGCGCTAGCCGAGCAGTGGCAAGGCGAGCTGCGGGAGAAGTTCGGCATCGACGCCGAGCTGGTGCTGGCCTCCACGGTGTCGCGCTTGGAGCGCGGTCTGGAGCTGGGCCAGTCCCTGTTCGACAAGCACCCGTTCACGATCATCTCGACGGACTTCATCAAGTCGACCCGTCACCGTGAGGACTTCGTACGGCACTGCCCCGACCTCGTGATCGTCGACGAGGCCCACACGTGTGTGGCCGCAGATGACACCGCGCAGGGTGCCGCGTCGTCCTCCTCTAACCAGCTCCGCTACGAGCTGCTGCGGAGGATCTCCGCCGACGCCGACCGTCACCTGCTGCTGCTGACCGCGACGCCGCACTCCGGCAAGGAGTCGGCGTTCCGTAATCTGCTTGGCCTGGTGCGCCCCGAACTGGCGACTGTGAACCTGGAAGCCCCGGCAGGGCGGGCGAAGCTCGCCGAGCACTTCGTGGCCCGGAAGCGCGCCGATGTCCGCGACTACCTCACCAAGGAGGACGGCCTCGCCGACGACTCCCTGGCCGAGCGGACTGCTTTCCCCTCCGACCGCTGGACGAAGGACGAGCCGTACAAGCTGACCCCGGCCTACCGGGCTCTGCTCGACGACGCCATCGCCTACGCCAGGGACCGCGTCGAGGCGGCCGGCGAGCAGGGCAAGCGGGAGGCCCGTATCGCATGGTGGTCGGTAATCGCGCTGCTTCGCTCGATGGTGTCCTCGCCAGCGGCCGCTGCGCAGACCCTGAAGACCCGCTCCGAGTCCGCCGCCGCCCGCACGGCGCACGAAGCAGACGTCCTGGGCGCCCCGGTGGCAGCCGACTCCGCGGACAACGACCGGCTGGAAGGCATGGACGTCGCGCCGGGCGCTGCCGAGACGGAGGATGCCGGTGCCCGGCTGCTGGAACTCGCCGAGCGGGCCGCGCAGCTCGTCGGCCCGGCCGAGGACGCGAAGCTGAAGGCGCTCACCCGCCATCTGAAGAGTCTGATTGCCGACGGCTACCACCCGATCGTCTTCTGCCGCTACATCCCCACGGCCGAGTACCTGGCCGAGCAGCTCGACGGCAAGCTGGGCAAGAAGACGAAGATCGCCGCCGTGACCGGCACCCTCTCCCCGCAGCAGCGCCTGGAACGCATCGAGCAGCTCGCCGCCGAGGCCGCCGCCGAGGAGGCCGGCGACCCGGCCGTCCACCGCGTGCTGATCGCCACCGACTGCCTCTCCGAGGGCGTCAACCTCCAGCACCACTTCGACGCCGTCGTCCACTACGACCTGGCCTGGAACCCGACCCGCCACGACCAGCGCGAGGGCCGCGTCGACCGCTACGGCCAGAAGCGCGACCAGGTCCGCGTCGTCACCATGTACGGCGAGGACAACGGCATCGACGGCAAGGTCTTGGAGGTGCTGTTCAAGAAGCACCGGCAGATCAAGAAGGACCTGGGTATCTCCGTCTCCGTCCCCGACGAGACCGCCTCCGGCGTCACCGATGCCGTCGTGGAGTGGCTGCTGCTGCACGGCCGGCAGGGCAGCCAGGAGAGCCTGTTCGAAATGGACGCCCACCAGGAGTCCTTCGACCGCATCGAACGCGAGTGGAACTCGGCCGCCGAGCGGGAGAAGACCTCCCGCTCCAAGTACGCCCAGCGCGCCATCCACCCGGAGGAGGTGGCCCGCGAGGTCGCCGCCGTACGGGCCGCGCTCGGCGGCGCAGAGGAGGTCCGCGACTTCGCCCTGGAGGCGCTGCGCGACCTGGACGCGCTGGTCCGCGACCCGCGCGACGGCAGCGGCGACTTCACCGCCCAGGTCGGTGGCACCCCGGCCGGCCTGCGGGACGCGCTCGCCGCCACGCTCGGCAACCGGCTCGTCGAGCAGGACCGCGAGATCCCGTTCCGCAGCACTCCGGCGATCGCCCGCGGCGAGGCCGCGCTGATCCGCACCGACTCGGCGATCGGGGCCATCGCCTCGTACGTCCTGGACTCGGCGTTGGACGTGGACGCTCTCGGCCCCCGCCCGGCCCGCCGCTGCGGTGTGGTCACCACGGACGCAGTCACCACCCGCACCACGCTCCTCCTGGTCCGCTATCGCTTCCACCTCACCCTGCCGTCCCGCACAGGCGAGCGACAGGTGGTCGCCGAGGACGCCCGTCTGCTCGCCTACGAGGGCATGCCGTCACGGGCCCGTTGGCTGGACGCCGACGCGGCCACTGCCCTCCTCGCAGCCCGCGCCACCACCAACACACACGAGCAGTCGGCCCGCAACCACATCACCCGCACCCTGGACGGCCTGCCGGACCTGTCCGCGCACCTCACCGAGTACGGCAAGAGCCTGGCCGCCGAACTCGATGCCTCGCACCGCCGGGTCCGCAAGGCCAACGAGGAGATCGTCCGCGGCCTGAAGGTCGTCCCGCAGGAACCCGCCGACGTCCTCGGTGTGTACGTCTATCTGCCGCAGCAGCCCGTTTCCATCTCGTCGGGAGCCGAAGCCTGATGTCCACCGCCACCCGCACCGCCCTGGCCTTCACCGCCGTCACCACGGTCGGCGGCCTGCTCCCCGCCGACATGCTGCTGCGCATCGCCGAGGCGCGGAACCTGCCGGGCACCAAGCCCGCCGACTACGGCCTGCCCGCCTCAGTGCCCGTGCGCGATGAGGCCGAACGCGCCTGGGAGTACCTCAAGCCGCTCTGGCGCGACCTGCGCGCCGCCCTGCCCTCCGACCCCGCCACCGGCGCACCCGCCGCCGACCCCACCGGCCGGACCGGCACCGACTGGCTCGCCCAACTCTTCCGCAAGCTGGACTTCGGTGCGCTGACGGAGGTCGGCGCGGCGGGCATTTCGGCCGACTCCGACCCGGACAAGCGCTTCGCGGTCTCCCACCGGCACGGCCCGGCCCTCGTCCACCTCATCCCCTGGAACCAGGAGCTGGACAAGCGCCCGGCGGCTGGGCAAGTCCCCGCGCAATCGATGCTCCAGGACTGCCTCAACCGCACCGAGGCCCACCTGTGGGCGGTCCTCACCAACGGCCGCCGCCTGCGCCTGCTGCGCGACTCCTCGTCCTTCGCGACTGCGGCCTACGTCGAGTTCGACCTCGAAGCCATCTTCGACGGCGAGCTGTTCAGCGAGTTCGTGCTGCTGTACTGCGTACTGCACGCATCCCGGTTCATGGTGCCGGAGGGGACAGCGGCTTCGGGGTGTTGGCTAGAGAAGTGGCGCAAGGTCGCCATCGAGTCCGGCAGCCGGGCGCTCGAACACTTCCGCGACGGCGTCCAAGCGGCGCTCACCGTCCTCGGCACCGGGTTCCTGAGCCACCCGCACAACAACAAGCTCCGCGAACACCTGGACGCCCACACCTTCCAGACGGCGCTGCTGCGGCTCGTCTACCGCATGATCTTCCTCTTCGTCGCCGAGGACCGGGGCGCCCTGCTGAACCCCGAGGCGGACGGGCAGACCCGCGACCGCTTCACCCGCTACTTCTCCACAGCCCGCCTCCGCCGCCACGCCCTGCGCCGCCTGGGCACCGCCCACGATGACCGGTACCGCGCCCTGGAACTGCTAATCAAGGCCCTGGGCTCAGAAGAGGGCCGCCCCGAGCTGGGCCTTAAGGGACTCGGCGGTCTCTTCAACGACACCCCCGCCGACCAGCCTCTGTGCGGTGCACGGCTGGCCAACCGCCACCTTTTCGAGGCCGTCAAGCACTTGGCCCGCGTGCGCGACGCGGGCTCCGCCCGCTGGCGTCCCGTCGACTACCAGCGCATGGGCGCCGAGGAACTCGGCTCGGTGTACGAGGCCCTGCTGGAGCTGGTGCCCAAGCACAGCGCCGCTGACCGCACCTTCGAACTTGTCGACCGCATCGGCAATGACCGTAAGAAGACGGGCAGTTACTACACCCCGACCGCGCTCACCGAGGCCCTCCTCGACTCGACGCTCAACCCGGTGATAGACGACGCTGTGAAGCGCGGGGAACAGAACGCGAGCGCCAACGGCCGCCCGGATCCTGCCGACACGATCGTCGAGGAACTACTCTCCCTCACGGTCTGCGACCCCGCCTGCGGGTCGGGCCACTTCCTGGTGGCGGCGGCCCGCCGTATCGCCAAGCGCGTCGCGGCCGTCCGCGAGCGCAACCCCCAGCCCACGGTCGAGGCCGTGCGCCACGCCCTCCACGAGGTCGTCGAATGCTGTGTGTACGGCGTGGACCTCAACCCCATGGCGGTCGAGCTGGCCAAGGTGTCCCTGTGGCTGGAGGCCATGGAGCCCGGTAAGCCCCTCAGCTTCCTGGACGCGCACATCAAGCACGGCAATGGCCTGATCGGGGCAACCCCGGCCCTGATGCGGGACGGCATCCCGGACAGGGCATTCAAGAGGGCCGAGGGCGACGACGAGCCCTGGGCGCGGTCGCTGCTCGTCCGCAACGCCCACGAACGCGAGGGTCAGGGAGGTCTGTTCGAGATTGAGGCGGAAACGAAGGTCGCCAACTCCTCTTTCGCCCGCGGGCTGCGCAGGATCACCGCGACCCCGGCCGACAACCTTGCCGACGTCCGACGCAAGGAAGCCGCCTACCGCGACTGGTCGACGTCGGCCGACTACCTGCGCGCCCTGCACCTGGCGGACGCGTGGTGCGCGGCGTTCGTCTGGGTCAAGCGTGAGGACGCGCCGCCGGCCATCACGCACAAGGTGTTCCGGGGTCTGGAGGACCCAGAGGGCGACGCGGCATCACAGGCGACCCATGACGAGATCGTGCGCCTGCGCGACCAGTACGCCTTCTTCCACTGGCACCTGGAGTTCCCGGAAGTCTTCCACGTGCCGGAGGATCCCGCTCTGGCCGAGGCCGGAAGAGTGTCCGAGGCGATTGCCCCGGGCACCGGCTGGGCGGGCGGGTTCTCGTGTGTCGTGGGCAACCCACCTTGGGACAAGGTCGACTTCGAAGACAAGAAGTACTTCAGCGTGGTCGCCCCCGAGATCGCGGAGATCTCCGGTACCGCCCGCCGCACCCGCATCAGTGAGTGGGAGCAAGAGAATCCGGAGGCCGGAAGGCGGTACCGGGGGGCGCGGCGCGCGGTCAAGGGGACGTTCCACTTCGCGGGGGACTCGGGAGTGTTCCCGTTGTGTGCGAAGGGGCTGACGGTCAAAGGCGTCACCATGCTCCAGACGGACCAGCTCTTCGCCGAGCGGATGGCGAACGTGGTCGCACCCGAAGGGCGGTTCGGCCTGATCCTGCCGACTGTCATCGCGACGGGCGCGGGGTCCCAGTATTTGTTCTCGGACTTCACCCAGCGAGGGGTTCTGGCATCGCTGTACGACTTCGAGAACCGTCGCCCGAAGTCGTCTGCGCTGCCCAAGGGCGGCAAGTGGTTCGAAAGCGTTGACTCGCGCTACAAGTTCTGTCTGTTCTCGCTCACCGGCCGGACCATTCAGGCGGATGCCAGCCGCGTCGGCTTCTTCCTATCCGACACCACGGATCTGGAGGACCCCAACCGTGTCTTCGCCCTGGACCCGGAAGACTTGGCGCGGATCAACCCGAACACTGGCACGCTCCCAGTGTTCCGCACACAGCGAGACGCGGACATCACGGCAGGCGTGTACCGGCGAATCCCTGTGTTGCGCGAAGAAAGGCGGCGCGACAGGAATCCCTGGCAGGTAGCTTTCAAAGCAACCTTTTTCCACACAACGGACGACTCCGACCTATTTCGTGATCGCGAACGACTTGAGGCCGAGGGGTGGGAGCTGCGCGGCAACGTCTTCGAGCGGGGCGGAGAGCGAATGCTGCCGCTCTATGAGGCCAAGATGGCGGATTTCTTCAACCACCGTGCCGCTGACGTAGTCAAGAGCCAGACGGCGGTCAACCGTCAAAACCAGCCCAGCTACCTGACCGCCGAAGAACTACAGGATCCCGCACGCCCTGCGTTGCCGCTCAACTGGATTCAGCGGGACGGGAAGATCTCCACTCGGCGTAACAACAAGGATGCTCAGGTCAACGGGGTGGAACTACGCCTCGCCGAAGAGAAGTGGGATCGCGACTGGCTCTGCGGGTGGTGCGACGTCACCGCCTCAACGAACGCGCGCACCTCGATTCCGGCCTTCCTTCCTAGAACCGCAGTCGTCGAGACCTTTCCACTCATGATGCCCAGAGTCTCCCCACCTCTGGTATCCGCACTGATCGCCACTCAGTCATCACTGGTCTTTGACTTCGTGAGCCGCCAGAAGATCAATGGCGCTCACATGAAGCTCTACGCCTGGAAGCAACTCCCCGTTCCCACCCCGTCCACCCTCGAGCCCCACCTCCCCTTCCTCCTCCCCCGCGTGCTCGAACTCGTCTACACCGCCTATGACATGACCCCGCTCGCCCGCGATCTGGGCGACGAGGGCGAGCCGTTCCAGTGGGACGAGGACCGCCGCGCCCAGCTGCGCGCCGAGCTGGACGCGTACTTCTTCCACCTCTATGGAATTTCCCGCGAGGACACCGACTACATCCTGGAGTCCTTCCAGACCGCCTCGGGCGGCCTGAAGAACAACGAGATCGCCAAGTTCGGCGAGTACCGCACCAAGCGGCTCGTCCTCGCTGAGTACGACCGCATGGCCACCGCCGGCCTCACCCTGGAGACCCCCCTCACCGAGAGCGAGTCCGGCACCTACCGCTCCACCCTCACCCCGCCCCCCGGGCAGGGCCCCCGCCATTCCGCCTGACCACGTCAGGTCGAGGGCCGGCTATTCCCAGCGCCCGGCCCCTGCCAACCGGCAGGGGCCAGAAGCGGCGCATCTCTGCTCGTGCGTACCACGCCTCACCCCGCACCGGAGACCCATCCATGTACCTCGATCAGCTCCGTCTGCAAGGATTCCGCTCAGCCGCCGACACCACAGTCTCCTTCCAACCCGACGTCACGGTCATCGTCGGCGAGAACAACGCCGGCAAGTCCAACGTGATGGATGCCATCCGCTTGCTGACGCCTCCCCTCGACGGCAAGGGCAGCGGTCTCTACCCGGACCGCGACGATCTCCACCGGGACGGTTGCCCCGAAGACGGGCATGCTGAAGGGTGCCGCAGCACCATCGAGTTGTCCGCCCGGTACAGATCGCGATCACCCGGCGATCTGGACATGTTCAGTCAAGCCTTCGAGCGGGACGGAGAAACGGCGAGCTACCACCTCACTATCACTCCCCCGCCGGAGGGCTTCCGGCGCGCCACCCTGTCGTGGCGGGCAGGTGAGGGTGCGACCGCCGACCTCGACCCCGAGCCCAGAGCCCGGGAGGGAATCCGTCACCTCTACCTGCCCCCGCTGCGGGATGCCCAGCGCGAACTTGCATCCAGCAGCGGTGGCCGCATCCAGCTTGTCGTCGAGAGACTGCTCAAGGACGACGCGGACCGCAAGGAATTCCTCCGCAAGGTCGGCAAGCAGTTCGAGGAGGTCGGCAAGATCTCGCCGCTGCCCGATGCCCTGGACTCCGTCGGCAACCGTCTCGCCCGGCTCACTGAGGGAGCTCTACCTCAGTCGGTCGACCTGGGGTTCGCCGACGCCTCTGTCAGTTCCATCGCACGGGGGTTGCGACTGCGCATGGAGCAGGCCGGACTCGACCCCCGCGACCTGGCCGAATCAGGGCTCGGCTACGCGAACTTGCTGTTCATGGCCACAGTGTTGACGCAGCTCCAAGATGCGGCGGAAGCCGACCTCACCCTTCTCCTGGTCGAAGAACCGGAAGCACACCTGCATCCGCAACTTCAGTCCATCCTCCTCAACTACCTCGTGGAGGAAGCCCAGGAGAGCAGGCGCCAAGCGGACTCCAAGAGCCCGTGGCGCGGCCAGATCCAGGTGATTGTCACCACGCATTCACCGCACGTCGCCACCGCGGTCGCGCCCAAGAATCTCGTTGTACTTCAGCGCAGGCCAAAGCGTCCCAGTGCTGCTGCCATCGAAGGGTCTACGCGTAGCACCTCGTACGAAACCACCGCCGTCGCGGTCGACAGGTTGCCGCTGGGCAAGGACGACCACATCAAGCTCCGTAGCTATCTCACCGCCACGCGCAACACATTCCTGTTCGGACAACGTGTTCTCCTCGTCGAAGGTCTGGCCGAAGCCCTGCTCCTTCCTGAGTTCGCACGACTCACACTCAGCCGGGAACAGCTTCAACGGTTCCTCGGCACCGCGCTCGTTCCGATCGACGGCGTTGACTTCATGCCGTACATCCGCACCCTCTTGACCGTCGACAGCGCGAGTCAGTTCCGGATAGCCCGACGCGTCGCTGTCATCACTGACGGTGATGCCGGGACAGGAGCCGCGAAGGCCGCAGAGAAGCGCATCTCGGAGCTCGAGCAGATGATTGCAGCGACGGCCTCCGACAATTTGGCCCGTGTCTTCCGTAACGAGTTCACGCTGGAGCCGGAACTCCTGCGTGCGGGCGGCCCCAACCGCGAGATCGTGCTGGATGCCTGGAAGCGGCAGAAGCCGATCGCTTGGGAAGAGCACTGGAAGGCCGTGGGTGCCGGCTCGCCTGGCCAGCAGGCTAAGGCCCTGGCCGAGTTGATCAACGGGCGGAAACTGATCCGCAAGGGCGACCTCGCGCAGGACATTCTGGCAGTGGCTGCTGAGCGGCCGCGCGAGGCCACCCCGATGGCGGTGCCCCAGTACCTGAAGGACGCTCTCATGTGGGTCACTGAGGAGGTGTCATGACCCCTCGTGATCCCAGCGCCGCCACCGACACCATCGCCGTTCTGCGCGCTGAAGCCGCCGCTGCTCAACGCGTACTGGTGAACATGGAAACCAGCCCCGGCCGCATCGTCCGCGCCGAGGCGTGCCCTGGCGCGGGAAAGACCCGTACCATCGTCGAACGTCATCTGGCCAGCCCGACTGGGCCGCGTCAGGGCCGGGCGCTGGTCTCCTTCACCAAGGTCGCGGGCCGCGAGATCAGGAAGCGGTGCCTTGATGAAGGGCGCCCTGAGCTTGCCCAGTTCCCCCACTTCATAGGCACTTTCGACGCGTTCGTCTGGCGGCATCTTCTCCGCCCCTACCTGCTGCCCAAACCCGGCAAGACATGGCAGCGCTTGGAGGAGTGGAGCGATCACCCGCAGGCTCGCAGGGACGGTGCTTCTCTGGACGACTTCAGCTTCTCGTACGGCAGAGGCATCGTTCGCACCTCGGACCCGCAACCGATCATCCGCCGACTCCCCCACCGGTTCCGGCGCGATGAGGAGGGCCGGCAGAAGCTGACTCTGTGGGCAGCGTATGCGATGCAGCGCCTGTGGAGTCAGGGCTATCTGTCGGGGGACCAGCTGCGCGACATGGCACTTAACCTCCTGTCCGATCCCGAGCGCCGCAAGCGCATCGCGCGGGTGCTGCTCACCCGCTTCCGTGAAGTCGTCATCGACGAGTCCCAGGACTGCTCCGATGAGGACTTGCGGATCGTCGACATGCTGCGTGAGCTCGACATACCCCTGCTACTTGTCGGCGATCCGGACCAAAGCATCTACGGTTTCAGGAACTTGGTCTCGCTCACGACTGCCGTACCCAAGCCGCTCAGCAGTACGGCTCCAGATCACCGGCTGACGCATAACTGGCGTAGCACACAGGTTATTTGCGACCTTGCGCACACGCTGCGCACGTCCAACTCTCCTTGCGACACCGCGGTAGGCCCCTATCACGCCGAGGCAACACCGATCTCGCTCCTTCCTACCACAGGGCGGAAGGACGTCGAGTGGCTGGGAGACTTCGGTGCGGCGGCAGAGCAACTCGCCATCCCTCAGAGTCAATGCCTTGTGGTCGCACACGGTAACTCGACACTGCCCAAAGGCCTCACCGGAACACGAGTTCCCCCCTCGGACCAGTTGGGCCGACTCATTTGGGCTACAGCCGTCCTGCGTTCACCAGGTGCGTCGACCAGGCACCAGGAACGCGCCCACAAGGTGCTACGCGAAGCCGTTCTGCGGCACTGGTACGGCCAGCCCGACACCCCTGAGCCTGTCAACCTTGCTCATCAAGGACTCAGTCCACTGGAACTGCACGTAGCCGAGCAGTCAGTCCTTCGCGCGCTGCCTCCGCTGGACATGCCGGCAGCCGAATGGAGTCGGGCGGCACACAGTGTCCTCACAGCAAAGGCCAGCCTGCTCGGTCTCGTGCCCCAGGTCCAGCGCGCCTATCCCTGCAAGAAGCATGGCAAAGCAGCATGGCAGATCGTGGGCTTCGGAGCGCCCTCGTCTCCCCACGTCTCCGTCGGGCGGGCCAGTACCGTTCATGGCGTGAAAGGCGATCAGGCAGACGCGGTGCTGGTCGTCATCCCGGCTGCCACCCCGGAGGACAGCCGTTCGACAGACCTCGTCAAAGCCTGGGCGGAAGGCCCTGACCGCGTGGTACCCGGAGAGATCGGCGAGGCCCTTCGGGTCCTGTACGTAGCCGCGACACGCGCCCGTCGTCTCCTCGCGTTGGCGCTGGAAGACGACCACCTGGCGATGATTGCGAGGTTCCTCGCCAAGCGAGGCGTCCCGTTCCGCGCCCTCTGTGAGCCTCAGCAAGAGCAGCTGAGACTGAGCGGCTGACGAACCCACCACCCCGTCACCAGGAGCCCAGTGCCGTACGCAGAGGAAGAAGACACGCGCAAGGTCCAGACCGCAGTCATCGGCCGGGCCGAGTCGGACTGGCCGGTGTTCCTGCCGTACGACCATGACGACTTCGACCGGTTCATGCGGGGTCGGACGCGCGACGACTTCTATTGCGGCGTCCTGCTCGGCGGCTGCGGCAAGAAACTGTCCCCGAAGCGGTACACGGACAAGAGGTGCCACTTCGCGCACCGGCCGCCCGTGCACTGCCGCCGCACGGAGACCGGTGAGGACAGCGCCGATCACCTCTACATCGGGCGGGCCGTCGCCGACTGGCTGAAGCAGCGGGGGCAGCGGGCGGTGCAGCCCGTCTACAAGCCCAAGGGGCACCAGGTTCGCGATGTCGTCGACGTGTCGTACGAGGCTGGACGCCGGCTCATACGCGTCCAGCTCGCCCGGAGGTCGAAGCGGGAGTGGGAGGAGGCCGACGCGGAGCTTCGAGTCCGGCACTCGGAACTCAACTGGTTCTTCGGGCCTGACAGTCTCCTGGCCAACTGGCAAGTCGAGCGGCAGGGGTACGCCCTTCGTGTGCAGTGCCGATCACTCGGGGCGATCCGAACCGTGGAAATCGGCACCCAGTTCGCGGACAGACCCGTGGAGTGGACCTCACTCTCGGAGTGCACGCTCGCCCCCGAAGGTATCGTCACCCCGAGTCTCCTGCGCACACCGAGTGGCATAGTTCCGCGCCATGCAGCCCCCGCGGAACCCGCGCCTCCCCCGTCCAGCCTGCCGCTTACCTCAGCCTCCGTCCTCATCACCGACGCCACGCTGTCTCACGCCACCGACACCCACCGCTGGTTCGATATCTCCATACGCGTCAACGCCCGCCTGTCGCTCCCTGCCCGTGCGGATTCGCCCGACGTTCACCACACGTACCTGCCCATGGACGCCACTCTCTCCCTCGACAGTGATGGCACATGGCTGATCAAGGCCGGCGCACTGCAGCGCATCCAGAGCGACACTGCCGACCGGCCCATGGACAGCGCCGGGCCGTCTTCCGACACGCACACTCCGTCGCCCGAGGAGCAGTCACTTCCTCCTGACGCCGACCTCGTCGCCTCCTTCCGCAGGACGCTGGAGAACGCCGCGCGGAGCAAGAACGTCGTCACGATGGCAACCCTGTGCAAGGGGGCGTCGCTCCACGGCCACATACTCCCCGGGGACCGGTGGCGGGAGCTCCTCCTCCGGGTCGAACAGCCCCGGACACCGGGCAAGCCCGTTCTGTCAGCCCTCATCAAGGGGCGAGACGGGGGCCCAGCCCCGTTCTTCAAAGAGATACTGCACGGACTCGGCTGGACGAAGAGGTTCTCCAACACCGAGTTGCTCGACATCTGGAACCGCGAGCGTGGCCGCGTCCACGCGGCCTACAGCAGAAGTAGCCGGGCGAACCCGCCATCCGTTCCCCATCAGGAAGCCCACCGCAAGCCACAGAGCCGTGTCAGAGGGAAGCGGTCCGATTCCGCCGCCGGACGCCGCGCCGCCTTCGACGCTCTGCTTGACGTGGCTCACGAGGCACGGCAGGCCGGTGACCTCGACACCTTCGAACAGCATCTGTTCCTGGCGGAACGGGCAGCGCTGTCGACGGATGCCCACGAGACCCTGCGGGACCATACTGACTGGTTGGTGGACCAGCGCGCCAACGAGTTGTATGAGACCTGGGAGCGCCTGGCAGCGCTCATTGACACAATCAACCGCGACGGAGACGACCTCTATCCGGACCAGTTGCGCCGTGCTCTCCAGAGTGCCGAAGAACTCGCTGAAGAGGTCGGAGACGATCTGGCGGCGGAGGAACGTGGCGACATCGAGCGCTGGCAGCGGCACCTGGAACGGATGACCCAGCGCCTCACGCTGTCACAGATACGCGGCCATGCCATCACCGTCCGCGTCGCGCTGCGGCAGGCCGCGCGCGAAGGGCGTACAACGACGTGGGGCGAACTGGCCCTGCGGATCGGGGCTCCCCTCGCAGCCCTCGACCCGGACGACAAGATCGCCGTCTTGGTCGAGGTAGACCGTGAGACGCCGGACGACAGGCCCCCGCTGTCCGCCCTGGTCACCGCGCACGGAGGCGACCGGCCGCATCCGCTCTACCAGCAGATCCTTTTCAACCTGGACCGGATCGCTCCCCCACCCGAGGCCCTGTTCATGCACTGGCGCATGGCACTGCGTCGTCACTCCGAACTACGGTGACGCCCCCGCCTCACGCGTCCACACGACACGTCGCCCGCACAGAGACCGCCGCCCCGACGGATACGAACCTGGGAAAACCCACCATGACCGAAGCCGTGATCGACGCTGGTGATGGCGACGCCGATACCGATGCCGACCGGGAGGCTGTCGAGCAAGAGCGTTCTGAAATTCGCGAGTTCGTCAAAGGCCTGAGCGCGGACGACATCAAGTCGGGCAACTGGTTCACCAAGCTCTCTGCCCACGCCATGAGTTCCTACACCGCGAAGGTCGACTGGCAGTACTTCCAGGAGCGGTATGAGGGCGTACCCCCGGATGGCATCGTCGACCAGCGGATCAAGATGGCGGCCCGGTACGCCGCGCTCGAAGGCGGGATCTCCGCCGGGGCCTACACCGCGGCCGTCGCCTCCACCATCGGGACCCTCGGCGGGGCCTCGCCGGCCACCGTCCCGGCCGCCGTCGCGACGCTGATGGTCGATGTCGCGTTCACCACCCGGCTCCAGCTCCGTCTGGCTTACGACATCGCAGTCCTCTACCAGGTCCCGCTCGACCTGTCCGACCCCGATGACCTGTGGAAGCTCATACGAGTGGCCTTCACGATCAAGAGCGGGGAAGTGGTCCGGGAAGGTGTGGTCAAGGCGGTTCCGGTCGTCGTACGGCCGGTGATCAAGCGCTTCTACTCCAAGGGGGTGCTGACCGCCGCGAAGGGGCTCCCCTTCGTCGGGAAGTACCTCCTGCAGCGCAACGTCATCAAGATCGGCATCCCTGTGGTCGGCGTGCCCCTCGCGGTGGTGCTGAACCGCTATACGACGCTGGTCGCGGGGCGGCACGCGCAAGCCGTCTTCCGGAACGAGGCTCGGGTGATCGAAGTCGCCGAAGGGCTGAGCAAGCGGAGTCGGCACCCGCAGTCGATGTTGTGGGTCGCGTGGCTCGTCATCAGGGCGAACCGCAAGATCGCCGACGATGAGGCACTGTTGATGCGCCACCTGGTGAGGCTGGTCCGGGAGCAGCATCAGGTCGTCGACAAACAACTCGCTCGCCTTGTCGACATCGACCCCGCCGAGGTGTGGCAACGCCTGGACGCCGAGCCAGGGGATCTGAGCGACCTCCTTGACGTGGCCGAACAGGTGGCCGCGGTGGATGGCGATGTTAACGCACGTGAGAAGGCCGTCATTTCGGATCTTCGAGTTCGCTGCCATCGAGGCTGACTGACATCGCCGTACGCCTCTACCCACAAGCACGGCCACGGCCAGGAGACCGTCGCAAGGTAGAGGGGCGTTGCCGAGGCTGATGGCTTCGACAGCGCCTACGCGGTGTGTCTCTCAACGCCCGAACGCGAACCGCACGAACGGTGCCCAGCCCTCACGGCCGGCAATGAAGGTTGGGCGGCTCACGTCCCTGGAATCCCGTACACGAACAGCCTGTTCTGCGATGCGATCTCGACGCAGTCATCGCCCTGGCTGCCGCTGTAGCTGGACTTGAACCAGGTGAGTTCCGTCGCACTGCCGCTCATAGCTCTCCTCGGAGCGCTCCAGCAGGGCCCGCGATTCGTTGGGGCTCAGGGCCTGCGAGCCCCAGTGTTGCATGCGCTGGCAGAGCAGGCTCACCTCTTTTCGGTCCGAGATCAACCGGCCGTTCTCTTGCCCTTCGGAGTAGCCGAGCCGCTGCCCCGAAGAGGTCTCCAAGATCCGCACCGGCCCATCCAGGCACGGGTGCAGCCCCGCCTCAAGCGGCACCACTTGAAGCGTCATACTACGCGGAGCGGTGCGCTCAAGGACATGGTCGAACAGCTCGCGCATCGCCTCCGCGTCCCCGAAGCGCCGCCGGAACACATGCTCCTCCAGAATGAAGCTGAACGCCACCGTAGGCCGTTCCCGCATAATCCGCTGACGGTCCATCCGCGCGGTGAGCAGCGCCGCCAGCTCCTCGTCGGTCCGCAGCGGGATCGTGCCCTCGAACACCGCCCGCGCATACGCCTCCGACTGCAACAACCCCGGCACCAGTCGGCACTCGTACGTACACAGACTCACCGCATCGCGCTCCAGCCGAGCCCACCGGCGGAACCAGGCCGCAAGTCCCGCCTCGCCTCGGGTGAGATGGCGAGCGGCCTTGCGCAGCGCCCCGGTGATTCCGGTCGCCCGGAGCTTGCGTCGAACGCCGTACTCCACGGCAGCCTGCCCGGTCGTAGCTTTCGACTGACCCTCGTCTGCCACGCCTCCCCCGGTCTCCTTCGCGTCGAGGTCACCGACGCGCGCGGAGACAGATGGCCGCAGGCCCGTCCCGCGAGCGCCCTGAGCGCCCTGTCGGACGCGTCCCTCCACACCAGCGGGCGCGGCCTCGCGCTCGCCGCGGTCGCCGACCACTGGGAGACGCTTCCCTATTCGCCAGCGGCAGACCGTGCGGGCGGAACTGGGCAGTCCGTCCTGAAGGAGCGCCCCGCACCAACCAGCCACCTCACCCGATGGGCAATGACCTCGCCTGGCGCGCCACATCCGGACTCGATCAGAACCCGGAACACCGCGGTTTCGAATGCACGTGAAGATGGAGGTTGGGGCGGGCATGCCAGAAGGTCACCCGTCACAGCTGAGGCTGCGCTGCGAAGACGCACCAGATGGGCAGCTTTGCCCCACAGTGCCCGTCCGCCGGCTTTCGCGATCCTCCGACTCGCCATCCGCACGCCTCGTATGCTCCTCTCATGATCAAGCTGATGTACCGCGGAGGGGCGGCCAACCTGCAACTCTTGGCGGAAGAGATCCGGGAATCCCCAGAACTGAGCCAGCATTGCACGGCCGAAGTCACACACCGAGAGACGCAGAGCGATTCACTGAGCTTCTTCGAGTTGGCCACCGATCGGGTGATGGGCCGTGGAGCGCAACGGACGA
>NZ_BMSG01000057.1 GCF_014649035.1 Streptomyces sindenensis
AGCCGCTCAACGATCCTCGCCACAGGCCACAGCCTATCGGGCCAATTGAGATGACTTCTTAAGACCTGGTGGGGACGGACCAGGGCGACGCGTCACTTCCCGGGCGGGGCCGAGGCTCCAAGAGCGCGCAGCTCGAAGCAGGCTCCGCTGGTCCGAAAGGCCCCTTCGACGGACCGTCCTGTTTTCCGCGGTGACCAGTCGGATGCCCGGTTCCGCAGAGTGAAAGCCCATTGCGACAGTCATGAATTGACTCTCGAGGGATGCTCGCGGAACGAGGGAGAGGATCGGAGTGTGCATACACGAACCAGTCCGGTGCTGGTGACTGACGCCGGGTCATCGAGTCTGCGTCTGACGATCTTCGGCGACGGTGGTCACGTCCTCAACGAACACCACAGTGAGTCGCCGCCGGGTAAAGGGGCGACCCAGGCGCTGCTGCAGTTGCTGAGTGAAGGGCCGCCTCCCGGGGCTGCGGGGCACCGTATCGTCCACGGGGGGCCGGAGCTGCGCAGCCATACTCTGCTGGACGACGCTGTGCGCGCCCGCTTGGCCCACGTAGCAGAACTCGCGCCCCTGCACGTGCCGCAAGCACTGACCGTGGTGGACGCGGCCCGGGATCTGCTGCCGGGAGTTCCCCATGTCGCCTGTTTCGACACCGTCTTCCACTCCGGCCTGACCGCCGCGGCAAGGGAGTACGCGGTACCTGCCGATTGGCGCGAGACGTACGGACTGCGCCGCTACGGCTTCCACGGGCTCTCCTACGCCTGGGCGCTGGCCCGGACGTCTGAACTCCTCGGCCGCCGCCCCGAGCGGCTGCACCTGGTGATGGTGCATCTCGGCGGTGGCTGCTCCGCTTGCGCGGTGCGCGAGGGGCGCGGTGTGGACACGACGATGGGCTTCACGCCCTTGGAGGGGCTGGTGATGAGTCGTCGCAGCGGCAGCATCGACCCCGGCGCCCTGATCTGGCTGCTCACACGGAAGAATCTGCCGGCAGTCGAGATCAAGGACATTCTGAATCAGAGGTCCGGTCTGCTCGCCCTGTCCGGCACATCGGGCGACACGCGGGACCTGGTCCGCAACCGGACGGCAGGCGACGAGCGTGCCGCGCTCGCCCTGGACGTCTTCACCCATCAGTGCCGACGCGGTATCGCCGGGATGGCCGCATCCCTGAGCCGCCTGGACGCTCTCGTCTTCACCGGCGAGATCGGTGAGGATCAGCCCGAGGTCCGTGAGGAGGTGTGCGCCGGCCTGTCCGTGTTCGGCCTCACGGGCGGCCTGCGACCGCTGGTCGCCCAACGCCCCGAAATCGTCAGTGAGCCCGGCGCCCGTGTTCCCGTCGTGGTTATCCCCACAGGAGAAGCCCAGCAGATCGACGTCGAGACCCGGGCTCTTCTGGATCGCGGCTGAGACGAGCCGAGGCACAGCCCGACCAGGGCCATATGAGTAGTCATTCTCATGTTCACCCGCTCCTGGCCGGCTTCCCGCACACCGGAGCGGTTGAGGTCAGCCGCCGGTGTGCTCCGGTGTGATCCATCAGCCGGATCCGCCGAGGACGATCTTCCATACTCGCGTCGCTACCTGAAGGTTGAGCCGGTCCTCGACGTCGGTGAGTTCCTTGCCGCTGATCTCGCGGATGCGCTGGAGCCGGTAGCGCAGTGTGCTGCGGTGGATGGAGAGAGAGGCGGCCGTCTCGTCGTAGTTGCCGCCACAGTCGAAGTACCGGGCCAGGGTCTCCGTCATGGTCGAACGGTTTCTCGCGTCGTAATCGTTGAGCTGCCCGAGCCATTCGCGGACGAAGGCCTCCAGCTCCCGGAGATTGGTCCCGGGGCCGAGGATTCGATAGAGGCCGAGTAGGTCGAAGAACATCATCCCGTATTGCTTGCGGGAGTGGCGCAGCACTTCCAGGGCGCGCTGCGCCTCCTGATAGTGCTGCGGGAAGTCGTCGGGGGAATCGCACCGCGCGCTCACCCCGATGCTCCCGGACGGTGCCCCCGTGTCCAGAGCTAGTGCCTCGTACAGCGCTCCGGCGTGCGGTCTGTCATCGGCGAGAAGGACCACGTTCTCGGCCCCTCGGGTCAACAGCGAGCGCATGCCCACGGCGGAGGCCGCCCTGCCCACGGCCTGCGCGAAGGAGTCGTCCGCAACCAGGTCCGACCACCGCACCACGACGATGTAGTGGCTGCGGTGCAGATCGTGCCCGACGGCCTCGGACCTGGCGTAGGCGCTGGCCTCGTCCGTTCCTGCCAGGAGGTCGTCGGCCAGCTCGCGGTGCAGCCGCAGTTCGACTTCGGCCTGGTTGCGCAGGTGTGCCAGCTCCGGGGCGAGCGACATGACGGCCTGCTCCAACGCGAGCACCGCGTGCTCGTCCGCCTCGTCCCGGGGATCGATCAGAGCCAGCATGCCGAGGATCTCGCCGTGCGGGCGCACGAGAGCGATCAGCCGGCCCCCGATCCTCGTCGGCCCCGCCTCCCGGGCGGCTGCGATGAGCAGTGCGTTCTGGCGCACGGGATCCGGCTCCGGATAGGGGTCGGGCCGACTGGGGCCCGCCCAGGACCTCAGTCGGCCGAAGCGGTCCTCGACCAGTGCGGGAAGCCCCGTCAGCCCGTGCAGAGCGCGGGTGACGGCCTCCTCGCCACCGCCCGAGGCTGCGACGTCGGCCGTGAGCCCACGTACAGCCTGCCGGTACGCCAACTCCCCCACGACGGTGACCAGCTGCCTTTGGAGTGAGGCACGTTCCTGCCTGAGGGCGTGCAGTTCCGCTGCCTCCTCCCGGCGGCAGCGGTGCGCGAAGGCGACCGACAGCGCGGCAGCCGTGTGCCGGATGAGTGTGGCGAGCAGAAACCGCTCGGTTCCGGTCGGCCGGGAGCGGGACGTCACCACGAGGTATCCGTGCAGGCCCTCGATTCCGCGCAGCGCCAGGGCCTGACCGCCGCGCCTGCCGGGTACGGCTACAGAGCCGTCCCGCCCCGCCAGGTCCCGTACCTTCGACTGCACCATGAGGGCGTGTTCCTGGCGGTTCCCCGCACTGGGGACCAGCTCGCCGCCCGCTTCGAGCAGGTATCCCGCCTCGGCGGTATGAGGCCCGGCGGCGGCAACGTGGTCCATGGCCAGGCGCAGAATCCTGCTTTCGTCCCAGGTGGCGAAAAGGTCGCGGAGCAACACCGTCAGTTCCTGGAGTGAGCGGCCGCCGGAAGGAAGCGCTCGCGGCTCTCTCGGACCAGTTGCGGCCGGTCGGCGGTGGCCGACGGCTGACCGGCTGCCCTTCTCGTAGGAGTGGCCGTTCAGGTTGTGCGGCCGACGCTTCCCCATGAGTACCAATCCCGAGCTGTCGGAGGGCCGGACAAGCGCGGTTCCGGGTCACTGCCCGCGAGGCCACTCCGTACGTAATGTCCGTAATCTCACCTTAGTACGTGCAGGGCGAGTGGGCCCATCCGTTTTCGTCCCGCCAGGCGCAGGCGGGGGGCGAATCGGCTCGACATGCTGGGAGCGTTCGGAAGCCTCCGCGTACACGTCGCCAGAAGTAGCGGAATCCGAAGCAGAGCGACGCTACGGGTCGGTAGCCCAGCTCGGGTCCGTTCGGTCCGGGTACAGGAGCCCGGGTGTGAGAACCCCCGGGGTGCGCACGGCCCTCCGCGGAGGTCTTCTCCGTTGGCGAACGACCGGTAATCGGCGCAGGCCGCAGCACCGGGAGGAGTTCCTCATGGCCAGGGCAGTGGGCATAGACCTCGGCACCACCAACTCGGTGATCGCCGCGTGGGAGGGCGGCGAACCGTCCGTGGTTCCCAATACCGAGGGCAACCGGACGACACCGTCGGTGGTGGCCTTCACCGACA
The DNA here is from genome assembly GCF_014649035.1 of Streptomyces sindenensis. GTDB lineage: Bacteria > Actinomycetota > Actinomycetes > Streptomycetales > Streptomycetaceae > Streptomyces > Streptomyces sindenensis. The sequence continues at coordinate 3,831 of NZ_BMSG01000057.1, forward strand.
CGGGGGAGCGCATCGTGGGCCAGATGGCCCGGCGCCAGGCGATCCTGAATCCCAAAGGAACCATCTACTCGGCCAAGCGGTTCATAGGCCGGCACTTCGACGAGATCTCCGACGAGGCGAAAGCTGTGGCGTACGACGTCGTCGAGGGCGACGGCGGGGCTGCCCGCTTCGAGGTGCGCGACAAGCTGTACGCGCCGGAGGAGATCAGCGCACAGGTGCTGCGCAAACTCGCCGACGACGCCTCCAAGCAGCTGGGCGAGCGTGTCACGGAGGCGGTCATCACGGTGCCCGCCTACTTCAACGACGCCCAGCGAACCGCAACCAAGGATGCCGGCCGGATCGCGGGGCTGGAGGTGCTGCGGATCATCAACGAGCCGACAGCGGCCGCTCTCGCGTACGGCATGGACAAGAAGGAGCACGAGACCGTCCTCGTCTTCGACCTGGGTGGCGGCACCTTCGACGTGAGCATCCTCGACGTCGGCGACGGCGTGGTGGAGGTGCGTTCCACGGCCGGGGACAGCCACCTGGGCGGCGACGACTTCGACCGGCGCCTGGTGGACCATCTCGCGGACGGCTTCCAGAAGGAGAACGGCATCGACCTGCGGAACGACCCGCAGGCACTTCAACGACTGTTCGAGGCGGCGGAGAAGGCCAAGACCGAACTCAGCTCCGTCACCCAGACGCAGGTCAGCCTTCCGTTCATCACCGCCGACGCCTCGGGCCCCAAACACCTCACCGAATCCGTCATGCGCTCCACGTTCGAACAGATCACCGGCGACCTGGTGGAGCGGTGCCTGGAGCCGGTCAAGCAGGCCATGGCCGACGCCAAGGTCGGCGAGAGCGACATCGACGAGGTCATCCTCGTGGGCGGCTCCACCCGGATACCTGCCGTGCAGGCCCTGGTCCGACGGCTGACCGGCGGCAAGGACCCCAACATGAGCGTCAACCCCGACGAAGTCGTGGCCCTGGGCGCCGCGATTCAGGCCGGAGTGCTCAAGGGTGAGGTGAAGGACGTCCTGCTGCTCGACGTCACGCCCCTGTCCCTGGGCGTCGAAACGCGCGGCGGAGTCATGACGAAGATCATCGAGCGGAACACCACCATCCCGGTGCGGCGTACGGAGACGTTCTCGACCGCCGACGACAACCAGCCGGCCGTTGATGTGGTGGTTCTCCAGGGTCAGCGCGAGCGTGCCGCCGACAACCGCGTGCTCGGCCGGTTCCAGCTCACCGACATCCGGCCGGCGCCGCGAGGCGAACCGCAGATCGAGGTCACCTTCGACATCGACGCCAACGGCATCCTCAATGTCACGGCGCGCGACGGGGACACCGGCAAGGAACAAGGCATCACCATCAGCGAGAGCTCCAACCTGGACCGCGGTGAGGTCGAGCGCATGGTGCAGGAGGCCGAGCGCAATCAGGGCCAGGACCGGGAGCTTCGCGAAGCCGTGGACGCCCGCAACGAGCTCGACGCTGCCGCGTACCAGGTCGAGAAGCGCCTGGCCGAACTGGGCGACGCGGCCCCCGCGCACGAGAGGGCCCGGGCCGAGATGCTCATCTCCGATGCCCGGGCGGCGGTCAAGGAAGAGGCCGGCGTGGAGCGCGTGCGGCCACTGGCCAGCGAACTCCAGCAGATTCTCGCCGGACTGGCTGCCCAGCCGGGTGCCGCCGCCACGGGCGACCCGGGTCAGGGTGCGTCCGCCGATGCTCCCCCGAGCGGTGGCAGCGACGACGACGTCATCGACGCCGAGTTCGACAAGGGTTGAGGCCGCCATGACCTCCCACCCCGAAGAACCTGACCGGGCAGGCTCGGCCGGCCCGGCTCCGAAGGAGGCCGTAAGCCCTGCTGGCGAGGAGCCGCACCAACCCGGCCCGCTTCCCCGGCCGCAAGCGACGGCGGACGAAACGCGACCCGAGGCGGTCGGCCCCGCCTTGGCGGCGGACGAGCACGCAGCCGCGGTGCGGGAGTTGGAGGACCGCTGGCGGCGCGCCCTCGCCGATCTCGACAACCTGCGCAAGCGTCACGCGAGGGAGCTGGAGCGGGAGCGGATGGTCGAGCGTTCGCGTACGGCCGCCGCCTTCCTGCCCGTCCTGGACAACCTCGAACTCGCCCTGTCCCACGCCGACGCCGACTCAGGTGCGGTCGTGGAGGGCGTCCGGACAGTCCGCGACCAAGCGGTGGGCGTCCTCGAACGGCTCGGCTACCCGCGGCATGCGGAGACCGGAGTGGCCTTCGACCCGGCCCACCACGAGGTGGTCAGCGTGGTCGATGACCCCGACATCGAGCCGGGCACCGTCGTGCAGGTGCTGCGCCCGGGCTACGGCGACGGCGATCGGCAGCTCAGGCCCGCCGCCGTGACTGTCGCGAAGCGGGAGTGACCGGCCATGGCACGGGACTTCTACGATGTGCTGGGAGTGTCGCGGGCCGCGAGCCAGGACGAGATCCAGCAGGCCTACCGCAAGCTCGCCCGCAGACACCATCCCGACGTCAACAAGGATCCGTCGGCCGAGGAACGCTTCAAGGACCTCAACGAGGCGTACAGCGTTCTGTCCGATCCGAAGACCCGGGCACGCTACGACCGCTTCGGCGAGGACTTCCGCAAGATCCCCGAGGACTACGACGAACGGGTCGCGGCCGGAGCGGGCGGCGGATTCCGTACTCGGCGGACCACCGGCGCAGGCGGCCCCCGCGCCCGGTACACCACCGGCTTCGGCGAGGACTTCTCGGCCGGGGATGTGAACATCGAGGACCTGCTCGGGTCCCTCTTCGGCGCAGGTGCCGGCTCCGCGGGCGTACCGGGAGCCGACCAGGAGGCCGAACTGCCGCTCACCGTCGAAGAGGCGTACAAGGGTGGCCGCCGTACCGTCACACTCGCCGGGCCCACCGGTGAGCCGCGGCGCTACGAGGTCGAAGTCCCGCCTGGCGTCACCGACGGGCAGCGCATCCGGCTGGCGGGGGAAGGCGGGCGGGGCAGTGGTGCCGCACCCGCGGGCGACCTGCACCTCCGGGTGCGCATCCAGTCCCATTCCCCATTCCGGCTGGACGGCCGCAATGTCCATGTGCAGGTCCCGGTGGCCCCGTGGGAGGCGGCCCTGGGCGCGACCGTGCCGGTGCCCACCCCCGGCGGTGGTACGGCCAAGGTCACCGTGCCCGCCGGCTCGTCCAGCGGCCGTCGGCTGCGGTTGCGCGGCGAGGGCATGCCGAACCCGCGTGGTGCGAACGGCGACCTGTACGCCGAGCTCCGCATCGTGGTGCCGCCCACCCTGGGTGACCGGGAGCGCGAACTGTTCGAGGAGCTGGCCGCGGCCTCCTCGTTCGACCCCAGGAGGACGCGATGACCGACCGACCCACGGGAGCGGCGGGCACCGCCCGGTCCGGTCCCGGCGACCGCCCGGTTCAGCCCGTCGCCCACTCCGCCACGGCTCCGACGACTGTCCGCTACGCACTCGTTCCCGTCCCGGGACTTTCCCTGGAGGCCGTCGCCCGCCGATCGCGTCTCCATCCGGATCTGGTCCGCCGGTTCGTCGCCCTCGGGCTTGTCGACGCCGAACGCGATGCCGTCGGCCGCCTGGTTTTCGACCGCGACGCCCCAGCGGTACTTGCCCGCGTCCAGCGGCTGCGCTCCGGACTCTGCCTCAACTACGCATCCATCGGACTGGTGCTCGACCTGCTCGACCGCATCAGCCTGCTCGAAACCGCCCTGCGCGGCCGCGGCACGAGGAGTGATACACCCCCATGGACATGAACCGTCTCACACAGAAATCCCAGGAAGCCCTCCAGGAGGCCCAGTCCGCGGCCGGCCGCATGGGGCATACCGAAGTGGACGGAGAACACCTGCTGCTCGCACTCGTCGATCAGGAGGACGGTCTGATCCCACGCCTTCTGCAGCAGGCCGGAAGCGATGCGGCGGAACTGCGCGCGGCCGTGCGCGAGGAACTCTCCCGCCGCCCGAAGGTCACCGGCCCCGGCGCGGCACCCGGCCAGGTCTTTGTCACGCAGCGCCTCGCCGGCCTGCTCGACGCCGCTGAACGGGAGGCCAAACGGCTCAAGGACGAGTACGTGTCCGTGGAGCACCTCCTGCTCGCCCTGGCCGAGGAGGGGGCGTCAACAGCCGCTGGACGTCTGCTCAACCGGGCAGGGATCACCAGGGACTCGTTCCTGGGCGCACTGACCCAGGTCCGCGGCAATCAGCGGGTCACCTCCGTCAACCCCGAAGTGGCCTATGAGGCGCTGGAGAAGTACGGCCGCGATCTCGTCGCCGATGCCAAGGAGGGCAGGCTCGACCCGGTCATCGGCCGGGACGCCGAGATCCGCCGCGTCACCCAGATCCTGAGCCGGAAGTCCAAGAACAACCCGGTCCTCATCGGAGACCCCGGTGTCGGCAAGACCGCCATCATCGAGGGTCTCGCCCAGCGCATCGTCCGCGGCGACGTCCCCGAGGGGCTTCGCGACAAGATCGTGTTCGCCCTCGACATGGGGTCCCTGGTCGCCGGCGCCAAGTACCGGGGCGAGTTCGAGGAACGCCTCAAGGCCGTGCTCGGCGAGGTCAAGGCGGCACAGGGCGGAATCCTGCTCTTCGTCGACGAACTGCACACCGTCGTCGGTGCGGGCGCCGCAGAAGGGGCCATGGACGCGGGGAACATGCTCAAGCCGATGCTCGCCCGCGGTGAACTGCACATGATCGGCGCCACCACTCTCGACGAGTACCGCAAACACATCGAGAAGGACGCCGCGCTGGAACGGCGTTTCCAGCAGGTCCTGGTCGACGAGCCCGGCGTCGAGGACACCATCTCCATCCTGCGCGGACTGCGTGAGCGTCTGGAGGTCTTCCACGGCGTCAAGATCCAGGACAACGCGCTCGTGTCCGCAGCCACCCTCAGCCACCGCTACATCACGGATCGGTTCCTGCCCGACAAGGCCATCGACCTCGTCGACGAGGCCTGCGCCCGGTTGCGTACCGAGATCGATTCCATGCCGGCCGAACTCGACGAGATCACCCGACGCGTCACCCGCATGGAGATCGAGGAAGCCGCTCTCTCCAAGGAATCGGACCCCGCGAGCCAGGCCCGCCTGGAGGAGCTGCGCAAGGAACTGGCCGACCTGCGCGGTGAGGCCGACGCCAAGCACGCCCAGTGGGAGGCCGAACGGCAGGCGATCCGGCGGGTGCAGGAACTTCGCCAGGAACTGGAGCAGGTCCGCCACGAGGCGGAGGAGGCCGAGCGCGCCTACGACCTCAACCGTGCCGCCGAACTGCGGTACGGCCGACTCCAGGACCTGGAGCGGCGACTCGCGGCGGAGGAGGAGCAACTGGCCACCCGGCAGGGACAGAACCGTCTGCTGCGCGAGGTGGTCACCGAAGAGGAGATCGCGGAGATCGTCGCCGCCTGGACGGGTATCCCGGTCGCCCGCCTGCAGGAAGGCGAGCGCGACAAGCTGCTGCGCCTCGACGAGATCCTCCGCGAGCGCGTCGTCGGCCAGGACGAGGCCGTCAGGCTCGTCGCCGACGCCATCATCCGCGCCCGCTCCGGCATCCGTGACCCTCGCCGCCCCATCGGTTCGTTCATCTTCCTCGGCCCCACCGGCGTCGGAAAGACCGAGCTGACCAAGACTCTCGCCCGGGCGCTGTTCGACTCCGAGGACAACATGGTCCGCCTCGACATGAGTGAGTACCAGGAGCGGCACACCGTCAGCAGGCTCATGGGCGCACCGCCCGGATACGTCGGCTACGAGGAAGGCGGCCAGCTCACCGAGGCCGTACGCCGCAAGCCGTACTCGGTCGTCCTGTTCGACGAGATCGAGAAGGCGCACAGCAACGTCTTCAACACTCTGCTGCAGATCCTCGATGACGGCCGCATCACCGATGCCCAGGGCCGCACCGTCGACTTCCGCAACACCGTGATCGTCATGACGTCCAACATCGGCTCCGAGCACCTCCTCGACGGTGCCACCGCCGAGGGTGAGATCAAGCCCGACGCCCGCGCGCTGGTGATGGGCGAGCTGCGCGGGCACTTCCGCCCGGAGTTCCTCAACCGCGTCGACGACATCGTGCTGTTCAAGCCGCTGGGCGAGCGGCAGATCGAACGGATCGTGGAGCTGCAGTTCGACGAACTGCGGCAACGGCTGGCGGAACGCCGCATCGACGTAGAACTCACCGATGCGGCGCGAGAAGTGATTTCCCACCAGGGCTACGACCCGGTGTACGGGGCCAGGCCGCTGCGGCGGTACATCTCCCACGAGGTGGAGACGCTGGTCGGACGTGCTCTTCTGCGGGGTGACGTGCAGGACGGCGCGACCGTCCGTGTCGACGCCGAACACGGAGAGCTGGTGGTCACCTACGACCGGCCGGAAGAGGTCCGGGAAGCGAGGGCGGCGTGAACACCACACGGACAACGACGGTGGCCTGCCCGCACTGCGGGCGCGACAACCGTATTCCCGTTGCCGCCGAGGGGCGCCCCAGATGCGGCCACTGCAAGCAGCCGCTCCCCTGGGTCGTCGACGCGGGTGACGGCGACTTCGCCGAAGTCGCCGACAACGCCGTCCAACCTGTCGTCGTGGACCTCTGGGCCACCTGGTGCGGCCCCTGCCGCATGGTCAGCCCCGCCCTCGAACAGGTCGCCCGCGACCTCGCCGGACGGATCAAGCTCGTCAAGGTCGACATCGACAGGAACCCGGTACTCAGTCAGCGGTTCGAGGTCCAGGCAGTGCCCACGCTGCTCGTCCGGGACCACGGCGAGACGGTCGCCCGACAGGCCGGTGCGGCACCGGCCCATGTCCTGCGGCATTGGGTCGAACAAGCCCTGGAAGGCCGGCAGGCCACCGCGGGCCAGTGAGTCGCTGTGCCCGGCTGCCACGAGGGCTCCCCGAACCTCGCGGTGGCGCACTGCATGGGAGGAGAACGTCATGGCCACGATTCCGGATCCGCACCTGCCCATGGTGCGGCCCGTCACACCGCGCACCCCGCAGGGCTGCGAGGAGTGCCTCAAGGAGCACTCCCCGTGGGTGCACCTGCGCCTCTGCCTCACCTGCGGGCACGTCGGCTGCTGCGATTCCTCACCCCTCAAACACGCTCGACGACACGCGGGCAGTACCGGACACCCCATCGTCCAGTCCCTCCAACCGGGCGAGGACTGGCGCTGGTGCTACGTTCACGAGGCTCTGGTCTGATGAGTGCCGCTCAGCACGAGAACGGTGCGGTCCGTGAGACACCGGACCGGTACGGAGCGTTCCCCCGCCTCACACCGGAACAGCTTCAGAACCTGACCGCGCACGGCGAGCGTCGCAGGACCACGGAAGGTGAGGTGCTGTACCGGGAGGGAGAGCCGTTCCGCGAGTTCCTCGCGATCCTCGGCGGCACCGTCGAGATCCTCCAGGACCATGGCGGTCCGGACGAGCGCACGGTGGCACTGCACGGGTCCGGAAGGTTCCTGGGTGAGCTGGGGATGCTTGAGGGGCAGGCCGCCTTCGACACGGCGGTGGTCCGTGAGGCCGGCGAGATCCTCGCCGTGCCGGTGGAGCGCCAGCGCACCTTGATCGGCCGCGACCCCGTACTCGGTGACCTGATCCTCCGGGCTTACCTGGGCCGCCGGTATCTCCTCATCGGCCTCGGCGCGGGTTTTCGCATCCTGGGATCCTGCTACTCGCGGGACACACGGCGGCTGCGGGAGTTCGCCGCCCGCAACCGGCTCCCCCACCGCTGGCTGGATCTGGAGAGGGACGGGGAGGCTGAGGCGCTGCTGCGCCGGTTCTCCATCCGTCCCGAAGAGACTCCGGTCGTCCTGTGGAAGGGCGAGCGGCTGCTCCGCAATCCGAGCAACGCCGAACTCGCGGAACTCATCGGGCTGCCCGCCCCCACGGTGAAGGCCTCCCAGTGCGACGTGATGGTGGTCGGCGCGGGCCCCGCCGGACTCGCCGCGGCCGTCTACGGCGCCTCCGACGGTCTCACCACGATCTCCGTCGACGCCGTGGCCACCGGAGGGCAGGCGGGCACCTCCTCCCGCATCGAGAACTACCTCGGCTTCCCCTCGGGCATCTCCGGAGGAGAGCTCACCGAACGCGCGGTGCTCCAGGCCCACAAGTTCGGTGCCCGTCTCATGGTGCCCGCCCAGGCCGACCGTCTCGTCCCGCAGGACGACGCGTACGTGGTCTCCTTCACGGACGGGTCCCACGTCCGGGCGGGCGCCGTGGTGCTCGCATCGGGTGTCCGGTACCGGAGGCTCCAGGTGCCCGGCGTCGACCGTCTGGAGGGCATCAGCGTCTACTACGCGGCGACCGTGCACGAGGCGAGTCTCTGCGAGGCGGACCCGGTCGCGGTGGTCGGCGGGGGCAACTCAGCGGGCCAGGCGGCGCTGTTCCTGGCGCAGCACGCGTCCGGAGTCCACCTCCTCGTGCGGGGCGGCGATCTCAACGCGGACATGTCCCGTTACCTGGTGGACCAGGTCGAACGTCACCCGAAGATCGAGGTGCTCCTCAACACCGAAGTCCGGGCTGCCTCCGGGAAGGACATACTGGAGTCGCTGAGCATCGAGGACAACATCCGCGGTGAGCGCCGCCCGCTGCGGGCCACCGCGCTGTTCGTGTTCATCGGCGCCCGCCCGCGCACGGAATGGCTGAGGGGAGCCCTCGCCCTGGACGAGAAGGGCTTCGTCCTGACGGGGGCCGACGCCCGGGCCGCTGCCGACGCGACCCGGTGGGACTCGCTCGGCCGTGGTCCCATGCTGCTGGAGACCAGGCTTCCCGGGGTCTTCGCAGCCGGTGACGTGAGGAGCGGCTCGGTCAAACGAGTTGCCTCGGCCACCGGTGAAGGCGCCATGGCGATTCGCCTCGTACACGAGTACCGGGAGAATGCCGGCAACCTCGTCCGCGGCGGCACCACAGGTCCGGAGAGGCCTCGACCGGAGGCGGACCGGTCCGCACCATGGCGCTGATCCTTGGCCCCCGCAGGGTCGGAAAGGAAACCGCTCGCCGGCTCCCGTCGCGCGGTTCCCCGCGCGATCAGGTACTCAGGAAGGGTGGACATGGACGCGATCGACCCCTTCGTGCAGGTCCGGGGCGCCAGTGAGAACAACTTGCGGAACATCGATGTCGATCTTCCGCGGGACGCGATGGTCGCCTTCACGGGCGTCTCCGGGTCCGGCAAGTCCTCGCTCGCGTTCGGCACGCTCTACGCCGAGGCACAGCGGCGCTACTTCGAGTCCGTGGCACCGTACGTCCGGAGGCTGTTGCAGCAGGTCGGTGCACCGCACGTGCAGGAAATCACCGGACTGCCACCGGCGGTGGCCCTGCAGCAGCGCCGTGGGGCGCCCAGTTCGCGATCGACGGTCGGCACCATCACCACCCTGTCCAATCTGCTGCGCATGCTGTACTCCCGCGCCGGCACCTATCCGGCAGGGGCCGCACGACTGGACGCCGATTCGTTCTCACCGAACACCCCTGCCGGGGCCTGCCCGGAATGCCACGGACTCGGGGTCGTCCACGATGTCACCGAGGACCTCCTCGTCCCGGACCCCTCGCTGAGCATCCGCGAGGGTGCGATCGCCGCCTGGCCGGGCGCCTGGCAGGGGGCCAACCTGCGCAGCATCGTCCATGGCCTGGGGATCGACATCGACCGACCGTGGCGCAGGCTCAAGAAGAAGGACCGGGACTGGCTGCTGTACACGGACGAGCAGCCCTCCGTCTACATCGAGCCGGAGGAGGACCGCGTCGACTACGGCTACCAGGGCAAGTTCTGGAGCGCCCGCAAGCACATCATGCACGTCCTTGCCGACTCCAAAAGCGAGAAGATGCGCGAACGGGCGCTCCGGTTCGTCAGGAGCGTGCCCTGCCCCGAGTGCCACGGCAGCGGACTGCGGCCCGAGGCGCTCGCCGTGACCTTCGCCGGACGTTCCATCGCCGAAGTCAACGCGATGCCGCTCTCCGAGGTCGCGGCGCTGCTGCGGCCCGTCGCACGGCGGTCCGAGCCCGACGCCACCACTTCCACCGCCCGGTCCGGGGAGACGACCGAGGTCGCGGTCCGGATCTGCGGCGATCTGGTCGCGCGGGTCGCCGTACTGCTCGACCTGGGCCTGGGATACCTCAGCCTCGGGCGCCGCTCGACGACCCTGTCGCCCGGCGAGGCGCAGCGCCTGCGGATCGCCACACAACTGCGCTCGGGGCTGTTCGGCGTCGTCTACGTCCTCGACGAACCCTCCGCGGGTCTGCACCCGGCTGACGCGGAACCGCTGCTGGACGTGCTGGAGCGCCTCAAGGCAGCGGGCAACTCGCTGTTCGTCGTGGAGCACGACATGGACGTCGTACGGCGGGCGGACTGGGTGGTCGACATCGGCCCCGGCGCCGGTGAGGGCGGCGGGCGCGTGCTGTACAGCGGCCCCGTCGCCGGTTTTGAGCAGGTGGAGGAGTCGGCCACGAGCCGGTATCTGTTCGGGCGTGCCGAGCCGCTCGAACACCGGCCGCGCACTCCGCACGGCTGGCTGCACCTGAGCGGCGTGTCCCGCCACAATCTGCGTGACGTGTCCGTGGACGTACCGCTGTGCGTACTGACGGCGGTGACGGGTGTGTCCGGTTCCGGAAAATCGACGCTGGTCACGCAGGTGCTCGCCGAGGTCGTGCGAGGCCACCTCGGACTCGGGCCCGAGGATCTTGACGAGGCGCGGCTGGAGGTGGACGTTCAGGACGCGTCGGGGGTCGAGTCGTTCGACCGGCTGGTCCGGGTCGACCAACGGCCCATCGGGCGTACTCCTCGGTCCAATCTGGCCACGTACACGGGGATGTTCGACGCGGTGCGCAAGCTGTACGCGGCGACGGACGAGGCCAGGGCGCGCGGCTACACGGCCGGCCGGTTCTCCTTCAACGTGCCCGAAGGGCTGTGCGAGACCTGCCAGGGCGAAGGATTCGTCGCGGTGGAACTGCTCTTCCTGCCCGGGACCTACGCCCCCTGCCCGACCTGCCAGGGCGCCCGGTACAACGCCGAAACGCTGGAAGTCACCTACCGGGGCAAGAACATCGCGGACGTACTGGCGCTGTCCGTCGACGACGCCGCCGAGTTCCTTTCCGCCGTCCCGCCCGCCGCCCGCAGTCTGGAGACGTTGCGCGAGGTGGGACTGGGGTACCTGCGCCTGGGGCAGCCCGCCACAGAGCTCAGCGGCGGTGAGGCACAACGCATCAAACTGGCCACCGAACTGCAGCGGGCCCGCCGCGGCCACGCGCTCTACCTGCTCGACGAACCGACAGCGGGCCTGCACCCCTCGGACATCGCACTGCTGCTGCGCCAGCTGCACCGCCTCGTCGACGCGGGCAACACGGTCGTCCTCGTCGAGCACGACCTGGACACGATCACCACCGCCGACTGGGTCATCGATCTCGGGCCGGGCGGCGGCGATGCGGGCGGGCGGGTGGTCGCGGCGGGCCCGCCGGCCGAGGTCGCGAAGGCCCGCCGTAGCGCCACCGCGCCCTATCTCGCGGCCCGGCTCGCGCGCTCCTGACGATCGTCCGAGAGGGCTGATCACCCGTCACGGAGAGCAGGCCCCGTACGGGCAGAACGACGGAAATCCGGCCGCTCCGCCCGTACCGGCCGGCCGGGGCCAGCGTGTCATCGCATGGCCGACGCCACACCGGAGGCATTCTGTGGGCATTTGCGGTCGCGGGGACGGACAACGAGAAGGATGCAGTCATGCAAGCGTCGTCGCAGGTCGTCACGGTGGTCGTTCTCCTCGCGGACCCGGACGCGCCGACCATGGTCGCGAAGCGCCTGGCACGGACCCTTCCCGCCCGGCTCGCCGAGAAGTCCGGCCGGCAGAGACGGTTCGCTGTCGAGGTGCTCAGCAGGCCCTTCACCGCGGACGCCGAGGACCCGTCCACGTTGATGCGCCGGATCGTGGAGGACGGACGTGCGGAGAACTGGGACATCGTCGTGGCCCTCACCGACCTTCCGCTGCACTCGCACAGGCGAAGGCTCGTGGTGGATTTGAGCCACGAACACGGGACGGCGTTGCTTTCCCTTCCGTCCCTGGGGGGCTGGCGGTTGCAGGGAAAGGCACGGCGGGTCGTGGAGGAAGCCGTGCTCAGCCTGGCCGCTTCGCGGTCCCCCGGATGTGAGCGAGCTGCCTATCGCCGACCGCCGCTCGGCCCCTTCGCCGGCCGCCTCGCGCCCATCCGCCCGGGCCCCGTCGACGAGGAGGAGCTCGCCGATCTGCGCTACGTCGCCGACGGCCCGCGCGGCTACGTCAAATTGCTCGTCGGCATGGTCCGCGCCAACCGGCCGTGGCGGCTGGTGCCGGGCCTGTCCAAAGCCCTGGCCGCCGCACTCGCCACGGGAGCCATCGCCACGGTGGACGACACCGTCTGGAGCCTGGCCACCTCCCTGGGTACGCCACGCCTCGTCATCGCCACGGTCGGTTCCGTCGGGCTCATGATCGGCTGGCTGATCGTGGACGCGAACCTGTGGCATCGCACAACGGAAGGATCGCCGGAGGCGAGGCAGCGATCGGTTCTCTACAACACGTCGACCCTGGTGACCGTGAGCATCGGGGCAGCCGTCTGCTACGTCGGCCTGATGGTCGTCAGCTTCGTGTGGGCGCTTTTCGTGCTCAACGGCCACGTGTTCGCCTCCGCGACCCGGCATCCGTTGAACGCGCAGAACTACTGCACGCTGTCATGGTTCGTGGCTTCGATTGCCACAGTGGGCGGCGCGCTGGGGTCGGGGCTGGAGAGCGACGAGGCGATCCGAGCAGCGGCCTATTCCAAGCGCGAACAGGAACGTCGCCACATGCTCCAGGGCGAGCACGATGGCTAGCCGCAGGCACGATGCACACGCACCGGTGGCGACGGCACACGGCCTGTCCCGCCCCTCTCCTCGGCGATGGTGAGATGAACATGATGGTGGCTCCGGCGATCCGGCCGACGCGAGCTGAAGCGGCCTTCCGGCCAGGCCTGCGCCCGTGACGTGGCCGCGAGCCCTGAGGGACGTCCTCCGATCCGGGCTCAGCATCGAGGAGACGCGCCTGGAGCCCCTGCTCGCTCTGCGCGCGGCCGTCGGTGTGGCACTCCTCGTCGGGCCGGCGCTGTGGCTCGGCTCCCCCGCGTACGCCGCATCCGCCGCCCTCGGCGCCTTCTCCGCGGGTGGGGCCACCTTCCAGCGCGCTTGGCGCCCCCGCAAGGTGATCGCGCTCGGCGCGGGCGCGGGGCTGGCGCTCAGCACCCTGGCGGGGTACCTGGCGGCGGGGCACCTCGTGACGTTCCTTCCGCTGCTGGCCCTGTGGACCTTCGGGGCGGGGCTCGCGTGGGCCGTCGGATCGACCGCTGGGATCGTCGGGGCGACGACCGTCGGCAGCATGCTGGTGACCATCACCCTGCCCACGAGCACCGGACGGGCCCTGGAGCACGCCGGGATCATCGCGCTCGGCGGTGCGGTGCAGGCAGCGCTGATCCTGCTGTTCCCGATCCGCCGATGGGGGGCGCATCGGGACGCGCTCGCCGACGCTCTGGCCGCCGTGGCGGACTACGCCCGCCGGCTCCGGCACGACCCGACGGCCGGGTTCGACCCCGAGCCCTTGATGACAGCCCGGGACGCGGCGGCCGTGACGCCGTCCCAGGCTCGCACGCGCCCCGTCGCCCTGCACGGTCCGCGAGGAGTTGCCGAACGCATGGTGCCGGCCATCACCGCGCTGGCCGACCCCCACATCGGCGCCCCGGCCGAGGGACCCGGGCGGGACCGCGCACGGGAACTGCTCGACGCGGCCGCTGAGGTGCTGGATGCGGCCGCCCGGTCGATCCGGCGAGGCACCCCCGTCGAGGTACCGCCGAGAACCTCGGAGCTCCTGCGGGCAGACGCGGAGCACGAGGTGCTCGAAGGTCCGGCGAGGCAGGCCGCCGAAAGACTCAGGCAACTGCTCGGCGAGGCGCTGGAGATCGCGGAGTGCGGCAACGCTCGCAGAAGGCCGCCCGTGCGCCACGGAGGCGCACGCGTCGAGTTCCTGGAGCGCCCGACCCTGTTCCGGCTTGTTCCGGTCGTCGCACGGGCCGTCCGCCGTGAGCTCCGACGCGACTCGCCCGTCTTCCGGCATGCCGTTCGGTTGGCGGCGGTGGCCACGCTCGGCTACCTCATCGCCGCACAGCTGCCCCTGGGGCACGGCTACTGGGCGCCCATCGCCTCGGTCATGGTGATGCGCCCGGACTTCCACCGGACGTACGCGCGTGCGGTCGCCCGTCTCGCCGGGACTCTGGTGGGTGTCGCGCTCGCCACCGGGGCCGTGGAGGCCCTGGGCCCGGACGCCCGTCTCTCCGGTGCGCTGGCGGTGGTCTCGGCGGGCCTGTCGTACACCCTGATCCGTACGGGCTACGCCTACTCCCAGTGCTTCACCGCCGCCTACGTCGTCTTCCTGCTTGGCATGGGCGGCCAGGCATGGCAACAGACGGTTCCGGAGCGGATGACCCTCACTCTGCTGGGCGGAGCCCTGGCCATGCTGGCCTACGCGGTCTTTCCCGCGTGGGAGACGCCCCGGCTACGGGAGCGGCTGGCGGACTGGCTTGCCGCCGACGGCCGCCACGCGGCGGCCGTGCTCCGCCACTTCGCGGCACCGACCGCGGAACGCCGTGCCGACATGCGCAGCGCCCAACTGAGGAGCAGAAGAGCCCGCGCCGCCTGGCAGGAGGCTTATGACCGGGCACAACAGGAACCGGTCCGCCCCAGGGGCCTGACCGCGCAAGAGGCGAAGGACGCTCAGGAGGCGCTCGAAGGTTTCGACAGAGCAGCGACGCTCATGGAGAGCCGCGTCCCGCACGACGACAACCCTTCGACTCCCGAAGTGGAGGCCTTGGCCGAAGCCCTGGAATCGGACATGGAGCAGGCGGCGGCCGATGTGCGCGAGCACAGGGACCCGGACTGGGCACGCGTGGAGAAGGCCCTCCGGACATGGGAAGAAGCCGGTGGCCGGAGCCCAGCGCTACGGAGCGAGGCAGACTTGCAGAAGCACGCCCTGGAGAACCTGGCGACAGCAGTGAGCCGCACCCCCTTGGAGCGCGATGTCGGCTCCCTGCGCGAGGACCAGCGCGTGCGGGAAGCGGTGGAGGCTCAAGGCGATGGTTCGGAACCCGCTCACCGGGGTGGATGACCACCTGGCGCAGCAGGCAGGCGCCCCGCTTCCGGGGTCCGCCTGGTTCGACAGATGGCCAAGATGAGGGAGCGCGACGCAGCGATCAGTCGGTGGGTTGCCCGCGCCGCGGTCCAAGCCCTGACGAGTTCCTCTGTCGTAACCCTTCAGTAGCTGTTGTCGTACCGAACCTGAGGGCGGCGTTTTCGCTGGTCAGGCATAGGTTGG
>NZ_BMSG01000058.1 GCF_014649035.1 Streptomyces sindenensis
ACGAAGATCACCGCCGTCGACTACAAGCAGCAGTTGATCAGTTACCCAACACTTTCTCAGGTGAGGTGGCGGGCGTGCAGGTCGACCTCGGAGCGACCTGGGTAGCACGACGCCACACCGCCATCCGGGACCTCGCGAACCGGATGGGATGTACCACGACCGGCCAGTTCGACCAGGGTCGCAACGTGCTGTGGATGGCAGGACGGCGCCGGACCTACAGCGGCACCATCCCCAAGGTCTCCCCCGCGGTCCTGGTGGACATGGCCCGCATGCAGACGGCGGTGAACAAGCTGGTCGCGACCATCGACGTGAACGCCGCGTGGGAGACGCCCGGAGCGGGCCGGCTCGACGCGATCTCGTTCGGCGAGTGGCTCGACCGGAAGTGCGCGCTGCCCAGCACCCGTGCGCTGATGACCATCGTCAGCAAGGTGCAGTGGGGCTGCGCCCCGGGAGACGTCTCCCTGCTGCACGTGATGCGCTACATCCGTGCGGCGGGCGGGCTCCATCACATGCTGGACGTCGAGGGCGGAGCGAACGAGGACCGGTTCGTCGAGACCACCCAGGAGATCGCCAAGCGGGTGGCGGAGCGGCTCGGCGACCGTGTGCGGCTGGAGACACCGGTGCGCCGCATCACGCAGGACGACAACGGCGTCACCGTCCGCACCGATTCCGGCGAGATCCACGCGGGATACGCGATCGTCACGGCCGCCCCGGCGCACCGTGCCACCATCGAGTTCGAGCCCGCTCTGCCCGAGCGGGCCGAGGGACTCACGCGAACCTGGCGCATGGGTGTCCTCAGCAAGGCCTTCGTGGCCTACGAGAAGCCGTTCTGGCGGACCGACGGCTTCTCCGGTGAGGCGCTGACCGACACCGGAACCGTGTTCATCACCTTCGACGTGTCCCCCGCCCCCGGCGGACCGGGTGTTCTGATGGCCTTCTGCGACCCTCGCGTCTTCGACGGCTTCGACCCCGAGACCCGACGCGCCCTGGTCGTCCGGCAGCTCGTCGACCTCTACGGTCCGCAGGCCCGCACCCCGATCGACTACCTGGACCACTGCTGGGGAGCGGAACCCTTCGCCCCGGGCGGCCCCCACCCTGTCGCCGGTCCCCACGCGACCACGAGCTACGGCAGGGCTCTGACCGAGCCCCACGCACGCGTCCACTGGGCCGGCACCGAGACCGCCGGCGAATGGGCCGGCACCATGAACGGCGCGGTTCTGACGGGCCAGCGCACCGCCGAGAACATCGCCGCCCTCCTGTCCCGAGACGTCC
This sequence comes from Streptomyces sindenensis, assembly GCF_014649035.1. Lineage (GTDB taxonomy): Bacteria > Actinomycetota > Actinomycetes > Streptomycetales > Streptomycetaceae > Streptomyces > Streptomyces sindenensis. The sequence goes on from NZ_BMSG01000058.1 coordinate 1,273, forward strand.
GAGCGGGGGCGTCGCGTTGAAGGAGGCGCTGTTCCTGCTCGCCGACCTGTGGATGATCTTCGTCGGGTACTTCTACGGCTGGAAGCTCATCCGCCGGTACGGCAACTACCTCCTCGGTCTCGAATTGATGGTCGTCGCGACGTCGGGCAGCAACTTCCTGCTCTGGTCGCTGCTCGGGGCCGAGAGCGACAGCGTCCTGTACGACGTTGCGTACTTCTTCGACGCCTTCTCCAGGTCGGTCGGCATCACGCTCATCCTGATCATGGGCCTGATGAAGGTCACCCACCGCTACAAGCCGAGCCGCAGCGTCGACGTCGCGGTGTTCGGAGTCGCGATCGTGGCCGGTCTGTTTCTTCGGCCCTTCCACGGCGCGGATCTCCACACCGGCGGCGTCGCGTTCTGGGTCGCCGTGTTCTATGTCGTCGTCAACCTCCTCACGGCGGTCTTCCTCGGGTACTTCGTCAAGCGGCTCTGGAGCGCGGGCGCGAAGCGGCTCGCGATCTGGACGGGCCTGGTCACCGCTGCCGGGACCACCATCGCGTTGACCTACGACTTCTTCCCGCTGCCGTTCGACGACGCGAACCGCACGATCTTCTACACCGCCGCGCTGGCGACGTGGGGCACCCAGGGATTCGTCTACTTCCGCGCCTACCGCGCACTGCACGACCACAACGCGGCCTCGGACGCGAACCCGGCCCGCACGACCGGGGCCCTCGCGTGAACCCGTCACACCAACAAGGAATCAGCATGGCGAAGAGGCACGTGTACGCGGTGGCGGACCCGGCCACCGGCAAGTTGGTCCAGGAGTACCCCACCGCGACGGACGAGGTCGTCGACGCGGCACTCGACGCGGCGGCGGGCGCCTACGCGCGGTGGTCGCGGCAGACCTCCGTGGAAGAGCGCGCCCGGTTCTTGCATGCCGTCGCAACCCTGCACAGCGAGCGCAGCCAGCACCTTGCCGAGATCATCCACCGGGAGATGGGCAAGTCGGTGGACGAGGCCGTCGGGGAGGTCGAGTTCAGCGCCTCCATCTACCGGTACTACGCCGAGAACGCGGAGACGTTCCTCACCGACGAGCCGATCGAGCTTCTGGAGGGGCAGGGCACCGCTGTCGTCCGACGCCGGCCGGTCGGCGTGCTGCTGGGGGTCATGCCCTGGAACCACCCGTACTACCAGGTGGCCCGGTTCGCCGCACCAAATCTCGCGCTGGGCAACACCATCGTGCTCAAACACGCGTCGCAGTGTCCGGAGTCGTCCGCGGCGACTCCGCGTCGGATTCCCCGGCCGCCGCGTTCGGGGCGCGCGGGACCGGGCGCGGCGACCGGGCCGGGGTGTACCTGCAGAACGTCCCGCAGTACGCGCTGGCGCTGCTCGCCCTGTGGAAGCTGGGGGCCCCGGCACTGGGACTCAACCCGATGTACCGGCGCCGGGAGCTCCGCCGCATCATCGTCGATTCCGGGGCGGTCGGGGTCGTCTGTGCGGACGAGGAGGTCCATGAGACGCTCGGGGCGCCGGCGGGGAGCACAGTGCGTTGGCTGATCAGCGCGTCGGCGCTGGACTACCGGTCGAGGAACGATCCGCGGGTCTTCCGGACGACGGAACGCCACGCCCCGGCGCCGGACGGCGACCTGGTGGCTCTGATCGTCGAGTTCGAGGGCCGCAGCCCCTCCCCCGTGGAGCTGACCCGCGACGACGTCACGTTCCTGACGTGCAGCTCGGGAACGAGGGGCTCAAGGGTGGGGTGCCATCCCATTTTCATCATCAGCCTGGCGCGGCGCCCGGTCGCCCGGCTCTCTTCCGGCGAGGAGCGGACCGAGCGCCGAAGGAACCCAGCACCCTCGGGCCCGGGGTTGGGGGAGCCGACTGTGTCGATCGACTGGGTCGATATAGTCAGCACATGGCTCATGTTTCCGCGGCGGAGCGCCGCCCCCAGTTGATCAAGGCGGCCATCGATCTCATGACCCGGGAGGGCGTGGCCGCGGGGAGTACCCGTGCCATCGCCGCGGAGCTGGGTGTCGCCCAGACCACCGTCCACTACATCTTCGGCTCGAAGGAGGGCCTCTACCGCGCGGTCATGGACCAGATCACCGACGAGCTGGTCGCGCATGTGAAGCGCGCAGCGCCGGAGGACGCGGGCTTCGAGGAGACCATCATCGCCTTCGCGCAGTCCCTGTGGGGAACCGTGCGCGAGCCGACGTCGCACCACCGGCTGCTCAGTGAGCTGACCATGTTCGCCCTGCGCGTGCCCGGCCTCAACGAGGCCCGGCAGGGCCACTACCAGCGGGTCATAGAAGTGACCGCACAGGTGATCACCGAGACGGCGAAGAGGACGGGGCAGAAGCTGGCCGAGTCTCCCGAAACGGTGGCCCGGTTCTTCCTCTCCGGCTTCGACGGGCTCACCATGCAGGTCCTTGTGGCCCTGCCCGACGAAACCGCCGAGCGGACGGGTCTCAGGGCACTCGTGGCCGCGACCGTGGCGCTGGCGAAGGGAGACCTCGAACTCCCGGACGTGCCGACGGCCTGACCGACCCGGATACGTCTGTGGGCGCACCTTTCCGGGTGCGCCCACAGACGTCTTTGCCCACTCGGGAGAATCAGCCGGCCCAGACATCCTCGACGTAGCGCCCGGACTCGACGAGCTCGGCCAGCCATGCCACGGCCCGCTCATCGCTCGCGCCGCTCCGCTCACGGTAGATCGCCATGAATGCTTCCCTTACGGCCGGAGCCATACGGCGGCCGTCGCCGCAGACGTAGACGCGTCCGCCGGCCTCCAGGACCGACCACACCTCCTCGCTCTCGCGGGCGATGCGCTCCTGGACGAAGCGGGCGCCGCTCTCGGGCGCGTGCATGAAGGTGGGGCGCATGCTGACGGCGCCGGCCGCCTCGGCCGCCTCGAACTCCTCCCGGTGCAGGAAGTCCACGTCGGGGTGGTCGCAGCCGAAGTAGCAGAGCAGGGTGCCGGTCGAGCCGGTGTGGTGGCGGTCGAGGACCGCGCCGCGGAAGGGTGCGAGGCCGGTGCCCGCGCTGACCAGGATCACCGGCACGGAGGTGTCCTCGGGGAGGCGGAAGGACTCGCTGCACGGCAGGACCCGGGCCTGGATCACGTCTCCCGCGTTCACGGTCTGCAGGAAGTGCGAGGCGATGCCCTGGAAGGCCCCCTCCCCCGACCGGTGGGGCGCGGCGAGCAGCGACACCATCAGGTCGGCCTCACCGGGCCGGGCCGCGGCGGACGACGAGATCGAGTAGTGCCGGGGACGCAGTACCGGGAGCAGCTCAAGGAAGCGCTCGAAGGGCAGCTCGCACGCGCGGTAGCGCTCCAGGAGGTCCAGGAGGCTGAGGCCCGCGGCGGTCACCTGTTCCCGGAAGGTATCGGGATCGGCGGTGGCGAAGGCGGTGAGCGGCTGCTTCTCGGGCGGGCAGGCGGTGTGCTCGGCGAGCACGGCGACCTGCTCCTGGGTGGCCGCGTCCTGGAGTTCGACGAAGTCGGTGAGCAGGCGGCGCAGGGTCAGCGGCCGGTCGACGGGCAGGGCGGCCCGACTCCGACGGCGGGCACGCAGCCGGACGGTGCGGTCCAGGTCGAGGCCGAAGCGGTCGGCCACGCGCTCAACGAGCGCCTCGGGGTTGCTCGGCAGGACGGCCAGGTGGTCGGCGGTCCGATAGGTGACGCCTTCGGGCAGCCCGAGCCGCAGGAACCGCTTGGAGCGGCCCAGTTCGTGGTCGGTGTCGACGAGTTCGTACGCTTCGAGAACCTTCATCGGCTGAACGCCGTGACGCTCGGCGAGAGGGCCGAGGACCGACTCCGAGGTGTCCTCCAGCTCGTACAGCCCTTCCCCTTCGGCCTCGGGTGCGGGGTCGGCCGCTTCACCGGCGACGGCCTGGCCGTACTCGTCCAGGAGCGCCTTCCAGAGGTTCTCCGTCCACTGGTCGACCGCTCCGCCGAAGTCGCCGGAGGCGTCGGCGCTCCCGCGCCCCAGGAGCGGGACGGCGCCGGCTGCGGTCAGACGCTCGTCGATCAGGGTGGGGATGCGCTGGTAGGTGGCCGCCCAGTTGCGGTCGCCGACACCGAGGACGGCGTACCGCAGCCCGGCGAGCGAGCCGGGGGCGAGGTCCTCCAGCCAGGCGACGAACTCGGCGGCATCGTCGGTGGGGCGGCCGTTGTAGGAGGCGGCGACGATGACGACGGGGCCCTTGGCATCGGCCAGTCTCTCCGTGTACTGGTCGAGGGAGGTGACCGTCGGGGCGAAGCCGTGACCCTCGCCGTCCGCGCCCAGATCGCGGGCGAGGCCGGCGCAGGTGCCGAGGTTGGAGCCGTGCAGCAGGGTCAGCGCGGTCCCGCTCGCCCGGCGCGTCACGGCAGCGGTCCGGCCCGCGGTGGGTTCGGCCGCCGCCGCGGTGGGCAGGCGCCGTTCGTCGCTGCTACGGCGGGCGAGCCGCAGGCTGAACCCGTCGGGCTTGATGGTCAGGGTCGACTTGATCTTCAGCTGGTAGTCGGTGTGGTCGATCAGGCGGTAGCGGTGCACCAGCAGGCCGAGCAGCAGGGTGGCCTCGTGCAGCGCGAACTGGCGTCCGATGCAGGCCCGTTCGCCGTTGCCGAACGGCTTGAAGGCGTGGACCGAGCGGGCCGCCTCCCGCTCGGGGGTGAAGCGCTCGGGATCGAACAGCTCGACGTTCTCCCCCCAGGCAGCGTCCCGGTGCAGGGCCGAGTTGATCACCATCAGCGACTCGCCCTTGCGTACGGGGTACTTGCCGCCGATGACGGTGTCCTCGATCGGCTCGACGGCGTACGCGGGAGCCGTCGGCCACAGCCGCAGGCTCTCGTTGAGGATCTGGCGGATGTAGGTGAGCTTGCCGATGTCGCCGTACCGGGGGTCCGGGGAGTCGGTGTCACCCCAGAGGGCGTCCACCTCGGCCTGGGCCCGGGCGAGCACCTCGGGGTGCTTGGTCAGGTAATAGAGGGCGAAGGAGAGCGAGCTGCTGGTGGTCTCGTGGCCGGCGATCAGGAAGGTGATCACCTGGTGGCGGATGTTGACGTCGTCCAGCGGCTCGCCGGTGGCCGGATCCTTGGTGTGCAGCATCAGCCCCATCAGGTCGTCCGTACCGGTGTCGCCGGAGGCGCGGCGCTCCCTGATCACATCGTCGACGAGGTCCGTCATCAGGTCGATGTCCGCGCGGAACTGCTCGACCTTCTTCCTCTTGAACAGCTCGGAGCCCGGGATGGACTCGCCCTTCTCCTGGGCGAAGACGAGAGCCCGGGCCATCGCCTCGACGAACGGGTGCAGGTCGTCACGGCGGAAGGACTCGAAGTCGTAGCCGAAGCCGCACAGGCCGATCGTGTCGAAGGTCAGCCGGGTCATCTCGTCGGGCACGTCCACCGTCTGCACCCCGGCCAGCCGGTCCCACTTGCCGATCAGCGAGCGGGCGACCTTGAGCATGGGGTCGTGGTAGCTGCGCATCGCGCCGAGCGAGAACGCGGGCATCAGGATGTCGTGGGCCTTGCGCCAGTTCGGTTCGTGGTTGTAGGCGGTGAACAGACCGTCCCCGGCCAACGCCCGGACCTCGACCAGATCGGCGTGGACGTGCTTGCGGAAGCGGGTCTCGTCCGACAGTTCGGTCACGAGGTCCAGACCGCCGACCATGACGGTGTCCCTCCCGAAGAGCCGCAGCCGGTACACGGGCCCGAACTCCCTGAACTCCTTCAGCAGGTAGGCCAGGAAGTCCGCACCCGCCGGAACGTTGAACGCGTGGCCTACGAGGGGCAGCGGGGGGCGCTCGGGGATCGCCCGCGCCGTGCCTACGGACACCTGAGTCATGAGCGTGCCTTTCGTTTCACTCCAGCAGTCACCAACCAAATTACACACGACTTTGTCAGGTGAACATGTCGAGTGACTGTATTGCTCGACACAGTCGAGCTCAGGAACTCATCGACCTCGGAGAACGTCCCGGCGACGGCGGCTTGACAGGCGACATTGTCAGTCGACACGGTTGAGCGACATGGTCGATCGACCACCCCGAGCGCCCCAGCCGCGTTCGCTCTTCTCACAGAATCCATCGAGGTATCCGCATGAACACCATGCTGGCCGGACGGCTGCGCCTGGACACCCGTACCTTCGCCATCGAGGAGGTCCCGATCCCGGTCCCCGGCCCGGGCGAGGTCCTCGTCGAGGTGCGGGCCGCCGGCGTCTGCCTGTCCGACATCCATCTGATCGACGGCAGCCTGAGCCCCTTCCACCCCGTGGACGCCGTCAAGGCCTCCGGCGTCATCACCCCCGGCCACGAGGTGGCCGGTGTCGTCCACACCGTCGGCCCCGATGTGAAGGGCGGCTGGACCCCCGGCCGGCGGGTCGTGCTCCAGGCCGGCCAGGCCTGCGGCGACTGCGCCGACTGCCTGCGCCACATGGCCTGTCGGCAGCCCCTGACCCGAGGAGTGGACTACGACGGGGGCTGGGCGCAGTACGCGCTCGCGCGGGAGGACACCCTGCTCCCCATACCGGACGGCCTGCCCTTCGACCAGGCGGCGATCATTCCCGACGCCGTCTCCACGCCGTACGCCGCGATCGTGGACACCGGCGCGGTCCGCCCCGCGCAGACCGTCGGCATCTGGGGCGCCGGAGGCCTCGGCGCCCACGGCATCCGGCTGGCCCGCCTGGCCGGCGCCGCCCCCGTCATCGCCGTCGACCCGCTGCCCTCGGCCCGCAGGCGCGCCCTCCTCTTCGGCGCCGACTACGCGCTCGACCCCATGGCCGGAGATTTCGCCGAGGCAGTACGCAAGGCCACGGCAGGCAGGGGCATCGACGTCGCTTTCGACTTCGCGGGCGTCGGAGCGGCCCGCTCCCAGGCCACCACGGTCCTCGGCCCGAACGGCGTCCTGGTACTCGCCGGCCTCACCCCGGAGCCGGTCACCGTCGCCGACAGCATCGACTTCTGCTTCAACGTCCAGCAGATCCGCGGACACTACGGCTCCGAGCCGGAACACGTGGAGCAGCTCGTCGGGCTGGCCGCCACCGGGCGGATCGACCTCGGCCCCTCCATCAGCGCCCACATCCCCTTGGCCGAGGCGGCGGACGCCGTCGCCCAGCTGGAGAAGAAGACCGGAGACCCGGTCCGCCTCGTACTCATCCCCTGAGCAGGAAGGGCGGAGGCCGGCCCACCCCGCCCGGCGCCGTTGGCCCCGGCCACCACCCCGGCCGCCCGGGGCCAACGGCACCTGTCAGGCGCCCTGCCCCCTGTCCAGCGCCGCGACCAAGTCGGCCACGATCACTGTGCTGAAGACGAACGCGACGGTCGCGTTGGCCGCCACGGTCCGGCGCATCTCTCGCGACATCACCGTGACGTCCGTCGTGCCGAAGGCGGCCATGGCCGGCAGGGCGAAGTCCATGCAGCCGGTCCAGGACACCGACTTCTCACCCGGGAAGTCCAGCGCCGCCTCGTCCTCCACGAGGTTGTCGGGATGGAACGCGACCGCGAAAGCGGCCAGGACGCAGATCCAGCAGACCTCCGAGTCCGAGCACAGGACGGGATGCGTATCGGAGTTCCAGCGCGGCGGCCGCCACCGGGAGCAAGGCCAACTCGACGTATGGATTTCCCCAGTTCAGCGCACCCGTCCACGCGGCTTCAGCGGAGTGGCGGGAAGCTCGGGGGCGGACAGGCGGGCGCCGTCGTAGCCCCGCACCTCGCCGAACCGGGAGCCCTCCTCCCAGTCTTTTCGCGCCTGTACGATCTCCTCACCGGATCGGCCGATGAAGTTCCAGAACATCACCAACTCCTCCTCGAACGGCTCACCCCCCAGAAGCATCAGCCCCGCGTCGGAGAGGGCACGCAGGGGAAGTTCGGTACGTCCGCAGCCGAGGTAGAGCATCGAGCCGGGCAGCACGGGTACGCCGTCGACCTCGGCCTCGCCCGACATGGACAGGACCGCGTACTCGAAGTCGGGGACCAGGGGCAGGCGGGCCTCGGCGCCACCGGTCAGGGACAGGTCGGCGCCGACGATCGGCGTGTACGTCGTACCGGGCGAGGCCGCCCCGTCCAGTTCGCCCAGGATGACGGTGGCGGACAGGCCGGAGGCCGTGACGACGGGCAGGTCCGCATGGTGCTGGAAGTGCGGCTCGACGTTGCGGTGGGCGTCCGGAAGGGCCACCCAGAGCTGCGCCCCGTGCAGAAGCCGGGCGTGTTCCTTCGGGCTCTCCTCGGAGTGGCTGATGGCGCGGCCCGAGGTCATCAGGGCGAGTTCTCGGGGGCGTACCGTCTGCAGACTGCCGAGGCTGTCCCGGTGGAGCACCTCCCCTTCGTGGAGCCAGCTGACGGTCTGGAGCCCCATGTGCGGGTGCGGCGGGACCTGCATGCCCGGCTCGTCGGCGATGTCGTCGGGGCCGTAATGGTCGACGAAGGCCCACGCCCCCACCATGCGCCGGCCGAGGTTGGGCAGCAGGCGGCGGACCTCGGTGGACCCGCCCAGTCGGACGTGGCGGGGAGCCAGCAGCTCACGGACGGGCTCGGCGACGACGAAACCCCGCCCGCCGCAGACGGAGGGGGTGGCCTGGCGATCGAGATTGCTCATGGCGCTCAACCTATTCCCGCAGGGGCACGGGGCGTCGGGCCCCACGCCAGAACTTTAGTGGAATGTTCAACCATTGTGCGGTGTTGTCATGGCTGAACGTACGGCGGGGCGGTCCGGGGACGGGCCGCACCACACGAAGGAGGACACGTGAGCGAGACCGAGACCTACTACGAGTTCGGCACCGCCGCCGACCGGTGGGACCGGGCGCAGATGTTCTTCGAAGCCAAGGAGTACCTGACGGCCGCGCGGATCCTGGGCGGACTGGTCGGGGAGGCCCCGGAGCAGGTCGCGCCGCGGCTGCTGCTGGCTCGCTCCTACTACCACTCGGCCCGGCTGGGCAAGGCGGAGGAGGAGCTGCGGAGGGTTCTGGAGCTCGACCCGGTGGAGACGTACGCGCACCTCATGCTGGGCCGGACGCTGGAGCGCCAGGGGCGCGATGCCGACGCGGCGCCGCACCTGCGGATGGCCGCGGCCCTCACCGGTGACTTCGGCCCCGAAACCGACCGCTCCTGAGTCACCGCCCCGCGCCACCCGCCGGGCCCGCACCTTGTCGGTGCGGGCCCGGTCCGGCGCGGGCCCGGTCCGGTGCGGGACCGGCCTTCTTTACCCGTCGATAGACGCGTCGGACAATGAGATCTTCAGACCGAAGGGGTGGGGAATGAAGGGATCCAGCAGCGGCGCGTTACGCCGGACGCGGTCGGCCGCGCTCATCGGGCTGGCGGTGGCGGTTTCGGCAGGCTGCTCCGGCGGTGACGACGGGACGAAGGGGGATCCCGCGGAGCTGCACGATCGTTTGCCGGGGGTCCACAGCTGGACCGCCAAGCCGTGCACCCTCCTCACGGCGGCACCGCCCGCCGAAGGCTTCAGCCTCGGCAGCACCACCGACTCCGCCTCCCCCGAAGCCCGGGAGGCCATCGGCGAGGGCGGTGTCCGGCCGCGCTACCGGCAGACCGGCTGCCTCGCGGACCTCAGAGGCCCGGACGGCGCGTTCTGGCAGCTCAACGCCACGGCCTCGGTGTACGAGGCCCCCGAGCCCGCCCGTCACGCGTACCGCGTCAAGGAGGACCTCGACCGCGCTCACGGGCGCGGGCTCGAGAAGGTGCACGACACCGCGTACGCGCTGCCGGCCGACGAAGGGGGCCGCCCCGGCCGCACCCTCCTTCTGTGGAACGGGGACCTGGTGCTCACGGTGTCCGCGTACGCACCGCACGGCAGCACGGAACGCGAAGCGCGGAAGGACCTGGACCAGATCCTCGGCAACGCGGCCCGCCGCATGGAGGACGGCCTGCGCGACCACGACGCCCCCTCCCCCTCCCCCACCCCTTGATGCCAGGGCCCCTTAACCCCCGGCTCTTACAGGTCGTCTCAGTTGGTGCGGGATCACATTCCGCGCTCTGGGCCGTACGCCTCGCGAGTGGGCCGGCCTGGTCCTTCAGGTGGGTACTCCAGCCCCACGGGGCCGGGGTAGAAGGTCGCACTGTCCCAACCGGTCATCTCCTCACCGACGAGGTGGCGGTACAGCCACTCGGCGAAGGTCATGGGGTGTCCGACCCAGTCGCCCTCTGCTCCTTGGACCACCACCCCGTCGGAGAACCCGTGGACCGACGAGGCTACGAAGACCGCGGCTCCTTGATCGGTGGCGGCGATGGGTACGAGCCCTTCGGTGGTTCCGAAGCTGAGCTGGGGAAGTTGGCAGAAGACGCGCGGATCGTCGTCCGGCCCGGTGACGTAGGACTCCCATCTGCTATCAGCCCAGACTGCTGATGCCGAGCGGATCTCTTCGCCCAGGTTCCACCAGTTCGACGCGGGGTGAGACAGGGTGAGGTGTCCGTTGATCTGCACCGGCGCATACGCGTCGACGATCTGTTTGTAGTCCCCCGGAAACGCCCTGCCGAGTTCCTCCTCCAGGCTGAGCCAGGCCGCAGGGTCGGCATAGCGTTGCTCTCCGGGACCCAGCATCGCGAAGACGGCCTCCAGATAGTCGGTCATGGTGGTCATGCCCCTCGAAGATGCTTGCCGGGAATCGTTCGAGCCCAGCATCGAGCACCTCTCCTGTCGACGGCCGGCGGGGGCCTCGTTGTCATGGCACGGAGATGGGACGGCAACTGGTGCCGGACAGGTTGGGGGAACTTTTCCTTCGCGTGATGCCCGAGGCGCTTGTTCGTCCGCAAGGCCGTGGACGTCGGAGGGCCGACGATCGCGGAGCCCTGGTACGAATCTTTCCGTTGCCACCTCGGGCTGCACGTGGCGGCAGCTCCCACCCATGTTCGGGGCGTCATGGCCTACCGCGCATCACCGATTCACGCACTGGACCGAAGCCCGCGTCGGGGCCAAACTCCACCGCCTGGTCCTCGACGCACTGGGCGCCCGTGGAAAGCTGGTCCGGTCGAGGTGCGCGATCGAATCGGCGAGTGTGCGGGCAGCAAGAGAGGGGCCACCGACCGGACCGAATCCGACCGATCGCAGCAAGTCGGGGTCGAAGTCCGTCTGATCACCGACCGGAACGGACTGCCGCTGTCGCTCGGCATCTCCGGTGCCAGCATGCACGACAAGCAGGGGCCTTACGCCACCCGTGCGCGGCGTCCCCGCCCATCCGCTCCCCTCGCGGCCCGCGTCGCCGACGGCCCTGGCAAGCTCCATGCCGACAAGGGCTACGAGGACGACCACCTGCGCCGCTGGTTCCGTGAGCGCGGCATCCGCCACCGCATCACTCGCAAGCGCATCGAGTCCTCACAGCGGCTCGGCCGACACCGATGGGTGGTCGGAAAGGGCCGTGTCCTGTCCGAGCGGCTGCCGACGCCTCCATCGGCGTTGTGAACGCAAGTCCGGCCGCTTCCTTGCCTTCGTCGGCATAGCCGCAGCCCTCCTCTGCCACCGCCGCCGCACCGACTGAGACGACGCCTTAGGTACCCGGACTCCCGGGCCTTGAGGCCGTGTATCGGAAGTGAATCCTGCGCATAGGGTGGCGGCATGTCACTGGGTCACATAGTCCTCTCGTCCGGTCGCTCGATCCGGCTCACCGAGCTGCGGATGTCTTCGACCTACGGGGGGATGCTGGAGGGCTACCCGTGCAAGCGCATCAACGACCGGAGGGTCAGTTGGCTTCAGAGACAAGCCGAATGCGCGTTTTCCTCCACGCCGGTCCATCTCGTTCCGCCCTCCCGCGAGTACCCGGACGAGCCCGCCGGCGCCTTCGGCCCCGTTGAGGTCCTGCCTTCCGTGTCTTGCGTCGGCTTCTTCGACTCCGCAGCGCTCGACCCGGCAATGGACGGCTCCGCCCTCGTCGTCGCCTGGTTCCAGCCCGTCCCGGAGGTACCGGCCGGTGAGGACGCTGATCTTGCGCTTCGCGGCATTCGTTGGGAGGAGCTGGCCCAGGACTACGAGCTGTAGCCACGGGTGCCGGTCACGGCCACTCGTTGATGGCCGCGACCAGCACGGTCGCCTCGTAGTCGGACCGCCAACTTGGCATAGCGCGTGGCGTCAGCCCGGTTCCTCCTCAGACGGTTGATCCCGCACTCGACCACGTGACGCTCGCGGTATTCGACCGGGGCGAAACGTGGCGGCCGACCGCCATGAGAGCCGAGCTTCCGGCGGTTGCGCGCCCAGGTCGTGTATCGACAGTTGGGTGTTCACAAGTGACCCGGTCGACGTTTGACCAGAGGTGCGAGGCCCTCGATGAGGGGGGTGGGGTCGAGGTCTGGGTCGAGCGTGCGCTGGAGCAGGAAGCCGTCGATCGCTGCGGTGAGGGTTACTGCTGCGGCGAGCGGGTGGGCAACTCCTTGTTCGGCGAACCAGTCATGCAGTTGTCGTCGGAGCTGGGACAGGGAAGCGGCGATGTCGGTGCGCAGTTGAGCGTCCCGGTTTGCCGCTACAAGGGATTCGTACAGCAGTAGCAGTTCCGGGTCGTGTGAGTCGCCGGCGCACAGCGAGCGGAGGATCAGTTCAACGGCCACTGTTGGGTCCTGTTGTGACAGGGCCCCGTTGATGCGGTCAAGGAAGAACATTCGGATCTTGCCTGCTGCGGCGATGCGCCGGAGTTCGCTGATGCTTCCTACGTGGTAGTGGATCACGCCGGGGTTCACGCCTGCGCGCTCCGCGACACGCCGGCTGGTCACACCGCCCCAGCCCACCTCGGGGATGAGGGAGGCTGCGGCCTCGATGATCTTCTCCCGGGTGCTCGCTCCGGCGGCGGGGACGGCGTTCACAGTCGAATTCCCTGGATCGCGATCACGACGCCCACGCCGGCCGAGGCCAGTGCGATGGCTTCGAGAACGAGTAGTTGGACCGGGAGCCGGTCGGGCACGACGGGGAACACCGCGCCGAGGTCGGCCGCGAAGACCACGGCGTAGCCCAGGCTCAGGACCAGCGCCGCCACGAACACCCAGCCCTGACCCGCCATCGCGAACCCGGCCACTACGAAACTCGCCAGCCCGAGGGAGGTGAGGTAGGCATTGAAGCCGTTGTACTGCCAGCGGGGGAGCGAGGAGAAATCCCTCGTGTCGACGAGCTTCCCCGGGACCATAGGGATCAGCAGGAGTGCCTCCCATACCAAGAATGCCCCGATCAAGGTCGTCAGTAGGGAATGTTCCATCACGTTCTCCAGGGGCGCAGAGGTCGGCCAATCCACTCACCTTGGACGATAGTCCTGGACACTCGTCCAAATCAATTCGGTGGGGGCCTGGCTTACCTGCCCCTGGGTAGTTCGAAGGCGGAAATCGTCACGCATACCGGTCAGAGCCCGCGATGAGGGCGGTCGCCTCGTCCCGCGCCCGACCGCGTGCCGCTGGCGGTAGTCCGCCGAGTCGAAATGTGGCGGTCGGACGCCGCGGAAGCCGAGCTTCTGGCGGTTGCGCGCTTGGTCGTCAGGGATGGTGCAGCGGATCCCGCGGCGGCGCAGGTAGGCGCGGTTCTTGCGGGAGGCGTACGCCTTGTGAGCACGCACCCGGTCGGGGCGGACCCGTGGCCGGCGCGGCCCGATGCGGGGCACGCGGACTTTCTCCGGAACAGGCTCGAACTCCGGCGAATCGCCGCGCCTGCCGGCTGTGACCAGGATGGACATGGGCTTCGAGCCCCGCTCGACGGCTAAGGGTTGTCCCGTTAAGAATCTTGGAGTCGCCGGACATAGCGGCCCACCGTGCCGCGTGCAACCTATCCGGCGAGGGCGAGGTTGTGTAGACGGGCGATGCCGAGCATGGCGTGGTGGACGCCGTCGCCTTTGAGGCGGCAGTCGCGGAGGATCTTCCACGTCTTCATGCGGGCGAAGTCGTGCTCGACGCGGGCGCGGACCTGCTTGTGGGACTTGGTGTGTTTTTCTTTCCAGTCCGGGAGTTCGGTCTGGCCGCGCTTGCGACGGTGCGGGATGACGGAGTCCGGTGCCCCAGCCGCCGTCGGCGATCGTGAGGGTGTTGCCGACGGCGGCCTTGGCTCCGGATTCCTCCCATGCCTTGCAGCCGTTGCGGTTCCCGGCGAGGGGCCGGCCCATCACGACGACCAGGCGGGTGTCGGCGTCGATGACGACCTGGTGGTTGGTGGAGTACCGGTAGTTTTTCGACCGCTCGGCGATGGTGTGGTCGCGGGTGGGGACCGGGGTGCCATCCACGATGAGCACGGTGTTCTTGGCGAACCGCTCGCGAGACCGGAGCGCCAGCAGGGGGCCGAGGTAATTGATGACCCGGCCGGCCGTGGACTTCGAGATGCCGAACAGCGGGGCGAGCTGCCGCAACGCCAGATTGGTGCGCCAGTATGCCGTGGCAATCCCGCAGCTACGCTGACCAGGGCAGTCCACAGTGAGTAAGACCCGGGGGAAACCGTGAACCGACCGTTGCTGTTCCTCGACGTGGACGGGCCACTCAACCCTTACGCAGCCAAGCCGCAGAGACGTCCCGACGGCTACACCACAATCCGAGTTCCCAGGAACGACGCCTATGGGGACGACAGGGGCCTCTCGTCCCGACTGCGCCCCCTGCGGGTCTGGCTCAACCCAGAGCACGGGCGAAACCTGCTCCAGCTCGGCTTCGAGCTGTGCTGGGCGACCACATGGATGGACGACGCCAACCGGTGGATCGCACCGGTCCTCGGCCTTCCGGAACTTCCCTTCGTCGACTTCGGCGATGTCCTACTTCAAGAACGCCCCGATGGAGTCCACTGGAAGACCGGACCGCTGGTGAACTACGCAGACGGCCGTCCCTTCGCCTGGGTGGACGACGAGCAGAGCGAGCTGGACCAGATGTACGTGACCGCCCACCACCAAGGGACCGGGCTCCTGCACCACGTCAACCCACGGATCGGTCTACGAGAGAACGACTTCCACGCGCTCGCCGACTTCGCCCGGTCCGTGAGCACTTCACGAACCACCAGCTGAGCACCCCACCAGCTCTTCAGACCGCTCCGCACCCGGAGCCAAGATCTTTGCGGGACAGCCCTTGGATGCAGCTTGGTGGTGAACCCGCCGCGCGAGCGTCCCGGTCCATGATCTGCGGGCTCGGTGAACATGCCGCCCGGAGGTTCCTTCTGCAGGTCGCCCTGCGTGCGGGCCCCGGCTGCATACTGATGAGCGCGGCACACCGTGGAGTCGACCCTCAGGTCCGACCTGATCGCATCTGCCGTGTTGGCCAGGGACTGAAGTCGGGCGAGGACCCTACGCCAGGTGCCGTCCCGCTGCCACCGGCGAAGCAGGTCGTGGACCCGGTCCAAGAGGCTTACCAGACAGGCACATCCCGCCATGGGACACCAGCCCGGACCCGGAACCGTATGCCGTCGATCTGGCGCCGCCGGGACCTGTCCGCCGTGGGCACCCCTCAGGCCAGCTCCTCTGACACGGCGTCGGTGGCCCGGCCCCGCGCGTTCGTGGCGGAAATCCATACAGCGTCAAAGGCGGTGTACCGAGCGACCTCGAACGGGAGACGACGACCATCGACGAGCGTGACGAAGTCGGGATCGTCAGCGTCCACGAAGGACTGCCGCTCATCCTCCCAGTCGATGTTGTAGCCGACCCAGACCACCAGCTCGAAGGTGTCCTCGCCATCAGCGTCGACATAGACCTGGTCGGCGCGGCGAGTGCGCAGCCTGTCCTCGTCCCAGCTGTCACAGAACATTGCGTCGTAGCCATGTACCGCGCCGTCGAACAGCAGAATCTGCTGTCCCGACTCGGTGACCGCGTACACCAGCGCGGGCAGGTCGTCACCGACGATCAGCCCTTCGAACAGCTCCCCGTAGTAGCGCAGCTGGAATCGAGTCTGGCCGTCCTTGGATCGCAGCCGTGCCGCCCAGCCGGCCTCCAGCAGCCCTGCCCAGAAGTTCTCGGTCACGTTGCAGGGACGGTCGGCCGGCTCGGTCAGGCCGACCAGGTGAGGCGGCCCAGGGCGCGTTGCCGTCCCAGACACGGACATGCCATTCATCATGTGCTCAATCATCGGCTATCCGATCCATGCAGGCCGACGGCCACAGCGCGAACTCTGCCTGATGCGGCACTAGTCGATCTCGCGCTCGCTCCCGCAAACCGTCGTGGGCACGGAACCCTGTACGACGGTACAGATCCGCGAGGTCATCGAGCGGCTGGTCGCCGCTGGCCAGTGGAAACCTGGTGACCCGGAGGTCGTGGTCGCGCTGGACTCCGGATACGACGCTCCTCGCATCGCGCACCTGCTGAGCAACCTGCCCGTCGAGATCCTCGGCCGGCTCCGGTCCGATCGCGTATGCGTCGGCCTGCGCCCCCACGCGAAGAGTTCCATCCGGCCAACCCCAAGGGCGGCAGGCCGCCCAAGCACGGCGGCGAGTTCGTCTTCGACGATCCCGCAACCTGGGGCGCCGAGCAGGCCGTGACGGTCACGGACACCCGGCTCCATGGGAAGGCGACCGCGCAGGCGTGGGATCGGCTGCACCCGAGGCTGACCCGCCTGGCCGCGTGGCTCGACCACGACGGGCCGCTGCCTCTCATCAAGGGCGCCGTCTTCCGCCTGGTCGTGGAGAAGCTGCCCAACGGCGGGGTCAACAAGCCGGTCTGGCTGTGGTGGTCGCGCACCGCCGCCACGGAAGCGGACGTTGGCCGCTTGCTGGCAGTCCGTCCTCCGCCGTTTCGGCATCGAGCACACATTTCGCCTGCTCAAGCAGACCCTCGGCTGGACCGAGCCCCGACTCCGAAGCTCGGAAGCGGCTGACCGGTGGACCTGGCTGGTGAGCGCCGCCTACGCCCAGCTCCGCCTCGCCCGCCTGCTGGCCACCGACCTCCGTCAGCCCTGAGCGAAGCCTACGGAGCCGAACAGAATGACACCCGCCCGCGTCCGCAGAGGGTTCAGAAACCTGCACACGAAGGCCGGATCTCCGGCCGTGGCACCGAAACCTCCCGGCCGGGGCCTGGCAGGCCGCAGGGCTCGAAGAATCGCCGCCCGGCCACCCGACATGACGTGGGCAGAGTCCTCGCCACCGGCGAGGCGTTCAGTGAGCCTACGTCGCCATTTTCGGCTGGGGCGACTACGTCACTCCTTGATGGGGTCAAACGACAAGCCAAGAGGTCGTCTCGTGTGGATCTGCAGTGGGGGTGGCTGCCATGGCGGGCGGGGCTACATGCCGCGGTACGGCCCGGTCCACGGTTCTGGCCGTTCGCCGTCGACCATCGGAAGTCGGCATAGCTGTACCGGTCCGGGATAGAAGGCCGAGGTGTTGGGGCCGGCCATGTCCTCACCGATGAGATAGCGGTAGAGCCATTCGGCGAAGTTCATGTCGTGCTGTGCCCAACCGCCCTCGCCGTCTTCGACCAGGATCCAGGGGGCTGGGCCGTCCGCAGCTACGAGGAACAGTGTCTCGCCGCGGTCGGTGCCGGCGATGGGCCACAGTCCGTTGCGTGTACCGAAGCTCAACTCTGTGAGTCCGAACAGCAGGCGAGGGTCCTCGTCGGGGTCGAGTTCGTCCCAGGAGATTGCGGACCAGGCGCGGGCCGTGTCACGTATCCGGTCGCCCAGATTCCAGCGGTCGGTCGCGGGATGACTCAGTAGCTGTTGTCGTACCGAACCTGAGGGCGGCGTTTTCGCTGGTCAGGCATAGGTTG
>NZ_BMSG01000059.1 GCF_014649035.1 Streptomyces sindenensis
GACGCCTCACCGAAGACCTCAACCGCGAGTGATCAACGGCTTACCCAACACTTTCTCAGGCGGTGGCCTGCGGGGCTCTCGCCTGCGGCCTTCCGTTGCTGCTGGGGCGCACCTGGAAGGAGCGCGGTCTGAGCCTCGCCGTGGCGATCCCCGCGTCCTTCCTCACGTACCAGATCCTCTTCGGCCTCCTGGACGCGGTGTCCGGCTGAGTGGGCCCACAGGCCAGGAACGCGTCCGCCGGTGGTGGCGTCGAGCGTTCGTGCCGAGACCGTCACCCAGGTCGTCCGCGGCCAAGTCGACCACTCGGTTCATGAGTTGCGGGACGTCGTGCGCGCGGACCGTGCCGACTGTCGTGCGTGCGCGCGGACCGTACCGACTGTCGTGCCGTCACCTGTCGGCCCAGGCTGCACGCGTCACTCGCCACCGGCGCGGGCCTCCGCCCCCGCCCACGTCTGAGGCGCCCACACCCCCGACCGCTTCAGTGACGCCGGGCAGTGGCGGAAGATCTCGTCGATCTCGACGACCAGGGCGAGCTTCGGCCGCAGGCCCTTCAGCGTCATCGCGTCGAAGAACGGGGCGTCCGTGAGGAGGCGGGCGCGGCCGTTGACCCGCAGGACGTCCATCGCGCCCGGTATCAGGTAGAGCAGGCCCACCCGCGGGTTCGCCAGGATGTTGTGGAAGCTGTCCGCGCGGCGGTTGCCCGGGCGGTCGGGGAGGGCGATCGTGCCCCGGTCCAGGACATGGGTGAAGCCGGGGGTGTCGCCGCGCGGGGTCGCGTCGCAGTTGCCGTCCGCGTCGGACGTGGCCAGGGTGCAGAACGGCGAGCGGGCCAGCAGGTCCAGGTCGTCGTCGGTGAGCCGGTCGTGGACCTTGTCGATGACGATCGGGTGCGGGGTGCCCAGAAGCTCGCGCAGTTCGTCCGCCGAGCCGAGGGACACAGCCCCGGCCAGCGGATCGGTGGCGGGCGCGGTGGGGGCGGCGGCGTACGGCAAGGCGGTGCTCCGGAGCTCGTGGGGTGCGGCAGCGCGCCGTGCCGGCAGGCGCGGTTAGGGTGACCTTACTTTGGGTCCCCTTGCGTTTCCCGCCCGGGGTGGACCGCCCGACGAGGGCGTCTCCCGTGCCCGGGGAGCGCTCCCCGGCGCCGACGAACCAGCGTGAGGAACGAACAGTGCACCACCGCATGCCGGCTGCCCCGGCGGCCGGGTCGTGAGCGGCTCGACCTCCCTGGAGAAGGGGAGGGAGACGACGGCCGGCGGCAGCGGAAAGGCGCGGCGCAGGCGCAGCCGCCCCGTGCTCGCGCTCGGGCTGCTCGCCGCCCTCGCCGTGCTGTTCCTCACGACCGTCGCCAGCCTCGCCATCGGCTCCGGAGACGTGCCCTTCCGCGATGTCGTCGACGGGGTGCTCGACCCGGACACGTCGGTCAAGGGCCAGCTCATCGTCCAGGAGGTCCGCATCCCGCGCACCGTCGCCGGGCTGCTGGCCGGTGCGGCGCTCGGCCTCGCGGGCACGGTGATGCAGGGGGTCGCCCGTAACCCCCTCGCCGACCCCCAGCTCCTCGGCATCAACGCCGGCGCGTCGGTGGCCGTCGTCTGCTCGATCACCCTGCTCGGGTTCACGGTCGCCACCCAGTTCATCTGGTTCGGCTTCCTCGGCGCGCTGCTCGCCGCGCTCCTCGTGTACGGGGTCGGCTCGCTCGGGCGCGAAGGCGCGACACCGGTCAAACTCGCGCTGGCGGGGGCCGCTACCGCCGCCGTCCTCACCTCGATCACCAGCGCGATCCTGCTCCAGGACCGGGGCAGCTACGACCAGTTCCGGTTCTGGCAGCTCGGTGCGCTGACCGCCCGCGGCTCCGAGGTGCTGTGGCAGGTCTCTCCGTTCATCCTGGTCGGCACCGTCCTCGCCCTGGCGCTCGGGCCGCAGCTCAACGCCCTCTCCCTCGGCGACGACCTGGCCCGCGGCCTCGGCCAGCGCGTCGGGGCGATCCGGATGGTCTCCGCCCTCGCCGTGGTGATCCTCTGCGGCGCGGCCACCGTCGTCGCCGGGCCCATCGGCTTCGTCGGGCTCGCCGTACCGCACGCCGCCCGCCTCATCACCGGGCCCGACTACCGCTGGGTGCTCCCGTACAGCATGGTGCTCGCCCCGGTCATGCTGCTCGTCGCCGACATCGTCGGCCGGGTCGTCGCCCGCCCCGGCGAGGTGCAGGTCGGCGTGGTCACGGCCGCGATCGGGTGCATCCCCTTCATCTGGCTGGTCCGGCGCAGGAAGCTGGTGGAACTGTGAGCCGGGCACCCGTCGTGACGAAGGACGCCCCGGGCCCGGACCGGGAGCGACTCGCCCCGGACCGGGAGCGGCTCGCCGACGCCGTACGCCAGGTCTCCGCCGTACGCGGCCGGGGCCTGCGCCGCTCCGTCCTCGTCGGCACCGGCCTGTTCGCCGCCGTGGCCGTCGTGTTCGGCGTCTCGCTCAGCTTCGGCGACATGGTGATGCCCATCGGGAAGGTCGTGGCCACCCTGTTCGGCGGCGGCGACGGCGGATCGCAGTTCGTCGTGCTGGAACTGCGGCTGCCCCGCGCCCTCCTCGCGATCCTCGTCGGCATCGCGTTCGGGCTCTCCGGCGCCCTCTTCCAGACCGTGCTGCGCAACCCTCTCGCCAGCCCCGACCTCATCGGCATCAGCTCCGGGGCCAGCGCGATCGCCGTCACCGCCGCCCTGCTCTTCCAGGTCAGCGGCCTCGCCCTCGCCGTGAGCGCCCTCACCGGCTCCCTCGTCGCCGGAGCCGCCATCCATCTGCTCGCCTGGCGCCAGGGCATCGCCGGACAGCGCCTGGTCCTCGTCGGCATCGGCGTCGGCATGGGGCTCTCCAGCATCGTCTGGTACGTCATGGCCCGTTCCGAGGTCACCGACGCGCAAGAGGCGTTCCGCTGGCTCGCGGGCAGCCTCAACGGCCGCTCCTGGAACCAGATGTGGCCGCTGCTCATCGCCCTCGGCCTGCTCGTACCGCTGACCGTCCTCGCCGCCCACGCGCTGCGCCCCCTCCAGCTGGGGGACGACGCCGCGGCCGGGCTCGGCGCGAAGGTCGAGGGCGGCCGGCTGGCGCTGCTGGGCTGCGCGACCGCGCTCGCCGGGGTCGCGACCGCCGCCGCCGGGCCCGTCGGGTTCGTGGCGTTCGTCGCCGCACCCATCGCCCGCCGGCTGGTCCCGGGCCGGGGCGCGGCCCTGCCGCAGGCCGCCCTGACCGGGGCGCTGATCGTCCTGGTCGCGGACTTCGCGGCGCAGCACCTGTTCCCCGTGCAGCTGCCGGTGGGCGTGGTCACCAGCATCATCGGGGCCCCGTATCTGCTCCTGCTCCTGGCCCGCGCCAACCGCGTGGGCAGCGGGGGCTGACATGGAGAAGTCCCCGGACATGGCGACATGTCGAGAAGCCGATGACGAAAGGCGTGACCCTGCCGTGGCCGAACACACTCTGGAAGCCCGGGACGTCCGGCTCGGCTACGGCGAACGCGAGATCGTCCCCGGTCTGAGCGTGGCCGTGCCGCCCGGGAAGATCACGGTCATCGTCGGCCCCAACGCCTGCGGCAAGTCGACCCTGTTGCGGGCCATGGCCCGGCTGCTCGCCCCCTCCGCCGGGGCGGTGCTCCTGGACGGCCGGTCCCTCCAGGAGATGCCGACCAAGGAGGTCGCCTCCGTGCTCGGCATCCTCCCGCAGAGCCCCACCGCCCCGGAGGGCATCACCGTCTCGGACCTCGTCGGGCGCGGCCGCTACCCGCACCAGGGCTGGTTCCGCCGCTGGAGCGCCGAGGACGACCGGGTGGTCGCGCAGGCGCTGCTGTCGACCGACGTCCTGGAGCTCGCCGACCGGTCCGTCGACGAGCTGTCCGGTGGCCAGCGCCAGCGGGTGTGGATCGCGATGGCGCTCGCCCAGCGCACCGACATCCTGCTGCTCGACGAGCCGACGACCTTCCTCGACGCCAGCCACCAGCTCGACGTCCTCGACCTGCTCACCGACCTCAACCGCGAGCAGGGCGTCACCATGGTGGCCGTGCTGCACGACCTGAACCTCGCCTGCCGGTACGCCGACCACATGATCGCGATGAAGGCGGGGCGGATCGTCGCGGAGGGCCGGCCGGTCGACATCGTGACGGCGGAGCTGGTCGGCGAGGTCTTCGGGATGCGCTGCTCGGTGATCGAGGACCCGGCGTCGGCCACCCCGATGGTCGTGCCGCTGGGCCGCCATCACGTGAAGGACCCGGCTGCCTGATCCTCGTACGTACGGGAGCAGGCACGGGAGGGCAGGGGAGCGGACACCCGGCGGGCCGGGGGAGCAGAGCGCGGGGTTCAACCCGATGGCACCGTTGTTATTAGGTGAGGCTAACCTAAGAGACATGAATGCTTCCGCTTCTCGCGCCCGGCGCGCCCGCCGCACCCCCGTCCTGGTGGCCGGCGTCGTCGCCGCCCTGCTCGTCGGCCTCTCGGCCTGTGGCTCGTCGGACGAGACCGACAGCTCCGCGCCCTCCTCCGCCTCCGGCGGCGCGTCCGAAGGCGCCTTCCCCGCCAAGGTGGCGACCAAGTTCGGCGAGGTCACCGTCGACCAGCAGCCCAAGCGCATCGTCGCGCTCGGCTGGGGCGACGCCGAGACCGTGCTCGCGCTCGGCGGCCGGCCGGTCGGGGCCAGCGACTGGCTGCCCTTCGGCGGCGAGGGCGTCGGCCCGTGGGCCAAGGGCATGTACGACAAGAAGCCCGAGCTCATCGGCACGATGGAGCCGGAGTTCGAGAAGATCGCCTCCCTCCGGCCCGACCTGATCCTGGACACCAAGTCCAGCGGTGACCAGACCCGTTACGACACCCTGAAGAAGATCGCCCCGACCGTGGGTGTGCCGAAGGGCGGCGACCAGTACAAGATCTCGTGGGAGCAGCAGACCACGATGATCGCCGCCGCCATGGGCGTACCGGAGAAGGGCGAGGAACTGATCGCGGAGACGGAGAAGAAGTTCGAGGCCGCCGCGAAGGCCCACCCCGAGTTCAAGGGCAAGACCATCACGGTCGGCTCGCGTACGTCCGAGGGCTTCGGTGTCTACGTCGGCGGCACCGGGCGCATCGACTTCGTCGAGCGGCTCGGCTTCAAGAACAACCCGAAGGCCGAGGCCCGGGCCGGCGAGGGCTTCTCCGTGTCCGTCTCCAAGGAGAACCTGGACCTGCTCGACGCCGGTCTGACGGTCATGACCCCGATCGGCATCCCGGCCACGGACATCAGCGACGACCCGCTGTACCAGGCCGTCCCGTCGGTGAAGGCGGGCAACGCCATCGTCTTCGACGACAAGGACATCTCCCAGGCGTTCGCGACGGACTCGATCCTGTCCGTCTCGTACGCGCTGGAGAAGGTCGTCCCGCTCTTCGCGGAGAAGGTCGCGAAGTAGGCGAGACCTCCGTACACACGCGCAGCGCCCCGTCCCCGGGAGATCGGGGTGCGGGGCGCTGCGCGTGTGTGTGCCGAGCAGGTCAGGCTGCCGGGGCGGCCTTGATCGCGGAGATGTCGAAGGTCAGCTTCACCTTGTCGCTGACCATCACGCCACCGGTCTCCAGCGCCGCGTTCCAGGTCAGGCCCCAGTCGGAGCGCAGGATGTCGGCGCTGCCCTCGAAGCCGACGCGTTCGTTGCCGTAGACGTCGGTGGCGGAGCCGTTGAACTCCAGGTCGATGGAGAGCGGGCGCGTGACGTCCTTAATGGTGAGGTCGCCGGTGATCCGGTACGTGTCGCCGCCGCGCTGCTCGGCCTTGGTCGAGCGGAACGTCATCAGCGGGAACGTCTCGGCGTCGAAGAAGTCGCCGCTGACCAGGTGGCCGTCCCGGTCGGCGATGCCGGTGTCCACGCTGGCGATCTTCACGTCGATGGAGGCGGAGGAGTTCGCCGGGTCCGTGCCGTCCAGCACCAGGGTGCCCTCGTGCTCGCCGAAGGAGCCGCGCACGTTGGTGACCATCGCGTGCCGCACGGTGAAGCCGATGCTGCTGTGCGCCGGGTCCACGGTGTACGTGCCGGTCAGAGCGGCGAGCGCAGGGTCGACCGCGGGGGCCTCGGCGACGGCGGTGGCGGACGACTTGCGGTTGAACAGAGCCATGGCTCCTCCTCGGGGGACGGGGTGCGTCGAGGTTGTTTAACCTTCAACGAGATCGACCATAACGCCATCTTGTTCAAAGTTCAACCTTTCTTACGTGGTGCCCTCTGGCGACGCGCGTAGAACTCGGGCACTATCTCCCTGCCCCCGGCGTGTGCGGCCGTGCCCGTGCACACCTTGATTTGTCATGAGCAGGAGGAATCCCCCCATGGTGACCCGTCCACGACTCCGCTCCGCCCTCATCGCCCTCGCCCTCGCCCTCGGCGCGCTCTTCGCGCCAGGGATCGGCGCCCTCGGCAGCGGCGCCACCGAGGCGCACGCCGTGACCAAACTGACCCACGCGCAGGCGACCTCCCGGTTCACCTCGTCCGGGATCACCTGGTCGTCCTCCGGCGGCTGCTCCGACCGCAACAACCCCACCTGCACGTCGTTCGACCAGCTCAATCTGACCAGCGCCCAGGGCGCGCAGACCCTCAAGAGCGCCACCGGCTGCGCGCTCAGGATCACCGGAGGCACGGAGACCGGGCACGCCGGCGGCACGTACTCCCACTGGAACGGCTACAAGCTCGACTTCGCCAAGAGCACCTGCGTGAACAACTACGTCACCGGCGCCTTCACCTACATCGGCACCCGCGGCGACGGCGCCCGCCAGTACCGGTCCGGATCCGGCAACATCTACGCGGACGAGGGCAACCACTGGGACGTCACGTACTACAACTGCGGCGGCTGCTGAGAGCCGCACGCCGGGGGGCCGTCCCGCACCGGGACGGCCCCCCGGCTCCTCAGGGCCTACGGGATCGGCTCGGCGTCCGGGCTCTCCTGCTCCAGCAGGTCCCGGGCGAAGTCCTCCCACTGCGCGTACCGGTCCGGATGGGCGGACCGCTGGACCGCCTGGCACACTTCGCCCGGCTCCATCGACTCCCAGCCGTCGATCTGGAGGAGCCCCGGATTGGCGCTGGGCGAGGGCAGCCCGTAGAAGGACTTGGACGCGGTCGGTACGTGCGTGATCTGCGCCGGGGTGCCCCAGCCCATGCTCGGGCGCTGCTGGAAGACGCCGAGCGAGTCGTGGTCGACCGGTGCGGTGTAGTTGACGAACTTCGACTCCTGCATCGCCGTCATCAGGGCGATGACCTGCGCCTCCTCGGAGAGTTCCGCCCACTTGCCGACGCCGATGACCGTCCTGGCGTGGGCGAGCTGTTGCGGGCCGAGGTCCGACGGGGCGGCGAAGAACGTTCGCAGCTCACTGTCCGGGGCGGTCCTGAGCAGCTGCGCGGTGGCGACGTCCACCCGGCCGGTCGGGGGCAGGCCGTAGCTCTGCTGGAACGCGCGCAGACCGTGTGCGCCCGAGGCCTGCGGGGCGGGCGACGGTGGCGGGGCGGGGTCCCCGTGCGCCGGGGGCGCGGCGGTCAGCAGGAGTCCGGCGGCGACGGCCGTGAGCAGCCGGCGGGGGAGTCGGCGGGGGAGGGGGTTCATTCGCATACGGCACCGTCCCGGGGCGGTGCGTCGAAGTCAAGAACGCCACGCATCGTGTCAATTGACGGAAAATCGGATCTCGGCCCACGGCGGGCCCGGGACGGACATGCGTGTGCCCCCGCCGTACACCGGCGGGGGCACGCACAGGCCTACCGGGCGGGCGTCAGGAGCCCACGCTCACCGTGAAGCGGCGCGGGTTCCCGTCGTGCGCCGCGCCCGAGACGTCCGGCTCGCCGTCCGGGCGTACGTCGTCGTACGGGAACGCGTACCCGATCGGGCTGTTCGCGTGGACCACCCGGGACCAGTGGTTGGTGACCGCGGCCTGGTAGTAGTCCGAGGCGGACGTGCCGTTCGGCTGGCTCGGGTGGGTCAGCATGATCGAGCGGTTGAAGCCCGCGGCCAGCCGGGCCAGGATCGCCTTCTTGTCGTCGGAGTCGTCCGGGTTGTTGGTGAACGGCCCGTGGTTGCAGGTGAAGATGTCCTTCGTCTGCGGCTTGGTGAAGGTGTGACCGCCCTCGAAGGTCAGCACGTCACCGCTCACCCGGCCCGCCAGCGTGCCCCGGCCGCCCTGGAGGTCGATCCGCAGGTCCTCGGAGCGGTACTTCTCCCACACCTCGTCGATCTGCGCCTCGAACAGACCCCGGAACGGCATCTCGTCCGGCCGGTCGAAGTACGGGGCCATGATGTTCTGCGGCGAGACGACCCGCAGCACCTTGCCGTCGTCGCCCCGGGTGACCAGCTTGTCCCACGGCTGCCCGTCGGCGGCCGCCTGGGCGGTGAGGTCCTCCGCGATCCGGTCCACCGCGCCCTCCGGGTGCGGGGCCACGACGTGCGTGGCGTCGCCCTCCAGCGTGATGCCGATCGGGAGCGCGGTGATCAGATCCACGTAGCTGATGTTGGAGTACAGCTGCTCGGTGTTGAAGGTGAACTCGGCGAACGCCCAGGTCCGCCCGTAGTTCGGGTCCGTCGGCGTCGCGAAGGCCGGCTCCACCAGGGACGGACCCGGGTTGAGGAAGAAGTCCAGCTTGTCGTCGCGGACGAAGTAGACCCGGGACCCGTACATCTGCGGCAGGGTCAGCACGACCGGCCCCGCGCCCGCGCCCTTGAGCGGGATGGCGCAGTCGACGGGCAGCGGCGTCTGCGGCGCGCCGGGGGATTCGGGGCGGTAGACGCCGCCGTCCGGCTTCAGCAGCACCCAGCGGTCGGTGCCCAGCTCACGGCCGGTCACATACGCGTGCACCGTGCCCGGCAACGACTTGTTCTCCAGGGCGATTTCGCAGGTGGCGGGGGCCGCCGACGCGCGAGGGCTCAGAGCGGTGCCCCAGGCGGGGTACGTGAGCGCCGCGGCCGATGCGGCGGCGCCGGTCAGGAACATTCGGCGTGAAATCACGAAGGGACTCCCGAGGTGGTGGGGGGCCGCAGGCGGGGGTGGGGGGTGGCGCGGGGAGGGTCAGGAACCGTGGGGGTGCCTGCGGTGCGCACCACTCTCGCGAGGCCCGGTACGACCGTCAATACTTGTGACTGAGAGCGCTCTCAAAAGTTCCGAGTCTTCACAACTCGGCGCTCCCGGGCGGTACTTGCCGGAACCGGGCGGGTACGAACCGTGACCGGAGGGGGCTTGGCGGCCAAGAGGTGAACGGGACCGTGCGGCGGGCCCCGCCGAGGCGACTTGGACTAACGCATCGGGGTTGTTGGACGGAGTCGGCCCCCGGCCCCGAAGTTCGTTGACGGTGTCCGGACACGACGACTACTCAGGGGCCATGTCGCCAAGATTCCCTCGCCCCGGCCTGGTCGCCGCGGCCTCCGCAGCCGTCCTGGCGCTCGTGGGGGCCGCTCTCCCCGCCGCGGCCGCCGCCCCCTCGCCCCCCGCCCCGGCCGGAGAGGCCAAGGCCGACGGGTCCGCCGTGATCCGGTCCGACCGGCTCGCCGTCGCGGTCGCCGACGACTTCCCGCGCGTCCTGGCGTACACCGACCGGGCGAGCGGCGAGCAACTGCTCGGCTCCACCCGGCCGGTCACCGCCGTCACCCTCAACGGCACCGCCCACCCGGTGAAACTCAAGGGCGAGCCGAAGGTCACCGGCTCCGCCGCCCGCTACACCCTCGTCTTCGACTCCCTGCCGGGCGTCGAGATCGACGCCTCGCTCACCGTCTCCGGGCGGGCCACCACCTTCAAGGTGACCGCCGTCCGCGACACGTCCGCCTTCCGGGTCGGGACCATCGACATCCCCGGGCACGACCTGATCTCCGTCGGGTCCACCGACTCCGGAGCCGCCACCGCGTTCACGAGGCTCGACCCGGACTCCACCCGTACCGCCGACGTCTTCGCGAAGGTCACCGGGGAGACGAAGCCCGACTCCGCGCCCGTCGGAGCCAGCTACGCGATCCTGAACACCGGCTCCCTCGCCGCGGCCATCGAATCCAACTCCTCGTACGACAAGCCCTCCGGGGCCACCGGTGGCGACGACGCCCGCTTCTGGCACCAGGCGCGCACCGAAGAGGCCGGCGGCGTCCGGGTCGGCGTCTGGTCCGGCCAGTGGACCTACCGGGGCGAGGGCGCACCCGAGCCGGAGAGCGGCGAGAACCTGCCCTGGGCCAAGGTCGTCGTCACCCCGGACGCCAACGGGGACAAGGCCGTCGACTGGCAGGACGGTGCGATCGCCTTCCGCTCCATCGGCGTCGCCGCGCCCGGCAGTGAGGACACCCCCGGGCGGGTCGTCACCCATATCCCCTTCAACTTCGCCAGCCAGGCCACCCACCCCTTCCTGCGCACCCTGGACGACGTCAAGCGGATCGCGAAGGCCACCGACGGCCTCGGCCAGCTCGCCGTCCTCAAGGGGTACGGCTCCGAGGGCCACGACTCCGCCCACCCGGACTACGGCGGCAACTACAACAAGCGGGCCGGCGGGCTGAAGGACCTCAACACGCTGCTGAAGGAGGGCGGGAAGTGGGGCGCGGACTTCGGCGTCCACGTCAACGCCACCGAGTCCTACCCCGAGGCCAGGGCCTTCTCCGAGCAGCTCGTCGACAAGACCAAGCCCGGCTGGAACTGGCTCAACCAGAGCTATTACATCGACCAGCGCCGCGACATCAACAGCGGCGACCTGGCCAAGCGCTTCCGGCAACTGCGCGACGAGACCGACGAGAACCTCGACTTCCTCTACATCGACGTCTACTACAGCCACGGCTGGATCGCCGACAAGACGATCCAGGCCGTCCAGGAGCAGGGCTGGACCGTCGGCACCGAGTGGGCCGACAAGTTCGAACGCGCCTCGCTCTGGTCCCACTGGGCCAACGACCTCAACTACGGCGGGGCCACCAACAAGGGCCTCAACTCGCAGATCATCCGGTTCATCCGCAACGGCGAGAAGGACATCTGGAACGACCACCCGGTCCTCGGCCAGAGCGCCCTGGAGGACTTCGAGGGCTGGACCGGCGAGACCGACTGGAACGCCTTCACCGCCAACATCTGGCAGAAGAACCTCCCCGCCAAGTACCTCCAGCAGCAGAAGATCACCCGCTGGGACGGCAACGACATCACCTTCACCGGTGAGGTGCGCGGCACGGTCGAGGACGGCAAGCGGACCTTCTACGAGCAGGGCCGCAAGGTGCTCAGCGGGACGGACTACCTGCTCCCGTGGGACGGCGGCAAGAAGCTCTACCACTACAGCGAGACCGGCGGCACCAGCACCTGGGAGGTGCCCGGCAAGGGCGCGTACACCGTCTACAAGCTGACCGACAACGGCCGCGAGAAGGTCTCCACGGTCCGTCCCTCCGGTGGGAGGATCACGCTGACCGCCACCGCCGGACAGGCGTACGTCCTCTACCCCGGCCGGGCGCCGAAGGAGCGCGCCGCCGACTGGGGCCAGGGCACCGGGGTCGCCGACCCCGGCTTCAACGACCGGGACCTGAAGGGCTGGGCGAAGACCGGCACGGTCGTCCGCGACACCGACGACCAGGGCCGCAACAGCGCCGAACTCTCGGGGACCGCCACGGCCGCGCTCTCCCGGACCGTCACCGGCCTCCAGCCCGGCAAGCGCTACACCGCCTCCGCCCTGATCGAGGTCGAGCCCGGACAGTCCCGTCGTACGGTGCTGAGCGCGGGCGGAAAGGCGGTCGCCGTCGAACGCTCCACGGCGAAGGACTACGTCGCCGCCTCCGACTGGCACGGCACCTTCTTCCAGCGCGCCAAGGTCACCTTCACCGCCCCCGCGCACGGCCGCACCACCCTGCGCATCGAGGCGGCGGCGGGCTCCGCGGCGAAGGTCCGCGCCGATGACGTACGGATCGTCGAGAACGCCCCGGCCACCCGTGCCGGCACCGTGGCGTACGAGGACTTCGAGGCCGTCGACCAGGGCTGGGGCCCCTTCCTCAAGGGCGACGCGGGCGGCTCCACCGACCCCCGCACCCACATCTCCCAGCTGAACGCCCCGTACACCCGGTCCGGCTGGAACGGGAAGCTCATCGACGACGTGCTCGGCGGGAAGGAGTCCCTGAAGTCCCACGAGGAGAACACCGGGCTCGTCTACCGCACCGCTCCCTGGACCGTCCCGATGAAGGACGGCCACCGGTACGAGGTCGAGTTCGCCTACCAGTCCAGCCACGCCGGCGCCTACAGCTGGGTCGAGGGCTACGACCGGGTCGCCGACGGCAAGGCCGCCTCGACCGAGACCCGGGCCACCCCGATCGGGCAGCAGCGCACCACCGGACAGTTCAGCCGGACGCTCACCGCGGGCTGCGGTGACACCTGGACCGGGCTGCGCAAGCTCCCCGGGGCGCCCGAGGGCGCGGACTTCGTGCTCGACGGCTTCACCGTCACCGACCTCGGCCCCGCCCCGGCGGGCGAGGAGGCCGTCTGCGGCACCCTCGGCGTGGCCGCCGACGCCGAGACCCTGGAGCCCGGCGCCCCGAACACCGTCGAGGCGACCTTCGGCAACGACGAGGCGAGCGCCGCCACGGATGTGCGGCTCGCGCTGACCGTGCCCGAGGGCTGGCAGGCCGAGCCGGCGGGCCCGGTCGCCTTCGACTCGGTCGCCCCGGGCGCGAAGGTCACCGGCAGCTGGCGGGTCACCCCGCCGGTGGACGCCCCCTACGCCACGTACGCGCTGGAGGCAAGGGCCACGTACGCCGTCCAGGGCGCCGGTCGCACGCTCGGCGCGGAAACCTCCGTCCGTACGCTCCCGCCGCCGCCCACGAAGGACAGCTGGGCCAGTGACCTGGACTGGACCGCCTCGCAGAACGGCTGGGGCCCGGTCGAGCGTGACCGGTCCAACGGGGAGACCGGGACCGGGGACGGCGGACCGCTGAAGATCGGCGGTGTCGCCTACGACAAGGGCCTGGGCACGCACGCCCCGGCGAAGATCCGCTACTACCTGGGCGGGAAGTGCACCTCCTTCACCGCCGAGGTCGGGGTGGACGACGTCCAGACGACCCGGGGGAGTGTGCGCTTCTCGGTCACCGCCGACGGTACGGAGAAGGTGGCGTCGCCCGTACGGGGGGCGGCCGACCCCGCCTGGAAGCTCACCGCCGACGTCACGGGCGCGAAGTACGTCGAGCTGATCGTCCAGGACGGCGGCGACGGCAACGGGAACGACCATGCCGACTGGGGCAACGCCCGCTTCCACTGCGGAGGTTGACCGTCTGCCGGGCGGATTCCCGGGGCGCGGCGAACGGCGGGGGAGCGAGCTGCGCCATACTGAGGGGGCCTTCGGGCCCCCTCAGGGGCGTGTGGCCCACCGCACACCCTTCGCTTGTGGGGTCTCCACAACCGGAGTCGGCGATTCGCTGGTGGATCGCCTGCCCGGCGGCGTGGTTCTGTTCACTCCCACCACGAAACCGGGCAGGAGACTGTACGGAGTCGACGGCGAGATTCTGGGTCGGGGTTCGTAGGGTCGATGCATGACCGTTGTGGACGAAACCCAGGGTGAGCCGACCGACGCCCGAGGCCGGGTGGCCGAACTGCTGGCCCTGCGCGAGCAGGCGCGGCGCGGACCGAGCGAGCGGGCGACCGAGGCGCAGCACGCCAAGGGGAAGCTGACCGCTCGTGAGCGCATCGAGCTGTTGCTGGACGCGGGTTCGTTCAAGGAGGTCGAGCAGCTCCGCCGGCACCGGGCGACCGGGTTCGGCCTGGAGGCGAAGAAGCCCTACACCGACGGTGTCATCACCGGCTGGGGCACGGTCGAGGGCCGCACGGTCTTCGTCTACGCGCACGATTTCCGGATCTTCGGCGGGGCGCTGGGCGAGGCGCACGCCACGAAGATCCACAAGATCATGGACATGGCCATCTCGGCCGGTGCCCCGCTGGTGTCGCTGAACGACGGGGCCGGCGCCCGTATCCAGGAGGGCGTCTCGGCGCTCGCCGGGTACGGCGGCATCTTCCAGCGCAACACCCGCGCCTCCGGTGTCATCCCGC
>NZ_BMSG01000060.1 GCF_014649035.1 Streptomyces sindenensis
GGCGGCCGTCACCATCGCCTCAATCCTGCTCTGGATCTGACCTTTGAAGACGATCTCTAGGTCTCTTGGCCGAGGCGCGGCACGGCGGTCGACGCCTAGCGTGTCGGTCATGACTGAGTACGAGCCCCCACGCAGCCGGGAACAGCGCAAGCAGGACGTCCTGGACCGCCTGCGGCAGGACGAGGACGCGTGGGTGGCGACGGCGTCCCCGGACGGTGTTCCCACGCTGGTGCCGCTGTCGTTCCTCTGGGAGGACGGGACCGGCACGCTGCTGATGGCCACCCGGCGGACCAACCCGACGGCCGTCAACGTCACTCCCCACGGGCCGATCCGGGTCACCGTCGGCCACACCCGCGACGTGGTGCTGATCGAGGGCGGGGCGAGGATCGTGGAGGCTGCGGACCTCCCCACCGCGACGAGGGACGCCTTCGCCACCAAACTCCGGGGATGGAGCCCACGCGGCCCCCGCTGGGTGTTTCTGCGCATCACCCCCCACACCGTGCGCGCCTGGCGCGAGGAGAACGAACTCGCCGACCGCGACCTGATGCACACCGGCACCTGGCTGGTCTGACCCACGGGTTCCGCCACCGCGAGCGGGGCGGCGAAACGACGGGGGGCACGGGACCGGGGCGCGCAGGACCGGCTGCCGTGATGTCATGACCGGCCCACCGCTCGCAGTTCCTTCCCCGCGCCCGCCACCGCGATCGGGCCGTCGGTGTCGGTGCGCAGGACCCGGGCCCCCGCCGCCCCGAGAGCGGCCACCGTGCGGGGCGACGGATGGCCGTAGGGATTGTCCGCACCACAGGAGATCAGCGCCAGCCTCGGCCGTACGCTGTGGAGCAGCCCGGCGTCCTGGAAGGCCGAGCCGTGGTGGGCCACCTTGAGGACGTCCACCGGACCCCAAGCCTCCCGCCCGCGCAGCAACTCCCGCTGGGCCGGGGGTTCGAGGTCTCCGAGGAGCAGCAGCGTCAACCCGCCGGCCGCCCGAACCCGCAGGGTGACACTGGAGTCGTTCGGCTCCCGCACCGCCGCCTCCGCTCCCCCGCCCCCGCGGCGGGGCCAGAGGACCCGCCACTCGACCGGGCCCGACCGGCGGCGCTCCCCGGCCGCGGCCCGCACCGTCGGAATGCGTGCCGCGGCTGCCGTCCTCCGTACGAACGCGGCCTGTCCGGGCGGCTCTTCGAGGCTCGTCGTCTGGATCGCGCCCACCGACCTGCCCCGGAGCACTCCCGGCAGCCCGCGCACATGGTCCGCGTGGAAGTGGGTGAGGACCACGAGCGGGACCCGGGTCACCGCCAGATCGCGCAGGCACCGGTCGACCGCACGAGGATCGGGTCCGGCGTCGACCACCACCCCCGTACCCTCCCCCGCCGCGAGGACCATCGCATCACCCTGCCCCACGTCGCAGAGCGCGAACGACCAGTCGGGCGGCGGCCATCCGGTCATGATCCGGGTCAGCGGAACCGGCCTGAGCACCGCCAGCACCAGAAGCAGCCCGGCAGCCGCACAGATCCAGGGGTGGCGGGCCACCCTCGGCGCCACGAGCACGGCCAGGACCGTGAGACCGGCCAGCAGCGCGGCGCCGGACCACCCTCCGGGCCACTGCGCCTCGGCCCCGGGCAGGCCCGCCCCCGTCCGGGCGACCGCGGCGATCCACCCGACCGGCCAACTCGCGGCCCCGGCCAGCAATTCGGCCACCGGCGGGGCGACCGGGGCCACGGCGAGGGCCGCGAACCCGAGCACCGTCGCCGGCGCCACCGCGAACTCCGCCAGCAGATTGCACGGGACCGCCACCAGGCTGACCCGCGAGGCCAGAACCACCACCACGGGCGCGCACACGGCCTGCGCGGCCGCCGCCGCGGCCAGAACCTCGGCGAGCCTGCCCGGCACCCGCCGTGCCCGCAGCGCGGCACTCCACCGCGGCGCGAGCGTCAGCAGCGCACCGGTGGCCAGGACCGACAGCAGGAATCCGTAACTCCGGGCGAGCCAGGGGTCGTGGAGCACCAGAAGAACGACAGCCGCCGCCAAGGCGGGGATCAGCGATCTCCGGCGGCCCGTCCCGATC
Organism: Streptomyces sindenensis; assembly: GCF_014649035.1. Taxonomy (GTDB): domain Bacteria; phylum Actinomycetota; class Actinomycetes; order Streptomycetales; family Streptomycetaceae; genus Streptomyces; species Streptomyces sindenensis. The sequence continues at coordinate 2,066 of NZ_BMSG01000060.1, forward strand.
GCGAGGAGGGTGATCAGCCCGCAGGCAGCCGCACGGAGCACACTCGGTTCCGGGCGGCACACCACGATGAACCCGAGGGTCAGCGCACCGCCGATCACCGCGGTCCCCCGCAGGGAGATCCCCAACAGGGGTGCCAGGCCACGCCGTTCCGCGCTCGACGCCGATCCCGGCGGCCCGATGAGAAGAAAGAGGAGAATGGAGAGATTCGCCCCGGAAACGCTGAGCAGGTGTGTCAGATCGGTCGCCTTGAAGGCGTCGTGGAGTTCGGGCGGGACCCTGGAGGTGTCGCCGACCACCAGCCCCGGCAGCAGCGCACGCGCATCCGCGTCCAGACCGTCCGTCGCCTCCCTCAGCCCGGCCCGCAGGCCCCCCGCCGCGCGCTGGATCCATGTCGGGGGCCCGGAGATCCGTGGCTCCTCCCCGTCCACCCGCAGGACCGCGGCGAGCCGTTCGCCGTCGTGTGCGGGCGGCGAGAGCCGGCCGCCGAGCCGCAGCCGGGTGGACGGGAGCAGCTTCTGCCACTCCGCCCGCCGGTCACCCGCCGCGACCATGAGCAGCACCGGTGTACGGACCCGGGTGCTCGGCCCGTCCGGCGTCCGCACTTCCAGGACCTCGGCGTTGATCAGGAGGAGGGCCGGGGCGCTGTGGTTGCCGCGTACCGCCGGGCGGGTCGGCCGGGGATCCGAGGTCACCCGTACCTCGGCGTCGATCCGTGCGTACTCCCGGGCCAGCCCCGGTACGGGACCGCGCCGCACATCGGCCCCGTGCAGCCCGGCCACGGCCGCGCCCGCCGCCGCGCAGAGCAGTACGGCTCCCCCGGCAACGAGCACCCGCGACCGCCCGGCGGCCCGCCCGACGCGGAACCGGCCGGCGCGCGCTGCCGTCACCAGCAGGACGAGCGCCAGAGCCGAGCAGGTGACGGCCGCGACGACCGCCCACCGCCCCGAAAGGCCCAGCGTCACCGCCGCTGCCGCCCAGACCGCCAGGGCGGGCGGAACGAGCCGTAGATCCGTGGGCCCCTCCCGTCGTGTTCCCTCCCCCGCCGCGTCGGCGTTTCCCGTGCTGCTGTCCCTGTCCCTGTCCCCGTTCCTGCCCGCATCCCGGGAGTCGAGCCGGGCCGCACGGCTGCTCATGGCCGTACGAGCGGCTGGAGGTCGGCGAAACGGCGGTCGCCGATCCCGTTGACCTGACGGAGTTCGTCGACGGATCGAAAGCCGTTGTTCTCCGTGCGGTAGTCGATCATGTGCTGGGCCAGCACGGGCCCGATCCCCGGCAGGGTTTCGAGCTGCTCCGCCGTCGCCGAGTTCAGGCTCAGCGGCACCGAGGGCCCGGCCCCGCCCGACGCACCGGCCGGCCCGGACCCGACCCCGCCGCCCCCGGTCGCCCCGGTGACCGGCGGGCCGGACGGAAGACCCACGGCGACCTGCTCACCGTCGACCAGGACCCGCGCACGATTGAGTCCGGTGACATCCGTGCCGGCACGCACACCGCCCGCCGCTTCGAGTGCGTCCTCCACCCGTGAACCCGCCGGAAGCCGACGGACGCCCGGCCGGAGCACCTTGCCGCTCACGTCGACGACGATCACACCGCCCCCGTTCCCGCCGCCCGCGCTCGGCGGCTCCCCGGCGGCCGGGCGGGGTACCGGGTCGGGGGCGCCGGACCGTAACGGGTCCGGTGGCAGCGCGGGCGCCGCCGCTTCGTCCGCGACGGGTTCCGGCGCACGCACGGGCTGGGGTCGTACGGACCAGAAGTGCACGGTGGCGACGGCCACGGCGGCGAGCAGCACCAGACCGAGCACCACTGGCGTACGCGGCGCCATCCCGCACCGGAGCCGTACCCACAACGGCAGCCGCTCCCGGAGGGCCGACACGCGACGACGCACCCTCGATGTATCGCCGGGCGCCTCCCCGACCGTTGCGGGCCGGGGCACGGGGACGGGTGGTGCCGACGCGGGCGCGGCCGGCTCGGCCGGCTCCTGAACCGCTGCGGGCGGGACATCGCTCCCCAGCCCGGCGGCGCCCGCCATCAACGCGTCCGCCCGGCGACGCGCGGCCGCCGAGGCGAGGGCGGACCGCCCCCGCACCGACCGCCCCCGCACGGACCGCCGCCCGCCGGGGCGCACACCTGCCCGCCCGCTCGGGCGAGTACCGGATCCGTACCGCGCCCGGGCGGACGTGGACGACGCATCAGAAGAGTCGGACGAGGACGCAGAGGTGAACGGAGCGTCGGGAGCCGACGCCCGAGAAGATCGAAGGGCCATGCCTCACGACGTTAGGCACATCCGCCGAAACCCGCTGAGCAGCATCGATTCCTGTGGACAGCCCAGCAGTTGTGGACAACTCGACCACTCCGCGGAGTGAATCTCCCCAGCAGGGTCAGCACACACGAATCAGCGCACGCGGATCAGCGCACGCGCTTCGCCCCACACGGACCAACGCACGCGGATCAACACACGGTGATCACCGCGCGCTGATCACCGCGCCCAGCAGCCCCGGCCCCGTGTGCGCCCCGATCACCGCGCCGACCTCGCTGACGTGGAGATCGACGAGCCCGGGAACGCGTTCACGCAGCCGCTCCGCCAGACGGTCCGCGCGCTCCTGGGCGGCGAGGTGGTGTACGGCGATGTCCACCGCAGCCGCACCCGCGCGCTCCGCGACGATCTCCTCCAGGCGGGCGATCGCCTTGGACGCCGTCCGTACCTTCTCCAGCATCTCGATCCGGCCCCCGTCGAGTTCGAGGATCGGCTTCACCGCCAGCGCGGATCCCAGCAGGGCCTGTGCCGTGCCGATGCGACCGCCCCGGCGCAGATAGTCGAGAGTGTCGACATAGAAATACGCCGAGGTGCCCGCGGCCCGCTTCTCCGCCGCCGACACCGCCTCGTCCAGGCCGCCGCCCGCCTCGGCGGCCTCCGCCGCCGCGAGTGCGCAGAACCCCAGGGCCATGGCGACCATGCCGGTGTCCACGACCCTGACCGGAACGGGGGCGTCCTTCGCCGCGAGCAGCGCGGCGTCGTACGTGCCCGAGAACTCCGCCGACAGATGCAGCGACACCACCGCGTCCGCCCCGGCATCGGCCGCCGCCCGGTAGGCCGCGGCGAAAACCTCGGGGCTGGGGCGGGACGTCGTCACGGAGTGGCGTTTCTGCAGGGCCTGGGCGAGCGAGCGGGCGGAGATCTCCGTGCCCTCCTCCAGCGCCCGGTCGCCCAGGACGACGGTCAGCGGCACTGCGGTGATGCCGTGCCGTTCCATCGTCGGGCGCGGCAGGTAGGCCGTGGAATCGGTGACGATAGCGACATGGCGGGACATGAGCCGGAGGTTACCTGGCGGGGTGGGAGTGCGGCAGCCCGGCCCCGGCCCTCTGATCGTTCCTGGCCGCTTCGGAGCACATCCGTTCGGGCCGGATCCGACCCGCGTGCGTCAGTTCGTCGTTTCCGGCCGCGTGCGTCAGTTCGTCGTTTCCGGCCGGGTGGACTTCTGCCAGGGGTAGGCCGTCCGCAGCCGCGGATCCGGTGCGGTGATCGCCTGCGGGCTTTCCTCGCGGGCCGGTCCGGACCACGCCTCGTCGGCCGTGCTGCCGCCGGCCGAAGGGTCCGCCGGGGCGGCGGGCTCCGGCCAGTCCGTCCCGGGGCCGCGGCCCGGTGTCGTGGTGGAGGCGCCCGCGCCGGACGCCTGCGAGGACGTCTCGTCCCCGGACCAGTGCCGCAGCGCACCGGCCTCGATGTCGATCTGCGCGTTGAGCGCGTCCAGGTCGTCGTCGGCGAACTGCCGCGCCCGGTCCCGCGCCGCCCAGCGCAGCGACTCCGCGGAGTGCGTGATCCGCTGCGTGCGTTCTCGCAGCTTGGGCAGCAGACCGGCGACCGTCGCCCGGTCCGGCTCGCGCTCCAGCCTCTTCAGCTCGTCGTCCAGCTCCAGACCGTGGGCGCTCAGCCGCCGGAACAGGTCCACCGACTCCGCCAGCGAGGCGTCCTCGGCGACACCGGCGTTCAGGGCGTCCTGCGTGGCCCGCATCGAGGTGCGCAGGGAGAGCCGGAGCTGGGCGAGCTCGCCCGCGACACCCACCTGCCCGAAGCTCTTGGCCCGGAGCGTGGTGTCCTCCACCGTGCGACGGGCCTGCGTGATCGTGCGGTCCACACCCCGCTTGGCCGCCCCGACGGCCTTCACGGTCGCGTAGACACCCAGCGCGACGAACGCGACCAGGAGCAACGCCAGGATCGTGAGCGCGGCTTCCATGAATGCCCCTCGGTGTCTCGATGCGGCCGCCGGTACCGGTCGCCCCCTCCACCGTAAACGGAACGGGCAGGCCGAGGGTTCCTTCGGAACCCCCAACCTGCCCGTAGGGGATGGCCCCTATCGCTCACGGGACCGTCACACCGGGACCGCCACCGTCACCGTCACGCGGGGACGATGTTCACCAGCTTCGGCGCCCGCACGATCACCTTGCGGATGCCCGCCCCGCCCAGCGCCGCGACGACCGCGTCGTCGGCCAGGGCCAGCGCCTCCAGCTCCTCGTCCGTGATGGAGGGCGAGATCTCCAGGCGGGCCCGGACCTTGCCCTTGATCTGGACGACGCAGGTGACGGTCTCGTCGACCACGTACGCCGGGTCGGCCACCGGGAAGTCCTGGTGGACGACGGAGTCGGTGTGGCCCAGTCGGCGCCACAGCTCCTCCGCGATGTGCGGGGCCAGCGGGGCGATCAGCAGGACCAGCCGCTCCGCGACCGAGCGCGACAGCGGACCGCCGGCCTTGGTCAGGTGGTTGTTCAGCTCGGTGACCTTGGCGATGGCGGTGTTGAACCGCATCCCCGCCATGTCCTGGCCGACCCCGTCGATCGCCTTGTGCAGGGCGCGCAGGGTGTCCTCACCGGGCTCCGTGTCGACGACGGTGACCTCTCCGGTCTCCTCGTCGACGATGTTGCGCCACAGGCGCTGCAACAGGCGGTACTGGCCGACCACGGCACGCGTGTCCCAGGGCCGCGACACGTCCAGGGGGCCCATCGCCATCTCGTACAGGCGCAGGGTGTCCGCGCCGTACTCCGCGCAGATCTGGTCCGGCGTGACCGCGTTCTTCAGGGACTTGCCCATCTTGCCCAGGACGCGGCTGACCTTCTCGCCCGCGTAGTAGAACGCGCCGTCGCGCTCCTCCACCTCGGCGGCGGGGACGGCGATGCCCCGGCTGTCGCGGTAGACGAAGGCCTGGATCATGCCCTGGTTGTACAGCTTGTGGAACGGCTCGGCCGAGGAGATGTGGCCCAGGTCGTGCAGCACCTTGGACCAGAAACGCGCGTACAGCAGGTGCAGCACGGCGTGCTCGGCGCCGCCGACGTACAGGTCGACGCCGCCGGTGGGCTGTCCCTCGCGCGGGCCCATCCAGTACTGCTCGATCGACGGGTCGACCAGCTGACGGTCGTTATTCGGGTCCAGGTAGCGCAGCTCGTACCAGCAGGAACCGGCCCAGTTGGGCATGGTGTTGGTCTCGCGGCGGTACTTCTTGGGGCCGTCGCCCAGGTCCAGCGTGACGTTGACCCAGTCGGCGTTGCGCGACAGCGGCGTCTCGGGCTGGGCGGACGCGTCCTCCGGGTCGAAGGTGCGCGGGGAGTAGTCCTCGACCTCGGGCAGCTCCAGCGGCAGCATCGACTCGGGCAGCGGGTGGGCGATGCCGTCCTCGTCGTACACGATCGGGAAGGGCTCGCCCCAGTAGCGCTGCCGGCTGAACAGCCAGTCGCGCAGCCGGAAGTTGACGGTGCCCTCGCCGACGCCGTGCTCCCGCAGCCACTCGGTGATCTTCGCCTTGGCCTCGACGACGCCCAGGCCGTCCAGCGAGATCTCGTCGTTCGCGGAGTTCACCAGCTTCGCGTCGTACGAGCTGAAGGCGTCGTCCCACGTGGCGGGGTCGGTGCCGCGGTCGTCGGAGGGCTGGACGACACAGCGCATCGGCAGCTCGAAGGCGCGCGCGAAGGCGAAGTCGCGCGCGTCGTGCGCCGGTACGGCCATGATCGCGCCGGTGCCGTAGCCCATCAGGACGTAGTCGGCGATGAAGACGGGGACCTTCTCGCCGCTGACGGGGTTGGTGGCGTACGCGCCGGTGAAGACACCGGTCTTGTCCTTGGCCTCGGCCTGCCGCTCGACATCGGACTTGGCGGCGGCCTGCTTGCGGTACGCGGTGACGGCCTCGGCCGGGCTCGCGTGGCCGCCGGTCCACACCGGGTGGGTGCCCTCGGGCCAGGCGGCCGGAATGATCCGCTCCACCATGTCGTGCTCGGGCGCCAGCACCATGTACGTGGCGCCGAACAGGGTGTCCTGGCGGGTGGTGAAGACGGTGATGCCGCCTGCGGTGTCCACCGGGAACTCGACCCGGGCGCCCTCGGAGCGGCCGATCCAGTTGCGCTGCTGCAGCTTGATGGCCTCGGGCCAGTCCAGCGCGTCCAGGTCGTTCAGCAGCCGGTCGGCGTAGGCGGTGATGCGCATGTTCCACTGGCGCAGCTTGGCCTTGAAGACGGGGAAGTTGCCGCGCTCGGAACGGCCGTCGGCGGTGACCTCCTCGTTGGCCAGCACGGTGCCCAGGCCGGGCGACCAGTTCACCGGGGCGTCGGAGGCGTACGCCAGGCGGTACTGGCTCAGCAGGTCGGCGCGCTCGGTGGCGCTCAGCGCGCTCCACTCACGGCCGTCGGGGGTCGCGCGCGTGCCGCTCTCGAACTGCTCGACCAGCTCGGCGATCGGACGGGCCCGGTCGGCCTCGGTGTCGTACCAGGAGTTGAAGATCTGCAGGAAGATCCACTGCGTCCACTTGTAGTACTCGGCGTCGATCGTCGCGAAGGAGCGGCGGTTGTCGTGGCCCAGTCCCAGCCGGCGCAGCTGGACCTTCATGTTCTCCATGTTGGCCTCGGTGGAGACCCGGGGGTGGGTGCCCGTCTGCACCGCGTACTGCTCGGCGGGCAGGCCGAACGCGTCGAAACCCAGGGTGTGCAGCACGTTGTGGCCGGTCATCCGCTGGTGGCGGGCGTAGACATCGGTGGCGATGTAGCCCAGCGGGTGTCCGACGTGCAGCCCCGAACCCGAGGGGTACGGGAACATGTCCATGATGAACTTCTTCGGCTTGGCGGCCAGCTCCGGGTCGCCCGCCAGGTCACCGGTGGGGTTCGGCGCCTCGTAGGTCCCCTCGGCGTCCCAGAAGTCCTGCCAGCGTGCCTCGATGTCGGCGGCCATCGCCGCCGTGTAGCGGTGCGGCGCGGCCGTCTCGGCAGCGGAATTCGTCTCGCTCATGATCCTCAAAGCTCCATCGATCGTCATCTGCCGGGAAACGAAAAATCCCCTCGCACAGGAGGGGACGCCGCGCTGACTCCGACCAGGCGTTCTCACCGGTCGGGACTCTTCAGCGCGGCTCGCTAAGCAGAAGGCGTACGGCACGCATGGCGCCAGGGTACCGCACGGACCCGGAAGGGAGCGGGGAGTAACCGGTGGCCGGACATCACCCACACGCGCCCCGGCACCCACCACCCCGCGCACCACTCTCCGTAGTCGGAACGTGATGCTCCGGTGGCTGCCGCGTGTGCGCCCCGCGTGCTTCGCATGGGGTTTTCGCGAAGTACCGGGACGACCTCGGGGAGCCGGGAGGACGCCCGGGAAGCAGGGTTACTCCGCGTACCGACCTCTATCGGGGCAACCGAGCAAACCTCGTACTGGTTGGTATGGGGCGTCCTAGCATGCGGCAACGGGACCGCTTTGCCGAACTATTCGGAGTCGCCCCCATGAACCCTCATCGCAAGATCCGCGTATCCACCGGCATGAGCCCCGCAATGAGCCGGCCGGTACAGGGCGGCCTGACTGTCGCCGCGTTGGTCTTCGTCCCTCTGTTCGCCGTCGCAGGGAGCGACGAACTGCGCGCCACCCTCGATTTCACCACCGGCGTCCTGTCGCTGGTGTCGCTCAGCGCGGCCGTCGCCTGGGGCCTGCTGGCCACGGACCGGCTGTTCCTCTCCACCCGTCAGCGCATCGTCTGCCAGGGCATCCACCGGGCCACCGCCATCGCCTCACTCGGCTTTCTGCTGCTGCACGGAACCGTGAAGGTCGCCCTCGGGCATGTGGCGTTGCTCGGCGCCCTCATACCCTTCAGCCTCGGCGTGACCGGCGCGGCGGGGCTGATCGGCTTCGGTTCGCTGGCCGGGCTGCTGATGGTCGTCACGGCCGCGACCGGCGCCCTGCGCAGCGCCTTCGCTCAGCCGCCCCCCAAGGCCGCCCGGCTCGGGCAGTCGCTGGGGTCGCCGCGGGACACCGGCGGGATCGCGGGCCGGTGGCGCGCCCTGCACGCGCTGGCGTATCCGGCGTGGTGCGCCGCGCTGATCCACGGCCTGTACGCGGGGCGCGCGCCCGCCACCTGGGTGGTCGTGATGTACGGGCTCTGCCTCACCGGCGTCGCCGGGGCGCTGTGCCTGCGGCTGCTGCCGCGCCCGATGAAGCGGCGGATCGCCGACCGGGTCGCCGAACTGCTGGGCCAGGGGCCCCCGGCCGCCCCCGACCCGGTCCTGCGGGAGGCGTCCTCGGCAGTCGGGGAGCCCTGGTCCGATCCGGCCGCCTGGAGCGAGCCGGACCGGGACGTACGGGGCACGCCGGTGCGCCCGCGCACGCTCTCGGCGCCGATACCGCCGATCGCGCCCCCTCCCACGGCGATCCCCGGCACGCTGCACGAGGCGCCGACGGAGACGCTGTACGGCGGCCTGTCACCACTGAACGGCCCCCCGTCGTACGAGCCCCCGCCGTACGAACCTCCGCCCCGCAGCGCCGACCGCATCACCTTCGGCCCGCCGGACGAACTGCCGGACCCGGGGCGGAGGACGGCGGGGCCGGGACCTGGGCCTGGGCCTGGACCTGGACCTGGACCTGGAACGGACATAACCGCCGGGTACCGCGCCGTGTCGCTCGGCGGCCTGTCCGGCCCGCCGGCCCCACCGGAACCCCGCTGGCCCGCACCGTCCCCCGCCCCGCCCGGGCAGGCGCACCACGGTGCGCCCTCGCAGGACCCACCGGCGTACACCGCGCAGGAGCACGCGTACGCGATGTCCCCCTACGAAACACCGGAGCACGGCACACCGAGGTACGGAGCCACGGAGTACGCCGGCGCTCCGACGACGTACGACACCACCACGTACGACACCACCACGTACGACACCACCGCGTACGACACCGCCGCATCCGCCCCCGTCACTTCCGCTCCCCCTTCGCCCTCCCCTCCCCCCGCTCCCTCCCCCTTCGCCGCGCCCCGTGCCGAACCGGAGCCCGGGCCGTTCAGCGCGCCCCCGGCCGGCGAACCCTGGCACGCACCCGCAGGAGACCGACAGTGAACGTGCCCCTCCCCGATGTGCCCGAGATCCGCGTCGTCGGACTGCCTCAACTGACCACCGGTTTCGACCTGGTGGAGCGGCTCGACCTCGCCATGCACCTCAAGGTGCACGGGCCGCTGGAGCCGATGACCGGTGAGCGGCTGGCCGAACTGGCCGAAACGATCTCTCTGCGCGGAAGGGGAGGCGCCGGTTTCCCGTTCGGCAAGAAGCTGCGAGCGGTGGCGAAGGCGTCCATCCGGCGCGGCGTACGGCCCGTCGTGGTGATCAACGGCAGCGAGGGCGAACCCGCCTGCCGCAAGGACACCGTCCTGCTCAACCGCGCCCCGCACCTGATCCTGGACGGTGCGCTGCTGGCCGCGGAGGCGCTCGGCGCGCGCACCCTGGTCGTCGCGGTCACCCGCAACTCCACGGAGATCTCCGTGCGGGCCGCCCTCGCCGAACGTGGCCTCTCCGACCGGCGCGGCCAGCAGTTGCGCGCCCGCGTGGTCCGTACCCCGGAGCGCATGGTCTCGGGCGAGGCGTCCTCGGTGATCCGGGCGGCGAACGGCGGGCCCGCCCTGCCGCCGGGCCAGCGCGAGCGGGCGGCGGAGACCGGGGTGGGCGGCGCGCCGACGTTGCTGTCGAACGCGGAGACGTACGCCCAGCTCGCCGTCGCCGCCCGGATCGGCCCCCGCCGCTACGGGCACACCGGGCTGCCGAACGAACCGGGCACCGTCCTGCTCACGGTCTCGGGCGCCGTGGCGCGGCCCATGGTCGTCGAGGTGCCGACCGGGGTGCCCCTGCGGTACGTCCTGGAGCTGGCCGGGGCCCCGCCGCTCCCCCAGGGCGTGCTGACCGGCGGCTACCACGGCAACTGGATCGACGCGGTCTCCTCGCACAACGCCGTGATCTCCCGCGAGTCCCTGGCCACCGTGGGGGGCGCGCTCGGCGCGGGGGCCATCCTGCCGATCGGCCCGGACACCTGCCCGCTCGGCGAGTCCCTCCGGATAGCCAACTGGCTGGCGGCCGAGACCGCGGGACAGTGCGGCCCGTGCAAGCTGGGGCTCCCCGCCGCCGCGGGCGGGCTCTCCGACGTGCTGAACGGTGGCGGGCCTGCCGCCCTGGAGGCCCTGCGCGAGGTCACCCAGGCCGTGAAGGGCCGCGGGGCGTGCAAACACCCGGACGGTTCCGCCCGGTTCCTGCTCTCGACCCTGTCGGCGTTCACGGACGACCTCGCCGCCCACGTCCTGGACGGCGGCTGCGGCCGCGAGACGGTCGGGGTGCTGCCGCTGCCCGCACCCGGTTACCAGGATCTGGAGGAGTCGATTCCGAGCGGCGAGAAGCTCGCGGTCGACTGGACGCTCTGCCAGGGCCACGGCCTGTGCGCGGACATCGTCCCCGAGCTCGTCCGGCTGGGCGCGGACGGCTATCCGGCGCTGGCGGACGCCGCCGTTCCGATGCACCTGCGCGGGCGTGCCCAGCGGGCCGTACGGCGCTGCCCCGCCCTGGCGCTCCGTATCGAGCAACCGCCGGCCGAACAGCGTCCCGCCCTGCCCGCCGCCAATCGGCGCGCACTGGGCAGTGGGCGCGGCTGACCGGGCACGCGGATCCGGGCACAGAGAAGCGGGCCACCCGATCCGGGTGGCCCGCTTCTCACTGTTGAACCTGTGGAGCTAAGGAGAATTGAACTCCTGACCTCCTGCATGCCATGCAGGCGCTCTACCAACTGAGCTATAGCCCCTTGTTGTTTGCCGCCCGGTTTCCCTTGGCGACATCGAGAACATTACACGGTCCCCCCGGTGCTTCACCAAATCGTTTCCGGTCTGCACCGATATGCCCGAATCGCCGAGGTCGTTCGGCCGTAAGTCGCAGGTCAGGCGGTCGCGAAGGAGTAGAAGCGCTTGAGCGTGCAGTGCTCCTCCAGGAGCCGCCCGTAGATCGGCTCCCCTTCCAGCTCGCGGTAGGTCTCGATGGGGTCGCCTTTTAGAGGATGTCTCACGTGGTGCTGGGTGGTGCGGCATGATGCTGCACCGTGAGGGTTGATCT
>NZ_BMSG01000061.1 GCF_014649035.1 Streptomyces sindenensis
TCGGTCCACTGGAGGTCTGTGGTGGTCGGCTTGATGCTCACCCTGAGTCAGGGCTCCTCTCAACAGGTCAGGTGACGGGGTGCCAGGCGCGGTGCAGTCGGTGTGTGAGGCTTTCTCGGAGCCCGAGAGCCCGAGAGCCCGAGAGCCCGAGAGCCCGAGAGCCCGAGAGCCCGAGAGCCCGAGAGCCCGATGGGCCGTTCCGTGTGTGTGATCGGTGGCGACGTCGTAGACCACCGTCGCGGCATTCCACGAAGACCGTCACCCGTAACCCTGTGATTGTTAACGCTCACAACCGTAAGGGGCAAGAGTACCCCGTACTTTGGCCGGTCCACGGCTCATGCCCGTCCTCGTGCGATGTGACACCGTACGTGGCCCGGGACCGGCCGGTCGACGGGCGTTCAGTGCGCATGATGCGCGTGCCGACGGCTTCGCGGTGATCGGCTCTGCGGGGTTCGGCCCCGGCCCCTCCGGGGCGGCGTGCACCGAAGCCTGTCCTCCTGGTGCGACGCCCCGACGCCCCGACGCCCCGACGCCCCGACGCCGTGACGGCCAGTCGTGTGGCGTTCGCCCTCGCCGTAGGGGAAGCGGGCCCTCCGCTCGGCGGACAGGCGGTGTCCGCGCCCCGGAAACGGGCGGCCGGCAGCCGCTTCGGCGGCCTCCACGACGGCTGCGGCGAGGGCTGCCGCGGAACTGTCGAGCGCCTGCTCTGTCCCTGTGCCGTGAGCGTAACCCGTTCGGAGGGGCCGCGGGTTCGTGCCTCCGGCCTCGCGGTCCGCCTGGCGGTGCCCATGGGCCGCCCCCGGCCGTCATGCTGCTGCCGGCCGGAGCGGTCCGGTGAAGCGGCCGGTGCGCCCGGCGCCTTCGCGGGGCGCGTCACCGGCGCGCGTACGGTACAGGCGCGTCCGGTTGGCCGTGCTGGTCCGGGGGCGCGGTTCCGGTGGCGGGCCGCCGTGGCGTGGGCGGACTCTGCCGGATGCCCCACTTTTGCCCCGTTCTTCGGGCCCACGGCCGTGCATCGTTGTGAGAAAAAGCCTGGTCCCTCTTGTCCTGTGGTGATGCGAGCGCTAACAATCAAGCTCGACCGAGGCTGTCGAACCTCGACCGCCTCCCGGACGACGCCCCGGTGGTGCGAGGACACATGCTGCCGCCGAAGCCCTTCGGGACAGAAGCACCCTCAACGACGAGATTGCCAGGTAATGCCCATGACGAACTTCCGAGCCGCATCCCTCCTCCTCGCCGTGACCACCAGCTGCGCCCTGCTCCTGACGGCCTGCGGGCAGAACAGCGAGGGAGGAAGTCAGGAGTCGAAGGACGAGAAGGACCTCACCATCGGGATCTCCATGCCCACCAAGTCCTCCGAAAGGTGGATCGCGGACGGCGCCAACATGTCGGCGGGCCTGAAGAAGAGCGGATTTCGCACCAGCCTGCAGTACGGGGAGGACGACCCCGACCAGCAGGTGGCCCAGATCGAGAACATGATCACCCAAGGTGTCGACGCCCTGGTCGTGGCGGCCATCAACGGTGAGGCGCTGTCCAACGTCCTGCAGCAGGCCGCGGACGCCCGCATCCCGGTCATCTCCTACGACCGGCTCATCCTGGGCTCCCCGCACGTGGCCTACTACGCCTCCTTCGACAATGAGAAGGTCGGCAAGCTCCAGGCCACCTACATCGTCGAGAAGCTGGGCCTGAAGGACGGCTCGAAGAAGGGCCCCTTCAACATCGAGCTGTTCGCCGGCTCGAACGATGACAACAACACCAAGTACTTCTTCAACGGCGCCATGGAGGTGCTGAAGCCCTATCTCGACAAGAAGCAGCTCGTCGTACGTTCGAAGCAGACCCGGCTCGCCCAGGTCACCACGTTGCGCTGGGACGGAGGCACGGCGCAGAAGCGCATGGACGACCTGCTGACCTCCTCCTATTCCACGGCCAGGGTCGACGCGGTGCTGTCCCCGTACGACGGCATCTCGATCGGCATCCTGTCCGCCCTGAAGTCCGACGACTACGGGAGCCCGGCCAAGCCGTTGCCGATCGTCACGGGCCAGGACGCCGAGGTCGCCTCCGTGAAGTCGATCATCGCGAACCAGCAGACCCAGACCGTGTACAAGGACACCCGCGCACTGGCGAAGGTGGCCGCGGACATGGTGATCGCCGTCCTCGACGGCAAGAAGCCCGAGATCAATGACGACAGCACGTACGACAACGGCAAGAAGGTGGTGCCGGCCTACCTGCTCGACCCGATCAGCGTCGACAAGGCGAACTACCGGAAGGTCCTGGTCGACTCCGGCTACATCAAGGCCGAGGAGCTCCGTTGAGCCCCTCCGACCCGCGCACGCCTCCGGCCGGCCCCGTGCTGGAGATGCGGGCCATCGTCAAGACCTTCCCCGGTGTCAGGGCCCTGTCGGAAGTGACCCTGTCCGTCGAGCGGGGCGAGGTTCACGCTCTGTGCGGCGAGAACGGCGCCGGCAAGTCGACGCTGATGAAGGTCCTGTCCGGCGTGCATCCGCACGGGAGCTACGAGGGTGAGGTCCTCTTCGAGGGCGAACCGTGCCGCTTCAAGGACATCCGGGCCAGTGAGCGGCACGGCATCGTCATCATCCACCAGGAACTCGCACTCGTTCCTTACCTGTCCATCGCCGAGAACATCTTCCTCGGCAACGAGCCGTCGCGACGAGGCATCATCGACTGGCGCGAAGTGCTGAGGCGTGCCGCCGCACTGCTGCGGCGCGTGGGTCTCGACGAACACCCCGAGACCCGGGTGGCCGACATCGGCGTGGGCAAGCAGCAACTCGTGGAGATCGCGAAGGCGCTGGCGAAGGACGTCCGGTTGCTCATCCTCGACGAGCCCACCGCAGCCCTCAACGACGAGGACAGCGCGAAACTGCTGCGGCTGGTACGGGAGCTGAAAGACCAGGGCATCACCTCCATCATCATCTCGCACAAGCTCAACGAGATCGCGCAGATCGCCGACTCCGTCACCATCCTGCGTGACGGACGCTCCATCGAGACCCTGGACGTCAGGGACCCGGCCACCACCGAGGACCGCATCATCCGGGGCATGGTGGGGCGGAGCCTGGACAGCCGCTTTCCCGACCGCACCCCGTACCAGGGCCCGGCCGACGCCGACCCGGTCCTGGAGATCCGGGACTGGACCGTACGCCACCCCCTGGACCACAGCCGCAAGGTCGTCGACGGGGTCTCGCTCCAGGTCCGCCGCGGCGAGATCGTCGGCGTCGCGGGGCTCATGGGCGCCGGCCGCACGGAACTCGCGATGAGCGTCTTCGGCCGCTCCTACGGCCGTTACCAGCAGGGGACCGTCCTCAAGGACGGCCGGGAGGTGCGCACCCGCACGGTCCCCGAAGCGGTCGCCAACGGCATCGCGTACGTCACCGAGGACCGCAAGCACTACGGCCTCAACCTGGAGGACTCCGTGAGCCGGAACATCTCGCTCGCGTCCCTCCACACACTCGCGCGCAGGGGCGTCGTGGACGCCCACGAGGAGCGCAGAGTCGCCGAACGGTACCGGCGGACCATGGGCATCAAGGCTCCGAACGTCCTCGAACCGGTCGGCCGGCTCTCCGGCGGCAACCAGCAGAAGGTCGTTCTCAGCAAGTGGATCCTTGCCGGGCCCGATGTACTCATCCTCGACGAGCCCACTCGCGGAGTCGACGTGGGGGCCAAGTTCGAGATCTACACCGTGATCGACCGACTCGCCGCCGAGGGGAAGGCCATCCTCCTCATCTCCTCCGAACTGCCCGAACTGCTCGGCATGTGCGACCGGGTCTACACCATGGCCGCCGGCCGGTTGACCGGCGAAGTCCCCCGCGAGGACGCCACCCAGGAAGTGCTGATGCGGCACATGACGCAGGACGTTCCCGCGCCGTCCGCAGTCGGCGCACGCACCGCCACCCCCAACGAAGGACATCAGGAATGAGTACCCCCGCCACCACGAAGTCGACCGCTCCGCCGCCTCAGGGGGACGGCGTCGCCCAGCCCGGCGGGGCACAGGTGGCTCGTGCGCTTCTGGACGGCGTCCGGCGGAACATGCGCCAGTACGGGATGCTCCTCGCGCTCGGACTGATCGTGCTGCTGTTCCAGGTCTGGACGGGAGGGGACCTCCTCCTGCCGCGCAACGTCTCCAACCTGGTGCTCCAGAACAGCTACATCCTCATCCTGGCCATCGGCATGATGATGGTCATCATCTCCGGGCACATCGACCTGTCCGTGGGCTCACTGATGGCCCTGGTAGGCGGCGTGGGGGCCGTGCTCATGGTCGAGCACCATCTCTCCTGGCCCGTCGCGGTGGTCCTCGCCCTCCTGCTGGGGGCCGTCGCGGGTGCGCTCCAAGGGTTCTTCATCGCGTACGTGGGCATACCGTCGTTCATCGTGACGCTCGCCGGCATGCTCCTGTTCCGGGGTCTCACGGAGATCTTCCTCCAGGGCCAGACACTCGGTCCGTTCCCGGAGGGACTGCAGAAGATCGCCAACGGTTTCCTGCCGGAAGCGGGGCCGCAGACCAACTACCACAACCTGACCCTCCTCCTGGGCCTGGGGCTGATCGCCTTCGTCGTGTTCCAGGAGGTGCGTGACCGTCGGCGTCAGCGGGAGTTCGCGCTGGAATCGCTCCCCACCAGCCTCTTCGCGCTCAAGGTGACGGCATTGGCCGCCGCCGTACTGGTCACGACCCTGTTGCTCGCCAGCTACAAGGGCGCTCCTGTCGTGCTCCTGATCCTGGCCGTGCTGCTCGTCGGCTTCGGTTACGTGATGCGCAACGCGGTCATCGGCCGCCACGTGTACGCGGTGGGGGGAAACCTGCCCGCCGCGAAGCTGTCCGGGGTCAAGGACAAGAAGGTGACCTTCGCGGTGTTCCTCAACATGGGAATGCTCGCGGCGCTCGCCGGACTCGTGTTCGCGGCCCGTTTCAACGCGGCCTCGCCCAAGGCGGGCGTGAACTTCGAACTGGAGGCCATCGCCGCCGCGTTCATCGGCGGGGCCTCGATGAGCGGTGGCGTGGGGACCGTGACGGGCGCCATCATCGGGGGCCTGGTCCTCGGCGTGCTCAACAACGGCATGAACCTGGTCGGCGTGGGCACCGACTGGCAGCAGGTCATCAAGGGCCTCGTGCTGCTCGCTGCGGTCGGATTCGACGTATGGAACAGGCGCAGAGCGGGCGTCTGAACCCAGCCCGGGTCGGTGGCTGTGCCGGCCGGTCGACACCGGCGGGCACAGCCACCTCGGCATGTCCCTGAGGGGTCAGCCGCGGACACCGAACCGCTCAGCCGCGGACACCGAACCGCTCAGCCGCGGACACCGAACCGCTCAGCCGCGGACACCGAACCGCAGGACCGTCGTCGACCGGTACTCATCGCCGGCGCGGAGCACCGTGGACGGGTCGCCGGGGCGGTTCGGGGAGTCGGGGAAGTGCTGGGTCTCCAACGCGATTCCGGCTCCCGCCCGGTAGGGCGTTCCGCTCTTGCCGACGACGGTCCCGTCGAACTGTCCGCCCGTGTAGACCTGCAGGCCGGGCTCGGTGGTGAACACCTCCATGCACCGGCCCGTGGCCGGCGCCCGGAGGACGGCCGCACGGCGCAGCGTGCCGTCGCCGTCCGGGGTCAGAACGAAGTTGTGGTCGTACCCCCCGCCCGCTGCCATGGGCCGATGCCCGGAGCGGGCCAGCGCATCGGAGAGCTTGAGAGGGCTGCGGAGGTCGAACGCGGTACCGGAGACGGGGAGATGCTGCCCGCGCGGAAGGAGATCTCCGTCGACCGGTGTGTAGTGGGAGGCGTCGACGGCCAGCTCGTGATCGTAGATGTCGCCGGCGCCTTCGCCTTCGAGGTTGAAGTAGGCGTGGTTGGTGAGATTGACCGGCGTGGCGGCGTCGGTGACTGCCGCGTAGGTGAGGGTGAGTTCGTCGTTCCGGCCCAGGAGACAGCTGACCGTGACGTCCAGGTTTCCCGGAAAGCCCTGATCGCCGTCAGGGCTGCGGAGGCGCAGGAGTACCCCGGTCCGCTCCGGGGTGTGCACGCTCTCGGCTTCCCAGATCCGGGTGTCGAACCCGTCGGTTCCGCCGTGCAGGCAATGGCCGTTCTCCTGCGTGGTCAGCTGGTACGGCGTGCCGTCCAGGGTGAACCGGCCGTGGGCGATGCGGTTGGCGTAGCGGCCCACCGTGGCTCCGAAGTACCCGGCGGCGCTCGACCCGCCCGGTTCGCGGGGCGCGAGGACGACATCGGCCGGACGGCCGTGCCGGTCCGGCACCCACAGCCCGTGGAGGCGGGCGCCATGGGTGTGCACTTCCGCCGTGAGTCCTCCGGCGAAGCCGAAGGTCCAGCGTTGTCCGGCTGCCGGGTCGGGGCGGCAGACCGGAGGGCCTCCGGCGAAAGGGGGCGAGGACGGGTTCATGGAGCTCCTTGACCACAGGGGGAGACGGCGGCAGAGGGTGAGAGGTGTCGGCGGGCACGCGCCGACGGCGGTGGGGATCAGGGGGCTGTCGAGAGCCTCCGCGCACCCGGGGCGGCGTGCGGTTCCGCTCGGCCGAGCGGAATGTGCCTGAAGGACAACCGGTATGTGCCTGAGGAACAACCGGTATGTGCCTGAGGAACAACCGGTATGTGCCTGAGGAACAACCGGTATGTGCCTGAGGAACAGCCGGTCGTGTCACCCCTGCTTCGGTTGCGCGATGACGCCTTCGGGGCGGGCCGGCGGCCGGGTGATCGGCGTCGCTGCCGCGCGCGGACAGGGACGGAGGACAGCGGAGCCTCCGTGTGCGCGGCGTGGCGACGACGTGCGCGGCATGGCGACGACTGGCCGTACCCGGCTCCGTATACCCGTACATGTGTGTTAACGATAACAAGATGGATGACGGCTCACCAGAGCCCTCGCCGCGTCGAGCGCGCACGGGTGGGTGCTCTTCCCGTCCGCCGCCCGATCCGCAGTCCGACACGGCATGGGGCGGGTTTGGGGTCAAGTGGGGCGTTTGTGTCAACGGATCGTCGGGCAATCCCGCGCGCCCGGCCCTTGCGGGCAGTGCAAGGGTCTTGAGCTCAGGGCAAGTTAGCGCTCACAATTCTCGGCGGGTAGTCGTGTGACGCCCTCGCCCGGAGGTGTGCGAGCCGGCCGGTTGCGCCGGCCTTCTCGCGAAGGACGCCCTGTTCTGGAAGCGGTGACGGCCCCGTGCGTGGTACGGGCCCCGAACGGCGGCCGGAGCCAACAGAGCCACCCCGAGCCCGACCCGTCATCCGCTCCGACGGTGCGGCCCCGCTCCCGGTCACCCGGGGGCGAGGCCGCCGTGGCGGGCCGGACCGGCGGTGCGGGCGCACGACGACACCTCTGTCCGCCCAGACCGGCGCCTTCCGGCGCCACGACTCGGAGGATCCATGTCCCGCAGAAGTACCCGACCACGTCTCAGGCTCGGCCTGACGGCCGCCGCGGTCCTGGTCACGACCGCCCTCGTGCCGGTCCCCGCGCACGGCGAGGCGCCCGTCACCGACTACGCCATCACCGTGGACCCGGGCAAGCAGGGGGCCGCGATCGACGACACCATGTACGGGCTGTTCCTGGAGGACATCAACCGGGCCGCCGACGGGGGCCTGTACGCCGAACTCGTACAGAACAGGTCCTTCGAGTACTCCACCGCCGACAACCGGGCCTACACCTCGCTGACCTCCTGGGACGTCGACGGCTCCGCCACGGTCGTGAACGACGACGGCCGTCTCCACGCGAACAACCGCAACTACGCGCGGGTGGCGGCGGGCACGACCCTGACCAATTCCGGCTACAACAGCGGACTGTCGCTGAGGAGCGGGGCGAAGTACGACTTCTCGGTATGGGCCCGCGCCGAGGCCGGAACCACCCTCACCCTCACGCTCAAGGACACGGGCGGCGCGCTCGCCTCGGTCCAGCGGAAGGCCGTGCGAGGCGGCTGGAAGAAGTACCGTGCCACGTTCACCGCGACGCGCACCACCACAACCGGTCGGCTCGCCGTGGCCTCGACCGGCGCCGCCGCCCTGGACGAAGTGTCCCTCTTCCCCCGTGACACGTACAAGAAGCAGCCGGGGGGCCTGCGCAAGGACCTCGCGGAGAAGCTCGCCGCGCTGAAGCCCGGCTTCCTCCGCTTTCCCGGCGGGTGCCTCGTCAACACCGGCTCGATGGAGGACTACAGCGAGGCGTCCGGCTGGCAGCGAGCCCGTTCCTACCAGTGGAAGGACACCATAGGCCCGGTCGAGCAGCGTGCCACCAACGCCAACTTCTGGGGCTACAACCAGAGCTATGGCCTCGGCTACTACGAGTACTTCCGCTTCGCCGAGGACGTGGGAGCGATGCCGCTGCCCGTCGTGCCCGCCCTGGTCACCGGCTGCGGTCAGAACCGGGCCGTCGTCGACGACGCCCTGCTGAAGCGGCACATCCAGGACACCCTGGACCTCATCGAGTTCGCCAACGGTCCGGTGACGTCCACCTGGGGCCGCAAGCGCGCCGACATGGGGCACCCCGCGCCGTTCGGACTCACGCACGTCCAGGTCGGCAACGAGGAGAACCTGCCCCGGGAGTTCTTCGAGCGCTTCACGAAGTTCCGTACGGCCATCGAGGCGAAGCACCCGGGGATCACGGTGGTCTCCAACTCCGGACCGGCCTCATCCGGTGCGAACTTCGACACCCTCTGGCAACTCAACCGGGACGCCGGCGTCGCCATGGTCGACGAGCACTACTACAACAGCCCGCGGTGGTTCCTGGAGAACAACCAGCGTTACGACTCCTACGACCGTTCCGGCCCCAAGGTCTTCCTCGGCGAGTACGCCTCCCAGGGCAACACCTTCGGCAACGGTCTCGCCGAGGCCGCGTTCATGACCGGCCTGGAGCGCAACGCGGACATCGTCAAGCTCGCCTCCTACGCGCCCGTCCTCGCCAACGAGGACTACGTGCAGTGGCGCCCCAACCTGATCTGGTTCAACAACCGCGCGTCCTGGGGCTCGGCCAACTACGAGGTCCAGAAGCTCTTCATGAACAACGCGGGTGACCGGGTCGTTCCCTCCGAGGCCACGTCCACCCCCTCCGTCAGCGGGCCCATCTCCGGGGCCGTCGGCCTGTCGACGTGGGCGACAGCCGCCTCGTACGACGACGTACGGGTGACCGCCGCGGACGGCAGGACCCTGCTGACCGACGACTTCTCCGGCTCGCCCTCGGCCTGGACCCACACAGGCGGCGGCAACTGGGCCGTCCAGGACGGCCAGTACACCCAGAACGACGTCGCGGCCGAGAACACCACGGTCACCGCGGGCGACCGCGCCTGGCACGACTACGACCTGCGCGTGAAGGCCACCAAGCAGGCGGGCGCCGAAGGATTCCTGGTCGCCTTCGGCGTCAAGGACACCGGCAACTACTACTGGTGGAACCTCGGAGGGTGGGGCAACACGGCGCACGGAGTCGAGCGCTCCGACAACGGCGCGAAGACGACCCTGATCAGCAAGCCCGGCACCATCGAGTCCGGACGCGCCTACGACATCGAGGTCAAGGTCCGGGGACGCCAGGTGACCCTCTACCTGGACGGCAAGGAGTGGGGTTCCTTCACCGACGACCGGGTGGCCGAACCGTTCCGCCAGGTCGTCACCCGGGACCAGGCCACCGGTGACCTGATCGTCAAGGTCGTGAACGCCCAGCCGACCGAGGCACGCACCAGCGTCGACCTCGGCGGAGCGCGGGTGGCTTCGCGGGCGCAGGTGACGACCCTGGCGGCCGATCCCTCCGCCGTGAACAGTGAGACAGCCACTCCCGTCGCCCCCGTCAGGTCCACCCTGACCGGGATCTCGGACACCTTCACCTACACGTTCCCCGCTCACTCGGTCACGTTCCTGAGGATCGCCGGACGGTAGCGACCGCCCCTCGGCCCCCGGTCCTCGCGGGCGTTCCTCGGGATGCGCGTCGCCTTCCGAGGAGGCTGTTCGGCGAGGTACACCGCGGCTCCCGCCCGGTCCCGGTAGCGGGCCGGGCGGGAGCCGCGGTGGCTGTGGGCGATGGTCACGGTGGATGTTCACGACGCACGGGACGTCCACCGGCATGATGCCGTGCGCGGCCGGCGCGGCACCCTGCGAACGGTTCCGGACGACAGCGTCCCGCTGTCGTCCGCTCACTCCTCGTCGGCGGACCGCCCCGCGGCGGACGCGTGCGCCTCGATCGCCGCCTCGGCAGCGGCCAGGTGACGGGCGACCGGGCCGAAGGAGACCAGTCCGCTGCCCGCGCCGGCGTACTCGGCTTCGGCGGGGGCGAGTTCGTCCCGGGCGCGGCGCAGTACCGGCAGATGCCCCACGGACGCGGCGGCTCGGGCGAGTACGCACCACAGCGCTTCCTGGAGCAGATCGTGCGGCGGCCGGGGGACTGTCGAGAGAGCTTGCCGGGCCCGCTCGGTGTCGCCGGAGGCGGCCAGGAGCAGGGGGGCGAGCCACGGCCGGTACGGGCCCGGGTCCAGGCCGGCGAAGTCGGCGGGGTCGGGCAGGGCGTCGCCGCGCATGACGGGGATCAGCTCGACGAGGGCAGCGGCTCCCGAGGTGAGGCCGGACATGCCGCAGTCAGCCGTCTTGGCCAGGACGCGTGTGTACCGGGGGCGGGCAGCCGGCCAGCCGCCCGTCTCGCAGAGGCGCAAGGCCCGGTACCAGGCGGTGAACACGCCGGCGAGCGGCCGTTCGTTGCGGTCCGCGAGCTGGTCGATCTCCTCGGCCTCGGCGTCCGCTTCCGCGCAGCGGCCGAGTCCGGCGAGCGCCTGCAGGCGGACGATACGGCCGAGCACCTCGTGCCCGGGGAGCTGGTGGTCGACGGCCAGGCGGGTCAGCTCGGTGCCGAGGGCGTCCCGGCGGGCGGCCGACCCGCAGGCGGCGAACCCCTGCATGAAGGCACCGTTGAGGGCGAACGCCAGGAGAGCGGGGTCGCCGAGGCGACGGGCCGTGCGGACGGCCTCCGCGGCGGCGCGTTCGGCGCGCAGCCGCCATACTTCGGTGGCGGGCGCGGCGGAGGCCCGGGGGAGCGGGACGTCGGCGGCGGCGTCACCCCGGGACTCGACCGCCACGACCGACAGCAGCCTGGCGCGCAGGGCGGGCGGACCTGCGGGGCCGAGCCGGGCGGCCGCCCGCGCCGCGGCCCGCGACAGTTCCGCGGCGCCTTCGGGGTCGTCGGCGCGGGTCCACACCGCCGGGACGTCGTAGGAGCCGATGATCCGGGCGGCCAGTTCCGGGTCGCCGGTCGTCTCCGCGGCCGAGACCAGGTCGCGCCGGTGCCGATGTGCCTCCTCCAGTCCCTCGGGTCCGGTTACCGCGAGATCGCGCAGCAGGCCGGCGGTGGCGTGCAGCCGCGCCCGGGAGCGGGCGGGCACCGAGCGGTTCCAGGAGGCCGCCGCCCGGTCCCAGACGCCGTCGGCCGTTCCGGCCGGTTCGGCCGGGGGGTCCGCCGGGCCGAGGACGCGTGCCTCGGCCCGCGCCAGAGCGCCCGAGCCTCCGTTCAGGGCGCCACGGGCCCGGGCGAGTACCCGCAGAGCCTCGTCACGCCGCCCGGCGCGGTCCAGCGCCGTGGCCAGCAGCACCCAGCCGTCTTCCCGGCCGGGGTGCTCGGCCACATGGGCCCGCAGGTCCGCGACGGCGTCCCGGGCGGCGCCGGTCGCCAACAGGGCGTCGGCCCGCCGCTCCACCGCGTCCAGGCGCAGCGCCTCCAGCCGCGCCCGCTCGGCGGCGGCCCACGCGGCAGCGGGGAAATCGGCGAGCACCGGCCCCCGCCAGCAGGCGAGTGCCTTGTCCCAGAGGGCGACGGCGGCGCGCGGCGACGCTCGGTCGGCGTGGGCGGCGAGGCCCTCGAACCGCCAGGCGTCGACCGCCTCCCGGCCGGCGCGCAGGGCGTATCCGGGGCCGTCGGTGACCAGGAGACGGGACGGCTGCCGGGGCGGGCGCCCGGGTTCCAGAGCACGCCGCAGGGCCGCGACGAAGGTGCGGACCGCGCCGACCGCGCCCGCCGGGGGCTCGTCCTCCCACAGGTCGGCCACCAGCCGGCCGACCGGGACCACCCGGCCCCGGGCGATCAGCAGCCGCCCGAGGACCTCCCGGTGCCGGGGCGCGCTCAGCGGCAGCAGGCCCCCGTCGGGGTCCCAGGCGACGACCGGTCCCAGCAGTCCGAACTGCACACTCACGGCAGGGTCCTACCTTTCAAGACGTGGGTCTGATCTGGTCACTCGTAAGATCGGAGGGCCCAGGGGC
>NZ_BMSG01000062.1 GCF_014649035.1 Streptomyces sindenensis
CGACCCGTCTGGTGGCGCGTATCCGTGGCGAGCTGTCGGTGGAGCTCGCGGTCCGTGATCTTTTCGATCATCCGTCGGTCGCGGGGTTGGCGGAGTCCCTCGGTGAGGCGGGCCCGGTGCGTTCCGCGCTGGTGCCGGTCGAGCGTCCGGAGGCGGTGCCGCTGTCGTACGCCCAGCGCCGCCTGTGGTTCCTCAACCAGCTCGAAGGCCCCAGCCCCAGCTACAACCTGGGCGAATCGCTTCGGCTGACCGGGCCGGTCGACCACGCGGCGCTGTGCGCTGCGCTCGGCGATGTGGTCGCCAGGCACGAGAGCCTGCGCACCCTCTTCCCCGAGCGCGACGGCGTGCCGTACCAGCACATCCTGCCCGTGGAGCGGGCCGCTCCCGCGCTCACGGCCGAGCGGATCACCGAGGACGAACTGCCCGCCACGCTCGTTCGTGAGGCCACCCGGGGCTTTGATCTGGCCACCGAACTCCCTCTTCGCGCCCTGCTGTTCGAGCTCGGTGACGACGAGCACGTCCTGCTGCTCGTGCTGCACCACATCGCCAGCGACGGCTGGTCGGCGGCCCCCCTGCTGCGTGATCTGTCCCAGGCGTACACAGCGCGTTCGGGCGGCGCGGCGCCGCAGTGGGAGCCGCTGCCCGTCCAGTACGCCGACTACGCGATCTGGCAGCGCGAGCTCCTCGGCGACACGGAGGACCCGGACAGCATCATCGCCCGGCAGGTTGCCCATTGGACCGAGGCGCTGGCCGGGATCCCCGGCGAGCTGGAACTGCCGCTGGACCGGCCGCGCCCGCCCGTCGCCGCGACCGAGGGCGCCACCGTGCCCGTCGAACTGCCCGCCGAACTGCACCGCCGGCTGACCGAGCTGGCGCGCGCCTCCCGTGCCAGCGTCTTCATGACCCTCCAGGCCGGGCTTGCCGCACTGCTCTCGCAGCTGGGCGCCGGAGAGGACATCCCGCTGGGCACCGCCGTGGCGGGCCGGACGGACCGGGCGACCGAGGATCTTGTCGGCTTCTTCGTGAACACGCTGGTCCTGCGCACCGATGTGTCGGGGGATCCGAGCTTCCGTGAGCTGCTGGACCGGGTCCGGACGGGGAACCTGGACGCGTACGCCCACCAGGACGTGCCCTTCGAGCGGCTGGTGGAAGTCCTCAACCCCGAGCGCTCCCTGGCCAGGCACCCCCTGTTCCAGGTCATGCTCACCATCCAGGACATCGCCGACGCTCATCTCGCGCTCGACGGCGTCCGGGCACGCCCGCAGCCGGTGGAACTGACCTCCACCAAGGTCGACCTGTCGTTCGTGCTGTCCGAACAGGCTGCCGAAGGTGCCCCGGACGGCATCACGGGCTTCATCCAGTACCGCACCGATCTGTTCGATCGCGGCACCGTCGAGCGGATGGCCGAACGCCTCGCCCTGCTCCTGGAGCAGGTCACCGCGGCTCCCGACGCGCCCCTGCGGCACACCGCGGTGCTCCTTGAGGACGAGCGGGAGCTGCTCGCCGAGGCCGGAGTCCGCACCGCGGACCACCTTCCGGCAAAGGACTTCCTGCCGCTGTTCGGCGAGTGGGTGGCGCGTGATCCGGACGCTCTGGCGGTGATCGCGGGCGAGCGCGCGTTGTCGTACGGCGAGCTGGACGCGCGGGCCAACCGGCTGGCGCACGTGCTGGCGCGTCGTGGTGCGGGGCCGGAGACGTACGTGGCCCTGTCGCTGCCCCGTTCCGCGGATCTGCTGGTGGCGTTGCTGGCGGTGCTGAAGTCGGGTGCGGCGTATCTGCCGTTGGACCCGGAGTATCCGCCGGACCGGGTGGCGTACATGGTGCGGGACAGCAGTCCCGTTCTGGCGGTGACGACGTCGGGCACGGCGTTGGGCGCGGATGTCGAGGAGATCGTGCTCGATGACCCTGCGGTGATGGAGTTGATCGAGGCGGCACCGGCCGGGGCGCCGGTGGTCGCGATGGATCCCGCGCATCCGGCGTACGTGATCTATACGTCGGGTTCGACGGGCAAGCCCAAGGGCGTGGTCGTGCCCCGCTCCGCGCTGGTCAACTTCCTGTGTGCCATGCGGGACCGTTTCGCGCCTTCGGGTGGGGACCGGCTGCTGGCGGTGACGACGATCGCCTTCGACATCGCGACCCTGGAGCTGTATCTGCCGTTGATCAGCGGTGCCGGGGTCGTGGTGGCTTCACGCGACGCGGTGCGTGATCCCGCGGAGCTGGCCGTGCTGGCGACGGCCCACGGGGCGACGATGCTCCAGGCGACGCCCTCGTTGTGGCAGGCGCTGACGGCCGATGAGCCGGAGGCGGTGCGTGGTCTGACGATGCTGGTGGGCGGTGAGGCGTTGCCGGCCGGCCTCGCGGTGACGATGGCCCGTCTGGGCGAGAGTGTGACGAACATGTACGGGCCGACGGAGACCACGGTGTGGTCGAGCATGTCGGAGGTGCGGGACAACGGTCGGGCGCCGGC
Organism: Streptomyces sindenensis; assembly: GCF_014649035.1. Classification (GTDB taxonomy): domain Bacteria; phylum Actinomycetota; class Actinomycetes; order Streptomycetales; family Streptomycetaceae; genus Streptomyces; species Streptomyces sindenensis. Next base: position 2,468 of record NZ_BMSG01000062.1, read on the forward strand.
GATCGGCCGTCCGCTGTGGAACACGCGGCTGTACGTCCTCGACGCGAGTCTGCGGCTGGTGCCGCCGGGTGTGGCGGGCGACCTGTACATCGCCGGTGAGGGTGTGGTGCGGGGATATCTGAACCGTGCCGCGCTGACGGCGGAGCGGTTCGTCGCCGATCCGTTCGGTGCGCCGGGTGAGCGGATGTACCGCACGGGAGACATCGCGCGTTGGCGTGCGGACGGTGAGCTGGAGTTCCTGGGGCGGGCCGACCACCAGGTGAAACTGCGCGGTCACCGCATCGAGCTCGCTGAGATCGAGACGGTGCTGGCGTCCGCCGAGGGCGTCGCGCAGGCCGCCGTGGTGGTACGCGAGGACACTCCGGGGCTTCAGATCCTGGTGGGTTACGCGGTCCCTGCCGCCGGCACGGCGGTTGTGGATGCGGCGGTCCTGCGGGAGGCGCTGGCGGCGCAGCTGCCGGAGTACATGGTCCCGGGCGCCTTCGTGGCTCTCAAGGCGCTGCCGCTGACTCCGAACGGAAAGCTGGACCGCAAGGCCCTGCCGGCGCCCGCGTTCACGGCCTCGGCCGCGGGGCGCGGTCCGCGGAACCCGGCCGAGGAGATCCTCAGCGGCCTGTTCGCCGAGGTACTGGACCTGCCCGAGGTCGGCATCGACGACAACTTCTTCGACCTCGGCGGGCACTCGCTGCTCGCCACCCGGCTGATCAGCCGCATCCGTGCGGCACTCGCCGCGGAACTGTCCGTACGCGACCTGTTCGACCGGCCCACGGTGGCGGGCCTCGCTCAGATCATCGGCGATCGCGGAGCCGCGATCCGCACCCCGCTCGCCGTGCGGCAGCGGCCCGAGCTGATCCCGCTCTCCTACGGCCAGCGGCGGCTGTGGTTCCTGAACCAGCTCGAAGGACCGAACCCGGTCTACAACATCCCGTTCTCGCTGCGGCTGACCGGCCGACTGGACCGGACCGCACTGGAGACCGCCTTCGGTGACCTGCTCGACCGGCACGAGGTGCTGCGCACCCGGTACACCGAGGTCCACGGAGTACCCCACCAGGAGATCCTGGCGCCCGGCGCGGCCCGCATCGAGCTCACCGTCGCCACCTCGACCGAGGCGGCCCTCGCGAAGGACCTCGCCGCCGCGTCGGCCACCGGATTCGATCTCGCGGCCGATCTTCCGCTGCGTGCGGTGCTGTTCGAGCTCGGCCAGGACGCCCACGTGCTGCTGGTGGTGACCCACCACATCGCGTCGGACGGCTGGTCCGTCCAACCGCTGGTGCGCGATCTGTTCCACGCGTACGGCGCGCGGCTGGACGGCACCGCGCCCGCGGCGGAGTCACTGCCGGTGCAGTACGCCGACTACACCCTGTGGCAGCGCGAACTCCTCGGTGACGAGGACGACCCGGACGGCCTGCTCGCGAAGCAGGAGCGCTTCTGGGCCGAGCAGCTCGCCGACCTGCCCACCCAGCTGGATCTGCCCACGGACCGGCCGCGCCCGCTGATGGCCAGCCACGACGGAGGCTTCGTCGATCTGCGGCTGGAGCCGGAGCTGCACCGCGCTCTGGTCCGCCTGAGCCGGGAGCTCGGATCGACGCTGTTCATGGTGATGCAGGCCGGGCTCGCGGCGACCCTTTCGCGGCTCGGTGCCGGCACCGACATCCCGCTCGGGACGGTTCTGGCGGGCCGTACCGACCAGGCCACCGAGGACTTGGTCGGACTGTTCGTCAATACCCTGGTGCTGCGTACGGACGTCTCGGGCGACCCGGACTTCCGGGAACTGGTGGAGCGCAGCCGGGCCGTCAGCCTCGCCGCCCACGCCCACCAGGACCTGCCGTTCGAGCGGCTGGTGGACGTGCTCAAGCCGGAGCGCTCGCTCTCCCGGCACCCGCTGTTCCAGGTCATGATCAGCTTCCAGAACATGTCCGCCGACGCAGTCGGCCGTCCCGAGCTGGATATCCGGCTGGACCACGTGACCTCCGCCGGAGCCAAGTTCGACCTGCAGTTCGCCTTCGGCGAGCAGTTCACCGAGGACGGTGCTCCCGACGGACTCATCGGCCAGATCGAGTACGCCACGGACCTCTACGACCCCGGTTCGGTTCGACTCATCGGTGAGCGGCTGATCCAGTTGCTGACCGCGGCCGTCGCAGCCCCCGGGCGTCCGGTCAGCGAGCTGGAGATACTGACCGGGGACGAGCGGGGCCTGGTCCTGGAGGGCTGGAACGACACGTCCCACGAAGGGGTGCCGGGCACCCTGCCCGGCCTGATCCAGCGCCGTGCGGCCATCGCCCCCGACACCACCGCCGTGGTCTTCGAGGGCGAGGCGCTGACCTACGCCGAGCTGAACGAGCGGGCCAACCGCCTGGCCGCTTTCCTGGCCGGGCGGGGCGCCGGCCCCGAACGGTTCGTCGCCCTGGCCGTGCCGCGCTCCTTCGAGCTGATCGTCGCGCTGCTCGCGGTCCTCAAGACCGGTGCCGCGTACGTGCCGGTCGACCCGGACTACCCGGCCGACCGCATCGCGTACCTTCTGGGCGACTGCGGAGCCCAGCTGCTGCTCACCACCGAGGAGACCGGACGCCGGCTGCCCGGGGCGGCCGTGGCCGGGCACGAGGTCGTCCTGATCGACGCGCCGGACACGGTGGCCGAGCTCGCCCGCCAGGCTTCGGGGGACCTGCCGGACACCGAGCAGATCGACCCGAGGCACCCGGCATACGTCATCTACACCTCCGGTTCCACCGGCCGTCCGAAGGGCGTCATGGTGCCGCACGCCGGCATCGTCAACCGCCTGGCCTGGATGCAGTCCGCATACCGGCTGACGGAGCGGGACCGTGTCCTGCAGAAGACCCCGTCCGGCTTCGACGTCTCGGTGTGGGAGTTCTTCTGGCCACTGATCGAGGGTGCCACCCTGGTCGTGGCCCGGCCCGACGGCCACCGCGACCCCGCCTACATCGCCGCCCTGATCGACGAACAGCGGGTCACCACCACGCATTTCGTGCCGTCGATGCTCCAGGTCTTCCTGGCCGAGCCGGCCGCCGCACGCTGCACCTCGTTGCGGCAGGTCATGTGCAGCGGCGAGGCACTGCCCGTGGACGCCCAGAACCGATTCGCCACGGTGTTGCCCGGCACACGCCTGCACAACCTGTACGGACCGACCGAGGCCTCCGTCGACGTCACGTACTGGGAGTGCACAGCCGACCCGGACGCGGTCACCGTTCCCATCGGACGGCCCGTGTGGAACACCGCGTTGTACGTCCTCGACGCCGCGCTGCGCCCGGTGCCCCCGGGCGTGCCCGGCGAGCTCTACCTCGCCGGCACGCAGCTCGCCCGCGCCTACCTCAACCGGCCGGGGCTGACCGCCGAACGCTTCGTCGCCGGGCCCTACGGTCCGGCCGGCTCACGGATGTACCGCACCGGCGACATCGTGCGGTGGACCCCGGACGGCGTGCTGGAGTACCTCGGCCGCGCCGACGACCAGGTCAAGCTGCGCGGTTTCCGGATCGAACTCGGCGAGATCGAGGCAGCGCTCACCGCCCAGGGGCAGGTCTCCGCGGTCGCCGTCGTGGTCCGGGAGGACCAGCCGGGCGCGCGCCGGCTCGTCGCGTACCTGGTGCCCGACGCCGACGGTGGGCCGGACGTGGCGGTGCTGGGCAAGCAGCTCGGCGAAGAACTGCCCGACTACATGGTGCCGTCGGCGTTCGTGACGCTGGACGCCCTGCCGCTGACGGCCAACGGCAAGCTCGACCGCAAGGCGCTGCCCGCACCCGTCTTCGAGGCCATGAGCGACTCCCGCGGCCCGCGCGACCGCACGGAAGAGATCCTGTGCGGGCTCTACGCAGAGGTCCTCGGCCTGGAGAAGGTGGGCATCGACGACAGCTTCTTCGAGCTGGGCGGCGACAGCATCGTCTCCCTCCAGCTCGTGTCGGCGGCCCGCCGGGCCGGGCTGCTCATCACGGCGAAGGACATGTTCGCCTGCAAGACCGTAGCCGCTCTCGCGGCCGTCGCCACCGAGGCCGAGGACGGCGGCCCCGTCGAGCCGGACGTCGCCACCGGCGGACTGCTGCCGACGCCGATCATGCACTGGCTGCGGGAGCGCGGCGGCACCGTCGACGGTTTCAGCCAGTCGATGCTGATCCAGGTGCCCGCGGGACTGGACGCCGACGCTCTGGCCGGCGCACTCCAGGCGGTCGTCGACCATCACGACGCGCTGCGGCTGCGGCTGGCCGTCGACGCCGAGGGCGGCTGGCACCTGAGGGTTCCGGAACCGGGCACCGTCCCGGCGGACTCCTTCCTCACCCGCGTCGACATCGCCGGCGTCGAGGGGGACCAGGCCCTGCCCTTCCTCCAGAAGCACGCCGAGGCCGCCTGGCGAGAGCTGTCGCCGCTCACCGGCGCGATGATCCGAGCCGTCTGGTTCGACGCAGGTCCGGCGCGGCCCGGCCGGCTGCTGCTCACGCTGCACCACCTCGTGGTCGACGGCGTCTCCTGGCGGATCCTGCTGCCGGACCTCAAGGAGGCCTGGGAGCAGCTCACCTCGGGCCGCGCGGTCAGCCTCGCGCCCGTCGGCACGTCGTTCAGGCGCTGGTCCGAGCTGCTGCACGCCGAGGCCCACAGCCAGGAGCGGCTGGCCGAGCTGGACCACTGGAAGGCGACCCTGGCGGGGCCCGACGCCCCGCTGGGCCGGCCGCTGGACCCGGCGCGCGATGTCGCGGGCACGGTCCGAAAGCTCACCCTCACCCATCCGGCCGCGGCCACCGAGCCGCTGCTCACCCGGGTTCCGGCCGCCTTCCACGCCGGCGTGGACGATGTCCTGCTCGTCGCGATGGCGGTGGCCGTCACCGACTGGCGGCGCCGGCGAAGTGGCAGTGACCTGCCAGTTCTGATCGGGCTGGAGGGCCACGGCCGCGAGGAGCTCGTCGAGGGCGCGGATCTCAGCCGTACGGTGGGCTGGCTCACCGACCTGCACCCGGTGCGGCTGGACCCCGGCACCGTCGACTGGCCCGAGTTCTGGGCCGGCGGTCCGGCCGCGGGCCGCGTCGCCAAGCGGATCAAGGAACAGTTGCAGGTTCCTGACGGTGGCCTGGGTTTCGGCCTGCTGCGCCATTTGAATGACGCTACCGGAGCCGTGCTCGCGGAGCACGCCACACCCGGTATCGGCTTCAACTACCTTGGCCGGTTTGCGGTTCCGGAGCCCGGCTCCGAGGTCGCGGACTGGTCGGCGGCGCCCGAAGGCGAGCACCTCGCCGACGGCCAGGACGCCGACCTTCGAACGCCGTACGGACTGGAACTCAACGCCGTGACGCTGGACCGTCCAGGCGGACCCGAGTTGGTGGCCACCTGGTCGTGGCCGGCGGCGGTGTTGAGCGAAGCCGATGTCCAGGAGCTGGCGCAGAGCTGGTTCCGGGCGCTGGACGCACTCTCCGCGCACGCGGACAACCCGGAGTCCGGCGGCTGGACGCCGTCCGACCTCGCGCTCGTCGCGCTGGACCAGGACGAGATCGACCTGCTGGAAGACGAATGGAGAACGCTGTGATGGCCAAATCGGGTTTTGAGGATGTTCTGCCCACGGCCCCCCTTCAGGCAGGTCTGCTGTTCCACTCGCTCTACCAGGACCAGTCGCTCGACGTATACGTCGCCCAGCTCGTCGCCGAGTTGCGGGGCCCGCTCGACTACCCGACGCTCCAGGCCGCGATCCGTACCCTGCTGCGCAGGCATGCGGGGCTGCGGGCCGGCTTCCGCTTCGAGAAGCTGAGCCAGCCCGTCCAGGCGATCGCCCGTGACGTCGGCCTGCCGCTGCGCCGGGTCGACGCCACCGGACGCAGCCCCCAGGAGCAGCAAGAGGCGCTGGCGGACGTCCGTCGGGAGGATGCGGACAGGGGCTTCGACCTCACCGTGGCGCCGCTGCTGCGCTTCTCTCTCGTGACGGACGCCGTGGACAGGCACCGACTCGTCATCACCAACCACCACATCCTCCTCGACGGCTGGTCGACCGGCCTGATGCTGCTGGAGCTGTTCGAGCTCTACCGGCGCGGCGGCGACGACGCGGGCATGCCCCGGGTCACGCCGTACCGCGACTACCTCGGCTGGCTGGCCAAGCAGGACCGGAGCACCGCGGAGGACGCGTGGCGGCAGGTCCTCGACGGTGTCGAGGAGCCGACCCTGCTGGCCGGGCCGGGGGCCGCCGACGCGGCTCCGGCGGCTCCCGAGCACCTGATGGTCACCGTCCCGGAGGAGCTCACCACCCGGCTCACCGAGACAGCCCGCGCGCACGGCGTCACCCTCAACACCGTGCTCCAGGGCAGCTGGGCGCTGGTCCTGGGCCGCACGACCGGCCGGGACGACGTGGTGTTCGGCTCGACGGTGTCCGGCCGCCCGCCCGAAGTGCCCGGCATCGAGACGATGATCGGCCTGTTCATCAACACCGTCCCGGTACGGGCCCGCCTCACGCCCTCACTGTCGTTGGCCGCACTCATGAGCGACCTTCAGGAGCAGCAGGCAGGACTTCTGCCGCACCAGCACCTGAGCCTGCCGGACATCCAGCGGCTGGCCGGCGTGGGCGCGCTGTTCGACACCCTCACCGTCACCGAGAACTACCCGGTCGAGGAGAAGGACTTCGAGCGGCGGGGTGGCTCGCTGCGCCTCGCGGGCATCGACACCGAGGACGCCAACCACTACCCGCTGAGCATCGCGGCGATTCCCGGCGAATCCCTCCGGCTGCGCCTGGGTTTCCGCCCGGACCTCATCGGCCCCTGCGGCGCGGAGGCCGCCGCCGCCCGGCTGCTGCGCGTCTTCGAGGCGTTCGCCGCCGACCCGGACCGGCTCATCGGCCGCGTCGACGTGCTGGGAGCGGAGGAGCGCGCAGGAATCCTCGCCTGCGGCGAGGGCCCGGCCTGGCAGCACACGGGTGAGGTGATCCCCGAGCTGTTCGAGCGTCAGGTCCGCCGCGACCCCGAGTCCATCGCCGTCCGTTACGAAGGCACCACGCTGACCTATGGCGAGCTCAACCGCCGTGCCAACCGGTTGGCACGGCTGCTGACCGCCAGGGGCATCGGCCCCGAGAAGGTGGTCGCGCTCGCGCTGCCCCGCACGCCCGACCTGGTCGTCTCGCTGCTCGCGGTCCTCAAGGCGGGCGCCGCCTACCTGCCCGTGGACACCAACTACCCTGCCGACCGCATCAGCTATCTGTTCGGTGACTCGGCCCCCGCGCTGCTGATCGCGGATACCGAGTCCGCCGCGCGCCTCCCCGACGCCGCGGCGCCGGACCCGCTGCTGCTCGACGCCCCCGAGGTCGTGGCGCGGCTCGACGGCCTCGCGGACACCGACCTCACCGCGGCCGAGCGCGTCGCGCCGCTCACCCCGGCCGCCCCCGCGTACGTCATCTACACCTCCGGCTCCACCGGCAGGCCCAAGGGCGTGCTGGTCACCCACGCGGGCGTCGCAAGCCTGGCCGCCACCCAGCGGGAACGGCTCGACGCGGGTCCCGGCAGCCGGGTCCTCCAGATGGCCTCACCCAGCTTCGACGCCGCGTTCTGGGACGTCTGCATGGCGCTGCTGAACGGCGCCACGCTGGTCGTGGCCCCGGCCGCCCGCCTGCTGCCCGGACAGGGCTTGGTCGATGTGATCAACGAGCACGAGGTCACCCACGCGCTGATCCCGCCGGCCGCCCTCGCCGCCCTCGCGCCACAGGACCTGCCCTCGCTGCGCACCCTCATCGTGGGCGGCGAGGCCACTTCGGGCGAGCTCGTCGCCGTCTGGTCCAGAGGCCGCCGGATGGTCAACGCCTACGGCCCCACGGAGGCGACCGTCGCCGTCACCCTCAGCGGGGCCCTGTCCGGCTCCGGCACACCCTCGATCGGCGTGCCCGTGGACGCCGCCCGGCTGTACGTCCTCGACGGATCGCTGCAGCCGGTGGCCCCCGGCGCCGGCGGCGAGCTGTACATCGCGGGCACCTGTGTGGCCCGCGGCTACCTGGGGCGCCCCGGGCTGACGGCCGAGCGGTTCGTCGCCGACCCGTTCGAGGCCCGCGGCGGGCGCATGTACCGCACCGGTGACCTGGTGAAGTGGTTGCCGGACGGCACCCTGGAGTACCTCGGCCGCGCCGACGACCAGGTCAAGATCCGGGGGTTCCGGATCGAACTCGGCGAGATCGAATCCGTCCTGGCCCGCCACGCGGACATCGACCGGGCGGTCGTGGTGGTCCGCGAGTCCGAGGACGGAGACAAGCGCCTCGTGGCCTACCTGGTCGCGGCCACAGGATTCTCCGTGCCCGGGCCGGCGGAACTGCGCGAGTACCTGGGCGCCGAACTCCCCGAGTACATGCTGCCGTCGGCGTTCGTCGCTCTCGACGCGTTCCCGCTGACCCCGAACGGGAAGCTGGACCGCAAGGCGCTGCCCGAGCCGAACCTGGCAGGCATGGTGGCAATCCGCGCACCACGCACGCCGCAGGAGGAGATCCTGTGCGCGCTGTTCGCCGAGATCCTCGGCGTGCCGAAGGTGGGCATCGACGACAGCTTCTTCGAGCTGGGCGGCCACTCGCTGCTGGCGACCCGCCTGATCACCCGTGCGCGGGCGGTGTTCGGCATCGAACTGCCGCTGCGAGGACTCTTCGAGACACCCACCGTCGCCGGCCTCGCCGTCCAGGTCCGCGAGCAGGACGGCAGCCGGCCCGCGCTGGTGGCGCGGGAGCGGCACGGGGCGCCGCCGCTGTCCTTCGCCCAGCGCCGGCTGTGGTTCCTGGGCCGCTTCGAGGGCCCCAGCCCGACCTACAACGTGCCGATGGCCCTACAGCTCACCGGGGAGGTGGACACCGCCGCCCTCCAGGCGGCCTTCGGCGATCTCGTCGGTCGTCATGAGAGCCTGCGCACGGTCTTTCCGGAGGTCGACGGGGCGCCG
>NZ_BMSG01000063.1 GCF_014649035.1 Streptomyces sindenensis
GCCGCTCAACGATCCTCGCCACAGGCCACAGCCTATCGGGCCAATTGAGATGACTTCTAAGGGCGTTGCGAGCACACGGATGCTCGATGCGGCGCGGCAATCTAGCAGCGAATCCCGGGGCAGCCAAGCCGCCGATTCCCACGACTATGGCCACGTCCCGCCCGGCTCTTGGGAGCAGCACGGCGCGGGCGCCATGAACCTTCGAGATCCGGCTGGACCCGAACGCGACCTGGTACAGCGATCGACCTCGAACCAACCTCAAGGAGCCATTGTGCCTGTGGGACCGCAGCCACACCCCGACGAAAGCCGCACCGACATCGGCCGATCGCGCAGGCACCAGTCTGTCGAGCCTGTCCTCATAGACACTGCCGAAGTCGCCACAATGCTCAGCATGTCCACGAGCTGGGTCTACAGGGAGGCGTCAAAACTGGGCTTGAAGGGCTACAAACTCGGCCGAGGCAGGAACGCCAAGGTGCTGTACAAAAGGGCCGAGATCTTCAAATGGCTGGAGCAGCAGAAGATCCATTAACGTCTTCGTTTTACTCAGCGCTCGCCAGCACCCCTCCAATGATCTCCACGCCAGACATTTTCCGCGCACATGCATCGGAGTCGACTTACGCGTATGAAAGTTCACCTCACCCGGGGAGGAGGCGACCAAGCCTGCGGGGAGGACCCCACTACTTTGGTTAAGACGCCCGTGCCCATGCACGTGAAGTACAAGGAGACGGCGCGCGGCGGGCTCGCGGTGAACATCATCGAGTGCTGAGGGCGTGGGCCCTGACCAGCGCGTTTATATCTTTCCGCGCTGTCAGGGCCTTCCCTGCTTGCACGGCGGAAAGTCCCTGGATCGGCCCTGGGACAGACGCGAAAGTCCCTGAAAAGTCCCTGGGATATCCCTGCGCAAGCGGCCTTCCGGGGCCCGGGACCAGGGCCCCAATCCCTCGAAGGGACCGGCGAAGCCACCGTTCGGCATAACGTTCCAGGCCCTCTCCTCCGCTCCACGTAGCGGGGGAGACGAACGCGGGACGTATGACGTGATCGGTTAGAGAGGATGCCCACCAGCTCGCGAGCAATGCTCAAGACCTGTGGATCGGTGTCGGGGACGCGCGAAGGGCGTACCTTCCCGAATGATCCTGTGATGGTCATCGAGTAGGCCGACGTTGGCTCGTCGGTCGGGAAGGCACGCCCGTGCTCACGGTAGTCAATGCTGACGGTTCCTTGATCGACGAGATCGTCCGCGAGGGCGCCCGGCGGATGCTGGCCGCCGCGCTGGAAGCGGAAGTCAACAGCTACATAGCCGAGTTGGCTGATCAACGGGACGGCGATGGTCGCCGCATGGTCGTGCGCAACGGCTACAACCAGCCCAGGTCCGTCACCACGGCCGCCGGGACGGTCGAGGTCAGGGCCCCGCGGGTGAACGACAAGCGCATCGACGAGGCGACCGGGGAGCGCAAGCGGTTCTCCTCGGCGATTCTGCCGCCCTGGTGCCGCAAGTCCCCGAAGATCAGCGAGGTGCTGCCCCTGCTCTACCTGCACGGCCTGTCCTCCGGTGACTTCGTGCCCGCGCTGGAACAGTTCTCGGCTCCTCGGCCGGCCTCGGTCTCCTCGACGACGCCCTCGCCCTGGACCTGCGCAAGCCCCAGGACTACTTCCATCGCGTGTGGTCCACCGCCTTCCGCGCCGCCGACCTCGCCGACGCGGGCAGCGACGAGACGGACGAGTACAGCGATATGTGCACAGCCGACGGCGACGGCCCCGAACAGGAAGCTGCATGAACACCGCCACCGTTCCCGGACCCCGCACCGCGGCGGCCCTGGCCTCCCGCCGCCGCAAGACCGAAGCCGCCCTTGAGCGCGTCCACCAGGCCATCGCACGGCTCCGACGCGAGAAAGCCCAGGTCAGTGTCGCCGCTGTCGCCCGCCGAGCGGACGTCTCGCGCACCTTCCTCTACGACAACGCCGAGGCCAGGGCCGCAGTCGCCGCATCGATGGCCGAGGCCGGCGAACGCCGGACCCAGATGCTCGCCGACCGGGACGACGAACGCGAGGCGACCTGGCGCGAACGCGCCCTGAACGCCGAGGACGCCCTCAAGGCCGCCCACACCGAGATCCTCGCCCAGCGCACCCGGACCAACAAGAAGAACGCCGCCTCCCGCCGCGCCGCTCTGGAGCGGGCCACGGCCGCGGAGGCGGACGCGCGCCGGCTGCACAACACCCGGGCGGGGGCGAAGTGGCAGGCCCAGCTCATGACCCGCAGGGGTGTGCGGCAGGCGGTGGAGCACATGGCCGGCGAACACGGCATCACCTCCACGGGGGGCCTGAGCATCACCGACCGCCGGTGGGCCGGCGGCACACCGCTGATCGGCGTGGACGGCGTCCTGGTCGCCGTTCTCGCCCCGGAGTCGGCTCTGGTCAACGGGGAGGCGTTCCGGCTGCTGGCCGGGATGCTACTGCTGTTCTTGACCGTCAAGGACCAGCAGCGGTTCGACCGCAACACCCGGCGCCGCAGGAAGGTCCCCATCGACGGCTGGCGGATGGCGTACATCGAGACCCCGGCCCCGAAGCCCGCAGAGAAGGCCGCTCCCAAGGCGGCAGTCCCGCGCTGTCAGCGCGCGGGCGGTCCCTGCACGTGCCCGGAGCCGGACCTGTCCGTGACGATCTCCGGCCGTCCCCACTCCTCCGAACCCGCTGACTGCATGACTCCGGCCGCCGCCCTCTATACCGCCTTGTGCAGCACGTGCGGCGGCCCGTACGACAAGCCGTGGCGCCGCCGCACGGCCTGACCTTCCCCTTCCGGGGCGAGTGCGACCTTGTTTCGGTCGAAACGAGGTCGCACCACTGCGGTTCGGTGGAAGCAAGGTTGAGGGTCGGCACGTACATCACAGACATGCCGTACTTGCCTGAACGCCCCGGAGATATCTGTCAGGCACGGGCAACGGGAGCTACTTGCCTGACTTGCCTTCTCTGAACTACTGAGGTTGAACTCGTGGAGTCGCAGGGGCTGACGGCTCCTCGCCGGTGCGGTATCACCGGGGCATGCGGTATCCACAAGGGGCGGGCTGACCGCCGAACGGCAGCGGTTCCGCGAGGAGTTACGGCTGAAGGCCGCCGAGAGGTTCGCCCAAGGCGAGGCGAGCTCGGTGATCGCCAGGGACCTGCGGGTCAGCGTCCGCTCGGTGCAGCGGTGGCGGCGGACGTGGGATGAGGGTGGTCCGCGGGCTCTGCGGTCACAGGGTCCGGCATCGTTGCCGAGGCTGAGCGAGAAGCAGTTCGCGCAGTTGTGAGGTGGAGCTGGCCAAGGGGCCGGCCGCTCACGGCTGGGAGGACCAGCGCTGGACCCTGAGCCGGGTGAAGACGGTGATCGGTCGGCGCTTCCACCTGACCTACACGGTCCAGGGCGTGCGCAAGCTCCTGGTGCGCAACGGCTGGTCCTGTCAGGTCCCGGCCCGCCGCGCCATCGAGCGGGACGACGAGGCGGTGGCCGGTTGGGTCAAGGAGGTGTGGCCCTGCGCGGAAGACTCGCGGCGGTGAGTGGAGCCTGGCTCGTCTTCGAGGACGAAGCCGGATTCTCCATGACGCCGCCGCAAGCGAAGACCTGGTCACAGCGCGGCCGGACCCCGGTGGTGCGGGTCCGCGGCCGTTCCCGCAGGCGGATATCGATCGCCGCGCTGACCTGCTACAAACCCGGCCACCGGTCCCGGCTGATCTACCGGCCGCGCCGGGACGACGACCGACGCGACGGACGTAAGAGCTTCTCCTGGCGCGACTACCGGGACCTGCTGATCGCAGCTCACCAGCAGCTCGGCGGCCCGATCGTCCTGGTCTGGGACAACCTCAACGTCCACAAGGCCGCCGGCCTGCGGGATTTCGCCGCCTCCCGGGACTGGCTGACGATCTACTACCTGCCGCCCTACGCACCCGACCTCAACCCCGTCGAAGGGATCTGATCCCTCCTACGACGCGGCAGGCTCTCCAACGTCGCCTTCTCCACCCCCGAACACCTCGTCCAGCGCATCCGACACGGCCTACGCCACATCCAGTACCGCAGCCACCTCATAGACGGCTGCCTCGCCGAGACCGGCCTGACCATCAGACCCACCTGAGCAACCCAGCGACATCACGAGTTCAACCTCAGTAGCTCGATCAGGGGTTGACGCGGATGAGATAGGGGTTCATGTCGTCATCGGCGTCCACGGCATCGAAACCGGCGGACCCAAGAATCGCGATCAAGGTTGCACGCATTCGCTCTACAACAAAGCTGAAATGCCTGAAGATCGGTGAATCAATACCACCTTCCAGGGCGTTCTTTGCCGCGCTTTCATTCAGGGATGAACTTGCATTCCATTGGACGAAAACACCTCCCCTGGAGTCACTGGCCGGATCAACCGAGACCATAGCACCCTGAAGTTCAGTTTCCTGATCCACGTTTCGTTGCACGACAAAACCGGCTGATGCCAACGCCTCGGCCACCTTTGCGGCTCGTTCGTTCCGTTCGGCGATCTCCGCCTCGCTTGCTCTCATAGTTTCGAACATCAAAGCTCCGTTGGTGTCATTGTGAAGGGTGAGTGGGCGGCCCAGCAGGCCGCCCACTCACCTCTAGTATGTGTGATGCCACCTGATCAAACTGGTGGCTATGGGCGTCCCTGCTTCTGGATCATGTCGGCCAGCAGTCCCTCGAATGCACGATTCATGGTGCCGTTCGATCCCCACTGAACCGACCACGTGATTTCCGTCCCTTCTTTGAGAAGGTTCTCCAGATTGGGTCCGCATACGGGACACGGCTGCCGTTCGGTATAGAGAGCACTGATCTGCTTCGGCGAGAACTCTTTCACCGCCAGCTGCTCAAGAATATGATCCTCGGCGTGAAATCCTCCACCCTTACTGAAACCGACCACGAGATCTCCGGTTTCCGCGTCATTCCAACCGGGAACTTTTGCGACGGCCACATTTCTGCCGGCCCATACGCCGAAACCTGCTTCGATCCTCGATCGGTAAGCCATGTTGGAGAGTTCGGTGCTGTTGTACGCGATCAATCCGTCACAGGAGTATTCGGGAACCGGAGTTCCGATAGTTCCCATCGGGGCAATGGAGACAGCACGCGAATTTATACCGTGGGCTGCCCGCGAAACCTTCCGGCAAGAGGCGTAGACCTTTTCCGCCATCTTCCCGGCAATTCCGGTCAGAGCCTCGTCGGAAAGCTTGAGGACGGCTAGGGCCTTCCATGCGTCGAGAAAACCGATGCCGGTCCTGGCAGCGCCGTCCACAGCACGGATAGCATCAGCGATGGGGCGGAGGATCTTGCCGGCGAACAGAGACGCAACATCCACCATGGCCCATGCGCAGCCGCCCCAGCTTCCGTTCTCGCCGCCGGGGGTGAGTTTCTGTGCGCAGCGGATCCAGCTGCCGAAGAGGATGTCTACGGGGTCGACGCCCTGCTGGTACTCCGCGATCGTGATGGTGTGGGTGACCTTGTTTTTCAGGGTGTCGGTTTTGGTCTCGCCCAGGTACAGCGTGTCGTTCGAGAAGCACGTGTTGTCGAACACTTCAACGGCGCACAGGTACAGGTCGAGTTCGGCTTTGTAGCTCATCTCCTGGGTCATGGTGCAGTCGCCCTTGTAGGCGATCTGGTCCCAGAAGCCGTCGCAGCCGTCGGTCTTGTTAAGGACCTTTGGCTTGCCGACCTGGTCGATCTTGTTGATGACGTAAAAGAGGCCGCCGATGGATGCACCGGCTGTGTCCGGGACGGTGCCGGTTTCGATCTGGCTGGCGTTGCCCGCGTTCTCGGTCTGCTTTGCCGCTTCTTGGGCGGACTCGGCGTGTTTCTGGGCGTCCTTGGCGGCTTCCTCGGCTGCTGTGGCGGCGGCGTCGGCCCGCTCGGCGGCTGCTCTGGCCTGATCGGCGGACTCGTTCGCCCGGGTGGCCGCTGCGCGGGCGGCGTCGGCGTCCAGGGCGGCGGCGTCCGCGGAGGTACGGGCTGATTGCGCGTGGCCCTCTGCGCGGCCGGCGGCCTTGTCTGCGGCTGCTGCGTCGGCGGTGGCCTGGGACTGGTATCCGATGGTGCGTGCCAGGGACTGCTGCGCTTTCGCGGCTGCGATGGCCGCGCCGGCCGCGTAGTCGAGTGCCTCCTTGGAGTAGCTGCGGGCGTCCGCGGAGTGCTTGGCGGCGTTCGCAGCGTGCTGGTAGGCGGCCTTGGCGTCACCCTGCGCCTGATTGGCGATGTTCTGGGCGGCTGCGGCTTCCTGTGCTGCGTTGAGGGCGTGCGCGTTCGCGACGGCCTTCTGCTGTTCGGCGATGGTCTTCGCCGCCTGGCCGGACAGGACCACGAGGGACGCGGCGGAGTCCTTGGTGACGTAGGGCGAGCCGAGCTGAATGGCGTCGTTCGCGGGAGCCGCTACCTGCGCCGCCGCCTTCCCGGCGTCCACCGCCGCCTGAGCGGTGACGTAGGCGAATCCGGCTGCCTTGGCCGCTGCGGCGGTGGCCTTGTTGGCCTCGGTCTTGGCCGCGTCGGCCTGAGTCTTGGCCGTCTTCGCCTTCGTCTCGGCCTCGTTGGCCATCTTCACCGACAGGGCGGCATCGGCTGAGGCTCGCTCGGAGGCGTCAATGGCGTCCGCGGCGGCGCTGGTCGCGGTACTGACCGCGGCGTCCGCCCGCAGCTTCGCCGCCTTCGCCCCGTCTGCGGCGGCCCGGGAGCTCTTCGCCGCCGCCTCCGCACGGGTCGCCGCGGCGTCCGCGTCGGCCGCGGCCTTCGTGGCCGCGTCGGCGGCGGTTTCAGCCCGGCCTGCTGCTGCCTCGGCGTCGTCCGCGTGCCGGTCGGCCTCATTGGCCGCCGCCCGCGCGGCGTCCGCCGCATCGCCCGCGTCCAGGGATTCGGCGTAGGCGTCCTTCGCGTCCGCCTTGGCCCGGGCCGCTTGCGCCTTCTGCTGCGCGTCCCAGGCGTCGTCGCGCAATTCCTCGGCCCGGTCGCGGGCGGTTTCGGCGTCCTTCTTCCTGGCCACCGCAGTGGCCTCCGACGCCTCGGCCTTGCCCTTGGCAGTCTCGGCCTTGGCCGCTTCGGCATCCGCCGTCCTGCGGTGCTGTGCCGCTTCGGCCTTCTTGAGGTCGGCGGTTTCCTTCTCCTTCTTCGCCGTGGCCTCGTCGGCCTCGGCCGTCAGCCGCTTGGCATGCGCATCGGCCGCCGCCGCCTTGGCGTCCGCCTCCGCAGCCAGGGAAGCGGTGAGCTTGGCCTCGGCCAGCTCCTTTTCCTTCTTGGCATTGTCACGGTGCGCCTTGGCCGCGTCCGCCGCCGCCTTGGCCTGCAGTTCGGCCCGGTAGGCCGCCTGCTTACGGAATTCCGCCTTGGACTGCGCGGCCTGCGCCAGCGCCCGCTGAGCGATCGTCTCACTGTCCGCCGCAGCCGCCCGGGTGGCCGCCTCAGCGGTCTCGCCCGCCTTCGATAGTGCCGTGACAGCAGCAGCCGCACCCTGGGTGACCTGAGCCTTCTGCTGGCCCACCAGCAGACCACGGCCCCTCGGCGCCCCGTTGGCGTCCGCAATGGCATACGCCGCCTGCTCGGCGGTGACGCTCGCGCTCTGAGCGGCTGTCGCCGCCGTCACCTGACGCTTCAGCTCAGCCAGCTCGGCCTTAGTAGCTGTTGTCGTACCGAACCTGAGGGCGGCGTTTTCGCTGGTCAGGCATAGGTTGGGT
>NZ_BMSG01000064.1 GCF_014649035.1 Streptomyces sindenensis
CTCGTCCGTTGCGCTCCACGGCCCATCACCCGATCGGTGGCCAACTCGAAGAAGCTCACTGCCCGACTACCACTGCGCCACCGCCGGCGACTGCCCCGCCACGACTACCGCCGCCGCTACCGCTTCTCGAACGCCACGGGAACGGCCTGCCGCAACCGGGCGCACCGGGGACACCGGATCAACCGCCCCGGCCCGATCCTGTCGGCCCCGAGCTGCTGCATCGGAAACGACGAGGTAGTGAAAACGTGCCCTTCGGCACAGCGGACGACGGTGCGCTCCATCGACTCCATCAAGTCCCTTCCCCAACCGCATATGGACGAGAACGCCACATTAGGGGATGAACAGGACGCCACTCCACGCGGCACTCCGACCACCCACGCTACGCCCCCAACTCCCGCCCATCACACCCCCGGTACACACATCACCCTGCCCCGGGCACACAACAGGAAGGCCCCACGGCGCATCCACCGGGGGCCTGACATGGGGTACAGTGTGGAACGATGCAGAGCCGGTGATCGGCATGCTTCGCGGGTGTAGTTTAATGGTAGAACATGAGCTTCCCAAGCTCAGAGCGCGAGTTCGATTCTCGTCACCCGCTCTTTGATGAAGGCCCTGGTCAGCGACCGGGGCCTTTTCTGTTGTCCGGGCCCGCCTACGCGCCCCTCCCGGACCGGAGGTGAGCGAGCGCCTGCGCGACCGGCAAGTCGTACCGGTCCTTGTCCTGCTCCCAGAAAGCGAGTACCCGAGCCGTGGCCTCGGCCATGTCCGCGGGCAGGTCGGCTGTGCGGAGGGTGTCGGCGACCTCTTCCATCTCAGGTGCCCAGCGCCAGGCTCGGGCTGCCACGCTCGGCAGATACTCCGGATCGGAGAGGATCGCGGAGATCATGATCTCGGCTTCGGCCGTGAGCTGATCACCAACTCCATGGGCGTCGGCGAGCGCGTGAGCGATGCCGGCGAGGGTACGAGCGGCCTTCTGGTAGCCGGCGAAAGCCATCTTCAGCGCGGAAGCGGGACCGAGTGTGTCCCCGACCCGGCACACGTGCAGCGCAGAGTCCGTGAACAGCGATGCCACCAGTTCGACGGGAGAGTCGGCCCCTGCGAGATAGAGCCGTGTGGCACGCCCCTCGCCTGGCGGCTGACCGAAAACGGCACCATCGACAACTGCGGAGCCGGGGCGGATCTCGTCAGCGATGCGCCGTACGCGTTGAGGGCTGATGGCGTTGACATCGGCGTACACCCCCGCGAAGCCGTGCGCGGCCACCGCCGCCGCAACGTCCTCCGCCGCCTGTGGTGGGCACACCGAGAGAACGACCGCGCTTCTGGACAGCGCCTCCGCGAGCGAGTCGTACGCCGTGGCCCCGGCTTCCCTCCCGCGTAGCCAGGTGTCCTCACTGCGGCCCTTGGTCACCGACAGCACCTCATGGCCGCCGGCCACGAGCTCGGCGGTGATCGCCGCGCCCATGGTTCCAGGGTGGAGGACGGTCACGGTGATCACTGGCTGCCTCCGGCGGTGTGCGACGTGGGGCGTTTCTCCTTCCCCATGATCCGCTGTCGCTCGGCACCAGCGGCCGCAGGATCACTACCTGATGGCCGTCAGAGCACTGCTGGAGGACAGAAATGCCCCCGGCCTCGGCCAGGCCGTTCAGGGCGAGACTGCGGTACACGGCCCGTCGCCCCACTGTCCTGGCAGCTCGTCTCACGCTGAGGCCACGTCATGGGTACCGTGCAGGAGACGAACTCTGTACGGACAGGCCGGCGGTTGCGCCGGATCGTCCGGCGGCTGGGAGGTGTCCTGATGCTGGAAGAAGCCGAGGAGATCGGCAAGCGCGCTCGCAGGGCGCGGCTGCGACTGGGCATGCCGCAGGCCGACCTGGCGACGGCCCTCGGGAAGTCCCAGGGCTGGGTGTCGAAGATGGAGCGTGGCCTGATCGAGCTGGACCGGGTCGGCCTGCTCAACCAGGTGGCCGCAGAGCTGCACGTCCATCCGAACGACCTGATCGGACGCCCGTACAGCAGCTCCCCCGACGACAGCCAGTGGCAGATCGCCGCCTCGTCGATTCTGCGCGAGCTGCGTCGCTACGACCTCGTTCCCGTCTTCGACGGGGATCCCCGACCGGCGTCACAGCTATGGCGTGAGGTGACCCGGCTGCACCGCCTGCGGGACACCGCCTCCAACGTCGCGATTCTCCGAGTTCTCCCGGACCTGTTCCGGGAAGCGCGCGCCCTGGCAGAGGACTCGGACGGGCACGAGCGGGAAGAGGCGTACGCCATTTACGCCGTGTGCTGCAAGTTCGCGCACACCGCCGCGCACGCCCTCGGGCACCCGGAGCTTGTGGCCATGGCGTGCGAACGGGCCGCGTGGTCTGCCAGGTTGTCGGGAGACCCGGTGCTGCCTGCCGTCGCCGACTGGATGCGCGTCTGGGACATGTGGGCGACGGCTGACTGGGCCGACGCTCTGACTCTCTCGGACAAGGCGATCGCCTCAGTGCAACAGCCGTACGAGCACGGTGATCCGCTGGCCGTACGGGCTTGGGGCACGCTTCAGCTTCGAGCAGCCATCTCCGCTGCTCGGGCCAACCGCCCATCGGAAGCGGAGGACCGGATCGGACACGCGAAGGACGCGGCGGAACGCATGGACGCGTACGTCGGCGCACCGGTGTACGACCGCCATTCGCTGACGTTCTCCGCCGGGAACGTGCAGATCCACGCGATCAGCGTGGCCCTGGAAATGGGCAAGCAGGGCAAGGCGCTGGAGATAAACCGCCGCACCAGCCCGAGCCTGGTCGGGGCGCTGCCCAACTCACGTCAGGGACACCACCACATGGACGTGGCGCGGGCCTGGCTGTGGGACGGAAACCGGGCAAAGGCCCTCACCGAGTTGGAGACGGCTGAGCGGATCGCTCCGCAGCTCGTACGGAACCACCCCATCGCCCGTTCAACGCTCCGCAGCATCGTCTACGCGGAACGAGCAGCCACGAGGGAGAAGCTGCGGCACATGTCCGACCGCTTTCACCTGGACGGATAGGGGCCGTATTCCTCCGGCTCATATTCGAGGTTCGTCCTGTCCCTAACTTCGGGGCATGACGCGACGACGTTCTTCTCATCTTCCTTCGCAGGGAACCGAGTTAGGCACGGCGGCACCTTTCCGTCCACTGCTCGGCGACCTCGCCACGGACAGCGCTCGCGATGGCCGTGTGGGTGTCGTAGTCGCTTTCCCTGGTGAGGGCTCTGCTACGACGTACCACCTGCGTCCGCCTGGGGGCGGGGCCCCCTGGTCCGCGCCCGCCGACGGAACGACGCTCAGTCCCGTGCCGGTGAGGGCCACCCACGCCACGCTCTCGGCCGGACGGGACGCGGTGTACGACCCGAGGGCCCGACAGGGATCGGTTCCCATCGAGTTCCACCTGGATGACGGCTCGACCGTCGATGGCGCGCTCATCCTCACCTCTGCCGAGGTGGAGTGGCTGCACCAGCAGACCAGCCGCCTCGTCGACGCACACGAACGCGCCCTCGGCGGCACCCCGTGACCGAGCCTCGGCGACGCCACGCCCGAAAGGCCGCGCCGCGCTCCGTACGCCCCGAAGGCGGAGGCATCGCGCTCACGCTTCTGGCCGTCGCCGGCCTGGTGGGACCGGCCTGGGCACTGCGTGAGCAGGCCGCCCCGCTCCTCAACGGCCTCGGTCACCAGACCGCCGCCGTCTCGGCGGACGCGAGCCCGCTCTCCGACCGCTGACTCCGCTCCGCTGTCCGGGACGTTCACCCGACCTTCCCGGCCAACGGAGCCTGCCATGCACCCAGAACATCCAGGCGTAATTCTCCAGGGAGAGATCGTGGACATCCCGTACATCGTCATCGACCAGCTCACCCCCGACCAACAGCAGGTCTGGAAGACCTACTTCGGCGACGCCGACCGACCCCGCTACATCGAGGAAGGCATCTGGCGTCGTACGCAGGAGAAGGCCACGGCCGAACAGAGCGGCTGGACGGCCGCCGACGACGCCCGGCGGCGGATCATCCACTACCGCTACCGGTACGGCCTGGTCCCCACCACCGCCGCGCCGGCCATCGGCCTGACCGACCTGTACCTCTACCACTCCGCTACCGCTCCAGCGGATGAGATCGACGCGCACCACGACGCCCTGTGGGACTCGCTCGCCACCGGCGGCTGGAAGGAGGCTCCTGGCGGATTCTTATGGACACGCCGGGATCTGAAGTGCCGGATCACCGAGCACGACGCCCACCCCCAGGATGCGGCGGCGGGCCGTACCCTCCCCGTCGGCTACCGGAGCCTGGACGTGCAGATCGCCTCGGTGTCCTACGCACCACCGCCCGCTGTCCGGCAGCTGCCGTGGAACGTCCTCTCCACCGGGATCAGGTGCAAGGACCGCCCCGGTACGCCGACCCGCGTCCCGGACCTGTCCGTCCTCGCGGACCTCCTGCCCTTCCAGGTGGAGATTGGCTGCGGTACGTCGGTAGAGGCGGGTATCCCGCCCCTGCACCGACTCCACGAGATCTACCGGGTCACCGACCGCCAGGGCCACGAGCCTCGGGAACACCGCTTCACCCTCTCCCCGACAGCGGACACGCTCCTCCACGAGGTGCTGACGGAGCCGGAGGAGAAGACGGCGGAGTTCGTGGAGATGTTCCGCGCCTGCTTCCTGGCCGAACCGACTCCGGCGATGTGGGCGCTGAAGAAACTGAAGGACGCCGGTCACCTCGTCGGCCCGGTCATCACCAACAACTTCGACGTGCTCGCGGCGCGCGCCGGGCTCGACGAGTGCTTCATGCGCCGCTACGACCAGGCCGTACCCGACGTCGAGTGGGTGGACGGCGCCAAGGCCCTCCTCGTCGTCGGCCTGCACGCCGACCGACGCAAGGTCCAGGCACGCGCCCGCGCTCGGGGCATGCAGATCGTCTACCTGGACCCGGAGGGCTTCTGGCGCGACGGCCAGTTCATGCCGTACCCGCTGGAAGGCCCCCAGGACGGCGACCTGGTGTGCCGGGCGACCGCCGCCGAGGCCCTGCCCGCCCTCGTCAACCTGCGCAGACAGCACGCTGGTTGATCCACCTGCACGAAGAGGGCCGCGCCGGGCGTTGGCGCTAGCGTGACGCACCCGGCCGGCCCGGACTCCCCTGGGCGGGCGAGGGATAAGGAAAGGAGCGTCGACCCATGCGCGTATCCGTCATCGGCTGTGGTCATCTGGGCATCCCCCACGTCGCTGCCATGGCCGAGATCGGCCACGAGGTCATCGGCGTGGACCTGGACCAGGCGAAGATCGACCGCCTCAACGCCGGCGAGTGCCCCATCTATGAGGACGGCCTGCCCGAACTCCTCAGCACCCACACCGCCTCTGGACGCCTTCGGTTCACCACCAGCCTCGCGGAGGCAGCCGAGTTCGCCGACATCCACTTCCTCGCCGTGGGCACGCCGATCGACGCGGACGGACGGAGCTACGACACCGGACAGGTCTTCGGCGCCGCCCGCGCCCTCGCCCCGCACCTGACCCGCCCCACGGTCGTCATCGGCAAGTCCACGGTCACCGTCGGCACCTCCCGCGACCTCGGTGCTCTCCTCGCCCGGCTCTCCCCGGCAGGTGAGGACGTGGAGGTCGTCTGGAACCCCGAGTTCCTGCGCGAGGGCCACGCCATCGACGACACCCTGCGCCCCGACCGCATCGTCGTGGGCGTGCCCTCGCCGCGCGCCGAGGACGCGGTACGCCAGGTCTACGCACCCCTCCTGACAAACGGCATCCCGCTGTTCGTGACCGACCCCGCCACCGCCGAACTCATCAAGGGTGCCGCCAACGCCTACCTCGGCATGAAGATCTCCTTCATCAACGGCGTCGCCGACATGTGCACCGCCGCCGGAGCCGACGTCCAGCAGCTCACCGAGGCCATCGGCCTGGACCCCCGCATCGGCCGCGGTGGCCTGAACGCCGGCCCCGGCTACGGCGGCGGCTGCCTCCCGAAGGACGTCCGCGCCTTCACCGCCTCCGCCCGCACCCTGGGCGCCGCCGAGGCAGCGACCATGCTGCGCGCGGCGGAGGAGGTCAACGAATCCCGACCCAACGCCGCGCTGAGGCTCATCGAGCAGACGCTCGGCCGCCCCGTCGACGGCGTACGCATCACGGTCTGGGGCGCTTCCTTCAAGGCCGGTACCGACGACGTCCGCGAATCCCCGGCCCTGGCGATCGCCGCACTGATGCACCAGCGCGGCGCGACCGTCACCGTCCACGACCCGCACGCCGTGCCCACAGCATTGCACCGCCACCCCGAACTCGACTACTGCGAAACCCTCGAAGACTCCGTCGAGGCGGCGGAGCTGATCGTCCTGGCCACCGAATGGCCCCACTTCCGCGAGGCCGACCCCAAGGCACTCGCCCCACTGGTCGCTGACCAGGTCCTCGTCGACCTCCGCAACCTCATCGACGCCGATGCCTGGCGCATGGCCGGATGGACCGTACGCCAACTCGGACGCCCCGCACAGGAATAACCGAACCCATCGACCGGAGGTCCGACGTCGACGCCCTGTGGGACGACATCGAGAAGCTCTCTGCCGTCTGCCGAGCGGCCAGCGCCCATCTCCCCGACGAGGAGCTGAAAGCCCTTCAGGTCGGCAAGGTCGCCGAGGAAGCCGGCGAGGCCATGCACGCCCTCCACGGCCTGAAGGGCCTCACCACCTGCGGCGACGACCACACCTGGTCCGAGGTCCAGAACGACCTGGTCGGCGCCGTCATCGCAGCCCTCCTGGCGATGCACTACATCGACCCCACGGGCGCCCGCGCCACCTTCGACGAAGTTCTCCACCACCGCGCACGTAGGGGCCGTGAGGCCGCCACATCTGTCTGACAATCTCCGGTCCCGCCGTCGGCCGCTCCCACCAGGTGCGGTCGACGGCCATGTTCGGGCACGACCCACGCAGTGCCTGACTTCAGCGTGGTAGATCTTCCCTACTTCATCAAGGAACCCGGCTTTGGTTGCGCCCACGCTCCTGCCTCCGGCCCGCTCGGCGCTGCCGCCGACGACGCGCGCCCACGAGAGATAGGTCCGGAGGGCATGAGACGAGAACCAAGCCCGCGGCTTCAAGATGATGCCTCCGGCGGGGCGCACAGACTCCGGGATGGGAGGGGCGCCGTACGCGAGTGCCAGCGGATTCGTGGTGAGCGTTGTGGGCTCCCATCCCGACCACCTTCGGCCCAGGCAGAGCCGAGCAGTCGCGGCCCAGAGCGTCAGAGCTCCGGCGCTGCGGGCTGGACATCGCCCTTAAGCGAGTGCTCGACCTCCAAGGCGTCACGTGCAAACCTGAGAACAAACGAACTGGCACATCGTCGTCCGTGAAGACAAATAGGGACGCCCGAACCGACCCAAATTACTACAGGGTGAGCTTCCACAAAATCCTGGCTGCACAGGAAGCACCGTCGATCCGCCGAAGGATAGAGATGGGCGTCGGGGGTTACCACCGACATTCTTGTCCTCTCAGTTCAGATGTTGCCGACATGAAGCTTTGGCCACCTTTTGCTATGTAGAGCGACGCTTCTTTCTAGCCACCTCGCGCTTGATATAAAATGTCAACAGGGTGAGCAAACCGAAATGAGAAATCAGAACACTAGAAACCACTAAGAGGATGTCTCACGTGGTGCTGGGTGGTGCGGCATGATGCTGCACCGTGAGGGTTGA
>NZ_BMSG01000065.1 GCF_014649035.1 Streptomyces sindenensis
TCTGGGTCGTGCGTCGCTGACTTCTGAGCGGTTTGTGGCTGATCCTTTCGGTGGTGCTGGTAGGCGGATGTACCGGACGGGGGACATCGCGCGGTGGCGGGTGGATGGGGAGCTGGAGTTTCTGGGGCGGGCGGATCATCAGGTCAAGCTCCGTGGTCACCGGATCGAGTTGGGTGAGATCGAGACGGTGTTGGGGGAGGTTCCCGAGGTCGGGCAGGCCGCTGTGGTCGTGCGTGAGGATTCGGTCGGTTCGCAGCAGCTTGTCGCGTATGTCGTGGCGGCGCCGGGTGGGGCGGTTCCTCTTGTGGGTGGGCTGCGTGCTCATGTCGGGGGGAGTCTGCCCGAGTACATGGTGCCTGCTGCGTATGTGGTCCTGGACGCGCTGCCGTTGACTCCCAACGGCAAGCTCGACCGTGCGGCTTTGCCGGCTCCCGAGTTCGGCACCGCGGCGGGACGCGGACCGCGCACACCGCGCGAGGAGATCCTCACCGGCCTCTTCGCCGAAGTGCTCGACCTCGCCCCCGCGGCCTTCGGTATCGACGACAACTTCTTCGACCTCGGCGGCAACTCGCTGCTCGGCACCCAGCTCATCAGCCGCATCCGCACCACCTTCACCGTGGAGATCCCGCTGCGCGTGCTGTGGGACGCGCCGACGGTCGCCCAGCTCGCGGCCCGGTTGGAGACGGGCTCCGACGCCGGACGCCCGGCCCTGACCGCGGTCGAGCGCCCGGAGCGAGTACCGCTGTCACTGGCCCAGCTCAGGCTCTGGTTCCTCAGCCGGCTGGAGGGCCCCAGTCCGACGTACAACATCCCGCTGCCACTGCGCCTGTCCGGCCCGCTGGACCCCGCGGTGCTCCAGGCCGCGATCGGCGACGTGGTACTCCGCCACGAAACCCTGCGCACGGTCTTCCACGAGACCGAGGGCAAGCCGTACCAGGTCGTCCTCGAGACCGTCCCCGAGCTCGTGGTCACCAGGACCACCGAAGACGAACTGGACGCGGCACTCGCACGGTCCGTCACGTACGCCTTCGACCTTGCGACGGAGCACCCCCTCCGAGCCGAGCTGTTCCGGCTCGGCGAGACGGAACACGTGCTGCTGCTCCTCATCCACCACATCGCCGGCGACGGTTCCTCGATGGCGCCTCTGGGCCGCGACCTGTCGGCCGCCTATGCCGCACGGATGCGCGGCGCGGCCCCCGACTGGGCGCCCCTGCCCGTGCAGTACGCCGACTACACACTGTGGCAGCAGCGGGTCCTCGGCGACGCCGACGACGAGAACAGCACCATGGCCCGCCAGCTCGCCTACTGGCAGACCCAGCTCGCCGGAGTGCCCGAGACGCTCGACCTCCCGTCCGACCGGCCGCGTCCGGCCGTCTCCGGCCACCGCGGCGGCTCCGTGCCGGTGGCGTTCGGCCCGGAGCTGCACCGCAAGCTCGCGGAGGTGGCCCACCGCGAGCGCGTGACCCTGTTCATGGTGGTCCAGGCCGGCCTGGCCGCGCTGTTCCACCGCCTGGGCGCCGGAGACGACATCCCGATCGGCTCGGCCATCGCAGGCCGGACCGAGGAGACCCTCGACGACCTCGTGGGCTTCTTCGTCAACACCCTGGTGCTGCGTACGGACGTGTCCGGTGACCCGAGCTTCGCCGAGCTGCTTCACCGTGTGCGCGAGACGGACCTGGCCGCCTACGCCCACCAGGACCTGCCTTTCGAGAGGTTGGTCGAGGCGGTCAACCCCGAGCGCTCGCTCTCCCGGCACCCCCTGTTCCAGGTCATGCTGGCCTTCCAGAACGTGGCCGCCGCCAGCCTCGACATCGACGGTCTCGCCGTCGGTGTGCAGGGTGTCGACTCCCACGCGGCCAAGTTCGACCTGTCGTTCAGTCTCACCGACCGCTACACGGCCGACGGAGTGGCGGACGGCATCGGCGGTGTCGTCGAGTACAGCACCGACCTGTTCGACGCGGCGACCGTCGCCACCCTGTGCGACCGCCTGGAGCGGCTGCTGACCGCCGTCGCGGACGACTCCTCGGCCGCCCTGAGCGGCGTGGAGATCCTCTCCACCGGCGAGCGGCGGGAGATACTGGGCGAGTGGAGCGGCACGGCACGGGACCTCCCCGACGCCACCTTCCCGGAGCAGTTCGCCGACCAGGTGGCCCGCACGCCGCTCGCGCCGGCCGTCACCTTCGGCTCAACCACCCTCTGCTACGAGGTACTCGACGCCCGTAGCAACCGGCTGGCCCGCGAGCTGATCGCCCGCGGCGCGGGCCCCGAGCAGCGGGTCGCCATCGCGCTGCCGCGCTCCGCCGAGCTCGTCGTCGCGATCCTCGCGGTCGTCAAGTCCGGGGCCGCGTACGTCCCGGTCGACATCGACTACCCGGCTGACCGCATCGGGTACATGCTCACCGACGCCGCCCCGGCATTGCTGCTGAGCACCTCGGCCGTCGGCCTCCCGGCCGTCGGCATGCCCGTACTGATGCTCGACGACGCCGAGGAGGCCGCCGCGGTCGAAGGCCGCGCCGCGACCGCGGTCACCGACGCGGACCGGCACACCCCGCTGTCCCAGGACCACCCCGCCTACGTCATCTACACCTCGGGTTCCACCGGCCGCCCCAAGGGCGTCGTGGTCGCCCACCGCGGCATCGCGGGCCTGCGCTCCTCGGCTGCGGCGGCCTTCGACGTCCGCCCGGGGGGCCGTGTGCTGCAGTTCGCCTCGGTCAGCTTCGACGCGGCCTTCGCCGAGATCGCCGTCGCCCTGCTGACGGGCGCCGAGCTGGTGCTCGCGCCCAAGGAGCGGCTGCTGCCGGGCGAGCCGCTGGCCGAGCTGCTCGCCGAGCACGCCATCACCCAGGTGACGCTGCCCGCGGCCGCGCTCGCCGCCATGCCCGACGGGTCCCTCCCGGCGGGGATGTCACTCACCGTCGCGGGCGAGGCCCTTCCCCCGGAGCAGGTGCGCCGCTGGTCGACAGGGCGCCGCATGGTCAACGGCTACGGCCCCACCGAGACCACCGTCGCCGCCTCGTACGCCGTCCTGACTCCCGGCGGCGCAGAGTGCGCGGCCTGGCGGGAAGAGAGCGTGCCGCCCATCGGACGCCCTGTGGTCAACGCCCGGGCCTTCGTCCTCGACGGGGCGCTCCGCCCGGTGCCGGTGGGCGTACCCGGCGAGCTGTACGTGTCCGGGCCCGGCCTGGCCCGCGGCTACCTGGGCCGCCCCGACGTCACCGCGGAGCGCTTCGTCGCGCTGCCGTTCGGCGGCGACGGCACCCGGATGTACCGCACCGGCGACATCGCCCGCTGGCGCTCCGACGGCCAGCTGGAATTCGTCGGCCGTGCCGACGACCAGATCAAGCTGCGCGGCTTCCGGATCGAGCCGGGCGAGATCGAGGCGATCCTGACCCGCCGACCGGACGTCGGCCAGGCCGTGGTCGTCCTCCGCGAGGACATCCCGGGCGTCCGGCGCCTCGTGGCCTACCTCGTGCCGGCGGTCGGCGCCGGGTCCGCCGACGAGAACGCCGCGCGGGAGGAACTCGCCGCCGCCGTGCCGGACCACATGGTCCCCTCCGTCTTCGTGACGCTGGACGCGCTGCCGCTGACCCCCAACGGGAAGGTCAACCGCAAGGCACTGCCCGCGCCGACAGCCGACCGGACCGAGGCCGTCCGCCTCCCGCGCACCCCCGCCGAGCACACCCTGTGCGGCCTGTTCGCCGCACTGCTGGGCCTGACGGAGTCCGAGGTCGGCGCCGACGACAACTTCTTCCACCTCGGCGGCGACAGCATCGCCTCCATCCAGCTCGTCGCCCGTGCCCGCAAGGCCGGACTGGTCATCACCGCACAGGACGTGTTCCAGCACCGCACCCCCGCGGGCCTGGCGACCGTCGCCACGGCTGAGGACGCCGCCCCGTTGGAGGAGGCCGGTGCGGGAACCGGCGCGATCGAGCTGACGCCGATCACGGCCTGGCTCCGGGACCGCAAGGTGCCCATGGACGGCTTCAGCCAGTCCATGGTCCTGCTGTCCCCGGCCGGCCTGACCCGGCCGCAGCTGTCAGCCGCCCTCCAGGCACTGGTCGACCACCACGACGCGCTGCGCCTGCGACTGACCGTCACGGGCAGCGGCCAGGACCCGGAATGGAACCTGGAGACCCTGCCGCGCGGGGCGGTCGACGCCGACATGCTGATCGAGCGGATCGACGTACGCGGCCTCGACACGGCTTCGTTCGAGGTGGCTCTCGCCGAGCACGGCCGCCGGGCCGTCGAGCGGCTGGCCCCGGACGCGGGCACCGTCCTGCGCGCGCTCTGGCTCGACGCGGGCTCCGGGCGTCAGGGCCGACTCGCGCTCGTCGTCCACCACCTGGCCGTCGACGGGGTCTCCTGGCGCATCCTGCTGCCGGACCTGACAGCCGCCGTGCAGGCGGTACAGGCCGGGGAGCCGCCCGAGCTGGAGCCCGTACGCACGTCGCTGCGCACCTGGGCCAGGCGGCTGCACGAGGCCGCCCGGGAACCCGCACGGGAAGCCGAACTCGACGCATGGCTCGGCCGCCTCGGCGGACCGGACCCGTTGCTCGGCGCCGAGGCGCCCGACCCCGCGCGGGACGTGGCGTCCACCGTGCGCACGGTGGAGGTCTCCCTGCCGGCCGAGCTGACCCGTGGCCTGATCACCAAGGTCCCGGCCGTCTTCCACGCCGGTGTGGCCGACGTACTCACCACCGCGCTCGCCCAGGCCGTGGCGGCCCATCGCCGCGTCACCGACGCGGACGCGCCGACCGGCGTGCTGCTGGCTCTGGAGGGCCACGGGCGCGAGGACATCGTGCCGGGAGCGGACCTGTCGCGCACCGTCGGCTGGTTCACCTCTGCCTACCCGGTCCTCGTCGACGCGGGTGAGCCGGGCCCCCTCGACGCTTCCCCGGCCGGAGCAGCCGCCGGGGCCGCGCTCAAGCGGGTCAAGGAGCAGCTGCGGGCGATTCCGGACCACGGCATCGGCTACGGCCTGCTGCGCCACCTCAACGAGCGCACCGCCCCCCTCCTCGCCGCTGCCGGGACCCCGCAGATCTCGTTCAACTACCTCGGCAGGTTCACCGCCGGGACGGGCGAGGAGAACGCGGACTGGGGCCCGGCGCCGGAAGAGGTCCTCATCGGCGGTGACGACCCGCGGACGCCGGTGGCGCATGCCCTGGACATCCTCGCCTCGACCAGCGACGGGCCCGAAGGCCCGCGGCTGACCGCCTTCTGGCGCTACCCGGAGGCCCTCTTCTCCGAACAGGAGATCCGCGCACTGGCTGGGCGCTGGACCGCGGCGCTCACGGCGCTGGCCACACATGCCGAGCATCCCGGCGCCGGCGGCCGCACGCCCTCCGACCTCGACCTCGTCACTGTCGGCCGACAGGACATCCACGAGCTGGAGGCGGACGACCCCGCCTCGGTCGAGGACATCCTGCCGGTGGCCCCGCTCCAGAACGGGCTGCTTTTCCACTCGGAGCTGGATCAGAGTGAACTGGACGTGTACACGGTCCAGTTCGAGATCGCCCTGGAGGGCGAGGTCGACGCGGGGGCACTGCGCGCGGCCGTCGCCGGCCTGCTGCGCCGTCACGCCAACCTGCGCACCGGCTTCCACCGGATCGGCTCCGGTACGGCCGTCCAGGTCGTCCGGCGCGAGGTCGAACTGCCGTGGACGGAGATCGACCTGCGGGACATGGACGAGCCGGCACGCACCGCCGAGCTGGAGCGGATCGTCGCGCGGGACCGCTTCCGGCGCTACGACCTCACCCGGGCGCCGCTGCTGCACTTCACCCTCGTACGGCTGGCGGACGAGCGGTACACGCTGCTGTTCAACAACCACCACATCGTGCTCGACGGCTGGTCGATGCCGTTGTTGATGGCCGAGCTGTTCACCCTCTACCGGACGCGCGGTGACGACACGGACCTGCCTGTCGTCACCCCGTACCGCACCTACCTGTCCTGGCTGGCCCGACGGGAGCACGGCGCCGCAGCCCAGGCGTGGAAGCAGGCGCTGGAGGGCGTCACCGAGCCCACCCTGCTCGTGCCCGCCGATCCCAACCGGGCACCGGTGGCTCCGGTACAGCTGTCCCTGGACCTGCCCGACGAGTTGAACGAGCGGCTGCGCGGCCTGACCCGGACCACCGGTCTGACCCTCAACACCCTGATTCAGGGCGCCTGGGCGGTCCTGCTGGGCCGGCTGACCGGGCGCCGGGACGTGGTCTTCGGCGGTACGGTCTCCGGTCGCCCGCCGGAGGTGCCCGGCATCGAGTCCATGGTCGGTCTGTTCATCAACACCCTGCCGGTGCGGGTGACGACGGACCCGGACGAATCACTGCTGGAGCTGCTGAAGCGGCTGCAGGACCAGCAGTCCGCCCTCATCGAGCACCAGCACCTGAGTCTCTCCGACGTGCTCGGTGAAACCGGGCTCACCGAACTCTTCGACACGCTGGTGGTGTTCGAGAACTACCCGTTCGACGCCGAGGGCCTCCAGGAGAAGAGCTCCGGGCTGAACGTCACGGACGTGGCGGGCGAGGACTCCACCCACTACCCGCTGACCCTGATGGTCACGCCCGGGACGGGTCTGCAGATCCGCGTGGGCTACCGTCCCGACCTCATCGAGGCGGGGACGGCCCGTGCTCTGGTGGCCCGTCTGGAGCGGGTGCTGGACGCCATCGCCCGGACGCCGGACCTGGCCACGGGGGCGCTCGACGTCCTGACACCGGACGAGCGGTCGCAGGTGCTCGTCGAGTGGAACGACACCGCCCGCGAGGCGCCGGCACCGGACTTCCTGCGCCTGTTCGAGCAGCAGGTGGCCCGCGACCCGCACGCCCCCGCCGTTCTGGCAGGCGCGAGCGAGCTCTCGTACGGTGAGTTGGATGCGCGGGTGCGGGGGTTGGCGTTTTATCTGGCGGAGTTGGGTGCGGGGCCGGAGCGGTTTGTCGCGGTGGCGTTGCCGCGGGGTGTGGATCTTGTGGTGGCGTTGCTCGCGGTGCTGAGGACGGGTGCGGCGTATTTGCCGTTGGATCCGGAGTATCCGGCTGAGCGTG
>NZ_BMSG01000066.1 GCF_014649035.1 Streptomyces sindenensis
CCACGAAGATCACCGCCGTCGACTACAAGCAGCAGTTGATCAGTTACCCAACACTTTCTGACGGCCGCGGGCCCGCGTATCCTCGGCCGTCAGGCATGCCGAGCGGAGGATGGCGTACGTGGCGGGCAGCAGCGCAGGGCGGAACGGAACGCGGACGGGCGGTCCCGGGGGCGAGCGGGCGACGGCTCCGGGCCGCCGGGAGCCCGATGAGGACGCCCGGCCGGAGCGTACGTCGCTCAGCGTCCGGGCGCGGGACGCGGTCCGGCAGCGGATCGTCGACCGCCGCTATCCGCAGGGCGCCCGGCTCGTGGAGCGCGAGGTAGCCGAGGAGCTGCGGATGTCCCGCGTCCCGGTCCGCGAGGCGCTGCGCGCCCTGGTGGGCGAAGGGCTCCTGGAGCTGCTGCCGCACAGCGGGGTCCGGGTGCGGCGGCTGGAGCGGGCCGATGTGGAGCATCTGTACGAGGTGTGGGAGCCGCTCGCGGTCCAGGCCTCCCGGCTCGCGGCGCGGCGGGTGGCGGGATCCGCCCCGGTGGAGCCGCCTGGCGTCACCGCGCTGCGGGGCTCCCTCGACCGGGCCGAGGAGGCGGCGTCGGACGACGAGGGCACGCGCGAGGTCGCGGCCCACACGGCCTTTCACGAGGACATCGTGGCCCTCAGCGGCAACCCGATGCTGGCCCGCACCATGGAGCAGCTGAGCGGACAGCTCCAGCTGCTCTTCGGGATGCGGGAGGAGCCGCAGCACATGCGGGCCCAGCACGCGGTCATGTTCCGGTGCATCGCGGCGGGCGACGAGGAGTCGGCCGCGGCGAGCACGCTGCTGCACGTGCGGGACAGCCGGGCGGTGGCCCTGCGGTCCCTGTTCGACGACGTCTGACTATTCGTATACCAATCACTTGCCCCCTTGAGGGACCGGCGGGGGGTAGAGCGCATTTCCTGCACCTTTCCTGGATGCCCGGGGAGCGGAATCACTCCTTCCCGGAATCCGGACCATTCTGGTATACAAAATGCTCCGCTCGCTTCCGCGACCCAAGGAGCCCTCCCATGAGCGCCGCCAACACCCCGCCCCCTTCCGGCCGGCCGACCAGGCGGGGTGTGCTCGCCGGGGCCGCCGCCGAAGCCGGGCCCGCCGGGACGGCCGCCGGGACGGCCGCCGCGCCTGCCGCCGCCGCCCGGATCACCGAGCAGCCGGACCGCACGGGCGGCCACGCCCGCGCCACCGTGTTCAAGAACGTCCGGCCCTACGGCGCGACGCACCCTGCCGACCTCACCGTCGTCGACGGCGTCATCACCGCCGACCCCGCCCCGCGCGGTGCGAAGATCGTGGACTGCGAGGGCCGGATCGCGCTGCCGACCCTGGTCGACGCGCACATCCACCCCGACAAGACGGCGTGGGGCGAGCCCTGGGTGACCCGGAACCCGGCGAGTTCCATCGCCGGGTACACCGAGGAGGACGTGAAGCTGTACCACGCGCTCCGCACCCCGCTGGACAAGCGCGCCGACCGCCTGATGGGCCATGCCGTCACCCAGGGCACCCGGGCGATGCGGGCCCATGTCGACGTCGCTCCCGCCTACGACCTGGTGGGCGTCGAGGGCGTCGGATCGGCCCGCCGGGCGCTGCGGCACGCGCTCGACGTGGAGATCGTCGCGTTTCCGCAGCACGGGGTGGTCCGGACACCGGGGACGAAGGAGCTGCTGGAGGAGGCCGCGCGCACGGGGGCGATCGACCGGGTCGGCGGCATCGACCCGATCGGGTTCGACGAGGCGCTCGACGAGCAGCTCGACATCGTCTTCGGTATCGCGGACCGGCACGGCGTGGGCGTCGACATCCATCTGCACGAGCGGGCCGCGACGGGAGTGGAGTCGCTGCGCGCGATCATCGCCCGCACCAAGTCGCTGTCGCTCCAGGGCAAGGTGACGGTCAGTCATGTGTTCTGCGTTCCTGGCCTGCCCGAGCGGGAACTGGACCGCCTTGCAGCCGAGTTGGCGGACGCCGGGATCTCGCTGACGACGGTCGCGCCCTCCTCGGACCTGGTGCTGCCGATCGACCGGCTGCGGGAGCACGGGGTCGAGGTGGGCCTCGGCTCCGACGGCGTACGGGACTCCTGGAGCCCCTTCGGCAACGCGGACATGCTGCACCGCTCGCACCTGCTGGCCCGGGTGCGGGACGCCCGCCTCGACGAGGAGCTGGAGGCGGCCTTCCGGACGGGGGCCGACGGCGGGGCGCGGCTGCTGGGGCTGCCGGAGGCGGACCTCGAACCGGGTTCGCCGGCCGACTTCCTGCTGGTGCGCGGGGAGTGCCTGCCGCAGGTCCTGGTGGACCTGCCGCAGCGCGAGATGGTGGTGCGCGGCGGGCGGATCGTGGCCCGGGACGGGCAGCTAGCCGGCGGCTGACCTGCGGGTCATGGGCGTCGCCCGGCGCGGTCGGGGTGCTGACCGGGGCGGTCGGGGCGCGGACCGGGGCGGACCGCGGGGATCCTGGCTGCTGGAAGCCGGAGGGCCGGGGCGGCGGGGTGAGGTGTCCCTGCTGGTAGGCCGTGTTCTCGTATAGCTACGGCCAACGGACATGTAGCGCTGCGTGATGCTAGGGGTCGGACCCCGCGCGAGCGGTACAGCGGATGGCGGTAGAGGCCCAGTTCTCCTATGGCTACGGCCAGGTGGAGTGCGGCTCCTTGTGGATCTCGGCACTTCCCATCGGCAACAGAGACGCCCGCAGCCTCCGTCACGTCCTTCTCTGCTCGTCCTCCGGCGCCTGTGGGCAGGGATCGAGCAGGCTGCAGTGTCAGACATGCCCGGTAGGGTCCTCGCGATAGTGGAAGCCAGTATCGGAGGAAGCATGGCGAGACGAATGCGGGACGAGGCGTTCCGGATAGAGCAGGAGCACGGGCGCTACGCCTCCCACGTACGTCCGATCAATGAGATGGTCGACGCCTTGCGCGACCAGGACGGGCGTGGCTGGATGCCTCACGTCGCCCCCTGGCACGGGGGCGTGGAGGCGCGCGCCCTGTCGATCCTGCGGGACCCGGGCCCCAAGACGCAGGAGGGTGTCGGCTCGGGATTCCTGTGCGTGGAGAACGACGACCCGACAGCGGAGCTTCAGGTCCAGCTCTTCGAGGGGGCGGGGATCGCGCCGCGAGACGTCACTCCCTGGAACGCCTACCCCTGGTACATCAACCGCTCGCCGAAGGCGGCCGAGATCCAGGCCGGCGTCGAGGTCCTGAAGCAGCTGCTGGGGCTGATGCCGAAGATCGAGGTCGTGCTTCTCCAAGGCAACGAAGCCCAGGACGCGTGGCGCCGCCTGCTCAAGACGCACCCCGGAACTGTCCGCGAACTAAGTCTGAAGGTGGTCAGCACCTACCACCCGGGACGGCAGGCTCTCTTCACGCCGGACCCGGAGGAACGCTCCCGCCGCGCACAGCACAGAGTCGACTCCTTCCAGACCGTCGGTGACGTGCTCCGTGGGGCGGTTGGGCAGCCGTAGGGCTCCACCGTGTCTACGCCGTCCAAGGCGAGCCCGGCAAAGGCCCCGGATCAGCCCTCCGAAACAGGGGACCGTGCGCTCGTCGTAGGGGCTCATCCAGGGTGACCCCAAAAGCCACCACGGAATGATCTTGGTGAATCAGAGTGCAGCTCGGCGGGGTCATGCTCGCCTCCCTGTACCGCTCAGGGGTCGCAGCCGCTGGCGCGCAGCCCCTGAGCGGTACAGGGTGACCGGGATCAGTTGAGGCTGGCGTCTGTCTCCGCAATCTTTCGGGAGTTGTTCCTGAGGTTGGCGAAGGGCAGAGCTCCTCCATGGAGTTCTTTGAACTCGTCGATCAGGTCCTGCTCGGCCTCACCCGGGTCCTCCTCGGATATCGGCCGCCAGGCGACGAGCAGTGCGTCTGAGTCGGCCAGCTGCCAGATGTAGCGTCCGCCCCAGTGGCCGGCCAGCAGACCGGTGCCGTGGCGGCGGTAGTCGGCAAGCCGCTGATTCAGTCCGTCCTGACCCGCGGCCTTGCCGATGTACACGACCGCCGCCCCGTCCACCCAGGCATCGCCGAGCTTGTCGGCGGTCACGGACGGGTCGCGGCCCTTGAGGTGCCCGGCAGGGCTGGTGGGGAGGAACGACGGGGGCGAGGTGTCCGTGCGGATCACCACGTAGATTCCGTGCCCGGTGGGGACGTTACTGCCGGGCAGTTCACGGAATGGCACGAAGCCGCGGAAGCCTTGTGCGGTCAGGGTTCTCTGCGTCAGCTCTGGTGTCGGGCTCATGCGGGGCATCGTGCCAGGCGCATCTGACAGTCCTCGGCGTAGGTGTCATACCGCAGCCGAGCGGGGGCAGGTCAACGACCTGCCCCCGCTCGGGCTTGGTGAGCTTGGAATCTAGTGCTGGGCCTTCTTACGGTGGACGCGGATGCTGGCGGGGGCACCGAGGTAGTTGCAGTCCGCCCCGGGACACCGCTCCCAGTTGCCGTTCTCGACAGCCGCCTCGCGGACGCCGTTGTCGGGCCCGAACCCGTGATGTGCGATGAGTCGGGCGACGGAGTTGTCATATCGGGCCGCAAGGAGGGCGGCCTCTGCGATCTTGTCGTGTCCCTGGGAGAAGAAGGAGCCGAGGCCGACCTCGTTCCCGCATCCGCACCAACAAGTACCCGTCGGCATCAGCCGCGTTTCGCTCTTCGTCATGACTACAAGGTACTTCTTCTAGAAGGTGCGTCAAGGAAAGCATTCTAGAAAGGTCTCCTAGGGATCGCGGCTGCCGCAGTAAATGCCGGATTTACTGCGGCGGAGCCTCTATCGTGATCGTCGCGACCTGCGGCGGGGCACCCCGGCCATCGAGGCGAGGTGTACGCATTTACTGCGGCAGTGTCGAAGGGCAGGGCGAGCGTGACGATCGAACCAGTGACCGAGCTTGGGGCCGGGGGCGCGCTCAGGTTGCCGCGCGCCCGGGTGGTGCCCCTGTCCGCCCCTCCGGTCACGTACACCGCGGCGGTCGAGCGGTACCTCACCGGCGCCGGGATCGCGAAGTCCTCCGCGCGGATCTACCGGATCTCGCTGACGACGTGGGGCTGGATGTTCGCCGGCGAGCCCGCACCGACCGGGCCGGCCCGCCGGGGAGCAAAGCCGCCCGCCTTCGCCGTCGCAGCGATCGACGACCCCGTGCTGCCGGAGGTCCTGGCCGAGCTGGCGGCGGCCCGGGCGGACGAGATGGACGCCGACACCGTCAACCGGGAGCTGTCCATCGCGCGCAAGGCGATCGGCTGGTGGCAGCGCCAGGGCTGGATCGTCGTCGATCCGACGATCGGCATCGAGCGGCGGCCGGCCCCGCCGGACCGCACCAAGGCCCTGGCGGAGAACCAGATCGCCGCCCTGTGGCGCTTGGACGTCGCCCTGCGGGAGAAGACGCAGTGGAAGATGCTCTACGAGTCCGCCGCCCGCGCGGACGAGGTGCTGTGCCTGAACGTGGAAGACCTCTACCCGCAGGACAAACGCGGGAAGATCACCGCCAAGGGCGGGGCGACGGAGTGGATCCACTGGCAGTCCGGCACCGCCCAGCTGCTGCCTCGGCTCATCGCCGGACGCACCCGCGGGCCGCTGTTTCTCACCGGCCGCAAGGCGCCGGCCGGCACGCCGTCGCTGGACGTGTGTCCGGAGACCGGACGGGCCCGGCTGTCCTACCGGCGGGCCGAGGAGATCTTCGAGTACGCCACACGGCTGCTGGCCAACCCGCTCGCCTCGCCCGAGGACGCCGAAGACCTGGGCGGCTGGACCCTGCACCGCCTGAGGCACTCCGCTCTCACGCATGACGCCGAGGGCGGTACCTCCACCCCGATGCTGCTGGCCCGCTCCCGGCACGCCTCTGTCCGCTCCCTGGAGCGGTACGCCCGACCCGGCGTCGACGCCGTAGCCCGCCACGTCGCCGCATCCGACCCAGCTGCCCGCCGACCCCGGTGAGCTCGCGGCGCAAGCCAGTGCCGCAGAAGCCGAAGCGCTGCGTAGTCACGGCTTCGACACGCTTTCCCCATAACCTCAGCACAAGGTGGATGATGTCCAGTGATTCGCGACTCCTGGGGAGACCATGCACGCCCGAACGATGGCTACCGCCGCGCTGCTCATAGCCAGCCTCACCGCGTGCGGCAGTGGCAATGACAGCAAGCCGACCGCCGCACCGAGCGCAGCCGAGCCTGCCGCCACCGAAACCGGCATCAGCAAAGCATGCGCGGACGCCGCCTTCGACCTGATGATCGACCAGGTCAATGGTGCCGACACCCCGGACTCCCGGCCCGACGCCTGCGCCGACCTCACAGACGAACAGTGGTCGCAAGCCCTGGACGAAGGGGACTGCTGCATGATCGGGTGACAGCGGGGTTTATGCAGCCAGAGCTGCGGGTGGGGTCA
>NZ_BMSG01000067.1 GCF_014649035.1 Streptomyces sindenensis
TTGGCGGATCTCCCCGCGGAACTGGTACTGCCCACCGACCGGCCCCGCCCCGCCGTGGCCAGCCACCGCGGGGACACCGTCCCCTTCCAGCTCGACGCCGAGCTCCACCGCTCCCTGGCCGAACTCGCCAGGGAGCAGGGGGCGAGCCTCTTCATGGTGCTCCACG
Source organism: Streptomyces sindenensis (assembly GCF_014649035.1). Lineage (GTDB taxonomy): Bacteria > Actinomycetota > Actinomycetes > Streptomycetales > Streptomycetaceae > Streptomyces > Streptomyces sindenensis. The sequence goes on from NZ_BMSG01000067.1 coordinate 167, forward strand.
CGGCGGTGGCGACGTTGCTGTCCCGGCTCGGAGCGGGTGACGACATCCCGGTGGGCACCGCCGTCGCGGGCCGGACCGACGACGCGCTCGACGAACTGGTCGGCTTCTTCATCAACACCCTGGTGCTGCGCACCGACGTCTCCGGCGACCCTGCCTTCACCGAGGTGCTGCGACGGGTCAAGGACACGGATCTGGACGCGTACGCGCACCAGGACCTGCCCTTCGAACGGCTCGTCGACACCCTCGGCCCCGAGCGGGCGTTGTCCCTGCACCCCCTGTTCCAGGTCATGCTGACCCTGGAGAACACAGCCGACGCCGCCGTCGACCTGCCGGGCGTCACCGTCGAGCCCCACCCGGTCGGCCTGGACATCGCCAAGTTCGACCTGATGTTCGGCCTCAAGGAGCGGCACACCACCGAGGGCGTGCCCGTCGGCATCGAGGGCGGCATCGAGTACAGCGCCGACCTCTTCGACGCCGCCACGGTCGCGTCCTTCGCCGCCCGGCTGAAACGCCTGCTGGTCGCCGTCGCAGCCGACCCCGGCCGGCGGGTCCGCGAGATCGACCTGCTGGCCGCCGACGAGCGCGCGCTGCTGCTCGGCGACCCGAGCACCGGCACCGATCACGGGACCAGGCACTCCGCCCCGTCCATCGCTGCCCGCTTCGCCGAGCAGGTGGCCCGCACGCCGGACGCGATCGCGGTCAGCACCGACGGGGGCGGAAGTCTCACCTACCGTGAGCTCGACGCCCGCGCCAACCGGCTCGCGCACCGTCTGAGCCGCGCGGGGGTCCGCGCCGAGTCCACCGTCGCCGTCCTCATGGACCGCTCCGAGCACCTGCTCGTCGCCACCCTCGCGGTCCTCAAGGCCGGCGGGGTCTACGTACCGCTCGACGCCCGCAGCCCGGGCACCCGCCTGCACCGCACCATCGTGGAGACCGCAGCGGCGGTGCTCCTCACCGACAGTGCGGCCGAGGTGCCCGAACTGCCCGAGGGCACCGCGGTGATCACGGCCGACCTCGACGCCGTGCTCGCGGACGGATCCTCCGCTGGTCCCGGCGTCGCTGTCCGGCCCGAACAGCTCGCGTACATCATGTTCACCTCCGGCTCGACCGGCCGCCCCAAGGGCGTCGCCGTCACGCAGGCGGACGTGCTCGCCTTCGCCGCGGACCACCGGTGGCAGAGCGGAGCGCACCAGCGCGTGCTGCTGCACTCCCCGTACGCCTTCGACGCCACGACGTACGAGATCTGGGTGCCGCTCCTCAACGGCGGCGAGGTCGTCATCGCCCCGCCCGGGCAGCTGGACCTGACCCGGCTCGGCGAGCTGGTCGCCGACCGCGGCGTGACCGGCCTGTTCCTGACCGCCGGCCTCTTCCGGCTGCTGGCCGAGGACCACCCGGCGGCTCTGGCCGGGGTCGCGGAGGTGTGGGCCGGTGGAGACGTCGTACCGGCCCGGGCGGTCCGCAGGGTCCTGGAGCACTGCCCCGGACTGATCGTCACCGACGCGTACGGCCCGACCGAGACCACCACCTTCGCGACCAGCCACTCCGTGGACCGTCCCGACGCGGTGCCGGCCGTCATGCCGATCGGCCGGGCGATGGACGGCATGCGGACCTACGTCCTGGACGAGCGGCTCCAGCCGGTGCCGGCCGGCGTGCCCGGCGAGCTCTACATCAGCGGCGCGGGGCTGGCCCGCGGCTACTTCGGCCGACCGGACGACACGGCAGCAGCCTTCCTCGCCGACCCGTACGGACCGCCCGGCACGCGGATGTACCGCACGGGCGACACCGTTCGCCACCGGGACGCCGGCCGACTGGAGTTCCTCGGCCGTGCCGACGACCAGGTCAAGGTGCGCGGCTTCCGGATCGAGCTGGGCGAGATCGAGGACGCGCTGCTGCGCCGCCCGTCCGTGGGGGCGACCGCCGTCGTCGTGCGCGAGGACCTGCCGGGCAGCAAGCGGTTGGTTGCCTATCTGGTGCCGGCCCGCGGGGCGGCGGCGGACCAGGACGAGGTCCGTCAGGCCCTGGCGGCCGAACTGCCCGACTACATGGTCCCGTCGGCGTTCGTCACCCTCGACGCGCTGCCCCTGACCGACAACGGCAAGCTCGACCGCGCGGCGCTGCCCGCGCCCGCCGTGCCGGAGACCGCCAGTGCCCGGAAGCCGGGCACGGCCGCCGAGCACGTGCTGTGCTCGCTCGTCGCCAACCTGCTGGGCCTGCCGGAGGTCGCCGCCGACCAGAGCTTCTTCGACCTCGGCGGGGACAGCATCACCTCGATCCAGCTGGTGTCGCGGGCCCGCGAACGCGGCCTGGTCTTCGCGCCCAAGGACGTGTTCCAGCTGCGTACGGTCGCCGCGCTCGCCGCCGCCGCGAAGCCCCTCGACGACACCGAGCGCGAGGATCCGCTGGCGGGGATCGGAGAACTGCCGCTCACCCCGATCGTCCACTGGCTCCGTGAACGCGGCGGTGCCATCGACCGGTTCAACCAGTCCCTGCTGCTGCAGACGCCCGCCGAGCTGACCGCCGAGCGGCTCGCCGCCACGATCCAGGCGCTGCTGGACCACCACGACGCCCTGCGGCTGCGGCTGTCCCGGCACGAGGAGGAGTGGAGCCTGGAGGTCCTACCGCGGGGCAAGGTCGTCGCCGACGACCTGATCCGGCGGATCGATGTCTCCGGACACGACGACGAGCGGCTGCGCGACACCATGGCCGCCGAGGGCGAACAGGCCTGGGCGCGGCTCGACCCCGACGCCGGCGTCATGGCCCAGGTGGTCTGGTACGACGCCGGGCCGGCGCGCCGCGGCCGGTTGTTCCTGGCCGTCCACCACCTGGCCGTCGACGGCGTCTCCTGGCGCATCCTCCAGTCCGATCTGGCCGCCGTCTGGCACGCCGTGGCGGCCGGCCGGACCCCCCAGCTGATGCCGGTGGGCACCTCGCTGCGCCGGTGGGCCCAGCGGCTCAAGGAGGCCGCCGCGGCACCGGAGCGCACCGCCGAGCTCGCTGCCTGGCAGCGTCGGCTGGACCACCCGGACCCGCTGATCGGCAGCTCACCGGTGGACCGGGAGCGCGACCTGGCCGACACGGTCACCTCGTACAGCCTGACCCTGCCGGCCGCCACCACGGAGGCACTGCTCACCACCGTTCCCGCCGCGTTCCACGCCGGCGTCAACGACGTACTGCTCACCGGTCTCGCGCTCGCCGTGTCCGACTGGCGCCGCCGCACCACCGGAGAGCGGAGCAGCTCCCTCCTGCTCGACCTGGAGGGTCACGGCCGCGAGGAGTTCCTGGCCGGCGTGGACCTGTCCCGTACGGTCGGCTGGTTCACCAGCCTCTACCCGGTGCACCTCGACCCCGGTCCGGTCGACCACCAGGAGGTCCGGGCGGGCGGCCAGGCCGCCGGCCGGGCCCTGAAGGCGGTCAAGGAGCAGCTGCGGGCGATTCCGGACCACGGCATCGGCTACGGCCTGCTGCGCCACCTCAACCCGGTCACGGCGAAGGCCCTCGGGTCCTTCCCCGCCCCGCAGATCGGCTTCAACTACCTCGGCCGCTTCGACACGGGAGCCTCGCAGGAGCTGGCCGACTGGGCTCCGGCCCCCGAGGGCGGCGCCTACGGGGGAGACGACCCACGGATGCCCGTCGCCCACGCCCTGGAGCTGAGCGCCACCACCGAGAACCACCCCGAAGGGCCCCGGCTGACCGCCATCTGGCAGTGGCCGCAGGCGCTGTTCGAGCGGGAAGCGGTGGCCGACCTGGCAGAGAGCTGGTTCCGCGCTCTGACCGGGCTGGCCATGCACGCAGAAGGGCCGGGCGCGGGCGGTCTCACCCCGTCCGACCTAGGGGTCAGCTCGCTGGACCAGGACGAGATCGACGCACTGGAAGACGAGCTCGCCGATGAGCTCGACGACGACCTGAACCGCGAATGGGGTACCCGCAAGTGAGTCGTTCACGACTGGAGGACATCCTCCCGCTTTCGCCGTTGCAGGAAGGCATGCACTTCCATGCCCAATTCGACGAGAACGAACTGGACGTCTACACCGTGCAGTTCGTATTCCACCTGACCGGGCCGGTCGACGCGGACCGGCTGCGGGCGGCCGCCCAGGCCCTGGTGCAGCGGCACGCCAACCTCCGCGCGAGCTTCCGCCGGCGCAAGAACGGCGAGGCCATCCAGATCATCCACCGCCAGGTAACGGTGCCCTTCAGCCGGCTGGACCTGTCGGGGCTGGACGAGCTGGACCGGCAGGCCGAGCTCGACCGTCTGATCGCCGCGGACCGCTTCCGCCGCTTCGACCTCGCCAAGGCGCCGCTGCTGCGCTTCGCGCTGATCGATCTCGGAGGCGGCGAGCACCGGCTGCTGTTCAGCAACCACCACATGCTGCTCGACGGCTGGTCGATGCCACTGGTCGTGGGCGAGCTGCTGGAGCTGTACCGCACGGGCGGCGACCCGGCCGGCCTCCCGGCGGTCACCCCGCCGCGCCGATACTACGACTGGCTGGAAGCCCAGGACCGCACCGCGGCCGAGCACGCCTGGCGCGAGGTGCTGGCCGGGCTCACCGAGCCGACCCTGCTGGTGCCGTCCGACCCGAGCCGGGAGGCCGTTGCACCCCGGCAGCTGCGGGTCACCGTGCCGGACGCCCTCGCCAGACGTCTGCGGGAGCGTGCCCAGTCCTCCGGGCTGACGCTGAACACCCTGGTCCAGGGCGCCTGGGCGGTCCTGCTGGGCCGGCTGACCGGGCGTCAGGACGTGGTCTTCGGGGCGACCGTGGCCGGCCGCCCGCCGGAGGTGCCGGGCATCGAGTCCATGGTCGGCCTGTTCATCAACACCCTGCCGGTGCGCGTGACGATGGACGCCGACGAGCCGCTGTCGGGCATGCTCAACCGCCTGCAGGAGCAGCAGTCGGGGCTCATCGGCCACCAGCACCTGAGCCTGTCCGCCGTTCAGGGCCTCACCGGACTGCCCGAGCTGTTCGACACCCTCGTCATCTTCGAGAACTTCCCGGTCTCCACCGGGGCGTCCGAGGAGGACCAGGGCAATGCGCTGAACGTCTCCTCGTTCCAGGGTGAGGACTCCACGCACTACCCGCTCACCCTGATGGTCATGCCGGGCGAGAACCTCACCCTGCGCGTCGGTTACCGCCCCGATCTGATCGACGACGCGACCGCCCGGTCGCTGACCCGGCAGCTGGAACGCGTCCTGGCCGCTGTGGCGGACACTCCGCAAACGCCGGTACGCGCGGTGGACATTCTCGCCCCCGCCGACCGCGAGCAGGTCCTCACCCGGTGGAACGACACCGCCCGCCGACTGCCCGCCACCGACTTCCTGGAGCTGTTCGACGCCCGCGTCACGCAGGCGCCCGACGCCCTCGCCGTGACCGACGACGGGGTCACCGGGCTGAGCTACGGTGAGTTGGATGCGCGGGTGCGGGGGTTGGCGTTTTATCTGGCGGAGTTGGGTGCGGGGCCGGAGCGGTTTGTCGCGGTGGCGTTGCCGCGGGGTGTGGATCTTGTGGTGGCGTTGCTTGCGGTGCTGAGGACGGGTGCGGCGTATTTGCCGTTGGATCCGGAGTATCCGGCTGAGCGTGTGGCTTACATGGTTGGGGATGCGTGTCCGGCTCTGGCGTTGGTCACGGGTGAGACTGCGGGGTTGTTCGGGTCGGGTGGTCCGCGGGTTGTGGTTCTTGATGATCCGGCGACGGTGGGGGCGGTGGCGGGGGCGCGTCCGGTGGTGTTGCCGGTGAGTGATCCGGCTCATGCGGCGTATGTGATTTATACGTCGGGTTCGACGGGTCGGCCCAAGGGGGTGGTGGTTCCGCGTGGTGCGGTGACCAATTTCCTGTGTGCTGTGGGGGAGCGGTTTGCTCCGGGGCCGGGTGACCGGTTGGTGGCTGTTACGACGGTCGCGTTCGATATTGCGGTGCTTGAGTTGTATATGCCGTTGATTTCGGGTGCGGCGGTGGTGGTTGCCGAGCGTGATGTGGTGCGTGATCCGGTGGCTTTGGCCGGGTTGGTGCGTGCGAGTGGTGCGTCGGTGATGCAGGCGA
>NZ_BMSG01000068.1 GCF_014649035.1 Streptomyces sindenensis
CCAGCCGCTCAACGATCCTCGCCACAGGCCACAGCCTATCGGGCCAATTGAGATGACTTCTTAGAAGGCACTGGGTGGGTGGGGGAGTGGGGTGGCTCTGAACGGGGCGAACGTACTCAGTCGCTGGCCGCTACCGAAAACTTCGGGCGTTTTCGGGACGGCGGGGCTGTCAGTGGTGGGAACTAGCGTGCGTCGCATGGGAGCGAAGACGGCGCTACTGGCGTACGCGGACGGAGACGTGGCCTCGGCACTGCGGGAGGCCAGCGAGCCGGCGGCTGAGGGGACGTCGGCGTTGTTCGCTCAGGTCGGGCTGGGTGGGGGACGGAGTCGATGAAGGGCGATGTCCTGGGGGAATCGACGTACCCGCCAGAACGCCTCACGTATGTGGCGAGCTTCCCGGGCGTGGACCTGGTCTGCGATCGGCGTCTGATGTTCGACCGCCCGTCGGAACTCCCGGCGGACCTTCTGGGGGCCGCCGCGGGCCGTCGCGTGATCCTGCACGCGATACACAGCGTCTCCGATTGGCTTGCCTTCGCGGTCTGGCAGGAGGGCCGCCTTCGCCGCTCGCTGAGCCTCTCGCCGGACGGTGGCATCGTGGAGAACATCGGTGACCCGTCCCCCTTCGAGATGCCCTACTGGGCAGGTGACCGGCCCGTGGAGTTTGACCCGGCGTGGGACGAGGAACCGTACGCACTGCCGTTCCATCCTCTGGAACTAGGCAACGAAGCCCTTCGAGCCCTCTTCGGCTTCCTCCTGAAAGGCCGGCCCTCGCCCGAGGACGTTGGCCCGGACGAGGTCCCGCTGCTCGGCTTCGACCTCACGGACCTGGATACGTCCCGGCGAGCCCAGAAACGGGCGGCACTCGAAGAGGCGGCCCGGCGGATGCAACGCAAGAGTCTCCATCTCGGCGCAGACAGGAGCTGGATCGAAGCCCTCGGTGGGCAATTGGTGCGTGCACGCCGTCCACTTCAGCCGCGCTGCCTGCCAGGTGTCGGTGGTACAGCCCTCCTCCATGTCCCACCACTTATGGGCCTCTCCGAGGTGGAGGAATCGCTGGACCACTGCGAGGTCTGCCTCCGGCTGAAGGCTGAGTACGGCGGCGCCATCGAGCGCCGGCGTGGCAGATTCGGCCCGGAGCGGGTAAGGGTTCCTCGGCGCGCCTCGCAGCGAGGGGCAAGGCCCGTTTATGCGAGGCAAGTTGGTGCTAGTTTGCCTGCACAGCCCCCATGGGAGTAGGACTCTGCTTCTTCCCAGTCTCGAGGTGATCGGTGAATCGCACGGCCGTCGAAGCTTTCCGTCGGATGGAAGGCTCATACGCACCGAGATCGCCAGAGGTCTCCCGGAGTGTGCAGGAGAGCCTCTCCGCCCTCGACTTTGAGGCGCGCTTCTTGGCTCTCTTGGCCCTCTCGACACTGCGGGCGTCTGGACTCCCCCACGTCAACATCGGCAGGTCACCCGGCCTCGGGGAGTGGATCTCGCTACTCCGAGATCTGAGGGCCCGTCTGTGTGATGCCGACCCCGGCGCCCCGGGGCAACGCATCGCCCAGGTAATAGCCGAGGCATTGGCCCTGTACGACGGGGGAATCCCCGCAGCTCCTCCGGAGCTCAGGGCGACAAAGAACCTCCGTGACCACGTCAGCCACGGAGGTGCCATCCCGAACGGGTTGTCGCCCGTCGTGGACGCCCTCGTGCGAGCGATTTCCGATATCATCGCGGAGTGCCTGTCTGACGCCGTGCTCACCCTCACGGACGATGGAAGCCAGGAGTTGCGACCGGTGGTGGCCTGGGGCGACACCGACGTTTCTTTGTGGCCATTTATGTACGCGAAGCCGGACGGCAGCTGGTACGTGTACGCCCGATACACCGGAAACCAGCCCGACTACCTCGCCTTCGGCTCGGCGAACTACCGGTCTCGTCCCAGCAATCCGGAACTCGACGCCTCTCTGGCCTTGCTATTGAAACCGAAGCGGGAACCGGAAGATCCTCGTGAGCTCTTTCGAGCCGAGGTGGAGAAAGATCTCAAGGCGTTCTCCGACGTCGTCGGTGCCCCTCCCCAGTACTTCGACCACCCTCATGGTTTTGGCTACGAGTGGGGCAAGTCCGTCAGTGAAGGCACCCAGCTGCGCAGGGACTACTTTCGCATGGGTCCCGACAGCCCCGAGTGGCGGGACGAGCAGGGCTGGGTGCCGTATCGGGCGTATCTGCGGAAACTTACCAACTGGCCCATCGTGGCCAGCCGTCTGCGCTACAAACTGGAGGAGGTGGAGCGGCAACTCGTCCAGGAGGAAAGCGATCAGCTCGGCTGGCAATCGGATGTTGGTAGTCACCGAGAGGCCCACGTCGAGGTGACGGAGTACGACGGGGGCAACCCGCGGAGGAAGACCTTCTCTCAACTGATCGACGATGTCGATGCAGATCTCGGGGTTGAGACGGGTCAGACCCAGGTCTTCTTCGTCAATGGCGAGGCAGGCATCGGCAAGACCCGGGCAATGGTCAAGGCTGCCCTGAACCGGTCGCGGGAAGTTGAACGGCATCAGGAGGACAAGCCGCTGTTTCTCTACGTCAAGTCAACCGGGCGTGTTCTCGACGACTTGGACGCGGCCGTCAACCACGCAGTTGCGCTCACGCAGAACCTCACCGCGGAACGTGTCAAGGTCCTCTGCGGAAAAGGGCTCATTGCCCTTCTCATCGACGGCTTTGATGAACTCCTGGGCGGAGCAGCATACAGCGATGCGATCGACTCGCTGCAGGACTGGCTCAATGCGTTGGGCGGGCGCGGAGTACTCGTAGTCTCAGCCCGCTCTTCCTACTACATGAACCAGTACCGATCGAGCGTGCAACGGGCAAGTAGGGCGATAAGTGCCTCGGTGCGCCACAGTATCGCGGAGGTGCTGCGGTGGAATCCGGCGGAGATCGTTTCGTTCCTGGACGACTACGGTGTATCTGCCGCCCGCTTCGAGGGCTTGCCAGCCGGAGACCAAGAGATCCTGGGGCTTCCCTTTTTCGCGCGGGCCTTCGCCGAGATGTGCCGGTCAGGCGACTATGAAGAATCGGACACAGAAGGTCCTTCGTTTACCGAGAGGCTCCTGAATCACTACCTGGTGCGGGAGGAACGGAAGCTCTCCTATCAGGCGGATGGTGCGTCGGGGCTCCTGAACCGAGACGAACTGCGACGCACCTTCGAGCACGTAGCCGAGATCATGGTAGACGGTCGTGAAAGGGAGATTGACTCTGCCGACCTGGAATTCGCTGCTGCCGCGGCCTTGGACATCGATGACCTGGACGACCGAGAGGGCCTTCGAGAGCGCCTCCAGGTGATTTGCGGTCTGGCCACAGATGCGGTGACGCGCGGGCCCAGCAGGTTCAGATTCCAACATGAGGTGTTCTTCGATAACTTCCTGGCCGGTATTGTCGGGCGACATCTTCGTGCGGGCCGTTTCTCCGCCTTCCAACGGCTGTTGGGCAGATCGGAATGGCGCACGGGAACGGTGAGTGGGGTGGTAGCAGCGGTGGATGCTGGGCTGCTCGTGGGTGCCCTGGCAGGGGTGCGGCTGCCCGCCGTTCAGTCCAGCGCCGCTTCCCGTGACACAACCGCCACCAATCTGGGTGCCATGTGGACCGAACTCATCCGCATGACTGCCGAGATGCCTGACCAGCCGATTGTCGATGCCGCATTTGCCGGCCCGCTCGATCTCAGCCGCACCAAGGTGGGCAATGCCTCCCTGGTCAACTGCCAGCTGGAGTCACTGACCCTTCCTGCTGGGACCGGATGGAAGCTCCAGCTCGACCAGACGAGGGTCAAGAAGATCGCGGCGGGCGCGGATCAGGTGGACCTTTCAGGACTGCGGGGCGTACGGCACGGGGACCTGATGGAGCTCCTATTCCGGCCCAGCCTCTTTTTCTACCGCCGCCCGGACATTTACAAGGCGCTGAACACGCGGGGCGTGGGGATCACCGATACACCAGAGACGTCCGGCACAGTCGTACCGGTACCTCTGGAAGCCGCTCGCCACTACTTGAAGAACCTAGTCGAGTACGCCTCCTCGACACTGATCCTCAAGGACAACCATCAACCAGACGACAACCGGCTGAAGTGGACTCAGGAGTACCCAGGCGAGTGGAAGCCCTTCGTGGACAGGCTGGCCAACGCCGGCCTCGCCCGACGCGAGAAGCTTTCCGCGAAGGGGGCTAGGAAGATCAAATTGAGGTTGCAGTTCGGCGTCGCCAACATCCTCGATGAGGACTCCGACGTCCCTCAGATCCAAGACTTCTGGGCGGATGTGAAGGGCTGACCAGAGGAGGGCTGCCGCCCACCTATCGCGCGCCAGCTCGAACCCCGGCGCTGAAAACACGATCACGTCCGGGCCGACCCAGGTTGGCCCGGACGCTGCGCAGCAGGGCAGAGAGGCTGTCCCACTTTTCGCATCCGACACGGTGATTACTTCACGGCTGATCCTCGCAGGGGCTGCCTTGCGTGAATCGCTGCGAGTGGCTGACGGATCTGGTGCCGACGAACTGTGACGAACATTCGGACAACCCTTCCTTTCTAGCGTCGGCCTTGAGCTATGGTCGTGTTCTACGCGGCGGGGGGGGCAAGGGCGACATGCTGGCTTGCCTGGAGGCCCAAGCGTATTCCTGACAGCAGAGGCCTCCCAATGCGGCGTCGTGTACGGAGTGACCGCCTGGGGGTCACCGGCCTCAGAAGAGAGTGAGGGCCTCTGCCTGACCAGAAGCCTGGGGTGGCGACACGTGGGGAACGACGACCGTGTCGGCTGTCACCCGGCGAGGTGTTGTGGTGACGACCTTGGCATCACGCATATCAGTGATCAGTTTGGTCACCTGGCTGGGCTTGTATACGGTCTCCAAGAGAGCAAACGTCTTGAGTTTCGCCACGGTGAGACCCTTCGGCGCCGCCGCGATGTGTTCCAGCAGGATCCGGCGAAGAGGCCCTGTGTTGGGTTCGAGTTCGAGGGCGAGCTGTTGTTGCTCGACGTCCTTGGGGTCGCGATAGCGGACCCCGTGGTCACGGTCGACGCTCCACATGGCTTCCTTCATCTTCTCGAGGCCGCGCTCGTGACGAGTCCCGAAGATCAGATAGAGCACATGGCCATCCTCATCGACCATCTCGAAGGAGAGGGTGTGTGTGAAGCCGGCCCGGCGCAGGGTTTCGCGGTATTGGTCCCGAAGGAAGGTGAACTTCTGTTTCGACGGCTGCTTGAACACGTCGTGCCACGCGGTGCCTCCGAAGGCCGCATCGCCTGACTTCCGATGGCCTTCGTTACGCTCGGCGAACCGGGTGAGGAACTGCGGTTGGAAGGTGACCAGTACCTCGGTGCTGCGGTGTTTTCCGAGTTCCTTCAGCAGGCTGAACGGGATGTCAGGGCCGCCGTAGCTGTCGAGGAGGACGAAGAGAGGCTTGCCCAGGCTGCCTTGGAGGCGGAGTTGCTCGAGTAGTGTGGGGTGGCACTCGCCGCAGTGCGTGTTCAGGTGAAGGCGTCGGACTACGTCGTCCGAGTGGTGCCCGCGTGCCTTGCCGAGTTGCTTCTTCAGCTCGGATTCCCGCCGCTTGTCCCCCTCGACGAGCACCATACGGATGCGTCCGGGGCGGTGCTGCAACGCCTTGGCGAAGGCTTCGAGCGCAATAACAGGCGAACCCGGCTCGCCTTGGGAGTACAAGCCGGGTCCCGAAAAGCCCTCCGCGTACGTGATGGTGTCGTTGCGCGAGAGGAGAATGGGAGCCCAGGGCTCGAGATACCTCTTCAGCAGATTGTGCTTCGCTGCCGTATGGGGGTCTCTCTCCCACAAGACGGTCTTGGGTACAGCCATACCGCACTCTCCCCCACCCCTGGCGATTACAGACTTAGGGCAGAGGATCACACGGCGTGTCCGTCGGTGTCAGTGGATCGGTCGGAATTGGCTAAGAGGATGTCTCACGTGGTGCTGGGTGGTGCGGCATGATGCTGCACCGTGAGGGTTGA
>NZ_BMSG01000069.1 GCF_014649035.1 Streptomyces sindenensis
CTTGCCTGCAGCATCATCTGTCTCCGACGGCTTCGGGCGGCATTCTGAAACGATCAGTAAGACAACCCGCAGCATAGTCAGGGGTCCTGAGGTCCAGTCCTGGTGGGCATCTCTGTATCGCAGCACGTGGAAGCCGGTAGTGAGGTTGTTGCATGCGGGCGGCAGTACCGACCCGAACGAGCTGCTGGCGGGGCCGACGGGCATCAGGGCTGGCGCCTGCCATGGGGCTGCTACCCACTACCCCCGGCTCGGTTCTGCAGGCCCGGCCACGAGGGCATCAAGGTCCTCGCTCCGCTCGCGCTCACGGACACAACGGCCGGGAAAAGCAGGCAGACTCCGCGCACGTCAGGCTCCGGCTCCCTGCCCAGCGCGCCTCCGCCAAACTCGGGCACTGGGGGCGGGTGCTCGACCCGTCGACGATCAGTCCGGACCCCATCGCCGCCGCGCTTCACGCCCTCCTCGTGATCACACCAATACGTTCTTCACTCACGAGAGGGCAGATCGGAGACGCTCAGCACAAGCTCCGCGGTGAGGATCTGCGGTGGCTTCGTCGACATCAGCTGCTGCTGGCCGGGGAGTGCGAGACGCTTTCGAAGGCGTACATCGAGTTCGACGGCCTTGCGGTGGAGGCTCTCCAAAGAACTCCTTGAGCTTCTCGCCCCTCCGTTCTCTCTCGGAGACCGCCGCCCCGTCGAGGAGCAGCCGGTTGGTCACCAACCCCGGGCCTTGCCTAACTCCGCCAGGCGACGGAGCTGGACCTCGGCCAGGTATCGGGGGGCTGGTTGGCGATGATCCAGCTGGTCGCCTTCGGCGCCCGTGAGCCAGGCAAGACCGCCCGAGATGTCGGGCGCCGCGCCATCGGGCGCCTCAACATATTCGAGGTAGGGCGCGGGGCCGGCCGGCCGCATGATGCCCCGGCTGTCGACAAGCGTAAGCAAACCGTCGGGCCACCGACGCACCGGTGGCGTCCGCGACCACTGTGCCCTCCGACGAAGTGCTGTTCGTCAGCGGCGGTCGAGACGATGAGGGTGCCCCGGTTGAGGGCGCCCCGAAGTTCCTGATGGTTTCGGCCATGACTGCGTAGTGCAACGGGTGGCCGGGGGCGAGCAGGTCGACGAAGGTCCAGTCGTAAGGCCGGACGCGACTGAGGTCGAAGGTGAGGTGATGTTTCTTGGCGGCTGTGGGTCCATCGCCTGCCGAGCGGATGTGCTGGGGCACGTGGGCTATCTCGTAGCACCCCGGTTCATGACCGCCTGACGGCCCGTGATCAGCCGCCCGCGCGTTGATCACTCGCGGCGCATCAAGCGAGAGAAATCCGTTGACAGCGTCAACGCGTGTGTGCGACTCTCGGTGACAAGTAGAGGTGTACACTCCCTGCAGGGTGTAACCACCTTGTACGCGACGGGTGAAACGGGGAGGGGCAGTGGACCTGGTGACGGTCAACAGACGATTCCGGATCACGGGGATCGTAGGGCGCGGGAACATGGGCGAGGTACACCGCGCCGAAGACCTCCAGGCCGCCCCGGACGCCCCGCACCGGGAGGTCGCGGTCAAGACCGTGTTGCGCGGCCGGACCGGAGTCGCGATTGACGCATCGGGGTCCGGCAAGGAGATCGACCGCTTCCGCCGCGAAGTGCGGATCATGCGCATGCTCTCCCAGGGCCACCCGAACCTCACCCGGCTGATCGACGGCGGCGTTGACGACCAGCCGGGTGGCAGCGGTCTCCCCTACCTGGCCATGGAGCTGCTCGACGGTCACCCGCTCGCGGACCTCATCGACGAGGAGCCCCAGCTTCCGGTCTCCTGGGTTGCCGCCATCGGGGCGCAGATCGCCGCCGGACTCGCCGCCGCGCACACGGCCGGGGTCGTGCACCGCGACCTGAAGCCCGCCAATGTGATGCTGACCAGCGATGGCACCGTCAAGATCCTCGACTTCGGCATGGGCTCGATCGTCGACGACCCCGACCAGACCCGGCTGACCAGCACCGGCGTCAGCGTCGGCACGGCCCGCTACATGGCACCCGAGCAGTTCCGGGCCGAGCGCGTCACCGCGCTCGCCGACCTCTACGCTCTCGGCTGCATCCTGTACGAACTGCTGATCGGGCAGCCGCCGTTCTCCGCCCGGACCCCGTACGAGCTCTCCGAGCAGCACCAGCACGCGCGGCCGCCGCTGCTGACCCTGGTGCGCCCGGACCTGCCCGCCGAGCTGGTCCGCCTGGTGGACCGCCTGCTCGAGAAGGACGCCGAACTGCGGCCTGAGAACGCCGCCCTGCTCCGTGACGTGCTGGTCCCTCTCGCGTTCGCGCCGGACGACACAGCCGCTCTCCTTGCCCCGCACTGGCAGGTGATGAACCCGGTGGCCCGGCTGCGGGCCCTGCTCCCCGAGCGCACCCCGGCGGCGCCCGCTCCCGTGCCGCGCAGAGAGCCGCGCCTGCCCGAGACGATGGACGTCTTCGGCATCCACGCCGACCTGATCAGCGAGTACGAGAGCTTCACCAAGAGCGCGACGGTGATCCGGGACGCCCGGATCGCCGGCTTCATCGAGGATGACATGGCGGCGAAGTCGCAGTGGCCCGACCCGTGGTTGTCGCTGAACCCGTTCTTCGCCGACGGAGGCAAGGTCACCGACCTCGTGCGGGACGGCATCCTGCACCCCAAGTGCGCCGAGATCTTCCAGGCGGGCAAGAAGGAGAGCTCACGGCGCCCGGACGGGCGCCCGCTGACCTTCCATCTCCACCAGCGGCAGGCGATCGAGGCCGCGCAGGCGGGCGATTCCTATGTGCTGACGACCGGTACGGGATCCGGCAAGTCTCTGTCGTACATCGTCCCGATCGTGAACCACGTCCTGAAGGAGCGTCAGGCCGACGGCGCGGGGGGCCGGGTGCGCGCAATCGTGGTGTACCCGATGAACGCGCTGGCGAACTCGCAGCTGATGGAACTGGAGAAGTACCTGCGCCACGGATTCGGGGCGGGGAACGAGCCGGTCACCTTCGCCCGCTACACCGGCCAGGAGTCCGACGAGCAGCGGCGGGAACTGCGCAAGAACCCCCCGGACATCCTGCTGACGAACTACGTGATGTTGGAGCTCATGCTGACCCGGCCGGACGACCGGTCGAGCCTCATCCGCATGGCCGACGGGCTGCAGTTCCTCGTCTTCGACGAGTTGCACACCTACCGGGGCCGCCAAGGTGCGGACGTGGCGTTCCTGATCCGCCGGGTCCGCGAGGCCTGCCGGGCCTCGACGACCCTCCAGTGCATCGGCACCTCGGCCACCATGTCCACCGAGGGATCCTGGGAGGACCAGCGGCGCGAGGTAGCCAAGGTGGCCGGCCGGTTGTTCGGCACGACGGTGCTGCCGAAGCGTGTCATCGGCGAGACCCTGATCCGGGCCACCGAGGAGGCCCCGGTGACGGTGCCCGCCGAGCGGCTGCGGGTGCCGGCGGCGCCCCGTTCTTACGAGGCGCTCACGAAGGACTCGCTGGCGCGTTGGCTGGAGTCGCGGTTCGGTCTGGAGCGCGAGGAGGGCACAGGGCGGTTCCGGCGCTGCGCCCCGGGGACCGTCGAGGACGCGGCGGCCGAGCTCGCCGCGGAGTCCGGCGTGGCCGAGGAGAGCGTGCGCGAGGCGATCCGCACCACGCTGGAGGCGGGGTCCCAGGCGAAGAACCCCATGACGGAGCGGCCCCTGTTCGCCTTCCGGCTGCACCAGTTCCTCTCGAAGGGCGACACGGTCTACACAACCCTTGAGGATCCGCTCAGCCGCCCGCTCACCCGCACCTACCAGCTGGAACAGCCCGGCAGCGACGGCAAGCCGCTGTTCCCGCTAGCGTTCTGCCGTGAGTGCGGCCAGGAGTACCTGACGGTCTGGCGCACCGAGGAGAGCGGGGCGTTCCGGTACGAGCCGCGCCGGGACACCTCCGCCTCCGGGGGCCGGGACGGTGAGGGCTATCTGTACCTCGGCATGCCCGGGGAGGACTACGAGTGGCCGGCCGATCCGCAGACGGCCGTGGACGACCGGCGGTTGCCGGAGTCGTGGCTCGAGACGGACGCGCAGGGCGTGACCGTCGTCAAGAAGTCCTACCGGCCCCGGGTACCCAAGCGGGTCGTCGTGGACGGGTTCGGGAACGAGTCGGGCGAGGGTCTGGTGGCGGCGTTCGTCCCGGCGCCGTTCCTCTTCTGCGTGCACTGCCAGGTCTCGTACGAGCAGACCCGCGGCCGGGACTTCGCCAAGCTGGCCACGCTGGACCAGGAGGGCCGTTCCTCGGCCACCTCGCTGATCTCCGCGTCGATCGTTAAGTCCCTGCGGGCGGTGCCGGAGGAGAGCCTCGGCAAGGAGGCGCGCAAGCTCCTCACCTTCGTCGACAACCGGCAGGACGCCTCGCTCCAGGCCGGCCACTTCAACGACTTCGCGCAGGTCACCCAGTTGCGCGGCGCTCTCTACCAGGCGGCCGTGCGGGCGGGCGAGGAAGGCCTGCACCACGACGAGCTCGCCGAGGCGGTGACCGAGGTGATGGGGTTGTCGCCGCGCGAGTACGCGGAGGGCAAGGCCCTGGCTCCCTCCATGGAGCGCCGTGCGACTAACTGATCGTTTCAGAATGGGGCCGACGGTCAGTCGTCGTCGAGCTGCTGAAGGACCT
>NZ_BMSG01000070.1 GCF_014649035.1 Streptomyces sindenensis
CATGACGTCAATCGCCAAAGCTGTCCTCACACTGGAGCGGCAACGCTGAAGAAGCTCAGTGGATCGAGGCCCCGTCCGTCGAGGCGACCACCATGCTGATGCGGCACCCCGGAGTCTCCCTGATCCTCGCCACCGGCGGCAACGCCATGGTCAAGGCCGCCTACTCGGCCGGCAAGCCCGCACTCGGCGTCGGCGCCGGGAACGTCCCCGCCTACGTCCACCGCAGCGCCAAGCTGCGCAGGGCCGTCAACGACCTGGTGCTGTCCAAGTCCTTCGACAACGGCATGATCTGCGCCTCCGAACAGGCCGTCATCCTGGACGCGGCGATCCACGACGCGGCGCTCGCCGAGTTCCGCACCCTGCACGCCCATCTGGCCACCCCGCAGGAGAAGGCGAAGCTGGAGACGTTCCTGTTCCCCGCCACCGGCGGTTCGGGGGCCGGCTGCGAGCCCAAGGTCAACGCCGCCGCCGTCGGACAGAGCCCCGCGTGGATAGCCGAGCGGGCCGGGTTCTCGGTGCCGGAGAACACCTCGGTCATCCTCGTCGAGGCCGAACGCGTCGGTCCCGACGAGCCGTTGACCCGCGAGAAGCTCTGCCCGGTCCTCGCCGTGCTGCGCGCCGAGGACGAACGTCATGGCTTCGGCCTGGCCGCCGACATGGTCGCCTTCCACGGCCAGGGCCACAGCGCCGTCATCCACACCGAGGACGCGGCTGTGGCCGAGGCGTACGGCATGCGGATGAAGACCGCGCGGATCATCGTCAACTCCCCCTCCTCCCAGGGCGCGATCGGCGGCATCTACAACGGATTGCTGCCGTCACTCACCTTGGGCTGCGGCTCCTGGGGCAGCACCTCGGTCTCCAACAACGTCTCCGCCGCCCAACTGCTGAACGTCAAGCGGGTCTCCGCCCGCCGCAACAACCTCCAGTGGTTCAAGGTCCCACCGAAGATCTACTTCGAACCGCAGGCCATCCGCTACCTGACCTCCATGCCCGACGTCCACCGCGTCACCGTCGTCACCGACGCCACCATGACCCGCCTCGGCTTCGTCGACCGGATCAGCCGCGTCCTGCAGCAGCGCCGGGAACCGGTCACCCTTCAGATCATCGACAACGTCCAGCCCGAACCCAGCATCGATTCGGTCCAGCACGGCGCCGACCTCATGCGGGACTTCCGCCCCGACACGATCATCGCGCTCGGCGGTGGTTCCCCCATGGACGCGGCCAAGGTCATGTGGCTGCTGTACGAGCAGCCCGGCATCGACTTCGCGGACATGCGGCAGAAATTCTCCGACATCCGCAAGCGAGCCTTCCGCTTCCCCGCCCTGGGCAAACTGGCCCGTCTGGTCTGCGTGCCCACCACCTCCGGCACCGGTGCCGAGGTCACCCCCTTCGCCGTCATCTCCGACCCCGCCACCGGCAAGAAGTACCCCCTGGCCGACTACGCGCTCACGCCCAGCGTGGCCGTCATCGACCCCCTGCTCACCACGGCCCTGCCCCCTGCCCTCGCTGCCGACAGCGGCTTCGACGCCCTCACGCACGCCATCGAGGCGTACGCGTCCGTCTACGCCAACGACTTCACCGACGGCCTGGCGCTGCACGCCATCCGCCTGGTCTTCGACCACCTGGAGGCAGCGGTCACCGACCGCGAGGGCGCCCCGGAGGCCCGGGAGAAGATGCACAACGCCGGCACCATCGCCGGCATGGCCTTCGGGAACGCCTTTCTCGGCATCGTCCACGCCATGTCCCACACGCTCGGCGCGACCTTTCACATCGCGCACGGGCGCACCAACGCCGTGCTGCTTCCCCACGTCATCCGCTACAACGGCACCATCCCGACGAAGCTGACCGGCTGGCCCAAGTACGAGGACTACCGCGCTCCCGAACGCTTCCAGGACATCGCCCGCGCCCTGGGGCTGCCCGCCACAACCCCGGCCGAGGGGGTGGAGTCCCTCGCCGCGGCCGTCGAGCGCCTGCGCGACGCCGTCGGCATCGAGCCGACGTTCAAGGCGCTGGGGATCGACGAACGGACCTTCCTGGACGCGCTTCCGCAGCAGGCCGTCAACGCCTACGAGGACCAGTGCGCACCGGCCAACCCCCGCATGCCGATGCTGGACGACATGCGGGAGCTGATGCGCACGGCCTACTACGGCTGAACACGGGGCGGCCACCGCCGCGCGGGAGCTCCAGCCAAGGTCCTCCCCTGACAGCCCTGGCAGAGGACCGTTCGCAGGCCCGATCACCGCCCGAAGTGCTTCGCGGCCCGGGCCGGGACCCGGGGGAACCGCTCCCGGCCCACCGTCGGATTCGACGCGCCGAGCCCGGGCCGGAGCGGCAAGAGGCTCGGGGCCCCGTGCGTCTCAGCTCGTGATGGGGCCTGTCCAGTCCGCAGGGACGTGGCCGAGGCGGACCCGCTGCGGGTGGTCGCCGACAGGGATGGAGGCGGTGACGAGCGGGCCCGCCTGACGCAACGTCTACGCGGCGATCGTGAGCAGGGTTTGCGTACGCTCCCAGGCCCCGAGGACGGCCTTGTGCGCGTCCGGCTGCAGGGGGGCGTAGCGCTGGGTGGTCCGGTCTCTTCCGGAACATCTGATCCGCACGGTCCGGCTGGCCCCGCATCGAGCGTCACCAGCCCTCGGCGTCACATCGTCACTCGCAGCCTCAACCCGGCCCGCCCCGACGAGCCGATGCGGCTCGCCACCGTCTTCGACATCGCCAGCCTCACAAAGATCGTCGCTGTGTGGGCCGTCATCGGCACCCTCGTCGACGAGGGCAAGCTCCAGCTCCACACCCCGCTCGGCACCTTCCGGCCTGAGGGCACCGGCCACCCACGAGCTCCTGACCCACACCGTCGGCCTGGCCCTGCACGCCAACCTCAAGAACCTGTACGGCACCGACCCCCCAGGACATCCGCGACGGCGTCCTCCACGAGACCCTCCATCGCGCCCCCAGTGAGGCAGTCGAGTACACCGACCGAGCCGCCCTGATCCTCGGCTACCTGGCCGAGTACCTCTCCGACCGACCTCTCGACGACCTGGCCGCAAGCCGGATCTGGGCTCCCCTCGGCATGACTGAGACCCGCTTCGGCCCCCTGCCCGCTGATATGACCGCCCGCTGCGCCCCCACCGAACTCGACGAGGCAACCGGCATCCACCTCAAGGGCACCGCTCACGACTTCTCAGCCCGCCTTCTCGGCGGCACCTGCGGCATCGCCGGCACCTTTACCACCCTCACCGACCTGAGCCGCTTCCTCCAGCACATGCTCGCCCCGACACGGCCGCCCTCGGCCCAACCTGGATCGCCGGCTCCCTCCGCATCCGCACCGACGAACTCACTCCTGGCCGGGGCCTCTTCTGGCACCCCGCTCCCGGAACCAAGCTGCGCGAGGACGTCTGGGTCCACTACGGCTTCACCGGCACCGGCATGTGGATCAGCCCCAAGCAGCAGCGCTGGGCCGTCCTCCTCACCAGTAAGCTCTCCTTCACCCGCGAACGCGAAGCCCTCACCGGGCTTCGCAACTCCTTCTGCAGGGCTGCATTTTCGGACAGTCACTGAGGTTGAACCACTATGCGAGGCGCCCGCCGTACGTGAATGATGGGCGCGTCGCGTGCCAGTTCGGTGCGCCGCTCGTTATGCAAGTCATCGAAGCGCCCGTTGCGCACGTGAGGTGCCGCTCGCCGCTTCACCCAAGGAGTGCAGGCATGAGTGATCGAAGCTCCATTGAGTGGACCGAGGCCACCTGGAACCCGACGACAGGGTGTGACCGAGTTACGCCGGGGTGCGACAACTGCTACGCGCTGACGCTATCTCGCCGGTTGAAGTTAATGGGCGCCCCGAAGTATCAGAATGACGGCGATCCCCGAACGTCTGGACCGGGCTTCGGGCTGACCATCCACCCCGACGCCCTCAAGATTCCCCGGCAGTGGAGGGCGCCACGCATGGTATTCGTGAACTCGATGAGCGACCTCTTCCATGCCCGGGTGCCGCTGGACTTCGTGCGGGAGGTCTTCGAGGTGATCGCCTCGACTCCCCAGCACACGTACCAGATGCTGACCAAGCGGAGTCTCCGCCTGCGCCGGGTCGCAGATCAGCTGGACTGGCCCTCCAACCTATGGATGGGTGTGTCCGTCGAGAACGGAGATCAGCTCAATCGCGTAGACGACCTGCGGGCGGTGCCGGCGGCCGTCCGGTTCCTGTCGTGCGAGCCTCTTCTGGGGTCGCTCACTGGGTTGAATCTCGATGGCATCGGGTGGGTGATCGCTGGAGGAGAGTCTGGACCGGGCCATCGTCCAGTTGAGGAGGATTGGTTGATCGACATCCGCGACCTGTGCAGTGCAGCCGGAGTCCCCTTCTTCTTCAAGCAGTGGGGCGGCCGCACCCCTAAGGCAGGCGGTCGCGAACTCGAGGGTCAGGTCTGGAGCGAAATGCCGGAGCGGGTTCCGCTCCTGGCTTCCTGACAGCCGACTATTAGACGGTGTCTCACGTGGCGAGCTTCGCGAGTCGCTTGTAGCAGGTGAGGGCTGCGGCGAG
>NZ_BMSG01000071.1 GCF_014649035.1 Streptomyces sindenensis
CCAGCATCGCCTGCACCCTCATCTGCTACCGCAGGCTCACCAAATGAGATGACTTCTAAGGAGACACGCTCCCGAGCGCGGCCTCGTGCGCCCGCCAGGTCTCGTGCAGCCGGGCCAGGTCGGTGAAGGCGTCGACGACCGTGTCGGTCTCCACACCGAAGTCGACGAGGCAGGCGACCTCGTCCACACCTGCGTCCTTGATCACCTTGAGGACGCCCATGCAGTCGTCCACGGTGCCGAACATGCCGCTGGTCTGGAAGTAGCGGTCGAAGGCCTGGGAGATCAGGAAATCCACGTCCTCCGGGCTCATGTTCTTCAACTCGCGTGACACGGCGGCGCCCTCGGCGCCCGCCGCCTCCGCAGCACGGATCACCAGGTCGAACGAGCTGGCGAGGTAGCGCGAGAACGGCTCGCGCACGGTCTCGCGCACCGCCTCGCGGTCCGAGCCGACGAAGGTGTGCAGCATCAACGCCACGTGGCCCTGTCCCGCCGAGCCGGGGTGGGCGTCCCGGTACGCGCGGCGGTACTCCTCGATGCGCTGCGCGAGGACGTCGACTTCCTGGCCGAGCAGATGCGTGAGCATGCCGAGGCCGTTCTGACCCGCCAGGGCGAAGGTCTCGGGCGTGCCGGAGCTCGTCAGCCACACCGGCAGTTCGGGCTGTACCGGCGGCGGGAACATCGTCAGCTCGACGGGCTCGCCCGCGCCGTCCGCCAACTGCATCGCCTCGCGCTTCCAGAGCTTGCGCACCGTCTCGATGGTGT
The DNA here is from genome assembly GCF_014649035.1 of Streptomyces sindenensis. Taxonomy (GTDB): domain Bacteria; phylum Actinomycetota; class Actinomycetes; order Streptomycetales; family Streptomycetaceae; genus Streptomyces; species Streptomyces sindenensis. The sequence goes on from NZ_BMSG01000071.1 coordinate 763, forward strand.
TCATGAGATCGGCCTTGCGGGTCGCGTAGTTCTCCGGACGCAGCGCGAAGTCGGCCGCGTGCCAGCCGGAGGCGAAAGCGATCCCCGCCCGGCCGTTGGAGATGTTGTCGACGACCGACCACTCCTCGGCGATCCTCATCGGGTGGTGCAGCGGAGCCACCACACTGCCCGCCCGTACGGCGACGTTCCGGGTCACGGCTGCCACGGCCGCCCCCGTCACCGCGGGGTTCGGGTAGAGACCGCCGAACGGGTGGAAGTGACGCTCGGGCGTCCATACGGCGGCGAATCCGTTCTCATCGGCGAAGCGCGCGCCGTCCAGCAGCAGCCGATAACGGTCATGCATTTCAGAATCATTGTTGGCGAAGTAGAAGAGACTGAAATCCATCATGGTCTCCGGTCAGTATTTCGGTGCGGCTTCGACGTGGTTCACCCGGTGACGCTACCGGCTGCCGACGCGATGATCACGGGTGCTGTGAAATCACTTATATCGAATTCTTCGAACTGGTGGCAGCTATTCCGGATTCCCGCTGTGCGCCCTGGCCCCGGACGGGCATATCGAAGTTTCTTCAGTGCCGTGGCCCGGCGCCTGCGGCCGTTCTTATGGTGCTGTGGACCACTTTTCCGGGTAGCGGGCAGGGAGTGCAATGATGTGTGACCAGGAGTCCTGGCTGTCCCTGACAGCAGGACAAGCGGGCACCTGGTTCGCGCAGCAATTGGCGCCGGGAAACCCCGTCTTCAGCCTTGCTGAGCGCATCGACATCGACGGCGCCGTCGACGGTGAGCTGTTCGGCAGGGCCGTGGCCCGGGTGGTCGCCGAGGCAGAGGCGCTGCGTGTGCGGTTCGCCGACGACGTCGGTGGCCGGGGCCCCCGGCAGCGGGTTCTGCCGGCAGCCGACGGACCGCGGCTCCACACCGTCGACCTGAGCCTGGAGGCGGACCCGGACTCCGCGGCCGAGCAGTGGATCCGGGAGGACCTGGGACGTCCCGTCGACCTGACCGGCGACCGTCTGTCCACGCTCGCCCTGCTGTGCCTGGGCCCAGAGCGTTACACCTGGTACTTCCGCTGCCACCACATCGTCCTGGACGGTGTGGGCGCCGGACTGGTGACCCAGCGCGTGGCCGAGGTCTACACCGCCCTCGCCGCAGGTCTTCCCGTGCCCGGGACGACGTTCGGCCCGCTCGCCGAGCTGATCGCCGAGGAGGAGGCCTACCGGTCCTCGGCGCGGCACGCCGAGGACCGCGAGTACTGGCTGGAGCACCTCGCCAACCTGCCCGAGGTCGTCGGCCTCGCCGCCCAGCCCCAGCAGATGCCGCAGGACATGCTGCGCGTGTCCGCCCCCGTCAGTACGTCCGTGATGGCCGGCCTGCGTGATCTGTGCCGTGAGATCGCGGTGCCGTGGCCCGCCGTGTTCGTCGCCGCGCAGGCCGCGTACGTCCATGCGCTGACCGGGCAGCAGGACGTCGTACTCGCGTTGCCCGTCGCCGCCCGCGCTGCCGCCGTCCGGGGGACCCCGGGCATGGTCTCCAATGTCGTCCCGCTGGTGATCGCGGTCCGTCCCGGGGACACGGTGGCCGAACTGCTCGGCCAGGTGCAGCGGGAGATGCGCGCGTCCCTGCGCCACCAGCGTTATCGCTATGAAGACCTGCGCCGGGAGCTGAGCACCGCCGGCACGAACCGCCGCCTGGTCGGCCCCCGAGTGAACATCGTGATGTACGACTCCGCCGTGTCGTTCGGCGGGCACAGAGGCACCTCCCGCACCCTGGCCGGCGGCCACGACGACGACCTGATGATGGTCGTCGACGGCCGCGTCGGGGACGGCTCCGCGCGCATCGACGTCTCGGCCAGTCCGCTGCTGTACTCCGCCGACGAGGCCGAGGCCCACACCCGCCGACTGGCCCGGCTCGTCGAGTCGTTCGCCACGGCCGAGCCCGGAAGCCGGGTCGCCTCCTTGCAGATGCTGTCCCGCGAGGAGCGCGACCGGGCACTCGTGGAGTGGAACGGCGCGGAGACCGGCGCGCCGACGCCCGCAGGCGAACCCGCCACGCTGTCCGAGCTCTTCGAGGCGTGCGCGGGTGGCACGCCCACGGCCACCGCCGTCACCTGCGACGGTGAGCACCTCACGTATGCCCAGCTCAACGAGCGCGCCAACCGGCTCGCCCGGCTGCTCGTCGCGCAGGGCGCCGGGCCGGAGGAGTTCGTCGCCGTCGCCCTGCCCCGCTCCCTCGACCTGGTCGTCGCGCTCCTGGCCGTGGTGAAGTCCGGCGCCGCCTACATCCCGGTCGACTCCGGCTATCCGGAGGAGCGCATCGAGTTCATGCTGGCCGACGCCCGGCCCCGGCTGCTGCTCACCTCCGCCGGCTTCGGCACCGATGTCCGCACCGATGCCCGGCGGGTGTTCCTGGACGCCCCGGAGACGGCGGAACTGCTGGCCCGCCACGCGGGCACGGATCTGACGGACGCCGAGCGCCCGGCTCCCCTGCGGGCATCGAACTCCGCCTACGTCATCTACACCTCGGGTTCGACCGGCCGCCCCAAGGGCGTACTCATCCCGCACGAGAACGTGGTGCGGCTCTTCCGCTCCACCGAGCACTGGTTCGGCTTCGGCGCCGAGGACGTCTGGACGCTGTTCCACTCCGCCGCCTTCGACTTCTCGGTGTGGGAGCTGTGGGGACCGCTGCTGCACGGCGGACGGCTGGTCGTCGTGCCCTTCGACGTGTCGCGTTCGCCCGGTGAGTTCCTCAAGCTGTTGGCCCGGGAGCGGGTCACCGTCCTCAACCAGACCCCGTCCGCCTTCTACCAGCTGATCCAGGCGGATGCCGACGACCCGGAGACCGGGGCGGAACTCGCCCTGCGCTACGTGGTCTTCGGAGGAGAGGCGCTGGACCTGTGGCGCATGGAGGAGTGGTACGCCCGGCACGCCGAGCACGCACCCGTCCTCGTCAACATGTACGGCATCACCGAGACCACCGTGCACGTCAGCTACCTGGCCCTGGACCGCGAGAAGGCCGCTGCGGGCGCGGCCAGCCTGATCGGCCGCGCCATCCCCGATCTCCGCGTCTACGTCCTCGACAAGGCACTGCGGCCCGCTCCCGCGGGTGTCGCCGGCGAGATGTACGTCGCCGGAGCGGGCCTCGCCCGTGGTTATGCGGAGCGTTTCGGGTTGACGGCGGAGCGGTTTGTCGCTGATCCGTT
>NZ_BMSG01000072.1 GCF_014649035.1 Streptomyces sindenensis
GCCCCTGGGCCCTCCGATCTTACGAGTGACCAGATCAGACCCACGTCTTGAAAGGTAGGACGGTCGTGATGACCGAAACCCTGCTCAGCCCGCCCGGGATGGAACGCTCCGACGCCCTGGTGCTCTTCGGTATCTCCGGCGACCTCGCCAAGAAGATGCTGCTGCCCGCCCTGTACCGGCTCACCGAGTCCGGCAAACTCACCGTTCCCGTCATCGGGGTGGCCGCCACCGACTGGGACGACGACGCCCTGCGCAGACACGCGCGCCAGGCGGTCGCCGCCGCGGGAACGGACATCGACGAGACGGTCTTCGACCGGTTCGCGGCGGGCCTGTCCATCGTCACCGGGGACTTCGCCGACGAGACCACCTTCGCCCGGCTGCGCGAGGCCGTGGCCGGGCGTGGCTTTGTGACGTACTACCTGGCCATCCCGCCATCGCTCTTCACCGAGGTCGCCGGCTCGCTGGCCGCCGAGAACCTGAACCGGAACGCCCGGCTGGTGGTGGAGAAACCGTTCGGCCACGACCTCGACTCCGCGCGAAAGCTCCAGGACGAACTCTCCGCCCACTTCGACAACGCCCATCTGCTGCGCGTCGACCACTTCCTCGGCAACCGCGCGGTGGAGAGCCTGATGGTCTCCCGGTTCGCCAACACACTTCTCGCGCCGATCTGGCACCGCGCCTACGTGGACAACGTGCAGATCACCCTCGCCGAGGACTTCGACGTCGCCGACCGCGGGTCCTTCTACGACGCAGTGGGCTGTCTGCGCGACGTGGTCCAGAACCACATGCTCCAGGTCCTGGCCCTTCTGGTGATGGAACCGCCGAGCGCCACCAACGCCCAGGCCCAGGGACTGGAGAAGTGGCGGGCCCTGCACGCGACCCGCACCATGAACCCTGCCGAGACCGTTCGCGGCCAGTACCACGGCTACCAGGACGTCGAGGGCGTCAAGCCCGGCTCGACCACGGAGACCTACTTCGCGACCCGCATGTTCGTCGACAACTGGCGGTGGGCCGACGTCCCCTTCTACCTCCGCAGTGGCAAGGCACTGGCCGTCTCCGCCACCGAAGTCGTCGTCGAACTCCGCAAGCCTCCGCTGGAACTCTTCGGCGGCGACGGCATCCAGACACCGCCGAACACCATCCGCTTCCGCATCGACGGCGACACCGGCATCCGGGCAGACCTGATGCTGAACAAACCCGAAAGCACCGACGGACCGCTGACCGTGCCCATCGGCGTCGACTTCGCGCACGTGCTGGGGCGGCAGGAACTCCCGTACGAGAACATCCTGCACGGCGCCGTTGCCGGCGACCCCGAGTGCTTCGCCTTCTTCCCCGCCGTCCTGGAGTGCTGGCGCATCGTGGGCCCCGTCCTCGACCCGGTCGAACCGCCATTGCCGTACGCACCCGGCAGCTGGGGCCCGGAAGCCGGCGACCGGCTCCCCGGGCTGCGGAAATGGCACGACCTGGGCCCTCGCCTGTTCGACGACGCCCACCCGGCCGGGAAGCACGCACACGGCAGCGAAACGGCCCACTGAGCACCCCGCCGCGAACCGTCCCTGCCCGGATCACGGAGGAAGGACGATGCACGAGGCGTACTCGCGCGTCAAGGACAACCTGTGGCCGGTCCTCCAGCAGTCCGCAGCGGCCGCGCTCTCCTGGTGGATCGCCGGAGACGTCTTCGACCACCACGTCCCCCTCTTCGCCCCGATCGCAACCCTCGTCGCGCTCAACACACCCCTCGGCGGGCGCGGCACCAACGCGGTACGGGTCATGTCCGGGGTCATCGCGGGCGTGGTCGTCGGGCAGGTAGCCTTCCGCTTCCTCGGCCACGGCGACGCGGCGGTCGGCGCAGCCGTGCTCTGCGCACTCCTCCTCGCACTCCTCATCGACGGGCAGCGCATCACCATGGCGCAGGCCGCCGTCGGCGCCGTGATCTCCGTCGCAGCCGGACAGCAAGCCGGTACCGACCGCGTACTGGACGCCCTGCTCGGAGCAGGAGTCGCGCTCGTGTTCAACCAAGTACTCTTCCCCCCGCACCCCTTCACCCTGCTGAGACGGGCCGAGGCCGCCACACTCAAAGGGCTGAGCCGTGCGCTGGAACTGGCGGCCCGGACACTGGACGCTTCGGCCGATGAGCGCGAGGAACAGCCGTGGAAGGAACTACGCCCGGTCTACACCCTGCTGAACGACCTCGGCCGCACCCGTGACGACGCGATCGCCGTCGCCCGCCGCACCCCCCGCTGGCGCAGCCGGCAGGAGCCCATCCAGCAGGAAACCGCCTCCACACGCTACCTGGACCTCCTCGGCAACAGCTGCCTCACTCTCATCCGAGGCGCCACGATCCTCACCCCCAGCCACAGGAACGCATTCGCCGCCACAGTACGAGGGCTGTCCGGAGTCCTCAACGCGCTGGCGCAAGCACGCGGAAGCCACGCCGTACTCCAACACGCCGCCCGGCGCACCCTGAGCATCGTCAGGAACACCCCGGAACACGACTCGGCCGTGCCCGTCGCGGTACGCGAGAGCATACGGCTGGTCGCCACCGACATCCTGGTCTTCGCGGGCGCCAACCCCGACGACGCCCAGCGAGCGGTCCACGACGGATCCACCGACATCACCATCGAACACCAACCACACCCCGGAACATAACCAGACCCACACCAACACAGACAACCCCGACCCAAAACCCACCACCAACACCAACACCAACACCAACAACCCGACCAACAACCCGACCAACAACCCGACCAACAACCCGACCAACAAGACCACCCAAGAAGCGAACCGACCCCACGACCAACACACCCGGATCAACCCGTCCCTGGAACGAGTCCTGGACCCACGGAGGCAACACCCGGCCGTCCTGGCCCTACTGGAACGGTGCGGGTCACCGGCACAGATCCGCAAGGCAGGCCGCCGGCGGCTGGTCACGCTGCTGCGCCCGAGGGCACCGCGGATGGCCGACCGGCCGGTCGAGGACATATACACCGCGCTGGACGAGCAGACCATGGTGGTCCACGGCACCGAAGCTGCCGCCCTGACCCTCCCAGGCCCGGCCAGTCGGCACGCCGCTGCCGTCCTTGACCAGCGCAAACTCCTGGCCTCCAGCATTGACCACCTACATAAGAGCCCCGCTTCCGTGGGTGCACAGCAGCCCTTGGCCTCCGGCGGCCCGCAGCCCGTCGTGCGTCAGCTCCTGCTGGCGGTCGCGCTGGGGCTCGCCGACGGCGGCGAGGGTTCTGCACCGTGAACTTCGCGGTGACAACAGCTCACCGGTGCGCGGGGCGGGCGGTGAGATCCATGCCGGAGAACGCTCCGTCGTAGATGCGCCGTGCGAAGCGGTCGAAGGGCAGGACGTTGAGCACGTCGCGGATCACATCGCTTGCCGACGAGGACACAGCCCGGCACTCCGGCCGAGCGCGGTCGTTGTGTCCCATGGTGTCTACCGACCGGTGCGTCTTCCCGGCCCGGGACAGCAGATCCATCCCCATGCACCCCGCAAAGGAGCCTGATCATGACTAACTGATCGTTTCAGAATGCCGCCCGAAGCCGTCGGAGACAGATGATGCTGCAGGCA
>NZ_BMSG01000073.1 GCF_014649035.1 Streptomyces sindenensis
AGGTCGTAGCTCATGCCAGGAGGCTCTCATGCCGCTCTGATAGCCATAAGAAACGACGTCTTATGGGGGCCGAGGATCAAGAAGGGCTCCGACCTCATCCTTCACAGCGACCGTGGGTCGCGATACGTGTCAACTCGGTATATCGACCGGCTCGCAGACATCGGCGCCTTCGCCTCCGTCGGGTCGGGCGCGGACTTGTTTGACAACGCGATGGCCGAGGCACTGAACGGCACCTCCAAAGGCCGAACTTATAGAGACACAGCACCCCTGGAAGGACGTCGACCAGGTCGAACGGGCGATCTTCCAATGGATCACCTGGCACAACGGAGAGCGTCTTCACTCCGCGCTCGACTACGTCCCGCCCGCCGAGTACGAGGGAGCCTGCTGGCGAAGCACGGAGCAGACCCCGCAGTCCGCCTGGACCAAGACCACCGGACTCTACGAAACTCGGGGCAGCGCAGGCTGTGCGGCAGGGGTGTCAGGGCGGGAGTCGACGGGCCAACCAGGCCCGTTGTCAGTGGCGTCCGGCAGAATCCGCTTCACCGACCGCCACCATGACCTGGCGTCGCCCGGTAGGAGAAGAGGGTTCCATGCGTGAACTGCCCATGTTCGAACGTCTTTACCCCGATGTCCAGTTGACGTCCCCCTCGGGGAGGTTCGTGCTGCGGTGCGACCCGGAGGGTGTCGCCGTGGTCACGGACACCGATCGCGGTCAGGTCGTCTGGCGGGCGGGCGCAGCTGGACAGCTGTTGCTCGGGCACGGGTACGAGGTCGTCGTCGAGGGCGGGGAGGACGACGAGACGGTGTGGCGTTCCGGTTTCGCCGCGCCCGGGGCGCAGTACCTCGTCCTCACGGACGCCGGAGAGCTGGAACTCCTGGACCGCACACACGTCCGCCTCGGCAACATACGCACCGGACTCACCCACCCTGTGCCGCTCGGGGACGCGGCGCCCGCGGCTGCCGTCACCCGGGACGCGTATCTGGTCAAGGAGGGGAAGACGCGCCGGACAGTGGCCCGCCAGCAGGACGGATGGCTGCGGGTCTGCGAGTACGGGAAGAGCGGGGGGAGGAGCTACGCGCTGACGCGTCCGCTGGTCGACTGGTTCGAACAGGAAGGCACCGTGCTCACCTGGCGCCGGCACCTGGCGGGTGGTGCGAAATCCAAGAGCTTGATGCTGTGCCTGGTCGACTCCGCCGGGAGCGTCCTGTGGCACGAGGGCACCCAGCGCCCGCACGGACCGGTCCCCCTGGGAGAGCCCTACGCCTACGGTGGGCCCGCGCTGGAGGCGGGAGGGCGCCTGCGCAACCAGTCCCTGACGTCTTCCGCCGGTACGCACACACTGGCCCATCAGGGCAACGGCGACCTGACTCTGTACTGCCACACCAAGCGCCGTGCCGTGTGGTCGACCGGCACGGGGTGGGTGGACGGAGGATGGGCCGAGCTCTCCGAGGACGGTGTCCTCTCCGTCCGCAACACCCATGGTGTCCCGGTGTGGAGTTCCGGCCCGTCCGGCTCGGGGGCCCGCAGGCTCGTGGTCGAAGATGACGGCCGTGCCGAACTGCGTGACGTGGACGGCCGGTCGGTGTGGTCCGCAGGCGCACACACGGCATGCCACGGCCCCACGGCCGACGCCCCGCGGGGTGCCGTGCTGCGCCGAGGACAGACGCTCGGACGGCACTCCCTCACCTCCCCCGACGGAAGCACCGTGCTCGGACATTGGGACGAACGCCGCCTCGTGCTGTTCGGAGCCGACCAGACCTGGCTCTGGTACGCGCACCTCGGCGAAGCGGCCGACCCCGGACTGCGGCTCGACGAAGACGGCATGCTGCGCGTTCTCGGCGACGAACGCCCACCGCTGGGCGGACCGGCTGACGAACTGCGTGTCGAGGAGGGCGGAGTGGTCCTGTGCCGTGCCGACGGCACGGTCGTCTGGCGCGACGGCGAGGCAGTGGCCGAGCCCTCCGCCGCCCCGAACCCGCCCGCACGGGGAGGACTCGTGAAGAGCCTGCCGGACACGGACGAGACCCTGCTGATCCGCACCGACTTCTCCGACCCGACCGCTTGGCAAGCTCTGCTCACGACCGTCATGACACCGAACCAGGACGGCTTCCTCGCGAACGTCCACCCAGTGGATGATCTCGCCTATCGCGACCTGACGACCGAACAGATCCTCTCGGCGGCACACGAGCTGGACACCGAGCTTCTCATCGTGGCCGACAAGACCGCCCTCACGGCGCCGGAGATGCCGCTGCTGGCCCTCCTGCTCTCCGACGAGAACGACGAAAGCGGGGAGGGTGAGGCCCGGCAGACGCACGACCGGCTCCGAGTCGTAGCCACAGAACTGTGGTCGGTCGAGAACAACATTTCCCTCGCCAACATGGATTGGGAGGACTTCGAGAACGCCGCCCACGACGGTGTCTTCCGGGGCTTCTGACCCAGGCAGGACCGAAGGGGCGTCCCGAAACGCATCACATGAGTCGAGCATCCTCCGTCAGGCTGCCGAGGTGTGGGTCATCGAACCGTTGGATCGACGGCGGGCTGCCTGTTACCCGAGTTGAGAATTCCATCAGGGATCCTTCTCGTGTGACGGCGACATGCCAGAACGCCGTGAAATTTTCCATCACAAATCCCACTCGGTCCATGAATCAGGTGTTTCGCCTGTGGGCTGCATTTGCAGGCGGGAGGACACCGGGTGAGGGTTGAAGGGTCCAGGAATTCCTTGGGGTGCGATCCAACACCTCGGCAAGGGGCCAGGAGGGGAAGGGAGGGGGCCAGCCATGACATGGCGATGACGCCATTGCGGACGGCTGCCTGAGCCGCGCGCCGGGTGGCTCAAATGTTGCGACTACGCGAACCGGGCAAGCGGAAGTGAAGGAGACCCTCAGATGGCTACGCAGGTCAGCAAAGCAGTCCTGGTACGGCTGCAAGCCCTCCCCGGCAGGGAGGACGACGTCCGCGACTTCCTGAGTCAGGGGCTGTCAATCGTTGAGGGAGAGCCCGGGACCGTGAGGTGGTTCGGAATCCAGTTCGGACCCTCATCGTTCGGGATCTTCGATGCCTTCCCCGACGACGACGGGCGCCAAGCACACCTGTCGGGCGCGGTCGCGCACGCGCTCGGTGAGAGAACGGGTGAGCTCTTCGAGGAACCCACGATCGAGCTGATCGATGTGATCGTGGAGAAGCAGCCCGCTTAGAAGTCATCTCATTTGGTGAGCCTGCGGTAGCAGATGAGGGTGCAGGCGATGCTGG
>NZ_BMSG01000074.1 GCF_014649035.1 Streptomyces sindenensis
TTGGCGGATCTCCCCGCGGAACTGGTACTGCCCACCGACCGGCCCCGCCCCGCCGTGGCCACCTATCGCGGCGGCACCGTGCCCATCCGCCTGGACGCCGTACTGCACCAGCGGTTGCTGAAGATCGCCCGGACCAGTCAGGCGAGCCTGTTCATGGTTCTCCAGGCCGGACTGACGGCGCTGCTGTCCCGGTCCGGCGCCGGAGAGGACATCCCGGTCGGCACACCGATCGCGGGCCGGACCGACGACGCGCTCGACGAACTGGTCGGCTTCTTCCTCAACACCCTGGTGCTGCGCACCGACGTCTCCGGCCGGCCCACGTTCCGCGAGCTCGTCGCCCGGGTCCGGGACACCGACCTGGAGGCGTACGCACACCAGGACCTGCCGTTCGAACGACTCGTCGAAGCCGTCAATCCCGAGCGCTCGCTGGCCACCCACCCGCTGTTCCAGGTCATGCTGACGCTGCAGAACAACCCCGAGGCCACCGTGGCACTGCCCGGCCTGCGCGCCGAGCCGTACGAACTGAGCAATGGCGTCTCCAAGTTCGACCTGTTCTTCGCACTGGGCGAGCAGCGGTCCGCCGACGGCTCACCGAACGGCATCGAGGGCACGCTGGAGTACAGCGCCGACCTGTTCGACTCCGTGACCGCGCAGCGTCTGGCCGACCGCCTGGTGCGGCTGCTGACCCTGGCCGCGGCCGATCCGCGGATGCCCGTGGCGAGCCTCGACCTCCTCGATCCGGTCGAGCGCCATGGCATCGTGGTCCGTCACAACGACACCGACCGTGTGCTGCCGACCACCACGCTGCCCGCGATGTTCGCCGCCCAGGCCGCCCGCACTCCCGACGCCCCGGCCGTCGTCGTGGACGACGACACCCTCGGCTACGCGGAACTCGACGCCCGCTCCAGCCGACTGGCCCGTCTGCTGATCGGCCGCGGCATCGGCCCGGAGTCCGTCGTCGCACTGGCGCTGCCGCGCTCCGCCGAGCTGGTCACCGCCATCCTCGCGGTGCTCAAGGCGGGGGCCGCCTACCTTCCCGTCGATCCGGAGTACCCGGCCGACCGCATCGCCTTCATGCTCGCCGACGCATCCCCGGCGCTCGTTCTGAGCGACACCTCGGTGTGGGCCGGCCATGGCGGGGCCCCGGTACTGCTGCTGGACGAGTCGGCGGTACGGGACGAGTGCGCAGCGCTGCCCGCGACCGCGGTCGAGGACGCCGAGCGCACGGCGCCGCTGACCCCCGAGGCGCCCGTCTACGTCATCTACACCTCCGGTTCCACCGGCCGCCCCAAGGGCGTCGTCATGCCGGCCCGCGCCCTACTGAACCTGATGGCGTGGCACGAGTCGGCGATCTCCGCAGCCGCGGACGCTCCCGCCCGGGTAGCGCAGTTCACCGCGATCAGCTTCGACGTCTCGGCCCAGGAGATCCTCGGCACCCTGATGGCAGGCAGGACCCTGGTCGTCCCCGGCCAGGAGATCCGCCGCGACGCCGCCGCCTTCGCGCGCTGGCTGGACGCCCAGGAGGTGGGCGAGCTGTACGCGCCGCAGCTGGTCGTCCACGCGGTGGCCGAGGCCGCCGTCGAGCAGGGCCTGGAACTGGGGTCGCTGACCCACACCGCCCAGGCGGGCGAAGCCCTGGTCCTCACCCAGGACATCCGCGCCCTGCACTCCGGCGCGGTCGCACGCAGCCTGCACAATCACTACGGGCCGACCGAGACGCACGTCGTGACCGCATGGACCCTGCCTGCCGACCGGGAGCACTGGCCGGCCACCGCGCCCATCGGCCGACCGATCTGGAACACCCAGGTCTACGTCCTGGACGCCGACCTGAACCCGGTGCCCGCCGGAGTCGCGGGCGAACTCCATCTGGCAGGCGCCCAGCTGGCCCGCGGCTATCTGGGCCGACCCGGCCTGACGGCCGAGCGGTTCGTCGCCAACCCCTTCGGCGCCCCCGGGAGCCGCATGTACCGCACCGGCGACCTGGTGAAGTGGTTGCCGGACGGCACCCTGGAGTACCTCGGCCGCGCCGACGACCAGGTCAAGATCCGGGGGTTCCGGATCGAGCTCGGCGAGATCGAGTCCGTCCTCGTCGGGCACCCGGCCCTCTCGGCGGCCGCCGTCGTCGCCCGCGAGGACCGCCCCGGCATCCGCAGCCTGGTGGCCTACCCGGTCGCGGCCACGGGCCGTGAGGTCCCCGACGCCGACGAGCTGCGCGCCTTCTGCGCGCGGACCCTGCCCGAACACATGGTCCCGGCCGCGTTCGTCCCCCTCGACGCGCTGCCGCTGACGCCGAACGGCAAGCTCGACCGGCGGGCCCTGCCCGCGCCGGACCCGGACGAGACCTCCCGCGCCCCGCGTACCCCGCTGGAGACCCAGCTGTGCGCCCTGTTCGCCGAGGCACTCGCACTGCCCGAGGTGGGCATCGACGACAGCTTCTTCGCCCTGGGCGGCCACTCGCTGCTGGCGACCCGGCTGACCAGCCGGATCCGTGCCGTCCTGGGCGCCGAGATCACCGTACGCAGCGTCTTCGAGTCGCCCACGGTCGCCGGCCTGGCGGCTCGGGTGGGCACCGCGGCCCACGGTCGCTCGGCCCTGACGGCCCGCGAGCGGGACGGGGAACTGCCGCTGTCCTTCGCCCAGCGCCGACTGTGGTTCCTGGGGCGCTTCGAGGGGCCGAGCTCCACGTACAACCTGCCGCTGGCGGTGCGCCTGCGCGGAGCCGTCGACCTCCCGGCGCTGCGCTCGGCCCTGGCCGATCTCGTCGGTCGTCATGAGAGCCTGCGCACGGTCTTTCCGGAGGTCGACGGGGCGCCG
>NZ_BMSG01000075.1 GCF_014649035.1 Streptomyces sindenensis
CGACCCGTCTGGTGGCGCGTATCCGTGGCGAGCTGTCGGTGGAGCTCGCGGTCCGTGATCTCTTCGATCATCCGTCGGTCGCGGGGTTGGCGGAGTCCCTCGGTGAGGCGGGCCCGGTGCGTTCCGCGCTGGTGCCGGTCGAGCGTCCGGAGGCGGTGCCGCTGTCGTACGCCCAGCGCCGCCTGTGGTTCCTCAACCAGCTCGAAGGCCCCAGCGGCGCGTACAACATCCCGTTCTCGCTGCGGCTGACCGGTCCGCTCGACCACGGAGCCCTGCGCGCCGCGTACGCCGACGTCCTGGCCAGGCACGAGAGCCTGCGCACCCTCTTCCCCGAGCGCGACGGCGTGCCGTACCAGCACATCCTGCCTGTCGAGGCGACGCCCGTCGAACTGCCTGTACTGGAGGTGCTACGGCCCGACCTGGCCGCCGAGGCGACCCGGCCTTTCGACCTCGCCACCGAACTCCCCGTCCGCGCTCGGCTGTTCGCGCTCACCGAGGACGCGTACCTGCTCCAGATCGTGCTGCACCACATCACCGGTGACGGCGCCTCGATCGGCCGACTCGTCGCCGACCTCGCGGCTGCCTACGGCGCGCGTGTGGTGGGTGGTGTGCCGAGATGGGAGCCGTTGCCGGTCCAGTACGCGGATTTCGCCGTGTGGCAGCGGGAGTTGCTCGGTGACGAGAGCGACCCGGAAAGCGTCATCGCCCGGCAGGTGGGATTCTGGCGGGAGGCGCTGGCCGGTGTGCCGGCGGAGCTGGAGCTTCCGTTGGACCGGCCGCGTCCCGCGGTTGCGGGCACCGAGGGCGCCACGGTGGCGTTCGATGTCCCGGCGGGTCTGCACGAGCGGGTGGTGCGGCTGGCGCGTGAGTCGCGTTCGAGTGTGTTCATGGTGATGCAGGCAGCGGTTGCGTCCTTGCTGTCGGGCATGGGTGCGGGTACGGACATTCCGCTGGGCACGGCGGTGGCCGGGCGTACGGACCGGGCGACGGAGGACCTGATCGGGTGTTTCGTGAACACGCTGGTGCTGCGTACGGACGTGTCGGGGGATCCGAGCTTCCGTGAGCTGCTGGACCGGGTCCGGACGGGGAACCTGAGCGCGTACGCGCATCAGGACCTGCCGTTCGAACGGCTGGTGGAGGCGCTCAACCCGGAGCGGTCCCTCGCCCGTCACCCCCTCTTCCAGACCATGCTCACCATGCGGAACGTCCCCGAGGCGGAGGTGCCGTTCGCCCCGCTGCGCGCCGAGATCGTGCCCGGTGAGCGGGTGGTTGCCACCACCGACCTGTCCTTCGACCTGCTGGAGCGCCATACCGCCGACGGCGGTCCGGCCGGGCTCAGCGGCTACGTGGAGTACCGCACCGACCTGTTCGAGCGCCGCACCGTCGAGGGGATGGCCCGTCGCCTGGTCGACCTGCTCGATCAGGTCACCACCGCCCCCGAGGCCCCTCTGCACGAGCTGGTCCTGCTCACCGGAGACGAACAGGACCGGATCACCGGTGCCGGCCGGGGCGTCGACGCGCCCGTGCCGGCCGACACCGTCGTCGACGTCCTCCAGGCACAGGCCCGGCGCACTCCCGATGCCGGCGCGCTGGTGTACGGCGATGTCCATCTCGGCTTCGGCGAGCTGAACGAGCGCGCCAACCGGCTGGCCCACCACCTCATCGCCCTGGGTGCCGGACCCGAGCGTGTGGTCACCGTGGCGCTGCCCCGTACCGAGCGCGCCGTCGTGGCTCTGTGGGCGGTTCTCAAGGCCGGCGCCGTCCACCATGCCGTCGACCCTGAAGGCCCGGCGGAACGCCTGGAGTTCATGGTGGCCGAGGCCGCCCCGGTCACGGTGGTGACACTCGGCGCGTACGCGGACCGGCTGACCGTCCCGGACGGCACCCGGCTCCTCCTCCTCGACGACCCCGAGGTCGGGACCGTCATCGCGGCCGGCCCGGCGACCGACCCGACGGACCACGACCGATGCGCGCCGCTGCGGCCCGCGAACCCCGCGTACCTCCTCTACACCTCGGGCTCCACCGGACGGCCCAAGGGCGTGCTGGTCGAGCACCGCAACCTGCGGGCCCTCTTCCACCACCACCAGGCCCAATTCGTGCGTACGTCCGTGGTGGACGTGGCCGGCCGGGACGGGCACGAGGGTCCGATCCGGGCCGCGCTGACGGCGTCGATGACGTTCGACACGTCCTGGGACGCGATGATGTGGCTGCTCGACGGCCATGAGCTGCACCTGATCGGCGACGATGTGCGCTGGGACGCCGGGCGGCTCGCGGCTTACATCGCGGACCGGCGTATCGACATGCTGGACCTCACGCCCAGCTTCGTCGAACAGCTCGTTCCGGAAGGCCTGCTGGACAACGAACGGCACCGGCCGGCGTTGATGATCGTGGGCGGCGAGGGGATGAGCGCCGCCCTGTGGTCCACGCTGCGCGCGGCCACCGGCACCCGGAGCCTCAACTGCTACGGGCCCACCGAGGCGACGGTCGAAACGGTCTACTGGCCGGTTGCCGACGCCGAGGCGCCCACCCTCGGGCGGGCCGTGTGGAACACCGCGACCCATGTGCTCGACGCGTGGCTGCGCCCGGTCCCCCCGGGCGTGGCCGGCGAGCTCTATCTTGCCGGGGCCCAGATCGCCCGTGGTTATGCGGAGCGTTTCGGGTTGACGGCGGAGCGGTTTGTCGCTGATCCGTT
>NZ_BMSG01000076.1 GCF_014649035.1 Streptomyces sindenensis
GCCGCTCAACGATCCTCGCCACAGGCCACAGCCTATCGGGCCAATTGAGATGACTTCTAAGTCGTGGAGCGGGTGACGAGAATCGAACTCGCGCTCTGAGCTTGGGAATCAGCGGTTCTTACGCTGCTAGAGGGGCTCTGACCTGCGATTTCGGATTGATCAGGTGGATGGCTCCCGGTCTCTGGGAACCGTATCTGACCGCTGTTGTCCGCTCTGCTGGGCACGGATGGGGCACGAGCGGTGGCGGTGCAGCGGTGGCCACCAAGTTGCATGCCCCGTGTCGCCGCACGAGTGCGCCCCGGGGCCAAGCTCCGGCCGTCATGACCGCGGAACTCGAGGTGCCGTCGGCACCCTCCCGCACCAACATCCCACGCTTGAACTGGGCCCCACGGACACAAGTACGCCATCGACGCCACTGTCGCCGAGGTCGCACTGCGCCAGCCGAAACCGGTCGCCCTGCTGACGTTCTACAGCGACGGCATAGGTGCCCATGTACGCCCCTGTCCGGCGCGGTTGATTTCAGCAGCGGATGTCAGAGACCTTCTGATCCGTAGCTCTGGAGAGTCCGGTCGCTGGAGGTCATGCAGGTTGCCGTAAAGAGCGATGTGGGAGTTGTCACCCATACATAGGGAAGTCATTGCCCAGGATGATCCGCCAGAGACGGATGGCTTCACGGTGGTCGCCCCGGTTCTCAGCGGCCAATGCCAAGTCCGCTCTATCCCGAGCACTCTTCAGGCTGTCATTTGCGGCATCCTTGCTCGCCCAACTCAAGTAGGTGGAAAGGTCGCCGCTAAACCCGGCGGGGTCCTGTACGGAGAGATTGTAGAGGTTGTAGTCGAAGAACAATCGCAGCGCTTCCCTTGAGTTGTTTCCCAGAGTTCCGTACGTCCGCGCAACCAACACCTCAAGATGGAAGGAGGAGAGACGCGAACTGTGTGCCTTATTCCATTTCTTGGCGAACCGGATGACTCTCTTGAGGTTACCGCCCAAGGCGTTGTTGCGATCGTCGAGGTATGTCTCGTGTTTATTGGGATTGGTGGTCAACCAGTTACCCGCACCATCAGGGATGCCGAAATCACCACTTGTGTATTTTTCGACCGGAGCCACGTCCACGCTCAAGCCGTCGGCGTAGAAGAACCGCACAGCCTGGCCACGAGCGCCAACCTTGCGTACGGGCGAGTTTTCGTTGAGTACCTTCCGCACCCGATACAGAAACTCGGAGGAGTTGTATCGGTATCTTCGGTTCCACAAGTCTTGGTCGACATGCATATGGACCATGAGGTCAATGTCATCGACAGGATTGCAAGCTGTTTTCCGCCCGAGCGAGCCGATGATCTTGTGGGACTGATAGCGGATGTCGTTACCGGCAGGAAATGCTGCCTTTATGACGTTCACGACTGCATCTCGGCGTCCGTAGACCTTGGTCCGGGTGGCAGATGAGGGCTTCGTCTTGAGGTCGAACTCGTTGAACGCGGCCACGGTGGTCGTTGCCATTTTTACTCCCCCTCGTCCGTGGCGTAGCTCTGGCCACCGCCGCTGATGTTCTTGCTGGACTTTTTGTAGGCCAGGCGGCCCGGTGGGTCTGACGTCTTGTTAAGCTCATCCCGAGTGTTGGTGAGGTTGCGCAAGGTGTCTCGCGCGTCCTCGCGGCTCATATCGACCAGGTCGATCGCGAGAAACTGTCGGGCGGCTGTCTGCAACTGAGACGGTGTCTCACGTGGCGAGCTTCGCGAGTCGCTTGTAGCAGGTGAGGGCTGCGGCGAG
>NZ_BMSG01000077.1 GCF_014649035.1 Streptomyces sindenensis
TGATCCCGTGGGAGTGGTGGCCTGTCGTGTCATCGTTTCTGGGGAGGCCGTGGATGCCGTCGGTCGTGGGGTTGCTCGAACAGCGTGAGCTGGGTGCTCGCCGTCGTGTGGATGAGCTGCGGGAGGAGGCCGACCGTGTTCAGGCCGAGCTCGCCGTGGCCGAGCGGGAATGGAAGGAGTGGGTCATCGCCCGCTCGCGGGTCGGCGAGGTGCTGGGTCCTGTGGACGAGACCGCAGATCACGATGAGAACGAACAGACGATGCCGGCCCAGAAGCGGGCCGAGGAGGCATCCTCGGCGTCGATGGCAGCGAAACCGAAGTCGCAGGTGCCGATGTGGCGCGAGGGGCTGGATGCGTCGGTGCTGTCGGTGGACTACCAGCGCATCCTGCAGGCCCTCACGGACCGGCATCGCCTCCGTCAAGGGCCGCTGACCTGCCAGGAGATGGCTGTCTTGTTCGGCCTGGATGCGGTGCCGGCGAAGGTGGAGGCGCTGCGGTCAAAGGCGAAGAGGATGGTCGCGCGGGGCTGGCTGGCCGAGCGGCAGCCGGGCCGGTTCACGCTCGCGCAGGACGTAACCGGGTCAGGCGGCGGGTCATGATCATGGTCATTGACCAGTAGATCATCGCCTCGGCGCTGGTGGTGGCGCGTTCGAAGTCGCGGACCAGTCGGCGGGTGCGCATCAGGTGGGCGAAGAGGCGCTCGACGATCCACCGCTTGGGCAGCACCACGAAGCCGCGCATGTTGTCGTTGCGCTTGACGATCGCCAGGACCAGGGCGAGCGTGGCCAGGCAGTGCTCGACGAGGCTGCCGGTGTAGCCGCCGTCGGCCCAGACGAGTTCCAGCCGGTGGTGGGCGTCTGCCACCCGCTCAAGCAGCACCTTCGCGGCGGCGCGGTCTCCGATGTCCGCGGCGGTGACCATCACGTCCAGCAGCAGGCCGAGGGTGTCGACCACGACATGCCGCTTGCGCCCGTTGATCAGCTTCCCGCCGTCGAAGCCGCGACTGTCGGCGCCGACGACGGCGTCGGCCTTGACGGACTGCGAGTCGATCACACCGGCCGTCGGCTCCGCATCCCGCTCCGCCTTCTGGCGGACCCGGTCGCGCAGCCGGTCGTGGAACTCCCTGACCAGCAGGTGGTCGCGCCAGCGGCGGAAGAACGCATACACCCGGTCCCATCGCGGGAAGTCGGCAGGCATCGCACGCCACTTGATCCCGTTGTCCACCAGATAGCGCACCGCGTCCAGCATCGCCCGGTGACAGTACGCCTCCGGCTGCCCTCCCCGGCCCCGCATCCAGCCCGGCACCGGCAGCAGCGGCCGGACCACGGCCCACTCCGCGTCCGTCATGTCCGAGGGATACCGCCGAACACGCTCCGGATGATCGGCCGCATTCCCGAACCGGTGGACGACGCAATCACACGACGGAGCAGCCGAGTTGAACTCAACCGGCGCGAGCACGTACAACTGCGGCAACAGGGTCTCCTGGATCTCGGTCGGCTTCGCAACCCCGAGCTACCAAGAGGCCCTGCCTTCATGCCCGCGGCCAGCCGCGAT
>NZ_BMSG01000078.1 GCF_014649035.1 Streptomyces sindenensis
CGCGGGGCGAGAAGCCGCGCAAGGTCCACCGGGGCGTCGTCACCCGCGACTTCACCCCCAACGCGATGCTGCGGGATCTGGTCGAGGAGGCTCTGCGGGGCCGGCAGGCCGACCCGGCCCGCTACCAGGAGACGCTGCTCGCCCTCGGCGATCTGTACTGCCAGGGCTATGCCCCCCAGTTCCAGCTCCTCATCGACCAGCCGCCGGCACGCATCAGCCTGCCTCCGTACCCCTTCGAGCAGGAGACCTACTGGCCCTCCTCGGCGGATCTGACCCGACGCCTCCTCTCACCGGTCGGCGGCGGCACCCTCGGAGCGGGCGCGGACGCCGAACTGGTCGAGGAGTACGAGGAGTACGAGGACGAGGACGAGTTCTTCGAGAACACCGGGACCGCGGAGAGTGCCGAGCAGGCGCCGGACGGTGCGGCCGGTGCGGCCGCGGGGCCCGGGCGGCGGGTCGAGATGGTCGGCCTCTCGGTGGCGGAGTGCCTGGAGTGGGAACTGAAGGACGCCGTTTCGCAGTTGCTGAAGCTGCCGGTGGCCAAGCTGGACGAGGGCGCCAATCTTCAGGACTACGGTTTTGATTCGATCAGTCTGGTCGAGTTCGCGGGTGTGCTGGGCGAGCGGCTGGGTGTCGAGTTGACGCCGGATGTCTTCTTCAGTCATCCGACGTTGGTGAGTCTGGGTGGTCATCTCCTGGATGTGTACGGCGATGTGCTGGGTGCGTTCTATCAGGAGGGTGGTGCTGCGGGGGCGTCGGCGGTGGTTCCGGCGGTGGTGTCCGGGCGGCGTCGGGTGAAGCGTGCCGGGTCGCTCGTGCGTCGGTCGCGGGGTCTGGGGGTGCCGGCGGGTGTGGAGCCGGTGGGGATCGTGGGGATGAGTGGTCGGTTCCCGGGTGCTCGGACGGTGTCGGAGTTGTGGGACATTCTGGCCGAGGGCCGGAGTGTGGTGGGTGAGGTGTCGTCCGAGCGGTCGCCGGCTTGGGGTCCGGAGCGTCCGATGGGGGAGATGCCGGGGGTGGCGGAGTTCGATCCGTTGTTCTTCGAGATCTCGCCGCGTGAGGCCGAGCTGATGGATCCGAGGCAGCGGTTGCTGCTTCAGGAGATGTGGCGCGCCCTGGAGGACGCCGCCTACGGACCGGAACGCCTCGCCAAGGAGAAGGTGGGGGTCTTCGTCGGCGTCGAAGAGGGGGACTACGTCCTGCTCACCGAAGGAAAGGGCAGCGTCACCTCCAATGCGACGTCGATTCTCGCGTCGCGGTTGGCGTATTTCCTGAATCTTTCGGGTCCGAGTATGGCGATCAATACTTCTTGTTCGTCGGGTCTGGTGGCTTTGCATGAGGCGTGTCTGAGTCTTCGTTACGGGGACTGTGATACGGCGATTGTGGCGGGGGCGAACATTCTGTCTTACCCGGGTAGTTATGACGCTATGGCGGGTGCGGGGATGT
>NZ_BMSG01000079.1 GCF_014649035.1 Streptomyces sindenensis
CTCTGGGTATGGCTGTCACGGGTTAGACCGCTCGACGGCTCAAAGGACTTGGCCGCCCGGAGCCCCGCGACGACTCGACCGCCAATTGGGAGACGCGACTCGATCGCTGCTGTAGGACAACGTCGGCGAAGTCGTCTGCGGGTGTGATGTGACGGCGAGCTGGCGGAGGTGACCGTGCCCGAGATCTGGGCCGGAGTGGACATCGGCAAGGAACATCACCACTGCGTGGTGATCAACGCGGACGGTGAACGGCTGCTGTCCCGTCGCGTCCTGAACGACGAGACCGAGCTGCTCCACCTCATCGGCGACGTCTTGGAGATATCCACCGACGTGCTGTGGGCCGTCGACCTCAACCACGGCGGTGCCGCCCTGCTGATCGGCCTGCTCCTGAGCCACGACCAGCCCATGGCCTACCTCACCGGCCTGGCGGTCCACCGGGCTTCGGCCACCTACAAGGGCGAGGGCAAGACGGACGCCAAGGACGCCTTCGTCATTGCCGACCAAGCCCGCGTCCGCCGGGACATCGGCCTGCTGCGGCCCGGCGACGAGATTGCCGTCGACCTGCGGACCCTGACCACTCGCCGCCTGGACGTGGTCTTCGACCGGACCCGGCAGATCAACCGCCTGCGGGCCCAACTGCTGGAGATCTTCCCCGCGCTGGAGCGGTCGCTGGACCTGGTCAACAAGGGCCCGGTCATGCTGCTGACCGGATACCAGAACCCGGCCGCGATCCGCCGCGCAGGCGTCAAGCGGATCGAGACCTGGCTGAAGAACCGCAAGGTCCGCGGCGCCGCCGCGCTCGCGAAGACGGCGGTGGAGGCTGCCCAGGCCCAGATGACCGCACTGCCCGGCGAGAAGCTGGCCGCCGCCATGGTGGTCCGCCTCGCGAAGGGGGTGATGGCCCTCGATGAGGAGATCGCCGAGCTCGACGCCCTGATCGAGGCCAAGTTTCGCGAGCACCCTCATGCCGAGGTGATCCGCAGCCTGCCCGGCATGGGTCCCAAGCTCGGCGCCGAGTTCATCGCCGCAACCGGCGGTGACATGGAGGCCTTCGGCAGTGCCGACCGCCTGGCCGGCTTCGCCGGCCTGGCCCCCAGGCCCCGGGACTCGGGCCGCGTCAGCGGCAACCTGCGCAGGCCGAGGCGGTACCACCGGGGGCTGTTGCGGTCGATGTACCTGTCGGCGATGGTCAGCATCACGACGTGTCCGGCATCGAAGGCGTACTACCAACGGAAGCGAAGCGAGGGGAAGAGCCACAAGCAGGCGCTGCTGGCCCTCGCCCGCCGACGCCTCAACGTTCTGTGGGCGATGATCCGTGACGGACAGTG
>NZ_BMSG01000080.1 GCF_014649035.1 Streptomyces sindenensis
AGGCGATGTACAGCTGCGGCGAGACGGACTTGCCCGTCTGCCCGACCTGCGAGGTGTGCGGGTACCAGCCCGCGTCCACCGCCGCACGCGACGCACCCACCGCGGCACCCAGCGAGTCCGCCAGCGCCTCGATCAGCGGGAAGTTCTCCGCACCGTTGACCCCACGGCCACCCGAGACCACGATCGCGGCCTCGGTCAGCTCCGGACGCCCGCTCGACTCACGCGCCGTCCGGGACGTGACCTTCGTGCCCCTCGCGCCCTCACCGAACGACACCGCCAGCGCCTCCACCGCACCGGCGGCGGCAGCCGGCTCGACCGGAGCGGAGTTCGGCTTCACCGTGATGACCGGAACACCCCTGGAGACCCGGGACCTGGTCGTGTAGGAAGCGGCGAACACCGCCTGCGTCGCCACCGGACCCTCCTCCCCGGCCTCCAGATCGGTGGCATCGGTGATGATGCCCGACCCGATCCGCAGCGCCAGACGCGCGGCGATCTCCTTGCCCTCCGCCGAGGACACCACCAGCACCGCCGCCGGGGACACCGCCTCGAACGCCGCCTGCAGCGCGTCCACCTTCGGCACCACCAGGTAATCCGCGAACTCCGGCGCCTCACAGGTCAGCACCTTCACCGCACCGTGCTCACCCAGCACACCCGCGGTGCTCCCGGCGCCCGCACCCAGCGCGACGGCCACCGGGTCACCGATCCGACGCGCCAGCGTCAGCAGCTCCAGGGTCGGCTTACGGACCGCACCGTCCACATGATCGACCAGAACCAGAACTTCAGCCATGACAACGCACTCCAGACGAGAAGAAGAAAGGAAGGGAAAGAGAGAGGAAGGAGGGCACGGGCGGGATCAGATGAACTTCTGGCCCGCGAGGAACTCGGCGAGCTGCCTGCCGCCCTCACCCTCGTCCTTCACGATCGTGCCCGCGGTGCGCGCCGGACGCTCGGTCGCCGAGTCGACCGCCGTCCACGCACCCGCCAGACCCACCTCGTCCGCATCCAGCTCCAGATCCTCCAGATCCAGCGACTCCACCGGCTTCTTCTTCGCCGCCATGATCCCCTTGAACGAGGGATAGCGCGCCTCACCCGACTGGTCGGTCACCGACACCACCGCCGGCAGCGACGCCTCCAGCTGCTCCGTCGCCGTGTCACCATCACGACGACCGCTCACCACACCGCCGTTCACCGCAACCTCGGACAGCAGCGTCACCTGCGGCACACCCAGCCGCTCCGCCAGCAGCGCCGGCAGCACACCCATCACCCCGTCCGTGGAGGCCATACCGCAGATCACCAGGTCGTAACCGGTCCTCTCGACCGCCTTCG
>NZ_BMSG01000081.1 GCF_014649035.1 Streptomyces sindenensis
TGAAGTCACCACAATCGAGCAGACCAGTCAGCACGTTCGTGATGTTGTCGATGCCTGCGTCTCGAACGATGAGGCCGTCGGAGCACCAGAAGTAGCGGCCGCTCAGGGACTCGCCGGTTCGGGAGTCTTTTTCCATGAGGCGCTCGACCTCAGCAAGAGTGAACACGGTTGCGCTCCAGCGTGACTCGTCCGCTGTCAGCCGGACCTCGACATCGACGTTGCAGACGGCATCCAGGGGTTCGTCCGCGCTGGGCAGGAATGATGCCTGGAAGCGTTCTGTTCGGACGCGATACCAGGGAGCGTCCCATCCCTGCTCAGCAGCTTCGGCCCCGTTGCTGGTCATGCGGGGAGTATGTCGAGCTGGCCCGGAGGGCTCAACCGGATTCTCTGGCAGGCTTCAGCATCGTGACCAAGAACCTTGTCCCCGACGAACTGTGGGACCGGATAGCCCCGCTGCTGCCAGCACGACCCGCGCGCCGACATCGCCACCCCGGGCGGCTCCCCGTGCCGGACCGGGTCGCACTGGCCGGCATCATCTACGTCCTCCGCAAGGGCGTGGCCTGGCGTGACGTACCGAGCACCGTCGTGGGTTGCTCCGGTGTGACAGCCTGGCGCCGGTTGCGTGACTGGACCGAGGCCGGTGTCTGGCCGCGCCTGCATGCCGCCCTGCTGGGCGAACTGCGCCGCGCGGACTTGCTGGACATGGACGACTGTGCCGTGGACGGCTCGCACATCCGGTCTCTCAAAGGGGGGACCATGTCGGCCCCTCGCCCGTCGACCGTGCCCGTCCCGGTTCCAAACACCACCTGATCGTCGACCGCCACGGAACCCCGCTCGCCGTCACACTTACCGGCGGCAACCGCCATGACGTCACCCAGCTCCTGCCGCTACTCGACGCCATCCCGTCGATCCGAGGTATGCGGGGACGCCCCCGCCGCAAGCCCCGGCGCCTGTATGCCGACCGGGGCTACGACTTCGACAAGTACCGCCGCCTGCTTTGGGGACGCGGCATCAAACCGCTGATCGCCCGCCGCGGCGCGGCCCACGGTTCCGGACTGGGCAAGGTCCGCTGGGTCGTCGAGCGCACATTTGCCTGGCTGCACCAGTTCAAACGACTCCGCATCCGCTACGAACGACGCGCCGACATCCACCAAGGTCTCCTCC
>NZ_BMSG01000082.1 GCF_014649035.1 Streptomyces sindenensis
ATGATGGTCTCGTACTCGACGGGGGTCAATCGGGCCAGGCGTCTCTGGCGCCGGCGCCGGTGGTAGGTCCGCTCGATCCAGGTGACGATCGCGATCCGCAGCTCCTGTCGAGTGGCCCAGGTGCGGCGGTCGAGGACGTTCTTCTGCAGCAGCGCGAAGAAGCTCTCCATGGCGGCGTTGTCACCGGCGGCCCCGACGCGGCCCATCGAGCCGACCAGGCCGTGCCGAGTGAGTACGGCAGCAACCTTCCGCGAGCGGAACTGCGAACCGCGGTCCGAATGCACCACGCAACCGGCCACCTGGCCGCGGCGGGCGACGGCGGACTCCAGCGCGGCCACGGCGAGGCGGGACTCCATCCGGGCGTCGATGGAGTAGCCCACGATGCGGCCCGAGTACACGTCCTTGACGGCACACAGATACAGCTTGCCCTCGCCGGTGGGGTGCTCGGTGATGTCCGTGAGCCACAGCCGGTTCGGCCCGTCCGCGGTGAAGTCGCGCCGCACCAGGTCGTCGTGGACCGGTGGCCCGGACTTGGCGTTCTTCCCGCGGCCCCTGCGTTTGCCGAAGGCGCTCCACCAGCCATTGTCCCGGCAGATCCGCCAGGCGGTCCGCTCGGCCATCGCCTCACCGGCGGCGCGGGCCTCGTCGAGAAGGAAGCGGTGACCGAACTCGGGATCGTCGCGGTGCGCGTCGAACAGGGCGTTGGCACGGTATGCCTCGGACAGTTCGGCGTCCGTGACCGGCCGGTCCAGCCACCGGTAGTAGGGCTGGCGGGCCAGCTTGAGTACCCGGCACGTCACCGCCACCGGCACCCGGCGAGGGGCAGCGGCGGCGGCCAGCTCGCGGACGAGCGGGTACATCATTTTGCCGGCAGGTTCGCCTGCGACAGATACGCCGCAGCCCTCCGCAGGACCTCGTTCTCCTGCTCCAGCAGCCGGATGCGCTTGCGGGCCTCGCGCAGCTCGGCCGACTCACCCGACGCTGTCGCGGGCCTGGCGCCCTCGGTGTCCGCACGGCGCAGCCACTTTGACAGCGTGATCGGGTGGATGCCGAAGTCGGCGGCGATCTGTTCCAGCGTGACGCCGGGCTCACGGTTGCGCGCGACCCGCACGACGTCCTCGCGGAACTCCTTCGGATATGGCTTGGGCACTGCAACA
>NZ_BMSG01000083.1 GCF_014649035.1 Streptomyces sindenensis
TGGCTGTCTGGGAAGGCGAGAGGCCGGCGGACGACAAGACCGCTGGCCGAGTCTTCGACGACCTGTACGACCGCTACATCGACAGCGAGGTAGAAGAGCCTCCATCCGAACGCATAGCGACCTATGTGGCTGCGCTGCTTGAGCGGTGGTGCGACATCACCGAGGACGAGGAGGACACCTCGCCCTGGTCAAGTGGTCCGTTGATCGGCGAAGCCAGTGGTCCGCTGATCTACTTCCCCATGCGCTGGAGTATGGCCGAGGAGGCGTCCACCTACGCGGCGGCCGTGGCGGAGTCCATGGGGCTGGTCTGCTTCGACGTACAGCAGAACCGGCTCAGGCCGTAAGGAGAGCCGTCAGTCGGCGGTAGCCGATGAGGGCTGCGGCTATGCCGACGAAGGCAAGGAAGTGTTCGGCTTTGCGCTCGTACCGCCGATGGAGCCTGCGGCATCCGGCCAGCCAGGACACGGTTCTTTCGACCACCCACCGATGCCGGCCCAGCCGCTGTGAGGACTCGACACCTCTGCGGGCGATGCGGTGGCGGATCCCGCGCCGGCGGAGCCATCGGCGCAGATGGTCGTAGTCGTAGCCCTTGTCCGCGTGCAGTTTCGCCGGCCTCCGGCGTCGGGGCCCGCGGTGGGACCGGATGGGCGGGATGCCGCGCACGAGCGGCTCCAGCCCCTGGCTGTCGTGCATGTTCGCGCCGGAGATGCCCAGGGACAGCGGCAGTCCGTTCCGGTCGGTGATCAGGTGGATTTTCGATCCCAACTTGCCGCGGTCGGTCGGATTCGGTCCAGTCAGTGGCCCCCTTTTGCGGCCCGCAGGCTGACGGAGTCGATCGCGCACCGCGACCAGTCCAGCTCGCCTCGCACTCCGAGTTCGTCGAGGATCACGCGGTAGAGCCGGGCCCAGACCCGGTCCCGGCTCCACTGGGTGAACCGGCGGTAGACCGTGGGCCAGGCCGGGCCGAACACCGGCGGCAGCTGCCGCCAGGTGCAGCCCGATGTCGCCACGAAGATGATCGCCGCCAGAGCCTCACGGTCTCCGGCCCGGCGTCGGCCACCGCCCTGCGGACGTATCACCATCGTCGGCGGCACCACCCGCCGGAACAACACCCACAACTCATCCGGCACCAGCC
>NZ_BMSG01000084.1 GCF_014649035.1 Streptomyces sindenensis
CCGGTGTGGTGGAGGTGTCGAGTCTTCACCGCACGGAGGTCTTCGTGTCCCACCGTAATGCCCGGCTGACCGTTCACGGCAGGCGGTTGCTCATCGAGCGTGTCCGCACCGGCCGCCCGGTCGCGCACGTCGCGGCCGAGATGGGCATATCGCGGCCCACCGCCCACAAGTGGATCCGCCGCTGGCGGGCGGAAGGCGAGCAAGGCCTGCACGACCGCTCCAGCCGGCCCCGGACGACACCGCACCGTACTCCGTCGGCGACCGAGGCCCGGGTGTGCCGCCTGCGCCAGGACCGCAAGCTCGGCCCCGCCCGTCTCGGCCCGATCCTGGGCCTGCCCGCCTCGACCACTCACCGGATCCTGGTCCGCCACAGCCTCAACCGCCTGGCCTTCCTGGACCGGCCCACCGGACAGGTCATCCGCCGCTACGAACGCGAGAGGCCCGGCGAACTCGTCCACGTCGACGTCAAGAAACTCGGCCGGATCCCCGACGGCGGCGGCCACAAGGTCCTGGGCCGCCAGGCCGGCCGCGCCACCCGCGGTGGCATGGGCTTCGACTACATCCACTCCGCCGTCGACGACCACACCCGCCTCGCCTACAGCGAGATCCACGCCGACGAGAAGGCCGCCACCTGCGCCGCCTTCCTCCGCCGGGCCGCCGCCTTCTTCACCGCCCACGGCATCGACCGCGTCGAGCGGGTCCTGACCGACAACGCCTGGCCCTACCGCAAGAGCTTCGCCTGGCGCGATGCTATGGCCGACCTCGGCGCGAGCGGCAGACTCACCCGCGCCTACCGGCCGCAGACCAATGGCAAGGTCGAACGCTTCAACCGCACCCTGCTCGAGGAATGGGCCTACCTGAAGCCCTACACCAGCAACCAGGAACGGTCCGAAGCCCTGGCAGACTTCCTGCACAGCTACAACCACCACCGCTGCC
>NZ_BMSG01000086.1 GCF_014649035.1 Streptomyces sindenensis
TGCTTCGGTCTCGATGGGGCCGTGCGGCTCGATGTCCTCGCCGGCCAGCCGTGCGGCCATGAGCCGGATCATGGCGACCTTGATCATTGCTTCTGCGTGCGCGGTCTTGCGCTCGTAGTCCCGGGCCAATCTTCTGCACCGTCCCAGCCAGGAGAACGTTCGTTCCACCACCCACCTGCGGGGCAGTACCTGGAAGCCTTTCACGTCCGCGTTCCGCGGCACCGCGACGATCTCCACGTTCTCTGTCTCGGCGGCCCAGCCGACCAGCCGGGAATCGACGACGTTGACGTATCCGCCATCCACCCACACGAGCCCCACCTGCGGGAATCGCTGCCGCAAGCCGGAGAGGACCAGCTTCGCCCCGGCCCGGTCCTGGACCGAGGCGGAGTGCACCACTGCCCGCAGGACCAGGCCGCAGGTGTCCACCAGCAGGTGGCGCTTGCGGCCCCGCACCCGTTTGCCCGCGTCGTAGCCGACGGCCTCACCGCCCTCGCTGGTCCTCGCGGACTGGGAGTCCAGCACCGCCGCGGACGGCTGCGGGTCCCGTCCGTCGGCTCGGCGGACGCGGTCGCGCAGGGCATCGTGGACCCGGTCCCAGGTGCCGTCCGCGCTCCACGCGCGAAACCACCGGTAGGCGGCATCCCACGGGGCCAAGTCGTGGGGAACCAGCCGCCAGGCGCACCCGCTGCCCAGGACATACAGCACCGTGTCGATGATCAGCCTGCGCGGGAACTTCAACGGCCGGCCACCACGGCGCGGGTCGCGTTGCGGCAGCAGCGGCTCGATCACCGCCCACTGACCATCCGTCAACGACGTGTCATAGGCGGGCTTGCACATGCAGACACACATGACGGTGATCTTCGCGAACCCTCAG
>NZ_BMSG01000087.1 GCF_014649035.1 Streptomyces sindenensis
GTGCGAAGCCGTAAGGCGATGTATACGGACTGACGCCTGCCCGGTGCTGGAACGTTAAGGGGACCGGTTAGCTGCCTTTCGGGGTGGCGAAGCTGAGAACTTAAGCGCCAGTAAACGGCGGTGGTAACTATAACCATCCTAAGGTAGCGAAATTCCTTGTCGGGTAAGTTCCGACCTGCACGAATGGCGTAACGACTTCTCGACTGTCTCAACCATAGGCCCGGTGAAATTGCACTACGAGTAAAGATGCTCGTTTCGCGCAGCAGGACGGAAAGACCCCGGGACCTTTACTATAGTTTGATATTGGTGTTCGGTTCGGCTTGTGTAGGATAGGTGGGAGACTGTGAAGCGGCCACGCCAGTGGTTGTGGAGTCGTCGTTGAAATACCACTCTGGTCGTGCTGGATGTCTAACCTGGGTCCGTGATCCGGATCAGGGACAGTGTCTGATGGGTAGTTTAACTGGGGCGGTTGCCTCCTAAAGAGTAACGGAGGCGCCCAAAGGTTCCCTCAGCCTGGTTGGTAATCAGGTGTTGAGTGTAAGTGCACAAGGGAGCTTGACTGTGAGACCGACGGGTCGAGCAGGGACGAAAGTCGGGACTAGTGATCCGGCAGTGGCTTGTGGAAGCGCTGTCGCTCAACGGATAAAAGGTACCCCGGGGATAACAGGCTGATCTTCCCCAAGAGTCCATATCGACGGGATGGTTTGGCACCTCGATGTCGGCTCGTCGCATCCTGGGGCTGGAGTCGGTCCCAAGGGTTGGGCTGTTCGCCCATTAAAGCGGTACGCGAGCTGGGTTTAGAACGTCGTGAGACAGTTCGGT
>NZ_BMSG01000088.1 GCF_014649035.1 Streptomyces sindenensis
TTTTGTCGTAGCGGGTGGCCAGTCCGCGCCACTGCTTGAGGCGGTTGAAGCAGCGCTCGACGACGTTGCGACGGCGGTAGATGTGCTGGTCGAAGCCGGGCGGCCGTCCGCCGCGTGTGCCGCGGTTCAGCCGGCCCAGGATCTGGTCGGCGCGTTCGGGGATCGTGTGCGGGATGCCGCGCCTGCGCAGGTAGGCGCGGATCTTTCGGGAGCTGTAGCCCTTGTCGGCGACCACATGGTCGGGCCGGGTGCGTGGACGCCCGGGCCCGACTCTGGGCACGCTGATCGAGTCCATCACCTTCTCGAGGCGGGTGCAGTCGTTGGCGTTGCCGCCCGACAGGACGAAGCCGAGAGGACGGCCGCGCCCGTCGCAGGCCAGGTGGACCTTCGTGCTCAGTCCACCTCGGGATCGGCCAAGGGCGTGATCACCCGCTTCGTCCCTGTCGACCGCCCCCTTTTGCCGCCTGCGGCATGCTGATGGGCCCGAACGATGGTGGAGTCGACCGACACCAGCCAGTCGATGTCCCCGGCCGCGTCCTTCTGCGCCTGGACGGCCCGCAGCATGCGCGAGAACGTCCCGTCCAGTGCCCACCTGCGAAAACGCGTGTACAAGGTCTGCCAGGAGCCATAACGTTCCGGCACATCACGCCAGGCCGATCCGGTCCGCAGCTTCCACACGATGCCGTTCAGTACCAGCCGGTCGTCCGAACGAGGCCGCCCCGCAGTCCCCGAACTCGGCAGCAACCGCGACAACACAGCCCACTCGGCATCCGAAAGCTCATGA
>NZ_BMSG01000089.1 GCF_014649035.1 Streptomyces sindenensis
GGAGCTGACTGGTACTAATAGGCCGAGGGCTTG
This sequence comes from Streptomyces sindenensis, assembly GCF_014649035.1. Classification (GTDB taxonomy): domain Bacteria; phylum Actinomycetota; class Actinomycetes; order Streptomycetales; family Streptomycetaceae; genus Streptomyces; species Streptomyces sindenensis. Next base: position 34 of record NZ_BMSG01000089.1, read on the forward strand.
TCCTCAGTTGCTCGCGTCCACTGTGTTGTTCCCGGGTTGCGAACAGTTATCGCACCGGTTGAACAGTTTCACTACTTAATTGAAGAGTGTGCTTGTTCGCTAGAACCCGATAGGGTTTCGGTGGTCATTGCGTTAGGGAAACGCCCGGTTACATTCCGAACCCGGAAGCTAAGCCTTTCAGCGCCGATGGTACTGCAGGGGGGACCCTGTGGGAGAGTAGGACGCCGCCGAACAATCTTTCAAGGACCCCTGGTCCCAGCGTTCACGCTGGGACCAGGGGTCCTTTTGTTTTTCCCGGAGCGCGTCGGCCGGTCGGCTGCGCGAGAATGTCTGTGGTACCCGAAGACAGGAGTCACACACATGTCCACCAACTCTCCCGACGACCGTCCGGAGCGCGAGCCGCGTCGCCGGGACGGCGGTGACAGGGGCGGTTTCCGCGGTGGTCGTGACGACCGGTCCGGTTCCGGCGCACCTCGACGCGACAACGACCGTGGCGGCTTCCGCCGCGAAGACCGGGACCGCGACCGTGGCCCGCGCCGTGATGACAGCCGGCCGAGTGGTGGTGGCTTCCGTCGCGACGACAGCCGTGGTGGCGGTTCCGGTGGTGGCTTCCGCCGGGACGAGAACCGTGGTGGGTTCGACCGGCGTGATGACCGTCCGCGTGGTCCCCGTCGTGACGACGACCGGCCCTCCGGTGGTGGCTTCCGTCGGGATGACAACCGTGGTGGTGGGTTCC
>NZ_BMSG01000090.1 GCF_014649035.1 Streptomyces sindenensis
TGTCGCGTCGGCTGGTGCCGGACGAATTGTGGGAGCTGACAGCTCCGTTGATGCCGAGGTTCGCGTCTCGTCCGCAGGGTGGGGGTACTGCTCCGGTGGACGAGCGGGCGGTGTTCACGGCAGTGGTCTACGTGCTGACGAGCGGGTGTGCGTGGCGGTATCTGCCGGAGTCGTTCGGTGTCTCGCCGGCCACCGCGCACCGTCGATTCACCGTGTGGACGGAGGCCGGGCTGTGGCGCAGGCTGCACCGGGCGGTGCTGGACGAACTTGGAGCCAGGGGCGAGCTGGACTGGACGTCCGCGATCGTCGATGCCGCGTCGGTGCGGGCGAAAAGGGGGGCTCGCTGACCGGGCCGAATCCGGTCGATCGCGGCAAGAAGGGCAGCAAACTCCATGTGCTGTCCGAGGCCCAGGGCCTGCCTCTGGCCGTCGCGGTGTCCGGCGCGAACGTGCACGACAGTCAGGCGTTCAAGCCGTTGATTCTGGGCATTCCCGCCGTCCGCTCCCGGCGCGGACCGCGCCGGAGGAAGCCGGTGAAGGTCCGTGCGGACAAGGCGTACTACTCAGCAGAGCACCTCCGCTGGCTCCGCAGCCGGAACCTCATCGCGCGGATCGCCCGCCCCGGTATCGAGTCCGGCGAGCGGCTCGGCCGGCACCGCTGGAAGATCGAACGGTCGATCTCCTGGCTCTTCGGCTACCGCCGCCTCACCGTCCGGTACGAACGAAAAGGCAGCCACTTCCTCGCCTTCCTCGGCC
>NZ_BMSG01000091.1 GCF_014649035.1 Streptomyces sindenensis
GTTGGGGCTGCATCGGGACCTGCGGAAGATGCGCCAGGACTTCAGTCGTGCGACACCGCGTTCGACGGGTGCTCGCGCTGCGGCCAGTGCCTGATTGCGGGACTTTTCGGTGGGGGTGAGTTCCTGCAGGGGCCTGCGTTTGATGCCGGTGGTCAGCCACAGGCCGGCGCCCTGGTAGGCGAGATCGGCCAGGATCGGGACGCCTTGGCGCTCGCAGATCCGGATGATCCGGTGAGTGCGGGCGGCGGTCAGGTCGTGGGTGCGGCCCGGCAGGGCGGGCGAGAGCCACAGCAGCCGGCCGCCGGGATCGGTGACGACCTGCACGTTCACACCATGGCGCCGGTGTTTGTGGGAGTAGTCGGCCCGGCCGTCGCCGACCCGGTCGCATTCGGCGAGGGTGCCGTCGAGCAGGACGAAGTCGGGCTCGTGCTCGCGCAGCGTCTTCAGTAGGCCCGGTGCACGTGCGGCGAGCAGGTCGACGACCGTGCTGGTGTAGGCGTGGGCGGTGGACTCGCTGATCCCGAACCCGGCGGCGATCTTCGCAAGTGTGGTGTGTTCGCGCAGGTACACCAGTGCCACCATCGCGCGCTGGGACGGACGGAGCTTGCAGCGGCGGTCGCCCTCACGGGTGACGATCAGCATGGTGACCCACTCCACGAGTGCATGCGGCAGGTCGAGTGCGGCAGGATGGATGACCAACGAGGCTCCCGAGCAGTGTTGTTGAGACGTCAGACATCTCGATCAACAGCGCGGGG
>NZ_BMSG01000092.1 GCF_014649035.1 Streptomyces sindenensis
CACGCTCGACGTCCCGCGCCACGTCGTCGAGTTCCTCGCCAGGCTGCTGGCCGCTCACCGGAGACGGATCGGCACCCCGAAGGGCTCGCGCGCGCTGGGCCCGTTCCGGCAGGCGGTGCTGGTGCTGCGCTGGTTCCGCGAGCGTGGCTGCGTGCACTGCCTGGCCCGCGATGCAGGCGTCTCGCAGGCCACCGGCTACCGCTACCTCCACGAGGGCATCGACGTCCTCGCCGAGAAGGCTCCTGACCTGCACGAAGCCCTGAGCCGTTGTCAGCGCGAAGGCGTAACGCACGTGATCCTCGACGGCACGCTGATCGAATCGGACCGCCTCGCCGGCGTCCGGGACAACGGCAACGACTGGTGGTTCAGCCAGAAGCACAAGGCGTTCGGCGGCAACATCCAGTTCCTGTCCGCCCCGGACGGCACCCCCCTGTGGGTCTCCGACGTCGAACCCGGCTCCACGCCCGACATCACGGCCGCCCGCGTCCACGCCCTGCCCGCCCTGTACAAGGCGGCGGCCGACGGCCTGCCGACCCTGGCGGACAAGGGCTACATCGGAGCCGGCATTGGCATCCTCATCCCGGCCCGCCGCCCAAAGGGCAAGTCAGAACAGGCACTTCACGTCGACACCCGCATGTTCAACACCCTGCTGCGGCACGTGCGGGCCCTGGGCGAGCGGACCGCCGCCGAGCTCAAGCAGCGATGGCGGGCCCTGCAGCACGTCACGCTCAGCCCCAGCCGGATCGGAGACAT
>NZ_BMSG01000093.1 GCF_014649035.1 Streptomyces sindenensis
CGGGCATGGTGTTCACCGTGTTCGGCGCCACCAGCTCGTCGACGTACAGGGTGTCCTTCAGCGAGGGGTCCTTGACGCCGGTGGAGGCCCACAGCGGGCGCTGCTTGTTGGCCTGTGCCTTGTCCAGGGCTGCCCAGCGGTCGGAGGAGAAGATCTCCTCGTACGCTTCGTAGGCCAGCCGTGCGTTGGCGAGGGCGGACTTGCCCTTGGCGGCCTTCGCCTCGTCGGTGCCGATGGCGTCGAGGCGCTTGTCGATCTCGGTGTCCACGCGGGAGACGAAGAACGAGGCGACCGAGTGGATCTTGGAGAGGTCCAGGCCGGCGGCCTTCGCCTTCTCCAGGCCCGCGAGGTAGGCGTCCATGACCGCGCGGTAGCGCTCCAGCGAGAAGATCAGTGTCACGTTGACGCTGATGCCCCGGCCGATCGTCTCGGTGATCGCCGGGAGGCCCGCCTTGGTGGCGGGGATCTTGATGAGGGTGTTGGGCCGGTCGACCAGCCAGGCGAGCTGCTTGGCCTCGGCGACGGTGGCCAGGGTGTTGTGGGCCAGGCGCGGGTCCACCTCGATGGAGACCCGGCCGTCCTGGCCGCCGGTGGCGTCGAAGACCGGGCGCAGGATGTCGGCGGCGTCACGGACGTCCGCCGTCGTGATCATGCGCAGCGCTTCCTCGACGGTGACCTTACGGGCGGCGAGATCGGTGAGCTGCTGCTCGTAACCATCGCCCGAGGAGATCGCCTTCTGGAAGATCGACGGGT
>NZ_BMSG01000094.1 GCF_014649035.1 Streptomyces sindenensis
AGGCGAGGAAGTGGTCGGCCTTGCGTTCATAGCGTCGGTGGAGGCGGCGGCAGCCGGCGAGCCAGGCCATGGTGCGTTCGACTGTCCAGCGGTGGCGGCCCAGCCGTTGCGAGGACTCGACTCCCTTGCGGGCGATGCGGTGGGTGATGCCGCGTTCGCGCAACCATCGGCGCAGGTGGCCGTAGTCGTAGCCTTTGTCGGCGTGGAGCTTGTCGGGCTTGCGCCGTCGTCGGCCGCGGCGCGAGCGGATCGGCGGGATGCCCTTCACGAGCGGGATCAGGGCCTGGCTGTCGTGCAGGTTGGCCCCGGAAATGCCGACGGATATGGGCAGACCCGACCGTTCAGTGATCAGGTGGATCTTCGAGCCGTACTTGCCCCGGTCGACAGGATTCGGACCTGTCAGGTCCCCCTTTTCAGGGCCCGCATGTTGACCGAGTCGATCGCGCACCGCGACCAGTCCAACTCACCCCGGGCTCCGAGTTCGTCCAGGACCAGCCGGTGCAGCTTGGCCCAGACCCGGGCTTTCGACCACTCAGTGAACCGGCGGTGGGCCGTGGCACCGGACGGCCCGAACGACGCCGATGGCAACTGCTGCCACGTACACCCCGACGTCGCCACGAACACGATCGCGGCCAGCACCTCGCGGTCGCCGTGCCGACGCCGACCACCGCCCTGAGGCCGCGATGGCGCCTCCGGCACCACACACTGGAACAGTTCCCACAGCTCATCCGGCAC
>NZ_BMSG01000095.1 GCF_014649035.1 Streptomyces sindenensis
CGCTCAACCAGATCCGTCATGCACGGATCAACGAACGATCACGCCATAAGAAACGACGTCTAAAGCCATCTCCAGCGCGTCCAAGGGCAGTTCCGTTCGGGCCCAGCATCGCGAAGACGGCCTGTAAGTAGTCGGTCACGGCGGTCATGCCTCGCGAAGATGCTTGCCGGGAATCGTTCGTGCCGGCATCGAGCGCCTTTCCTGTCGCAGGCTGGCCGGGGTCCTCGTTGTCCATGGCATGGAGGTGGGGCGGCAACTGGTGCCAGACAGGTTGTGGGAGATTTTCCTTTGTGTGATGCCCGAGGCGCCTGTCTGATGACTGACGAAATTTCCGCCGAACTGACCGAAGAATCCGTTCCAACCTGGCGAATGGAAACGGATATATCACCTACATCGGCGTGAAAACTTGATCAGATGCCCTGCTGGTGGTGTGTGCTGACGCGGCGGAGGCCGTACGTGGCTGCGCCGACGAGGAGGACGGCGGCTCCGGTGAGCACGGAGGGCAGCGGGAGGGCGAAGGCCAGGACGAGGCAGCCGGTCAGGCCGACGATGGGGATGATCCGGGGCGGGCGGCCTTCGGCGGGGGTCAGGGTCCAGGCGGAGGCGTTGGCGATGGCGTAGTACGCCAGGACGCCGAAGGAGGAGAACCCGATGGCCCCGCGTACGTCGGTGGTCGCGGCCGCGA
>NZ_BMSG01000096.1 GCF_014649035.1 Streptomyces sindenensis
CCTCGGTGTTCTGCGCGTTCGGGGCGGGCCAGGCGATGATCGAGCGGGCCGCGATGAACGAGGGGCGCTCGGTCTCGGCCCTGGCCGCCTGCAGCGCCGCGTACAGACCCGCCGGGTCCAGGTCGCCGCTCGGCAGCTGGTCGACCCGCTGCACGTGCCAGCCGTAGGCCTCGTACCGCTTGACGGTGTCCTCGGAGACCGCGGTCTGCGTGTCGCCCTCGATGGAGATGTGGTTGTCGTCCCAGAGCAGGACCAGGTTGCCCAGCTTCTGGTGCCCGGCCAGCGAGGACGCCTCGGCCGAGATGCCCTCCTGGAGACAGCCGTCACCCGCCACGACCCACACCATGTGGTCGAACGGGGAAGTACCGGGGGCCGCCTCCGGGTCGAACAGGCCGCGCTCGTAGCGGGCGGCCATCGCCATGCCCACCGCGTTGGCCACCCCCTGGCCCAGCGGCCCGGTCGTCGTCTCGACACCGGTGGTGTGGCCGTACTCCGGGTGGCCCGGGGTCTTCGACCCCCAGGTACGGAACGCCTTCAGGTCGTCCAGCTCCAGGCCGTAGCCGGCGAGGTAGAGCTGGATGTAGAGGGTCAGGCTGGAGTGGCCGGCGGAGAGGACGAACCGGTCGCGGCCGGTCCACTCGGCGTCCGCGGGATCGTGCCG
>NZ_BMSG01000097.1 GCF_014649035.1 Streptomyces sindenensis
CCGCGCCGCCCTCGTCCTCAACGGAATCTGGAAGTGATCACCATTGAGAAAACCTCAGTGGCCTGCGCCATCCAACCTTGAGCGTGTGCCATCGAAGTTCGACCACGCCAGGCAGGGGTTGGCTTGGCCGATATGCAGCTACACGCCCCATGTGGCCCCCGGGCCCATTAGCCTCACTCATGATCTATTTCTGGAGGAAGTTGTGATGACCGATCAGACAGGGTTGGCGGAAGACGGCACCAGCGATGGCGGAAGCATTCAGGTGCGGGTGCGTTCCGTAGAGGGGAATGAATTCACCTTTCGGATCAGGCGGGCCTCACCGATGATTAAACTGATGAGTGCCTACTGCGTCCGCTTGGGAGAGGCCGCGCATTCGGTTCGCTTCCTGTATGACGGGGACCGGATCACGGGGGAAGCCACTGCTGAGAGTCTTGGGCTGGAGAACGGCGACACCATCGACGTGATGCGTCAGCACGCAGAGGACCCTGCGGCCTGACAAAGCCCGCCAACGGCCCGTGCCCCGACCGCTCACGGGGCGTGGGCCAAGACGTGAGCCGCAAAATTGATCGCACTGACCGTTTCCCCGATCAGAGGCAATGAGGTTTTCTCAATGGTGATCACTTCCAGATTCCGTTGAGGACGAGGGCGGCGCGGGCGA
>NZ_BMSG01000098.1 GCF_014649035.1 Streptomyces sindenensis
CATGACGTCAATCGCCAAAGCTGTCCTCACACTGGAGCGGCAACGCTGAAGAAGCTCACTGCATCACGGGCAGTTGGCGGACATCGCCATCTCGGTAGCGGCAGGAGTTGCTACCAATGGCCTGTACGACGCGATCCGAGCTCTCATTGACCGAGCCCGTGACCGCGGCTCTGTAGAATCCGTCGATCCAATCGAACACGAGAATGATGAGTAGCTACAGCAGAGAACAGGATTCCCAATGAGCTCTCCGGTCCTGCACAGCACAACTGGCGCTCAATTAAATCTAAGAAGCCATCTCCTATTCCACGACAATATGCGCGATAATCCCAACGATCTAGTCACGTCGCTCATGTCGTGGAACTTGGTTCATGCGCACGAGACGAGCCACTGGGCCCGATTCCACGGCTCTACCATTGGCGTGCTTCTCACGTTTCTACGTGCTGCCCGAGACTCTCTGGCCGACTATTCGATCCGTAACCTCGACAGTAACGACCGAGCCATTTTCGAGAAGCACCGCAACGATGGCATTCCCCTCTTCGCTTGGAATCGGAAGGCGAGTGAGGTTTTCTCAATGGTGATCACTTCCAGATTCCGTTGAGGACGAGGGCGGCGCGGGC
>NZ_BMSG01000099.1 GCF_014649035.1 Streptomyces sindenensis
AAGATCACCGCCGTCGACTACAAGCAGCAGTTGATCAGTTACCCAACACTTTCTGAGGCGCCGGCCGCCCAGCCTTCACATGACGGGGCCCCGGCGCCGATGGCGTGACCGCGGGCCAGCGTCTTTTCCGTGGCTTGCGGGGTGCGTCAGAAATCGCCGCCAGGCAGCCAGTAGCCGCCGCCCTCGCCGGGCCGGATGACGATCAGGCCTTCGCCGGTGGGGCCGCGGCGGTGCAGGGGGTTACGCGCTCGGGATGCGGGCGTGGTCCAGGACGTTGCCGTTGGCCGCGTTGTTCTTCTGGACCCCGAGGTAGGGGCTGAGAACCGGGACCTTAGCGATCTCCTGTGCGGGACCGACGGGGGTCGCGAAGTCCCACTCTTCGGTCGCGTTGACCGGACCGTCGACCGGGGCGGTATCGGCGTGAGCAGGGGCGGCAAGGGCGCAGCCCGCGAGGGCGAGCGCGGCAGCAGCAATGATTCTCTTCATGATCAAAGCAACGATTGAGGTTTTCTCAGCGAAATGATCTTCGCGAAGCGGGCTGAACCATGTTGATCGGGTCCGA
>NZ_BMSG01000100.1 GCF_014649035.1 Streptomyces sindenensis
CACAATGGGCGAAAGCCTGATGCAGCGACGCCGCGTGAGGGATGACGGCCTTCGGGTTGTAAACCTCTTTCAGCAGGGAAGAAGCGAAAGTGACGGTACCTGCAGAAGAAGCGCCGGCTAACTACGTGCCAGCAGCCGCGGTAATACGTAGGGCGCAAGCGTTGTCCGGAATTATTGGGCGTAAAGAGCTCGTAGGCGGCTTGTCACGTCGGATGTGAAAGCCCGGGGCTTAACCCCGGGTCTGCATTCGATACGGGCTAGCTAGAGTGTGGTAGGGGAGATCGGAATTCCTGGTGTAGCGGTGAAATGCGCAGATATCAGGAGGAACACCGGTGGCGAAGGCGGATCTCTGGGCCATTACTGACGCTGAGGAGCGAAAGCGTGGGGAGCGAACAGGATTAGATACCCTGGTAGTCCACGCCGTAAACGTTGGGAACTAGGTGTTGGCGACATTCCACGTCGTCGGTGCCGCAGCTAACGCATTAAGTTCCCCGCCTGGGGAGTACGGCCGCAAGGCTAAAACTCAAAGGAATTGACGGGGGCCCGCACAAGC
>NZ_BMSG01000101.1 GCF_014649035.1 Streptomyces sindenensis
TTGTCGTCGGAGGGGGTGCTTCGGGCGTTTGACCGGCGTGCGGACGGGATGGTGCCGGGTGAGGCGGTTGCGGTGTTGGTGTTGCGGAAGCAGGTGGATGCGGAGCGGGACGGTCAGCGGGTGTATGCGACGGTTCTGGGGAGTGGGGTGAATTATGACGGGCGGACGAACGGGATTACGGCTCCGAGTGGTGCTGCTCAGTCGCGGTTGTTGCGTGATGTGTATGAGCGGGTGGGGGTTTCTGCGGAGTCGGTGGGTTATGTGGTGGCGCATGGTACGGGTACGCGGTTGGGTGACCCGGTGGAGATCAATGCGTTGGTGGATGCTTTTGGTGGGGGTGAGTCGGGGCGTTCGGGTTGGTGTGCGTTGACGTCGGTGAAGCCGAATATTGGTCATACTCAGGCGGCTTCCGGTCTGGTGAGTGTGATGGCGTTGGCGTTGTCGATGCGGAATGAGTTGATTCCGCCGAGTGTGCATTGTGAGGAGTTGAGCGATTACATTCGGTGGGAGGACAGTCCGTTCTTCGTCAATCGTGAGGC
>NZ_BMSG01000102.1 GCF_014649035.1 Streptomyces sindenensis
ACGAGTGAGAATGCAGGCATGAGTAGCGATACACACGTGAGAAACGTGTGCGCCGATTGACTAAGGGTTCCTGGGTCAAGCTGATCTGCCCAGGGTAAGTCGGGACCTAAGGCGAGGCCGACAGGCGTAGTCGATGGACAACCGGTTGATATTCCGGTACCCGCTTTGAAACGCCCAGTACTGAATCAGGCGATGCTAAGTCCGTGAAGCCGGCCCGATCTCTTCGGAGTTGAGGGTAGTGGTGGAGCCGATGAACCAGACTTGTAGTAGGTAAGCGATGGGGTGACGCAGGAAGGTAGTCCAGCCCGGGCGGTGGTTGTCCCGGGGTAAGGGTGTAGGACGCACGGTAGGCAAATCCGTCGTGCATATAGTCTGAGACCTGATGCCGAGCCGATTGTGGTGAAGTGGATGATCCTATGCTGTCGAGAAAAGCCTCTAGCGAGTTTCATGGCGGCCCGTACCCTAAACCGACTCAGGTGGTCAGGTAGAGAATACCGAGGCGTTCGGGTGA